>CAWGDE010000028.1:0-301449 GCA_963821195.1 uncultured delta proteobacterium
ACCCAGCATCGAGGTCGTGTACTGCGGCTCAGGGGCTACATCTTCGTCCACCGGAGGCCCGCCCAGGGAGCAGACCTGACGTCGAGGACTGCCCGGTCTGCCGCCGGCTGTGGACCATCCACGCGCGCGAGCTGGGCGGCTTCGCGGTTGCTGTCGCGCGCCAGGCAGGCGACCTAGAGCGGGAACGGCGCCGGGTTAAGCGCTTCGGGCCCACCGCGCGTGCCGGCCTGCGGAACCGTTGACGCTCGCCTGGCGAGGCGATACACGCCGGCGCATGTCGATTGTGTTGGCGCGGAACGTCTCGAAGAACTACATGCTCGGGGAAGACGGTGTCCCGGCGCTACGTGTCCTTCAGGTACCCGGGGCGTTCCTCGCCGTCGCCGGACCGTCGGGATTGGCAAAGGACCAGGCTCCTGGCAACTTCGTCGGCTGCGTGGACACGCCGACGTCGGGGATTCGCGGAGGTCGCGGGCGCCGACAGGGCCGGCTTCGGAGCGCGAGCTCACCGACCTCCGGCTCCTGACGATCGGCTTCATCTTCCAGAGCTTCACCTTCGTCTCGGTGTCGGTGTTCCAGAACGTCGAGTTCCCCGCTCCTGCTGCAGGTGCTCGAAGCCGAAGCGCCGGGCGCCGCTCGGGCTCGCGGAGCACGTCCGCCACCGCCCGAGCGAGCTGTCCGGCGGCCAGCGCCAGCGCGTCGCCATCGCGCGCGCGCTCTCACCCGCCCGAAGTCGCGCTCGCGGACGAGCCCACCGCCAACCTCGACTCCGCCACGGGCGCCAACATCATCGCACACCTCATGCGGACATGAACCGGCGCGACGCCACCAACCTTCGTGTTCTCGCGGCACGACCCGAAGGTCATGGCGCACGCGAACGCCATCGTCCGGATTCGGGATGGGGCGGTTTTCCCGTGAGGCCGTCGCCGCAGCCGGAGCGCGCTGATGGACAGCGTGCGGATGCTCCTCCGGATCGCGTTCGGGCCGCCGCCAGCCTGGTCCGGACCGGGATCGGCGCCATCGTGCTCGTCGGAGCGCTCATCGTGGTCGTCGGGGCGGCGCTGTCCATGCATCGACCGCGGGATGCGCACTCCATCCAGGGAGCTTCGGCGGCCACGTGCAGGTACGACGCGCGCTCGGAAGGCGAGCTCGAGTGTACGGCGGCCTGCGGGGCGAGTCGCTGCTCCAGCCGATCGAGCACTTCGGGCGTGAAGGGAGGTCCTCGCGAGGTCCGAACGTGCGCCAGGTCGTGCGCATGGCATTTGACGAGGCGATGGCGGCCGACTTCGCATGCTGCGTCGGCACCAACTTAGACGTGCGCCGGATGGAGGCGGGCTGCGGAGTGGCTCGGCTTCTACGCCGCCCACGTGGCCCACGTCCGGCTGATGCATTGGCCTCCGCGCGCATTCCTCGAGCAGGCGCGGGCGATCGCCATTTGGAGTCACGCGAGATCAAGAGCCGCAGGGACAAATCGCGGCGGTCCGCACTGCGGGGAGCGACGCGTTCTGGCTCGCTTTTCGAGCCGCATTTCGCTATGGGCCTCGAGTTCCTCGGTGTCGGCGACGAGAATGCTCACCTTCATCCGGTACGTCGGCACCGACGTCGAGGCCTTCTTCCGCGCCTTCCCGCTCGCGGAGGTGAAGGAGGGCGCGCGCATACCGCGGGCCGGCGCTGGTTCCTATTGGGAAGCAGTACACGGAGGAGTGGCGCCAAGCTCAAGAACGCGCGGCGGTGAAGCACCGGCGGAAGCGGCTCGCGAAGGACGAGGAGCTGCAGCGCTGGGCCCGCGCAGAACGGGAGCGGCGCGAAGGAGATTCCTCCTCCAGCTCGACCCGGCGGCGGCCGACGACGTCGCGGCGGCGCTGCGCGCGGCTCCGCGCCCGCGGACGAGACGCTGAGGCGCTCCTCGCGCGGCTCTTCGCGACGACCGGGCACCGGCCCACTTCGACCAGAAGTACTCAGCAGGTCGTCGCGCCGCGGATGTCCGGCTGTACAAGATCAGCGTCGGCCAGACGCCATCACCTTACCAAGAGCGGCTACTTCAGCTCGGTGAACCCGCAGAAGGTGTACGGCTTCCTCGAGTTCAAGGGGATTCGAGGTCCGGCATCGCCGGGATGATGAGCGTGATGGACCTCATGGAGCTTCCGGGACCTCTACGGCTACGTCACGAGGAGAAGGCGGAGGAGATTCCGGCGGCTCAAGGAGACCATGGCGGCGCGAGAGTCTCCAGGACCCCGCGGGGAACTGTCGGTGTGCCGGCGGAGGCGGAGCCCGTGGCGCTCGCTGCTTCGACGAGCGCGCCCGGCGCGCTCCGCCGGCGAGCGCGCCGCGACCTCCGACGTCGCGTCCGCGCTCACCTGGAGGACCGCAGCTCGACCACGGCGTCGCGCTGAGCGCCGCGCTCGCGCCGGACGACGCCCATCCCGGTGGACCACGGCGGACGCGGCGCGCCGCGGCGGAGAAGGCCGGGCTCGGGCTCAAGGCGGTCGATGCAGCAGGCCTCGGGGATTGTCGGCAGTTCGCCACGGTCCTCGGGGTGCTCTTCTTCGTGGGCCATCTTCGTGATCGCCCTCGTCGTGATCACAACGCGATGGTGATGGCGACCCTGCAACGCGTGACGGAGATTGGGACCCACGGCGCCCATCTCGGGGCGCAGCGGCGGTTCGCTGTTGCCACGCTCCTCGTCGAGATTGCGGCCGTCGGGCTCGTGTTCGGCGCCGGCGGCGCGGCGCTCGGGGGCGTCGCGATTGGACGACCGCGCCGCGGGCGGCATCCCCGCCCACGGCACGCACCTCCTCTACTTCGTGGGCCCGCGCTCCTGCCGGCACGTTGGTGTGGGCCGGTCGTGATTTCCACGGTCATCTCCGCGGTCGCGATCTCTGCGTCATCGCGATGAAGGTCTCGCCCGTCGAGGCGATGGCGACGGGCTACCAGCGGCGCCGGCAACCTCCAGATGCGGCGCGGAACCTCGCCGCCCACCGGCGCCGGAACCTGTTCCTCGGCGGCGCGCTCGCGGCGGTGACTGGGCTTCCTCGCGTGCCTCGGTGTACAGCGGACGCAGGTGGTGATGACCGAGTCCGCCACCACGCTCATGACCGGCCACGTCAACGTGGGCGGGTTCTTCAACATGACGAGCGCGTCCATGGCGCCCCTACCTGAAAGCTCCAGGAGGCGAGCGCCCGGGTCCCCGAATATCGACTACGTGACTGTCCGCGGCCGCGGGTACGCGAAGGCGGTCTCCGAGAGCACCTCGATGGACCTCCTCCTCCTCCTCCGCCAGTCGACGCCGGCGAGGACGAGGTCCATCGAGGTGCTCTCGGAGACCGCCTTCGCGTACCCGCGGCCGCGGACCGTCACGTAGTCGATTCCTGGGGACCCGGCGCTGCACCTCCTCGAGCACCTTCGGGTAGCCGGAGACGAGGGGCGCCGTGGACGCGCTCGTGCATCTTGAAGAACCCGCCCACGTTCACGTGGCCGGTCATGAGCGTGGTGGCGGACTCGGTCATCGCCGCCTCCATCCCGCTCGTCTGCGCGCCGAGCAGCACGAGGAGGCCCGTCACCGCCGCGAGCGCGCCGCCGAGGAACAGGTTCCGGCGCCGGTGGGCGGCGAGGTTCCGCGCCGCGATCTGGAGGTCGGTCCCGAGCACGCTAGTCCTCCGTCGCCATCGCCTCGACGGGCGAGACCTTCATCGCGATGACGGCCGGGTAGAGCGCGGAGAGGATCGCGACCGCGAGGACGATGACCGTGGAGATCACGACCGGCCCGCGCCCGAGCGTCGGCAGGAGCGCCGGGCCCGAGAAGACGAAGTAGAGGAGGTCGGTCGTGGCGGGGATGCCGCCCGCGGCGCGGATGATCCAGATCGCGACGCCCCCGAGCGCCGCGCCGCCGGCGCCGAACACGAGCCCGACCGCCGCGATCTCGACGAGGAGCATGACGACCACGAACCGCCGCTGCGCCCCGATGGCGCGCATGGTCCCGATCTCCGTCACGCGTTGCAGGGTCGCCATCACCATCGCGTTGTTGATCACGACGAGGGCGATCACGAAGAAGATGACCACCGCGAAGAAGAGCACACCCCGGAGGACCGTCACGAACTGCCCGACGATCCCCGAGGCCTGCTGCCAGTCGACCACCTTGAGCCCGAGCCCGGCCTTCTCCGCCGCGGCGCGCACGTCCCGCATCGTCCGCCGGATCGCGCTCGGCCGGGCGTCGTCCAGCACGAGCGCGGCGTTCAGCGCGACGCCGTGGTCGAGCTCGTCCTGCGGGTAGACGCGGGACGCGAGCTCGTCGGAGGTCGCGGCGCGCTCGCCGGCGGAGCGCACCAGGGCGCGCTCGTCGATCGCGGCGGAGCGCGCCACGGGCTCCGCCTCCGCCGGCGCGCCGAACAGCTCCGCCTCCGCGCGGTCCCGATCGACCTCTCGCGCCGCCATCGTCTCCTTGAGCCGCCGGATCTCCTCCGCCTTCTCCTTCGTGACGTAGCCGTAGAGGTCCCGGAAGCTCATGAGGTCCATCACGCTCATCATCCCGGCGATGCCGGACTTCTCGATCCCCTTGAACTCGAGGAAGCCGTACACTCTCAGGTTCACCGAGCTGAAGTAGCCGCTCTTCGAGGGCGCCTTCACCGTGATGACGTCGCCGACGTTGATCTTGTACAGCCGGATCCGCGGCGCGACGACCTCGTAGAAGAGCCGGTACTTCTCGTCGAAGTCGGCGTCCGTCGTCGCGAAGAGCCGCGCGAGGAGCGCCTCCAGCGTCTCGTCCGCGGGCGCGCGGAGCGCCGCGCGCAGCGCCGCCGCGACGTCGTCGGCCGCCACCGGGTCGAGCTGGAGGAGGATCTCCTTCGCGCCGCTCCCGTTCTCGCGGGCCCAGCGCTGCAGCTCCTCGTCCTTCGCGAGCCGCTTCCCGCGCCGGTCGCGCCGGTCCTTCATCTGATCGAGCCGCCGCGCGTTCTTGAGCTTCAGCCACTCCTCCGCGTACTGCTTCCCGATCAGGACCCCGCGCCGGCCCGGCGGGATCCGCGCGCCCTCCTTCACCTCCGCGAGCGGGAAGGCGCGGAAGAAGGCCTCGACGTCGGTGCCGACGTACCGGATGAAGGTGAACGAGTTCTCCATCGCCGAGGGCGCCACGCGGTTCTCGAGGAACTCGAGCCCCCGGTAGCGATCCCGCTCGAAGTCGGACCAGAACGCGTCGCTCCCCGCAGTGCGGACCGCCGCGAACTCCTCCCTGCGGCTCTTGATCTCGCGTGACTCCAGATCGGCGATCGCCCGCGCCTGCTCGAGATCGGCGCCGAGGAGGCCGATCATCCGCCGGACGTGGGCCACGTGGGCGGCGTAGAGCCGGAGCCGCTCCGGCCCGCGGTCGCCCGCCTCCATCCGGCGCACGTCCTCCCGCAGCCGCTCGAGCGCGGCGTCGAAGGTCGTGCCAGTCGCCACCATCGCCTGGTCGATCCCCATCGGCACGACCTGGCGCACGTTCGGGACCTTCGCGAGGACCTCCTTCACGCGCGCGAAGTCCTCGATCGGCTCGAGCAGCGACTCGCCCCGCAGGCCGCCGTACAGCTCGAGCTCGCCTTCCGAGCGCGCGTCGTACACCTGCACGTGGCCGCCGAGGCTCCCCTGGATCGAGGTGCGCATCCCGCGGTCGATCGAGTCGAGCAGCGCCGCCCCGACGACCACGATGAGCGCTCCGACGAGCACGATGGCGCCGAGGATCCCGGTCCGGACCGGGCTGGCGGCGAGGTTCCGGAACGCGATCCGGAGGAGCATCCGCACGCTGTCCATCAGCGCGCTCCGGCTGCGGCGACGGCCTCGCGGCCCTCGATCCGCCCGTCCGCGATCCGGACGATGGCGTTCGCGTGCGCCATGACCTTCGGGTCGTGCGTCGAGAACACGAACGTGGTGGCGTCGCGCCGGTTCATGTCCCGCATGAGGTCGATGATGTTGGCGCCCGTGGCGGAGTCGAGGTTGGCCGTGGGCTCGTCCGCGAGCACGAGCCTCGGGCGCGTGACGAGCGCGCGCGCGATGGCGACGCGCTGGCGCTGGCCGCCGGACAGCTCGCTCGGGCGGTGGCGGACGTGCTCCGCGAGCCCGACGGCCTCCAGGAGCTCGAGGACGCGGCGCCGGCGCTCGGGCTTCGAGAGCTCGCCCTGCAGCAGGAGCGGGAACTCGACGTTCTGGAACACCGAGAGCACCGAGACGAGGTTGAAGCTCTGGAAGATGAAGCCGATGGTGCGGAGCCGGAGGTCGGTGAGCTCGCGCTCCGAGAGCCGGCCCGTGTCGGCGCCCGCGACCTCCACGATCCCCGACGTCGGCGTGTCCACGCAGCCGACGAGGTTCAGGAGCGTCGTCTTCCCCGATCCCGACGGTCCGGCGACGGCGAGGAACGCCCCCGCCTCGACCTCGAGGGACACGTCCCGCAGCGCCGGGACGACCGTCTTCCCGAGCATGTAGTTCTTCGAGACGTTCCGCGCCGACACGATCGACATGCGCCCGCGTGTATCGCCTCGCCAGGCGAGCGTCAACGGTTCCGGCAGGCCGTCCGGCCGGCACGCGCGGTGGGCCCGGAGCGCATCCCTTAACCCGGCGCCGTCGCTCTAGTCGTCCTGGCGCGCGACGGCGACCGCGAAGCCGCCGGGCTCCTCCTCGCGCGCGTGGATCGTCCACGGCCGGCAGCAGACCGGGCAGTCCTCGACGTAGGTCTGCTCCTCGCCGCCTCCCGGGTCGACGAAGATCGTCACCCCCTCGCCGCAGTACGGGCACTCGACCTCGATGTCCATGTGGCCCGCGTTATAGTCGAGCGGTGGCGAAGAAGCCGTTCAACGACGCGTTCGCCAAGCTGAGGAACCGCGCGGCGGCGCGGCCCGAGCCCGTCCGCCCGGCCCCGCCGCCGGAGCCACCGCCGGCGCCGCGCGAGCCGACGGAGGAGGAGCTCTGGCGCACCGCGACCACCGGCGCCCGCCCGGTCGAGCGCGGGCCGGACCGGGTGGCCCCTCCCCCTCCCCGCGGCGCGCCGGAGGCGTTCTGGCACCCCGACCTCGAGGCGGTCGACGCGCTCCGCGCGATCGTCTCCGGCGAGGCGCCGTTCGACCTCTCCGACGGCGACGAGTTCATCGAGGGGCGCGTCGCGGGCGTGTCGCACGACATCGTCCGCAAGCTCCGGCGCGGCGAGTTCGCGGTGCAGGGGCACGTCGACCTCCACGGCCTCACGCGCGAGGAGGCGAAGCGCGCGGTGGAGGCGTTCCTGCGCGCGGCTCGCAGCGGCGGGAAGCGCTGCGTGCTCGTCGTGCACGGGCGAGGGCTGCACTCCAAGGACCAGCTTCCGGTCCTGAAGGACGCGCTCCGCACCTGGCTGTCCACCGCGCGCTTCTCCCGCCACGTCCTCGCGTTCGCGACGGCGCGACCGGCGGACGGCGGGGCCGGCGCGATCTACGTGCTCCTGCGGCGCGCGGGGCGGTGAGGCCTACTTCGGGATCGGCGGGATCACGACCGCGTTGTGCGCGTCGAGCCTGAGCCGCAGGCGGAGCTGCACGGACCCCCACCCGTGCGCGCCCGAGCTCGGGCTCTCGAACACCGCGGGCGAGTAGTCGACGCGCACGCCGGTCACGACGAGCGCCCGGCCGACGGTGGCGAACGGCTCGACCCGCGCGCGCGCGAGCAGCGCCGCGAACGCGTCCGCCCGGGCGTTGCGGCTGCTGTCGTACCTCGGGTCGAACCCGGGCACGGAGACCACCGCCTGGCAGACGTCCGCCGAGCACACCGGCAACCCGGCGATCGAGTGCCGGTGCGGGCCGCCGTCGAAGCCCGCGGCGCCGCCGGCACCGGGAGCGGCGAGGTGCAGGCCGAGGTCGGGCCGCGGCGCGGGGCCCGGCCCGTACGTCGCGAGCGAGAGCTCGACCAGGGGCGCGAGGCTCGGGGCGCCGAGCGCGAGCGCGGTCGCGAGCGCGAACGCGGATGTCAGCACGGCCGCAGGGTACGGCTGACGGCGTGCGCGAGCGACCCCTCGCGACGGGGCGTCCCGGTCGAGGACTGCGCTACCTCGGGCGCGGCGGGATCACGATCCCGTTGTGTGCGTCCAGCCGGAGCCGGAGCCGGAGGGTGACGGATCCCCAGCCGTGCCCGCCTGCGTTCGGGCCGTCCATCGCGACGGGCGACCAGTCGAAGCGCAGCCCCGTCGAGACCAGCGCCCACGCCATGGTCGCGAGCGGCTCGACGTGGGCGCGCGTGAGGAGCGCCACGAAGGCCTCGCTCCGGTGCGCGCGGCCGTAGCTCGGCTCGAACCCGGGCACCGAGACGATGGGCTGGCAGACGTCGCCGGAGCAGACCGGGCCGCCGACGCTCCCGGCGCTCCGCCGAGCGCCCTCGAGCGCTACGCCCGTGGTCCCGGCACCCTCGGGACGGGGGCCCCCGAGGTGCAACGCGAGGTCCGGCAGACGGAACGTGCCGAGGGAAAGCCCTGCGAGCGGGGCGAGGCCCGGCGCCCCGAGCGCGACCGCTGAGAAGAGGGCGAGGGCCGTCGCCAGCACTCCTCGAGGGTACGGCCCGCGTCCGTTGCGGGCGACCCTCGTTTCGGGGGTCATCGCGGTTCTCGCCGACCGCCGGCGGCGCGCCGCTTCGAACGCCTTCGTCGGCGGCCATTCCCAGCCGGGTCCGTACCCCAGAAGGCTCTCGCACCGCACGGGCCGCCCCGGTTTGAACGCCCCCCGCGGCATCGCAGACGTCGGTCGTCGCTCCACCGCAACTCCAGCCCGGGAGAGCACGGATGTCACAGCACTTCAGAGGACGGTCCCTGATCGCGATGTTCACCCTCACCTGTGCGGCGCTCCCGGCGTGGGCGCAGGAGACGCCCCCGCCTGCGGCGGCCGCCACGCCGGCCTCCGAGGTGGCGCCCGCGAGCGAAGAGCCTTCGAAGAAGTCCTATGGAGAGGAGGTCGTCGTCACCGGCACGCGCGTCCGGCGGAAGGACCTCACGACGCCGGCGCCCGTGACGGTCATCGGGAAGGAGCAGATCCAGGCGAGCGGGAAGACGACGCTCGGCGAGTTCCTGCAGATGCTGCCGGAGCAGGGCAACTCGCCCAACTTCCAGCTCAACAACGGCGGCTCGACGTATAGCGCCGACGGCGCGACGCGCGTGAACCTCCGCTCGCTGGGGGTGAACCGCACGCTCGTGCTCGTGAACGGGCGGCGGATGGTCTCGAGCGGGCTCGGCGCGGACGCGAGCGTCGACCTCAACACCATCCCCACGGCGGCGATCGAGCGGATCGAGATCCTGAAGGACGGCGCCTCCGCCATCTACGGATCGGACGCGATCGCCGGCGTCGTGAACGTGATCACGCGCACGACCCTGAACGGCACCGAGGCGGCGGCGCAGTACGGGCTCTCGAGCCGGGCCGACGCGCAGACGTTCGAGGGCGTGCTCTCGACGGGCCGCAGCGGCTCGGCCGGGAACTTCCTCTTCTCGGTGGGCTTCTTCGACCAGAAGGACTCCTGGCTCCGCGACCGGAGCTGGTCGTCGCACGCGCTGACCTACGACTACTCCACGCAAACCGCGATCCCCGGCGGGAAGCTTCCGCACGCCGCAGGGGTCGGTCGGGCTCCCCTCCAACGGTGGGGCCCCGCTCGCCGCGTGCACGGCCAACGCGCTCTGCAACGCCCTCGTCAACGCCTACCCGACCTGGGCGAACGAAACGTTCATCAGGGACCCCTCGGCGCCCCTAGGCTGGCGGCCGATGAGCGACGCCGACACGTACAACTACGCCGCGGACAACTACCTGACCATCCCGTCGCGCCGGGTCCAGCTCTACTCCGCGGGCGACACGCGCTTCGAGCCCGCGCGCGTCTACTACGAGGCCTCCTACGTCCAGACCGGGACGAAGCAGAACGCCGCGCCGATGCCGCTCAATCCCGGCGACTACACGCTCGGCGACGGCGTGACGCCCATCCCCGTCTCGGCGAGCAGCATGTACAACCCCTTCGGCGTCGAGCCGACCTTCGCCGGCCGCCGCCTCGTCGAGTTCGGAAACCGGAGTTACGAGCAGAACCTGGCGACCTTCCGCGTGGTCACCGGCGTCGACGGGACCCTGCCCGGCGGCGCCGGGTTCCTCTCCGGCTGGGCCTGGGACGGGTTCCTGAACTACGGCCAGACGAGCGGAACCTTCACCACCAACGGCGCGATCCGGAACTCGCGCATCGCCGCTGCGGTCGGGCCGAGCATGCTCGACCCCACCACGAACAAGCCGATCTGCGTGACGACTCCCGGCGATCCGACGACCGCCATCCCGGGATGCGTGCCGCTCAACCTGTTCGGCGGCCCGAACAACGGCAGCATCGACCCGAGCCAGATCGGGTACCTCGGGTTCCAGGGGACCTCGCGCGCGTACGACGGGCTCCTCGCCGTCGGCGCGAACCTCACCGGCGATCTCGTGCCCCTCACGGCCGAGCGCCCGCTGTCGCTCGCCGTCGGATACGAGTTCCGGCGCGAGGCCGGGTCCCAGATCGCGGACCCGATCGCGGCCTCCGGCGACTCGGCCGACTTCAACTTCACGTCGACGAGCGGGAGCTACACGGTGAACGAGCTGTACGCCGAGCTCTCGATCCCGATCCTGGCCGACGCACCCGGCGCGAAGACCCTCGAGGCGAGCGTCGCCGGGCGGTACGTGGACTACAGCACGTTCGGCGGGAACTTCAGCTACAAGCTCGGCGCGCTCTACAAGCCGATCTCGGACGTGGCGGTGCGCGGGACCTTCTCCACCGCGTTCCGCGCCCCCGCGATCAACGAGCTCTACCTCGGCGCGGGAGAGACGGCGCCCGTCACGGGTGACCCCTGCTACTTCGACCCGACGGCCCCGCCGCCTTCGCTCGCACTCGTCCAGCAGTGCGAGGCGACGGGAGTCGGGAGCAGCGGCTCCAACGATCCTAGCAACCAGGTCCTCGCGCGGACCGGCGGCAACGCCGACCTCAAGCCCGAGACGGCGCGGACCGTGACGGCGGGGATCGTGCTCGAGCCGCGGGTGACCCCGAACCTCTCCGTCACGCTCGACTTCTTCGACATCGTCGTGGACCACGTCATCGGGTATCTCGGCGTCCCGACGATCCTCTCGGCCTGCTACCCCGCCGCGAGCGGCTCCACCCTGCCGCCCACCTACTGCGACCTCGTCCACCGCGCAGACACCGGGCGCATCCTCTACGTCTCGGACGTGAAGCAGAACATCGGCCAGCTCCACACGAACGGGTTCGACCTCTCCGTCCGCTACGGCGTCCCCACCCCCGTGGGCCGCTTCGGCCTCACGTTCGACGGGAGCTGGCTCCTGCGCTTCGACAGCGAGCAGACGGTCGGGACGACGACGCAGACGATCCACGGGAAGGGGAACTACGACTTGAACGGCCGCGGCTACGGCGGCGCGCTCCCCGAGTACAAGTTCAACGTCGGCGCGAGCTGGGCGAAGAGCGGGTTCTCGCTGGGCGCGCTCGCACGGTTCGTGGGCAGCTTCAAGGAGTGCGCCGCGCCCGACAACACCTCCACCGGCGGGCTCTGCTACGCCAATCCCGAGGGGCCGTCGCGCGAGGTCGGCACCAACGTCACGGTAGACCTGAACGGCGCCTGGACCACCCGGAAGAGCGGCTCGGGCAGCACGAGCATCATCGTGGGCGTCGCGAACGTCTTCGACAAGGCGCCGCAGTACGTCTACTCCGCCGCGCTCGCGAACTCCGACCCGACCGTGTACGACTACCTCGGCCGGTACTTCTACACGCGCGTCCAGCAGGGATTCTGACGAGGCACCCCGGTGGTCCGGTCGGCACGGCGCGCGCCGCCGCCCGGACCGCCGCGGTCGTGGCATGATCGGGGCGTGGACCCCGCCGGCTTCCTGCGCGCGACCCCTCCCTTCGACGCCCTGCCGGAGCCCCTCTTCGCCGACGCGGTCTCGCACCTCGAGCCCTGCACCTTCCCGGCGGGGACGTGGCTCACCCATGCCGGAGGCGAGCCGCTCCACCACCTCTTCGTCATCCGGCAGGGGACCGTCCGGCTCGAGCGGCACGGCCAGACCGTGCAGGTGATCGAGGAGGGCGAGACGTTCGGGTTCACCTCGCTCATGACCGGCGCCGCGTCGCTCGACGTCATCGCGGAGGACGACCTCGTCGCGTGGCGGCTGCCGCAGGAGGTCTTCGAGCGGCTCCTCGCGAACCGCGCCTTCGCGGGCCACTTCGCCGCGGGGCTCGGGCAGCGGCTCCGCTCGAGCCTCGAGCAGTCGCCGGTCGCCGCGTTCCAGCCGAGCCTCGCTGTGCCGGTCGGCAATCTCGTCCGCGGCCCGGCGGTCTGGGTCGAGCCCGGCGCGACGATCGTCGAGGCCGCGCGCCGGATGCGGGAACACCGGATCTCCTCGGTGCTCGTCCGCTCGGACCCGCCGGGCATCCTGACCAATCGCGACCTCCGGAACCGCGTCCTCGCCGAGGCGCTCCCGGGCGACGCGCCGGTGGCGCGGGTCGCGTCGGGGCCGCTCCGCACGGTCGACGCGGAGACGCCGGTGTACGAGGCCTGGCTCACCCTGCTCGACGCGGGGCTCCACCACCTCCCCGTCCTGCGCGGCGGCGAGATCGTCGGCGTCGTCACCTCGACCGACCTCATGCGGCTGTCGTCGCACGGGCCCATGGCGCTCCTCCGGCGCGTCGAGCGGCTCGCCTCGCGCGAGAGCCTCGCCGGCTACGCGGCGCAGGTGGCGGACATGGCGGCCGGGCTCCTCTCGGCGCGGCTCGATCCGATGGTCATCGCCCAGCTCGTCGCGCGGCTCAACGACACGCTGCTCCGAACCGCGGTCCGCTGGGCGGAGGCGGACCTCGGCCCGGCGCCCGCGCCGTGGGCGTGGCTCGCGCTCGGGTCCGAGGGGCGGATGGAGCAGACGCTCCTCACGGACCAGGACAACGCGCTCGTGTTCGCGGACGAGGGGCTCGCCGCGCGCGAGTGGTACCAGGCGCTCGCCGGCCGCGTCGTCGCCAATCTGCGCGCCGCGGGATTCCCGGAGTGCCCGGGCGGCTACATGGCGACCCGCTGGAACGGCCCACTGCGCGAGTGGCGGGAGCGCTTCCGGACCTGGCTCTTCGAGCCGCGCCCCCAGGCGCTCCTCGAGGCTGCCATCTTCTTCGATCACCGGCGCGCAGCCGGAGGGCTCGACGTCGCCCCGCTGCAGGAGATCGTGTCGGGCGCTACGGACCTGCCCGTGTTCCTGCGCGGCATGGCGGAGGAAGCGCTCCGGTTCCACCCGCCGGCAGCGCTGCTCCTCCGGCTGCGCGGCGAGTCCTCGACGGTCGACCTCAAGAAGCAGGGGCTCGCGCCGATCGCGTCCCTGGCGCGCTGCTACGCGCTCGAGATCCCGTCCCCGGCGCGGAACACGCTCGAGCGCCTCGAGGCGGCGGAGCGGGCGGGGCGTATCGATCCCGAGCTGCGCGAGTCGGTCGCCGAGGCGTACCGGTTCCTGCTCGGGCTGCGGCTCCGGCGGCAGCTCCGGCAGCTCGCCGAGGGGCGGACGCCGGGCGACGAGGTCGCGCTCTCGGAGCTGTCGCCGGTCGAGCGGAGCCGGCTCAAGGAGTCGTTTCGCGCGATCCGCGGTTGGCAGGAGCTCGCGGCGCACAAGTTCCGGGTGTGAGCGCGGCGCGTCCGCCCGCCTCGCCTCGCCCGTTGCGCCCCCGCCGGTCGGGGCACCGCGGTCGGCGTCCGCTACGCGATCGCCGCCGCGATCGCGCGCGCGGCGGCGACCGGGTCCGGCGCGTCGCGCAGCGGCCTGCCGACGACGATGACGTCCGCTCCGGCGCGCACCGCGTCCTCCGGCGTGGCGACGCGCGCCTGGTCGCCCTTCGCGGCGCCCGCGGGCCGGACCCCCGGCACGACGAGGAGCGGTCCGGGCCCGACGGCAGCGCGCACCTGCGCGACCTCCTGCGGCGAGCAGACGAGGCCGCCCGCGCCCGCGCGGACGGCGAGCCGCGCGAGCCGCACGACCGCGGCGTCGGGCGGTCCGGCGAGGCCGACCGCCTCGAGCGCGGCGGCGTCGAGGCTCGTGAGGACCGTCACCGCGAGGACCCGCGTCCGGCCGCCCGCGCCGCGGACGGCTGCGCGGATCATCTCCGCGCCTCCCGAGGCGTGCACGGTGAGGAGCGACGCGCCGGTCGCGGCGGCGCTGCGGGCGGCGCCCTCGACGGTCGCCGGGATGTCGTGGAGCTTCAGGTCGAGGAACACCGGCCTGCCCAGCGCCGCGGCCGCGCGGACGGCGGGCGGCCCCTCGGCGGTGAAGAGCTCGAGCCCGACCTTCAGCATCCCGACGGCCGGCGCGATGGCGCGCGCGAACGGCTCGGCGCCCGCCCACGACGCGAAGTCGAGCGCGGCGCAGATCCTTTCCGACGGCGTCACGCCTTCCCCACCTGCATCTTGCCCACCTCGCGCAGGAGCCGCTCCGCGTCGGCGCGCGGGAGCCGGTTCTTCGCCTCGAAGAGCGCGAACGCGAGGAACTCCTCGAGCGCCTCGAGCGCGCGCGCCCGGGCGGCCGCACCCTTGTACGCGCCGCTCGCGCTCACGTTGACGAGGATCTGCGCGACGTCCATCTCGCCGTCCTCGTCGATGTGGACGCCCTCGAAGATGGGGCGCTTCTTGTCCGGGAGCCGGTCGAAGTAGCCGTTCAGCCGCACCGCGGCGTCCCGCTCGACGGACGCGAGCGCGTCGTAGACCCGCTTGAAGATTCGGCGGTACGTCTCGAACGGCCCCGACGCGCGCGGGACGGTCCGGCGCCCCGGCCGAGGAGCCTGCGGCGCCTCCACCTCGATCGCGACCTCCACCTCGGCCGGCGCGCCGCGCGCGAGCTCCTCCGCAGCGCGCTTCTGATCCGCCTCCTCGAGCTTCTTCATCCCCTGGAGGATGAGGTCGCGCGTCCGCTCGGGGAGCTTCACCTCGTTCCGATCGTCGCTCCTCCCCTCGAGGAACGCGAACTCGCCCGCCGTCTCGAGGAAGGCGGAGAGGAAGATCCGCTTCACCTGGAGCGTGATCCCCTCGTACAGCTGCGCGGACGTGAGGATCCCCTCGTCGACGAGCACCTGTCCGAGGGGGCGGCCGCTGCGCACGAGCCGCGAGCACCGCTCGAGATCGGTCGGCGCGACCATGTCGCTCTCGAGCAGCACCGGCCCGAGCCGATCGATGGGGTCCGAAGAGGACGCGAACACCACCTGGCCGTCCTTGAAGTAGATGCTCTTGCGGCGCATCCGCTCCGGCTCTTCCGGCCTCCGGTCCGGGTCCGTGCCGACGGCGACGAGGAGGACGCCCGTCTTCAGCGACGAGAAGACGAACTGGACCACCTCGGCCACGGTCAGGGACGCGAGCGAGCCCGCGAAGTACGCCTTCGGCGTGTCCGCGCGCGCCGGCACGACGAGCGCGAACGCGCCGCGCGCGGAGACCACGTCCACGTCGCCGCCGCCGGACAGGCCGAGCGACTCCGCCTGGCGGGGCGGGACGGCGAGCTGACCCTCGGGCCCGATCGTGAGCTTGGCGCGCAACGGGAACCCTCCGGCGCGAGGTTAGCACGCCGGCCGCGGCCCGCGAGCCTACCCCCGGGCGGCCCGGACCGCCCCGGCGGCCTTCCGCGCCACCTCTCCGAGCGGGACGAGCTCGACCTGCTTCGAGGCCCGGAGCTTCCACTCGGCCTGGCCGCCCGCGAGCCCCTTCTTGCCGACCGCGATCCGGATCGGGATCCCGACGAGGTCCGCGTCCTTGAACTTCACCCCGGCGCGCTCGTCGCGGTCGTCGTAGAGCACCTCGACGCCCTCGCGGGCGAGCGCCTCCACGATCTCCTCCGCAGCCTTCTTGAGCTCCGGCTCGGGGCCGAGGGTGAGCACCGTCACGTGGAACGGCGCGATGGAGAGCGGCCACACGATCCCGTTCTCGTCGTGGTGGAGCTCGATCGCGGCGGCCATGATCCGCTCGACGCCGATGCCGTAGCTGCCCATGACGATCGGGACGGCCTTGCCGTCCGGGTCGAGCACGGTCGCCTTCATCGACTCGGAGTACTTCGTCCCGAGCTTGAAGATGTGGCCGATCTCGAGGGCCTTGAAGACGTCGAGGACGCCGTCGCAGCGCGGGCAGCCCTCGCCGGCCCTCACCTGCCGGAGATCGGCGAGCTTCGCGTGCGGGAGGAGGTCGCGCGCGACGTCCACGCCCTCGAGGTGGAAGTCGTTCTCGTTCGCGCCGGTGACCATCCCCGCCGCGTCGCGGAGCGACTCGTCCACGAACACCCGCGCCTTCCCGAAGCGGACCGCGCCGAGGGAGCCCGCGTCCGCGCCCATGAGCGGCCTGATCTCCTCCGCGTGCGCCGGCCGGACGATCTGCGCGCCGGTGGCGGTCTGGAGCTTCGCCTCGTTGAGGTCGTCGTCGCCGCGGACGACGGCGAGCACCGGCTGGTCGTCGGCGGCGTAGACGAGCGTCTTGAGCTGCATCGGGCCGGGCCGGTGGTGGGGAGCCGCCGCGAGCGCGTCGATGGTCCGCACGCCCGGGGTGGGGAACTTCCGGGGCGCGTCGAGCCGCGCGCCCCCCTGCGCCGGCGTCGCGGGCCCCTTCGAGCGGGCGGTCTCGGTGTTCGCAGCGTAGCGGCACCTCGGGCACGCGGCGACGAGGTCCTCGCCCGCGTCGGTCCTCACCATGAACTCGGAGGACTCCGAGCCGCCCATCGAGCCCGAGTGCGCCTGGACCGCGACGAACTCGAGGCCGCTGCGCGTGAAGATCCGCTCGTACGCCCGGCGCTGGTCCTCGTAGCTCTTGTCGAGCCCGGCCCGATCCACGTCGAAGGAGTAGGCGTCCTTCATCGTGAACTGCCGGACCCGGAGGAGGCCGGACTTCGGCCGCGGCTCGTCCCGGAACTTCGTCTGGATCTGGTACCAGATCTGAGGCAGCTGCCGGTACGAGCGCAGCTCGTCGCGCGCGATGGCGGTGAAGACCTCCTCGTGCGTCATGCCGAGGCCGTAGTCGCCGCCCTTGCGGTCCTTCAGGCGGAACATGTTCTCGCCCATGACCTCCCAGCGGCCGGACTCCTTCCAGATCTCGGCCGGGTGGAGCGCGGGGAGGAAGAACTCCTGCCCGCCGATGGCGTCCATCTCCTCGCGGACGATCGCCTCGACCTTGGCGAGCGTCCGCTTCGCGAGGGGGAGGTAGTCGTAGATGCCGGCGCCGAGCTGGCGGATGAAGCCGGCGCGGACGAGCAGCTTGTGCGAGGCGACCTGCGCGTCGGCGGGCGCCTCCTTGAGGGTCGGAACGAAGGCCTGGCTCAGGCGGACGGGGCGCATGGGTTCCGGGTTATACCCTGGCAGCCGTGTCCCCGCGCACCCGGAACGCCCTCGTGGCCGCCGCCGTCCTCCTCGTCGCCCTGGCCTATGGCTGGGAGGAGGGGCTGCTCCGTCCGCGGCCGCCCCCGCTCCGGCCGACGCCCGAGGCGCTGGCGCTCGGCGAGCGCCTCCTCGCGAACAAGTGCCTCCACTGCCACTCCGCCATCCCGCTCGCGCCGCGGGTGGCGGGCTGGTCCGCGGAGCGCGCGTACGACGCGCTGGGCCGGCTGCCGGCGCTCTACCCCGCGATGCCGCCCTTCCACGGCACGGAGGACGAGCGGCGCGCGCTCGCGCTGTACCTCGCCCGGCTCGGCGCGGAGGGCGTCCCCCGCCCCTGAGCCGTCGGTCCTACCGGGGGGTCCGCTTCGCCGCGATCTCCAGCGCCTCGCGCACGACCGCGTCCTCGAGCTCCTCGGCCTTCATCCGCTTCACGATCTTCCCGTCGCGGAAGAGGAGCCCCACGCCGCCGTGGCCGTAGGCGACGCCCACGTCCGCCGCCGCCGCCTCGCCGGGGCCGTTCACCTCGCAGCCCATGACCGCGACGGCGACCTCGCCCTTCACGTTCGCGAGCCGCCTCTCGACGCGCTCGGCGATCGGGATCATCTCGACGGAGCAGCGGCCGCAGGTCGGGCACGACGTCATCGTCGCGCCGCCGAACTTGAGTCCCAGCGACTTCAGGAGCATCCGCGCGACGCGGACCTCCTCGACCGGATCGGCCGTGAGCGAGATCCGGATCGTGTCGCCGATGCCGTCGGCGAGGAGGATGCCGAGCCCCGCCGCGCTCTTCACCGTGCCGGCGAGGAGCGTGCCCGCCTCGGTGACGCCGAGGTGGAGCGGGTACTCGAAGCGATCGGCGAAGAGCCGGTTCGCCTTCACGGTCATCGCGACGTCGTGCGCCTTGAGCGAGATCTTGATCTCCCGGTAGCCCTCGTCCTCGAGGAACCGGATGTGCCGCTCGGCGCTCTCGACCATCCCCTCCGCCGTCGGCCAGCCGTGCTTCTCGACGATGTCCTCCTCGAGCGAGCCCGCGTTCACGCCGATGCGGATCGGGACGTTCCGCTCGCGGGCGGCCTTCACCACCTCGCGCACGCGCTCCCGCGAGCCGATGTTGCCGGGGTTGAGCCGGATCGCGTGGATGCCAGCCCCGAGCGCCGCGAGCGCGAGCCGGTAGTCGAAGTGGATGTCGGCGACGAGCGGCACGGGCGTGCCGCGCACGATCTCGGGCAGCGCCGCCGCGGCGTCCTTGTCGGGTACGGCGAGCCGGACGATGTCCGCGCCCGCCTCCGCGAGCGCCCGCACCTGCCCGAGCGTCGCCGCCACGTCCGCCGTCTGGGTGGTCGTCATCGACTGGACCGCGATGGGCGCGCCGCCGCCGATCGGGACCGCCCCGACGCGGATCTGCCGCGTCTTCCGCCGCTCCCCGAGGGAAGCGCTCGCACCCTGTCCGTATGCGCCCATCCGACACCCTCGCCCCCGAAACGCTTCCGGCGGCCGGCCCTAGTCTTAGGGCACGGCCGCCGGCCGCGCAAACCGCTCGAGGGCGGCTTACTTGGCCTTCAGCTCCTCGTCGATCGCGGCCTTGAACGCCTCGAGGGGCTGGGCGCCGGAGAGAAGGCGGCCGTTGATGAAGAAGGCCGGGGTGCCGGAGACGCCGGCGTCGTCGCCCGCCTTCCGGTTCTTCTCGACCTCGGCGGCCTTCGAGCCGGAGTCGAGGCACTGGTCGAACTTGCCGCCGTCGACGCCCTGGACCTCGCGCGCCGCGGTCTTGAGGTCGGCGACCTCGAGCTTGCCGTTCGCGGCGAAGAGCTTGTCGTGCATCTCCCAGTACTTCCCCTGGTCGCCGGCGCAGTGCGCGGCCTCGGCCGCCTTCGGCGCCTTCTTGTGCATCGGGAGCGGATAGTCGCGGTAGACGAGCTTGATCTTGCCCGGGTACGCCGCGAGCACGTCCTTCACCGTGGGCTCCGCGCGCACGCAGTAGGGGCACTCGTAGTCCGAGAACTCGACGATCGTGACGGGCGCGGTCGCGGGCCCCTTCGAGGGGCCGACCGCCTCGACCGCGACCTTCGGCGGCTGGTAGGGCGGCAGCAGGATCTCGATCGCCATGTCCTTCTTGAGCTGGTCGTAGTACTCGGCGAGCGCCGTCTGGCCCTTCTGGTTCTTGATGAAGCGGGCGATCTCCGCCTTCACCTGGTCGAACGGCGGGAGCTGCTGGCCGCCGGCCTTGGCGCGGTCGTAGAGCGCCCGGACCTCGTCGTCGGAGGGCTCCGCGATCTTCGCAGCGATCTCCTGGTTGACGAGCTCCTCGCGCGTGACGCCCTTCGCCTTCGCCTTCTCGTCGAACGCCTTCTGGCGGAGCATCGACTCGAGCTGGTTCTTGCGGATCTGGTACCGCTGCTCCTGGTACTGCTGCTCGAGCTGCGCGAGGTCCTTCTTGACCGCCTCGTCGAGCTCGCCGGCGGTGATGGTCTTGCCGCCGATCTTGGCGACCGGCGTGTTCGGGTCCTGCTTCTGCTGGGCGGGCTGGGCGGACCGCGGCGACTGGCACGCGAACAGGCCGAGCAACGCCGCGGCGTGGAGGATGTGACGGGACATGTGACTCCGGGGGATGATGAGGACTTCCGGGGGGATGATGGTGTCGAGGGCGCCGACTTTCCGCTAAAACGGCGGGGAGGTCAACGGGTTTGGCCGACGTGTGGAACCCCGACCAGTACGGAAGATTCCGCGCCGAGCGGGCGGCGCCGTTCCTCGATCTGCTCGCGCTCGTCGAGCCCGTCCCCGGCCCGCGCCTCCTCGACCTCGGCTGCGGGACGGGCGAGCTGACCCGCCTCGCGCACGAGCGGCTCGGAGCGCGCGAGACGCTCGGCGTCGACTCCTCCGCCGCGATGCTCGAGCGCGCCGCGGCGCACGCGGGGGGCGGGGTCGCGTTCGTCCAGGGCGACCTCGGGGCATTCGAGGGGGGCGGCTTCGACGTCGTGCTCTCGAACGCCGCCATCCACTGGGTCCCGGATCACGAGCGTCTGCTCGCCCGCCTGGCGGCCCTCATCGGGCCCGGCGGCCAGCTCGCGATCCAGGCGCCCGCGAACGACCACCACCCGTCGCACGCCGTCGCGCGCGAGGTGGCGCGACAGCCCGAGTTCGCGGGCCCGCTCCGCGGCTTCGTCCGGGAGACCCCGCTCCTCGAGCCGGAGCGCTACGCCGGGCTGCTCTTCGCGCTCGGGTTCGCGCGGCAGCGGGTCCGGCTCGAGACGTACGCGCACCCGCTCGGCTCGCGGGACGACGTCGTCGAGTGGGTCCGCGGAACGACGCTGACGGACTACCAGAAGCGGCTCGAACCGCCGACATGGGCCCGCTTCCTCGAGCGGTACCGCGAGCGGCTCCGCGCCGCGTTGCCGGACGAGCGCCCGTTCCTCTACACGTTCCGGCGGCTGTTCCTGTGGGGGCGGCGCGCCTGACGCGTCGGCACCCTCCAGGGCAATGCCCGGGCGGGACTCGCTCCGCGGGCGCCGCGGCGCCGGGCGCGCGTACCGGGCGCTGAGTCCCGCGGTCGCGGCTACCGGAACCCGCCGCTCATCGCGAAGAACGAGGCGAGCTTCTCGTTCGTCTCGCGCAGGCGCGCGACGAGCGTACGCACGAAGGTCCAGAGCAGGTCGTAGGCGAGATCCTTGTCCACGAACATGAGCTGGTCGAGGTCGTCCCGCTTCACGACCGCGAGCGCGCAGGCGGTGTGCGCGACGGCGTCGGCGGAGCGGGGCGAGTCGTCGACCATCGCCATCTCGCCGAAGTGGCTCCCGGGCTCGAGGATCCCGAGCGCCTCCTCGCCGGCGCCGCGGACCCGCTTCGAGATCCGGACCTTCCCCGCCACGACGACGTACATCTCGTCGCCCGGCTCGCCCTCCCGGAAGATCACCGCGCCCGACGGGAGGTCCCGGTGCGTCGCGATCTCCGCGATCCGGCTCAGCCGGTCGGCGGGGAGGCCCTGGAAGAGCGCGCACGCGCGGAGGGCCTGCGGATCCATGCGTGGGACGATACCACGCGGGAGGGTCCCCGCGACGGGGCGCCGCATCGAACCCTCCGCTCGACGGGTGGGCTCCAAGCGGATACATCAGGACCGCCCCGCACCGGAGACAATGAGCGACATGGCCCAGCGAGAGAGACTCGTCATCGTCGGCAGCGGCCCCGCCGGCTACACCGCCGCGCTGTACGCCGCCCGCGCGAACCTGAACCCGCTCATGTTCGAGGGCATGCAGCCGGGTGGGCAGCTCACGATCACGAGCGAGGTCGAGAACTTCCCCGGGTTCCCGGAGGGGATCCTCGGCCCCGAGCTCATGGAGAAGATGAAGAAGCAGGCGGAGCGGTTCGGGACGCGGTTCGAGGTGAGCGAGGTGACGCGCGTCGACCTCTCCCGGCGCCCGTTCCAGCTCTGGCAGGACGACCGCGCCTTCACCGCCGACGCCGTCGTGATCGCGACCGGCGCGTCCGCGAAGTGGCTCGGCATCCCGTCCGAGAAGAAGTACCAGGGGCGCGGCGTCTCGGCCTGCGCGACCTGCGACGGCTTCTTCTTCCGGGGCGTCGAGGTCGCGGTGGTCGGCGGCGGGGACACCGCGATGGAGGAGGCCAGCTTCCTCACGAAGTACGCGACGAAGGTGTACGTGCTCCACCGCCGCGACGAGCTGCGCGCGTCCAAGATCATGCAGGAGCGCGTCCGCAAGAACCCGAAGATCGAGCTCGTCCTCTCGGCCGTGCCGGACGAGATCCTCGGCGACGGGAAGGCCGTGACGGGCGTGAGGCTCAAGAGCACGAAGGACGGGTCGGTCCGCGAGCTCCCGCTGAAGGGCGTGTTCATGGGGATCGGCCACGAGCCCAACACGTCGATCTTCCGCGGACAGCTGAAGATGAACGACGTCGGCTACATCGAGGTGAAGGCACCGTCGACCGCGACGAGCGTGCCGGGCGTGTTCGCGGCGGGCGACGTCGCGGATCCGACCTACCGGCAGGCGATCAGCGCCGCGGGCTCCGGCTGCCAGGCCGCGATCGACGCGGAGCGCTGGCTCGGCGAGCACGCGACCGAGACGTAGGAATGAGGACCGCCCCGTGAAGATGATCGACGTCGGCGCGAAGCCGAGGACGGAGCGCGTCGCCGTCGCGCGCGGGTTCATCTCCATGTCGCGCGCGACCATCGCGCGCGTCCGGAAGGGCGACGTGGAGAAGGGTGACGTCCTCGCCGCGGCGAGGATCGCCGGCATCATGGCGGCGAAGAAGACGCCTGACCTCGTGCCGCTCTGTCACCCGATCGCGCTCTCGGCGGTGGACGTCGAGGCGAGGCCCGGCCCCGGGGGCATCGAGGTGGTCGCCACCGTACGCACCGTGGACCGCACCGGCGTCGAGATGGAGGCGCTCGCCGCGGTCGCCGCCGGGTGCCTCACGATCTACGACATGCTGAAGCGCTACGAGCGCGGGATGCGCATCGAGGCGGTCGAGCTGCTCGAGAAGTCCGGTGGCCGGACAGGGGACTGGAAACGGGCGGGGACGGGGGCGGCGCGGAAGCGGCGGGCGCGGTGAAGCGTCACGCCGCGCTCCCCTCCGATGCCGAGCCCCGTCCTCCCCCTGCGACGCCCGCCGAGCACGGCGCACCCCCTCACCTCCGCGCCCTCCTCTTCCCCGTCCCAGAACCTTTCCCCACCCCCTCCACGTCCACCCCCAGGAACGCGAGCGCGTTCTCCCCGCACACCCGCCGCACGACGGCGTCCGAGAGGCCCGCCTTCTCGAGCCGGTCCGCGGCGCGCGGGAGCGCGAGCAGGTCGCCGCCGCTCATCCCCGCGTCCGAGCCGAGCACGATCCCCTCCGCCCCGAGCGACCGCACGATCCGGACCGCCGCGTCGATCCCGTCGCCGCCGCGGCGGCCGCCCCCGGACAGCGGCAGCGCGGCGAGGTGACCGCAGGCGCGGATCGTGCGGACGGTGCGCGCGTCGGCGCCGGCGACGAGGATCCGCCCCGGCTCGACCTCGGATTCCCGCAGCAGCGGCAGCAGCCGCCGCGTGGTGCGCTCCCGAGTTCGCCACGGCGTCTCGACGACGACGGGGCGGCGCAGCTCGCGCGCGAGCTCGAGCTGGCGCGAGAGCACCCGCTCCTCGAGCTCTCCACCCTCGGCGAGCCCGACGAGGCCGAGCGCGGCGACCTCCGGCCGGCCGAGCGCGTCGGGCAGCTCCGCCAGCAGGGCCTCGAGGCCGCGCGGCGGGATCCGGCGGGGGTGGATCCCGAGGGCGGCCCAGGCGGCGAGCCCGCCCCGCCGGAGCCGCCGCGCCGCGGCGACGATCTCGTCCCAGCCCCTGCGGACGCCGTCCGCCGTGCAGGGCGCGGCGGAGTCGTCCGACGGCACGAGGACGCCCGTCACGCCGAAGAAGCGCAGGTCCTCGAGCTCGGGCGGGCGCAGGTCTCCGGCCCGGAGGAGCGCATCGAACATGGCCCGATCCTATCGCGGGCGGCGCAGGAGCGTCGCGCCGCCCTCCTCCAGCCACTCGAGCTCGAGCCCGCGCGCGAGCGGCAGCTCGACCGGGCCGAGGACGAGGAGGCCGCCGGGGACGAGGGCGGCGACGAGCCGGTACAGGACCGACGCGGCGGTCTCGGGGGTGAAGTAGATGAGGACGTTCCGGCAGAGGACGGCGTCGAACGGCGCGGTGGCGGGCGGCGGATCGCGGACGAGGTTGTGCCGCTCGAAGCCGACGAGCGCGCGCGGCTCGGGCGCGACCCGCCTCCTGGTCCCCGGCTCGAGCCACCGGTCCGCGATCCCGGGCGGAAGCCGCCGGAGCGCGCGCGCGCCGTACGTCGCCGCGCGCGCCGCCTCGAGGCCCCGCGCCGAGACGTCCGTCGCGAGGATGGTGTCGCCGCCCGCACGGCGCCCCGCCTCGAGGAGCGCGATCGCGACGCTGTACGGCTCCTCGCCGGTGGCGCAGCCCGCGGACCAGATCCGGACCGGCCCGGGACGCGAGGAGGCGACGCGCGCCAGCGCGACGAGCTGCTCCGGGTGACGCCAGAACGCGGTCTCGAGCACGGCCGCGTGCTCGACGAGGGCGGCGATCGCCACCTGGTCGCGGTCGACGACGCGGCGCGCGAGCGCGGCGGCGTCGGTGGCGAGGGCGGCGGCGGCGCGCTCGACGCCGGCGCCGAGCGCGCGATCCAGGCCGTCGCCGAGCGAGAGCCCGGCCTCGTCGGCGAGCACGCGCGCGACCTCGGCGAGCGACGGCGCCGCGGCGCTCACGCAGGCGTCCTCCGCCCGTCCGCAGGCGTCGCCGGAGCGGCGCTGTTCGACAGGTTCGGCACGCGCACAGGGTAGCCCGGGCGGCGTCTCGGGACGAGCGCGGAGCCGGCCGGGCCCCGCGCCCACCCGCGCCGGGCGATCCGCGCCGCCCGGCAGCGGGCGTGGGCGTCTCACATCCTTCGGCGTACTTGATATCCGGGGCCGCCAGGGCCTAGCCTCCCGCGTCATGCCGAGATCCGACACGCACCTCGCCGCGGTGGTCCTCGCCGCCGGCAAGGGCACCCGCATGAAGTCCCGGACGGCCAAGGTCCTCCACGAGATCGGTGGCCGTCCGCTCGCCTATTACCCGATCAAGCGGGCGCTCGACGCCGGCGCGGGCCCGGTCGTCGTCGTCGTCGGCCATCAGGCCGAGGCGGTCGAGGCGGCCATCGCGGCGGCGCTGCCCGGCGCGCCGATCCGCTTCGCCGTCCAGAAGCAGCAGCTCGGCACCGCGCACGCGGTGCTCGCCGCGAAGGGCGCGCTCCGGGGATGGAAGGGTCCGATCGCGATCCTCTCCGGGGACACGCCTCTCCTCGAGGAGGAGACGCTCCGCCGCGTGGTCGCCGCCCGCGGCCGCGCGAAGGCGGCCATCGCGTTCGCGACGATGACGCTCGACGCGCCGCGCGGGTACGGCCGCGTCGTGCGCGACTCGAAGGGGCGTCCCGAGCGAATCGTCGAGGAGAAGGACGCGACGGGGGCCGAGCGCGCCATCCGCGAGGTGAACGCGGGGCTCTACTGCGCGGACGCGGCGTTCCTCTGGAAGGCGCTCGCGCGCGTCGGCACGGACAACGCGCAGAAGGAGCTCTACCTCACCGACCTCGTCGCGATGGCCGGGCGCTCGGCGGGCGCGACGGCGGTCCCGGTCGACCCGGCGCAGGCGGCGGGCGTCAACGACCGCGAGGAGCTCGCGCGGGCCGCCCGCGCGCTCCTGCGCCGCCGCGCGACCGCGCTGATGCGCGCCGGCGTGACCATCGAGGACCCGGACCGCTTCGACTGCGACGAGGGCGTCGAGATCGCAGCCGACGTCGTCGTGGAGCCCGGGGCGCGGCTCCTCGGGCGGACCCGCGTCGGCACGGGCTGCCGCATCGGGGCGGGCGTGATCCTGAAGGACGCCGTGCTCGCGCCGCACGTGACGGTCCGGCCGTACACGATGGTCGAGGAGTCGACCGTGGCCTCGACGGCGATCCTCGGCCCGTTCTCGCGCATCCGGCCCGGCAGCGACATCGGCGAGGGGGCCCACGTGGGCAACTTCGTCGAGACGAAGAAGTCGCGGCTCGGCAAGGGCTCGAAGGCGAACCACCTCGCCTACGTCGGCGACGCGGTCGTCGGGGCGGGCGTGAACATCGGGGCGGGCACCATCACCTGCAACTACGACGGCGAGAAGAAGCACGAGACGCGCATCGGCGACGGCGCGTTCATCGGGTCGGACTCGATCCTCGTCGCGCCGATCCAGATCGGCGCGGGCGCGTACGTGGCCGCCGGCTCGACGATCACGAAGCCGGTCCCGCCGGGCGCGCTCGCGCTCGGCCGCGCGCGGCAGGAGAACAAGGAGGGCTGGGTGGAGCGGCGGCGCGCGCGGCAGGCGGCGCAGCCGGCGGCGCCCGGGGCGAAGGTGCGGGCGCCCGGCGGAGGCGGGGTAGCGGGTGCGGCCGAGCGGCTGGTAAAAGGCGGGGAACTATGTGCGGGATCGTCGGTTACGTCGGGCCGCGGCGAGTGCAGCGACCTCATCGTCGGTGGGCTCCGGAAGCTCGAGTACCGCGGCTACGACTCCGCGGGCGTCGCGGTCGTCGGCCCGAACGGCCTCGCGGTGCGCGCGCGCCAAGGGGAAGCTCGCGAACCTCGTCGCGCTGCTCGCGAGGCACCGGTCGCCGGCACGCACGGGCATCGGCCACACGCGCTGGGCGACGCACGGGCGCCCTTCCGACGAGAACGCACACCCGCACAGCTACGGCGGCGTCGCGGTCGTCCACAACGGGATCATCGAGAACCACCTCGCGCTGAAGGCGGCGCTCGGCGCACGGGGCCACAAGTTCGCGTCGGAGACCGACACCGAGATCATCGCGCACCTGGTCGCCGACGCGCTCCAGGGCGGCGCGAAGGACCTCCGCGACCGCGGTGCGCCAGGCGCTCGTCGCAGGTCCAGGGCACCTACGCGATCGCGGTCGTCTCGGAGAAGCGCCCGGACGAGATCGTGGCGGCGAAGAACGCGTCGCCCGCTCGTCGTCGGCTTCGGCAAGGGCGAGAGCTTCCTCGCGTCGGACGTGCCCGCGATCCTCGAGCACACGCGCGACGTGATCTACCTCGAGGAGGGCGAGCTCGCGGTGCTCACGGCGGGCGGGATCACGATCGACGGGCGAGACGGCGAGCCGGTCGCCCGCAAGCCGCGGAAGATCGAGTGGAGCGCGGTGGCCGCGGAGAAGGATGGCCACAAGCACTTCATGCACAAGGAGATCTTCGAGCAGCCCCGGGCGGTCGCCGACACGATCCGCGGCCGGGCCTCCCTCGAGCAGGGCGACGTCGTCCTCGACGGCCTCGAGCTGCCGGAGGACTACGTGCGGTCGCTCGAGCGCGTCGTCATCGTCGCGTGCGGCACGTCGTGGCACGCGGGCCTCTCCGGCCGGCTCATGATCGAGTCGCTCGCGCCGGATCCCGGTCGAGGTGGAGCTCGCGAGCGAGTTCCGGAACCGGGACCCGCTGGTCTCCGAGCGCGTCCTCTGCCTCGCGATCTCGCAGTCGGGCGAGACCGCCGACACGCTCGCCGCCGTGAAGGTGGCGAAGGCCCGCGGCGGGCGCGCGTACGCGATCTGCAACGTCGTGGGCTCGGCCATCTCGCGCGAGTGCGACGGCGGGACGCTCCTCACCCGCGGCAGGCCCGGAGATCGGGGTCGCCTCGACCAAGGCCTTCACGACCCAGCTCGCCGCGCTGTTCCTCGTCGCGGTGAAGCTCGGCCGCCTCCGCGGCACGCTCTCCGCGGAGCGCGCGCGCGAGCACCTCGAGGCGCTGCGGCGTGTCCCGTCGTGGATGGAGCGAGATGATCCGCCAGGAGGCGGCGCTGCTGCCGGTCGCGAAGCGCTGCGCCTCGGCGCGGGACGTCCTCTTCCTCGGACGCGGTGCCCAGTTCCCGGTGGCGCTCGAGGGCGCGCTGAAGCTCAAGGAGATCTCGTACATCCACGCGGAGGGGTACGCCGCGGGCGAGATGAAGCACGGCCCCATCGCGCTCATCGACGAGCAGATGCCCGTCGTCGTGCTCGCGACGAAGGAGCCCGCCTACGAGAAGACGCTCGGGAACATGGAGGAGGTCCGCGCGCGCGGGGGGCACGTGTATCGCGGTCGTCTCGGAGGGCGACACGGACGCTGCCAGCCTCGCCGACGTCGCCCTCCCCGTCCCGCTCGCGCCGCCGCTCCTCGCGCCGCTCCTCTCGATCGTCCCGCTCCAGTTCCTCGCGTATCACGTCGCGGATCTGAAGGGGACCGACGTGGACCAGCCGCGCAACCTCGCGAAGAGCGTCACGGTGGAATGACGGCCGGCCGAGGTCGCTCGGCCCTCTCGGTGCGAGGTCGCTCGTGCACGCTCGGCCCAGGTCGCTCGTGCACGCTCGGCCCAGATCGCTCGTGCACGCTGGGCCCGGGGGGGCGCCCTCCGGCGCGCATGCTCGGCGGCACGTGACCCGCGGCGCGCGCGCGTTCCCGGTCTCGACGTGCGTCGCTCCGCCGGAACTCGCGCCGGCAGTGCGCTCGCTGCGCTCGCGCTGCCGGCGCTCGGACAGCCGGCTCCGCGACGGCGGTCGACCATCGCCGCGCGCGCGGACCGGGTGCTCACCGCGGCGCCTGCGCGACGCGCCTCCGGGCGACCCCCGGGCCTGGCGCTCACGGATTCCGTGAGCAGGAACGACCGTCGCCGACGCCCAATCCTGCGCTGAGCCGGCGTCCCGCCGTGAGCGGCGACGAAAGAGTCGGGCCGGCCCCTTTCGGAGCCGGCCCGGGACGAGCACGGGGCCGCGTCGCGGCCGCGTGAAGACTGGTGAGCCCTACTTGCCGGCCGCCTTGGCGCGGCCCTTCTTGTGCTCCTCGGGCTCCTCGACCGCCTCGGGGACCGGCACCGGCCCGCGCCGGATGCTGAACTTCTCGAAGAGCTGCCCCTCCACCTGCTGGAGGATCTCCGGGTGCTCCCGGAAGAACGTCTTCGCCTGCTCGCGCCCCTGGCCGATCCGCTCGCCGCCGAAGCTGAACCAGGTGCCGCTCTTCTCGACGATGTTCTGCTCGGCGGCGAGGTCGAGGACGTCGCCCTCGCGGCTGATCCCCTGGCCGTACATGATGTCGAACTCGACCTCCTTGAACGGCGGGGCGACCTTGTTCTTCACGACCTTCACGCGCGTGCGGTTGCCGATGACGTTGTCGCCGTCCTTGATGGCGCCGATGCGCCGGATGTCGAGCCGCTGCGTGGCGTAGAACTTGAGGGCGTTGCCGCCCGTCGTCGTCTCGGGGTTGCCGAACATCACGCCGATCTTCATGCGGATCTGGTTGATGAAGATGACGATCGTCGAGGACTTCGAGATGGTGCCGGTGAGCTTGCGCAGCGCCTGGCTCATGAGGCGCGCCTGCACGCCCATGTGCGCGTCGCCCATCTCGCCCTCGAGCTCGGCCTTCGGGACGAGGGCGGCGACCGAGTCGATGACGAGCACGTCTACGGCGCCGGAGCGGACGAGCGTCTCGGTGATCTCGAGGGCCTGCTCGCCCGTGTCGGGCTGCGAGATGAGGAGGTCGTCGGTGCGGACGCCGAGCTTGCGCGCGTAGCCGACGTCGAGCGCGTGCTCCGCGTCGACGAACGCGGCGATGCCGCCCTTCTTCTGGGCCTCGGCGATCGCGTGGAGGGCGAGGGTGGTCTTTCCCGACGACTCCGGCCCGTAGATCTCGATGATGCGGCCGCGCGGCAGGCCGCCCACGCCGAGCGCGATGTCGAGCGACACCGAGCCGGTGGAGATCGCCTGCACGTCCTTCACGAGCGCGTCCTCGTTGCCGAGGCGCATGATCGAGCCCTTCCCGAACGCCTTCTCGATCGACGAGACGGCCAGCTCGATCGCCTTCTCCTTCTCCGGACCCACGGGCATCGCTTTCCTCTCCTTGCGAGGGCCGCGTTCGCGCGGCCCCGGCTCTTGTCGTTGCGCGACCCGACTCCTACCAACCGACCCTGACATCGACCTGAACGCATGAATACTGAACGCCCGATCCGGCGTCAAGTTGCCGTCGCCGCGGGCGGGGATTGGGCGGGCCCCGACCCCCTCGGGCATACTCCGCGTGAGAACATGCCCACCGATCAAAAGGAACTGCAGGCCCGCATCGCCGCGACGACGCCCCGCGACACCGCCCGCGGCCTCACGTTCAACGCCCTGTTCGACACGATCGAGGCGCACCTCGGCCGCGAGGCCGCCGTGACCATCGACCCGGAGCACAAGGGCCACCGCACCGAGTTCTTCTCGTACCCGGTCGCGGACTTCCTGCGGATCTCGTTCCAGGGCGCCGACCGGCTCGAGAAGAAGCTCGGCTCCGTCGACTTGGCCTTCCGCGAGTTCGGCTACCGGACGACCACGAACATCCTCGGCTCGATGATGGGAGCGACGATGATCGCGCTCGCCGGGAAGAACGGGCTGCGCGCGCTCCTCGGGCAGGCGGTCACGGGCTACCGGGCGTCGGTGAGCTACGGCGAGCGGAAGCTCGAGTGGCTCGGCCCGTGCCACGCGCGGTTCACGTTCGAGAACGACTTCCTCGTCCCCCAGTACCACTGCGGCATCTTCCTCGCCGCCGTCGACGCGGTCGGCGCGAAGCTGGAGCGGGTCGAGGGGCGCTCGACGGGGCTCCTGTCGGCGGTCTACGAGATCGTGTGGACGGACCCGAAGGGAGCGGGCGCGACGCGCTAGGCCTGCGCCCCGCCCCCGCCCACCAGGAACTCGCCCGGATCGAGCCCGAGCCGGCGCACGGCGGTCTCCCAGCGCTTCTCGAGCGGCACCTGGAACAGGAGGTCGCTCGCGACCGGCATCGGGACCCAGGCGCCGCCCGCGACCTCCTTCTCCGCCTGCATGGGCGCCCAGCCCGCGTACCCGAGCAGCAACAGGAACGGCTCGCCGGGCGCGCGCACGAGCGACTCGAGGAGCTCGCGCGATCCGCCGAGCGACACGTCCTCCGTCACCCGCACCGCGCCGCCCTCGAACGCGGCCTGCGCCGGCCCCGGCCGGAAGAGGATCCAGAGCCGCTCGGGCTGCACGGGGCCGCCGACGAGCACGATCCCGTCGGCGCGGCCCGCCGCCTCCGCGGCGCGGCGCAGCCCCTCGTCGACGCCGTCGAGGAGCTCCACCACCGTGATCTGCGAGGGCCGGTTCACCACGAACCCGAGCGCGCCCTCGGAGTGGTGCTCCGCGACGAGCACGAGCGACCCCGCGAAGTTCGGGTCCGTGAGCGCCGGCGCGGCGACGAGGTACCCGGGCGCGAGGCCGGAGGAGGGAGGCGGGGACGCCATCGGCTCCATGATCTCGCCCGGACCGCGCCCGGGCGCAAGCGGCCCGTGGTCAGGGGGGGCCGGCGCCGAGCGGGGCCCGCAGGGTCGCTTCGTACCGCGGCCCCTTCGGCGAGAGGTGCGACTCGAACAGCGTCACGTCCGCCGCGCGCCACGGCGTGCCGTCCGCCTCCGCCGCGTGGGCGAGGGCGCCCGCGAGCCCCGGCGCGCCCCGGCCGTCGCGGGCGCGCCCGAGCGTGAGGTGGGCCGAGAAGGGCCGCTCCTCCGGCGCGAACCCGAGCGGCGCGAGCCGCCGCGCGAGATCGGCGACGAGCGCGCCGAGCGCGGCGACCTCGCCCGCGACGCCCGCCCACACGACGCGCGGACGCCGCGCGTTCGGGAAGCCGCCGGCGCCCTTCAGCTCGAGCGAGAGCGGCCGCGAGGCTGCGGCCGCGGCGCGGATCGCGGCCTCGACCTCGGCGACGCGCTCCTCCGGGACGGCGCCCAGGAACTGGAGCGTGAGGTGGACGTTCTCCGGGGGGACCCAGCGGACCTCCTCGGCGTGCCGCCCCGCCGTCCGGCGGAGCTCGACGCCGAGCGCGGCGAGCCGGCGCCGGACCGGATCCGGCGGGTCGAGCGCGACGAAGAGGCGGCGGTTTCCCACGCCCGCGATCTACCACTCGCCGCGCGGGGTGGGGATGAAACGACCCCGAGCGCGACTCCGACCCGCACCCCGACCGCCCCCGGAGACCGCAGGGCGGCCGGACGAGCGGGCGCGCGTGCCCGGAACCCGCTACACTCGACCTTCCGTCGTGCCCAAGCCGAAGGACCTCCTCGCCCGGGGCTGGCTCGAGACCCTGGTCGCCGCAGAGCTGGACCGCCACGATCCCGCGGGCGCGCACGCGCGCCTTCCGGCCGAGGTCCGGGGCGCGGGCTCGCCCGCCGACCTCGCCCCGGCGGCGCAGCTCCTCGTCACGCGCTCGCTCCGGCGGCGGAAGGTGGACGCCGACGCTCAAACGGAGACGGAGGCGTTCTTCGAGGACGTCCGGCTGCACGTCGGCCTCGTGCTCGACCTCGCGGTCCTGCGCGGCGAGCCGTTCGAGGCGGGGCAGCGCCGCGCCGAGATCGCCGCGATCCTCGTCGCCGCGGCGGGCGACTGGGAGCTCGCCGTCGAGGCGCACCCCCGCGACGCGGTCGACGCGCGCGCCGTGTCGCGCGCGATGCGGGCGGCGGAGGAGGCGCTGCGCGCGCGGCTCTTCCCGCCGGGCGACCCCGTCCACGGGCTGCCGCTCTACCCCGGCCAGGTGGCCGTCCAGCGTCGGCTCATCTCCCGCATCGCGATGGGACACCACCGCGTCGGGCGGCTCGACCCCGAGGCGCTCCAGCGGCACGCCGCCTATGCCGCGGCCGAGTCCGCGCTGCTCGCGGAGACCCTCGCCGGGCTGTTCGCGGCCGTCGAGCCGGTGAACGCCCGTGCGCTCGCGATCCGGCAGGGACAGCTCGCCCGGCTGGGCCTCCCGCGGGCGGCGCTCAAGGCCGCGCGGCGCGCCGTCGCGGCGCCCCGGCCACCGGAGGCGATCGCGCGCGCCGCCCCGGAGCGCGTGCGCCCGTTCCTCGCCGAGCAGCTCTTCCTCGCCGTCCTGCGGGCACGGCTCGCGGGGGAGGCCGCCGCGCGCTTCGTCGAGGCGTTCGCGGCGGCGACGGGCCTCGAGCCCGCGGCGCTCGCGGCGGCCAGGGTGGAGGCGGCCGCGCAGCACGGCGTCCACCGCGTCTGGTTCGACGCGCTCGGCGGGAAGCCCTCGTCGTGGCAGGCCTTCGCGACCGAGTGGGAGTCGGCCACCGACCTGCTCGTCGAGCGCGTGAGCGCGGCGGTCACGGACAACCTCGAGGCGATCGCGACCGAGATCCGCCAGACCGGCGAGCTGGGCGCGCTCCTCGCGAAGGCCGCGTCCGGCGGGACCTTGACGGGCGAGGAGCGCCGCAAGGTCCGGGCGCAGCTCGTCGACCTCGCGAAGGCGGTCCCCGCGCTCGCGATCTTCGCGGCGCCGGGCGGGATGCTGCTCCTCCCGCTGCTCGCGAAGCTCCTCCCTTTCGACATCCTGCCGAGCGCGTGGGACCGGGAGAAGCCCGCCCCACCGGCCGACGGCGGCGCCGCGGGCTCCGGGCGCGAGCGCAGGCCGCCGAAGAAGCGGGCGAGCTGAAGGCGCGGTGCGCCGGGCGGCTATCGCGCCGCGCGCCGCAGCTTCGTCGCGAGCCGCAGGGCGTCCTCGTCGACGCCCGCCGTGAGCGTGCGGCCGCGATCCTGCGCGATCATCGCGTCGATCCTCGTCGCGATCGTCTCGCCGGCCGGGCCGAGCTTCTCGCGCGCGGAGATCCAGCCGAGCCCGAGGACCGCGTGGTACCGGGCGGCGAGGTCACCCTCGTCCGAGACCTGCCGGACGATGGCGTCGCCGAGAGCCGGCGCCTGCGCCGCGAGCCCGGTGCGGCCGACCGCGAGCGCGGCGCGGTCGCGCACCGCTGCGCTCGCGTCGGCGAGCTTGCCCGCCCAGCAGTCCACGTCGCCCGCGCAGGCCTTCGCCGCGTCGAGCCGCGCGCGCATCGCGTCGTACGCGGCCTCGATCTTGGGCGGGCAGCCCTTCGCGCACTGCTTCGCGTCCGCCTCGTCGACCACGCCGCGCTCCGGCTCGCCGCCGAGGCGCGAGAGCGCGACGAGCGGCCCCTCGCGCAGGTCCCAGGTCGCCGCGGCGGCCGCCGCGGCGCGCAGCGCGGGGATCGCCGCCGGATCGCCGATCCGCGCGAGCGCGTCGCAGTAGCGATCGCGGACGTCGGGGTCCTGCTCCTTGCCTGCGAGCTCCGCGAGCGGGCGCACCGCGTCGCGGGCGCGCATGCGCCCGAGCGACTCCGCCGCGAAGACGCGCACGTACATCGCGATCCCGGGGTCCGGATCCTGGTAGGAGAGCTTCTTCACGAGCGCGGGCACGGCGTCCCCCCCGCCGACGTCGCCGAGGAGCTGCGCCGACTTCGCGTAGAGGGCGCCCTGGACGACGCCGCGCTCGCGCGCCCACGCGGCGAGCTTCTCGTCCTTGCCCTCGAGCACCGCGAGGAGCGGCGCCGCCATCGGGCGGCCGATCTGGACGACGGCGAACGCGGCCTCCGGGAAGTACGACACCCCGGGGGCGGGCTCCTCGAAGAGCAGCTTCATCACGGTGGGGGCGGCCTTCTTGTCCCCGATCCGCCCGAGCGCGAGCAGCGCCTTCTTGACGGTGAACGGCTCGACGCGCTCTCCCGTGGCGACGGCGACGAGCGCGTCCACCGCCGCGGGGTCGGCGATCTTCCCGAGCGCGTCCACCGCGGCGACCTGGGTGAAGCCGTCGGAAGACCTCGTGAGGTCGGTGAGGACCGGCACCGCCTTCTGCGCGCGCAGGTTTCCGAGGGCGTCCGCGACGTGACGGTTCAGCTCCATCGCGTCGCGCTGCGTCGCGCCGGGGTTGGCGGCCGCGACGAGGGCGTCGACCGCGGAGGGGTCGCCGATCTCGCCGAGCGCGACCGCGGCTTCCGCGCGGGCGCGGGGGTGCGTGCCCGCGTCCTTCACGATCTCGACGAGCGCGGGGACGGCGAGCTTCTTGTCGCCCGGCGCCTTGCGGACCTCCTCGAGCGCCTGGAGCTTCTCGTCGAGCCGGGTGCGGCTCGCGGCGCGCTTCGCCCAGCCCTCGGCGTCCTTCGGGTTCCCGCACGCGACGAGGGCGAGTGCGGCGAGCACGGCGAGGGCGGCGGCGGTGTGGCGCATGAGGGCTCCTGTCGGCGCTGCGCTAGGCCCCGCGCTTCGCCGGCGCGGGAACGGCCATCGGGGTGAGCTCCAGATCGTCCTGCGCGAGGGCGGCGCGGCGCTCGCGGGCGGCGGCGGAGAGCGCGTCGATCGCGGGCTGGAGGTCCGGGAAGCGGGCGGCGGCCCCCCGCATCCGCTGGACCGTGTCCTCGAGGAGCGCGGCGTGCCGCGCCTCGCGGAGCTTCAGCTTGTCGACGGCGTCGATGAAGGTCTTGAAGAACGTCCGGAGCTCGTCGCTGCGGCGCAGCGTACGCATCCGCGGGAACCGCCCCTCGGCGAGCACCTCGAGGTAGTGGCCCATCACGAAGACCGGCCCGGCGACCCGGTGCGTGATGACGACGCCGAGGAGCCCGAGCGCCGAGGCGAGCAGGACCGCGATGAGCGCGAACGCGCCGAAGAGCAGCCGATCGCTCCGCTCCACGAGCGCCCGCGTCTCGGCGTCCGGGGCGAGCAGGGCGGTCGCCTGGGCGTGCGCCTGGTGCAGCCACAGGCCGAACACCACCGCGACCCCGAGCCCGGCGCACGCCATCAGGATCGCGTACTTGAGCTGGAAGCCCCGATCGAGCAGGTAATGGCGGCGGTGGCCCTCCGACTTCCCCACGGGTGCGGCGGATGTCTCGGCCATGAGATGCTGCCCCTTTCGGAGGGGCGATTCTAGCGCGGTGGAGCGATGGCGGGAACGCGGAGTCGGCTCGAGAGCGCCTGCGAGGCGATCTGGCGCGGCGCGCTGTCGCGGCTCCAGGCCGGCCCTCTCGTCGCGCAAGCGCTCGTGTCCGACCCGCTCCCACCCGGCCCGATCCGCGTGCTCGCGATCGGGAAGGCGGCGGGGCCGATGATCGAGGCGGCGCTCCGCACGCTCGCCGACCGCGCCCGCGACGCGCTCTGCGTCGTGCCCGAGGGATCGCGGGCGCCCGCGGGCGTGCGCGCGATCGAGGCCGGCCACCCGCGCCCGACGGCCGGGTCGCTCGCCGCGGGCCGGGCGGTCCTGGAGTGGGCCCGCGCGGACGGTGGGATGCCGGCGCTCGTCCTCGTCTCGGGGGGCGGGAGCGCGCTCGTGTTCGCCCCGGCGGACGGGCTCTCGGCGGAGGACAAGGACGCCGCGGTGCACGCCCTCATGCGCGCCGGGGCGACCATCCAGCAGCTCAATGCGCTGCGGAAGCACCTCTCCGCGGTGAAGGGCGGGCGCCTCGGCGCGCTCCTCGCCCCCGCCCCCGTGCGCGTCCTCGTGCTCTCCGACGTCCCCGGGGACGACCTCTCCACCATCGCGTCGGGGCCGCTCGGGCCCGATCCGACCACCTACGCCGACGCGCTCGCGGCCGTCGCGGCGCTCGGCGCGGCGCTGCCTCCGGCGGTGCGCGCGCACCTCGAGGCGGGGGTGCGGGGCGAGCGCGAGGAGACGCCGAAGCCGCTCGACCCGCGGCTCGCGTCGATCCGCCACGTGCTCCTCGCCGGGCCGGTCCACCTCGCCCGCGCCGCCGCTTCGATCGCCACGGGGCTCGGGTTCGCCGCGACCGCCGAGCCGGAGCCGCTCACCGGCGACGTCGCCGCCGTCGCGGCGCGCCTCGCCGCCTGGGCGCGCGCGCACGCGGGTGGCGGGCCGCGCGTGCTCGCCCTCGGCGGTGAGCCGACCATCCGCATCCCCCCCGGAGCCGTGGCGCCCGACGGCGGACGCGCCCAGCACCTCGCGCTCCTCGCCGCGCGCGGCGTCGCCAGCCTCCCCGCGGCCGTCCTCGCCGCCGGCTCCGATGGCCGCGACGGCCCGACCGAGCAGGCCGGGGCCGTCGTGGACGGGGGGACGTTCGCGGCGGCCCGTGCAGCAGGGGTCGACCTCGACGCGGCGCTCGCGTCGGCGAGATCGGGCCCGGCCTGCGTCACCCTCGGGGTGGCGATCCCCCGGGTGCACACGGGCACGCACCTCTGCGACCTCGTCCTCGTCGCGGTGGAGTGAAGCGGGCCGGGCGCGGTCTGGCCGCGCGCCCTCTCGCCGCGTGCCACGGCGCCGCTTTTCGCCTATACAGCGTGTCCCGTGCGCGTCGTCTTCCTCGGCACCCCCGCGTTCGCGGTCCCCCCGCTCGACGCGCTCGCGCGCGCCGGGCACGAGCTCGTGGCCGTCGTCGCGCAGCCCGATCGCCCGGCCGGCCGCGGCCAGGCGCTGAAGGAGCCCGCGACGAAGGCGTGGGCGCGCGCGCGCGGTGTCCCGGTGGTGCAGCCGGAGAAGGTCCGCGACGGCCGGCTCGCCGCGGAGCTCCGCGCGCTCCGCCCCGACGTCCTGTGCGTCGCGGCGTACGGCCGCATCCTCGGGAGGGACCTCCTCGAGCTCGCGCCGTTCGGCGCGATCAACGTCCACGGGTCGCTCCTCCCGCGGTACCGCGGGGCGGCGCCGATCCAGTGGGCGATCGCGAGCGGCGACGCGGAGACCGGCGTGTCCATCATGCAGATGGACGAGGGGCTCGACACGGGCGACGTCCTCCTGCAGCGCGCGCTGCCGATCGCCCCGGACGACACCGCCGAGACGCTCGCGCCGCGGCTCGCGGCGCTCGGGGGCGAGGCGCTCGCGGAGGCGCTCGACCTCCTCGCGCGCGGCGAGCTGGTGCCGGTCCGTCAGGACGCGTCGCGCGCGACGCTCGCGCCGATCCTCGAGAAGGAGCGCGGCCGGATCGACTGGTCCCGCCCCGCGCCCGAGATCGCGAACCGGCTGCGCGGGTTCACGCCCTGGCCCGGGGCGTGGACGACGCTCGACGGCCGCGCCGTGAAGATCCTCGCCGCCGCGCCGGGCGGGCCCGCGCCCGCCGGGGCCGCCCCGGGCGCCGCGCGCAGGGAGGCCGGCCGCGGCCTCTCGGTCGCCTGCGGGGGCGGGACGTCGCTGCTGGTCTCGCGGTTGCAGCCGGAGGGGAAGGCGGTGCAGGACGCGCTCGCGTTCCTGAACGGGCTCCGGCGCGACGCGATCGCGCTCGGCACATGAGCGCGACGCCCGCCCGCCGGATCGCGTTCGAGGTCCTCCTCCGGGTCGAGACGGGCGGCGCCTACGCCTCGCGCGCGCTCGACGCGGCGCTCGCGGAGGCGGGCGCGATCGAGCCGCGCGAGGCCGGGCTCGCGACCGAGCTCGTCTACGGCACGCTCCGCCGGGCGCTCGCGCTCGACGCGGCGCTCGCGCCGCACTCGCGCCGTCCGATCGCGGAGCTCGACCCGGCGGCGCGCGTCGCGCTCCGGCTCGGGGCCTACCAGCTGCTGCAGCTCGGCACGCCCGCGCACGCGGCCGTCGGGGAGGCGGTCGCGCTCGCGAAGGGGGTCGAGCACGGCCGCGCCGCCGGGTACGTGAACGCGGTGCTCCGGGCGCTCTCGCGCGCGCCGTCGGCGCCGCCTGCGCCGGCGCTCGCGGCCGATCCCGCGGGGCACGTCGCCGCGGCCGAGGCGCTCCCGCGCTGGCTCGCGGAGGAGTGGGTCGCCTGGCTCGGCCCCGAGGAGGCGCTCGCGCTCGCGCGCGCCATGAACGCGCCTGCGCCGCTCGCGGTGCGATCCCCGGATCGCGACGCGCTCCTCGCCCGCGCGCGCGCGGCCGGCGTCGCGGCCGAGCCCGCGGCGCGCTCCCCCGACGGGATCGTGCTCTCGGGCGCTTCGGTCGCCGATCTGACCCGCGCGGCTCAGCGAGCGGAGGGGCAGCCGGATGAGGCTGCCCCGGAGCGAGCGGGGGGTCCGGGGGGGCCGAGCTTCACCCGGCCCCTCCGGTTCCAAGTCCAGGACGAGGCCGCGCAGCTCGTGACGCGCTTCGCGGTGGGCGACCTCCTCGGGCGCAGCGCGCGCGTGCTCGACGCCTGCGCCGCGCCCGGAGGAAAGGCGTTCCACCTCGCCGAGATCCTCGCGCCCGGCTCGGAGGTGGTCGCGGTCGAGCTCCACCCGCGCAAGGCGGACGAGCTCGCGCGGGAGGCCTCCCGCCGCGGGCTCGCGGTCCGCGCGGTCTGCGCGGACGCGGCGCGCCCGATCCCCGGGCTGGAGGAGGGGAGCTTCGACGCGGTGCTCGTCGACGCGCCGTGCGCGGGGCTCGGCACGCTCCGCCGGCATCCCGAGCTGAAGCTCCGCCGCGTTGCCGCGGACCTGCCGCGGATGGCGGCGCTCCAGCGGGCGCTCCTCGAGAACGTCGCCCGGTACGCCCGCCCCGGCGCGCCGGTGACCTACTCCGTCTGCTCCCTGTCGCGGGCGGAGGGACCGGAGATAGCGGCCGCCATGATCGCGGCGGGCTGGCGGCGCGCCGCTTCGCCCGCGGGCATCCCGGCCGACGTGCTCACAGCGGTCGGCGACCTGCTGACGCTCCCGCACAGGCACGGGACGGACGGGTTCTATGCGGTGAGGCTCGTGCGGCCGTGAGCCTCGACCCGACCGCGACCTCGACCTCGACCGCGACCGCGACCTTAACCGCGACTCGACCACGACCCCCGGCAGCGCGGCGCGCTACACTCCGCCCCCATGCCCCTCCCCATCCGGATCGCCCCCTCCATCCTCTCGGCCGACTTCGGCCGGCTCGCCGAGGAGGTCCGCGCCGTGGAGGCGGCGGGCGCCGACGTGATCCACGTCGACGTGATGGACGGCCGCTTCGTCCCGAACATCACGATCGGGCCGCTCGTCGTCGAGGCGGTCCGCAAGGTGACGAAGCTCCCGATCGATACGCACCTCATGATCGTCGAGCCCGAGAGGTACGTGGAGGCGTTCGCGAAGGCGGGCGCGAACCTCGTGTCCGTGCACGCCGAGGTCTCGCCTCACCTGCACCGGACGCTCCAGGCGATCCGCGCGGCGGGCGCCCGGCCCGCGGTGGCGCTGAACCCCTCGACGCCGCTCTCCGCCGTCGAGTGGGTGCTCGGCGACTGCGAGATGGTCCTCGTCATGACGGTGAACCCCGGCTTCGGCGGCCAGAGCTACATCGAGTCCGGAACGCGCAAGGTGCGCGAGCTGCGGGCGCTCGCGGATCGCCTGAACCCGGGGCTCGAGATCGAGGTCGACGGCGGCGTGAAGCCGGAGACCGCGGCGGCGGTCGCGGCGGCGGGCGCGAACGTGCTCGTCGCCGGGACGGCGGTGTTCGGCCAGCCCGACTACCGCGCCGCCATCGCGGCGATCCGGGCCGCGGCGACCGCGGCCCGGCGCTGACGCCCGCCGCGTCCCGGAGACGCGGGACGCGTCGACGGCGCAGCCGCGGCGGAGCCCCTGCGGCGGCGCGACGCGATCTCTCGCCCCCGAGCACGCGCGCGCGTCCGACCGTCACCCGGGGTCCTGCGTCACCCGCAGCGAGCAGGCTTTTTCCCGCGGCCGGTCGAGGGTTTCCCGCGCGAGTGTCACCGGCGCACACCGTGCACCAGAGCCGCGCGGGCATGAACGCCGCCGCCGCCATCGCCATCGCCTCCGCGGTCCTCTCGCTCGGGGTGGGCGTCCTCTCGTCGCGCATGTCCCGTGCGCCGGGATCGCGCGACCAGCGCTGGTTCTCCGTCGTCGCGCTCGCCTCCGCGATCTACTCGATCTGCAACCTCGGGACGGCGCTCGCCTGGTCCGGTCCCACCGTGATCTGGCTCTCCCGCGTGCAGGTGGGGAGCGTCGCCGTGAACCTCTGGGCGTGGATCCACTTCTCGAACGCCCTCCTCGGCCGCGCGCCCGGCGCGGCGGAGCGGCGGGCGGCGGGGCTGCTCCCGCTCGTCGCGCTCGCCTGCCTCGTCCCGGGCGTCCTGTTCGGCGGCGCCGTCGTCGACCGGCCGTTCGCGCCGCTCGGCGTCGTCTACCGCCAGGCGGTCACCACCGCGGTCGGCGACGCGCTGATGGCGCTGCTCGTCGCCTTGGGGCTCGCCCTCCTCGTGCGCCTGCTGCTCGCCTGGCGGGCCGGGGTCCCGCACGCGGGCCTCACCTTCGCGGCGTTCACGGTGCTCCTCCTGTTCGCCGTCAACGACGCCCTCGCGACGGCGGGCGCCGATCTCCCGTTCCTGTTCGACACCGGCGTCGCGGTTCCGGTCCTCGCGATGGGCTGGGTGATCACGGAGCGCTTCGTCGCGTCCGCCCGCGAGCTCGATCGCCTGCGCCAGAGCCTCCAGGGCGAGGTGGAGGTCCGCACGCACGACCTCGCCCGCGCGCTCGCCGCGCTCCACCAGTCGGAGAAGCTCGCCGCGCTCGGCCAGTTCGCGAACGGCGTCGCGCACGAGGTGAACAGCCCCGCCGCGGTCGTCGCGACGTGCCTCCGCTACCTCGCCGACGCGAGCGCCGGCGGCCGGCTCCCGCCCGACGGTGCCGAGGTGATCCAGGACGCGCTCGCGGCGATGAGGCGCATCAACGACCTCGTCCGCAAGCTCGTGGACGCGGGCCGCATCGCGGCGGTTCCCGGCGGCGTCTCGACCGTGCCGGTCGCGGACCTCGTCGGGAAGGCGGCGGCGGACGCGCGGGCCCGGGGCGCGGGACGGATCGCCGTCGTCGAGACCTCCGCTCCGGCGCTCGCCGTCCGCGCGCGCCGCGAGTCGCTCGAGCAGGTGATGGCGATCCTGGTCGCGAACGCGACCGAGGCGATCCCGCGCGATCGCCAGGGCCGGATCGAGATCCGGGCCGAGCGCGCCGGATCGGCGGTCCGCATCTCGGTCCGCGACGACGGCGCCGGGATGTCCCCCGAGGTGCTGCGCCGGGCCTTCGACCCGTTCTTCACCACGAAGCCGGCCGGGAGCGGCGCGGGCCTCGGGCTGCCGGTCGCGCGCGGCATCGTCGAGGCGAACGGCGGGACGCTCTCGCTCGAGAGCGAGCCGGGCGCCGGCACCACGGCGCAGATCGAGCTGCCCGACGCGCTCGAGATCACGCCGCACCCCGCGTGAGCGGCGGCCGCGGGCCGCGCCGTCAGTCCGGCAGGCGCTCGACCCGGACGCGCGCGACGCCGCGCTCCACCATGCCGAGCGCGCGGGCCGCGGCGAGCGACACGTCGACGACCCGGTCGCGCACGAACGGCCCGCGGTCGTTCACCGTCACGACGACGCTCCGGCCCGTCTCGAGATTGGTCACGCGCAGCCGGGTCCCGAACGGCGCCGTCCGGTGCGCGCAGGTGAGCGCGTGCATGTCGTAGCGCTCGCCGCTCGCGGTGCGCCGGCCGTGGAACTCGCGGCCGTAGAAGCTCGCCATCCCCACGACGGCTTCCGGCGCGGGCGTACTGGCGCCCCCGCCCTCGCGCGGTCCCTCGTGCGCCACCGGCGGCTCCTCCTTCGGAGGCGCGTGCGCGCAGGCCGCCGCGAGCGCGAGCGCGGCGAGCGCCAGCCGCCGGGACCGCGCGGCCGCCGCGCTCCGAGCCCCGGTCAGGCGGCCCCTCCGCCCGGCCGGCCCGGCCCGAACGTGCGGAGGACCTCGGGGTGCGCCGCGAGGAGCCGGAGCGCGTCCTCGAGGAGCGTCAGGCCCGGCTCCATCTTGAACCAGGTCGAGGCCCCGGAGGGATGCGGGAGCGGGATCACGTCGACGTCCACGCCGTGGAACTGCGTCCGGAGCGCGCGCCCGACCACGGCCGCGATGGGCTCCGTGTGCCCCAGCACCTCCTGGATGGCGAGCCGCCCGATCGGGACGACGAGGCGCGGGCGCAGGATCTCGACCTCGCGCCGGACGAAGCCCCGCCAGAGCGTGCACTCGCCGGCGGTGGGCACGCGGTCGCCCCCGCCGCCCGTCTTCCCGGGGAAGCACCGCACCACCGCGGCGATGTAGACGCGGGCGCGGACCATCTCCTCGTCCGCGCCGGTCGCGCGGGCGATCCACCGGAAGAGCGTCTTCCCGGCGGTCCACGCGAACGGCCGGCCGAGGCGCGCCTCGTGCGGCCCGGGCGCCTGCCCGAGGAGGAAGATCCGGCTCGCGACCGCCGGGCCGTGCACCGGCGGGCCGAAGCCGCGCGGGCGGAACGCAGCGATCTCGCGGTGGACCTCGCGGAGCGCCGCGAGCGTTCCGCCGGCCCGTGCCCCCGGCCTCTCGGCCGGGGGTCCGCCGACGGCGCGCGCCCGGAGGCGGCGCGACGCTCTCCCCGCGGCGGCCGCGCGCCGGGGGCCCCGCGTCAGCGCCACGGCTCCTCGCGGACGGAGTGGATCCAGCCCTCGCTCCGCGGCGCGTTCGACGGGACACCCTGGAAGCTCTCCGCCCACGCGGCGGCCGCCGCCGTCGCGGAGAGCACCGCGTCGAGGTGGTCGCCGTGGCCGTCCTCGACGATCTGCGCCGCCTGCTCCATCTCGAGCTCGACCTTCGCCGACGCGCGGAGCGCGCGCAGGATCCCGGCGCGCGTGGAGGCGCGCGCGACGCCGTCGCGGTCGTCGTCGCGGTACGCGCAGATCCCGAGCAAGGCGCGAGCGACGTGGGCGGGCCGGACCTCCACCAGGATCGGCTTGCCCGCCTCCGGCGGGTCCCAGGGCGGGAAGGCGGCGTGCGCGTGGGCGACCGCGCACAGGCCGAAGAAGGTCTGGCGGTAGACGCGCGCGCTCGACGGCGGGTACGGCTCGGCGCGGTAGCAGTCGGTCACCCGCGGCCGGTCCTTCCCGAGCTCGTCCCGGAAGCGCGCGGCCGCCTCGGTGTAGTCGCCGCCCTGCCCGACGAACCGGTCGTGCAGGTTCCGGCCGAGCACGGCGGGGCCGCGGAGCGCCTGCCGCAGGAGGCCCAGCTGGCGCAGGTGCGTCTCCGAGAGCGACAGCGCGAAGTCGACGCCGACGACGAGCTTCCCCTCCGCCCAGCGCGCCTCCTCGGCCAGCCAGACCCCGAAGCGCGTGGCGACGTCGCGGCGGCCCGGGGCGTCCGAGAAGGGCCTCCAGATCCGGACGAGCCGCGCGCGGTCCTCGCGGCACTCGATCTTGGCCGCGAGGATCTGGTTCCCGGCGCCCTCGATCCCGCTCCAGCGGAGCCCCACCGCGACGCCGCCCGCCGGCAGCGCCACCTTCGGCGGCGGCGCGCGCCCGTACGCCGCCGAGGACGTGCCCACCTCGTTGTCGGCCATGGCCCGCGTTTATCACGCGCTTCGGCCGGGGGTTCAACGATCCCCGGGGCGAACCGGGGTGTGCCCCCGACCGGTCCGGCTCCGGATGGGGCGGGGACCGCTCGGTGGGGTTCCTCCCCGGCGGGCCCGTGCCCACCGTCGGGGCGACCATGGCTTTCCCCGCTCGCATCCTGGTCGTCGAGGACGACTCCGACCTGCGCCAATCCCTCGCGGAGCTGCTCGAGGGCGAGGGATGCGAGGTGGCGTGCGCGAAGGACGGGCAGGACGCGCTCCGGCAGCTCGACGGCCCCGCGCCTCAGGCGATCCTGCTCGACCTCATGATGCCCGGGATGGACGGCTGGACGTTCCGCTCGCGGCAGCGGGCCGACCCTCGGCTCGCGCGGATCCCGACGGTGGTGATCTCGGCGGCGTACGCCGGCGACGCGCGCGAGGTCGCGGCGCTCGCGCCGGACGCGTTCCTGCCGAAGCCGTTCGACCTCGGCAGCCTCATCGACGCGCTGAAGCGCGTCTGCTGACGCGGGGCCCGGCCCTCTACGGCGCGCCCCCGGCGCTTCCGCCGGGGGCACCGGCGCCGCGCGCCGTGCCCGGGCGCGCCCGGCGCGCGGCGGCGGCCCACGGGACGACCCGCGCCGCGAGCAGGACCGCGACGGCGGCCGCGAACCAGGAAGGTCGCCGCAGGTCGGCCTTCACGCGCCAGACGAAGTGCACGACCCCGAGCAGCGCCACCGCGTACACGAGCCGGTGCAGCCGCTTCCACCGCGCGAACCCGAGGCGGCGCACCCAGCGATCCGTGGACGTCACCGCGAGCGGGACGAGCAGGAGCCACGCCGAGAACCCCACGACCATGAACTTCCGCTTGAGGACGTCGGTCGCGAGGACGGAGAGGTCGAAGAACTGATCCACGCCGACGTACCAGGCGAGGTGGAGCGTCGCGTACGAGAACGCGAACAGCCCGAGCATCCGCCGGACCCGGACGGGCCAGGCGAGGCCGAGGAGATCGTGCGCGGGGGTCGGGACGAGCGACAGCGTGAGGAGGGTCAGCGTCCAGAACCCGAGCCGATCGAGCACCTCCTGGATGGGGTTGGCGCCGAGCCGGCCCAGCGCACCGTCGACGGCGAGCTTCGCGAGCGGGACGCACGCGAGCGCGAACGTCGCCGCCTTGAGCAGCCGGATCCGGGTGCGCGTGTCCAGGCGCGCCTCGCTCGCCCGCGGCCTCAGAAGTTCGCCCGCAGGTCCATGCCGGAGTACAGGCCGGCGACCTCGTCCGCGTACCCGTTGAAGGGGAGCGTCTTGCGCCGGAAGTACTCGCCGATGCGCCGCTCGCGGGACTGGCTCCACCGCGGGTGATCGACGTCGGGGTTCACGTTCGCGTAGAAGCCGTACTCGGAGGGCTGCGAGAGGTTCCACGTCGTCTTCGGCGGCTGCTCCTGGAACCGGATCCGCACGATCGACTTCGCGCCCTTGAACCCGTACTTCCACGGCACGACGAGCCGCACCGGCGCGCCGTTCTGGCCCGGCAGGACGCGGCCGTACACGCCGACGGCGAGGAGCGCGAGCGGGTGCGTCGCCTCGTCGATGCGGAGCCCCTCGACGTACGGCCAGTCCAGGACGTGCCGCTTCTCGCCGGGCAGCTGCTCGGGGTCCATGAGCGTCTGGAACGCCACGTACTTCGCGCGGGAGGTGGGCTCGACGCGGCGGACGAGGTCGCCGAGCGGGAACCCGACCCACGGGATCACCATCGACCACGCCTCGACGCACCGCATCCGGTAGACGCGCTCCTCGAGCGGGAACCAGCGGAGGAGGTCGTCGATCGCGACGGTCTGCGCCCTCTTCACCTCGCCCTCGATCGCGACGGTCCACGGCCGCGTGCGGAGGGAGCCGGCGTTCCGCGCCGGGTCCTCCTTGTCGGTGCCGAGCTCGTAGAAGTTGTTGTAGCCGGTCACCGCATCCCAGGGCGTCTTCGCCTCGCCGCCCGCCTTCTCGACCGTGCGGGCGACCGCGAGCGCTGCGCCGGTGGGCTCCCGGCCCGCGGCGGCGCGCGGCAGGAGGAGCCCCGCCGCGCCGGCCGCGCCGAGCGCGAGGAACTCGCGGCGGCGGAGCCACAGCGGCTCCGGCGTGATCTCCCCCACCGGCACCCGGGGCGCCTTCCACCTGGTCATCTCCGCACCTCCGCGCCCCGCTCGAGAACGGCCGGGGCGGCGACCGGGTTGATAATGTCCGCTCGATGCCGTCGCCGCTGCACGGGTTCGTGGACGCGTTCGCCATCTGGACGGAGGACCGCAAGCGCCGGGCCCCGGCCGCGTTCCGCCCGCGCGCGCCCGTCCCGCTCGACTGCTTCGGGCCGCTCTCGCCACTGCCGCCCCCACCGCCCGAGGAGGGCGCCTGGCGCGCGCCGTCGCCGCGCCCCGTGGACGGCGACGGGAAGATGTCGGTCCTGGCGCGCCGCGCCCGCGGCGTCCGGCGCGGGACGGCGATCCTGGTGCCGCCGTGGAAGGTGCCCGGCCTCGGCGCGGTCGCGGGCTGGGCGCGGCTCGTCGCGCGGCAGGGGCTCGACGTCTGGACGCTCGTCCCGCCGCGCCACCTCGACCGCGCCGCGCCGGGGACGCGCAGCGGCGAGGGGTTCGTCTCGCCCGACCTCGCGGCGCTCGCGGCGTCGCTCGAGCAGCTCGTCGTCGAGGTGCGGGGACTCGTGCAGCTCGCGCGCGGCCGCGGCGGCGAGGTGGCCGTCGTGGGGCTGTCGCTCGGCGCGCTCGCCGCGGCGCTCGCCGCGGAGGCGCCGGACGCGCCGGATGCCGCGGCGCTGATCGCGCCGCCCGCCGATCTCGCGTCGGTGCTCGCCGGGACGGGGATCGGCCGGCGCTACGCGGCCCTCGCCGCGCGCGCCGGCACGCCGATGCCGGCCGAGAGCGTCCTCGCCCCCATGCTCGCGCCCTTCAGGGCGGACGCGCGCCCGCGGACGGCGCCGCGCGCCTTCGTCGCGGCCGGGCGCGAGGACCGGATCGCCCCCGCCGCCGACGCCATCGCGCTCGCGCGCGCGTGGGGCGTCGAGCCGCGGCTCTACCCCCGTGGCCACCTCACGCTGCTCTTCGCCTGCCGCGCGGTGCGGCGCGACCTCGCCCGGTTCCTCTCCGGCGGCTGACCGGCCTCGCCGATCACTTCTTCGCGGGCTTCGCCGCGCGGCACTGATCGCGGGCCGCCTTCACCTGGTCGAAGAACGGGGCCGGGATCACGCCGCCGCGGACGATGGGCCACGTCTTCTCCATCGCGGCGCGCCACGGGGCGGGATCGGTGGGGACGACCTTCAGCCCCTGCTTCTGCATCGCCGCGACCGCGTCGATGTTGAGCCTCCGCACCTCGTCGTCGACCTTCTTCCCGAGCTCGACCGCGACGGCGGTCAGCTTCGTGCGGAGCTCTGGGGCAATCTTCTCCCACGTCTCCTTGCGCACGAGCGTCGCGCCGAGCATGTGGCTCCAGGGCGCGTCCATCATGTAGTTCGCCTTCTCGAAGAGACGCGCCGTGAGGACGTAGAGCGGCACGTTCGGGACGCAGTCGATCATGCCGGTCTGGAGCGACGGCACGATGTCGGTCGCGGAGAGGACGACGGGCTTCAGGCCCGCGGCGCGGTAGGCGTCGACGCTCTTCGGATCGCCCTCCCACGCCCACACCTTCGCCTGGCTCGCCTCGGCCGGCGTGCGGCGCGGGGCGTCGCAGAAGAGGTAGATCGAGCCGACGTGGCTCCACTGGAGCGCGACGAGGCCGCGCTTCGCGAGCGCCTCGTCGAGCTGAGGCCTCACCTTCTCGAAGGCGCACTCCATCTGCGCCTCGTCCTCGAACAGGAACGGCACGGAGAGGGCCTGCGGCTCGGGGATGACGTCGTGCATGCCGACGTTCGTGATGGACGTCGCCTGGAGCTGGCCGATCGCCATCTTGCGGACCATGTCCCCCTCGCTGCCCTGGGCGCCACCCGCGTAGATCCGCACCTTCACCTGGCCGCCCGAGACCTGCTCCCAGCGCTGCGCCAGCTCCTTCAGGATGTCGTGCCAGGAGGAGCCCTGGGGGGCGAGGGTGCCGAGCTTGATGGTGACCGGCTCCGCCCGCGCTGCGGGTGCGAGCGCCGCGACGAGCGCGGCGAGGAAGAGCTTCTTCACGGGCTTCTCCTTGGTGTGGCGATCAGAGGAACAGGTCGTCCGCGTGGGCGAGCAGCGCCTTCGCGCGGCGCTGGGCGAGGACGTTGGCGAGCGTATGGCGCGGAACCTCGCCCGGGTCCGCGCGGAGGACCTCCTCGAGGACGCGCGTGAACTCGGCCCGGTCCTGCTTCTGGACCAGCACGCCCTCCGCCCAGGAGACGCGCGGACCCAGCTTCTTGTTCATCGAGAGCGCGAGCGCCCGCTCCAGGTGGGCCCTGGCGCGCTCGGCGCCGCCGCCCTCGGCGGCGCTGCGCGTGGCGTCGTAGGTGACGAAGAACTCGTGGAGCGCCCCCTCGCCCCAGCTCTCGTCGAGGGCGAGCGCGCGGTCCATCATCGCGACCGGCACCGGGAGCTCCGCGACGAGCCCCATGTCCGCCTTGCCGTTGGAGATGGCGAGGGCCCACGCGGCCGCGGTCCAGTACAGGAGCGGGACGTCACCCTTGCCGTCGGTCGCCGCGAGGGCGTCCTTCACCCCGGCCCCGCCGGCCCGCAGCCTGGCCGCGATCCCCGCGTGCCGGACGTCGAGGCCGCGCAGGCCGTAGTCGCGCGCGCGCAGGAAGAGCTTCCGCGCGCGGTCGCGCCCGGCGCGCGCCTCGTCGAGCTTGCCGTTCCAGTCGGCGAGGTCGGCCTCCTGCTGCACGAAGGCGAACCCGTACTGGGTGAACCCGCTCGCGAGCGAGGTGAGGAGCCCCTCGTGCTTCGGCTTCTCCTCGAGGACCCCCTCCATCGTCTTGAGGCCGAAGGGGACCGCGTCGCGGACGAGCTCCGGATCGCCGTCCGACGCGTAGGTGGTGCCGGTGCCCGACATCGCGCCGGCGGCGATCGAGAGCGCGGCGCTCCGGCAGCCCGAGAGCGCCGCGGCCATGACGCACAGTGCGGTGGCGAGAACGACGCGCTTCACTCGAGAGACGGGCCCGGCCGCGAAGGTTCGTGGTAGTCATAGACGCCCCGCGGAGAGGGGTCAATCGGCTTTCGCGTGACCGTCCCGGCATCCGCAACCGCCTCCCCGTCCGAGCCCGAGAAGCTCGGCACGCACGTCGAGCGCTTCCTCGTCGCGTTCCTGCTGCTCGCGATGATCGCGCTCCCGGCGGCGTCGACCGTCTCGCGCCGGCTCACCGGGCGCGAGCTGCCGGGGTCGGCCGTCCTCGCGCAGCACATCACGCTCTGGGTCGGCTTCCTGGGCGCGCTCCTCGCGACGGTGACGGGACACCACCTCGCGCTCTCGACGCTCGATGCGGTCCCGAAGGGCTGGCCGCGCCGCGCCGCGCGCTTCTTCGGGCAGGTCGTGTCCGCGGCCGCCTGCGGCCTGCTCGCGTGGGCCTCCGTGCGGCTCGTCCGCGCCGAGTGGGACGGGTTCGGCCTCGTCGCGTTCGGGATCCGGGTCGCGTGGAGCCAGCTCGTCATGCCGGCGGGGTTCGCCGTGATGGCGCTCCGCTTCGCCTGGCGCGCCGGCGACGCCGCGGAGGGCCCGCGCGCCGCGACGACCGCCTGGGCGTTCCGCGCCGCCGCGCTCGCGCTCGCGGGCGCCGCGTTCCTCCTCGGAAAGGTCGAGCCGAGCCACGGGCTCGCGACGGTGCTCCTCCTCGTCGTCGCCGCGGCGTTCCTCCTCGGCGCCCCGGTGTTCATCGCGATGTCGGGCGTCGCGATGGTCCTCTTCTTCCGGGAGGCCGGGCCGGAGGCGATCGCGGCGGTGCCGACGGCGACCTTCAACCTGGTGTCGTCGGCGACCCTCCCCGCGCTCCCGCTCCTCACCGCGGCGGGCTACGTCCTCGCCGAGGGCGCCGCCGCGCAGCGCCTCGTGCGCGCGTACAAGGGGATCTTCGGCTGGATGCCCGGCGGGATCGCCATCATGGCGACCTTCGTCTGCGCCCTGTTCACGACCTTCACCGGCGCCTCGGGCGTCACGATCCTCGCGCTCGGCGGCCTGCTCCTGCCGTCGCTCCTCGAGGAGAAGTACCCCGAGGACTTCTCGGTCGGGCTCGTCACCGCGGCCGGATCGCTCGGCCTCCTGTTCCCGCCCTCGCTGCCGGTCATCCTCTACGCGGTCGTGGCGCAGGCGCCCATCGGCCACCTGTTCATCGGCGGCCTCCTGCCCGGCCTCCTCATGATCGCCCTCGTGTCGGCCTACGGCGTGTACACCGGCGTCAAGGCCGGAGCGCCGCGCCAGGCGTTCCACGCCCGGGAGGCGCTCTCGGCGGTCTGGGCCGCGAAGTGGGACCTCGGGCTCCCGACGCTCGTCGTCGTCGCCGTCGCGAGCGGGTTTGCGACGATCGTCGAGGCGGCGGCGCTCGCCGCGGCGTACGCGCTCGTGGTCGAGCTGTTCGTCTTCCGCTCCATCCACTGGCGCCACGACCTGCCGCGCGTGCTCGTCCACGCCGCCTCCCTCGTCGGCTCGGTGCTCATCCTCCTCGGCTGCGCGCTCGGCGTGACCTCGTGGTTCGTCGACGCGGAGGTCCCGACGCGGCTCGTCGACTGGATGACGGGGCACGTGCACAGCCCGGCCGTCTTCCTGCTCATGCTGAACGCGGTGCTCCTGGTGCTCGGGAGCGTCCTCGAGATCTACTCCGCGATCGTGGTGCTCGCGCCCCTCGTCGCGCCGCTCGGCGAGGCGTACGGGATCGAGCCCATCCACCTCGGGGTCGTGTTCCTCGCGAACCTCGAGCTCGGGTTCCTCTTCCCGCCGATGGGGCTGAACCTGTTCCTCTCGGCGTCGCGCTTCAACAAGCCGCTCCCTTACGTGTACAGGAAGGCGCTCCCGTTCCTCCTCATCATGTCGGCGGGCGTCCTCGCCATCACCTACCTGCCGGCGATCACGACCGGCGTCGTGAAGCTGCTCGCGAAGTGACGGCCGCGCTACGGCGCGGCGAGCACCGGCGCGAGCTTCTCGAGGAGCGCGCGGCTCGCGCGCGCGTGGTTCGCGCGCCACTCCTCGTGGGCGCCCGGACCGACCCGGTTCGCGACGGCGAGCGCGGCGGCCACCGGCACGCCCGCGTCGCGGCACGCGGCGAACACTCCGGCGAGCTCGAGGTGCTCCGCCGCCGCGACCGCAGCGAGCCGGGCCGCCCCCTCCGCCGTGCGCGTGATCGCGGGTGGGACCGCGACGTCGTGCGCCGGGAGACCGGGGACGGTCCAGGTCGCCTCGAAGCGGACCTGCTCCAGGGACGGCCGGTAGGCGCGCCCCTCGAGCTCGTCGAGCGAGGTCGCGACCGCGGCCCGGGCGGCGAGGAGGTCCAGCACCGCGAGCCGATTGTCGTAGGCGCCGCAGGTGCCGACGAAGAGCACGCGCGACGGGCGGATCTCCGCGACGAGCCGCGCCGTCGCCGCCGCGGCGACCACCGCGCCGACGCCGATCGTGGCGACGCGCCAGCCCGCGGGCGGCGCCGCGTCGAGGGCGGCGAGCTCGGGAGGGAACGCGGCGAGGAGGAGGGACGGCACGCGAGGAGGGTAGCACCGCCACCCGGCCCGGGCGCGTCGGTGCCGCGCCACGGTGATGGCCAGTATCTCTCACTCCCTTCCGGGAGGACCCGCTCATCGGGCGAACCCCAATCGGTCGCCTCGACACGAGCGGTCCGACATGGTGATTCTCGCAGCTCGTCCGGGCCGAGGCGGCACGCGCACAGACGTCGGCCCCATCGGAGCAGGCCATGGTCGCGACCGTCACCCCCGAGATGTGTGTCGACTTCGCCATCAAGACCGAGGAGCTCGGCGCCCAGATGTACCGGGACCTCGCGGCGCGCTTCCCGTCGGACGCGGAGCTCCGCGAGCTGTTCACGAGCCTCGCGAACGACGAGGTCGAGCACGGTGAGCGGTTCCGCGCCCTGCACGACCGCGTCGGATCCCGCAAGCGCGACCCGATCTCGGCGGAGCAAGGGGAGTACCTGCGCGCCATGTCGATGTCGGACGTCTTCGACACCGAGGGGCTCGCGAAGCGCGTGGACGGCATCCGCACCCGCGAGGACGCACTCGAGCGCGCCCTGCACCTCGAGAAGGCGACGCTCGCGTACTACCAGGCGATGCGCGAGACCTTCGGGCAGGACGAGATCCTCGACGCGCTGATCGCGGTCGAGAAGAGGCACGTCATCAAGGTGATGCACCTCATGCTGACCGGCGAGAAGTTCCGCGGCTTCGCCGACGCGTTCTGAGCGCGGCACCGGCTACGGCACGTCCCTCGGCGCGGGCCACCCCTCGCGCACCGCGAACACCGCGAGCGCCACCGCGTAGGCGCCGAGCACGTCGATCGTGTAGTGCAGGTGCGCGAGGAACACCGACGCGACGACCGCGAGGTGGCCGGCGAGCGCGAGCCAGCGGAGCCGCCGGTGCGGCCAGAGGTACAGCAGGAGGAGGAACGTCGTCGCGGTGTGGCCGGAGAAGAAGAGGTCCTTCGTGAGGTACGCGGCCATCGCGTCCTTCGCGAACACCTGCCACGGCGACATCAGCTCCACGAACGCCTGGAGCGGAGCGTGGCCGGCGACGCCTGGGCCCGCGTGCGCGGGGTCGGGCGCACCGAGCCCGGTCCCGAGCAGCGTCACGCCGCGCACGAGCGAGACGAGCCCCGCGGTCACCGTGTAGCGCGCGAAGCGCCGCGCGGAAAGCCAGAGCAGCCCGACCGACAGCGGCAGGTACACCGCGAGCCAGAGGAGGTAGTTCGCGTTCGCGACCGCGGGCACGTAGGGGACGCGCGCGAGGACGACGTCCGGGAGCGTCGGCGCCGGCCGCAGCTCGTTCCAGAGCGCGGCCGCCGTCATCGCGGCGTAGCAGAGCGCGCGGAACAGGAGCGCGGCGAGGACGGCCCGCCACGCGGCGCGGAGGCCGGCGAGGCCCGAGGGCGGCGGCGGGGGAGCGGCGGCGTGCACGCGCGGCTTATCGCACGGGCGGCGCGCGTGCGGAAGGCGGTTCCAGGGCGGGCTCCGGGCCTAGGAAGCGACCTCGGGAGGGCGTGCCGCGGGCGCGCCGTCGAAGAGGCCCCGGACGAGCTTCGGCCGGACCCCCGTCGCGGAGAGCAGCGCGTCGAGCTTCTCCCGCGCCTCTCGCGAGGAGGCGCGGATCTTCCGGCCCAGGATGAGCTCGTTCTTCACCGCGTGCTCCCAGCCGGTGAGCTCGGTGACGGTGACCTTGTAGCCGCACGCCTCCAGGGCGAGCGCGCGGACGACGTTCGTGAGGTGGGAGCCGAACTCGCGCCGGTGCCACGCGTGCTCGAAGAGCGGCGCCACCGCCGCCGCCGGGGCCGCCGCCTCCGCGAGCTGGCGCGCCACCTCGGCCTGGCAGCAGGGCACGACCGCGACGTGATCCGCGTTGCGTCGGACCGCGAGGAGGAGCGCGTCGTCCGTCGCGGTGTCGCAGGCGTGGAGCGCCGTGACGACGTGGACGCGCTCCGGGACCGAGGCGGCGTCCATCGGCCCCTCGACGAAGCGGAGCCGGTCGAACCCGAGCCGCCTGGCCCGCTCCGCTCCGGCGCGGGCGAGGTCGGGGCGCTGCTCGAGGGCGAGGAGGGTCCCCTTCCCCGCCGGACCGAGGAACAGCTCGTACAGCACGAACCCGAGCGCGCTCTTCCCCGCGCCGCAGTCCACGACGACCGGATCGCCGAAGCGCGAGAGCGCGTCGTCGAGCGCGGGCGCGAGCAGGCCGGCGAGGTGGTTCACCTGCTTGAGCTTGCGCAGGCTGTCGGCGTTGAGGTCGCCCGTGCGCGTGAGGAGGTGAAGCTCCTTGAGGAGCGCGGTGGAGGTGCCCGGGAGCAGCTCACGCCGGACGGCGTCGCCCTTCACTTGCCTGCGCACGGGGTCTTCTTACCGCGGACGAGCGGCGCGCGCGCGGGGGACCGGGCCGGGAACCCGACCTCGACCTCGACCTCTTCCCGCCCGGAAGGGGAACTGGCGCCCGGACGCGGGGCGCGGTACGCGGTTCGGATGGCCTCCCGGCCGTACCTCGACCTGCCCGGCCCCTGGATCGTCGCGCACCGCGGCGGCAGCCAGCTCGCGCCGGAGAACACGCTCGCCGCGTTCGATCGCGCCGCGGCGCTCGGCGCGGACGCGCTCGAGATCGACGTCCGGCTCACGTCCGACGGGACGGTGGTCGTGTTCCACGACGCCGACACCGCGCGGCTCACCGGCGAGCCCGGCACCATCGAGGGCCGCCCGCTCTCGTCGGTCGCCGCGCTCGACGCCGCGTTCGGCTTCTCGCCGGACGGGGGCGCGACGCACCCGCTGCGCGGGACCGGCGTCCGGATCCCGACGTTCGCCGACGCGCTCGCCGGGTTCCCGGCCATGCGCTTCAACGTCGACGCGAAGACCGAGGACGCCCCGCTCGCCGAGGCGCTCGCCGACGACGTGCGCGCCGCCGGCGCCATCGACCGCGTTTGCCTCGGCTCCTTCTTCGACGCGCAGGCCGAGCGGCTCGGCCGCATCCTCCCCGACGCCTGCCGCTACCTCCCTCAGAACGCCGCGACCTGCCACGTCCTGAACGCGAAGTCGGGCGGGGCGGGCGCCGGCTGCCCGAAGGGCTACCACCTCGCCGATCTGCCGCACAGGCTCGGGTCGATGACCGTCGTCGACGCGAAGGTGGTCGGGTACTTCCACGCGCACGGGATGCAGGTGCACGTGTGGACGGTGGACGACGAGCAGGAGATGCGGGACCTGCTGGCGATCGGGGTGGACGGGATCGTCACGGACCGGCCGGACGTGCTGAAGCGCGTGCTGGGAAGATAGGCGCGAAGCAAGAACGCGTCCGACGGGACTCCCTCCGACCGGATCCGTGAGCGCCAGGCCCGGGGGGCGCCCGGAGGCGCGTCGCGCAGGCGCCGCCGTGCAGGCCCGGTTCGCGCGCGCGGCGATGGACGGCCGGTGTCGCGGAGCCGGCTGTCCGAGCGCCGGCAGCGCGAGCGCAGCGAGCGCACTGCCGGCGCGAGTTCCGGCGGAGCGACGCCATGCGAGACCGGGAACGCGCGCGCGCCCCGGCTCACGTGCCGCCGAGCATGCGCGCCGGAGGGCGCCCCCCGGGCCCAGCGTGCACGAGCGACCGGAGCGCAGGCCCGCGCGCACGGGCGGCCCGCCCCCCCGCTCCGCGGGGGGGATCACTGGTGCTGCGACGCGAGATCGGGGTGCTTCTCGACGAACTCGTCGAACGTGCCCGGGAAGTCGAGCACCGGCTCGCCCTTGTGGAGCGACCAGATCCTGGAGCCGACCTCCCGGATCAGCTCCTGGTCGTGCGTGACCACGATGACCGTGCCCTCGTAGCGCTGGAGCCCTTCCGAGAGGGCCGCGATGGACTGGAGGTCGAGGTGGTTCGTCGGCTCGTCGAGGACGAGCACGTTGTCCCTGAACAGCATGAGCTTCGCGAGGAGGAGCCGGACCGTCTCACCGCCGGAGAGGGTCGCGGTCGGCTTCATCCGCTCCTCGCCCGAGAAGAGCATCCGGCCGAGGAGGCCCGGAGATTTCCTCGTTCGAGAGCTTGTCCTCCATCTCGCGCAGCCAGCCGAACGCGGTGGTCCCCGGGCGGATCACGCCGGCCTGGTCCTGCGGGAGGTACCCGACCTGCGCCTGGTGGCCCCACTTCACGTGGCCCCGGTCCGGCGGCAGCTCGCCCGCGATCATCTTCACGAGCGTCGACTTCCCCGACCCGTTCTTCCCGATGACGCAGACCTTCTCGCCGCGCGTCACGAGCGCGCCGAAGGGCTGGATGACCTCGTTCCCGCCGTAGCGCTTCGCGATCGCCTCGACGGTGAGGGTCTGCTTCCCGGACGGCGCCTTCTGCTCGAACTTGATGAACGGCGCGGCGATGTTCGAGCGCTTCATGTCCTCGAGCTTGAGCTTCTGCATCGCGCGGATGCGGCTCTGGACCTGTGACGCGCGCGTGCCCGCGTGGAAGCGCGCGACGAACTCGCGGAGCTGCTCGATCTTCTTCGCCTTCTCGGCGTTCTCCGACTCGACGCGGCTGCGGACCTGGCCCTTCTGACGGACCATGTCGTCGTAGCCGCCCGGGTAGAGGATGATGGTCTCGTAGTCGATGTCGGCGATGTGCGTGCAGATCGCGTTCAGGAAGTGGCGGTCGTGCGAGATCGTGATGAGCACGCCCTCGTACGCCTTGAGGAACCTCTCGAGCCAGCGGATCGAGTCGATGTCGAGGTGGTTCGTCGGCTCGTCGAGGAGGAGGCCCTGGGGCTTTCCGAAGAGGGCCTGCGCGAGGAGCACGCGGCAGCTTGTACCCGCCCGCGAGCGCGCGCATGGGCTGGTCGTGCCAGGGCTGGTCGATCCCGAGGCCCTGCAGGAGTTCCGCCGCGTCCGCCTCGGCCGCGTAGCCGTCCTCCTCGCCGATGAGCGCCTCGAGGTCGGCGAGCCGGTGGCCGTCCTCGTCCGTGATCGTGTCCTTCGCGAGGAGCCTCTCCTTCTCCGTCATCGCGGCCCACAGGGCCTCGTTCCCCATGAGCACGACGTCGAGGACGCGGTTGTCCTCGTACTTGAAGTGATCCTGCCTGAGGGTGCCGAGCTTCTTCGGGCGGAGGATCTGGCCGGCGTCGGCCTCCTCGTCGCCCGCGAGGATCTTCATGAACGTCGTCTTGCCGGCCCCGTTCGGGCCGGTGAGGCCGTAGCGGTTCCCCGGCGCGAACGAGACGTCCACGTCCTCGAACAGCTTCTTGGGGCCGAAGGCCTTCGTGACGTTCTGGACCGAGATCATGGGCGGGCCTTTGTAACGGAAGTCGGGGGCTGAGGCGAGCGGCACGTTTCGAGCGCTTCGAGCCGGCTCGGGTGAGTCCTCGCAGGCGGGTCGCGCCCCGACTCACCGGCCGGCGGCGAGCCGATCGAACTCCCGCTGGAGCGCCTCGACCCGCGCGAGGTAGCGGGCCACGTCGTGCTCCCCGCACCGCTCGCCCGGCCGCGGGCGGAACCCGCGCGTCGCGAACGCGCGCCCCCGCCCCTTCCCGCAGAGGTGCACGACGGCCGCGAGCCGCTGCCGCTGCGCGAGCGTCGCCCGGAAGAGGAGCTTCTCCGAGACGATCTGCGCGACGGCGTCGTCGAGCACCGCCGCGGTCATCTCGATGGCGTGGCTCGGCACGGTCCGGAGGTACAGCCCGTTGAGCCAGCAGCTCCGCGGGTCGTACCAGGGGCCCGCGCGCGCCACCCGGCCGTCGTGGATGCAGAGCTGGCGCGCGTCGGCGTAGGCGCCGTCGGTGAGCTGCAGGAGCCCGACGGCGCTCGAGGGCGGGCCGTAGACGTCGAGCGGGTTCCAGCTGAAGCGGAACCGCCACGGCGGCGTCGCGAGGGGATCCCCGGCGCTCTCCATCTGCGCGAGGGCGGCGAGGAGCTGCGGGGTGACGACCTCGGTCGCGTGCGCCCCGAAGAGCGGCCCGTAGGCGCGCCAGGTGGACTCGGGCGTCTTGGCCGACGAGGGCGAGACCGCCCCGAGCAGCTCGGTCGGCTTCCGCGCCACCTGGTACGCGACCCCGAGCGCCAGCACCGCCGCGACGGCGAGCAGCGCCCAGACGGCCCGCGGCCACCGGCGCACGGCCGCGAGCCAGGCCCGCCAGCGCGCGGCCTCGGGGGGCGCCGGCCATGCGCCCCGCGCCCAGCGGCGGCGCCGGGGCGCGAGGAGGCGCCGCAGCGCCTCGCGCCACGTCCCCACCCCTCGCCTCCGCCTGTCCGCCGTCATCCGGTCATCGTAGCGCGGACCTCGACCGCGGGCGGCCGCCCGGGCTAGGCTCCGCCCCCGTGAACGCGCCGAACGGAGCGCCGCGCACCCATTCGGCCTCCGCCGCCCCGGCGCTCGCCGCCGCGTCCGCGGGCGTCCTGGCCGTCGCGGTCGATCGCGCCGCCCTGGCCTCCGTCGTCGAGAGCCTGCGGGTGGACCTCTGGCTCACCGACGCGCGCCTCGGCGCGCTCGTCGCGGCGGCGGCGGTCGCGGCCCTCGCGCTCACGCCGTCGTTCGCGTCGCTCGCGCGGAGGACGCGACCCTCCCGCGTCCTCGCGATCGGGCTCGCCGCCGCCGGGGCGGGGACGATGCTGTCCGGCGCCGCGCGCAGGGGGCTCGCGCTCCTCGCCGCGCGGCTCGCGACCGGGGCGGCGCCCGCGGCGCTGGACGCCGCGGCGCCGGCGCCCGCGCACGGGCGCGCACCGGGCGCCGTCGCGCCCGCCGCAGTCGCCGGGACCGCGGTGGGGTACGTCCTCGGCGCGGTGCTGAGCCGGATCGTCGGCTGGCGCTGGGCGCTCGTCGGCGCGGGCCTGCCCGCGCTCATCGCCGCGATCGCGTCCCTGCGAGCCCGCGGCGCGGCGACCGGCGGCGCGGCCGTGCTCCCCTGGCGCGGCGAGGACGGGCTCGCCGCGGAGCTCCGGCGGCTGCGGGCGGACCGGGCGCGGCTCCTCGCCGTGCTCGGCCAGGGCGCGGCGGCGTTCGCGGCCGCCGCGATGGCGTTCTGGACGCCGGCCTTCCTCGAGCGGACGCGCGCCGTCCCGCGCGCGGTCGCGGGCGTGGAGGTCGGCGCCGTCGTGCTGATCTCCGCGCTCGGCGGGACGTACGCCGGGGCGCGCGCCGTCGACCGGCTGCGCGCGCGGACCGGGGACGCCGAGCGGTGGATCGCCGGCGCCGCTGCGCTCGCCGCCGCGCCGCTCGCGATCGCGGCCTACGCTGCGTGGCACCCGCGCGCGTACCTCGCCTCGCTCGTGCTCGCGCAGCTCCTCCTCTTCGCGGCTGTGCGGGCGGGCGCCGCCGCGGTCGCCGCGTCCACCCCGACCGAGGGGGCGGGCCGCGCGGCAGCCGCCGCGGCGACGGCGATCGCGCTGTTCGCGGAGGCGCCCGCAGCGGCGATCGTCGGGTTCCTGTCCGATTGGACCTCGCTCGGGCGCGCCCTCGCGGTGCTCGTGCCGCTCGCGCTCGCGCTCGCGAGCGCCGCGTGGATCGCGTCCGGCTGGCGGGGGCCACGCGCGGCGCGCGGCCCCGCCGCGCCGCGCGCCTGACCCCCGGTCGTCACCGGCGCGCCAGGATTCTTCTGCTCGGCGTCGTCGAGCCGGTCGCCGAGGCAGCGCGACTTGAACCAGCCGCCGGTCTTCTCGTCGTCGGCCTTCGCGGAGCGGAGCGCGCTCACCGCCCGCTTCGTCCCGACGGTGCCGAGCTTGTCGACCGCGTTGCGGCGGACGTCGCAGTCCGGCGAGTCGAGGTCGAGGATGTAGGCCGTCTCCCAGTTCGCGCGGGTCCCCTTCTCGAGCTTGTCGAGCGTGCGCACGGCGCCCCAGCGGACCTTGCGCTTCGGCGACTTCACGAGCGCCTCGAGCCCGCCCTGCGCGCCCACGAGCTTGTTCTTCCAGATGAGCGTCTCCGCGAGCTCCTGGTCCTTGCCGCCGAACGACGCCACGAGGTTCGCGACCACTTCGCCGTCCGCGGCGCTCCGGTCGAGCGCGAGCGCCCTGCCGTACGAGAGGAGCGCGGCGTGCCGCTTGTGCCGCGCCCAGAGCACGTCGCCGAGCGCGCGGTGCGCGCCCGCGTCCGCCGGGTGGGCGCGGACCGCGGCCCGAGCCTCCGCGACCGTCTTCGGCGCGAAGAGCTCGAGGTCCGCCTCCGGGACGCCCTCCGTCGCGACGTACGCGCCGGCGGCCACCGCGAGCACGACGACCGCGCCGAGGGTGGCGGCGAGGAGCGGCCTGCGCCTCCGCCACGCCCCGAACCGCATGGCCTGGATCGTGAGGAACGCCTTCACGCGCGCGAGCGCGTTCCCGCCGGTCGCGGCCGACGTTCGAGCGGGGAGCGGAGGTGGGCGGCTCGCGTCGGTCCTCGAGGCGTCCGGCTTCTTCATGGGCTCGGGCACGGCATCCTCCTCGTCGATGTCCCGCGATCGCGGGACGGACGGGGAAGGACGCTGCCAAGGCCGGGCGGCGGCGACAAGCGCGGAGCGGCCCGCGCGCGAACGTCCCGCCGGCGCTCGCGTTTCCCGGGAACCCTCCGGGGTCGGACCCGATGCAGGTGTTCTCCCTACGTGAAGGTGCGGGGAGGAGCGCGTGCGCAGAGGCGGGCGACGTCGGCGACCGGGCGCCCGTGCGCTGCGGCGGCGCCCGTCACGGGCGCAGCGCGTCCTCGTACGCGGAGAAGAGCGCGCCGGCGATCGCCTCCTCCGAGAACCGTGCCGCGTGACGGAACCCCGCCTCCCGCATGGCCGCGCGCTTCCCCTCGTCCGCGAGGAGGTCCGCGAGCACCTCGCGGAGCGCTTCCGGGTCGCCGGGATCCACGTAGGCCGACCCTGGCCCGCCCGCCTCCGGGAACACGCCGCCGATGCTCGTCACGACCGGCGTCCCCGAGAAGATCGCCTCGACGATGGGGATCCCGAACCCCTCGAACAAGGACGGGTACACGGCGACGGTCGCGAGGCGGTACATCGCGGCGAGCTCGGGCGTGGACACGCCCGAGAGCAGCCGGACCCGCTCCGCGAGCCCGTGCGCGCCCGCGAACGCCCGGAGCTCGTCCGCGTACGGCGTCTGCCGGCCGACGGCGACGAGCGTGACGCCGGGCAGCTTCTCGAGCGCGCGCAGCACCAGGAGCAGGTTCTTGCGGCGCTCGATCGTGCCGACCGCGAGGACGAACACCGGCGGGAGCGACCAGCGCGCGGCGACCTCGCGGAGCCGCTCCTCCGGCACGGGCGATCGGAACGCCTCGTGGCAGGTCTGGTACACGACGCGGACGCGCGCCTCGGGGACGCCGTACAGCTCGACGAGGTCGCGCCGCGTCTGCTCGCTGATGGCGACGACGACGTCCGCGCGCTCGACCGCGCTGCGCGCCTTGAGCCCGTAGATGCGCCGGTCCAGCGACGGGTACAGCTCCGGGAACCGCTCGAAGATGAGATCGTGGATCGTGACGACGCTCGCGACCCCGGAGGACTCGATCCCGAGCGGCAGCTCGGCCGAGAGCCCGTGGAAGAGCCGGATCCCGTCGGCGCGGAGGTCGGCGACGATCCCGCGGGCGCGCCAGAGGGCGGGGAAGACGCGGCCGAGGAGCGTGCGCGGCCCGCGCACGTGGAAGCGGTCGCCGGCGATCTCGAACGGCAGCGGCCCCGGCCGCGGCGTGTACGCGTAGTAGACGTGCTCGGGCCGGTGACGGTGCAGGATGCGCAGGACGTCGCGCGCGTAGTTCCCGAGCCCGGTCGCGTTGTGGAAGACGCGCTTCGCGTCGAAGCCGATGTTCATGCGGGCCGCCCTGAGGCGGCAGGCGCGACGTGTACTCCGCGCGGGCGCGGCGGCGCAAGCGGACTCGACCGGTCCGGGCCCGCCCGCTACGATGCGCCATGCCCGACGCCCCCGGCACCGGCGAGGAGTCCCGGCGCGCGCACGAGCCCGCCGCCTCGCCCCACTCCGCGCCCGCCCCCGAGCCCCCACCGCCGCCCAGGCGCAGCGCGGTCCCGATCGCCGTGGGAGCGGTCGCAGCCGCGGCGATCGTCGTCGGCGTCGTCGTGTGGGGGCTCGCCCCGCGCAGCAGCTCCGTGACGCTCGCGGGCGGTGACAAGGGGCGCGTGCTCGATCCCCTTCAGCCGCGCGCGGACACGCAGACCGGCGAGCAGGTGGCGCCGTTCTCCGGCTTCGCCATCTCGGTGGACACCGAGCCGGCCGGCGCGCTCGTCAGCGTCGACGGCGTTCCCCGCGGCGAGGCCCCGGTGCTCGCCGGGCTCGAGTGCTCGCCCGGCGACCGCGTCGAGATCGCGGCCGAGAAGCGCGGGTTCCCGGTCACGCGCACGTGGACGACCTGCCGGCGCGACGCGCTCGTGAAGCTGACCATCCGGCTCCGGCGCTAGGGGGCCCGGCCTGCGCCGCGGCGAGTCCATCTTCTGCGCGTGCGCGCCGGGGCTCGAGCCGGTGCTCGCGGCCGAGCTCGCCTCGCTCGGCCTCGCCGCGCGCGCCGTCCCGGGCGGCGCCGAGGCGGAGGGCGAGGACGCGGTCTCGCTCGCCTGCCTCGGGTCGCGCGCCGCGGACGCCGTCGCGCTCCGGCTGTGGAGCGGGCCCACGAGGGATCTCCCCACCGGGAAGCGCGAGGCGCGCCGCGCGGCCGCGGGCGAGCTGCGCGTGCGGGTCGAGGGCGAGCGCGCCACGATCTCGATCGACGCGGCGGGCGCCCCGCTCTACCGGCGGGGCTGGCGCGCGCGCGTCGGGGCGGCACCGCTCCGCGAGTCGATCGCGGCGGGGCTCCTCCTCGCCTGCGGCTTCTCCGGCGAGCGGCCGTTCCTCGATCCGATGTGCGGCTCGGGGACGCTCGCGATCGAGGCGGCGCTCCTCGCGGGGCGGCGCGCCCCGGGCCTCGGCCGGACCTTCGCGTTCGAGCGCTTTCCCGGGCATGACGCCCCGCGTACCGCCCGGCTCCGCGCGCGGCTGGCCGCGCTGGCGCGCCCCGTCCCGGTCGCGATCCACGCCTCCGACCGGAACGCAGGCGCGCTCCGGCTCGCCCGCAAGAACGCCGAGGCGGCGGGGGTGGCGGAGGCGATCGCCTTCGCCCGCGAGGACGCCGCCCGCGTGGCGCCCCCGCCCGGCCCGGGCCTGTGCGCCGTGAACCCGCCGTGGGGCGTGCGGCTCGACGAGGCCGCCGCGGAGGCGTGGCGCGCGCTCGCCGCGCTCCTGCCGCGGCTCGCCGGCTGGGACGTCGCGGTGCTCGGGCCGGACCGCGGCCTCGAGCGGCTCCTCCCCCTCGCGCCGGTCGCGACGACGCCGATCCGGAACGGCGGGGTCGCGTGCCGCCTGCTGCGCTACCGCCCGTGACGCGCCGGCGCGAGCCGGGCATCCTGGGTGAGAAGGAGGTCGCCCGATGAGAACCGACGACCGTCTCCCCGCCGTGCTGCTCGCGCTCGTCGGCGCCGTGCTCGTCGTCTCCGGCGTCGGGCCCAGGGACCGGCTCACGTGGTGGCTCGAGGTCGCGCCCGTCCTCGTCACGGTCCCGATCCTCGTCGCGACGCGGCGCCGGTTCCCGTTCACGCCGCTCGTGTACGGGCTCGTCGCGATCCACGCGGCCGTGCTGTGCGTCGGCGGGCACTACACGTACGCGGAGGTGCCGCTCGGGTTCTGGTTCCGCGACCTCCTCGGGCTGTCGCGGAACCATTACGACCGACTCGGGCATCTCATGCAGGGCTTCGTCCCGGCGCTCGTCGTGCGCGAGATCCTCCTCCGCACGTCGCCGCTCCGCCCCGGGAAGTGGCTCTTCGTGCTCGGGACGGGGGTCGTCGTCTCGCTCTCCGCTGTCTACGAGTTCGTGGAGTGGTGGACGGCGGTGATCCTCGGCCAGGGGGCCGACGCGTTCCTCGGCAGCCAGGGCGACCCGTGGGACACGCAGTGGGACATGTTCATGTGCCTCGTCGGCGCCCTGGCGTCGCAGCTCCTCCTCTCGCGCGTGCATGACCGCCAGCTCGCGCGGGTGTCCGCGGCGAGGCCCGGGGGGGAGACGCTCGCCGCATGAACGCCCGCGCCGGGCGCGCCAACGACAGCTTCCCCCACGTCGCGCTCGGTGCTACCCCCGCGGCAGCACGCACGGGACCGGCTGGGTCGCGACGACCGCGGCCGGCGCCGGCGTCGGCGTCGCCGGCTGGACCGCCGTGGCCTCCTGCCGCGCGTCCGGAGACGTGATCCGCGGGATGAACGCACCCGCGTGGAGCGCGAACGCGGTGAGGAGCGCCCCGGCGAAGGCGTAGAGCGAGAGGTCGCGCGAACCGCGGACCGAGGCGAAGAGCGAGGGGGCGGCGGCGTTCCGGAAGGTCGTGGTCTTCATGGCATCCTCCTGACGGGCGGAAGGGGCCAGGGACCGGTGCGGATGTGACAAGGGGGGCGACCGGTACGGACTTCGCCTGCAGTTTCATTGGGTTCGGCTAGATCAGCCCCTGCGCCTTCGCGAGCTTCGCGAGCTTCTCCTTCACGCGCTCGAACCGCTTCCGCACCGCGGCGGAATCGACGGGAGCCCCGTCCTCGGAGAGCACCTCCGCGACCTCGTTCCACGAAAGCTCGCGATCGAGCCGGAGGATGAGGAGCGTCCGCTCGTCCGGCTCGAGCGCCGCGCGCAGCAGCTCGAGCCAATCCTTCGGCTTGGACGCGAGGCGCGACTCGGGGCTCGCGATGGACGCGGCGAGCCGCGACGCCATCGTGGTGCGCATCCGCTCGCGGCGCCGCCGCCACGCCTCGCGCCGGAACCGCGCGGCGGCGTGGCGTCCGATGCGGTACCCGGCGGCGCGCATGCTCCCGCCGCGGTACGAGGGCAGCCAGTCCCAGAGGTCCTCCGCGAACGTCTGGAAGACGTCGCGCGCGTCGTCGGGATCGCCGAGCACGCTCTCGAGGTACCCGAGGATGCCCGGACCGTAGGTGTCGAGGACGACCTTCAGCGCCTCGTCGCGACGGCCGGTGCGGAGCAGCTCGAGCACGTCCTCGTCGACCGGCACGCGCGCCTCCCGCCGCGGCGGCCGCGGCTCCGGAAGCTTAGCCGAGGCCACCCACGCCGTCGCGCGGACCCCTGCGGGGCGTCGGCGACCGCCCGCACTGCCGCGCGAGGGGCGCTGCCGGGCTCCCCCGTCACCCAGACGTTGCAGAAAGGCCGCGCGTCCGCGACGCGCGCCGGAGATCATCGCAACCGATGAACGATCGGAACCAGGGAGGCAGCTTCGATGACGCGGCGCTCGCGGTCGATTCCGCGGGCGGCGCGGTCGTCCTGCGCGACGGCCGGTGGAGGAGGCTGCTCGGCTGGGACGAGGCGCTCCTCCTCGGCTTCCGCCGCTTCCACACGCCGTGGCGCACCGCCATCGCGCGCTCGCTGACGGCGGTGGGCGACGGCAAGAGCTGGACGATGGTCGGCGCCGCCTGCCTCGCGACCTTCACCGCGCGCGGCGCGCACCTCGGTCTCCGCCTGGGCGCCGCGACGGGGATCGCGACGCTCTTCTCGCAGGCGCTCAAGCGGAGCCTCACCCGGCCGCGGCCGAACATCGCGATCGCCGGGTTCGAGGCGCTCGCCGCGAACCCGGATCGCTTCTCGTTCCCGTCCGGCCACACGGCCGCCGCGGTCGGCGTCGCGGTCGCGTTCGCGGGCGAGCCGCACGGGCTCGGCGCGAGCGCGCTGCTCCTGTCCGCCGGTATCGGCCTCTCGCGCATCTACCTCGGCGCGCACTACCCGCTCGACGTCGCCGCGGGCGCCGTGCTCGGCGTGCTCGCCGGCGTCGCCTCGCGCCTCCTCGTCTCGTAGGCCGGGCGCGCCCCGACGGCGGCGAGCGCGCGCCCCTCGTACACGAGGGGCGAGGTGAGGGCCGCGTGAGCGCCGCGTGACGGCGCGAGCACGACTCGGTGGCGGGGGTGCTTGCGAAGTCGTCACGCGCACGTGCCCGGCGCGGCACGCAGGCGTGGTCGACTTCTCCACGCGTGATCCACACGCTCGCCCACGTCTCGGACCTCCACCTCGGACGCGACCGTCGGACGGACGCGTCGGCCCGCGCGCTCGGAGCCGCGCTGCACGGCGCGGGGGTGGAGGCCGTGCTCGTCACCGGCGACCTCACCCACCGCGGCCGGCTCGCCGAGCTGCGCGCGTTCGAGGACGCCTTCGCGCCGCTCCTGGAGGCGGGACGCGTCGTCGTCGTTCCCGGAAACCACGACCGCGCCGGCGAGGACGCCGGGGCGACGCTGATGGTCGGCTCGCGCGTCGGCGTCGCGGACCTGCCGGGAGTCCACGTCGTACGCGTCGACTCGACCGCGCCTCACAACCGCTCCCTCGTGGCCGCGCACGGGCTCCTCGACGGGAGCGACCTCGCGGAGGTGGACGCCGCGGTGCGGGACGCTCCGCAGGGCGCGCTCTCGGTGATCATGCTCCATCACCACGTCCTGCCGCTCCCGCCCGACGACCTCGGCGAGGCGCTGTCCGGCTGGCTCGGTTGGCCCAACGCGGAGGAGCTGGCGCGCGGGCGCGAGCTCCTCGCGATCGCCCGCGGCCGCTGCGACCTCGTCCTGCACGGGCACCGGCACGTGCCGAGCAGGGCCTCACCGTTCCCAGGCGACGCCCGACCGCTCACGGTCGTGAACGCGGGCTGCTCACCCGAGCTCGGCGGCGCGCGCGTCTTCCTCCACGAGGACGGCCGGATGGTCGGGAGCCGCTGGCTCGAGGCCGCGCCCGAACGCCGCAGGCGTGCCGCCTGAGGCCCCAGCGAGCGACTACGACACCGCGGTCGCGCCGCCCTCCACGGCGACGTCCATCGACGGGACCGGTCGCTCGATCCGCGTCCCGCGGGCGACGAGGATCCGGCTCCCGCGCCAGACGACGTCGCGCCGCACGAGGCCGTGCAGCCAGGCCGCGCCGAAGACGAGGTCCTTCGCCGGGATCCACGCGAGCTGCGCCAGCCGGAACCCGCCCGGCCGGAGCGAGCGCGCCGCGGCGCCGTCGAGCGCCGTCTTCGCGGCAGAGACCGCGCAGAGGGCGGCGAGCGTCGTGCGCCCGGGCGCCGCGGCCGCGGCGAGCACGGCGAGCATGACCGGGTTCAGGAGCGCTTGGGCCACGTACGGGACCCGCCCGACCGCCTGTCGCTGCAGGACCCCCCAGCGCCTGTAACGGCCGGCGAACTCCCGGACGGCGCGGCGCTCGCTCACGTTCTCGATCGGGACGCGCGCCACCGCCACGCGCTTCCCGAGCACGGCGGGCACCATCACGCCGAGTGCCCAGTCCTCCGCGAGGACGTCCTTCACCGCCTCGAACCCGCCGAGCGCCTCGAGGTCGCCTCGCCGGAGCGCCATGGACTTGCCGACCACGAAGTCGCGCCCCGCGAGCCGCTTCGCCCCGACGACGCCCGGCGTGATCGCGCCGGCGAGGTGGAGGTGATCCATGAGCGATCCGACGCTCGCCTCGCCCGTGCCGACGATCGGGTGCGTGACGAGGCCGACGTCCTCGTCCTCGAGGAGCGCGGCGATCTCGGAGAGGTAGCCGGGCGCGACCCTCACGTTCGAGTCCGACACGACGAGCACGTCGTGCCGCGCCGCGCGAGCGAGCGTCGCGAGCTGGTTCACCTTCGGGTTCAGGCCGGGCTCGCCGCGCTGGAGCGCGATCCGGAACCTGCCGGGCCAGCGCGCCGCGGCCGCGAGCGCCACCGGGTAGGCGGCGTCCCGCGCGTCCCGCACGCCGAGCACGACCTCGTATTCCGGGTACTCGAGCGCGGCGAAGGAGGCGAGGTTCGTCAGGAGGCCGTCGTCGACCCCGCAGAGGGGCTTCAGGACCGACACCGGCGGCGTGCGGCGCGGCACGGGCGGAGCCTGCCGCACGTGGAGCCACAGCACGAGGTGCTGCGCCGCGATCGCTGCCAGCCCAACCGACGCGCCGGCGAGGAAGAGGAACGCGAGCATCTCCATTGCGGGCCACCTCCGCGACCACCGTCGGCCGCGCAGGGAGCATCCCGCGCCCGGGTCTCGTTCCGGCGGCGACCCGGTGACGATTTCGGACGAACCCGCCAGAGGTGAAAGAAACGATCGCGCAGCCGTCTGCTCACGACCGTTCGGGGGATGGAAGGCGCCCTGTAGTCCGCCCGCCGGGCGACCCCACGCGGGCCGCGCGCAACCTGGATGCCGCTGTCACGATCTCGTCACGGAGGCCCGGGGTGTTGTCACATTAAACATCCGTACGCGGCGGCAGTCTCCTGATCCGACGGCGAGGACCCACCATGCACGACATCCGCGAGAGCTCCTTCGAGTGCCAGTTCGACTCCGCGTCGCGCCGCCGGATCGCCCACGTCCGCGCCTGGGACGCGAAGGAGGCGGTCCAGCTCTTCGTGATCGAGCTTCGCTCCGACGGCGTCGAGGAGGCGGGCGAGGTGGTGGTGGCGCCGGTCCGTGGCGGCCGCCGGTCGCGCGCCCGGGTCCGGAAGCACCGGGCCGCCTGACGAGGCGCCCTACCCGCGGCTCGCCACCGCGTGCAGCTCGGGCGGAGCCCGCCCGTGCGCGCCGAGCGCGTCCTGGCTCCGTACCGCGGGCTCGCCGGGGCCGGGTCGCAGCCGCCGGTACGTCCCATCCGCATCGAGCGTGCTCCCCTTCGCGGTGTCGGCGAGCCCGGTCTCCACGATCTCGAGGAGCGCGACCCGCGCCGCGGGATCGTCGATCGGCGTCATGACCTCGACCCGGTCGTGGAAGTTCCGGGGCATCCAGTCGCCGGACGAGATGAACGTCTGAGCGCGCCTTCCCTCGCCGAACACCAGGATCCGGCTGTGCTCCAGGTACCGATCGACGACCTGGTGCACGCGGATCCGATCTGAAAGGCCGGGCACCCCCGGGCGCAGGCAGCAGATCCCGCGGACGAGGAGGTCCACCCGCACGCCGGCCTGGCTCGCGCGGTAGAGCGCCGCGATCACCTCGGGGTCGACGAGCGAGTTCATCTTCGCGACGATGCGCGCCGGCCGGCCCGCCCCGGCCTCGGCGATCTCGTCGGCGACGAGCCCGAGGACCCTTTCCCTGAGCCCGTGCGGCGCGACCGCGAGCCGCTTCCAGGGCCAGGCCGGGACGAGCCCCTGCGCCGCGAGCGCCGCGGTGGTGTTCCCGGTCAGCATGTGGAACACCGCCTCGACCTCCTCGGCGATGTCCCGGCGCGCGGTGAGCAGCGAGACGTCGGTGTAGATCCGCGCGGTCTGGGGGTTGTAGTTCCCGGTCCCGAGATGCACGTACCGGCGCGGGGCGCCGTCCTCGACCCGGACCACGAGCGACACCTTGCAGTGCGTCTTGCACGCGTCGTAGCCGTACACGACCATCGCGCCCGCGCGCTTCAGGTCTTCGATGGGCCCGATGTTGTTCTCCTCGTCGAGCCGGGCGCGGATCTCGAGGAAGACCGCGACCTCCTTCCGCTTCTCCGCGGCGCGCAGGAGCGCCTTCACGAACCGGCTGTCCTTGCCGGTGCGGTAGAGCACCTGCTTGATCGCCTTCACGTCGGGATCGTCCGCCGCCTCCTCGATGAAGCGGACGACCGGCTCGAAGGAGTCGTACGGGTGGTGGAGCAGGACGTCGCCCTTGCGCATCGCCTCCATCACGGTGTCGACGTGCTGGAGCGCGGCGGGGGTCGCGGGCGCGGGGGCCCGCGTGCGCTCCGTGAGCAGCTCCGACAGCTGCGCGAGGTCCTGGAGCTGCAGCGCTCCGTCGAGCGCGTACACGTCGAGCTCGCCGAGCCCGTGCTGACGCGCGAGCGAATCGGTGATCTCGCCGGGCGCGTCCGCGGCGAACTCGATCCGCACCGCCGCGCCGAGGTCGCGCCGGCGGACGCCCTCGGAGACGAGCGCGAGAAGGTCGTCCCCCTCCTCGAGGTCGACCTCGAGGTCCCAGTTGCGCGTCACGCGGAACGCCGCCGTCCGGAGCCTCGCCGCGGTGAAGAAGAGCTCGCCCACGTGCTCCGCGACGAGGTCCTCGACGAGCACGTACGCGCCGTGCCCCGGCACCGGCACGAGGCGCGGGACGCTCGCGGTCGGGATCCCGACGACCGCCATCGTGCCGCGGCTCGTCCGACGCTTCCCGGGCGGGCGCGGCAGCTGGACGGCGAGTGAGATGGACTTGTTGCGCAGCTGCGGGAAGGGGTGGCTCCGGTCGTGCGCGAGCGGCGTGAGGAGCGGGAAGATCCGCTCGCGGAACTGCCGGCGCGCCTCGAGCGCCTGCTCCGCGTCGAGCGCGGACGGCCGCAGGATCCGGATGCCGTGCTCGCGCTCGAGCGCGGGCAGGATCTGCTCGCGCCAGAGCGCGTACTGGTCGGCCACCATCCGGTGCACCCGGGCCGACACCGCCGCGAGCTGCTCGCGCGGCAGCATGCCGTCGGGAGAGCGGCGCAGGACGCCGGCCTCGATCTGGGACTTCAAGCCCGCCACGCGGACCATGAAGAACTCGTCGAGGTTCGAGGCCGAGATCCCGAGGAACTTGAGCCGCTCGCCGATCGGCAGGCCCGGATCGGCGGCCTCGTCGAGCACGCGCTGGTTGAACTCGAGCCACGAGAGCTCGCGGTTCAGGTACGCGCGCGCCTCGAGCGGCGACGGCACGTCGCCGGCCGGTGGGAGCGCGGTGATCCCCGCGCCCTGCGTGAGCTCGCTCGGCATCGCTGGTCCCTGGGTGGGGTGAGCACCGCTCAGGTAACGCGATCCCGTACCACCGGTCCGTGACGGACGTGCAACGAACGGATGACGCACACCCGATCGGGTTGGAACCGGCGCGGGCGCGCGGCGGGGTCCGCACGTAGACTCGCCGGGGGAGCCGTGAACCGACGCGGACGAGTGAAGGGCGGCAGGGAGATCCTGGCCGCGATCGACGTCGGGACGAACGCCGTCCGGCTCGAGCTCGCGCGTCCGCTCCCCGACGGATCCCTCGAGACGCTCCACCAGGAGCGTGATCCGGTGCGCCCGGGCGAGGGCGTCTTCGTGACCGGGTCGATCCCGCGCGACGTCGCGGATCGGCTGCTCGCGACGCTCCGCCGGTACGCCGCCCTCTGCCGTCGCGACGGCGCCCGCGTCCGCGCCGTCGCGACGAGCGCGATCCGCGAGGCCCGCAACGGCCCCGAGATCGTCCGCCGTGCGCGCAAGGAGGCCGGCCTCGACCTCGAGGTGGTGAGCGGACGCGAGGAGGCGCGGCTCATCTGCCTCGGGGTGCTCCAGGGACGTCCGCCGCGGGCGCGGTCGCTCGTGATCGACATCGGCGGTGGCTCGACCGAGGTCGCCTCCGCGGTCGGAGAGGAGCCGACGAGCCTGTGGAGCGTGGCGCTCGGCGCCGTCCGCGTGACCGAGACCTTCGGGACCGCCGCGAAGGTGACGCCGGCGCGGCTCGCGCTCATCCGGAGCTTCGCGGAGGAGGCGTTCCGCGAGGGGCTGCCGAAGCGCTTCCCCCACCCGCGCGTCGCGCTCGGCAGCTCGGGGACGATCAACGCAGTCGTCTCCTTCGCGGCGTCCCGGCGGCGGAACGCGTCGGCGAAGGAGATCGCGCGCGCCGTCGACGAGCTCGCCGAGATGGGCGTCCAGGAGCGGCGGCGCCACTTCGAGCCGCGTCGCGCGGAGATCATCGTGGCGGGCGCCGTGATCCTGGACGCGGCCGTGCGCCGCCTCCGGCTCGAGGGCGTGACGAGCGTCGACACCGGGCTCAGGAACGGGGTCCTGGTGGACCTCCTCCGCCGCCGCACGGGCGACGACGACCGATCCGCGACCGACGCGGCTCGCGCGCTCGGGCAGCGCTTCGGCTTCGACGAGCGGCACGGCCTGCACGTCGCCGCCCTCGCGGGGCGGATCTTCGACGACCTCGCGACGGTGCACCGGCTCCCCGCGTCCGCCCGTCGCGTGCTCGAGGCGGCCGCGGTGCTGCACGACATCGGGGTCGCCGTCTCGTTCCACCGCCACCACAAGCACACCTACTACCTCGTCGCGAACGCCGACATCCCGGGCTTCTCCGATCGCGAACGCCTGCTCGTCGCCACGGTGGCGCGCTACCACCGGCGCTCCACGCCGGACCGCGAGCGCGCCGACCTCGCCCACCTCACGAGCGGCGAGCTCACGGTCGTGCGCAAGCTCTCGGCTCTGCTCCGCGTGGCGAACGCGCTCGACGCGTCGCACCAGCAGGCCGTGGAGCGCGTCCGGGCGGTGACCGCGAACGGGGCCGTGCGGCTCCGGCTCACGGTCCGGGGCCCTGCCGACCTCGAGCTGTGGGACGTCCGCCGCGAGGCAGCCCTCTTCCGGGAGGTCTTCCGCAAGCGGATCGACGTCGCGGTGGGACGGCGCTGACGCTTTCGTCGCCGCCTTTTCACCGGCGAGCCCCGTCCCCGCCACGCGGCGGCGGCACCCTGTGTCGGTCCCTGGGGTGCCCCATGACACGAAGCAGGTCGAGGCGAGGCGAGCTTCTCATCGAGATGGACGGCACGTTCGACGTGCCCGCCGCGAAGCGGCTCGGGGCGGTGCTCGAGCGCGCTCGATCCGGCGAGTCGGTCCGCGTCGACCTGGCGCGCGTGTCCGCGTTCGAGGACTTCGGCGTCGCCCTGCTCGCGCAGGCGCTCGGGGAGACGAGCGCGGCCCGGGTGACGCTCCGGGGGCTGCGCGTCCACCAGCTCCGGATGCTCCGCTACTTCGGCGTGGACGCCGCGCGGCTGCGGTCCCGCGTGCCCACGCTCGAGCTGGACCTGCCGACGCTGGCGGCCGCGGCGGACGCCGGGTAGCGATCCCGCCGGCCCCGTCCACCCGCCCGTCGCTGCCGTCCGACGGTCACGCCGCGTCGAGCCATCTCGCCGCGCCGGCCCCGGCCGCCTCGCCGGCGGCGCGCAGGCCGAGCCCGCCGAACAGCTCCGGCGCCTGCCGCACCGCGCGCTCGAAGCCGTCCCGGGACCGCGCCGGTGTGCCGTTCGTGGCGTCGTGCAGCGCGAACTCGAGGATGACGCGCTCGAGCGCGGTGACCCCCGCCGCGTTGACCGACACCTCGAACGCGCGGAGGACGCCACCCTGCGAGACCCGCCACGCCTCGGCGTGGGCCGCGCAGTACAGCGCGTGAAGCTGGTCGATGGTCATGGACATGGACATGCCCTCCGGCAGCTCCTCCGACCTCCCCCACCCTCCCGCGAGCGACCTGCGCGCCATCATGGCGATCCCGCGTGTGCGCAGCGTGACGGCGGGGCGTCGGGATCGTGAACTCGGCATGCGCGCACCGTCACCGCCCGAGCTGCCGCAGCTGCTCCGCGGTGAGGAGCCACGTGAGCCGCGCGCGGCCCGCCTTCGGCGACTTCCCGAGGTCGAGCAGGCAGGCGCCGCCCTTCTTCAGATCCAGGAACTCCGACGCGCGTCCGGTGAGCGCATGCTCGACGAAGCGCGACAGGTGCGGCTCGTGACCCACGACCGCCACGAGCTTGCGACGGCGCTGCCGCCGCAGCCAGCCGAGGAGCGCCTCCGGATCCGCATCCGGTGCGAGCTCGCGGAGCCGCACGGTGCGGAGCTTCCCGTCCCACGCGGCCTCGAGGATGTCCGCCGTCTGGGTGGCGCGGACGAGCTCGCTCGTCGCGAGCAGCTCGATCCCGCCCGCGAGGTCGCGGAGCCCTCGCGCCCCCTTCTCGAACCTGCGGCGCCCCTCCGCGGTCAGCGGCCGCTTCGCGTCGTCCTGTCCGGTCTTCGCGAACGCCTCGCGCGTCTCGGCGATGGCGTGGCGCACGACGAGCAGCTCCATCTCGGCCTCCCTCGCCCCGAGGATTCTGCGCTCGGTCCACCCGTCCTGCCGCCGCGCGCGTGTGACATTCGCCAGGGGGCCCCGCCCGGGTCGCGCTCCGGTCGGGCGGTGCGCGCATCATTCCGGCATGCGGATCGACGATCGCGTGATGGACCTCTCGGCGGAGGAGGGGGCGCGGGTCGTCGCACTCGCGCTCCTGACCGAGGCGTCCGAGGCGGCGGAGGCGCTCGCTGCCGGCGCGGGAGCGGAGCCGCTCCACGACTTCCGCGTGGCGGTCCGTCGGTTCCGGAGCGCCCTCCGCACCTACCGGCCCTGGCTCGAGGGCGGCGTCCGGCCGAAGCACGAGAAGCGGCTCAGGAAGGTCGCGCGCTCGACGAACGAGGCACGCGACGCCGAGGTCCAGCTCGCCTGGCTCGCGGGGAAGCGCGAGGCGTTCCTGTCGGCGCGAAGGCGCCCGGGATGGGAGCTCATCGTCTCGCGCTACGAGGCGCGCGCGCACGGGGGGCCCGACGCCGCTCGGGTGGCGGCGCGGTTCCTGCGAGCCGCCGAGAAGCTGCAGCGACGGCTCGCGACGTACGAACGGAGGGTCGGCGAGGCGGGGGCCGGCGCGAGCCTCGCGGGCGTGCTCGCGTCGCTCGTGCGCGACCAGGCCGCCGCGCTCGCGGAGCGGATCCAGGCGATCCGGGACGCGTCGGATCAGGAGGGCGTGCACCGCGCGCGGATCGAGGGAAAGCGGCTGCGGTACCTCGTCGAGCCGCTCCGGGGGTACGGGCCCGCCGACGCGAAGGAGGCGATCGGGCACCTCAAGCGCCTCCAGGACGTGCTCGGCGACCTGCACGACGCGCACGTGCTCGCGGCCGAGCTCGGCGAGGCGAACGTGGACGCCGCCGCGGAGCGGGCGCGCCGCGTCCACGCGGCGGCCTACGCGCACGGGCCCGGCGCCGACACCATCCGGGGCGCGCTGCAGGGGAGCCCGCGGGCCGGCCTTCTCGCGCTCGTCGAGCTCGTGCGCGAGCGGCGCGACGCCCTCTTCGCGGATCTCGAGCGCGAGTGGCGCTCGGGGGGGATGGAGTCGCTCTCCGGCGAGGTCGCGTCGATCGCGGCGGCGCTCGAGTCCCGCGCGGGCGGGAAGCTCGAGCACGAGCGGAAGTTCCTCCTCGCGGGCCTTCCTCCGAGAGCCTCGGAGGACGAGGGCTTCGAGATCGCCCAGGGCTGGCTCCCGGGCGCGCAGGTGCGCGAACGGATCCGCCGCGTGCGCGGCCGCGAGGGCGACCGTTACTTCCGGGCGGTGAAGCGTGGCTCGGGCGCAGCGCGGCTCGAGGCCGAGGAGGAGACGACGCGCGAGGTCTTCGACGCGCTCTGGCCCCTGACGGAGGGCCGCCGCGTGACGAAGCGGCGGCACCGCGTACGGGAGGGCTCGCTGGTCTGGGAGATCGACGCCTTCGCCGACCGCGATCTCGTCGTCGCCGAGGTCGAGCTGCCGGCGCGAGCGACCGAGGTCGGGATCCCGGAGTGGCTGCAGCCGCTCGTCGTGCGCGAGGTGACCGGCGACCCCGCGTACCTGAACGAGAACCTCGCGGCCTCGCCGGGCGCGCCGCCGGCCGGCGCTGCGCCCCCCGACTCCGCGCCGTCGCCCCGAGCCCCGCCGGTCGAGCCACAGGTCGAGCCGGCGCCGCCCCCGGCCCGGGCCTGAGCTCGGCGACCTCGCTCCCGCCGCCGCGCCTGCCACAGCGGCACGTCCCGGCCCCCGGACGGAAGCGCCGGCTACGCGCGGCGCGCGACGGCGAAGCGGCCCGAGGCGCTCGCGACGGCTCTCGAGATGAGCCCGAGCACGTCCGGGACCGCCCCCTCGGCCTCCCGGGAGTCGAGGATGACGAGCCTGCGGAGGTCGTCGCGCCCGAGCTGCGCGGTCGCCGGCGCCCGGGGCGGGGCCCCCCCCGCGCCGCGGAGCGCTCGCAGCAGGAGCCGCCGGTCCGACCCGTGGTCGAGCCGACCGAGCGCCTCGCGCCGGGAGAGCCAGCGGACCTCATCGATCTCGTCGTCCGGCATCGCGACCTCCGACACCGCGCGTGCGTGCCAGTAGAGGACGAGCTTCGGCTCCGGGCGATCGACGTACAGCTTCGCGCCCGCGAAGGCGCCGAGCCGGACGTGCCAGCCCGTCTCCTCCGCGATCTCGCGGCGCGCCGCGTCGTGCCAGCCCTCGCCGGCGTCGAGCTTCCCCTTCGGGAGGCTCCAGTCGTCCCGCTTCCTGCGGTGGACCACGGCGATGCGCGGCCCCGCTGCCGCGTCCCGCCACACGATCCCACCCGCCACCCGGACGAGCTTCACCCCCCGATTATCGACATCTCGTCGATCCCGCGCCACTCCGCGGACCCGTTCGCCGGTCGATTTCGCACGTTCGTCACCGGGGCGTGGCCCGTCTGCCGCGCGGCGAGCGTGCTAGCCTCTCCTCGCAACGCGCACCGGAGGTGACGACATGGCCCACCCGTCGCTGTCCCGCCTGCTCGCGGGCGAGTTCCCGGCGATCGCGTCGAAGGACGTCTACGAGCGCCGGCTCGAGGAGCTGCAGCGGCGCATGCTCCTCGTCCAGCAAGGCCTGTTCCACTCGCGCCGCCGCGCCGTCATCGCGATCGAGGGGTTCGACGCCTCGGGGAAGGGCGGCGCCATCCGGCGGCTCACCGAGGCGATCGATCCGCGCGGCGTGAAGGTGGTGCCGATCGGCCCGCCCACGGAGGAGGAGCAGGGGCGCCACTGGCTGTGGCGGTTCTGGCGCGAGCTCCCCGTGCCGGGCACCCTCACCGTGTTCGACCGCACCTGGTACGGCCGCGTGCTGGTGGAGCGCGTCGAGCACCTCGCGGCGAAGCCCGAGTGGAGGCGCGCCTTCCGTGAGATCGTCGAGTTCGAGCGGACCCTCGTCGACGATGGCATCGACCTCGTCAAGATCTTCCTCGGGATGAGCAAGGACGAGCAGCTCCGGCGGTTCGAGGCGCGCCTCCGGGATCCGTACAAGCAGTGGAAGATCTCGGACGCGGACGTGCGGGCCCGCAAGAGGTGGGACCACTACGTCGAGGCCGCGGACGACGCCCTTCGCCGCACCGACGTCCCGGCCGCCCGCTGGCACCTCGTCGCCGGCGACCGGAAGTGGTACGCGCGGCTCGAGGTCCTGCGCATCGTCACGGCCCGGCTCGCGCGCCACTCGGCCTGGATGGAGGCGCGCGCGGGCTCCGGGCGGCGGACGCGCGAGCTCCGGAAGGCGCTGAAGCGGCTCTCGGGGTGACGCGATCAGCCGCGGCCGCGATGCGCCGCGGCCTCGAGGAGCGTCCGCTGGCTGTCGACCGGCGCCTCGCCCTCGCGCGGTGCGCGCCGCTCGTACGTGCCGTCCGGACGCATCACCCGCGCCCGCTCGTCGTCGCGCAGGTAGGTCTCGAGGACGTCCCACCGGAGCTGGTGCACGAGCGCAGGGTCCGTCACGGGAAACAGCACCTCGACGCGGCGGTCGAGGTTCCGCGGCATGAGGTCCGCGCTCCCCAGGTAGACCTCCTCCGCGCCGCCGTTCGCGAACCAGTAGATGCGGCTGTGCTCGAGGAAGCGCCCCACGATGCTCGTGATCGTGACCCCCTCCGAGACCGTTCGCACCCCGGGGCGCATGCACGAGACACCGCGCACGAGGAGGTCGACGCGGACGCCCGCCTGCGCGGCGCGCGCGAGCGCGACGATCATCTCGGGATCGACGAGCGCGTTCATCTTGAACACGAGCCGCGCCTCCCGGCCGGCCCGCGCGTGGGCCACCTCGCGCTCGATGAGCGCGGTGATCCGCTCCCGGAGGTTGATCGGCGCGACGAGGAGCTTTCGGTACGCGCGCTCGCGCGAGTAGCCGGTGAGGTAGTTGAAGAGGTGCGTCGCGTCCTCGCCGATGTCCGGGTCGCAGGTGAGGAGGCCGAGGTCGGTGTAGAGGCCCGCGGTCACCGCGTTGTAGTTGCCCGTCGCGAGGTGGACGTAGCGCGCGAGGCGGTCGCCCTCCCGGCGGACCACCAGGGCGATCTTGGAGTGCGTCTTGTAGCCGAGGAGGCCGTAGATGACGTGCACGCCCTCGGCCTCGAGCGCCCGCGCCCACCCGATGTTGCTCTCCTCGTCGAAGCGGGCCTTCAGCTCGACGAGGACCGCGACCTGCTTGCGGTTCTGGACCGCCTCGAGGAGCGCCTGCACCACCGGCGAGTTCCGCCCGACCCGGTAGAGCGTCTGCTTGATGGCGAGGACGTCGGGGTCGCGCGCCGCGGTGCGCAGGAACTCGACCACCGGCGCGAACGAGTCGAACGGATGGTGGAGCAGGATGTCGTGGCGGCGGATCGCGGTGAAGATGGTCTCGCCGCTCTCCTCGGGCTCGAGCCGCGGGGGGACCGCCGGGACGAAGGCCGGGAACTTGAGATCCGGCCGCTCCACGTTCGCGAGCGCGCCGACGCCGGACAGGCCGAGCGGCGGGTCGAGCGCGTAGACGTCCGCGGCGGCGATCGGCAGCTTCTCGAGGAGCAGCTCCCGCATCCGGTCGGTGAACGTGCTCGTCACCTCGAGCCGCACCGCGGAGCCGAACCGGCGCCTGCGGACCCCGGTCTCGATCGATTCGAGCAGGTCCTCGGCCTCCATCTCCTGGAGCAGCATCTCGGCGTCGCGCGTCACGCGGAACGGGTGGACCTCGATGACGCGTAGGCCGGGGAACAGCCGGTCGGCGTGGGCGGCGACGAGCTGCTCGAGCCAGATGAACGCGTGGCGGTGGTGGACCGTCCCGTCCGGCCTCATCCCGCCCGAGGAGCGGCCGAGCGGGACCAGCCGCGGCAGCGTGTCCGGGACCTTGACCCGGGCGAAGCGCTCGAGGCCGTCGCCGCCGTCCACGAAGACGCCCAGGTTGAGGCTCAGGTTCGAGATGAACGGGAACGGCCGGCCCGGGTCGACCGCGAGCGGCGTCAGGATGGGGAAGGCGATCTCGTCGAAGTACTTCCGCGCGACCTCGCGCTGCTTGTCCGTGAGCTGCGGGTAGTCGAGCACCTCGACCCCCGCCGCAGCGAGCTCCGGGAGGAGCGTGTCGCGGAGGCACCGGCGGGCGGCGCGGCTCAGGGCGAGCGTCTCGCGCCGGACCTGCGCGAGCTGCTCCGCCGGCGGCAGGCCGTCGGGGGGCGGCGCCGTGATGCCGGCGGCGATCTGCTGCTTCAGCCCCGCGACCCGGATCATGAAGATCTCGTCGAGGTTCGACCCGACGATCGAGAGGAACCTCACCCGCTCGAGGAGTGGGTTCCTGGGATCGAGCGCCTCCTCGAGCACCCGCCGCTGGAACGCGACGAGCCCGAGCTCGCGGTTCGCGAACAGGACCGGGTCCACCGCCGACACGGGCGGCCGCCGCTCGGCCGCCGCACCCTCGGGCGCGAGCTCGGCCGCCATGGGCGGCGCGTCCGTGCCGATCGCGGCAGCGGGCGGGATCGGCGTGGAGGTGAGCGGGGCGTCTTCCATGGCTGTGCCGGGATGCGTACCGGCGGTCTCTCGGGACCTGGTATAGCGCCCCCCGGCGGTCAGGACCCGGCGTGCTCCTGCGCGCGGCTCTTCGGGTGCCGGACGTCCTGCCCGCGGACCATGTAGACGACCATCTCGGCGAGGTTCGTCGCGTGGTCGCCGAAGCGCTCGAGGTGCTTCGCCGCGAACATGAGCGACGTCGCGCGGCGGATGTTCCTCGAGTCCTCCATCATGAGCGCGAGGAGGTCGTTGAAGATCTTGAGGTAGAGCGCGTCGAGGAGGTCGTCGCCGCGCATGACCTCGTCGGCCTTGTCCACGTCGCCCGTCACGAAGGCGTCGAGCGCCTTCTTGAGCTGGGCCTCGGAGAGGTCCGCGAGCTTGGAGAGCTCGTGCAGCGGGCCGATGGGCGGCGCGGCGTTGAGGTCGAGCGAGCGCTCCGCGACGTTCACCGCGAGATCGCCCATGCGCTCGAGGTCGGTCACGATCTTGAGGGCGGTCGTGATGAAGCGCAGGTCGGACGCGGCCGGCTGCCGGAGGGCGAGGACGCGCCGGCACATGCCGTCGATCTCGACCTCCATCCGGTTGATCTCCCGATCGCGGAACTTCACCTGCTCGGCGAGCGGCGAGTCGCGCTCGGTGACGGCGCGGACGCTCGCCGAGATCGCCTGCTCGACGAGGCCCCCCATGGCGAGGAGCCGCTCGCGGAGCGTCTTCAGCTCCGCCTCGTAAGCCTTGTCGGTGTGGACGCTCATGGCTCTGCCCAGACGTTACGCGGGTACACCTCGCCGGGCTATCCGAACTTGCCGGTGACGTAGTCCTCGGTCCGCTGCTCGTGGGGGTTCGTGAAGATCTGCTCGGTCGGCCCGACCTCCACGAGCTCCCCCATGTAGAAGAACGCCGTCTGGTCGGAGACGCGGGCCGCCTGCTGCATGTTGTGGGTGACGATCACGATCGTGTAGCGCTCCTTCAGCTCGTGGATGAGGTCCTCGATCTTGGCGGTCGCGATCGGATCGAGCGCGCTCGCCGGCTCGTCCATGAGCAGCACCTCCGGCTCGACCGCGAGGGCCCGCGCGATGCAGAGCCGCTGCTGCTGTCCGCCGGAGAGCCCGAGCGCGCTCTCCTGGAGCCGGTCCTTCACCTCGTCCCAGAGCGCCGCGCCGCGGAGCGACCGCTCGACGCGCTCCGCGATCCGGTCCTTGTCGTTCATGCCGGCGACGCGCAGCCCGTACGCGACGTTCTCGAGGATCGACTTCGGGAACGGGTTCGACTTCTGGAACACCATGCCGACCCGTCGCCGGAGCTCGACCGCGTCGAGGCCGCCGCCGATGACGTCCTCGCCGTCGAGGAGGATCTGCCCGGTGAAGCTCGCGCCGGGGATGAGGTCGTTCATGCGGTTGAGCGCGCGCAGGAAGGTGGACTTCCCGCAGCCGGACGGGCCGATGAGCGCCGTGACCTGCCGGTCCGGGAGCCGGAGCGAGACGCGCTTCACCGCGGGCTTCGTGCCGTAGGAGATGGTGAGGTCTCGCGCCTCCATCTTGGGCGTCGGCGCGGGGACGGGCGCGAGCGGGGGAGTCATGTCAGTGGCCGGCCGCGGCGCGGCGGCGCGTGCGAGTGCGGATGACAAGGGCCACCAGGTTGAGGGCGAAGGTGAGGGCGAGGAGGACGAGCACGGTCGCGTAGAGGAGCGGCCGCGTCGCCTCGACGTCGGGGGACTGCGTGGCGAGGACGTAGGTGTGGTAGCCGAGGTGCATGAACTGCGAGAAGGGCGAGGTCGGGAGGTCGGGCAGGAAGTAGGCGACGCCGGTGAACAGGATGGGCGCGACCTCGCCGGCGCCGCGCGCCACCGCGAGGATGGCGCCGGTGAGGATGCCGGGGAGCGCGCCGGGGAGCACGACGCGCGCGAGCGTTTGCGACCGCGTCGCGCCGAGCGCGAGGCTTGCGTCGCGGTGCTCGTGGGGGACGGCGCGGAGCGCCTCTTCCGTGGAGACGATCACGACGGGCAAGGTCAGGATCGCGAGCGTGAGCGCGGCCCAGAAGATGGCGGGCTGCCCGTAGTGGACCGTGCCTTCCGAGAGAACGCGGTCGAGCCCGCGCCCGACGAACTGGATGAAGAAGCCGAGGCCGAAGAGGCCGAAGACGATGGACGGGACGCCGGCGAGGTTCGTCACCGCGACGCGGACCGCGCCCGCGAGGCGCGAGCTGGGGGCCGCGTACTCGTGCAGGTAGATGGCCGTCATCACCCCGACCGGCATCACCGCCACGGTCATGAGGAGCGTCATCACCGCCGTGCCGTAGATGGCCGGGAAGATCCCTCCGGCCGTCATGCCCTCCGTGGGCGCGGCGGTGAGGAACGTCCACGAGATCCTCTCGGCGCCGCCGCGAACGACGTCGAACAGGATCACGCCGAGCATCAGGACGACGAGGCCCGCCGCGACCCCGGTGAGGATCGTGAGCCCGCTGCCGACCGCCTTGCGGGTCCCGAGCTTCACGCCGCGGCACCCGACATCCGGCGGACGAGGCGGTGCACGAACCAGGCCGCGAGCCCGTTCAGCACGAAGGTGAAGACGAACAACTCGACGCCGAGGAAGAAGAGGACGGCGTAGTGCGTCCCGCCGAACACGACCTCGCCCAGCTCGGCCGCGATCGTGGCGGGGAGCGTCCGCACCGACTCGCCGAAGGACCACGACGTGATCGCCGCGTTCCCGGACGCCATGAGGACGATCATCGTCTCGCCGATCGCGCGCCCGAATCCGAGCACGACCGCGGCGAGGACACCGGGGGCCGCGGCGGGGAGCACGACCCGGAAGGCGGTCTCCCACTTCGTGGCGCCGAGCGCGAGCGACGCCTCGCGGTAGCTCCGCGGCACCGCCGCGAGCGCGTCCTCCGACACCGTGAACACCACCGGCACGATGGTGAGCGCGAGGCCGAGGCCTGCCACCACTGCGTTCAGCCGGTAGGAGAAGCCGAAGGCCGATTGGAGCCAGGTCGCCATCACCATGAGCGCGAAGAACCCGAGCACGACCGACGGGATCCCCGCGAGCAGCTCGATGGTGGGCTTCAGCACCTCCTTCAGCCGGCGGGGCGCGAACTCCGAGGTGAACAGCGCGGAGGCGACGCCGACGGGCGCGGCGACGACCATCGAGACGATCGTCACCTTCACGGTGCCGATGAGGAGCGGGATCATCGAGTACTTCGGGACGTTCCCCACCGGCTGCCAGACGAAGCTCGCCGGCCGCCCCTCGCGCCAGACCTGGGGCAGGAACATCCGCCCGAGGTCCGTCTCCTTCGCGAGGTCCGGGTTCGTGAAGAGCGGGATCGCCTCCCGCGCCACGAACACGAAGATCAGGACGACGGCGGCGATCCCGGTCAGGGCGACGAGGGTGATGACCCCCTCGACGAGCCCCTCCCGGAGCTGCCGCCGTCGCATGGCCGCGCCGGGGCGCGGTGCCGCCCCAGCCAGCCCAGCCGCATGGATCGCTTGCATCGCGGCCGCCGATCTATCCGACATCCGTCGCGGGCCAGTGGCGGCCGCGTGACGGTTCCGTGACGCCGTAACCTACTTGATCGGGTAGTAGCCGACCTGCGTCACGATGGCCTGCCCCGCGGGGGACAGGCAGAACTCGATGAACTCCTTCGCCTCGCCGGACGGCTTGCCGCGCGTGTACATGAAGAGCGGCCGCGAGAGCGGGTACTTCCCGCTCTTCACGTTCTCGGCGTTCGGCAGCCAGGCCTGGCCGTCGGTCCCGACGATCCGGACCTCCTTCACGCCCTTGGCGTAGGCGGCGCCGCCGTAGCCGATCCCGTTCTTCTCCTTCGCGACGGCGTTCACGACCGCGGCGGTGCCGGGGAGCGTCTGCGCGTTCGACGCGTAGTCCCCGTTCTTGAGGACGTGCTCCTTCACGAAGACGTACGTGCCGGAGGAGTTCTCGCGCGAGTAGAGGACGATCGGCGCGTCGTTGCCCCCGACCTGCTTCCAGTTGGTGACGTCGCCCATGTAGATGCCCTTGATCTGGTCCGGGGTGAGCTGGGCCACCGGATTCGCGTCGTTCACGTAGATCGCGACGCCATCCTTCGCGACCGGGGTCTCGGAGGGGACGACGTTGAAGCGCTCCCGCACCTTCGCGATCTCCTCCTCCTTGATCGCGCGGGACGCGTCCGCGATCTCGGTCGTGCCGTTGATGAGCGCGGCGATGCCGGTGCCCGAGCCGCCGCCCGTCACCTGCACCTTCTTGCCCGGGTTCTTCTTCATGTACTCCTCGGCCCAGCGCTGGGCGAGGATGACCATCGTGTCGGAGCCCTTCACGGTGACCGCGCCGGCCGCGGCGGTGGCGAGCACCGGGGCGACGAGTGCGGCGAGGGCGATGACGATGCGCTTCATGATCTCTCCTTTTCGGTTGCCGGTGATCTAGGCGCGCCGGGTGAAGGAGCCGTGGCGGCGACGTGACGCGTGCGTGACGTCGTCACACCCCCCATCTTCCCGGCCGCGCGGTCAGAACTTCGCGGGCCGATCTCGGAAAGAGGGCGGATCAAGATCAAGCGGCTTGGAGGCGCACCGAGAACGTCGTGCCGCTCTCGTCGCTCTCGACGCCGATCTCGCCGCCCATCCCGAGCATGAGGTGCTTCGCGATCGCGAGGCCGAGCCCGGTTCCGCCCTGCTCTCGCGAGCGCCCGGGGTCCACGCGGTAGAACCGCTCGAAGATCCGGGCGAGGTGGTGGCGCTCGATGCCGGGGCCGGTGTCGACGACCGCGATCACCCACGACTCGCCGTCGCGCGCCGCCCGGAGCGTCACGCTCCCCTTCTCCGTGTACTTCACCGCGTTCTCGGCGAGGTTCACGAGCACCTGCTCGAGCGCTCGGGGGTCGGCCCGCACCGCGGCGCCCTCGGGCACCTCGGCGCGCAGCGCGAGCCCCTTCTCGCGCGCGGGCCCGGCGACGAGATCGAGCACCTGCCGGGCGAGCGCGCCGACGTCCACCGCCGCGATCTCGAACCGCCACTGCCGAGACTCGATCTTCGACAGGTCGAGGAGGTCCCGGGAGAGGAACGATAGCCGCTCCGCGTGCCGCGCGACGATCTCGACGAAGCGGCGCGCGGCGGCGGGATCGGCGAGCGCGCCGGAGAGGAGCGTCTCGGCGGCGGCGTGGATGGCGGCGATGGGCGTCCGCAGCTCGTGGCTCGCGTTCGCGACGAAGTCCCGCCGCGTCGCCTCCGCCCGCCGACGGTCGGTGACGTCGCGCATGAGGAGCAGCACCTCGCCCCTGAGAAGCGGCGCCACGTGCACGACGTAAGTCTCGCGCCCGAGGGTGAGGTCGAGCTTCCGCGCGGTGCCCTCGAGCGCGCGCTTCACGGCCTCGGACAGCTCGGCGCTGCGGGTGATCTCGAGCGGCGTGAGGCCGGCGGCGCGTCCATTCGCGGCGAGCGTGTCGAACGCCGCATTCGAGACCCGGACCCAGCCCTCCTTGGACACGAGCGCGGCGGCATCGGGGAAGGCCGAGAGCAGCTCCTGCTCCACCGGGTCCCGGACCGGCGCGGGCCTTCGCCGCTCGCGGTCGGCGAGCAGCTCCGCGAGCTCCCGGACCTCGCGCCCGAGGTCCGCGCGCGGGCCCCCCTCGAGCTCCGACCGGAGCGCGCGGATGGCGGCCGAGAGTGGCGTGCGCCCGAGCACCGCCCCCTCACCCCTTCTCGCTCGGGTCCACCAGCCGATAGCCGATCCCCCGCACCGTCTCGAGCAGGTCGCGTCCGGAGCCCAGCTTCTCACGGAGCCGCTTCACATGGGTATCGACCGTCCGCGTCTCGACCTCCGAGGACATCTCCCAGACGTCCTCGAGGAGCTGCTCGCGCGACTGCACGCGCCCGAGGCGCGCCATGAACGTCGTGAGGAGGCGGAACTCGAGCGGCGTGAGCTGTATCTCCTCGCCGTCGACGAAGGCCCGGTGCGCGTCGACGTCCACCCGGATCGGCCCGACGGACTCGGGCGGGCGCTCGCTCGCCCCCGCGCCGGCCCGGCGGAGGACCGCCTTCAGCCGCAGGACCAGCTCGCGGACGCTGAAGGGCTTCGTCACGTAGTCGTCCGCGCCGAGCTCGAACCCGACCACCCGGTCCACCTCGTCGCCCTTCGCCGTGAGCATCACGACGGGCACGTGGCGCGTCCGCGGGTCCGACTTGAGCTGCCGGCACACCTCCGTCCCCGGCACGTCCGGGAGCATGAGATCGAGGAGGACGATGTCGGGAATCCGGCGCCGGAGGTGGGACAGGGCCTGCTCGCCGCTCGTCGCGAGGAGCGTCTCGAACCCGGCCGCGCGCAGGTTGAAGTCGAGGAGCGACAGGAGGTCCCGCTCGTCGTCGACCAGGAGGATGCTCGGCACGGGTCGAGCTTAACTCACGCCCGCGTGACGGGCCCGTGACCCGATTGCGACGGGACGGTGAACGCGTCACCTCCGCGCCCGCCGCCGAAGCTCGCCGCCCCTCGAAAGGCGGGGTACGATGGAGGTTCGATGCGCCGCGCCGCCGCAGCCCTCGCCGCCGTGATCGCCGCCGCCTGCGCCACCGAGCGTGCGTCCGTGACGCCCGCCGCCCCGCAGGGTTCGGCCACCGTGCTCATGCCCGCCGAGCTCGCGCGCGTGCGGTGCCTCCTCGTCGCCCCTTTCGAGAACGGCTCCGACGCGCCGCTCGGCGCCGACGCCGTGACCGGCGCCTTGCTCTCCGGGATCGACGGCTCGCGCACCAAGGTGTTCCCGATCCCGGAGCTGCGCGGGATCTTCCGCGACACGCCGCTCGACCTCCCCCAGGGCCTCCCGCCGAGCCTCGCGCTCGAGCTCGGCGAGCTCCTCGGCGCGGACGCCGCGCTCTGGGGCTCGATCGAGGGGCGAGGAAGGGACGGCGGCGAGCTGCTCGTCACGATCCGCCTGTCGCTCGTCTCCGATCACCAGCTCCTCTTCGCCGACACCGCGAGGGTCTGGTTCAACCCCGGCGATCGCCCGGAGAGCACGCTGCGCGAGGCCGTGCTCGCGGCGGCCCAGCCGATGCTCGAACGCCTCGGCGATCCGGGCCGCAAGCGCTGCTTCGACGCCGAGCGGATCAAGTCGCTCCGGAAGTACGCGCTCGCCGAGACGCCGGAGGCCAAGGCGGCGCAGCTCGCGGCGGTGACCGCGACGGCCTCCCGGCCGCGAGGCAGGCGCCCTCCGCGGCGACCGGCGCGCGGACGACCACGCCTACGCCGACCGTCGAGCCGCGCACGCCGCGCCAGACGGACTGGGCGAAGCGGCTCGCCGCGGGCGGGCGCGTCCTCGTCGAGGACGTCTCGTTCGCCGGGCGCAGCGCCGACCTCCAGCGGGACGGCGGCCTCGGGGACCTCGCGGTCGCGCTCCTGGCGCAGCCGGCGCTCACCGTGCGGATCGAGGGGTTCGTGGACACCACGTCCGACCGCGCCGCCGACGCGAAGCTCTCGACCGCCATGGCGCAGGCCGCGGCGAAGCGGCTCTCCGAGCGCGGTGTCCCGAAGCAGCGGATCACGTGGGCGGGGCGTGGCGGCGAGAGCCCCATCCTCCCCAACTTCACTGCGCGGGGCCGGGGGGCGAACCGGCGCATCGAGGTCGTCGCGGTGCGGTGACGCCCCACGGCAGCCGCCCCGACGCTATGAGAGAGAAGCCTTGAGCCCGGTCCTCACACACGGGGGGTCGGCACCCACGTCCGCGCACCCACCGGCGCTGCTCGCCTCCACGCGCCCGGCCGGCGCCGCGCTCCTCTCGCCGGCGGGGTGGGTGACCTCGGCGCTGGCGCTCGTCGTGTGCGTGGGCTTCGCGGACTACCTCACGGGCACCGAGACCTCGGTCATCCTCTTCTACCTCGCGCCCATCGGGTTCGGGACCTGGTACGTGAGCCTCCGCGCGGGGCTCTTCCTCTCGGCGGCCGCGGCGTTGGTCGCCGTCGCAGCGGACGCGCTGCACCGGCTCGGCGTCGGCGAGGGGAGCCTGCCGGCCGCCCTCCTCGCGTGGAACGGGCTCGTCCAGCTGGGGACCTCGATCGCCCTCGTGCTCACGCTGTCCGCGCTGCGCGCGCGGCTCGAGTCCTACGAGCTGCTCGCCCGCACCGATGCCCTGACGGAGATCCCGAACCGCCGCGCCTTCTTCGAGACCGCCACGCTCGAGATCGAGCGCACGCGACGCACCGGCCGGCCCCTCACGCTCGCGTACGTGGACCTGGACGACTTCAAGGACGTGAACGACGCGCGCGGCCACGCCGAGGGCGACGCGCTCCTCGTCGAGGTCGCCCGGACGATCCGGGGCGCGACGCGCGCCGTCGACGCGGTCGCTCGGCTCGGCGGCGACGAGTTCGGGCTCCTCCTGCCGGAGACGGACGCGGTCGAGGCGGAGGCGCTCCTCGTGCGGCTGCGCGCGACGCTGCTCGCGGCGGTGGCGAAGGGCGGCTGGACGGTCGGGTTCTCGATCGGCGCCGCCACGTTCCTCGCGCCGCCGTCCTCGATCGACGAGATGATGGCCCGCGCGGACACGCTCATGTACGCGGCGAAGCGGGAAGACAAGGGCTCCGTCCGGCACGCCGTCTTCGAGGGGGCGCGCGCCGTCGCCGCGGCGCGGTGACCACGGCGTGCCCGACCCGCTGAAGTTCTTCGCGACGTGCGCGAAGGGGACGGAGGGCGCGCTGCGGCGCGAGCTGTCCGCGCTGCGCCTCCACGCCGTCCGCGGCGACCGCGGCGGCGTCTCGTTCGAGGGGCGCCTCGAGGCGGGGATGCGGGCCTGCCTCCACGCGCGCACCGCCATGCGCGTCCTGCTCGAGCTCGCGCGGTGGCCCGCGCCGGACGCGGACGCCCTCTACGAGGGAGCGCGGGCGATCGCGTGGGACGACTGGCTCACGCCGCGGACCACCCTCGCCGTCGAGGCGAGCGTGTCGTCCTCCGCGATCACGCACTCCGGCTACGCCGCGCTGAAGGTGAAGGACGCGGCCGTCGACGCGGTCCGTGACAAGGTCGGCGCGCGGCCCGACGTGGACGCGAAGGATCCGGACGTGCGGATCGTCCTCCACCTCGCGCGCGGCGAGGCGACGCTCTCGCTCGACCTCGCGGGCGAGCCGCTTCACCGCCGCGGGTACCGCGCCGTGACCACCGAGGCCCCGCTCAAGGAGACGCTCGCGGCGGCGGTCCTCCTCCTCGGCGGCGCGGACCCGGAGGCGCCGTTCGTCGATCCGCTCGCGGGATCCGGGACGCTCGCCATCGAGCAGGCGCTCCGCGCCCGGAGGATCGCGCCCGGCCTCGGGCGCGCGTTCGGGTTCCAGCGCTGGCCCATGTACCGCGGCGCGCCGCAGTCGGCCTGGGACCGCATGAAGGAGGAGGCGCGCGGGCTCGCGCTCCCCCGCGCCCCGGCCCCGATCGTCGCGCGGGACCTCCACCCGAAGGCCGTGGAGGCGGCGCGCCGGAACGCGGCCGCCGCCGGCGTCGGCGCGGACGTCCTCGTCGAGCAGGGCGACGCGCGAAATCTCGCCCCGCGCTTCCCGTCGGGCACGCTCGCCGCGAACCCGCCGTACGGCGAGCGGCTCATGGGCGGGCGGGACGGCGTCGCGGAGGGCCGTCGCGCGCGGGTCGGCGCCGGGCGCGCGCGCGAGGAGCGTCCGCACGATCCCGGCGACGCTCGGGTGCAGCAGAAGAAGCTCCAGGGCTTCTACCGCGGCCTCGCGGAGATGCTCGCCCGTCACTCGGGGTGGACCGCGATCCTGCTCTCCGGGAGCCCGCTCCTCGAGCGCGCGATCCCGCTCCGGCCGGAGGTGGATCACCGGCTCTGGAACGGGCCGCTCGAGGTGCACCTCCTCAGGTACCGCATCCCGTAGCGGCTCCCCGGTGGGCTCCCGAGCACGTTCCGTGCGGCGCGCGTCCCGGCGCGCCGTTGCCTCGCACCCCGCGGGCGCCTACGGTACGGGCGTGCGCCCGATCGCCGCCGCCCTCGCCGTCGTGCTCGCGGCCGCGGCGCCGCCGGGCGGAGGCGCCGGGCCCGACGACGTGCTCGAGCGGCGGCGCGAGGCGATCGCGAAGGACCTCATGCGCGTCGGGGTGGAGCTCCGCCGCGACGTCGAGCGCGGCGACCGGGCGGCGCTCCTCGCGCGCGTGCCGGACGCGGGCCTCCGCTGCGGCGACCGGACGGTCCCGAAGGCGCGCGTCGCCCGCGACCTCGCTTCCCCGGACACGTGGCTGCACGGCGTCTTCTTCGGCGGGTCCGGCTACGCGCCGCCGGCCGGGACCGCCCCGTCGCTCCAGGCGCTGCTGCGCGGCCCGGGCGAGGTCGCCATCGTCGTCTCGTTCCTACGCGACCGCCGCGCCGGCGAGGTCGGGAGGCCGTGCCTCGACTTCCGGGTCGAGGGCATCGTCACGCCCGGCGTCCCCTTCTGCTTCGAGGAGCGTGGCCGGCGCTGGTGGATCGTCGACAGCCTGTACCCGTGCGGCTAGCGACCGGCGTCACTCGCCGGCGCCGCCGCCCATCTCGGCGAGGAGCCTCTCCGCCTTGCCCGTGTAGCCCTTCGGCCGCGTCGCGTCCGGCAGCGCCGCCGCCTCCGAGAGCGCTCGCTCCAGCGTCGCGCGCGCGGCGGCGCGATCGCCGGCCGCGTCCTGCGCCTGTGCCTTCAGCACGAACACCCGGATCCGGCGCGGGCCCTCCGCGAGCGCGAGCGCCCGGTCGGCGGCGGCGAGCGCGTCCTTCGGGCGACCGAGCTCGAGGTAGAGCACCCCGAGGTTCGTCGGGGGGACGAACTCCTTCGGGAGGTCGCGCTCGGAGGCGAGCAGCGCCGGGAGCGCGCGGGCGGGCTCTCCCGCGCGAACCGCCGCCTGGAGCCGCGGGCCGTCGAACGCAGAACGCGCGAGCGGCGTGCGCGCGCGGCCCGCCTCGCCCTCGAGGAACGCGAGCCAGCGGCGCGCCACCGCCTGCGCGCCCGCCGCGTCGCCACGCGCCTTCCGCGCCTCGGAGAGCTCGTCGTAGAGCCAGGATCGATCGTCGGCGAGCACGCCGTCCGCCGCGAGGGCCCTCCGCGCGAGCGGCTCGAGCGCGTCGAGCGCACGCGCGCGCGCCGCGTCGTCCTCGATCTCCAGGGCACAGGTGAGCCCCTGGGCGGCCACCCTCGCCGCCGCGGCACCGGGCGCGAGCGCCGGGAGGACCTCCCGCGCCGCGCCGGCGCACGCCTCCGCGTCGTCCGCGAACCCGCTCGCCTGCACGAGCGCCTCCGCCGCGCGCTCGCGCCGCCCCCAGGTCTTGCCGCCGGCCGCGAGCGCCTCCCGGTAAGCCGCGGCAGCCTCGGCGTGCCGCCGCTCGCCCAGGAGCCGGTCGGCGCGCGCGAGCGCCTCGTCGGCGCGCGAGACCCGGCCGGCGCGCATCGCGCGCTCGGCGTCGAGCGCGAGCTTCTCCACCTGATCGACGGTCGCCGTGCCGGCCCAGCGGAGGATCACCTGCTCCGTCGCCGGATCGATCGCGAGGAGCGTCGGCCAGGCGTCGATCGGGTACTTCTCCGCGAACGGCGCGTTGCCCGGCTTCTCGGTGTCGATGTCGAGCCGGACGACCCGCCCGGCGAGCTTCGCGAGCCGCGCGTCCGGGAGGACGTAGGCCCGCATGAAGCGGCAGGTGGGTCACCAGGGGGCCCAGACGTCCACGACGAGCGGGACGCCGAGCCGCTTCGCCTCCGCGAGCGCGCCGGCGTAGTCGTCCTGGATCGTCCGCGGCGCGGCGGCCGCCGCGGCGCCCGACGCCAGCAGCACGAGCGCGGCGGAGAGGGCGTGGAGGGTGCGGGACGCTCCCGGCATGCGGGCCTCTTATCGCGGCGCGGCGCGGCGCGCTACCGGTCCCGGCCGAGCGCGGCGGTCGCGTCGCGGAACTGGTCCTCGGAGAGGTAGATCTGGAGCGCGCCGTCCGGCAACTCGAACCGCGCGGGCTTGCGGAAGATGCTGGTGCGAGGCGGCTCGGGCGGGACGGCGCGCCGGATCGCCTTCGCCGGGATCTGGATCGCGACCCTCCCGGCCCGGCGCGCGGCCTCGAGCTCCGCCGCGCCGAGCGGCTTCGGCTCCATCGACCGGCGCCGCGCCGGCAGCGAGAGCCAGTAGGCCACCTGCGCGGAGATGGCGAAGAAGATCACCGTCATGCTCTTCCAGGCGACGACGTTCACGAGCACCGCGAGGACCGAGCCGACGAGGAGCACCAGGCTCACCCGGTGGAGGAGCTCCGAGCTCGCGCTCGGCCGGACCACCGCGATCTCCTCCTTGGAGACGTAGAGCTGCCCCTTCGCCGAGCCGCCGGGGGCGGCCTTGCCCGCCGGATCGACCATCACCGCGAGAACCATGCCGAGCGCCTTCGGGTCCGTCACCGTGAACCTCCGCGTGGACGCGCACTCTACCCCGTGGAGGCACCTCTCGGCACGCGCCCGCAGAGGAGCGCGTTCGCCGCGAACGCGACGCCGACCGCCGCGGCGCAGGTGAGGACCACCCCCGGCCACCCGGCCGCCTGGAGCGCGAGGCCGGGGAGCACGGAGCCGAGCGTCCCGCCCACGTAGTAGCTCGTGAGGTAGAGCGCGCTCGCGCCGCCCTTCGCGGTGGTCGCCGTGACGTTCACGAACGCCGGCGCGATCGCCTGCGCGGTGAAGGTGCCGAGGACCATGACGACGAGCCCCACCACGACGAGCGACAGCGGCCGCAGGAGGAGGACCGCCATCCCGGCCGCCTCGACGACGAGCCCGATCGCGATGAGCGTCCGCGGCGGGACGCGCCCGGAGAGGCGCCCGGCGACGGAGGACGAGAGCACGCCCGCCGCGTACACGACGTAGACGCTCGAGATCGCCGCCGTCGACAGCGCGTACGGCGGCGCGGCGAGGTGGTAGGGCAGGTACGTGAAGATCCCGATCCACCCGAAGAACAGCGCGCCGCCGACGACGTAGGCGCCCGCGAGCCTCGCGTCGCGCAGGTGCCCGAGCATGCCCGCCCACGCCTCGCCGAGGCCGCGCCGCTCGCGGGCGGCGCCGTCCGCGAGGCCGCGCGCGAGGAGGAGCGCCGCGATCGCGGTGAGCGCGGCGAAGGCGACGAACGCCGCGCGCCACCCGAACCGCGCGGCGATGGCGCCGGCGACCACGCGCCCGACGAGCCCCCCCACGACGGACGCTCCGATGATCCCGCCGACGACCGCGGGGAGGTCGCGCTCGCGGAAGCGGTCTCCCGCGTACGCGACGGAGACCGCCGTCATGCCCGGGACGAGCCCGCCCTGGACCGCGCGCAGCGCGACGAGCGCGTCGAACGACGGCGCGAACGCGCACGCGAGCGTCGCGATCGCGAGGAGGCCGGTCGATCCCGCCATGACGCGGCGCCGGCCCGCCGCGTCGGAGAGCGGGCCGTAGAGCGTCGACGCCACCGCGATCGCGAGCACGACCGCTGACACGGTGAGCCCCGCCCGGGCGGCGCCGATCCCGAACTCCTTCGACAGGAGCGGAAGGATCGGCTGCGTCACGTACATGTCCGCGTACGCGGCGATCGTGCCCGCGTACAGCGCCAGCCGCTCGCGCTGCATCGGACGAACATACCGCGCCGCGCCGCGCCGTGAACGCCCGACCCGTCCGTCGCGCGAGGCGGGCGTTCCTTCCCGCTCGGGCCGAGCTCCCCGTGCCTCCGCGAGGAGGGCCGGTCCGGAGCGCGCGTCAGCGGCCGCCCGCGGCCCGTGCGCCAGCCGGGCTGGTCTCGCGCGCGCTCCCCTCGTCCTTCCGCTTCAGCGACAGCCCCATCGTGAACCGCGCGACGGGCTCGTCCCCGTACTTCCTCGGCACGGTCGCGACGACCTCGATCGGGAGCGTCACGCGCTCTCCGGTCGCGTCGGCCCTCCGCACCGCCTCGGCGATGCGGCGGCCGTCGCGCGAGCGGAACACGACGTCTCCGTCCGCGCGCTTCAGGAACTCGCAGCGCATGTCTGCGAAGACGAGCTTCACGTTCCGGTGCTTCCCCTGGATGAGCCTCGCCGCGTTGAGGCCGCTCGCGAGGTCGGCGCCCGCGCAGAGCGCGCCGACGTACATCGATTTCAGGTGGTTCCTCGACCGCCAGCCGAAGGGGATTCGACCGCGCACCCCTCGTCGTCGAGCTCGAGCACCCGCGGACCGAGCCAGAGGAACATGGGAATCTTGAGCCCGAGCAGCCGGACGAATGCGGTTTCCTTGAGGAGCATGTCGAGCCTCGGCGGGATCGGCGCAGGGACGCCTTCGCCGCACCGCGCCATATCCTAGAGTACCCTCCTCGAGCGAGCGCCGTCCCCGCGGGGGCCTTATCCATTCCGGCGCGGTGCTCGACACCTTCCACCCCCTCGTGCGGCGCTGGTTCGAGCGCCGCTTCGGCGAGCCGACCGAGCCGCAGGCGCTCGGCTGGCCGGAGATCGCGGCGCGCCGCGACGTCCTCGTCTCCGCCCCGACCGGCTCCGGGAAGACGCTCGCCGCCTTCCTCTTCGCCATCGACGGGCTCCTGCGCGAGGCGCTCGACGGACGGCTCGGCGCCGAGACGCGCGTCCTCTACGTCTCGCCGCTCCGCGCCCTCTCGAACGACGTCGAGAAGAACCTGAAGGCCCCGCTCGCGGAGCTCCAGGAGGCGGCGCGGGCGGAGGGGCTCGGCGCCCCGGAGATCCGCGTCCAGGTCCGGACCGGCGACACGCCCCAGTCCCGGCGGCAGGCGATGGTCCGGAACCCGCCGCACGTGCTCGTCACGACTCCGGAGTCGCTGTACCTGCTCCTCACGGCCGAGCGCGGCCGCGCGCTCCTGGCGACCGTCGAGACGGTGATCGTGGACGAGGTGCACGCGCTCGCCCGCGACAAGCGCGGCGCGCACCTCGCCCTGTCGCTCGAGCGGCTCGACGCGCTCACCCGCCGCCGCCCGCAGCGCATCGGCCTCTCCGCGACCGTGAACCCGATCGAGGAGATGGGCCGCTTCCTCGTCGGGACGGAGCGCGTGGATCGCGCCGAGCGCCCGCGCTGCACGATCGTGGAGGCCGGGCGGCGCCGCGCGTTCGACCTCGGGATCGAGATCCCCAAGGACGAGCTGTCGTCGGTCGCCTCGAACGACCTCTGGCGCGAGACCTACGACCGCGTCGCCGAGCTCGTGCGCGAGCACCGCGCGACCCTCGTCTTCGTGAACACGCGGCGGCTCGCGGAGCGGGCCTCGCACGCGCTCGCCGAGCGGCTCGGCGAGGGGCAGGTCGCGGCGCACCACGGGTCGCTCTCTCGCGCGCGGCGGCTCCGGACCGAGGAGGCGCTCAAGTCGGGCGCGATCCGGGCGGTGGTCGCGACGTCCTCGCTCGAGCTCGGCATCGACGTCGGCGAGGTGGACCTCGTCGTCCAGCTCGGCTCCCCGGGCGCGCTCCACGTGGCGCTCCAGCGCGTCGGCCGCTCCGGCCACGTGAAGGGCGGCACGCCGAAGGGGCGGCTCTTCCCGATGAGCCGGGACGAGCTCGTCGAGTGCGCCGCGCTCGTGCGGGGCGTCCGCCGCGGCGCGCTCGAGGCGACCCGGCCGCCGGACGCGCCGCTCGACGTCCTCGCGCAGCAGATCGTGGCCGAGGCTTCGGCTGGGCCGATCCACCTGGAGCGGCTCTACGCGCTGGTCAGGCGCGCGTGGCCGTACCGCGACCTGTCGCGCGCGACCTTCGACGGGGTCGTCGACATGCTCTCCGAGGGCATCGCGACGGCTCCGGGGCGGACGACGGCGCTCCTCCACCGCGACGAGGTGAACGGCAGGGTGCGCGGCCGGCGCGGCGCGCGGATCGCGGCGCTCACCGGCGCCGGCGCGATCCCGGACACCTCGCAGTACCAGGTCGTCGCGGAGCCCGACGGCGCGGTCGTCGGGCAGGTGGACGAGGACTTCGCGGTCGAGAGCATCGCCGGCGACGTGTTCCTGCTCGGTAACGTCTCCTGGCGGATCCGCCGGATCGAGGCGGGCGTGGTCCGCGTCGAGGACGCGCACGGCGCGGCGCCGGGCGTGCCGTTCTGGATCGCGGAGGCGCCGGGCCGCAGCCGCGAGCTCTCGGCGGAGGTCTCGGCGCTCCGCGAGGAGCTCGAGCGGCGGCTCGACGACCCCGCCGCCGCGGCGCGCTGGCTCGCGGAGGAGGGAGCGGTCCCCCAGGCCGGCGCGCGCCAGGTCGTCGAGTACCTCGCGGCCACCCGCCGCGTCCTCGGCGCGGTGCCGTCGCAGAACACGCTCGTCGCCGAGCGGTTCTTCGACGAGGCGGGCGGGATGCAGCTCGTCGTCCACGCGCCGTTCGGCGCGCGGACGAACCGCGCGTTCGGCCTCGCGCTCCGCAAGCGCTTCTGCCGCACCTTCGACTTCGAGCTCCAGGCGGCGGCGACGGACGAGGGCATCCTCCTCTCGCTCGGCCCGCAGCACTCGTTCCCGCTCCAGAGCATCTTCGAGCTCCTCTCGCCCTCCACCATCGACGAGGTGCTCGAGCAGGCGGTGATCCAGGCGCCGATGTTCGCCGTGCGCTGGCGCTGGAACGCGACCCGCGCGCTCGCCATCCCGCGCCTCTTCAGGGGGAAGCGGATGCCGCCGCCCATCGCTCGGATGCGGGCGGAGGACCTCCTCGCCGCGGTCTTCCCTCAGCAGGTCGCCTGCCAGGACAACGCGCCGGGTGGGCCGATCGCGATCCCCGACCACCCCCTCGTCGCCGAGACGATGAAGGACTGCCTCGGCGAGGCGATGGACGCGGCGGGGCTCCGCGAGATCCTCCGCCGGATCGCGGGCGGGGAGATCCGGGTCGTGGCCGCGGACACCGCGGAGCCGTCGCCGATGTCGCACGAGATCGTGGGCGCTCGCCCATGGGCGTACCTCGACGACGCGCCGCTCGAGGAGCGGCGGGCGCGCGCGGTCGCGATGCGCCGGGCGCTCCCGCAGGCCGAGGCGGCCGGGGTCGGCGCGCTCGACCCGGCGGCGATCGCGGAGGTGGCGGAGCAGGTCTTCCCCGACGCGCGCGACGATGACGAGCTGCACGACGCGCTGCTCGATCTCGGCATCCTGCCGGCCGGGGAGGGGGCGCGGCTCGGCGTCCCGCTCGACGGGCTCGTCGCGGCGGGACGCGCGGCGCGGCTCCGCACGGGCGGGGCGGAGTGGTGGGTGGCGGCGGAGCGGGCGGGGCTCGTGCGGGCGGTGATGTCGGCGATCGCGACCTCGACCTCGACCGCAACCGCGACCTCGACCGCGACCCCGACCCCGACCCCGACCCCGACCTCGACCCCGACCCCGACCGCGACCCCGACCCCGACCCTCGACCCCGACCTCTCCCCCCTCCCCTCCGAGCGCATCCCCGAGGACGCGGAGGCGGCGGCGCTCGCCGTCGTCCGCGGGTGGATGCCACGCGTCGGCCCCGTCACCGCCGCGGGGCTCGCCGCCCGCATCGGCCTCGACCCCGCGCGCGTCGACGCCGCGCTCGCGCGGCTCGAGATGGAGGGCGTCGTCCTGCGCGGAAACTTCCTCGCGGACGCGCCCTGGTCGCCCGAGGCGCCCCACTGGTCGGAGCGGAGCGTCCTCGCCCGGATCCATCGGCTCACGCTCGCGAGGCTCCGGAAGGAGATCGAGCCCTCCACCGCGGCGGACCTCCTCCGCTTCCTCGCGCGCTGGCAGCACGTCGCGCCGGGGACGCGCCTCCACGGTGCGCGCGGGCTCGCCGAGGTGATCGGGCAGCTGCAGGGCTTCCACGCGGCGGCGGGCGCGTGGGAGCGAGAGCTGCTCTCCGCGCGCGTCGCCGACTACGAGCGCGGCCTCCTCGACGAGCTGTGCCTGTCGGGCGAGGTGGCGTGGGGGCGCCTCGCGGTGACGCCCGCGCCCGACGAGGCGCCGCGGCGCCGCAACGCGCCGACCCGCAACGCGCCCGTGACGCTCGCGCTCCGCGAGGACCTGCCCTGGCTCCTCGACGCCGTCGGCGGTTCCGCCCCGCCGCTCGGGCCGTCGGCGCGCGCCCTCGTGGACGTCCTCGCCCGCCGCGGCGCGTCCTTCCTCCCCGAGCTCGCAGCCGCGACCGGCAGGCTGCCCGGCGAGATCGAGCAGGCGCTCTGGGAGCTCGTCTCCGCCGGGCTCGTCACGTGCGACGGCTTCTCGGGCCTGCGGCTCCTCGTCGACCCCCCGCCGCGCGGGCGCGTCGTCCGCCGGCCCGCCTACGCCGGCGGACGCTGGTCGCTCCTGCGCACTCCTCCGCCTGACGCGTCGCCAGAGGGCGCGCCAGCTCACGTGCCGGTCGACCTGGACGACCGCATCGTCGAGCGCGCCGCCGAGCAGTACCTGCGCCGCTATGGCGTCGTCTTCCGCGACCTCCTCTCCCGCGAGAGCGCGCCGCCGCCGTGGCGCGACCTCCTGCGTGCCTACCGGGCGATGGAGGCGCGCGGCGCGATCCGCGGCGGCCGCTTCGTCGCGGGCTTCACCGGCGAGCAGTTCGCGCTCCCCGACGCGGTGGACGCGCTCCGCGCCGCCCGCCGGGCGCCGCGCGAGGGCACCGAGCGGATCGAGGTGTCCGCCGCCGACCCGCTGAACCTCGTCGGGATCCTGACGCCGGGCGCGCGCGTGCCGGCCGTGCTCGGGAACCGCGTGGCGTACGTGGACGGAGCGCCGGTCGCGGACGCCGTGCGCGGGTCTCGCGGGGCGCGCGCGGGGTAGCGACCGCCCCCCCGGATGCCTTCCCGGCGAGGCTCACGGCGCGAGTTGCCGTTTCCGGTGCGGCCCCGTGTCGCGGCAACCTCCGCCTTCACGGCGCGTCTTCTCGGTGCACCCCAACCGAGGAGGACTCCCATGAACCGACCGCTTCGCCTCTGCCTCGTCGCGCTGCTCGCTGCCCCGCTGGCGGCGACCGCGCAGGACCAGCTCCGCACGCAGGACCGCGGGACGACGCCGCAGCACGATCTCACGCCGGACCAGGACCGCACGCGGCTCCAGATCCGGGACCAGCTCGTCTCGGACAGGAGCGCCTCCGAGAAGGACCTCACCGCGCTCGACCCGGAGATCGCGTCGTACGTGAAGGCCAAGGGCGACCCGAAGGAGATCCGCACGGCGGCGCGTGAGGCCTCCGGCACCGGCTGCAAGGGCGCTTGCCTGAAGGAGGCGTTCCGCGCCATGAACACCGAGATGAGCCGCGGCGCGACGTCGGTGCAGGCGCGCGAGCGCGCCGTCGCGTCCGTCCGCGATCAGGCGCGCACCGGGACCGGCTCGAGCGGGGCGGGCACGCACGAGCAGGAGCGCGATCGCTCGCGCGACCGATCGCAGGACCGGCCGCAGTCCCACGAGGGCAGCGTCGGCAAGGGGGGCCCGAAGTAGCGAGGGGGCGCTCCGGCCCCGGCGGGGAGCGCCCCGCCGGAGCGCCCTATCCGTCCTCGCCCGTCCCCTCGTGCCGCGAGCGGACGATGCGCCGCTCGCGCACGGCGCCCGCGAGCACGTCGAGGACCGCCACGCTGTCCTCCCAGCCGAGGCAGGCGTCGGTGATGGACTGTCCGTAGGTGAGCGCCTTCCCCCGCACGAGATCCTGCCGCCCGGCGACGAGGTTGCTCTCCACCATGACCCCGACGATCCGCCCGTCGCCGCCTGCCACCTGCCCGGCGACGTCGCGGCCGACCGGGACCTGGTTCTCGGCCTTCTTCGCGGCGTTCGCGTGGGAGAGGTCGATCATGAGCCGCTGCGCGAGCCCCGCCTTCGCCATCTCCTGGCAGGCCGAGTCCACGCTCGCGGCGTCGTAGTTCGGCGCCTTCCCGCCGCGCAGGATGACGTGGCAGTCCTCGTTGCCGTTCGTCGAGACGATGGCGGAGTGGCCGCCCTTCGTGACCGAGAGGAAATGGTGCGGCTGGCCCGCCGCCTTGATCGCGTCGATCGCGATCCGGACGTTGCCGTCGGTGCCGTTCTTGAAGCCGACCGGGCAGGAGAGGCCGCTCGCGAGCTCGCGGTGCACCTGGCTCTCCGTCGTGCGCGCGCCGATCGCGCCCCAGGAGACGAGGTCCGCGACGTACTGCGGCGTGATCATGTCGAGGTACTCGCAGCCGGCGGGCAAGCCCAGCTCCGCGACGTCGAGGAGCAGCTCGCGCGCGAGCCGCAGCCCCTGGTTGATCTTGTAGCTGCCGTCCAGGTCCGGGTCGTTGATGAGCCCCTTCCAGCCGATCGTGGTGCGCGGCTTCTCGAAGTAGACGCGCATCACCACCTCGAGGTCGCCGGCGAGCCGCTTGCGCTCGTCGACCAGCCGGCGCGCATACTCGCCGGCGGCCTTCGGGTCGTGGATCGAGCAGGGCCCGATCACCACGAGCAGCCGATCCTCCATGCCGTGCAGGATCCGGTGGATCGTCTGCCGGGCGCCGTAGACCGTGTCGGCCGCGCTCTCGGTGCAGGGGAACTCGCGGGTCAGGTGGGCCGGCGGCGCCAGCTCCTTGATCTCGCGGATGCGGAGGTCGTCTGTGCGGTGGGGCATGCGGTCGCTCGGGTCCAGGACCCGAGGTTCTACCGCAATTCCGGCCGGCTCGCCCGCAGCGGCGCGGCGGCGCTACTTCTCGGAGCCGCCCCCGCCCGCGCCCGTGCGCATCGACTCCTCGGGCGTCACGCGGTAGTTCGCCTGCGCCGGCTTCTTCGTGCCGCCGCGCACGACGACCTTCGTCTCCGGCGCCACGGTGTACTTCGTCCCGTTCGTGCTCGCGCACGCGCCGAGCGCGAGGACCGCGACGAGCAGGATGACCGGGTTGCGCCGCATGCGTTCCGATCCAGCAAGGATGCTGCCAGCCGCCGCCCCGGATTCCGCGCGATCCCGTGCGGTGCCGGCACACCCTGGGTCAACCCGGACGATAGCAGGATCGGCGCGGCCCCGCCCGTCGCCCGCCGGGAGGACGCGAGCCGCACCCACACGGCGCCCCATCCGCCCACGACCCCCGACGTCTACGCGGCGCGCTCCACCCGCGCGGGCGCCGCCCGGTACCGGGCCGCGACGGCCCGGAAGACCAGCGCGGCGGCGAGCATCAGCCCCGCGAACATCCAGAAGTAGGCGGCCCCCTCGACGCGCACGAGCTTCGTCACGAGCGCGGTGAGGAGGTTCCCGAGGAACACCGTGAGGAACCAGATCGACATGATCGTGCTGCGCATCGCGCGCGGCGCCTGCGTGTAGCTGAACTCGAGCCCCGTCACGGAGACGAGCACCTCGCCCGTGGTCAGCAGCACGTACTGCGGCACCTGCCAGAGCGCGTGCGGCGTCTGTCCGGCGTCGACGAGCATCTGCAGGATCGCGGCCGCGACGAACGACAGCACCGTCGCGAACATGCCCCAGGTCATCTTCCGGAGCGGCGGGAGCGCGACGCCGCGGCGCTCGAGCGCCGGGTACACCACCCAGCTGAACAGCGGCACGAGCACGAGGACGAGCGCGGGGTTGAGCATCTGGAGCTGCGCCGGCGAGAGCTCCCGTCCGAGGAGGGTGAGGTCGAGCTGGCGCGCCTGGAACACCCACGACGAGCCCTTCTGGTCGAACAGCGCCCAGAAGAGCGTCACGGCGGCGAAGACGCCCATGATCCGGAACACGGCCTTCGCGCCCTGGATCGCCTCCTCGGGGTGCCGGTCGCGCGCGCCGTCGAGCCAGTGGCGCCCCGGCTGGCCGGTGCCGACGCGCGCGAGCGCGTGCTGCACGACGGGGAGGAGGCCGTGCGGATTCGGCCCGGACGGCGGTGCGAGCACGTAGTGCCGCCGCCCGGCCCAGAACACCGCGAGCGCGATCGCCATGAGGACGCCCGGGAGCGCGAACGCGACGCTCGGCCCGCGCCAGAGGAGGAGCGCCGGGATGAGGATCTTCGAGGTGACCGAGCCGAGGTTGATGATCCAGTAGAACCAGCCGTAGATGCGCTGCAGGAGCGTCGTCTGCTCCGCGCGGAACTGGTCGCCGACGAAGGCGGAGACGCACGGCTTGATCCCCCCCGCGCCGGCCGCGACGAGCGCGAGCCCGACGACGAGCCCGGTGCGCGTCTCCCACGTGGCGAGCACGGCGTGCCCGGCGACGTAGGCGAGCGAGATCCAGAGGATCGTCGCGTACCGCCCGAAGAAGCGATCGGCGAGCCACCCGCCGACGAGCGGCGTGAGGTACGTCGCCATGATGAACAGGTGGTAGTAGGCCTTCGTGTCCCGCTCCGGATAGAGCAGGTGCTCGTTCATGTAGAGGACGAGGATCGAGGCCATCCCGTAGAACGAGAAGCGCTCGCAGGCCTCGTTGCCGACGATGTACTTGACCTGGGGTGGGTAGCGTCCCGGCGCGGCCATGCGCGGCCATCCTGCCACGGCCCGGCCCTGGCCGCTCGCGGGCCCGGGTCACCCGCGCAGGGCGGCGACGGCGAGCGCGACCCAGCCCGCGATGAAGGCGACGCCGCCGAACGGCGTCACCGCGCCGAGCCCGCGCGCGCCGGAGAGCGCGAGCGCGTAGAGGCTCCCCGAGAAGAGGACCGTCCCGGCGAGGAAGAGCCACCCCGCCCACGACGCCGCGGCGCCCGGGAACCGTGCCGCCGCCCACGCGGCGAGGGCGATCCCAATCGCGTGGTACATCTGGTACCGCGCGCCCGTTTCGAAGACTGCGAGCAGGTCGGGGGAGAGCCGCGCCCTGAGCGCGTGCGCGCCGAACGCGCCCGCCGCGACCGAGATCGCCGCCGAGAGCGCGCCGAGCGCGAGGAAGGTCCGTTCCATGTGGCCCGCAGGATACCCCGGCGAGGGCGAGCGCGAGTGTCCCCCGCGAGGAACGTTGCGCCGGAGGGGCGCGGCCGCCACGCATCCTGCCATGGACTTCGCGAGCAAGAGGTGCGTGCCCTGCGAGGGCGGCGTGCCGAGGAAGACGTCGGACGAGGTGGACGAGGCGCTCCGGTCGCTCGACGGCTGGGACCCCCGGGACGAGAAGACCCGCATCCACAAGCACTACCGGTTCAAGGACTTCGTCGAGGCGATGAAGTTCGTGAACGCGCTCGCCGCGCTCGCCGAGGCGGAGGGCCACCACCCGGACTTCACGGTCCACTGGAACGCGGTGGACGTGACGCTCTGGACGCACGCGATCGGCGGGCTCTCCGAGAACGACTTCATCGTGGCGGCGAAGCTCGATCGGCTGCCGGAGGGGCGGCGCGCACGCCCTTGAATGCGGGACCGGGGCGGGCCGTCCGGTCCGGTGGAGGGGAACGACACCGGAGCAGGCCATGACGAAGCCCATCTCCGAGCGGCGCTGGTACGACCTGCAGACGGTCGCGTGGCGGTGAGCCGCGGGCACGGGTCCCCCCACTCCTCGCCGCGATGGCCGCCGTACGGCCCGCCCCGGGATGGCGCCGGGCGGAGCTGGACGAAGCGCGCCGCCGCGGCGAGGGGCTCGTGCCGCGGGCCGGCTCGACCGCGAGCGAGCCGCGCACCCCCTCCGGCCCGCGCGAGATGGGCCGAGTCCGCGCGGGTCGCACCCCGAGTCGACTCGCGCGCGGCGCGCGCTGGCGGGCCACTCGGCGCGGGGTTATGCAGGGGGGCGTGTCGCGCTCGGCCCCGTCGTTCCTCGTCTTCCTCCTCGTCGTCGTCGCGATCCTCGGCGGGATGCACGCGTACCTGTGGGCGCGCCTCGTGCGCGATCCCGCGCTCCCCGAGCCGTGGCGCCGCATCGCGACGATCGCGATCGTGGTGATGGGTCTCGCCATCCCGGTCGCGATGGCCGCGATGCGGCTCGCGCCGCGCCCGATCGACCGGATCCTGCCCGCCATCGCGTTCACCTGGCTCGGCGTCGCGTTCATGCTCCTCTGCGCGATCGCCGCGCTCGACCTCGTGCGGCTCCTCGCGACCGCCGGCACGTGGCTCGCCGACTGGGCGCGGTCCGCCCCCCGCGATCCCCCCGTCGACCCGGAGCGGCGCCTGTTCGTCGCGCGGGCGCTCGCCGGGACGGCCGTCGCCGCGACGGCCGGCGCGGGTGCGTTCGCGTTCCGCACGGCGACCGGCCCCGCGCAGATCACCGAGATCCCGGTGAAGCTCGCGCGGCTTCCGCCCGCGCTCTCGGGGCTCTCCATCGCGCAGATCACCGACCTCCACGTCGGCCCGACGATCCGCGAGCGCGAGGTGCGGCGCATCGTCGACCAGACGAACGCGCTGCGCCCCGACGTCATCGCCGTGACCGGCGACCTCGTGGACGGCACGGTCCCGGAGCTCGGCGCAGCGGTCTCGCACCTCGGACGGCTCGAGGCGCGGTACGGCGTCTACTTCGTGACCGGGAACCACGAGTACTACTCCGGCGTCGATGCGTGGATCGCGGAGCTGCGCCGGCTCGGCCTCCGCGTGCTGCGGAACGAGCGCGTCCGGATCGGGGACGCCGCCGCCTCGATCGACCTCGCCGGCATCGACGACTGGGCGTCGGGCCGGTTCGGGAACGGGCACGGCCCAAGGCTCCCCGACGCGCTCGACGGCCGGGAGCCGGATCGGAGCCTCGTGCTGCTCGCGCACCAGCCGCGGGGCGTGGGAGAGGCGGTCCGGTCGGGCGTCGAGCTCCAGGTGTCGGGGCACACCCACGGCGGGCAGATCTTCCCGTTCAGCGTGATCGTGGGCGCGGTGTACCCGTACCTCGCCGGGCTGTACCGGCACGAGGAAGGCGGGAACGCCGGGCAGATCTTCGTCTCGCGCGGCACGGGCTACTGGGGGCCGCCGCTGCGGCTCGGGTCGCCGCCGGAGATCGCGAAGATCGTGCTGACCTAGCGCCCCGGCTGCGAGCAGCGCCCAGGCCCTCATGGGCCCTGCCCGGAACTTCCGGCCCGTTCTACGCTCTCGCTCCCCGGAGGTTCACCATGCGCGTCCGCCCGGTCCTCGTCATCGGCGGCATCTTCGGCGCCGCGGCGCTCACGACGGTGTTCGTCGTCTCGCAGTTCCCGCTCGAGGGACAGGTGAGCGCGCCGGCGGAGGGCGCGGCGCCCATCGCGGTCGCGCCGACGACGACCCCGCCGCTCGAGCCCGCCGCCGGACCGGCCGACGGCGTCCTCGAGGTGCGCGTCACCGCCGGTGGAGAGCCGCAGGCGGACGTCTCCGTCCGCGCGTACGCCGACGTCCCCGCCCTCGGCTGGCGCCGGGCGGCCGAGGCGCGGACCGCTGCGGACGGCACCGCGCGGCTCTTCGCGGGCCCCGGGACCTACCTCCTCGCGGCGCGCGGCGCCGGCCTCGCGCCCGCGCGCGCGGAGGCGGTCCGGCACGCGGGCGAGGACACGACCCGCGTCGACGTCGTGCTCGAGCCGGCGGCCGCGCTCGAGGGACGCGTCACGGCGCGCGGCGGCGGACCCGTCGCGGGCGCCCGCGTCCGCGTGGTGCCGGTCGTGAGCCGCTTCCCCGGCTTCGCGCCCCCCTCGACGCCCGCCGAGGAGACGGCGATCGCGGAGACCGGTCCCGCCGGAGCGTTCCGCATAGGCGGGATCGCGCCCGGCACCTACGCGGTCGCCTTCGACGCGACCGGCTACCACCCCGTGCTCCGGCGCGTGCTCGTCCCCGGCGAGGCGCTCGCGGTCGCGATGGAGCCGCTCGGCCGCATCGAGGGCGTCGTGCTGCTCGACGGCGCGCCCGCCGCGGGCGCGACGGTGCGGGCCGCGTCCCCCGACCACGGCGCGGCCGCGACGTCCGGCGCGGACGGCCGCTTCGTGCTGTCGGCGCCCGCGGGCAGCTACCGCGTCCACGCCGCGCTCGGCGAGCGCGCCGCCGCCGCGGGGCCGGTCGCGGTCGCGGCCGGCGCGACGTCGGCTCCGGTCGAGCTGCGCCTCGGGCCGGCGGCCACGCTCGAGGGCGAGGTGGTGCTCGCCGCGCTCGCCCCACGGAGCGAAGGCGTGCCGGCGGCCGGGGCGGAGATCGCCGTCTTCCTTCACGAGACCGGCGAGCTCGCGGCGCGCGCTCGCGCCGACGCCGCGGGGCGCTTCCGCGTGCCGGGGCTCGCCCCGGACGCGTTCGACGTCCGCGCCACGGCGCCGGGCGCGAGCCCCGCGCTCGTGTCCGGCGTGACGCTCGCCAGGGGAGGGCGGTTCCCGCTCCGGCTCGCGCTCGCAGGCACCGGCTCCGCCGAGGGCACCGTGAAGGACCTCGCAGGCCGCGCGCTCGCCGGCGTCCGCGTCCAGGTCGTCCAGCGCGGCGACGGGCTCGCCGGCGCGGCGCCGCTCGAGGCGCGGAGCGGGTTCGACGGGGCGTGGCGGATCGGCGGGATCGAGGTCGGGCGCGCCGAGATCGTCGCGCGGCAGGAGGGCGTGGCGGTCGGCGTGTCGCGCGCGGTGCGGGTCGCCGAGGGGCGCGCGAGCCGCGCCGACCTCTTCCTCCCGGAGGCGGGCGTGCTCGCCGGCCGCGTGCGGGCGGACGGGAAGGCGCCGCCCCCGGGCACCGCCGTCGTCGCAGTCCCGATGCGCGCCGGCCTCGGCACGCTCCAGGTGGCGCGCGCGCCGGCCGACGCGACCGGCAACTACCGGCTCGCGCTGCCCGCCGGCGAGTACCGCGTGCACGCGGCCACCGGCGACGCCGACCGCACCGACCTGCGGGTCGCGCCCGCGTTCGTGCACGTCGACGCCGGGGCGACGGCGCGCGTGGATTCTCGCCCTCGCGAGCTCCCCCGCCGAGGAGGGCGTCGAGATCCTCGTCCTCGAGCCCGGCGGCGCGCCGTCGCCGGGCGCGGTCGTCACCCTCTCCCGCCCCGACGACGCCGCGGTCGCCTTCGCGACGTCCGCGGGCCTGGACGGCCGGGTCGCGCTCGGCGGCCGGATGGGCGTCGCCGGCCGGCGGGTCGCGATCCGCGCCCGCAACGGCGGCCGCTCCGGCGCGCTGACCGTGGACCTGCCGGTGTCCGGCACGGTGCCGGTGACCCTCTCGCCGGGCGGCGCCGTGCAGGGGCGCGTCGTCGCGGCCGGGCGCGCGCCGGCCGGGTTCACGCTCGAGGTCGCCTCGCAGCCCTCGCCCGCGGCGTGGCGCACCGTCGACGTGCACCGGTTCGCCGGAGATCGCTTCGAGCTCGGGGACCTTCCCGCCGAGCCGCTCCGGCTCGTCGTTCGCGCCGACGACGGGCGGCGCGGACAGGCGGAGCTCTCCGTCGGCCCCGGCGAGGTGCGCACGGTCGAGATCGCGCTCGCGCGCTGAGCTCCGGCCCGGGGCTCAGAGCGCATCCCGATGCGCTCTAGGCCCCGAGCGCCCGGACGATCTCCGGCAGCCGCTCGCACGCGCTGCCGCGCGCGAAGAACCCGTTCCGCGCGAAGGAAGCCATCTCCGCGAAGGGGTTCTCCTCGGGGTTCACGTCGACCAGGGCCGCGCCCCTCCGGTAGACGAGCTGTCCGATCTGCATCGGGAGGTTCGTCGCCCCGCTCGTGCCGACGACGAGGAGGAGGTCCGCCTCGCCGGCGGCGCGGAGCGCCGACTCCATCCGGTAGTTCTCCTCGTCGTAGTACTCGTCGAACCAGAGCACGTGCGGCCGGAGCCACCCCTCGCAGCGCGGGCACCTCAGGGCCTCGCGCTCGGCCTCGCCGAGCGGACCGTCGCCGCGCGGCACGAGCCCCGGCGGGAGGTCCACGACGCCGAGGCCGCAGCCCGCCGCGCAGCGGACGTACGCCGCGTCGCCGTGGATGCAGAAGACCCGCCGCGACCCGGCCCGGCGGTGCAGCCCGTCGATGTTCTGCGTGACGAGCGTGAACCGCTCGCCGAGCGCGCGCTCCAGCGCGACGAGCGCGGCGTGGCCCGCGTTCGGGGACGCGTCCTTGCAGACGCCGAACCGGTACAGGTACCAGCGCCACACCTCGTCCGGCGCGCGCTCGAACATCTCGTTCGTCGCCATCTCCTGCGGCATGTAGTTCCGCGAGCCGACGACCCAGTACCCCTCGGCGCCCCGGAACGTCGGGATCCCGCTCTCGGCGGAGATGCCGGCGCCGGTGAGCGCGACGACGTTGCCGCTCCGCGCGCGGACGCCTTCGAGGAGCTCGGCGAGCTTCGGTTCCATGCGAGGGAGTCTAGCGCGGCCCGCGCCGCCCGCCCGTGCGCGTCGCGCGCGGCCCGGTTATGACCCGCGCGTGTCGAGCGTCCTCACTCGAGGCATCCGGGTCTCCGTGACGAGCGCGTTCCGTCCGGACCGGTCCGAGCCGGGCCAGGGGCGCTGGCTCTTCTCGTACACGGTGCGCGTGGCGAACGAGGGCGACGTCCCCGCCCAGCTCGTCTCCCGCCACTGGGTCATCACCGACGCGAACGGCGCCCGGGAGGAGGTCGTGGGCGACGGCGTCGTCGGGCAACAGCCGCGCCTCTCCCCGGGAGAGCAGTTCGAGTACACGAGCTTCTGCATCCTGAGGACGCCGCACGGCTCGATGCGCGGGACCTACCGGATGCTGCGGGAGGACGGCTCGACGTTCGACGCGCGCATCGCGCCGTTCGCGCTCGTCGTGCCCGGCGCGGTGAACTAGCGCTTCGTGAGCGCCTCGAGCAGCTCCTGCTCGCTGACGACGCCCTTCTCGACGAGCAAGAGCGCGAGCGCGGCCATCGCCTGCGCCGGCTTCAGGATCTCGGGCTGCGCGTGGGCGCCGCCCGCGAGCCGCTCGAGCGCCTGCAGCACCTCGAGCTCGCGGTCGGTGAGCGCGCGCGGGCCGGGGGCCGCGCCCTCGTCGGGGATGAGCAGGTCGCTCCCCGTGACCTCGTCGGTGAGCGTGAACTCCGCGGTGCCGGTCGTCTCCTGCGCGGGCGCGCGCCGGGCGACGGGACGGCCCGGACCGGGGGTGAGCTCCTCGAGCTCGAGGTCGAGACGCTTCGCCGCCGGGGCCGACGCGGCGGGACCCGGCGTGGCCGGGGGACGCGCGGCGGCCGGGGCCCGCGCGGGCGCCGCGGCGGCGCGAGCCGCGGCGGGGGCCGCGGCCGGCGCGACCGGCGCGACCGGCGTCGCCGCCGCTGCCGGGGGCTGGCGGACGGCCGCCGGCGCCGTCGACGCTGCCGGGGGCTGGCGGGCGGCCGCCGGCGCCGCCGCGGCCTGGGCGGCGGCCTTCGCCGTCGCGGGAGCCTTCGTCGCCGCCACGGCCCGCGGCGGCTCGGCCACCGGCGGCTGCGCGGCAGGGGTGTCCGCGGAGGCGTCGGGCGTCGACGAGAAGAACGCCTCGAGCGCGTCCTTCGAACCGCCGCCGAACGGGTCGAACAATGCCTGGGTCTCGGTGTCGTCGGCGTCGAGGTCGAGCGCGATCGCCTCGACGGGCGGCTCGGCGGGGTAGTAGTGCTGCAGCGACTCCGCGACCTCGCGGTCGCCGCCGATGCAGACCCGCACCTTGCGGCCGGTGCGGAACCGGATCTCGTCGACGATGGCGAGGTTCGTGGGGTCGCTCATCGCGACGGTGATGCTCGCCGTGTCCGCGGCCATCGGGAACACGTTGTTCCGGACGGCGAACTCGCGAGGGAGGAGCTTCAGCGCCTGCTCGAGCGCGTACGGCTCGAGCGTGTTGAGCTCGGCGACGCCGAAGCCGTACTTCACCGCGAGCGCGCCGACGATGTCCGCCTCGGTCGCGAGCTTCAGGTCGACGAGCGCCTGGCCGAGGCGCACGCCCCACTGCCGCTGGTGTCCGAGCGCCGCCTTGAGCTGCGTCTCGTCGATGATGCCCGCGTCCATCAGCATCTCGCCGAGACGCTTCTTCGGGGTCATGCCGGCGTCGATCCTACTCCCGCGGTGCGGACCGGTCGAGCAGCCGGCTCCGCTAGGGACCCTGGCCGCCCTGGCCCGCCCGCGTCGCGATCGCGAGCCGCGAGAGCCCCGCTTGCCGCGCGAGCTCCATCACCTGCACGACCCGGCCGTGGGGTACGCCCTCGTCCGCCTGGAACAGGACGACGGTGTCGGCGCTGCGCGCGTGCGCGTCCCCGAAGGCGGCGCGCAGGGCGGCGTCGTCGACGACCTTCCCGGCGACCACCGCGCGGCCGTCCGAGAGGATCGCGACCGTCACGTCGCGCACGAGCCCGGCGTCGTCCGTCTTCCCGCCGCGCGGGAGGTTCACCTTGAAGCCGCCGTCCTCGTTCCCCGCCTCCGCGATGGCGGTGGTCGTCACCATGAAGATGATGAGGAGGACGAGGAAGATGTCCGTGAGCGGCGTGATGTTGATGTCGGAGAAGATCCCGCCGACGGACTCGAGCTCGTGATCGCCGCCGTCGGAGTCGGGCGCGCCCAGGGCCATGGTCTACCCCTCTCCCGTCGCGCGCGGCGGCGCTGCCACGGCCGGCGCGGCACCGGGCAGCGCGTCGCGGACGATCTCGACGAACTCCTCGGTGAGGAGCTTGAGCTGGAGCGCGAGCTTGCCGACGTGGACGTTCAGGAAGTTGTAGATGACGACCGCCTCGATGGCGACCGCGATGCCGCCCGCCGTCGTGACGAGCGCCTCGGAGATGCCCGCCGCGACCACCGCGAACCCGCCCTGGCCGGAGAGCGCCATCTGCCGGAACGCGTGCATGATGCCGACGACCGTGCCGAAGAGGCCGATGAACGGCGCGGTGGCCCCGACCGTCCCGAGGATCCAGAGGCTCCGCCGGAGCTTGAGGTTGGCCTGCAGGCGCTCGCGCTCGACCGCGGCCACGACGCGCTCCGCGGTCGGCGTGGCGCGCGATCCGGGGCGCGGCGCCGCCGCGACGAGGGCGGCGAGGAACACGTCCGACGCCGCCGAGCCGGAGCGCTCGCACTGCGCGCGGGCGTCGTCGATGTCGCCGCGGTAGAGCGCGCGCGTCACCGCGTCTGCGAGCGTCCGCGCCCTGCCCGCGAAGCCCCAGAGGGCGATGGCGCGCTCGACGGCGACTGCGAGGGCGATGACCGAGCACGCGGCGATGATCCACATCGCCGCGCTGCCGGCCTTCAGGATTCCGAGGAAGCTCAGGCTGGTGTCCAAGGGTCGCGCTCTCCGGGTCGCGGGAGTCTAACGCCGGATGGGGCCGCGCGCGCGGCCATCCGATGAGGCGCGAACGCCCGGCCGCCCGCCCTCATTCCGCGGGACGGGGCTGCTCCGGTACCAGGAAGGCGGGGGGCGAGGCGCCCGCGAGATCCAGGACACGCGCGCTGGCCGGGATCCGCGGCGAGAAGATCTTCCGCTCGACCGCGGCGTTCGGCTCGACGTCGGTCCAGGCGAGCCGCATGCGGACGCGGGGCGCCTCCGCCGAGAGCGACGCCTCGGCCGGGAAGCGGAACGCCTCGAAGCGGTCGAGCTCCGAGAACTCGAGGTCGTAGCTCCCCCGCCCCGCCCCGCCGTCCACGCGGAGCGAGGCACGCAGCACCTCCGCGCCCGCGCCGATCCGGAGCGTCTGCGTCCGATCCCCCGCCGCGATCCCGAGCGTCACGAAGCCGCGCCCCGGCTCCGCGGAAACGGCCTCCCCCGCGAGGAGCGGCGCCGAGCCGCAGACGATCCGCGCGAGATCCGCCGGCGAGAGCGGCAGCAGGACGAGGCGCGCCAGGTTCTCCGGCGTCGCGGCGCCGCGGTAGACGACGTGCGCGCGGGCGTCGTAGAACGACAGCTCGCCGTCCGCGGCGGCGAGCACCGCGACGGTGTTCCCGAAGAAGTCGAGCGTCTGGACGAGGACGCGGTCGGGCAGCTCGGCCGCGACGAGCGCGGGGACGGTCCCGGAGAACTCCGCCGTCTCGATCCGGACGCGGACCTCGCCGCGCACGGTCCGGATCCGCTCTTGCGCGGCCCGCACCTGCACGAGGAGCCCGGCCGGCTCGAGCGACAGGTCCGGCGGCGGCGCGCGCGGGACGCAGCCTCCGAGGAGCGCGAGGGCGGCGGCAGCGGCGAGGCGGGCGGATCTCATCTTCCGGCTCCCGCTAGAAGAGGCGAGCCTTCCGCTCGAGGAGGCCCTTCGCGCGCGCTTTCGCGATCGCGTTCTCGGGCGCGCGCACCGGATCCCGGCCGAGGTCGAACGCGAGCACGCCGTCGAGGAGCGCGTCGAAGCGTCGCTCGTCCTGCACGAGCACCGCCCAGGTCTCCGCCTCCGCGACGCGCGCGAGCTGGTCGTCCGGGGCGAGCGCCCGGGCGCGGTCGAAGTGGGCGCGCGACGCGGCGGCGCCGCCGCCCGCCGCCGTAGGGAGGACCGCCCGCCACGCGCCCAGCGCCCGGTGCGGCCCGGCCGCGTCCACGCGCTCGTCGAGCTCCGCCGCGCGCGCCATCATCGCGAGCGCGGAGTCCTTCACCGCGAGGACCGCCGCGTACCCGGTCGCCTGCGCCGCGCGCATCGCGCCCTGGGCGAGGAAGTAGAGCGCCTCGGCCCCCGCCGCGTCCACCCGGGCGGCGGCGGCGGCGGGGTCCTCGCCCCGGTCGATCGCCTCCGCCCACGCGGGGGCCTGCGTCCGGAGCGCCCGCTCCGCCGCGCGGGCGGACGCCTCCCACGCCTCCCTGCCCGCGGCGGGCGTCTTCGACACGAGCCCGCGGAACGCCTCGGCCCGCGCGAGCCTCACCTCGGCCGCGGGATCGCCGGGGCGCTGGGCCGCCGCGAGCGCGTAGGCGCGGAGGGCCGCCTCGAGCCGCGCGGGGTCGCCGCGGAGGACGTAGGCGCGGTCGCCGTCCGCGACCGCCGCCTCGAACCGCGCCGGCGGCGCGTCGCGCGCGGAGGGCGCGGGCGCGGTCTCGGCCGGGCGCCGGCACGCGCCGAGCGCGAGGGCGGCCGCGAGGAGCGACGTCGGGAGCGTGCCGCGCACGGGACCTCGGCGGCCGCCGCTCAGCGCCGCTTCTTGCCGGAGGGCTTCTTCGCCGGCCGGTGGGCGCGCGCCTTCGGCTTCGCGGCGCGGGCGGCGCGCTTCGCGGGGCGGGCCTTCGCCTTCGCCGCCTTGCGCGAGGCGGGGCGCGGGCGCGCAGCCCTGGCGGGCCTCGCGGCCGGCTTCGCGGGCTTCGCCGGCCGGGCGGGCGCGGCGGCGGGCGCGGCCGGGCGCGCGACCGCGAGGGGTGCGGGCCCGGGCTGCCGGCCGGGCGGCGGCACCACCGGGCGCGGCGGCGCGAGCGGGCGGCCGGGCTGCGGGGCGGGGCGGGGCGGCTGGGCGCGCGACAGCTTCGCGAGCCGGGCCTCCTCCTCCTCGCGTGTCACGACGAGCGGCGGCTGACCCTGGCGCTGCCGCGCCTCGTCGTCCGCGCTGTAGTACAGCTGGAAGGTCGCCGTGCCCCGGACGACGAGCTCGCCGCGCTGGTTCTCGGCCCAGACCTCGACGTCGATGGCGTAGCGGCCGGCCTCCTCGAACCGGCGGTCGGTCACCCGGCCGCGCGCGGTGAGCACGTCGCCCGGCCAGCACGATCTTGACGAAGCGCGCGCCGAACTTCCTGAGCCGCGCCCCGCGCACCCAGTCGACCGCGAGCTCCGCGAGGAACCCCATCGCGATCATCCCGGGCGCGAGGGCGCTCGGGAACCCCGCGTTCTTCGCGAAGGGCTCGTCGATGTAGAGCGGGTTCCAGTCCAGGGCGGCGGCCGCGTACCGCGCGATCTGCAGCCGGTCGACCGGGGGCTTCACGAGCGGGGGGAGCTCGTCCCCCAGCTTCACCGCCTCGAAGTAGAGCTGCCGTGCCGTCAGGCATCGATCGCCCCTATGCCCGCCGGAGGATCAGCGTCGCCCGCGTCCGGAACACGAGGGCGCCCGCGTCGTCGCGGCCCTCGTCCTCGATGACGATCACGTCCATCGGCCCGCTCGCGCCGGCGCGCTCCTGCACGTCCGCGACCTTGCTGCGGACGGTGATCCGATCCCCGGCGACGATCGGGCGCGCGTACTCGAACTGCTGCTCGCTGTGGAGGATCGAGCGCGTCCCGAGATCGAGCGAGTGGCGGAAGCGCTCGTTCGACGTGAGCGCCACCGCGAACGTCGCCGGCGCGACGAGCGTGGGGAACCCCGCGGCCCGCGCGGTGGCCTCCTCGACGTAGGCCGGGTTCGGGTCGCCGAGCGCCTCGGCGAAGTGGCGGATCGCGCCCTTCTCCACCTCGTGGACGACCGGTTCGCTCTCGCGGCCGATGAGGCTCCTGTCGAGCATCGCGTCTCCTCAGCGCCCCGCCGGCAGGTCGAGCACGGACACGATGCCGCGCAGCTCGACGAGGGCGGGGACGGCGTTGACGACGGCGTGGGCGGTGGCGGCGTCCCCGGCGATCCCGCCCGGCACGACGACGCGCACCGGGGGCTCGGCGTCGAGCGCGACCTCGTCGCGCGGGTCCTCCGCGCCGACCGCGATCGTGAGCTCGAGGCGGACGACCTCGCGCCCGTCCTCGGCGAAGACGCGCGCCTCGTGGTGGAGCCCCGCGACCTGGCCGGCGCGCACCGGCACGGGCCCGTCGCCGTCCTCCTCCGCGACGAGCGGGAGGATGTCCTCGTCGACCTCGTACTCCTCGAGGCCGATGCAGCCCTCGGCGACGAGCGCCGCGGACTCCGCGAGCCCGACGTGCCCGATCTCGCCGCGCTCCGCCGCGTCGTGGAAGGCGCGCTCGTCGAGCCCGACGCCGACCTTCCGCTGCAGCGCCGCGCGGCGCCGGGCGACGTCGACCACCCGGACGCCGCGGACGTGTCGCACCGGCCCGGTCACCTGCGCGAGCAGCGCGGGCAGCCGATCGAGGACGAACCCCGGGTTCACGCCCGTCCCGAGCACCGCCACGTTCCGCTCGTGGCAGAGCCGGTCGAGCGCGGCCGCCGACTCGTCGTGGCGGAGCCACGGCCAGGCGAGCTCCTCGCACGTCGAGATGACGTGGAGCCCGGCCGCGACCGCCTCCTGGAGGTCGGGGAGCACCTCGTCGAACCGGCTCCGCGTCGCCTGGAGCACGACGCCGCCCCGCGCGGCGGCCGCGACGTCGGCGAGGTCCTCGGCGATCGTGAGACCGGGAGCCGCGGCGCCGAGCACGTCCGAGAGCGGGCGCCCGGCGAGCGACGGGTGCGGGTCCACGGCGGCGACGACCCGGAGATCCGGGCGGGCGAGCGCCACGCGGGCGATCGCCTGACCGATCTCGCCGAGCCCCATGAGGACGATCGGGATGCCGCTCTGTTCTGCGCGCCCTTCCGGGTCGGCGCCCACGTAAACCCCCGATCCGCGGGATCTCCAAGGTTACCGGGCAGTTATAGTGCAGCGCGCAATGGGCGAACAAGAGAAGAAAGCCTGCGGGGGGCGCAATCGGGCGCAATCGCGCGCGTGGGCACGGGTGATGACGCGTCGCGTCGATACGCGAGTTCCGCTGGGATACCGGGCGCTTCGGAGATCAGGAGCGGATGAGCGCCTCGAGAAAGGCGCGCGCCGCGGGGTCGGACCAGTTCCGCGGACCGACGACGTACGCGACCAGCCGGCCGGTCTTGTCGACGATGTAGGTCTCCGGGAACTTGATGTCCGGAGCGAACCCGCGCGCCTGCGCGTAGTACGCGCGGGTGACCGTCTGGTCGGCGTCGTGCGCGACCGCCACCGTGCCGGGGGGGCCCGCGAACGGCGGCGCCGCGAAGTAGGACCGGACGTCCCCGAGGTCCTCGTCCACCGTCACCGCGATCATCTTGAACTTGCCGGGGTAGCGCGACGCGAGGTCCTGGCCGAGCGCGATCATCGACGGCATCTCGTCGCGGCACGGGGGGCACCACGTCGCCCAGAAGTTCACGAACACCACCTGCCCGCGCGCGTCCGCGAGCGACACCCGCGAGCCGTCGAGCGCCCGCAGCTCGATGGGCGGCGCCGGCAGGCGCGGATCGGCCGCGCGGTCGATGCCGAACCGCTCGACCACGCTCCGCGGCGGCTCCTTCACGATCTCCGGGCGTGCGGTGAGTGTCTGGATCGCCGACCCGATGATGACCGCCCCGAGGACGACCAGCACGGCCACTCCGGCGATCTTCGCCTTGCGCTTGGGGGAAGGGGAAGGGGCTGCGGACATGGCCCGCTTCTTACACGACGCACCCGCTTGCCGCCAGCGGCCGCCTTCGGGGACACTCGACCCCGGATGCGCGGCCTCATGGGCAGCTTCGCGGTGCTCCCGCTCGCGGACCTCGTGGAGATGCTCGCGCGGCGCCAGATGACGGGCTCGCTCACGTGCGAGCGCGGCACCGTCCGCAAGACGCTCTACGTGCGCGAGGGGGCGGCGGTCGGCGCGGCGTCGAACGATCCGCGCGAGTACCTCGGCCAGCTCCTCATCAACTTCGGCCACCTCGACGAGGAGCAGCTCACGAAGGCGTTCCGGACACAGGAGGAGACGAAGATCCGGCTCGGCAAGGTGCTGACGATGGTCGGGCTCGTGTCCGTCGAGACGGTCCGCGAGGTCCTCGCCATCAAGATCCGCGAGACGCTCCTCGACGTCTTCCTCTGGGACTCCGGCCTCTTCTCCTTCGACGACGACCCACCCGCCGGGATCGACGAGCTCGACGCGACCGTCCCTCTCGCCGAAATCTCGCGCGAGGCGGAGTTCCGCGCGACGGCGTGGAGCGCCTTCCGCGGCGAGTTCCCGACCGGCGTGGCCGCCCTCGACGTGGACGAGGCGAAGGTGCCGCCCGGCCTCGGCTCCGACACCATCGACGGGCGGCTCATCGCCCTCGCGCGCGACGGCCGCACCATCGACGAGATCGGGCTCGCGCTCCACGCGACGGACTTCCACCTGTACCAGCGGTTGTACGCGCTCGCGCGGCAGGGCGTGCTCCGGGCCGCCGCGCCGCCCGCGGCGGCAGCCATGCCCGGCGAGGCCGTCGCCACGGCCGACCTCCTCGACCGCGCCCGCGGCCTCCTCGCCGAGGGACGGGCCGGCGACGCCGAGCTGGTCGCCGCGAAGGCGGTCGAGCTCGCCCCCGAGTCGGGCGCCGCGCGATCCGTGCTCGTCGAGGCGGAGCGAGGCCTCGGCGCGCGGCTCCGCGGCGAGCTGCTCGACCCGCCGCGCCGACCCCGCCTCCGCGTGCAGCCGCAGCGGATCGGCGCGCTCGCGATCTCCGCCGCCGACAAGTACCTCCTGTCGCGCTGCGACGGCGCGCGGGACGTGCGCCAGCTCGTGCAGGTCGCGCCGCTCCGCGAGATCGAGGTCCTGAAGGCGATCCGCCGGTTCGCCGACGCGGAGCTGATCGAGCTGCAGTAGGACCCTGCGCCCCTACCGGGCCGCCACCGTCCGGATCGCGTCCGGCGGCAGCGCGGCGAGGTGGCCGGCGAAGAACGCCTCGAGGGCCTCTCGCGCCACCTGCGGCGCGCGCGCGTGCCACAGCCGGTCGTTCACGATCACCGTCGCGACGACCACCTCGGGCCGATCCGCGGGCGCGAACCCGACGAACCAGGAGTAGTCGCGGTACGGGCTCGGGTCGGCGAGCGAGCCGGTCTTGCCCGCCACCTCGACGCCGCGGAGCGCGAGGCCGGGACGCCGGAACGTCCGGCGCGCGGTGCCCTCCGAGACGGTGTTCCGCATCATGGCGGCGAGCTTCGTCGCGACCGCCTCGTCGACGACGCGGCTCGCGGCCGGCGGCGTGGGGACCGGCCCGCCGTCCACGTCGTCCACGAGCACCGGCGGGACCTCGACGCCGCCGTTCGCGACGATCGAGCCGAGCAGGGCCGCGTGGAGGGGCGAGAGCCTCACCGCGCCGAACCCGGCCGCCGCGTTCGCGAAGCCGAACGGATCGTCCGGGATGTCGGCCGTGGAGCGCTCGACGGGGAGCGGGAACGGGATGGGCTCGTCGAAGCCGAAGCGGTGCGCGGTGGCCCGCAGCGCCGCGGCGTCGAGGCCGCGGTCGGCGAGCTTCGCGAAGACCACGTTCGTGGAGTGGCCGAAGGCGGACGCGAGCGACACGCAGCGGCGGTCGCGGCGCGGGTCGTCCGCGAGGAGGTTCGGGGCGAGGCGGTGCTTGCCGCCGTGATAGCAGACCTCGTCCTCGGGCCCGACGCCGCGCTCCAGGAGCGCCGCCGCGGTCACGATCTTGAAGATGCTCGCCGCCGGAGCGATCGCGGAGAGCGCGATGCCCCGCCGGCCGGGCTCCGCCTTCGAGTGCTCGGCGAGCGCGAGGACGCGGCCGGTCCCCGCCTCGAGCAGCACCGTCGCGCCCCACGGCACCTGGTACGTCGCGAGCGACCGCTCGAGCCGCGCCTGCAGCCGCGGGTCGATCGTCAGGATCGCGCGCCCCTTCTCGAGCGGCGCGACGTACCGGCCGAGCTGCGGATCGAGCTCCACGTCGCGCAGCGCGATCGGCTCCGGCGGGGCCGGGCTCGCGGGTCCCCCGAGGAGCGGTGCGACCGGCGGGGCGACCGGCTCGCCCGGGATCGGCGAGGGCTCCACGGGGGCGGCCTCGTGCGGCACGGCGGGCGCCGCTGCGTCGCCGGACGGGGCCACCGGGGCCAGCGAGGCCTGCGCGGCGTCGCCGGACGGTGCGCCCTGCGCAACGGGGGCGGCTGGCGGTGCCCCGCCCTGCGCCACGGCGGCGGCGGGCGGCGCCCCCTCCTGCGCGCGCGGGACGGCGGCGACGGCCAGGAGGAGCGCGCTCGCGGGGACGACGCTGGCGAGGAGGCTCTGGAGCTTCATCGGTGCAGGGGCGAGACGACGTTCCCGAGTGTGCCCGAAGGTCCGGGCCCCGTCAAAGTACGGAGCCCGCCGAGAGGCGACGGCCTCTCGGCGGGGCACGGTCCCCGGACGGCGCCGCGCGTGTAGGTCCCGCGCGGCGCAGGTGTCAGGCGCGCGCGCGCGGGCGGCGCGGCACCTTCGTCGCGCGCGCTGCGCGCACCGCGACGTTCCGTCCGCCCGGCTTCGCGTGCTTCCCGTTCCGGACCGCCTTGCCGTTCCGCGCCTGCTTCTCGCGCTTCTCACGCGCGGCGCCCCGCAGGGCCGCCTGCGCCGCCGCGAGCCGCGCGATCGGGAGCCGGTACGGCGAGCAGGAGACGTAGTCGAGCCCGATCTCGTGGCAGAACGCGACCGACGACGGATCGCCGCCGTGCTCGCCGCAGATGCCGAGCTTGATGCCCGGCCGCGCCGCGCGGCCCGCCGCCACCGCGAGCTTCATGAGCGCTCCGACGCCGTCGCGGTCGATCGACACGAACGGGTCCACGTCGAGGATGTCCTTCTCGACGTACGACGAGATCACCGGCCCGGTGTCGTCGCGCGACAGCCCGAACGTCGTCTGCGTGAGGTCGTTCGTCCCGAAGGAGAAGAACTCGGCGGTCTTCGCGATCTCGCCGGCGGTGAGCGCGCCGCGCGGGACCTCGATCATCGTGCCGACGAGGTAGCGCACCTTGCGGCCGCGCTCGCGGAACACGTCCTCGGCGGCGCGCCGGACCACGGCGGCCTGGTGGTCGAGCTCCTTCCGCGCGCCGACGAGCGGGATCATGACCTCCGGCTCCACCTTCACGCCCTGCTCCGCGGCGTCGCAGGCGGCCTCGAAGATCGCGCGCGCCTGCATCTCGGTGATCTCCGGGTAGGAGATGCCGAGCCGGCAGCCGCGGTGACCGAGCATCGGGTTCGACTCGGCGAGCGCCTCGACGCGATCCGCGATCTGCCGCACGGTCTTCCCGGTCGCCCGGGCGAGCTCGGCCTTGCCGGCCTCGTCGTGCGGGAGGAACTCGTGGAGCGGCGGGTCGAGGGTCCGGATCGTGACCGGCCGCCCCGCCATGGCGAGGAAGAGGCCGCGGAAGTCCTCCCGCTGGAGCGGCAGGAGCTTCGCGAGCGCCTTCCGCCGGTCCCCCTCGTTCTCGGCCACGATCATCTCGCGCATCGGGCCGATCTTCCCCTCGCCGAAGAACATGTGCTCGGTGCGGCAGAGGCCGATGCCCTGCGCGCCGAAGGCGACGGCGGTCGTCGCCTGGTCGGGCTGGTCGGCGTTCGCGCGGACCTTGAGGCGCCGCGCGGCGTCCGCCCAGGAGAGGAGCTTCGCGAACTCCTGGTAGACGGGGGCGCCCTTCGGATCGCGGGTCTTCTCGACGAGCACCTCGACCACCTCCGACGGCCGCGTCTCGAGCTTGCCCTCGATGACCTCGCCCGCGGTGCCGTCGATCGAGACCCAGGTGCCCTCCGGGAGCACCTTCTCGCCGGAGGGCGTCGTCACGTGCATCGTCCGCGCGTGGTAGTCGAAGCGGACCGCCTCGCAGCCGACGATCGCGACCTTCCCCATCTGGCGCGCGACCAGCGCCGCGTGCGAGGTCATGCCGCCGAAGGCGGTGAGGAAGCCCTCGGCCGCGGCCATGCCGCGGATGTCCTCGGGCGAGGTCTCGTGCCGCGCGAGGACCACCGTCTCGCCGCGCGCGCGCCACTCCGCCGCGTCCTCCGCGAAGAACACGAGCCGGCCGCTCGCGGCGCCCGGCCCGGCCGGGAGCCCCTTCGCGAGCAGGCGCCCCGCCTTCATCGCGGCGGTCTTCCGCTCGGAGTCGAAGATCGGGCGGAGCAGGTGGTTCAGCGCCTCCGGCTCGACCCGGAGCACGGCCTCGTCGCGCGAGATCAGCTTCGCGTCCGCCATGTCCACGGCGATCCGCACCGCGGCGAGCCCGGTCCGCTTGCCGTTGCGGGTCTGGAGCACGTAGAGCCGGCGGCGCTCGATGGTGAACTCGATGTCCTGCATGTCGCGGTAGTGGCGCTCGAGGCGCGCGCGGACGTCCTCGAGCTGCCGCGCGATCTCCGGCCAGAGCGCCGCCAGCTCCACGATCTTCTGCGGGGTGCGGATGCCGGCCACCACGTCCTCGCCCTGCGCGTTCACGAGGAACTCGCCGTAGAACTCGTCGTCGCCGGAGGCGGGGTTCCGGGTGAAGGCGACGCCGGTCCCGGAGTCCTCGCCCATGTTCCCGAACACCATCGACTGCACCGACACCGCCGTGCCCCACTCGGCCGGGATGCCGTTCATCCTGCGGTAGGCGTCCGCGCGGTCGTTCTCCCACGACCGGAACACCGCGCCGATGGCCTCGCGGAGCTGCTCCACCGGATCGTCCGGGAACGCGACGCCCTTGCGGCTGCGGATCTCCGCCTTGAACTCGGAGACGAGCTCGCGGAGCGCTTCCACCGGCAAGTCGGAGTCGAACCGGACGCCCCGGGCGTGCTTCTTCGCCTCGAGGATCACCTCGAACGGATCGCGGTCCTCCTTCCGCTCCGGCTTCAGCCCGAGCACCACGTCGCCGAACATCGCGACGAAGCGCCGGTAGCTGTCCCACGCGAAGCGCGGGTTCGCCGAGCGCGCGGCGAGCCCCTCGACGGTGACGTCGTTCAGCCCGAGGTTCAGGACCGTGTCCATCATCCCCGGCATCGAGACGCGCGCGCCGGAGCGGACGGAGACGAGGAGCGGGTTCGCCGGATCGCCGAACCCCTTCCCGGTGAGCGCCTCGACCTTCTCGAGCGCGCGCCGCATCTCGGCGTCGAGCGCCTTCGGGAGCTTCTTCCCGGCGCGGTAGTACTCGCCGCAGACGTCGGTCGTGATCGTGAACCCCGGCGGCACCGGGATCCCGATGTTGGACATCTCGGCGAGCCCGGCGCCCTTCCCGCCGAGCACGTCCTTCATGTCCCTGTTCCCGTCGGCCTTGCCGCCGCCGAAGGAGTAGATGCGCCGCTGGGCCATCTTCTTCACCTCGCGTGGAGTCTCGCAGATCTTGGGTCTGCGGCCCGGGAGCTCGCAGCCGGTGGGTTGGGTAGGTGTAGCAGAACGACGCAGTCGAGCGGTATCGACCGGATGCGTCGACCACCTTTGCGAGAGCCGCGCGCCGTCCAAGCGGTGCCTGGATTGACGCCGATCAAGGAAGGGACCCGGGCGCTCGGGGAGCGAGCAGTCAGACCCGCAGGGCTTCGATGCGCCCCTCGTCACGCTCGGGCTCGACCTCGTACGTCTCGACGAGGTCGCCCTCGCGCCACTCCACCTCGACCTTCGGGAGGTCCTTGCCCTTCCCGTAGCGCGCGACGATGCGCGACGCGAGCACCCGCTCCTCCCAGGTGGGGAGGCCCTCGACGACCGCGACGGGACCGAGCACGCCCCTCGCCTCGACGCGGGCGCGGCCGGCGACGTGGTGCTCGAGGAGCGCGTTCTCGACCTCGGTGCGTCCGACGACGAGCTTCGCCCGCGGCGACAGCCGGAAGTGTCGGCCGGTCGAGAGGAGGATCACGTCCTCCGGGACGAGGCGCCGCTCCTCGCCGACCGCCTCGCGCGCGTCGAGGACGTCGAAGAACTTCCGCGCGAAGCTCTCGTCGGTCAGGTAGCAGCACCCGCCGGCCGGCTGCGGGTAGTCGGCGATCCCGAGCTCCTCGGCGAGCGCCATCTGCCGCAGGCGCGAGCGGCCGCTGATGTCGAGGAGCTTCTCGCGATCGACGAGCCCCTCCTGCTCGGGGATCGTCGGCGGGAGGAGCTTCGCGGAGAGCGGGCGCAGGAGCCGCCCGTCGAGCCCGCTCTCGCGCTCGATGATCCGGAGCGTGTCGCGGCGCTGGCTCTTCGGCCGCTGCCCGAGCACCTCGCCGGTGAAGACGAAGTCCGCGCCCTCGGCCTGCATGATCTCCCGCGCCCGGGACATCATGAAGATTCGGCAGTCGACGCAAGGGTTCGCGTTCGCGCCGTAGCCGTACCGCGGGTGGACGAGCATGTCGAGGTACGGGGCGCCCGAGATGTCCACGTACTCGATGTCGACCTCGAGGTCGGCGGCCGCGCGGAGCGCCTCGTTCCGCGGCACCGTGCCGTCGGGCCGGCCGCCCTTCCGGCGCTGCGTCTCGGTGATGCAGAAGCCGGTGTAGAAGGTGATCGCCTTCACGGCGATCCCCTGGCGCCGCACGAGCGCGAGGGCGAGCGTCGAGTCGAGCCCGCCCGAGAGCATCGCGACGGCCTTCGCGGTCCGCGTCACGGCCGCTCCCCTCGCGGGCGCTTGCGGACGAAGCTCTTCCAGGCGCCGCCGTCCTGGAACGTGCCGAGGTGCTCGTGCCGCGTCGCCTTGCACCACATGGGCATGTCGAGCGCGATCCCCGGATCGGTCGCCACGACGAGGAGCACGGCCCCGTCGTCCATCGTCCGGATCGCCTTCGCGGTCTCCACGATGGGGTAAGGACAGAGCCTCCCCGAGGTGTCGATGGTCCGCGCAGGTGCGGGCATGTCGGTCGTCGCGCTCACCGGGCTCCTCGTTTAGCCGCTCCCACGCGAGCGGGCAACCGGCGCCTCCCCGCCGCGTCCTTGCCCCGGGGCGCGGGCGGGCGCTAGGCTCGCCGCGATGCCCCGCACGATCCTGCTCGCGCTCGCGGCCGCCCTGGCGGCGCTCCTCCCCGCCGCACCCTCCGCCGAGGAGACCGCCCCCGCGCCGGTGTCCACCGGCCTCACCGCGACCGTGTCGATGGGCGGCGGCGGCGAGCTCGGGCTCTCCTCCGGCAAGGCGGGCGTGCTCGAGGTCGAGGCCGCGGTGGGGTACGAGAATCACCTCCGTCGGCCTGCGGCCGGAGCTCGCGCTCGCGTTCGGCCTGGCCCCGGACACGAACGTGGCCCTCCGCCCGGGCGTGCGCTGGTCCCTCCCCGAGTTCCCCGTCCAGCTCCGCGTCGCGATCGACCTGTCGAACGCGCGGGACAACGGGCTGCGCTGGCGCTGGCTCCTCGTCGGCGCCGCGGCGGAGGTCCGGCTGACGAGCCTGTTCGGCCTGTACGGCGAGATCGACACCGGCGCGCCGCTCAGCTCGGAGGCGGGGCTCCCGCTCCTCCTGCGCGGCGGCGCCTCGTTCCGGTTCTGACGCCGCGTCCCCCGGACGCGCCTGCTCCGGCAGTCCGCGCCGGCCGCCTTCACGGAGAGACGACATGAGATGCCTCGCCCTCGCGGTCCTCGCCGCCCTCGCCGCCCCGGCCGCCGCGCAGGAGGTGCTCCCGCCGCCGCCGCCACCCCCCTCCGGCTACGAGCCGTCCGCGCCCGCGCCGGGCACGTCGCCCGCGCCGTTCGTGCCCGGGCTGAAGCCCGGCCCGAAGCGCGCGCCGGGCACCATCGGCGAGGGGCTCGTGGCGCCCGCGGGCTCGCAGGCGGCGCCGCTCCACCCCGACGAGACGATCTCGCACTGGCGCTTCTCGCTCGCCACCGGCCTCGCGGGCCGGTTCGGCGGGTACCAGCTCGAGTCCGCGCGCGAGAACCCCGGCGTCATGCTCTACTTCGCGGGCCAGGCGGACGGCCTGTGGACGGAGGGCTACGGCCAGGCGGCGCGGTTCCGCGTCCGCATGTTCACGGGCGGAGAGAGCGAGATCTACATCCCGTCCGACGGCGACGCCGAGGCGGCGTACATGATCGGCCGCCGCGAGTTCCGCTTCGTGATCGGCCGCGCCGAGGTCTCGCGCTACCCCGCCCTCGCCCTCGAGACGCTCGCGACGCTGTCGACGCTGCCCTGCTTCGAGGGTTCGCTCTCGATGGCCAAGGACACGATGCGCTTCTACTACTACGTGTCGCCGGTCGGCGCGTCATGGGTCCGCTACTACGGTGGCGCGCACATCGATCACAGCGCCGCCTGGTCGACGGAGTCCGACACGCCGGTCGCGTCGAGCTCGGGCCGGCTGCGCTACACGGTGCTCCTGCCGCCGTCGACCTTGCTGTCGCTCCAGGGCGACCTCCTCAAGATGTGGCAGAAGGCGGACATGCTGCTGGCGGGCGAGGCCTCGCTCGGCTACCAGGTGCTCGACCAGTCGGCCGTGTTCAACGCGACCGTGCGCTGGCAGAGCTACCGCCGGCGCGGCCTCGCGCCGGAGACGACCGCCACCGAGTCCGAGGTGCTCCTGCTCGGGGTCGCGAGTCTGGTGTTCTGAGCCGAAGGCCGCAGGGAGCGGGCCGCACATTTCGCCTCGCGAAAAGTGCCGGCCTGGAGACGGGCGCGGCCTTGTCCGGACCCCCGGGATCCTGCTACATCGGCCCGATCCCACAAGGAGTCCCGGTCCCATGAAGCACGCCAGCATCGTCATCGCGGTCCTCGTCGGAGCCGCCATCGGCTTCTTCACCCGCGGCGCCATCGACGGCCCGTCGCGCGCCGCGCCTCGGCCCGCCGCACCCGCGCAGCGCGCGCAGCGGCCCACCGAGGACCCGAAGGCCGTCTACCGCGTGCCGCTCGAGGACTCGCCCGCGAAGGGGCCCGCCGACGCGCTCGTCACCATCGTCGAGTCGTCCGATTTCGAGTGCCCCTTCTGCAAGCGCGTCGTGCCGACGCTGAAGCAGATCGAGGAGGCGTACGCCGGGAAGGTCCGCTTCGTCTTCAAGCACAACCCGCTCCCGTTCCACGCGCGGGCGCTCCCGGCCGCGCTCGCCGCCGAGGAGGCGCGCGCCCAGGGCGGCGACGCGAAGTTCTGGGCGATGCACGACGCGCTCTTCGCCGCGCCCTCGCTCGACGACGCGGCGCTCGAGAAGGCCGCGCAGGACGTCGGCGTCGACGTCGCGAAGGTCCGGGAGGCGGTGAAGGGCGGCAAGTACAAGGACCGGATCGAGCGCGACCAGAGGCTCGTGCAGTCCGTCGGCGCCCCCGCGACGCCGTCCTTCTTCGTGAACGGCCGCAAGCTCGCCGGCGCGCAGCCGTTCGAGGCGTTCAGGGCGCTCATCGACGAGGAGCTCGCGAAGGCGCAGGCGCTCGTCGCCTCCGGCACCCCGGCGGCGCAGGTGTACGCCAGGATCTCGGAGCGCGGCGCGACCGCCCCGGTCTACCTCCCCGGCTCGGCGCCCGCGCCGCAGCAGCCCGGCGCCCAGCCCGGCGCCCAGCCCGCCGCCGCGCCCCCGGCGCCCCCGCCGCCGGTGTACCGCGACGTGAAGCTCCGGACCGACGATCCGGTCCGCGGACCGAGCGACGCCAAGCTGACGGTCGTGCTGTTCTCGGACTTCCAGTGCCCGTTCTGCTCGCGCGTCGAGCCCTCGTTGAAGCAGCTCGAGGAGGCGTTCCCTGGCCAGGTGCGGATCGTCTGGAAGCACCAGCCGCTCCCGATGCACCCCAACGCGCGCCCCGCCGCGCTCGCCGCCGAGGCCGCGCGCGAGCAGGGCAAGTTCTGGCCGATGCACGACAAGCTCTTCTCCGACCAGCAGGCGCTCGGCGACGCGACCTACGCGCGGTACGCGAAGGAGCTCGGCCTCGACGTCCGGCGCTTCCAGGCGTCGCTCGCCGCGAAGAAGGCCGAGGCGCGCATCGCCGAGGACCAGGCGCAGGCGCAGCAGGTGGGCGCGAACGGCACGCCGACGATGTTCTTCAACTGCCGTCAGGTGGTGGGCGCGCGGCCGTTCGACCAGCTCCGCGCGACGGCCGAGGAGGAGCTGAAGAAGGCGGAGGCTCTCTCCGGCGGGAAGCGGGATCCGGCCATCTACGAGAAGGCCTGCAAGGCGAACCTCGCCGCGGCGCCCGCCGCGCAGCTCCCGGCCGCCGCCGCGCCCGCCGGCCCCGCGGCCCCGCTCGCGCCGGGCGCGCTGCCCATCCGCGCGGACGACCCGGCGCGCGGCAACCCGAAGGCGCCGGTGACCATCGTCCTGTTCTCCGACTTCCAGTGCCCGTTCTGCGCGCGCGTCGAGCCGACGCTCGCGCGCGTCGAGCAGGAGTACGGGAGCAAGGTGCGGGTGGTCTGGAAGCACCAGCCGCTCCCGTTCCACCCGAACGCGCTCCCCGCGGCGGAGGCCGCCGAGGCCGCCCGCGAGCAGGGGAAGTTCTGGCCGATGCACGACCGCCTCTTCGCGGCGCAGCAGCAGCTCTCGCCCGACCTGTACCAGCGGGTCGCGGGCGAGCTCGGGCTCGACCTCCGGAGGTTCCAGGAGGCGACGCGGTCCGGACGGGGGAAGGCGCGCATCCTCGAGGACCAGCGCGTCGCCTCGCAGATCGGCGCGCAGGCGACGCCGACGATGTTCGTGAACGGCGAGAAGGTCGAGGGGGCGGTCCCCTTCGAGATGCTGAAGGCCGTCATCGACCGTAAGCTCGCCAACCGGTAGCCGGCCCGCCGTGCAGGATCCGCTCGCGTTCCTGGACGGCTGGGCCGACCGCGTCCTCGTCGTCACGCTCGCGCGCGCCGCGGACCGGCAGGCCCGGATCCGCGAGCGCTTGCGCGGCGTCCGCTTCGAGTTCTTCCCCGGCACCGACAAGGCGGACCTCGACCGGGACCGGCTGGCGAGGGAGGGCGCCTTCGACGAGTCGCGGACGCCGCGGGCCTTCCGGCACTCGCGCGAGATGAACCTCGGCGAGATTGGGTGTGCCCTCTCGCACCGGCGGATCTACGAGGCGGCGGTCGCGAGGGGCTGGAGGCGCACCGTCGTCTTCGAGGACGACGTCGTCCCGCGCGCGGGCGACCTCGCCGCGCTGCCGGCGGCGCTCTCCGAGCTGCCGACGGGGTGGGATCTCTGCTACCTCGGCTACATGAAGAACGAGGCGCCGTCCGCGTGGGACCGGACGAAGCGTGCCGCCTACGTCGCGCTCGCGCCGCTCCGGCTCGTGCGCTGGCGCCCCGGCGAGGCGACGCGGCTCTTGCCGTCGCCGTTCTCGCCGCACCTGCGCCGCGCGGGGCTCCACGCCTGCACCCACGCCTACGCCGTGTCGCTCGAGGGCGCGCGGAAGCTCGCCGCCGCGCAGACGCCGGTGTCGCTCCGGGCGGACTGGCTCTTCTCGAGCCTCATCCTGCGCGGGCGGCTCTCGGCGTTCGTCGCCGAGCCGCGGCTGTTCGATCAGGAGGACGTGGCCGCGGCGCCGTCGTACGTGCACGGCTAGAGCGCATCTACCCCGGCGACGGCAGCCACCCCGCCCCGAGCGCCTGGACGAGCGCGCCCGGCCCGCCGCCGTCCGCGCACAGCTCCCACACGACGACGTCGCCGAGCCCCTTGAACGCGGCGGCCCCGACGCGCCGGAAGAGCTCCGAGACGCGGCCGTCCTTCCCGAAGCACGCGACGAGCGAGAGCGGGTCGTCGCCGTACCACCAGCGGGCGCGGAGCGCGTCGGGGATCTCGGCGGACGCGAGCTCGACCCGGCGGACCTCGCGCGACGCGCCCGCCTCGGCGAGGAAGGCCTCGAGGGCGTCGGCGGACAGCGCCGCGCCGCTGTTGTAGACGTCGCCGCCCCGCTCGCCGTCTCGCGCCGCGGCGCCGAGGACGTCCCGCACGGCGGCGGCGAGCGCGCGCATCGCGCCGGGGGCGTCCCCCGCCCGGTAGAGCCGCAGCGCGACCTCCTCCGCGTCGGGGGGGAAGGCCACTTGGAGGGGCTGACCGATGAACACCGACCAGGCGTGCGCGAGCGAGGGCGCGCGGCGGCGCGCCCGCTCCGCCGCGAGCCCGGCGTCCGCGCGGACCCGCGCCGCTGCGGCGCGCGCGGTGCCGCGAGCGGACTCGTTGATCTTGTCCGCGATGGCGACGCGGTTGCGGCCGAAGACCTCGTCCTCGATCGCGAGCACCACCGGCGCCGCGCCGTAGGAGACGAAGACGCCCGCCTCGAGCACCTCGCCGCGCGCGCGGCCGAGGGCGCGCTCGCGCTCGCCCGCGAGCCGGGCCTCCTCCATGCGCGCGCGGGCGAGGCGGGCTGCCCCCGCGGCGTGCGGCGGCGTCCCGCTCGCGGCGCCCGCCAGGGCCGCCTCCGCCGCGGCGCGCTCCGCCCGCGCGGCCTGGAGGGGGCCCGCGTGCGCCTCCTCGATCGCCGCGATCTGCTTCGCGACGACGTCGCTCGAGATCTCGCGCGCGAGGCGCGCGCCGTACGCGGCGAACTGCGCGCGGATCGCCTTCGCGAGCGCGACCATCTCGTCGATCCGGCCGGCGAAGCTCACCGCGTCGCCGAGGAGGTTGTTGAGCGCGACGCCGCCGCGGTCGGCGAGGTGCTGCATCCCGCCGAAGTGCTCCTTCGCGGACGACAGGATGGGGACGTAGAACTCCCGCCGGAGGAACTCCGCCATCGACGCCTGGCCGAGGAGCGCGGTGCGGCGGGTGAAGTCCTTCACGTCCGCGAAGAGGTGCCCCGTGAGCCGCTCCGTCGTCTCCTGCAGGATCGGCGCGGCGCGCGCCGAGATCCGGTAGAGGCGCCCCGCGTCCCACTCGGCCTCGGCGCCGCCCTCCGCCTCGTGTCCCGTGCGGAACGACAGCGCGCGGCGCACCGGCGCCGCCGCGCGCTCGAGCGCGACGTCGGCGAGGAGCGCGGACGCGGCGGCCGCGTACTCCGCGCGCGCCGCCTTGCGGTCGAGCCCGACGGCGGCCGCGGGCTCCCGCGGCTTCCACGCCTTCACGACGCGGATCGCCCGCTCGAGGAGCGCCCCGGCGTCGCCGCCCGGGGACGCCTCGCCGAGCGAGCGGACGAGCGCCTTCCGCTCGGCGTCCCCCGCGAGCGCGGCGGCGAGCGCGCCCGGGGCCGAGAAGAGCGCGCGGAGCGCGTCGAGGCGTGCCGCGGCGCCGGCGTCCTCGGCGGCGGCGACCGCGGCGCCGAGGAGGTCGCGCGCGCGGGACACCGCGACGGCCGCCTCGGCGCGGAGCGAGAGGTCCGCGTCCGCCGCGAGCGCCGCGGCCACGTCGCCGCGCACCGCCTCCGCGTCGCGGCCCTCGGCGAGGTGCGCCGCGTGCTCCTCGGCGCGCGGGATGCCAGGCGAGAGATCGCAGCCGTACAGCGTCGCGCCGCCCTGCGTCACCCCCGAGCGGCCTCCGAGGAGCGCCGCCGGCGAGATCGCCGCCTCGATGCGCGCGAGGAGCGGGTCGTCGACGCCGCGCTCCGCGTCGCGCCAGGCGCGCGCGAGGCCGGTGCGGGCCGCGAGCCAGGACGCGGCGAGCGCGGCCGCCTTGAGGTACCGGTCGAGCGGCGGCGAGGGGAGGACGGGCCGGAGCTCCCGCTCCGTGGCGGCGCACTCGGCGGAGAGCGCGAGGGCGATGAGGAGCGGCGTGCGCTCGCGGCCGCGCGTCGCGGCCATCTCCTCGAACGCGCGGCCGAGGAGCTCGATCCAGAGCGCCACGAGCGACCGGCCCCGGCCGCCCTTCCCCATCCACGCGGTGAGGAGCCCGCCGGTGAGGGCCGGGTGCGCCGCGGCGGCGAGCTGGGCCGCGCCGCGCAGGTCCGGGCCGCCCACGGAGGGGCCGAGCCGCGCGTCGACGGCGGGCAGCCCGGCGTACTCCTCGCGCAGGATGAGCCGGTCGACGTCGTCCGGGGGGACGAACCCGCGGTGGTGCGTCGAGAGGAGCAGCGCGGCGTCCGAGATCGCGCCGTGCACGATGGCGCGAGCGTCCGCCGCGATCAGGACGGGCACCGCGAGGTCCGCGATGGAGGTCCCGAGCGAGAACCGGAGCCCCTCCCGCTCGAGCCGCAGGAACGCGGCCGGATCCGCCCGGGCGGCCGAGTAGATCTCCAGGCGGCGGGCGGCGATCGCGGAGGGCACCGGGAGTGGACGCTACCCGGCGCGGCCGAGCGGGACAATCCCGTCGGCAGGGGTCCGGGTCGAGGTCGCGGGAGAGGTCGGGGGTTGCCCTACCTCTTCCGCTCCTCGAGCTTCACCCGCGCCGTCCGCCGCTCCGGACCGCGCTGCCACTCCACCTCGACCTCGTCGCCGGGCCGGTGAGAGCGGAGCGCGAAGGCGAGGTCCTGCAGGTTCAGCACCTTCGTGGTCCCGATCCGGAGGAGGACGTCGCCCGTCGCGATCCCGGCGCGCTCCGCCGGGCTCCCCGGGCGCACCCCGGTGAGGAGGACGCCCGGCGCGTCGCGCTCCTCGAAGTCCGGGATCGCGCCGAGGTAGGTTCCGTAGCTCCGCTCGCCGCGCTCGGACGGGGGCGGCGGCGCTGCCGTCCGGACCACCTCGAGGCGGTCCGGGCGATCGGCCGCCTCGCGGACGACGCGGAGCGCGAGCCGCGCCACCTCCGCGATCCCGGCGGGATCGACCTTGTCCGCGGTGTCGCTCGGCCGGTGGTAGTCGGCGTGAGCGCCGGTGAAGAAGAACAGCACCGGCACGCCGCGGGCGAGGAAGGAGGTCTGGTCGGACGGGCCGTACCCGTCGCCTCCGAAGGCGAGCCGGAGCGGGAGCGAGGGGGGGCGGGTGTCGAGCGCCGAGACGAGGTCGCGGAGCCCTTTGGCGGTGCTCGCGCCGTCCACGTAGAGCTTCCCGTCTCGGAGCCGGCCCACCATGTCGAGGTTCACCATGAGCTGCATCCGGTCCACCGGGCAGCGGGCGGGCGGGGCCGAGACGAGCTTCGCCGAGCCGAGGAGCCCGATCTCCTCGCTCGCGAAGGCGGCGAGCAGGACGGTCCGGCGCCGCGGCCCCTCGGCCGCGAGGGTGCGGCCGATCTCGAGCAGCGCCGCGACGCCGCTCGCGTCGTCGTCGGCGCCGGGGTGGACGGTGCCCACCTGCTCCGGGGCCAGCGACGCGTCGCCGCCGAGCCCGAGGTGGTCGTGGTGGGCGCCGACCACGACGCACTCCGAGGCGACCGCGGGATCGCTCCCCGGCAGGATCGCGACGACGTTCGAGGTCCGCGCGCGCTCGTGCCGGACCTCCACGGACACGCGCGCGGCGGTCCCGAGCGGGCGGGAGTGCGGCCGGCCGTCCGCCTCCCCGGGCGCGGCGAGGGCGCGGACGTCGATCCCGGCGCGCGCGAGCGCCGCGACGGTCGCGCGAGCCGCGAGGAGCCCGGCGCGCGAGGACACCTGGCCGCGCCAGGGCGGGAGGTCGTCGGGACCGTCGCTTGCCCCGTGGAGCGGAGGCGAGGTGGGGCTTGCCCCACGGAGCGGAGGCGAGGTGGGGCTTGCCCCACGGAGCGGAGGCGAGGTGGGGTGCGCCCAGACGTCGCGGACGCCGAGGAGGGCGGCGGCGCCGTGCTCGCGCGCCGAGATCGCCTTCGTCCGCCACTCGCCGTAACGGTAGTTCCGCGGATCGCGGAACGGCGACGACGCGTCCGCCTCGCGCGGGAAGTCCTGCGCGACGAGGACAATCTTCCCCCTCACGTCGAGCCCCGCGTAGTCGTCGTAGCCGAGGGCCGGTGCCGAGATGCCGTAGCCCGCGAACACGACCTCCGCCTCGACGGTCCCGTCGTCGCTGAAGCCGAGCGGCAGCCACTCCTTCCCGAGCGCGGCCGCGGCGCCGCCGATCGCGAGGGCGTTCCGCTCGCCGAGCGTCGCCCGGAACGGCGCCTCGAAGGACTGGAGATAGCCGCCGTCCAGCGCAGGCTCGAGCCCCGCCTCGCGGAACCGATCGGCGATCCACGCGGCCGCCGCGGCGCCGCCCGCCGTCCCGATCCCCCTTCCTTCGCGGGCCGGATCGGCCAGCCAGGCGACCTCGGCCCCGAGCCGGGCCGGGTCCGGGTCGAGATTCCCCCCGCCGCGTCCGGCCGTCCGGGGGACGCAGGCGACCGCGAGCACGGCCGCGGAGACCGCGGCGAACCGGTGGGCTGGCGGCATGGCTCGGAGACATACGGGCGTCAGCGGCGGTCGGCAGCCCCGTGCGCCCCCGGGCCCGATCTGGGGAGCCTTGATCCGGGCGCCCCGACCATGTAAGAAAACCCTTCCGCCATGCGCCGGACCTTCTTCAAGTCCAAGATCCACCGCGCCACGGTCACGCACGCCGACCTCGACTACGAGGGCTCGGTGTCCATCGACGAGGACCTCCTCGAGGCCGCCGGGATCTGGGAGTACGAGGCGGTCCACATCTGGAACATCACGCGCGGTACGCGGCTCCAGACCTACGCCATCAGGGGCGAGCGCGGCTCCGGCACCATCTGCATCAACGGCGCGGCCGCGCACCTCAACCGGCCGGGCGACCTCGTGATCCTCGCGACCTTCGCGGAGCTCGAGGAGTCCGAGGCGCGCGTGCACAAGCCGGTGGTGGTGCTCGTCGACCGCCAGAACAAGATCGTCGCCAGGGACGTGGTCGAGGTTGCCGGACCCGGACGCCGGGTGATGGCATGACGGTGTTTCTTTGGCGCCGCTGATCTGCGACCGCTCCCCGACCTCGCGACGTTCCTGAAGCTCTGCCGCCCCGGGCGCGCGGTCCCCGTGCGCGTGGAGGTCGACGCCGACACGGAGACGCCGGTCTCCGCGTTCCTGAAGCTCTCGGCGGGCAAGGACCGGGCGTTCCTGCTCGAGTCGGTCGAGGGCGGCGAGCGGAGCGCCCGCTTCTCCTTTCTCGGCGCGGGGCCGCGCGCGGAGATCCGGTGGAAGCTCGGCGACCGGAGAGACCCGCTCGCGGCGATCCGGGCCGCCCTCGCGACGCACCGGGCCGTGCGCGTGCCCGGCACTCCGCGCTTCTCGGGCGGGCTCGTCGGCCACGTCGCGTACGACGCGGTGAAGGTGTTCGAGCCTCGCGTGCCGATCGCGAACCCGGACGAGCTCGGGTTCCCCGACCTCCTCCTCATGGACTTCGACGAGGTGGTCGCCTTCGACAACCGGCGTCACTCGATCCACGTGATCGCCGAGGTGCGCTGCGGGAAGGGCGACGATCCGCGCGCGCTCTACACCCGCGCGGTCGCGCGGATCCGCGCGCGGCTCCGGACGCTCGCCCGCCCGCTCGTGGACCGGCGCGCCCGCCGCGCCGCCCGGCCAGCGTCGCTCGTCCCGCGCGTCGCGAAGAGGGACTACCTCGCCGCGGTCGAGCGCGCGAAGGAGTACGTCCGCGCCGGCGACTGCCAGCAGATCGTCCTCTCGCAGCGGTTCGACGCGGACGTCTCGGCCCCGCCGTTCGAGATCTACCGCGCGCTCCGGCGGGTGAACCCCTCGCCGTACCTCTTCTTCCTGAAGGACGGCGACCGCGCGCTCGTCGGCTCCTCCCCGGAGACGCTCATCAAGCTCGAGGACGGCGAGGTGACGCTCCGGCCCATCGCCGGTACGCGGAAGCGCGGCGCGACCGCGGACGAGGACCAGCGGCTCGAGGCCGAGCTGCGCGCGGATCCGAAGGAGAACGCCGAGCACGTGATGCTCGTCGACCTCGGGCGGAACGACGTCGGGCGCGTGTCGCGCGTCGGCTCGGTGCGGGTGACGGCGCTCAGGACCGTCGAGCGCTATTCCCACGTGATGCACCTCGTCTCCGAGGTGAAGGGGCGGCTCGCGGACGGGCTCGGGGCCGTCGACGTGCTCCGCGCCGGGTTCCCGGCGGGGACCGTCTCCGGGTCGCCCAAGGTGCGGGCGATGGAGATCGTCGACGAGCTCGAGCCGGCGCGGCGCGGGCCGTACGCCGGCGCCGTCGGCTACTTCGATCGCGGCGGCGACATGGAGATGTGCATCGCGATCCGCACGCTCATGGCGCGCGGCCGCAAGGTCTCGGTCCAGGCCGGCGGCGGGCTCGTCTACGACTCCGATCCCGAGGCCGAGTACCAGGAGACCCTCAACAAGGCGCGGGCGGTGTTCACGGCCGTGGCGCAGGCGGAGGCCCGCGTCCTCGACGCGGTCGCGCGGCCGGTGTCGGGGCAGGCGCGGCGCGCCGCCCGGAAGGTCGCCGCGCGGCGCCCGGCGCCGCGCTCGCGCGGGAGGCGGCGGTGAGTGCGCGCCTTCATGGCGGCGGCCGAGCGCAGGGGCAGCCGGACAAGGCTGCCCCGGCCCGCCAGCGGGCCCCGCCACGCCGCGGCGCGGAAGCCGAGGGCTCCCCCGGTACGATCACCGCGGCGCCCCCCGGCCCGCGGCTCGTCCTCGTCGACAACTACGACTCCTTCACCTGGAACCTCGTCCAGTACCTCGGCGAGCTCGGCGCCGACGTCGAGGTGTTCCGGAACGACCAGATCGACGTGGCGGGGATCCGCGCACGCCGCCCGGACGCGCTCGTGCTGTCGCCGGGGCCGTGCACACCCGACGAGGCGGGCGTCAGCCTCGCGGCCATCCGCGAGCTGTCCGGCGACCTGCCCATCCTCGGCGTCTGCCTCGGGCACCAGGCGATCGGGCAGGCCTTCGGGGGGAAGGTCGTCCGGAACGACCGGATCCTCCACGGCAAGTCGAGCCCGATCCACCACCGCGGCGAGGGCACCTACGCGGGCGTGCCCTCGCCCTTCGACGCCGGCCGCTACCACTCGCTGGTCGTCGAGCGGCGCTCGCTCCCGGCCTCGCTCGACGTGACGAGCTGGACCGCCGAGGGCGAGATCATGGGCCTGCGGCACCGCGTCCTCGACGTCGAGGGCGTCCAGTTCCACCCCGAGTCGATCCTCACCGGCGAGGGGAAGCGACTCCTCGGCAACTGGCTCGGGCGGATCGCCCGGAGGAGCGCAGCATGATCCAGCAGGCGATCGCGCGGCTCGTGGAGCGGCAGGACCTCTCCCGCGAGGAGATGGCGCAGGTGATGGACGAGGTCGCGGACGGCGGCGCGACGCCCGCGCAGGTGGGCGCCTTCCTCGCGGCGCTCCGGCTGAAGGGCGAGACGGTGGACGAGATCGCGGGCGCCGCCCAGGTCATGCGCGCGCGCGTCGATCACGTCCACGTCGGGCGCGACGTCTTCGTGGACACCTGCGGGACGGGCGGCGACGGCCGGAACACGTTCAACATCTCGACGACTGCGGCCTTCGTCGTGGCGGGCGCGGGGGTCACCGTCGCGAAGCACGGCAACCGCGCGGTCTCCTCGAAGTCCGGCTCCGCGGACGTGCTCGCCGCGCTCGGCGTCAACGTGGACGCCTCGAAGGAGATCGTCGAGCGCTGCCTCGAGGAGGTGGGGATCGGGTTCCTCTTCGCGCCGAGGCTCCACCCGGCGTTCAAGGCGGTCGCGGGCATCCGGCGCGAGCTCGGCGTCCGGACCGTGTTCAACCTGCTCGGCCCGCTCGCGAACCCCGCCGGCGCCCGGTACCAGGTCCTCGGCGTGTACGAGCCGCGCTGGGTGCCGATCATCGGGGGCGTGCTCGCAGCGCTCGGCGCCGCGCACGCGTTCGTGGTCCACGGCGAGGGGCTCGACGAGATCGCGATCACAGGGATGACCCACGTCTGCGAGGTGAAGGGCGGTGCGTGCGAGCGGTTCGCGATGGTTCCCGAGGACATCGGCCTCCGCCGTTACCCCGAGGCGGAGATCGCCGGCGGCGACGCGGAGCGGAACGCGCGCATCCTGCGGGACGTGCTCTCCGGCCAGAAGGGCGCTCCCAGGGACGCGGTGCTCGCGAACGCGGCCGCCGCGCTCGTCTGCTCCGGCACGGCCCAGACCCTGAAGGAGGGCGTCCGGATCGCCGAGCGCTCCATCGACGGCGGCGCCGCGGCGGACAAGCTCGCGCGGCTCATCGCCGCGACGAACCCGTCCGCATGAGCTTCCTCTCGGACATCCTCGCCCGCAAGCGCGACGAGGTGGCGGCCGCGCGGGCGGCGCTGCCGGAGCGCGAGCTCGCGGCCCGCGCGAAGGACGCTCCCCCGCCCCGCCCGTTCGAGGCGGCGCTCTCGCTGAGCGGGGGCCCCGCGCGCGTCGTCGCCGAGGTCAAGCGCGCGAGCCCCTCGGCGGGCGCGATCCGGGCAGGGCTCGACGCGCCCGCGCAGGCCCGCGCCTACTCGGCCGCCGGCGCGGCCGCCATCTCCGTCCTCACCGACGGGCCCGGGTTCGGCGGGTCGCTCGCGGACCTCGCGGCGGTCCGCGCCGCGGTGGACGTGCCGCTCCTCCGCAAGGACTTCGTCCTCGACCGCTACCAGCTCCTCGAGGCGCGCGCGCACGGCGCGGACGCCGCGCTCCTCATCGTGGCCGCGCTCGACGCCGCGACGCTGCGGCGGCTCCTCGATGCCTCCGGGGAGCTCGGGCTCGCCGCGCTCGTCGAGGTGCACGACGCGTCGGAGCTGGACGTCGCGCTCGCGGCCGGGGCGCGGATCGTCGGAGTCAACAACCGGAACCTCGCGACCTTCGCGGTCGACCTCGCCGTCTCGGAGGCGCTCCTGCCCCGGCTCCCCGCGAGCGTCCGCGGCGTCGCCGAGAGCGGCGTCCGGACGGCGGAGGACGCGCGCCGACTCCGCCGCGCCGGGGCGGCCAACCTGCTCGTCGGCGAGGCGCTCGTCCGCGCCCCGGATCCCGGCGCGCTGTTGCGGGAGATGACCTCCTGACGACGACTCGCGCGACCTCGACCTCGACCCCGACCCCGACCCCGACCCCGACCCCGACCCCGACCCCGACCTCGACCCCGACCCCGACCTCGAACCCATGCCCGCCGTGAAGGTCAAGATCTGCGGCATCACCCGCGTCGAGGACGCGCTCGCGGCCGTGCGCCTCGGCGCGGACGCGGTCGGGTTCAACTTCTGGCCGCGCTCGAAGCGCTACCTCCCGCCGGCCGAGGCGCGCGCGATCGTCCGGCGCCTCCCCGCGTTCGTGGCCGCGGTCGGCGTGTTCGTGGACCCGACGCGCGACGAGGTGCTCCGGGCAGTGGACCAGGCCGGGATCGGCGTCGCCCAGCTGCACGGCGACGAGCCGCCGGCGCTGTGCGCGTCCCTGCCGGTGCCGGTCCTGAAGGCGATCCGGCTCGCCGGCCCGCAGTCGCTCGCGCAGCTCGCCGCTTACGAGGTCCAGGGCTTCCTGCTCGACGCGCCGAGCGCGGCCTACGGCGGGAGCGGCACGACCTGCGACTGGACGCTCGCGGCGGAGGTCGCCCGCGAGCTGCCGATCGTCCTCGCGGGGGGGCTCACCCCCGAGAACGTGGCCGACGCGGTGCGGACGGTGCGCCCCTGGGCGGTGGACGTCGCGAGCGGCGTCGAGTCCGCGCCGGGCGTGAAGGACGCGGACCGGATGAGGCTCTTCGTGGAACGGGCGAAGGAGGCGGTGAGATGACGACGGCGCTCCCCGACGCGCGCGGGCGGTTCGGCGCGTACGGCGGAAGGTTCGTGCCCGAGACCCTGGTCCCGGCGCTCGACGAGCTCGAGGCGTCCTGGCGCGCGGCGCGGCAGGACCCGGTCTTCCAGAACGACCTCTGGGAGCTCCTCACCCGCTTCGCCGGCCGCGAGACGCCGCTCTCCGACGCCCGCCGCATGTCCGCGGACTGCGGCGGCTGCCGCGTGCTCCTGAAGCGCGAGGACCTCTGCCATACCGGCGCGCACAAGATCAACAACACGCTCGGCCAGGTGCTCCTCGCGCGCCGGATGGGAAAGCGGCGCATCATCGCCGAGACCGGCGCCGGCCAGCACGGCGTCGCGACCGCGAGCGCGGCGGCGCTGTTCGGGCTCCCCTGCGACGTCTACATGGGCGCGCTCGACGTCGAGCGTCAGGCGCTGAACGTCTTTCGGATGCAGCTCCTCGGCGCGCGTGTCATCCCGGTGCAGTCGGGCTCGCGCACGCTCAAGGACGCGATGAACGAGGCGCTCCGCGACTGGGTGACGAACGTCCGCGACACGCACTACATCATCGGCTCCGTCGCGGGGCCGCACCCCTACCCCGCCCTCGTGCGCGACTTCCAGTCGGTGATCGGCAAGGAGGCCCGCCGGCAGTGCCTCGACCTCGCCGGCCGGCTCCCCGACGCCGTGATCGCCTGCGTCGGCGGCGGGTCGAACGCGATGGGCATCTTCTCGGCCTTCCTCGACGACCCGGTGCGGCTCGTCGCGGTCGAGGCCGCCGGCCACGGGCTCGCCTCCGGGAAGCACGGCGCCTCGCTCGCGAAGGGCACGCCCGGCGTGCTCCACGGGTCGAAGAGCTACGTCCTGCAGGACGCGCGCGGGCAGATCGCCGAGGCGCACTCGATCTCGGCGGGGCTGGACTATCCGGGCGTCGGCCCGGAGCTGGCGTACCTCAAGGACTCGGAGCGGCTGACGCTCATGCAGGCGACGGATGCGGAGGCGCTCGAGGCGTTCCAGTACCTCGCGCGCACCGAGGGGATCATCCCCGCGCTCGAGAGCGCCCACGCGATCGTCGCCGCGCGCAAGGTCGCGCGCGCCCTCGGCCCGGATCACGTCATCCTCGTGAACGTCTCCGGCCGTGGCGACAAGGACGTGGACCAGGTGCGCCGGATCCTCGCCGCGCCCGCGGCGCCGCGGCGGAGGCGGAGCGGGGGCGGGGCTGCGAAGCGCCGGCCCGCGCGGCGGGCGGCGCGGCGGAGCGGGAGGGGCTCGTGAGCGCCCCGCGCGCCGCGCACCCGGCGCCGGACCGGATCCGCGCCGCGTTCAGCCGCTGCCGCGCCCGGGACGAGGCCGCGCTCGTCACCTACGTCATGGGCGGCGATCCGGACGTCGCGACCTCGCGCGCGATGGCGCTCGCCTGCGCCGAGGCCGGCGCGGACCTGCTCGAGATCGGGTTCCCGTTCTCCGACCCCGTGGCGGACGGCCCCACGATCCAGCACGCGGCGGAGCGTGCCCTCGCCGCCGGGATCACGACGGCCGACGTGCTCGGGATCGCGGCCTGGGTGCGGGCCCGCTCGCAGGTGCCGATCGCGCTCATGGGCTACCTGAACCCGGTCCTCGCGCACGGCGTGGACCGGTTCGCGAGGGACTGCGCGCGCTCGGGCGTGGACGCGGTGATCGTGCCCGACCTGCTCCCCGAGGAGGCGGACGAGGTCGCGCCTGCCCTCGCCGCGCACGGCGTGCGGACGGTGTTCCTGCTCGCGCCCACCTCCGGCCCGGTGCGCGTCGCGGCAGCGGTGCGCGCCGCCACGGGGTTCGTCTACTTCGTCTCCGTGCTGGGCGTGACCGGCGCGCGCAAGGCGGTCCCGGCCGAGATCGGCGCGCAGCTCGCCGGGATCCGGTCGGCGAGCCCGGTGCCGGTCGTCGTCGGGTTCGGCGTTTCGTCGCCGGAGGAGGCGCGAGGCCTTGCCAGGCTCGCGGACGGCGTCGTGGTCGGGAGCGCGATCGTCCAGCGCATCGCCGAGGGCGGTAGCCGCGCCGCGCGCGCCGCGCGCGTCGGGCGGTTCGTCCGGAGCCTCAAGCGGGCGCTGCGGCCCGGCAGGCGCTCCTAGGCGCGGCCTGGAAGACGACTGACCGGTTCCCCTCTCAGGCGAGCAGCCCCGCGGGGTGGACGACCTGCACGCCGTCCTCCGCGTGCCGCATGCTCGGCCGCGAGATCCAGCGGCACGCCTTGCACACGGTGCGGGCGCGTCCGGGCGTCAGGCGAACCGCGAGGTCGCCGCCGCACAGGATGCACCCCCCCTCCAGGGAGAAGTCCCTCGAGTCGGTGGAGCCGGTCGGAAGCTCGTGCCGCATGCATCTTAGGTAAGACCTCCCGGAGACATGGCAAGCCGCGGGCGGGGCCGGCGCGGGCGCTCGCCTACACGGCGCGCCCGAGCGCGCCCGCGATCACCCGGACCTGCTTCATCAGGTCCTCGAATTCGCTGGGCATCAGCGACTGCTGACCGTCCGACAGTGCCCGATCGGGTCGGGGTGAACCTCGACGATGATCCCGTCCGCGCCCGCGGCGATCCCGGCGCGGGCCATCGCCGCGACGTGGGCGCGGAGCCCGATCCCGTGCGAGGGGTCCACGATCACCGGCAGGTGGGTCAGCGCCTTCAGCACGGGGACGGCGTTCAGGTCGAGCGTGTTCCGGGTCATGGTCTCGAACGTCCGGATGCCGCGCTCGCACAGGGCGACCTGGTAGTTGCCGCCCGCGACGACGTACTCCGCCGCCATGAGCCACTCCTTGATCGTCGCGGAGGGGCCGCGCTTCAGGAGGACGGGCTTGCGGATGCGGCCGAGCTGCTTCATGCAGCGAGAAGTTCTGCATGTTGCGGGCGCCGATCTGGAGCACGTCGGCGTAGTCCGCCACCATCGGCAGCGTCTCGGCGTCCATCACCTCGGTGACGACCTTGAGGCCGGTCTGCTCGCGCGCGAGCGCGAGCAGCTTCAGCCCCTCCTCCGCGAGCCCCTGGAACTCGTACGGGCTCGTCCGCGGCTTGAACGCGCCGCCGCGGAGGAACTTCGCGCCGGCCGCCTTCACCGCGTGCGCCGTCTCGAGGATCTGCTCCTTCGACTCGACGGAGCAAGGGCCCGCCATCACCGCGAGTGCGTTGCCGCCGAGCAGGACGCCGCCGACGTCGATGACCGTGTCCTCCTCCTTCACCTCGCGCGAGACGAGCTTGAACGGCTGCGAGACCCGGATCGCGTCGGCGACCCCCGGCATCGTCTCGAACTGGGCGGTGTCGATGCTCCCCGGTTTCCCGTGACGCCGATGGCGACGCGCTGCGCGCCCGGGATGGGATGCGGAGTGAAACCCAGGGTCCGGATCTTCTCGACCACGGCCTCGATCTCCGCCTCGGTGGCGTGCGGCTTCATGACGACCAGCATTCGAGATCCTCCGGGAGCGGCGAGCGCAGGGGCAGGCGGATGAGCCTGCCCCGGAGCGAGCAGCCTGGGGTCCGGGGCGCGGCAGCGCCCCGGCAGCAATATGTCTGGGGGAGCGCCGCCCGGCGGCGGAGCCGGCGCCGGAGCCGAGCACTCCCCCACCAGAGATCGACGTCTTAGCGCCGCGCAGGAAAACCCACAAGCGACGGAGCGAGGCGGGCTTCGCCTGCCGAGCGGGCGGAGGCGAAGCCGGAGCACCCCATGCCGTCCGCTCGCCGCGCCGCGGCACGAGCGTCCGCCGTCCCTGGAACCCGGGACGCGCCGGCCCTTCCGGCGGACCTGCACGCGCCCGCCGCGCTGCCTATGTTGGGACCGTGGGAGACGTCATCGGGGGAGTCCTTCGGAAGGTCAGGCGCGCCGCGCGGCGCATCGAGCGGCTCGCGGCGGCGCTCGAGGTGCCGGGCGCCGAGAACCGCGTCGAGAAGCTCACGGACTTCTCCGACTGCCCGCGCCCCGTGCTGCTGCTCCACGGCTGGCTCTCGGCCCGCCGGACGTTCGACGTCCTCGAGCGGCGGCTCCGCCGCGACGGCTACGGCGTGTTCTCGCTCGACCTGGGCGGCCTGCGCGGCTCGTCCATCGGGCGCGGCATCGACGACCTCGCCGACCTCGTGCGCGCGAAGGTCGAGCGGATCTACGCCCGGAACCCCGGCCTCGGCCCGCTCGCCATCGTCGGGCACTCCAAGGGCGGCCTCATCGCCGCCTACTACGTGAAGAAGCTCGGCGGCTGGCGGCGGACGCGCGCGGTCGTGACGCTCGGTGCGCCTTACCGCGGGACGCCACTCGGCTGGCTCGGCATCCCGATCGCGCCCGTGGTCCGGTCGCTCGCGCAGATGGCGCCCGGGAGCGCGTTCCTCGCCCGGCTCCACGACGGCCCTTGGCCGGCCCAGGTCCGGCTCGCGTCGATCTGGTCGCGGCGCGACGGCGCCTCCCCGTACCCGACGGGCGTCGTCGACACGCACGGGCTCCCGCAGCTCGCGAACGTCGAGGTGGACGCGGACCACCGCGGGCTCCTCGCGCGGAAGAAGGTGTACCAGTCGATCCTGGAGGTGCTGCGGGCGGCCGAGGCGCAGGCGCCGGTCGTCCGTGGATCCCTCACCGGGATGCCGGGCGGCCGCGCCCGGCGTGCGTCCCGCGCTCCGGCAGGCCCCGGGGCGGCGGGGACGCCCCGCCGGTCCGGCAGCGACGCCGCCTGATAGGCCGTTCCGATCTCCGGGCGGAGTGTAGACTCCCGCCGTGCGCGACCGGCGCTGGGACTTCCTGTACGACCGGCAGCGGCAGCCCGTGAAGGCGTACATCCTCGGCCGGTTCGCCGAGGAGCTCGCGCGGGAGCTCGCCGCCTGGCCACCGCCGTTCGTCGAGTGGGTGAGCGAGGAGCTGCGGTCTCGCTGGTCGGCGGGGGCTGCGGAGCGGCCGCGCGACGACGTCGTCCGGTTCGCGCTCGAGATCGCCCGGCTCGACCTCCTCCGCGGGTTCGAGGAGATCGAGCGGCGGCTCGGCGCGGACGCTCACCGGCTCCAGACGCCCGCCGAGGAGGCGGCGCTCCACCTGCTCGTGCGGCTCGTGACCGAGAAGTGCCTCGGCCTCAAGGAGCACGCGGAGGCCGCGCGCATCCGCCGCGAGGACCTCGCGGAGATGCTCGACGACGTCGAGCGGCGGCTGTTCCGGGTGACGCTGGGGTGAGGCGAGCTCCGGGGCGCTACGGCCTGCGCACCGCTACTTCGGCCCCTTCGGCACCTTCTCCCAGTCGGCGAGGAACTTCTTCAGGCCGGCCTCGGTGAGCGGGTGCTTCGCGAGCTGCTCGATGACGCCGATACGGGATGGTCGCCACGTCCGCGCCCAGCCGCGCCGCCTCGAGGACGTGGACCGGGTGGCGCACGCGACGCGACGAGCACCTTCGTGTCGAAGCCGTAGTTCCGGAAGATCTCGACGATGTCGGCGATGAGCGCCATCCCGTCCTGCGAGATGTCGTCGAGCCGGCCGACGAACGGCGAGACGTAGGTCGCGCCCGCCTTGGCCGCGAGGAGGGCCTGCACCGCGGAGAAGCAGAGCGTGACGTTCGTCTTGATGCCCTCCTGCGGTGAGCACCTTCACCGCGCTGCAGCCCCTCGACGATGAGCGGGATCTTCACGACGATGCTGCTTCGCCGAACTTCGCGTAGTGGCGGGCCTCCTTCAGCATGCCCTCCGTAGTCGACCGCGGTGACCTCGGCGGAGATCGGGCCCGGCGACGAGCGCCGCGATCTCCTTCAGCACGTCCTCGAAGGACCGGCCGGTCTTCGCGACGAGCGAGGGGTTCGTCGTCACGCCGTCGCACAGGCCCATCGCGAGGGCCTTCTTGATCTCGCCGACGTCGGCGGTGTCGATGAAGAACTGCATGGCTGGCCTCCTCCGGGGAGAGAGGTCCGAGGTTCCTTAGCGCGCCCGGGCCGCGCGGTGCCGCGAGGGCTGCCGGGAACGTGCTATGTCCGCGCGGCACCGTGGTACATGGGCGCGCAGCCGAACCGGAAGAGCGCCGCGTGGTCAGGCTCCCGCGGGCGCGCGCGCGCCGGGGCGACGGCCGCGGCGCGCGCGAAGCCTCCTCGAGTACGGGCGGACCGTGATCGCCGCCGAGGCGGCGGCCATCCAGGCGTCGCCTCCGGCTCGACGAGAGCTTCGCCGAGGCGGTCCGCTGGATCCTGGACTGCAAGGGGCGCGTCGTCGTCACCGGGCATGGGGAAGCCCGGCTTCGTGGCCCAGAAGATCTCCGCCACGCTCGCCTCGACCGGTACGCCCGTCGCTCTACGTCCACCCCGCCGAGGCAGCGCACGGCGACCTCGGCCGGATCGCGCAGGACGACGTCGTCGTCGCGCTCTCGAACTCGCGGCGAGACCGAGGAGCTCCTGCGCCTCCTGCCGGCGCTCAAGAAGATCGGCGCGCGGATCGTCGCCGTGACGAGGGACCACGCCAACGCCGCTCGCGCGCGGCGCCGACCTCGTCGCTCGCGATCGGGAACGTCGAGGAGGCCTGCCCGTTGGGGCTCGCGCCGACCGCCTCCACCGCGGTGCTCCTCGCGCGTGGGCGACGCGCTCGCCATGTCGGTCCTGCGCCGTCCGGCCGTTCGACCGCGAGGAGTACGCGCTCTTCCACCCGGGCGGGAAGCTCGGCCGCGGGCTCATGAAGGTCGGGGAGCTGATGCGCGGCGACGCCGCGAACCCGATCGTGCGCGAGGACGCGCCGCTCTCGGCAGCGGTCGCGGTGATGACCGAGACGCCGGGCCGCCCCGGCGCGACCTCCGTCGTGGACGCCGCGGGCAGGCTGGTCGGGATCTTCACCGACGGCGATCTCCGCCGGCTCGTCGAGCACGGCGAGACCGACTTCGTGCGCCCCGTCTCGACGGCGATGGGGCGGAACCCGCGCACGGTCCGCCCGGACGCGCTCGTCGTGGACGCCGCGCGCGTGCTCCGGCAGGCGCGGATCGACCAGGTCCCGGTCGTCGACGGCGAGGGCCGGCCGGTCGGCCTGCTCGACGTGCAGGACCTCCTCGCCGCGAAGATCCTCTAGATGTCCCCCCGGCGCCGCCCGCTCCGCCGCCGCGACGCGTCCCGCGCTTCTCCGCACGCCCCGGGCCGCCGCGCCGGCGGCACAAGCCGGCCCGCCGCTGAGCTGGCGGGCCCCTCGCCTCACTTCCCGAGCAGCAGCGGCCGCAGGTGCTTCACCGCGACGAAGCCGTGCGACACCAGCGCCTCGTCGAAGGCGCGCTGGTCGAAGGTCCCCTTCGCGCGCACGTCGGCCTCGAGGGCGCGGATCTCGGACGTGCCGATGAAGTACTGGCTGAGCTGCGTCGAGTCGAGCTTCGCGCGGACGAGCTTCCGCTCCGCCTGGGTGGGCTCCTGGAACCCCTCGTCCACCATGAACCGGATCGCCTGCTCGTCCGTCATGTCGCCGCCCTGCAGCCGGACGTCGAGGATTGCGTTCGCCGCGACGCGCATCCAGCCGCGGAGGTCCGTGAACAGGTACCGGTCGTTCCGGTCGCCGCCGTAGCCCTGCGTGACGAGGAGGGTCGTCCCGTAGACTGCCCATCCCTCCGCGAACGTCCCGCTCCAGAGCGACGTCCGCAGCGGCGAGCGGTCCTTGAGCGACCACCACGCCTGCACGTGGTGGCCCGGGTACGCCTCGTGCGCGGCCGTGAGCGCGATCTCGGTGTCGTTCCAGCCGCGCAGGTACGACTCGAATCTTCTCCGGCGGCCAAGACGCGTCCGGCGGCTCGACGTAGTACGTGCCGCGCCACCCCTCGGGGGCGCCGAGGAGCCCGGGGGAGAGGTACTCCGCGCCGACCCCCGCCCGCTTGAACGCCGGCATGGGCTCCACCCGCAGCGAGCTCGCCGGCGGGAGGCCGATGAGGTTCTTCTGCTCGATGAACGCACGCAGGCCGTCGATCTTCGCCGCGCTCGCGGCCACCATCCCGTCGGCGGTCGGGTGGTCCTTCGCGATCTCGTCCTTCACGCGGGCGATGACCTTCGACTGCACCTCGGAAGCGGCGTCGGCGGCGGGCGCGGGCTCCGCGGGCCAGAGCTGCCGGTGCAGGCGGACGGCCACCTCGTAGAGCCGGCTCCTCGCAGCCCGGAACGCCTCCGTCGCGCGGCGGTCCACCTCCTCCGGAGCGAGGTCCGTCTGGAGCGCGTGGGGGAACTTCTTCGCGTAGAGGTCCTTGCCGAGGCGCCAGGTCCGCGTCGCCTTCTTCTGGAGGTCCGTCTCGAGGAGCTTCTGGTACCCGCGGAGCGCCTCGACGGCGGCGACCCGGGCCTTCTCCGCGGCGGGGTCCTTCCTCGTGAACTCGGCGAGCTCGGTCTCGAAGAACTCGATCCGGCCGGCGTTGTCCTTGACCGCCTGGTCGAGGTGGACCCTGGAGACGGCGCCGAACGCCGCGCGCCGCTGGGCGAGGTACCGCGGCAGCGCGCGGAGCTGCGCCGCCGCGGCCGCGAGGCGGTCCCTCTCGGCCCAGTCGCCGTGGGCCAGGTCCGAGAGGCGCGCCGCCACGACCTCCCGCGGATCGTAGTGCGTGAAGTCGTCGACGAGGCGCGGGTTCCAGGTCCATTCGCGGATCTCCCGGAGCTCGAGGAGCTCGAGGGCGATCCCGTCCGCCAGGATGGCGGCGTCCGTCCTCTCCTCCGGCGAGAGCTGGTCGCGCTCGATCCGGGAGAGCGCCTTCTCCTGCGCGACGAGCTCGGAGACGCGGCGCGCGACGCCGGCCGGCGAGAGGTCCTGGACCAGCGTGTCGTACTTCCGCACGCCGAGGTAGCTCGCGAGGTGCGGCTTCGCCTTGAAGAGGCCGTCCACGTAGACCGCGGTGAGCTTCTCGAGGCGCTCCGGGGCGGGGTGGGTGGGATCCGCGGCGCGGGGGGTCGTGGGCAGGACGGCGACGAGGGCCGTGAGCAGGGCGAGGGCCGGGCGCATGGGCCGGGATTGTAGCGGCCCCGGGCCCCCGCGGCGCGACCCCGGTGAAGCCGGTCGACCGCTACTTCCCGGGCAGGATGCTCGTCGAGAGATCGAGCGGCACCGGCACGCCGCCGAACACCGCCTCGCCCTTCAGCGACGCGTCGACGCTCGTGAACGGGATCAGGAGCCGCGCCGCGGCCTTGCCGGCCTTGAGCGGCGAGAGCTTGATCGGCACGACCGCCGTCGCGGTGGACCCGCCCGCGATCGACGCCGGGAACAGCACGTCGGCGCGGACGACTTCGCGCCCGGAGAGCTGGAGCCCGCAGCCCACGCGGCCCGGCGGCATGTCGAACGCGTTCGGGTTCAGGACCTCGAGCTTCATCTCGAGCGCCACCTCGCGCGGCGACGCCGACCGGAGCAGCACCTTCTCGACCCGGAACCTCGGCGCCCGCGGGACGACGAGCCGGCCGCTCGCGGCAATCGGGACGCGCACCTCGCCTGCGGCCGTGAGGAACACGACGCCACCGCCGAGGGCGTAGTCCGCGTCGCGCTCGAGCGCGAGCAGCGACGCGACGCCCGGCACCGACGCGTAGCGCACCTCGACCGGCAGGACGACGGAGCCCGTCCCCGGCCCCGCCGCGCCCGCGGCGAGGACCGCGACCGCCGCCTCGAGCGTGCCCTGCGCGATGCGCCTCCCCTCGAGGTCGAGCGCGTAGTCGACCCGCACGATCGAGAGCGGCGTCGGGTTCGGGTTCTCGACGCGCACGCGGAACGCGAGGTCTGCGCCGAGGAACCCGAGCCCCTGGACGGCGGCCGCCTCGAGGGCAACGAGCGGCGGGATCACCGGGATCGGCGCGGGCGCGCGGGGCGGCCGGGCATGGGAGCAGGCGGCGAGCGCGACGGCGAGCGCGGCGGCGGCGAGGGAGCGCATCCGGTCATCCGACCGCATCCGGCGGGGTCGGATCCATGATCGCGCTCACGTCGGATAAAGTCCGGCCGGGACGAGGTCCTCCCGGGGAACGGCCGCGAGGAGCTGGGCCACCGTTCGGCCGGTGCCGGGAACGACGCGGTCCGGGCAGAGCTCCGCGAGCGGCGCGAGCACGAACCGGCGCGCCACGAGCCCGGGGTGCGGCACGACGAGCCGCGGCGTCCGGATCACCTCGTCGCCGAAGAGGAGCAGGTCGAGGTCGAGCGTCCGCGCGGACCACCGCACCGAGGTCCGGCGCCGTCCCGCGGCGCGCTCGATGCGCTGCAGCACGCGGAGGAGCGCCGGGGCCGGACCGAGCGCCTCGAGCTCGAGCACGGCGTTCAGGTAGCGCGGCTGGGGCGGCCCGAGCGGCGCGGCGTCCCACACGCGCGACGCGCGCAGGAGCGAGACGCGCGGCTCGCCGCGGAGCGCGCGCGCAGCGAGGGCGAGGTTCGCCCAGCGATCGCCGAGGTTCGAGCCGACGCCCACGTAGACCCGCATGCGAGGCCTCTAACCGGGCGCGCCGGGTGCCGCGACCCCCGCCCGCCTCAGACGACGGGGTTCCGCAGGACGCCGATCCCGGAGATCTCCACCTCGACCCAGTCGCCGCGCCGGATCGCGCCGACGCCCTCGGGCGTGCCCGTCGCGACGACGTCGCCGGGGAGCAGCGTCATGACGCTCGAGATGAACGCGAGGAGGGCGAACGGATCGTGCACCATGTCCCTCGTGTGCCCGCGCTGGCGCTCCTCGCCGTTGACGCGGCAGACGACGGAGACGTCCATCGGATCGACGCCGGTCTCGACGACCGGGCCCACCGGGCAGAAGGTGTCGAACCCCTTCGCCCGCGTGAACTGCTTCTCCTCGCGCTGGATGTCGCGCGCGGTGACGTCGTTCAGGCAGGCGTAGCCGAAGACGGCGAGCCGCGCCTCGGCCGCGTTCGCGCGCGCGAGGGGGCGCCCGATCACCACCGCGAGCTCCGCCTCGTGGTGGACCTCCTTCGACTGCTCGGGGCAGCGGATCGCCTCCTGCGGGCCGACGACGGCGGTGGGCGGCTTCAGGAAGAGCAGCGGGACGGCCGGCACCTCGTTGCCGAGCTCCCTCGCGTGCGCCCGGTAGTTCCGCCCCACGCACACGATCTTCGAGGGCTCGACGGGCGCGAGCAGCGTCACGTCGGCGAGCGGCACGGGCTTCCCGTCCGGGAGGCCGCCCGCCCAGGGCGCGGCGCCGAGCGGACGGATCGCGGCGCCCTCGACGAGGCCGTAGCGGTCGTGGCCGGCGAGCCGGTAGCGGCAGACTCTCACGGCTTCCGCAGCCCGAGGACGTCGGCCATGTCGTACAGCCCGGCCCGACGCCCGGCGACCCACTGGGCGGCGCGGACGGCGCCGCGGGCGAACTGCTCGCGGGAGGTGGCGCGGTGCGTGAGCTCGAGCCGCTCGCCCTCGCCGCAGAAGTAGACCGTGTGCTCGCCGACGACGTCGCCGCCGCGGAGCGTCTGGATCCCGATCTGCCAGGGCGGGCGCTCGCCCAGGATCCCGTGGCGCGCGTAGCGCGAGCGCGTCCTTCGGGTCGCGCCCGAGCGCCTCGGCCGCCACCTCGCCGAGGCGGACGGCGGTGCCGGACGGCGCGTCGCGCTTCTTCTTGTGGTGGATCTCGACGATCTCCACGTCGTAGCCGTCGCCCAGGACCTTCGCCGCCTGACGGACGAGCTCGAAGAGCACGTTCACCCCGACGCTCATGTTGGGCGAGAGCACGACCGGGATCCGGCGGGCGGCGGCGGCGACGCGCGCCTTCGCGTCCGGGGTGAAGCCGGTCGAGCCGATGACGAGCGGGACACCGCGCTCCGCGCACACCTCGGCGTGCCGGGCGGAGGCCTCGTGGCTCGTGAAGTCGATCACCGCGCCCGCGCCCTCCCTCGCCTCCGCTCCGGAGGACAGGCCCTCCCTCGCCTCCGCTCCGGAGGACAAGCCCGCGAGCGCCTTCGCGAGGTCGTCCACGACCGCCACGCCGATGGGGCCGAGCCCCGCGAGCGCGCCCGCGTCCTGCCCGATCGCCGGGCCGGGCCGCTCGACGGCGCCCGCCACGGCCATCCCCTCGGTGCCGCGCACGAGGCGGACGATCTGCGTCCCCATCCGGCCGGCGGCGCCGGTCACGACGACGTTCACCATGCGATCCTCTGGCCTACGCGAGCTTGAGCCCGAACTTCACCATCGCGGCGCGCACCTTCGCGAGGCTCGCCTCGGACACCGGCGCGAGGGGGAGCCGCAGCTCCCCGGACGCCTTTCCGAGGAGCGCCACCGCGGCCTTCACCGGACCGGGGTTCGTCTCGACGAACATCATCCGGTTGAGCTCGGCCATCGCGACCTGCAGGTCGAGCGCCCGCGCGAGGTCGGGCTTGCGCGCGGCGACGACGAGGTCCTTCATCGCGCGCGGGGCGATGTTGCCGACCACCGAGATGACGCCGTCGCCGCCGCAGGCGACGTACGGCAGCACGGTGAAGTCGTCGCCGGACAGGAACGCGATCTTGCCCTTCCCGACCTGCTCCACGAGCTGGACCTGCCGGTCCATGTTCGCGGTCGCCTCCTTGATGCCGACGATCGCGCCCGCCTTCACGAGCCGGGCGACCGTCTCGGGCAGGAGGTCCACCGAGGTGCGGCTCGGGACGTTGTAGGCGACGACCGGGAAGCCCGTCGCCTCCTTGATCGCGACGTAGTGGCGATAGAGCCCCTCCTGCGTCGGCTTGTTGTAGTAGGGCGTCACGACGAGGGCGGCGTCCGCCTTGAGCTGCTTCGCCGTCTTCACCGACTCGATCGCCTCGTGCGTGGCGTTCGAGCCGGCGCCGGCGATGACCGCGGCGCGGCCGCGCACGGTCTCGACGACGGTGCGGATGACGTCCGCGCGCTCGGCGGCGGTGAGGGTCGCGCCCTCGCCGGTGGTGCCGCACGGGACGATGCCGTCGGTCCCCTCGGCCAGCTGCCACTCGGTGAGCTCGCGCAGCGCCTTGAGGTCCACGCCGCCGCCCTTCATCGGGGTGACGATGGCAACCATCGAGCCTTCGAGTCGCGCCATGACAGCGGCTCCTGTGCGGGGGTTTCGGGTGGAGCGGAAACTCTAACCGATCCGGACGCGGGGGGCGAAAGGGACCCGTGAGGTCAAGTTCTCCGGGCCGCGACCTCGCCGCGGACGAGGTCGGCGTACGTCTCCCGCCGACGGGCGAGGATCGCCCGCGCGCCGTCCACGAGCACCTCGGCCGCGCGCGGCCGGGCGTTGTAGTTCGACGACATCGCGAAGCCGTAGGCGCCCGCCGAGCGGACGGCGAGGAGGTCGCCCGGCCGGGGCTCGGGCATGCGCCGGCGGCGCGCGAGGAAGTCGGACGACTCGCAGATCGGGCCGACCACGTCGCAGACGATGTCGCGCGCGTCCGGGCGCGGCCGCCCGACGGGCTCGATGGCGTGGTGCGCGTCGTAGAAGCTCGGCCGGACGAGGTCGTTCATCGCCGCGTCCACGACGACGAAGGTCTTCCGGCCGTTCTTCTTCAGGAAGAGCACCCGCGTGAGGAGGACGCCGCCGTTCCCGACGAGCACGCGGCCCGGCTCGAGGATGACCTCGCCCGGGTACCGCGCGAGCGCCTTCTTGATGGCCGCGCCGTAGGCGTCCGGGTGGGGCGGCTCCTCGTCCGCGTAGGTGATCCCCAGCCCTCCCCCGACGTCCACGTGCCCGAGCGCGATGCCCTGCTTGCGGAGGTCCCTCGCGAGCGCGAGCACGCGCCCGACCGCGTCGACGAAGGGCCGGAGCGTCGTGATCTGCGAGCCGATGTGGCAGGCGATCCCCTTCACCTCGAGGGCGGGATCCTTCGCCGCGATCGCGTAGAGCCGCCGCGCCTCCTCGACGGACACGCCGAACTTGTTGTCGCGGAGGCCAGTCGAGATGTACGGGTGCGTCTTCGGGTCCACGTCGGGGTTCACCCGGAGCGCGATGGGCGCGCGCCGCCCCATCCGCCGCGCGACGATGGACACGCGGGCGAGCTCCGGCGCGCTCTCCACGTCGAGGACGCGCACGCCCGCCTCGAGGCCGAAGGCGATCTCGTCGTCGCGCTTGCCGACGCCGGAGAACACGACCTTGTGCGGATCGCCGCCCGCCTTCAGCACCCGGTAGAGCTCGCCACCCGACACGATGTCGAACCCGGAGCCGAGCCGCGCGAAGAGCGAGAGCACCGAGAGGTTCGAGTTCGCCTTCACCGCGTAGCAGACGAGGTGGCGGATCCCGGACAGCGACCGGTGCAGCACCTTCCAGTGCCGCGTGAGCGTCGCGGTCGAGTAGACGTAGAGCGGCGTCCCGTGCTTCCTGGCGAGCGCCTCGAGGGGGACGTCCTCGGCGTGGAGCACGCCGTTCTTGCGCTGGAAGTGGTTCACGGCGTCGGCGTCGGGGTCGAGGTCGAGGTCGAGGTCGGCGGTCGAGGTCGAGGTCGGCGTCGAGGTCGGGGTCGAGGTCGGGGGCGAGGTCGAGGTCGGCGTCGAGGTCGAGGTCGAGCCCGGCGTCGTCGCCTTCACCGGCGGCCGCGGCGGTCCCTTCACCCCGCACGCAAGGAGCGCGACGACGACGATCGCGGCCGCCCCTCTCACCGCCCCTCCTTCCGGAGCGCCTTCTCCCAGCGCGCGATCTGCCGCGCGACCTGCCTCGGTCCGGGAGCGCCGACGAGCTCGCGGCGCCGCAGGCTGCGCCGCGCGTCGAACACCTTCAGGACGTCGCGCTCGAACCTCGGGTGGAAGGATCTCCCAGTCGGCCGCCGTGAGCTGCGCGATCGGCTTCCGCTGGCGCGTCGCGGCCGCGGCCGCCTTCCCCACCGCCTCGTGCGCCTCGCGGAACGGCACGCCGCGCTCGACGAGGTACTCTGCCGCGTCCGTCGCGAGCGCCTCGCCGCTCCCGAGCGCCTCCTCCATCCGGTCCGCGTGGAACGACGCGCTGCCGATCGCGCCGGCGACCGCGTCGGCGGTGAGGGCGAGCGCGTCCGCGGCGCCGAGGAGCGGCCGCTTGTCCTCCTGGAGATCGCGGTTGTACGAGAGCGGCAGTCCCTTCACGATCGCGAGGAGCGCGACGAGGTCGCCGATGGCGCGCCCCGCCCGTCCCCGCGCGAGCTCGCCGACGTCGGGGTTCTTCTTCTGCGGCATGAGCGACGACCCGGTGGCGAAGGCGTCGTCGAGCGTCATGAAGCCGAACTCCTTCGTCGTCCAGAGGACGATCTCCCTCGCCGACACGGGAGAGGTGCACCGCGGCGAGCGCGCACGCGAAGAGGAGCTCGATGGCGCTGTCGCGATCGGACACCGCGTCGAGCGAGTTCTGGGTGACACCCTCGAGCCCGAGCGCGCGGGCCACCCCCTCGCGGTCGAGCGGGAGCGTCGAGCCGGCGAGCGCGCCCGACCCGAGCGGCGACACCGCCGCGCGGCGGCGCACCTCCGCGAGCCGCTCCCGGTCGCGGCCGAGCGCCTCGACGTGGGCGAGGAGGTGGTGCGCGAGCGAGACCGGCTGCGCGCGCTGGAGGTGGGTGTACCCGGGGAGGATTGTCCGCTGGTGCTCCCGGGCGCGCGCCACGAGCGTGCGCATGAGCCGCACGAGGGCGCCGTCCGCCCGGGCGCAGGCGCCCACGACGAAGAGCCGCTCGTCGAGCGCGACCTGGTCGTTGCGGCTGCGCCCCGCGTGGAGGTAGCCCGCGTCCCTCCCGACGAGCTCGCCGAGCCGCCGCTCGACGTGGGTGTGGACGTCCTCGAGGGCGGGGTCGAACCGGATCTTGCCCGTGCGGAACTCGTCGCGGACGCGGTCGAGCCCGGCGACGATCCGCCTCGCGACCGCCTTCGGCACGATGCCGCGCTCCGCGAGCTGCTTCACGTGCGCCTGGCTGCCGCGGATGTCCTCGTCGTAGAGCGCCGCGTCTTCGTGGATCGAGACCGACAGGGCCACGAGCCGGGGGTCGGCCTCCCCGGCGAGCGCCGCCCGGGAGACCGGCTTCGCCTTTTCTTTCGCTCTCATTCGGGAGCGCGGAAGGTACCATGCGGCCGCGCGCCCCGGAACCCTCGGCGCACGCAGTGGCTCCATCCCGGCGAGGAGAGCGGACCATGGCGACCGAGTCGAGCGAGATGATCGTGACCCTTCCCGGCGGGAAGCGGGTGGACACCCGGATCGGGCCGCACGTGATCCGGACCGACCAGCCCGCCTCGAACGGCGGCGAGGACACCGCGCCCGCTCCCTTCGGCCTCTTCCTCGCCGCGATCGGCACGTGCGCGGGGATCTACGTCGCGGGGTTCTGCCAGAAGCGGAGCCTGCCCACCGAGGGCATCCAGATCCGCCAGCGGAACCACTTCCACCCCGAGACCGGCGTGCTCGCGCGCGTCGAGCTCGACATCGAGGTCCCGCCGTCGTTTCCGGACAAGTACTACGACGCCCTCGTCCGCGTGGCGGACCAGTGCGCCGTGAAGAAGGCGATCCAGGCGCAGCCGGTCTTCGAGGTGAAGACGGTCGTGGCGCCCTAGGGTCCGTCCGCCGGTAGGCCGATGGGAGCGGCCTGCCTAGAACTTCGCCGCGAGCCCGATCTCGACGAAGTGGGCGCGCGACATCTTCGCGTCCTGGTACGAGAGGCCGCCGAGCGGCTGGAGCACGCCCCACGACACCCAGCCCTGGAACCCGTCGCCGGACGTGTACGTCAGCGTGGAGTCGATCTCGACGCCGAGGTTCGCGTCCCCCTTGTCGACGAGCACCGACGGGTTGTTCACGTCCGTCCTCGCGCTGGGCGTCGACTGCGAGAACATCGCGCGCGAGTAGATGATCGCCTCGTCGAGCCGGAGACCGGGGAGGATGTCCCAGCGGAGCGTGGGCTTCACGTACATCGCGTCGGTGACCTGGCCGAGGATGTGGCGGAAGAGCACGAGATCGACCCGGTAGGCGGGGTTGAACCGGAAGTTCCGGACGGTGTTGTCGGTCCCCTGCCGCGAGGTCGTGCCCGTGTTCCACTGCGCGCCCTCGACCGAGCCGTAGGGCGTCGGCGCACCGGGCGTGTAGGTCGTCGAGTCCGGCGCCACGACGCGGCTCGGGACGTTCCCGAACCCGGGCGCGTCGTCGCCGCTCGCCATCCCGAACTCGCCGCCCAGCACGAGCTTGTTCGGGATGACCTTGTAGTCGATGACGATCGTGCCGCCGAGCTGTCGCATCAGGATCTCGGGCTGCGAGACCGCCGGGTCGTTCGAGGGGTTCCCGGCGTGGCCGTACACGCCGGCGACCTCGGTCTCCACACGCAGGCGCGGCCCGAGGTAGCGGATCCAGAGCGACGCGATGCTCGCGTACGCCGAGCGGTGCACCGCGGTCGCCGTGTCGCCGTACGTCGGGTTCGACGGATCCCACGTGCTGCCGCCCGGATCGTACGTGCCGCCCAGGCCGTTCGTGTTCCACTGCGGGTAGAACCAGCGCTGCTGCCGGTAGTTGTAGTAGAAGCCGAAGTTGATCGAGGCCTCGTTCCGCTCGTGCTTGCGGCGGACCTCGTCCTCGGTGTCGAACCGCGCGACCTTCAAGCCGTAGGTGCGGCCGTCGTCGCCTTGCTCGGCGTCGAAGGACTGCCCCGTCCCAGCTCCGAAGCGCGTGTCGCCGTAGAGGACGCCCTCGGAGTCGTAGTCGAGGATCGGGACGAAGGCGAGCCGCCCGAGCGGCGTGGACACCGGCGGGAGCGCGAACTGGATCCGGTCCTTCGTGTCGCCGAGGTCGTCGCCGATGCCGCCGCCGGCGTGCGTCAGGATCCCGAGCCCCCACTCCGAGGGCATCCGGCCGAAGCTCAAGAGGCCGACCGGCGTCTGGATCTCCGCCCAGACGCGCTTCGGCGTGATCGCCGGGCGATCGACGCGGGGGTCGTTCGGGGTGAGCACGGGGTTCGAGCCGTAGAACGGCACCGGGTACGGGCTCCCGGGGTCGTCGCCGAGGGTCGACGAGTTCGACCCGAGCACGTAGTTGTCGAGGACGTCGATCTGCGCGCGCACGCGGACGTGCTCCGAGACGTTCAGGGTCGGCTCGAGCCGCAGGCGCATGTTGGCGGTCTGCAGCGTGTCTCGCCCCTTCGGGTCCTGCAGCGGGACCGGGAAGAGGTAGTACCCCGCCGCGTCGGGCACGCCCGTCACGTCGAAGTTCAGCATCATCTGGCCGCGGAACCGGAAGTAACCGTCGAGCGTGAAGAACTCGAGCTTCGGGCCCTCGGCCACCGTGCCCATGAACTCCGCCGCGGACTGGGCGCCCTGGATCTCGGCGCGCACCTCGTTGCGGATGTCCTCCTTCGCGCGCTCGATCTCCTTCTGGATGGCGGCCTTGGTCTTCGCGTCGACGTCGGGCGCGGCCGCGGCAGGCGGCGACGACGTGTCGGCCGGCTTGTCCGCCGGCTTCTTGTCGTCCTGGGCGAGCGCCGGAGAGGCGAGGAGGAGCGCCGCGAGCGCGGCGAGGAGGCGAGGCATGGGCTTTGACCCCGTTTCGAGAGAGGAAGCGGGGTGATACGACACCAGGAACTGCAACCGGTCAAGCGATCCAGGCCGAACCCATCTTCGGGCCAGGCACTTTTCGCGAAGCGAAATGTGCCGGCCCGCTCCCTGCGGCCTGCCGTCTCCGCGTGTTCCTATTGCCCCCCGCCCTGCTTCAGCTCGACCAGGACGCCGCGGCTGCCCTTCGGGTGGACGAACGCGACCTTCGAGCCGCCCGCGCCCGGCCGCGGCTTCTCGTCGAGGAGCGGCGCGCCCCGCGCCTTCAGCGCCGCCATCGCCTTCTCGACGTCCGGCACCTCGAGGCACACGTGGTGGAGCCCCTCGCCGCGCTTCTCGATCGCCTTCGCCATCGGGCTGTCCGGCCCCGAAGGCGACACGAGCTCGATGCGGCCGCGACCGTGGCCGAAGATCGCGACGCGCACCTTCTCGGTGGGCACCTCCTCGATCTCGGCGAGCTCGAGGCCGTAGACGTCGCGGTACAGCTTCACCGCGGCGTCGAGGTCGGAGACGAGGATGGCGACGTGGTCGAGGCCGTTCATCGAGGACTCCCTGTCGGTTCGAGGGGTACGGATACTAGATCAGTGGGGCAGGCCGCAGGGCGCGGCGTGGTCACTTCGCCTCCACCCCGAGCACCTTCAGCGCGCCGAGGAGGCCGACGGTGTCCACCTGCGATCCGCCGCCGAGCGCGACGTGCGTCGCGTCCGCGACCGGCTCGCCGAACGTCGGATCCATCGCGATCCACTCGCCGGCGCTCCGCACCTCCACCCACGCGTGCCAGTAGAGGGCGTTCTGGCCGTCGTCGTAGCGGGCATAGACGAGCCCGTGCACGCCGCGCGCGGGGATGCCGAGCGCGCGCGCGAGGGCGACGAGCAGGACCGAGTGCTCGGTGCAGTCGCCCTTGCCGGCCGCGAGGACGTCGCTCGCCCGGTCGTGGCTCGCGCCGTAGGCCTTCTCGAGCGGAGCGGTAGACGTGGTCGGAGAGCCGGCGGGCCGCCTCGTACGTCCCCTTCGCGTCGCCGGCGACGTCGCGGGCGAGCTTCTGGATCTCGGGCGCGTCCGCGTTCGCCTGCGGCGTCGAGGCGAGGTCCTCCGGGGCCGCGCCCGCGCGCGCCCTCGCGAGCGGCGTGTCGCGCGCCGGGTCCGCGGCGGCCGGGCGGCGCGCGGTCACCGTGAGGACGGTCGTCCCCGCCGGTCCCCTGTCGAACCGCTGCCTGGCGTCGCTCTTCTGGAACGCCGCCGGGAGCCCGGCGAGCCGGTACACGATCGCCTTCGGGACGTCGCGCGGGAGCGGCGCCGGGAGCGGCACCCGGGCGAGCGCGAAGAGGTCCACGACGTCGAGCCGCTTCGCGGTCTGCTCCGTCTCGGGCCGGGCGACGATCGCCTCCCCGAGCTTGATCTCGACGATGCGGCCGTCGTCCGCGACGCGGTACTCGGCCGCGAGCCGGTCTCCCACCTCGGCCTCCGTGACGACCGAGACCTCCTCCTGGACGCCCCCGCCGGCGACCCGCTCCCGGCGGACGAACACGTCCTGGACCTCGCGCACCCGCAGCTTCTCGAGGTCGAGCTGGCCGCCGCTGACCGCGCCGCGCCGCGCCGCCGCGAGCCGGATCCCCTCGGCGAGGTCGGCCGTGTCGCGCACGCCCTCCACGACGCGGTCCTCGTGCGACGTCCCCGCGACGAGGGCCGCCCGGCAGGTGCTCCGGTCGCACGTGCCGGTCACGGTGCGGTCGCCGCCGTCTCCCGCCCACCCGGAGCGGAAGGCGAGCAGGCGGCCGCCCGGTCGCGCCTCGTAGACGCGCTCCTCCTCCTGCCGCCGCTCCACCTCGCGGCCGCCCACGGTGGCGCGGATGAGCGTCTCGCTCCGGGTGACGAGGACGTCCTTCCCGTCGCGGATCTCGCGCCGGAGGTCGGTCCGCGACCAGCCCGCCTTCTTGCCCATGAGGTACAGCCCGAACCACTCCGGCTCCTCGGGGCGCTCGACGGAGAGGACGTCGATCGCCCCTCCGCCCGCCGAGAGCGCCGCCTGGGGCGCGCGCCGCCGCGGCGGCTCGGGCGGGGGGCGCTGCTCGGGGCAGGCGGTGAGCGGCACCGCGACCGCGAGGACGAGGACGAGGGACGCGCGGGGCATGGCGCACCTTCTATCAAAAACTCGCGCCGCCCACCGGGCGGGCGAGAATCCGCCCGTGGGCGCGATCTGGACGTTCCTCGTGGCCGCCGCGGTGGTCGCCGCCGCCGCGTACGGGCGCATGCCCGAGCTCACCGCGGCAGCGCTCTCCTCGGCGAAGGACGCGGTCGCGCTGGCGATCGGGCTCGCCGGCGCGATGGCCCTCTGGCTCGGCCTCGTGCGCGTCGCCGAGGAGGCGGGGCTCGTGCGCGCCGTCGCCCGCGGCGCGCGCCCGGTGATGCGCCGCCTCTTCCCGGAGGTGCCGCCCGACCACCCCGCGATGGGCGCGATCGTCATGAACGTCTCCGCGAACGTGCTCGGGCTCGGCAACGCCGCGACGCCGTTCGGCGTGAAGGCGATGCAGGAGCTCGAGACCCTGAACCCGCGCCCGGGCACGGCGACGGACGCGCAGGCGCTCTTCTGCGCGATCAACACCGCCTCGGTGCAGCTCATCCCGGCGACCGTCATCGCCCTCCGCGTCGCCGCCGGCTCGCGGGCGCCCGCGGAGATCGTCGGCGCGACGATCCTCGCGTCCCTCTTCGGCGCCGCGGCCGCGATCGCCACCGCCAAGCTCCTCGCGCGGCTCTTCCCTCCCTCCCCCCAGCCCCCCCCACGCCCGGCACGGAGCGGGGCCGGAGCGAGGAAGCACCGTGATCCGCGCCATCCTCGAGACGGTGTCCACCTGGGCGATCCCGCTCCTCCTCGCCGGGATCCCCGCGATCGCCCTCGCGCGCGGCGTGAAGGTCTACCCGGCGTTCGTCGACGGCGCGAAGCAGGGCTTCGAGACGGCGGTGCGGATCATCCCGCCGCTCGTCGCGATCCTCGTCGCGCTCGGCATGCTCCGCGCCTCGGGCGCGATGGAGGCCGCGACCCGCGCCCTCGCGCCCGTGACCGGCTGGCTCGGGATCCCGGCGAGCGTCGTCCCGATCCTCGTCGTCCGGCCGCTCTCCGGAGGCGCCGCGCTCGGCGTCGTCGCCGACGTGCTCCGCTCCGACGGCCCGGACTCCTACGCGGGCCGGCTCGTCTCGGTGATGGCGGGCTCGACGGAGACCACCTTCTACGTGCTCGCGGTGTACATGGGCGCGGCCGGAGTGTCGCGCTACCGGCACGCGCTCCCCGCGGCGCTCGTCGCGGACCTCGCCGGCTTCACGGCGGCGGTGATCGTCGTCCGGCTCCTGCTCGGCGGGTGAGCGGCCCGCTCGCCGATCGCCGGAGGCGAGACGCACCCGGACGCGGGGGGACCTTCGGTCCCTTGACCCGGAGCGGAACGCCCGATATCTCGGTGGCGCCTCCGCGAGACCCCCATGTCCGACGGCCGAGCCACCGCACCGGGCGCACCGCGCCGCGAGCCGTTCGTCGACCGCCGCGCGGTGGAGATCCCCGAGCTCCTCGTCCGGTCGCCGGACGCGGTCATGCTGATGGACGCGGAGGCGCGCGTCCTCGACGTCAACGAGGAGGCGTGCCGGAGCCTCGGCTACGCCCGCGAGGAGCTCCTCGGCAAGCAGCCGCGCGACTTCGTCGACGGCCTCGACGGCCCCGCGCTCGTCGGGATGATGGCGGTCCTGAAGGAGCGGGGCGTCGCCACCTTCAACGCCATCCACCGGCGGAAGGACGGGACGCGCTTCCCGGTCGAGACGCGGCTCGGGCTCCTCCGCCGCGGCGGGCCGCCGCTCGTCGTCGCGTTCGTCCGCGACGTCACGGAGCAGGAGGCGGCGCGGCGCGCGCTCCGGGAGTCCGAGGCGCGCTACCAGCGCCTCGTCGAGCTGCTCCCGGACGGCGTCGTGACGTTCCGGCACGGCCTCATCACGTTCGCGAACCCCGCGGCGGCGCGGATCGGCGGCGTGTCGCGTCCGGAGGAGTTCATCGGCCACTCCGTGCTCGACTTCATCCACCCGGACTCCCGGGAGGCCACGCTCGAGCGCGTGCGCCGCGTCGCGGCGGGGGAGCAGGTCCCCTTCAAGGCGGAGCGGCTCGTCCGCCCCGACGGCTCCTCCTATCCCGCCGAGCTGGCGGGCGCCCCGATCGGCGGTGGCGAGGTGGTGGCGGTGGTCCGCGATCTCACCGAGCGCGAGCGCGCGGAGGCGCAGCGCGCGGCGCTCGAGGAGCGGCTGCGCCAGTCGGAGAAGCTCGAGGCGCTCGGGACGCTCGCCGGCGGCGTCGCCCACGACTTCAACAACGTCCTCGCGGCGATCCTCGGCCACGCCGACGCGCTCGCCGCGGAGCTGTCCCCCGGCGCGCCGGGGCGGGAAGACGCGATCCAGATCGCGACGGCCGCGCGGCGCGCCAAGGGGGTCGTCCAGCAGATCCTCGCCTTCGCGCGCCGCCGCCCCGCCGAGGCGCGCCCCGTCGACGTTGCGGCGGCGATCCGGGAGGAGCTGCCGCTCGTCCGCGCCGCCCTGCCGGCGCACTTCGAGATCGCGCCGCGGCTCGACCCCGGCGCGGGCGCCGTGCGCGCGGACCCCACGCACCTCCACCAGATCCTGCTGAACCTGTGCGCGAACGCGCGCGACGCGATGCAGGACGGGGGCGGCCGGCTCACGATCGAGGTGAGCCGGGTGGACGCGGGCGCGGAGGGCGCACCGCCGGGCCTCGCGCCCGGCGGCCACGTCCGGCTCGCGGTGCGGGACTGCGGCGTCGGGATGGACGCACCCACCCGCGCTCGCGCGTTCGAGCCCTACTTCACGACGAAGCCGATCGGGGCCGGCAGCGGGCTCGGCCTCTCCGTCGTGCACGGGATCGCCGTGTCGCTCGGCGGCACGGTGACGCTCGAGAGCGCGCCGGGGCGGGGCACGACCGTGAGCGTCTGGCTCCCGCGCCTCGACGGCGACGCGGCGTCGGAGCCCGCCGCCGCGCCCGAGCCGCGGGGCGGCAACGGGACGATCCTGCTCGTGGACGACGACCCGCCCGTCGCGCGCGCGATCGCCCGGATGCTCGAGAGCCTCGGGTACGAGGTGACGACGTGCGGCGACGGCGCGATCGCGCTCGAGCGGTTCCGGGCGGAGCCCGGGCGGTTCGACGCCGTCGTGACGGACCAGACGCTCCCCGGGCTCCGCGGAGACCAGCTCACCCCCGCGCTGCTCGCGCTCCGCCCCGACGTCCCCGTCCTCATCTGCACGGGGTTCTCGGAGCGGCTCGACGAGGACCGGGCGCTCGAGCTCGGGGCCCGGGCGCTCCTCATGAAGCCGCTCGATCGCGCGCAGCTCGGGGAGGCGCTGCGGGCGGTGCTCCCCGCCCGCCGCTGACGCCCCGCGAGCGACCGTTGGGACGCCTCGCGCGGGAACCTCGCGCGCTCCGGCGGTGCGGTCCCGCGAGCGGGGGGTTCCCCTGCACGGTCCGCCTCGGGCATCTTTCACCGCAGTGATCGAGAGCGCCGAACCCGCATCGCTGTGGGATCGCGTCGTCGCGCCGTCCCCCGCGCTCGACGACGTCGCGGACCGGCTCCGCGCGCGCCTGCTCGCGTCGCTGCTCGCGACGATCCTGCTCGCGGGGCTCGTCTCCGGGCTGATCCAGCTCGCGCTCGTGCCGGGGTTCCTCCCCACCTTCCTCGTGATGCTCGGCGCGCTCGGCGTCCTCGCGGTCGCCTACGCAGCGAGCCGCACGCGCCGTTACCGCGTCGGCGGCGCGCTCGCCGCGCTGGCCGTGATCGGGGCCTGCATCGCCATCCCCGCCTGGAACCCGGACGACCACGTCTGGTACGCGTTCATGTCGATCGGGGTGCTGCTCGCGAGCGCCTTCCTCTCGCCCCGCGCCGCGGCGGCGTTCGCGGCGCTCGCGGTGGTCGCCGTGCTCGGGGTGGCCGCGGCCGTCCCGGCGCTCCGCGAGCCGCACAAGCTCGTGCCGGCGCTCATGTTCCTGCTCGTGTTCTCGCCACTCGTGCTGATCGCGGCGCGGCAGCGCGACCGGATCGAGGAGGAGCGGCGGCGCGCCCTCCTCGAGGCCCACGCCCGGGTCGCCGAGTCCCAGCGGCTCGAGACGCTCGGGCGGCTCGCCGGCGGCATCGCGCACGACTTCGGGAACGTCCTCACCGTGGTCTCGGGCTCGGTCGACGGCCTGCGCGCGCGCGCGCCCGGTCCGGAGGTCGAGGACGTGGCCGCCGCCTGCACCCGGTCGAGCGCGCTCGTCCGTCAGCTCCTCGCCTTCGCGCGGCGACAGCCGCTCGCGCCGCGCGTCGTCGCGCTCGACCAGGTCGTCGCGGAGATGGAGGGCATCCTGCGGCGCCTCGTCGGCGACGGCGTTCACCTCGTGCTCGATGTCGAGGCCGGGCCGGTCGTCCGGGCCGACCCGGCCCAGCTCGAGCAAGTGCTCCTCAACCTCGTCGTCAACGCGCGCGAGGCGACGCTGCCCGGGGGCACGATCCGCGTCCACGCCGGCGGGGCCGGGGGGCGCGTCCCGGACACCCGGGCGGCGGGATGGGGGCGCTGGTGCGTGCTCGAGGTGCAGGACACCGGCCACGGCATGTCCGCGGAGGTCCGGGCCCGCCTGTTCGAGCCGTTCTTCACGACGAAGACGAACGGCACCGGCTTCGGCCTGGCGACCGTGTACGGGATCGTGGCCCAGAGCGGCGGCCACGTCGCCGTCCGATCGGCCCCCGGCGCGGGCGCCACGTTCACGGTGTTCCTGCCGGTCGTCGAGGCCGGCGCGGACCCGGCCGCGGCGGACCGCGGGGCCGCCGCCGGCTGAGCCGGCTCATCGCGACGGCGGGGCCTCCCGGCGAATCCACCGCGTCGCGAGCCGGGCGAGCTCCTTCCCGTCCTCCTCCCGCACGATCGCGTGCGAGAACGCGCCCTCGCCCGCCGCCGCGAGCCGGGACAGGATGGCGGCGCCGTGGTGCGTCTCGGCGATGAACTGCACCTCGACCGAGGCGAGGCGCGAGGACTGCCAGACGTCCCGGGGCACCGCCTCCGCCGCCCACGCCACGTAGCTCGTGTTCGTGACGTGCAGGTTCACGTCGATGTCCGAGTAGCGGACGTGGAAGCGCTTCTGGGAGTCCCACGCGCGCAGATCCGGGAGCTTGCCGGTCGAGAGCGGCACCGCGGTCGGCCGCTTCTCGCGCGGGAAGCGCGGGTCGAGGACCTCCGCGGGGCGGACGGGCTTGCGGGTCGCGACGTCGAGCACGAACCAGTGCGTCGTCGCGCGCGCCACCTCCTCGCCGCCCCGCCGCACCGCGAACTCGCGCACCGCGGCGAGCCGGTCGATGCCCGACGGCCAGGTCTCGATCTCGATGGTGTCCCCGAGCGCGATCGGGACCGGGTTCTCGATCCGCTGCCGGACGAGGACCCAGGTCAGGCCCCGCGCCATGAGGGCGTCGAGGCCGACGCCGAGCTCGGCCGCGTGCAGGCCTGCGACCTCGGACAGGTAGCCGGAGAGCGCCGGCACGGCGAGCGTGCCGAAGGCGTCGACCTCGTAGGTGTGGACGGCGAACGCGTCGGTCCGCGAGAGCATCGAGCCGCTCTCTAGCAGCGAACCGGGCGCCTTGGGAATGCGGCGTCGTCCTGAGCGCCCCACCCGGAGCGCGCCGCCGCCGCGCCGGCGGCGGTAGGCTCGGGGGCGTGAGACGAGTCCTCCTGCCCTTCGTCGCCGCCCTCGCGTCCGCGCTCCTGGCCTGCGCGGGCGAGTCCGCGGCGGCCTCGCGCTCCTCCGGCGCCGCGGCGCCGGCCTCCGCCGTCCGCCCCGCGGCGCCGTCGCGGCCGTGGCAGGACGAGATCCTCTACTTCGTCCTGGTCGACCGCTTCGCCGACGGCGACCCGTCGAACGACGCGGACGTCGGATCGATCGGCGACGGGCACGTTCCACGGCGGCGACCTGAAGGGGCTCATCGCGCGGCTCGACGAGATCGCCTCGCTCGGCGTCACGGCGCTCTGGATCACCCCGGTCGTCAGGAACATCCCGGGCTTCGTCACCGGCGCCGGCTTCCCGGACTGGGCCTACCACGGCTACTGGGCGGACGACTTCTCGCGCTCGACCCGCGCTTCGGGAGCCGAGGCGGACCTCCGGGCGCTCGTCGACGCCTGCCACGCGCGCGGCATCCGCGTGCTCCTCGACGTCGTCTACAACCACGCGGGCTACGAGTCGCACTACCTGACCGACCCGAAGACGAAGGGCTGGCTGCGCTCGAGCGAGCACGGCGACTGCGGGGACGACGACGTCACCTCGTGCGTGGCGGGGCTCCCGGACTTCAAGACCGAGCAGCCCGAGGTCGCGAAGTACCTTCTCGACGCGCAGCTCGGGTGGGCGAAGCCGCTCGGCGTCGACGGGTTCCGGCTCGACACGGTCAAGCACGTCGCCCACGATTCTGGACAGGAGCACCGCCGCCGCGCCCGCGCCGAGCTCGGGCCGGGCTTCTTCCTCCTCGGCGAGGTGTGGGGGGGCGACCCGCAGGTGCTCGACCCGTGGTTCGAGCGGGACGAGCTCGACGCCGGCTTCGACTTCGCCTTCCAGGGGAGCGCGCTCGCGTTCGTCGAGGGGCGCGGCCGGACCGTCGCGTTCGACCGCTACCTGCAGTCGCGCGAGAAGGTCCGGCCGGGCTACCTCCTCGCGCACTTCCTCTCCTCGCACGACGTCCCGGGCGGCCTCTTCCAGCTCGACGGCGCACGTCGACCTGTTCCGGCTCGCGGCCGTCCTCCAGCTGACCTCCGCCGGGATCCCGACGATCTACTACGGCGAGGAGGTCGGCCGGCCCGGGGGCGACTGGCCCGCCAACCGGAGCGACATGCCGTGGGGCGATCGCGACGTCCTCCCCGGGAAGGGCCTGCCGCGGAACGAGGCGCTCCGGGCCGACTACGTGCAGCTCATCGCGATCCGCCAGGCCCACCCCGCGCTTCGCGCGGCGCCCACCAGGGGCTCGTCACCGACGGCGACGTCTACGTCTTCTCGTGCGCGACGCGGAGTCGGGCGACGCCGTCGTCGTCGCCGTGAACCGCGGCGAGGCTCGCGCGACGGTGACGTTCCCCGCGCCCGCCGAGTGGGGGCGGCGCGGCGGCGGACCTGCTCGGCGGGGCCGAGCTCCGCTGCGCGGACGAGCGGTGCGAGGTCGCGGTCGCGCCGCGCGACGCGGCGGTGGTCGGCCGCGGTCCGGCGCGCTGACCCCCTCCCCCGAAATGGCTCCGTTGACTGATCGTGAGCCCGCGCATGCAGCGCAGCGTACCGGCCGTGTACAGACCCGAATGAGCCGTTACCCGCGCGGAGTACGGATCCAGAATGCCGAACCAAGTCGGGTGTCTTCCGGTGGGTCGTTCGAAGTGCCGCCGAGGAGTCGTGCATGGCGGAAGTGACGCTGCGGGGGATCGCGAAGCGGTACGGCGACGTCTCCGTCATCGAGGGCGCTGAACCTCGACATCCGCGACCACGAGTTCATGGTCCTCGTCGGTCCGTCGGGCTGCGGCAAGTCGACCGCGCTCCGGATGATCGCGGGCCTCGAGGAGATCTCCGACGGGACGAGCTCGACATCGGCGACCGCGTCGTGAACGACGTGCCGCCGAAGGACCGCGACATCGCCATGGTCTTCCAGAGCTACGCGCTCTACCCGCACATGACGATCCGCGAGAACCTCGAGTTCGGCCTGAAGATCCGGAAGACGCCGCAGGCCGAGATCGACCGGCTCGTGAACGAGGCGGCGCGAGATGCTCGGCATCACCCCGCTCCTCGACCGCAAGCCGAAGCAGCTCTCGGGCGGCCAGCGGCAGCGCGTCGCCGTGGGGCGCGCCATCGTCGCGCAAGCCGGCGGTCTTCCTCTTCGACGAGCCGCTCTCGAACCTCGACGCCAAGCTGCGCGTCCAGATGCGCGCCGAGATCAAGCAAGCTCCAGCAGCCGGCTGAAGACGACGACGGTCTACGTCACCCACGACCAGGTCGAGGCGATGACGATGGGGCAGCCGGATCGCCGTCATGAAGGACGGCAAGCTCCAGCAGGTCGGGACGCCGCTCGAGGTCTACGAGCAGCCCGCGAACCTCTTCGTCGCCGCCTTCATCGGCACGCCGCCGATGAACTTCGTCAAGGCGACGCTCGCAGGACGGCGGCACGCACGCTCAAGGCCGCGACGTTCTCGCTCCCGGTCCCGCAGTCGCTCCGGGCGCGCTCACGTCGCGGCAAGGACGGCGAAGGCGCGTCGTCGTGGGAATCCGCGCCGAGAACCTGCAGCGACGGGAGCCGCCCCGTCCGCGGCGAGACCGCGCCGGATCGCCCGCGACCGTCGAGATCGTCGAGCCGCTCGGCCACGAGGTCCTCGTCTACGCCCGCGTCGGCGGCGACGACCTGATCGTCGCCAAGGTCGACCCGCACCGCGCGCCCGGCGGTCGACGCAGAAGATCGAGCTCGTCGTCGAGCTCGACTCCCTCCACCTCTTCGACGCCGCGACGGAACGCCGTCTCGACGGCCTGAACCGACCGGAGGAACACGATGAAGCTCTCCCGCCTCGCCCTCCCGCTCCTCGCCGCGCTCGCCGCGCTCGCCGCGCCGGCGCTCGCCCAGAAGGAGATCGTCGTCTGGCACGCCTACCGCGCCGAGGAGAAGGCCGCCCTCGAGAAGGTCGTCGCCGCGCTACAACGCGGCGAACGCCGCCAAGGGCGTCGAAGGTGACGACGCTCGCCGTCCCCTACGACGCCTTCGCCGACAAGATCACCGCCGCCGTCCCGCGCGGCAAGGGGCCCGACATCTTCATCTACGCGCAGGACCGCCTCGGCGGCTGGATCGAGGCCGGCAACACCGTCGAGCCGATCGACTTCTTCCTCGACAAGGCGACGAAGGACCGCTTCATCCCGACCACGATGGAGGCGATGACCTACCGCGGCACGGTCTACGGCCTGCCGCTCAACTACAAGGTCATCACCCTCATCTACAACAAGAAGCTCGTCCCGACGCCGCCCGAAGACCTCGAAGGAGCTCGTCGCGATCGCGAAGAAGCTGACCGACGCGAAGTCGGGCCGCTTCGGGCTCGCCTACTCCTACTCCGACTTCTACTACCACGCCGCCGCTGCAGAACGGCTTCGGCGGGCGGGTCTTCGACGCGGGACCGAAGCCGGTCCTGAACGCCCCCGAGAACGTGAAGGCGCTCGAGCTCCTGATGCGCTGGCTCGACGAAGGACGGGATCCTCCCGGCCGAGCCGTCGACGGCGCTCATCACGTCGCTCTTCAACGAGCGGCAAGGCCGCGATGGTCTTCTCGCGGCCCCTGGTTCCTCGGCGAGATCGCCAAGGACGTCGACTACGGCCTCGCGCTCGCTGCCGACGATCGACGAGGCGGGCGGCAAGCCGATGCGCCCCTGGATGACGGTCGAGGGCGTCTACGTCGCCGCTCCGTCGCAAGAACAAGGACGCCGCGTACGACTTCGCGAAGTACCTCACCGACGTCCGCAGGCGAAGGTCATGGCGCTCGAGGGGCGGCAGACCCCGGCGAACAAGGCGGTCTACCCGACCCGGCGGTCGCCGCGGAGACGCGATCCTCTCGGCCTTCCGCAGGCAGGTCGAGGTCGCCGTCCCGATGCCGAACCTGCCGGAGATGACGATGGTCTGGTCGCCCGCCACGACGGCCATGAACACGATCGTCAAGAAGGTCGGCGACGCCGAAGGCGGCGATGGACCAGGCCCAGAAGCCGACGTCCGAAGGACGTCGCGGCGCTGCGGAAGAACACGTGACCGGAGGCCGGACGCGTGGCCGAAGGACCTCACACCGGCTCCGGTTCGCCGCGGGCCTCCTCCTCGCCACGCTCGTCGCCGCGGGGGTCGGCTGTCGTGGCGCTCCTGCTCGGCGAGGCGCGCGACGCCGCCGCCGCGCGCGACGAGCGGCTCGCGATCGCCGTCGCGCGCGCTCGCCGACGTCGCCGCGGCAGCGGTGGGAGGCGCGCGACGCGCTCCCGGACGGTCGTACGCGACGTGGCAAGGCGCGCGCGCCGGGGGTCCGAGCGACGCGCGTCGTCGCTCTTCGACGGCATCTCGCCTCGAGGCCTCGACGACCCCGACCGACACCGGGGAGAACGCGGCGCCGCGGCGGCTGAAGCGCGAGGAGAAGGACGTCTACGACCGCGGCGCAGCGCCTGCGCGCCGCGGTGCGAGACGAACCGCGAGGAGGAGGCGCGCGCAAGGACGAGGTCGAGCTCGCGCGGCTCGCCGACGGCGAGTCTCCGGTCGCCGCGCCGGTCGAGAGGGACGGCCAGGTCGTCGGGATGGTCGGACGTGGCGTCTCGCCGCCGCCGGCCGGGCGCCGCTCGGGCTCGGCGCTCGCGGCGATCGCGCTCGTCGTCGCCCCGTTCTCCTCTTCCTCGGGCTCGCCCGCGCGCTCGGCGAGCGCCGGGCGCCGCTCGCGGTCGCGGCCGCGCTCCTCCTCGCCGGCCTGGCGCTCGCGGCCAGTCGGCGAAGCTCTCGACCCGGCGATGTCGGCCGGCGACCGCCGTGGCCGCCGAGGCGGCCGTCCGGGCGCAGGTCGACGGCGCTGCGGGACGTCGGCCGGCCGCGAGCCGCTCCCGCGCCGGCGACTGCGGCGATTCCGATCCGTCGCGCTGGGACGTCGGCCTGCTCCGCACGCCGCGCGGGACTCGACGCCGGCCGGCGGCGTCGCAGCTCGCAGGCGACGCACGAGGCCCGCCGCGCCCTCGCGCTCGTCGCGGTGCTCTCGCTCGCGTCCTCCTCGCCTTCGTCGGCCTCGGGGGCGCCGTCGCGGTTCGCGGACGCTCGTCGGACGCACCGGCAGGCCTACCTCTACGTCCGCCCGGCGATGGTCGGGATGCTCGTCCTCGTCTTCTTCCCGTTCCTCTACGGCATCGCGATCTCCTTCACCGACCAGAACGATCTACAACACGAACGCGCCCGCTCACCGAGATCTGGGTCGGCCTCAAGAACTACGTCTCGATCCTCGCCGACTTCCGGATCGCCCAGCCGCGCCGCCGACGGCGGCCTCGTCTTCAACTACCAGAACTTCTACTGGACGCTCTGTTCACGGTGCTCTGGACGGTCACGAACGTCACGTTCGGCGTGACGGTCGGGGCTCATCCTCGCGCTCGATCCTCAACACGAAGGGGCTCGCGCTGAAGCCGGTCTACCGCGTGCTCCTGATCCTGCCCTGGGCCATGCCGAACTACATCACGGCGCTCATCTGGCGCGGGATGTTCCACCAGCAGTTCGGCGTCGTGAACCAGGTCATCCAGATGTTCGGCGGCGAGCCCGTCTCCTGGTTCGAGACGCCGTTCACGTCGTTCCTCACGGCCCTCGCCACGAACGGCTGGCTCAGCTTCCCGTTCATGATGGTGATCTCGCTCGGCGCCCTCCAGTCGATCCCGGCCGACCTCTACGAGGCGGCGCGCGTCGACGGCGCCACGCGCTGGCAGCAGTTCCGGGCGATCACGCTGCCGTCGCTGAAGCCCGCGCTCGTCCCGGCCATCATCCTGTCGGTCGTCTGGACGTTCAACATGTTCAACATCATCTACCTCGTCACCGCGGGCGAGCCGGGCGGGTCGACCGAGATCCTCATCACGCAGGCGTACAAGTTCGCGTTCGAGAAGTACCGGTACGGCTACGCCGCGGCGTACTCGACGGTGATCTTCGGGATCCTGCTCGTCTACGGGACGTTCCAGAACCGGATCCGAAGCCACGGAGGCCACGTGAGCGCCCGCGTCGGAGATCCGGGCCGTCGCTGACGCAGCCGCACGCACGCGCGAAGCCGCGCCGGGCCCGAGCGGCGAGCCTGCCACTTCCCGCTGCACGTCCTCCTCGTCCTGGCGACCCTCTTCGCGATCTACCCGATCCTCTGGGTCTTCACGATCGCCTTCTCGGGCAAGCAGAGCCTCGCCATCGCCGACGTGCCGCCCGACCCGACCTTCTGGGACCGGCTCCGCGCCGTCGTGCCCGTGGCCCGCCGACGTCTCGGTCTCGAACTTCACGTCGGTCTTCACGGACCAGCCGTTCGCGCAAGTGGATGCTCAACAGCGCGATCGTCTCCATCGCGACGACGATCGTCGGCGTCTTCCTCGCGTGCACGGCGGCCTACGCCTTCTCGCGCTTCCGCTTCCCGGGCCGCCAGACGGGGATGATGTCGTTCCTCGTCTCGCAGATGTTCCCGGGGACGCTGATGCTCATCCCGCTCTACATCATCCTCGTGAAGTGGCTGAACCTCGGCAGTCGACGCGGACCGGCCTCGTCCTCGTCTACGCCACGACGTCGATCCCCTTCTGCGTCTGGATGCTGAAGGGCTACTTCGACACGATCCCGCGCGAGCTCGAGGAGGCCGCGCTGATCGACGGCGCCTCCCCGGCGACGATCTTCTGGCGGATCGTCCTGCCGCTCGCCAAGCCGGCCGTCGCCGTCACCGCGCTCTTCTCGTTCATGACCGGCTGGAACGAGTTCATCCTCGCCGCCACGTTCATGGACAAGGAGACGATGTACACGGCGCCCGTCGGCCTGCGCTTCTTCGTCGGCGGCTTCTCCCAGCAGTGGGGCTACTTCGCCGCCGGCGCCATCATCGTCTCGATCCCCGTCGTCGCCCTGTTCCTGTTCCTGCAGAAGTACCTCGTCTCCGGCCTGACGGCCGGAAGCGTCAAGGGCTGAATCCGACAAGAGAAAGGGAGGCACGACATGAAGAACTGGCTCCGCTACTCCGTCCTTCTCCTCGCGACCGCGCTCCTCGCCGGCGTCCGCGCTCGCGCCAGGAGGTCGTCCTTCAAGGACCCGACCGGCGACGACAAGGGCCCCGGCAACTACATCTACCCGACCGACAAGGTCTACAAGGCCGGCTCGTTCGACCTGACCGAGTTCAAGATGAAGGTCTCGGGCGACAAGGCCGACGTTCTCCGTCGGCGTCAACTCGCACGCTCGAGGACCCGTGGGGCATGGGCGGCGGCTTCGCCGTCCAGATGGTCTTCATCTTCATCGAGACCGACGACAAGGAAGGGAGCGGCTTCACGAAGGGCCTCCCCGGCCTGAACGTCGCAGTTCGCGCCCGACGACGCCTGGAACAAGTGCGTCATCCTCTCGCCGCAGCCCCAGAACCGCGTGGCGAGCGAGGTGGAGACGAAGGCCGCGTGGGCCAAGGACGCCGTCGTCGTCCCGACCGAGGACGCGCGGCGCGGGCCGGACGATCAGCGGCACGGTCGCCCTGAAGGACCTCGGCGACGGGCGACCCGACGAAGTGGGGCTTCCAGGTCGTCATGCAGTCGAACGAGGGCTTCCCCGACAAGGCCGACCTCCTCACCCGCAAGGTGAACGAGTTCGAGGGGCAGCACCGCTTCGGCGGCGGCAACGACGGCGACTGCGACCCGCACGTCATGGACATCCTCGCCGGCAAGGGGACCGGCGACAAGAGCGAGATCGAGGCGCAGTACAAGATGCTCGCCTACGAGTGCAACCCGGACGGGACGTCGAAGAAGATGGCCACGCTGCGGATGATCTACAGGAAGTGAAGACCATACGAGGCGATCGGACGCGTCGGGCTGGATTCCGATCGTCACGCGACCCCGTCGAGGAATCACTGAGGGCGAACCTGACACCCAGGAGTCACAAATGATGACGAAGAGAATCCTGATCGCGATCGCGGTGGCGCTGGCCGGCGTTGCGACCCGCGCGACCGCCGTCGATTTCAGCGGCTATGCCCGCGTCGGCGTCGGCGGCTCGGGCTCTGGAGGCAAGCAGCAGTGCTTCCAGGCGCCCGACGCCGACTACAAGTTCCGCCTCGGGAACGAGTGCGAGGCGTACGCGGAGGCCGCGTTCAGCCAGACGTTGTACAAGGACAAGAGCGGGGTCGAGTTCAAGTACCTCACGATGCTCCATTACAAGACCGATCAGGCGCAGGACGCCGAGAGCCTCAGTAGCCCCAACGAGATCGCCCTGCGGCAGCTCTGGATCGGGGCCGTCATTCCCCAGCTGAACAACGCGATGTTCTGGGTCGGGAAGCGCTACTTCCAGCGCCAGGACGTCCACATGATCGACTTCTTCTACTGGGATCCCAGCGGGCCGGGCGCCGGCCTGGAGGACATCGACCTGAAGTTCATGAAGGCCGCGGTGACCGCGTTCCAGAACCACAACGGCAACCGGGAGATGTGGCGGACCGACCTCCGCGTCTACGGGCTCGAGCTCGCCGGCTTCGGCAAGCTGGCCGCCGGGGTGAACGTCTTCATCGACTCGTCGCCGTCGTCCAGCAACCCCAGCCAGGACCGCCAGGAGTTCAGCCCGATGGTGAACCTGCAGCACAGCTTGACCGTGCTGGGCGGCCGCAACAACCTGACGTTCCAGTACGGGACCGGGTCGGCGGCGCCGCTGAGTTCCTACCCGTCGTGGAACAACTCCAGCGACAGCAAGCAGTGGCGCATCGTCGAGGACCTGGTCATCAACCCGATGGAGAAGTTCTCCCTGGCGTTCGTCGTGACCTACTCCGACTACGACCAGCGCTACAGCAACGCCCCGGCCGACGTCAACGCGGGCTGGAACACGGCCAAGCAGCTGGGCGTCGGCGCGCGGCCGATCTACCACTTCAGCGACCTCCTGAGCCTCGCGGTGGAGGCGGGCTACCAGCAGGTGACGCCGAAGGGCGGCACGAACACCGACGCGCGGGACATGCTCAAGGTGACGCCGGCGCTCCTCGTGCATCCGGCGCCGGGGCCGGGCGGCGCGTACTTCACGCGGCCGGAGCTGCGCCTGTTCGTGACGTACGCGTCCTGGAACGACGCCTCGCAGCAGGCTGGTGCGTTTTCTCAGGCCAGCTGCCCGGCGAGCGGCTCGACGACCGGGCCGTACGGCTGCGAGTCGAGCGGCCTGACGTTCGGCGCGCAGATGGAGGCCTGGTGGTAGCGTGAGGCGCGATCGCTGCGGGCGCGGGCCCGCGGCAACGTCTTCCGCCGAGGGGTCGCCGGGCCGCGTTAGCGGCCCGGCGGCCGCCCCGGCCACCGGAGCGGATGCTCCTCGGAGGCAACGATCATGAAGATGCGCGGGATGCTGATGGCGTTGGGCTTCGTGGCGGGTGCGGCCCTGTGGGCGCCCGCGACTGCCGAGGATTTCAAGGCACCCGAGGGCAAGGCGGCGGTCCACTACTTCCGCCCGGCCGGGGACTACGGCGGGTGGGCCCTCCACGTCTGGGAGAGCTACCAGAAGAAGGAGGAGGCCGGGGACGAGTGGGCCAAGAAGGAGATGTCGGACCGCCCGCTGAAGGGCCTCAGCTGGTTCAAGCCGCTGCCCCAGTCCGGCAAGGACGACTTCGGCGTCTACTGGCTCCTCGACGCCAAGGACTTCGAGAACGGGCGCGTCAACTACATCATCCACAAGGGCGACAAGAAGGACCAGTGCAACCAGGACAAGTTCTGGCTGATCAAGGACTCGCGAGACATCTACGTCAACGCGGACGACTGCAAGATCTACCTGAGCAAGGAAGACGCGCTGAAGGCTCGCAAGTAGCAGGGCCGTCCGGGGCGGCCGGACGCGGGGTCCGGCCGCTCCGTCCCACTCCCATGAGATGGACCGCGTGGATCGGCACGTGGCTCGTCGTCGCGTCCGTGTCCGCTTGCGCCACGGCCCGGGCGTCGAGGCTGCGCGAGCAGCGTCTCGAGGCGGAGCTGGACGGGCTCCGGTACCAGCAGCCCCCAGCGGAGGTCTGGCAGAATGTGCGGCAGCTGCTCGCCGAGCGCGGGTGCCCGCTCGCGGGCGCCGACGCGGACGAGGTCGGGCAGAGTACGGGGGTGCTCGATGGCTTCCTCTCCCCTGCGCGGGAAACCCGTCCCTACCGCGAGGAGACCGGGCTGCTGCAGGAGCTCGGCATGGTCGGGCCGAAGCCGGACGGGCGGCCGGACGACGGCAGCGTGTCCCTGGACACGGGCTGGAGGAGGCGGCAGGGGGACCGCTACCGCGTGGACGGACTCGTGGAGCCCGGTGGCTTCAGGGTGATCTTCACCCGCGTCGTGAAGGACACCTACGATCACCCCGAGCAGCGCACGCGCGATCTCGAGCTGGAGCTCGCGCTCGCGCGGCGGATCGAGCCGCAGGCGGCCGAGCGGATCGAGCGGTCGGTCGGCAGCACCGGCTCGCAGTGAGCGTCGGCGGAGGCGGGCAAGGGGTCGCCCTCGCGTCAGGGCAGCGGCGCGAGCCGCCAGATCCCCGTCCCGAACGCCGGCAGGGCGAGCGCCCACGTCGCGCCGTCGCGCGTGAGCGACGCGCCCGGGTCCACCAGGATCGGCTGCGCGATCGCGTCCGGCAGGTCGAGCTTCACCGTCTGCGGATTCCCCGCGATCCCGTGCGCGACGAGCACGGTCTCCGACGGCGCCGTGCGGAGGTACGCGACGACCCCGCTCGCCTCGGTCGAGAGGCGGGAAGTCCCGCCGTGGGCGAGCGCCGGCGACGCCCTCCGCGCGCGGATGAGGGCGCGGTAGCGGGAGAGGAGCGACCCCGGGTCGCCGCTCTCCGCGGCGACGTTCCCCGTCGCCGTCCCCGGCGAGAGCGGCCACCACGGCGTGCCCGAGGTGAACCCGCCCTTCGCGGAGCCGTCCCACGCCATCGGGGTCCGCTTGCACTCGTCGGTCGCGCAGTCCCCGTTCCGGAGCCCGACCTCCTCGCCGTAGTAGAGGAACGGCGTCCCCTGGAGCGTGAGCAGGATCGAGGCGGCGAGCTTGAGGTTCGCGAGGTCGCCCCCGAGCCGCGTCGCGACGCGCACCTGGTCGTGGTTCGCGAGGAACGGCGCGTCGCCGACACCCGCCGGCATGGCCGCCGCGACGGCGTCGAGGCCGCGCGCGAGCGTCGCCGCGTCCCCCGAGGCGACGCTCGAGACGACCGCGTCCGCCAGCGGGAAGTCGAACGCGAGCGGCAGCTCGTCGCCCGACGGCACCACGGCGGTCGACCCGTAGTAGGTCGCGATCGTCGCTGCATCGGCCCACGCCTCCCCGACGACGAGCGGATCGCCGGTCGGGTACGCCGCGCGGACGTTCGCCACGAAGTCGCGCAGCGCGGCGTGCGTCTCCGGCTGGTCCTGCTGCCCGGCGCCCGGCCCGTTCTCGACGAGGTAGCGGACCGCGTCGAGCCGGAAGCCGTCCACGCCGGTCGCGAGCCAGCGCGAGGCGATCGCGGACATCTCCGCCGCGACCGCCTGGTTGTTCCAGTTCAGGTCCGGCATGCCGCTCCAGAACACCGCGTAGTAGTACGCGCCGTTCATCGGGTACCAGGTCTGCCCGCCGCCCCACGGCTGGCCCCAGCCCGGATTGGCCGCGCTCCACACGTACCAGTCGCGCTTCGCCGTCGAGGAGGCCGAGTCCACGAACCAGGGGTGCTCGACCGACGTGTGGTTCGGAACGAGGTCGAGGATCACCTTCATCCCCTTCTCGTGCGCCCTCTGGACCAGCGTGGTGAGGTCCGCGAGCGTCCCGTAGTCCGGGTTCACCGCGTCGTAGTCCGAGACGTCGTACCCGTGGTAGCTCGGCGAGGCGTAGATCGGCATGAGCCAGATCGCGTCCACGCCGAGGTCCGAGTCCGTCGCCGGATTGCCGTCGTTCAGGTAGTCGAGCCGCGCCGTCAGCCCGGCGAGATCGCCCTTCCCGTCCGCCCCCGAGTCCTGGAAGCTCCGGACGAAGACCTCGTAGACCACCGCACCGTTCCACCACTCGGTCGATGCCGCGGGCGCGCGGACGGAGACGACGCTCGCGGGAGAGGGCGAGCCGCCGGAGCAGGCCGCGAGCCACGCGATGAGGACGAGGGCGAGGGGGCGTCGCATGGCCCCGAGGTTACCGCCGGGCCGGCCGCGGCGCACGCCGCTGGACGTTCGCGCTGACGCCGGTCGCGGGGGGGCCAGGCGTCGCGCTAGGCTGCCCGCATGTCCGGGAAGATGGTGCCCAAGGTGATCCTCGAGGGGACCCGTCTCACGCACAAGACGGACCTCGCCTTCGCGCTGAACGAGCACCCCCGCGTCGTCGGGCCGCGCCGGTACCGGTACCACTCGCCGCTCGTCTCGGCGGAGTGGTGCGCGTTCACGAACGTCCCCTGGGGGCGTGGGCTCGTGAACTTCGCGCCGGAGGAGGAGGCGCTCGCCCTGGAGACGTACGCCACATGGGCGCGCCTCTTCGAGCTGCAGCGATACTACTCCTGGATCGTGGACCGCTTCCACGTCTCGACGCGGGTGTACCAGCGGCAGGCACGCGGCGTGGACCTCGACTTCCGGTGGCTCGAGGACCGGCTCCGGCCGCTCGGGTTCCGCATCGTCCTCTGCACCCGAGCGCCCGGCACCTTCGAGGCGGCGCGCGCCGCGCGCGTCCGGGTGTCGGGCAAGCCCTCCCAGTACGACGACCTCGGCGCCTTCGCGCGCGAGCAGGACCTCTTCCGGCGCTGCGTCCGCGAGTCGACGCTCCCGTCGCTCGAGCTCGACGTCTCCGACGGCGACGTCGCGCGTGCGGCCGACCGCGTCGCCGACTGGCTCGAGGCGACCGGCGGGCTGTACGCGCCCGACCGTCTCTAGAGATCCGCGCCCCGGCGCCCGACGCCCTCGTCCCGTTCCCGTGCCGTACCGTCAACGCGCCTACAGGTCGGCCCCGTACCGCACGCTCGCGAGGATGGCGCCAAGCGCCGCCGCGTCCTCCGGCTCCGGGGCCGCCTTCGAGACGTGCACGTTCGCGCAGACGTCCTCGCGGTACAGCCACGCGTGCCCGTGCAGCTGCGGGACGGGCTTCCCGCCGACCTCGGGCATCGTGTAGAGCGCGCGGGCGGCCGCGCCGGCCGCCGCCGAGAGCCGCAGGTCCGCGATCTCCGGGTGGGCGGCGCGGATCCTGGCGAGGTCCGCGTCGCGGCACCCGGCCGCGTCGCGGGCGCCCTGCGCACCGCGCAGGATCACCGACGCGACGATCCCCCGCTCCGGATCGTGCCCGACGACGAGCGCGTCGACGGCGTCGTCGACCGTCCTCGGCTTGAACATCCGGAAGCCGGGGAGGTCCACGAGGACGGTCCAGGGCTTGCCCCGGACCTCGACGCGGAGCGGGACGGTCGTCGCCTCCGGATCCTCCTCGGGCCCCTCCCCTCCGTCCTCGTCCGACTCCTCGCCCCCCTCCGCCCCGACGTGGCGCGCGCCGCGCACGAGCGCGAGGAACTGCTCGCGCTGTGGCCCGGGCGCGTTGTCGAGGAGCGTGAACGCGACGACGAGCGGGCCCACCGCGGCGGCGCCCTGCAGGAGGTGGCGCCACTCGCCCGGCCCGGGCGCCCTCCCGGAGAGCTCGCGGTCGGTCGCCGCGAACCAGAACCCGCGCACGCCATCGCCGACCAGCTCCTCGAGCGGGATCTCGCGCTCGACCGATCCCGCGAGCGCGCCGCGCCGCGCGATCTCGGCGAAGAGCTGGGCGCTGTCGGCGCGGGAGTCCGCGTTCTCGGGCTCGCCCGGGTTCCAGAACGGCGAGAGGAGCGCGACGAACGCCCCGCCCGGCCCGGCGAGCCGGATCGTCCTCGGCGCGGGAGGCTCTCCCTTCTCCACGCTCGCGGTCCAGCCCGGCGGAACCTCGATCTCGAGCGCGCCGTGCCCCTGCACCTCGAACGCGCTGCGCTCGGGCACCGGTGTGGCGCCAGGCCGCGCCTTCGCGCCCGCGCAGCCGGCGGAAGCCGCGAGGACGGCGGCGAGCGCGGCGGCGCAGGCGTGCGGAGCGCGGGGCGAGAGCATGCGGGGGGCGTCCCTCCTGGCCCGTTCTTACCCCGTTCCCGCGCGGCGCGCGACGCGCCTCTTCGGCGCGCCCCATCCGTTTCAGGTTTCGAACCCCTCGGCGGCTGCGAGGCTCTCCATCGCGGCGGCGAGCGCGTCCGCCTGCGCCACCACCTCCGGGGTCCCCGCCGCCGCGAGGAGCGCGGCGACGCCGTCGGCGAACCCTGGCGGACGCCTGGGGCAGCGCGCGAGCGCGAGCTCGACGAGCCGCTTCTCCCCCGGGTGCGTCTCCCGGTTCACCGCGAAGAGGACGTCGAAGACGCTCGCGAGGAGGGCGGCGACGCGGTGGTTCACGCTGACGGCGTCCCCGCGCCGCACCGCCTTCCCGAGCTGCCGCACGTAGGAGGACAGGCCGCGCCGGAGCAGCGGCAGGTTCCGCGCCACGATCGCGCGGGCGAGCGGCTCCGGATAAGGCGCGGCCGCGCGCGTCCGGAGCGCCGCGTACCAGCCCGTCGGGTCGTGGAGCGCGCGCGACGTCCGCACGCCGTGCCAGAGCGCGGTCGAGTACCCGGTCCGCGGCTCGTGGCGCACGATGACGCGATCGAGCTCGTCCTCGATCCCGCGGGGCGTCCGGAACATCGCGTCCACGTGGACGCCGGTCGCCGCGTCCACCCACTCGTCGCCCGGCTCGAACGCGCGGTTCCCGATCTCGGCCCGCGGCGCGGCCGCGGCGATCGCGGCGCGCGCCGCGAGCGGAGGCTCCTCCCCCGCGTAGACGTAGAGGTCCACGTCCGAGCCCTCGCCCGCGGTGCCCGTCGCGCGCGAGCCCCCGAGCGCCACGGCGACGACGCCGTCCAGCGCCGCGTACGCGCCCGCGGCGCGCCGGGCGACCTCCTCCGCGACCGCGTTCGCCATCGCGGACCTGTAGCGCCGTCACCCGGATCGTTCCAGCCGGCGTCGGCGGACCCGCCGGGGGTGGCCCTCGCGACGCACGCCCGCCATGATCGCGGGGTGAAGCGCACCGCCCGCGCCGCCCTCGCGAACCGAGACGCGATCGCCCTGGCGCTGCGGACCGTGCTCCCGCCGGCCGGGCGCGTTCTCGAGCTCGGGAGCGGGACGGGGGAGCACGCCGTGTTCCTCGCCGCCGCGTTCCCCGCGATCGAGTGGCAGCCCTCGGACCCCGACCCCGAGGCGCGCGCGAGCATCGCCGCGTGGTCGGCCGAGGCGCGGCTCCCGAACCTGCTGCCGCCGCTCGCGTACGACCTGCGGACGGAGCTCTGGCACCACCGCCTCGCGGACGCGGTGCTCTGCGTGAACGTGCTCCACGTCGCGCCGCAGGGGTGCATGGACGCGCTGTGCCGGGGCGCCTCGCGCGTGCTCCCCGACGGCGGCCCGCTCGCCGTGTACGGGCCGTTCGCGCGCCGCGGACGCCCGCTCGCCGGGCGGCTCGCGCGGCTCGAGGCGACGCTCCACGCGGCCGACCCCGCGCTCGGCGTGCGCGAGGTCGAGGCGCTCGCGGAGGCCGGCGGGCGGCACGGGCTCGCGCTCGAGGGCGAGGGGGCGATGCCGGAGGAGGGCGATCTGCTGCTCGTCCTCCGCCGGCGGGGATAGGATCCGCGCCCGCATGGACGACCTCGCCCCCGCCGCACCGGTCCGCCGCATGCTGGCTCGTGCGCGGCGACCCCGCCTTCCTCGCGTCCGACACCTGGATCCGCGGCGCCTTCGCGCTCGAGCAGGGGTTCATCTTCACGTCCATGATCCTCGCCGCGGCCACCGTCGAGGTGATCGAGCGCCGCTTCGCGCGCGCCGGCCGCTGGATGCTCCTCGGCGCGGCGATCTCCGCCGCCGGGCTCGCCCATGCGTTCCGCTACACGCCGGCCGACACCGCCATCGACCTCGCGCCGGCCTGGCCGTGGGCCGCCGGCTACCTCGCCGTCGCGGCGCTCTTCTTCCTCGCGCCCCTCGTCACCGAGCCGGGCGAGGGGCACGGGTAGACGGCGAGACGAGCTGCGGCGGCCCGGCTACGCGCCCGATCCCTTCGCCAGCTCCCTCTTGAACGCGTCGAGCTGCGCGATGAGGGCGTCGTGCTTGCCCTCCTCCTTGAGCAGGTAGTCGAGCAGGAGCTTGTGCACCGGCGACCAGGCCTTCTTCCGGAGGTCCTCGGCCATCTGGATGGTCCTCCGCTCCGCCCGATCGTGCGCCTCGAGGTGCTCCCACACGTCGGCGATGTCCTCGCGGGTAACGGTGACGGCGTCCTTCGTCACGCTGTCGATGAGGAACTGCTGCACCCGGTGGTGCATGAGCGAGTCGTGCCGGATGATCTCCATGACGATCCGGATGAGCGGGCTCGGGGTCTTCTCCATGATCTCCGCGGTGTCGTTCATCGCCTGGCGCTCGAGCCCCTGCCACTCGCGCAGCACGCTCACCATCTCCTCGGTCTTCGACATGTGCCTCCCCTTTCGGCGCTCGGCTCCCTCCGGACCGAACACCCCTGCGTCGTCGGATTCCTGCACCATGCTGCCACGGCGAGGAGACGCCGTCGCCCGGAACACGAGGTGTCCCCCCGCGGAGGGAGCCGCGCTCCCGTGCTCACCGCGACACCGCGTCGAGCGGCTCCACGGGCGGGGCATTGGTTGACGTGACGCGCGCCGCCCTGCGACGCTTCCCACGCGATGGTCCAGGGTCCCGCCGTCCGCGCGCGCCACATGAAGAACCTGCTCGACTCGATCGAGCGGCTTTCGCCGGAGGAGCGCGAGCGCGTTCGCGCGCTCGTCCCCGAGCCGATCGTGAGCGCCGTCGCGGACGCGACCGGCATCGACTGGCTGCCCCTCGAGACGGACCTCGTCGTCACGCGCGCGCTGCACGACGGCCTCGGCGACGCCCGCTTCTACCGCTTCTTCCGCGACCAGCTCGTCGAGGCGTTCTCGGGCCCGCTCCTGCGCGTCGTCGTGGACGCCGCGCTGCGCGTCTTCCGCGTCGACGCGACCTCGTTCACGAGCTGGGTCGGGCGCGGCTGGGGGCTCGTCTTCCGCGACTGCGGCGACTGGACGGTCGAGCGCGCGGGGCCGGGGATGGCGCGGCTCCGGATCGAGGCGCTCCCCGCCGCGTGCGCCGAGGACGAGGTCTGGCTCCGCTCCGTCGCGTACTCGCTCGACGCGTTCTGGGTGCTCGCGCGGACTCAGGGCGAGTGCGCCTACGCCGGGCGCGACGTGGCCGGCGGCGTCGCGACGTACGAGCTGCGCTGGAAGTAGGCCGAGGTCCGCGGCGTGTTGCCGCGGCCGTCGCCACCCTCGTCTTCACTGTTCGTGATGCGTGTTGTGCCGGAGAATCCGCCGTCGGATCTCCTCGACGTCGTCCGGCCCCAGCATCCCGCGCTCGACGAAGTACTGCCCGATCGGCCGCTGGCGGCGGAGCTGCTGGCCGAGGATCGCGAGCACCTGGAACGGCGTGAGGTAGCCGAGCCGGACCGCCCACTCGCCGAAGAGGATCGCGTTCGCGCCGGCGAGCCGGCGCCGCTCGAGGATGACGCCGACGTCGTCGTGCGCGAGGTAGCCGAGCCCGACGGCGATCCGCCCGATGGGCGGGCGCTGGGCGCGCTGCCACGCGATCGCCTCGACGAGCTCCGACCAGCGCACGCGGCCGGAGTAGTAGAGGTACTCGGCGAACCGGAGCCGCCGCCGAGGCAGGGCTTCCGGCCGGACCGAGGCACGGACGTGCGGCGCGCCCGCGCTCACCGGGGGACGGAGGGGCTCGCCTCGCGCCGGCGCGGGCGGCGGGGGGGGCGCAGGGCGCGTCCGTACGGGACCGTTCTGCGCGGGCGCCGGCCGCGGGCCAGGAGCGGCCGCGGCGGCGGCTCGCGCCGGGAGCAGCCCGACCCGGATCGCCGACAGGACCCGGTAGGCGTCGACGACCGCGCGGAACTCGCGGGCGAGTTCGGCCTCGCGGCGGCCGAGGGCGCTCGCGCGGTCGGGGTGCGTCTCCATCGCCCGGCGCCGGTAGGTCTCCTTGAGCGCCGCGCGCCACGCGCCGGCCTCGACGGCGAACGCGGGGCCGAACAGGGTCCGCCCGGCCCGGATCACGTCCTCGATGGTGATCTGCTTGGTCTCCACCCGGCGCAGGCTCCGGCCGATATCGGCCGATTCCATGCGTAGCGCGTGCGGAGTGCGGTGGTCCAGTTTTCTTCGCGCGGGGCCCGTGCTCCGGTCCCCCGCGCCCGCGCTCAGCGCCCCTCGATCCGGACCGTGAGCGTCGTCCACAGGGTCGCGGGCCGGCCGTCCTCGCCCGCGCCCGGAGACCACGTGCAGTGGCGCACCGCGTCCGCGACCGCGGCCTGGATCGCGTCCGGCACCGGCGCGAGCGCGTGGACGAGCCCCGGAGCGCCGCTCGCGTCGACGGCCAGCTTCACCATCGCCGCCCCAGTCGACCCTCGGTACTCGGCGGGCACCACGAGCGCGCGCTCGACGCAGGCGGGATCGCGCAGCGCCGGCCGCAGCGTCCCCGGACCGGCGTAGTCGGGGGCCGGTCCCGTCGCGGCCTCGAACGCGTAGCGCGCGAGGTAGGGTCCTGCGACCCCCTCCGGCGAGGCGGGGAACTCCCACCCGGAGACGACCTCGCGCAGGCAGGCCTCCAGCGCCCGGTCCGCCGGCGCCGTCGCCGTGCGCACCTCGACCGCGCGGCCGTCCCCGTCCACGAAGAACACGGCGAACGCGTCCGCGGCCGGGCGCGCCCCGGCGCGAGGCGCCTCCTCGCACTGGCCGAGCTGGTACCGCCGGAGGGCGACGAGGAGGTCCACGGGCGGATCGTCGCCGGGCCCCTCGCGCGCGGGGAGGCTCATCCCGAGCCGGGTCCGGAGGTCGGGCGGGATCGCCTCCCGCATCGCCGCGGGGGGCCGCTCGAGCTCGCCGCGCTTCCGGTGCTCCGCGGGCACGCTCCTCGACGACAGCTCGCCGGGCGAGTACCCGCCGGTCCCGGGGATCCCGAGCACGTACGTGCCCGGGACGTTCACCAGCCGAGCGGCCGGCGTGCGGACGCTCTCGGCCGGCGTCACCGCGCTCACGCCGAGGCAGGCGGGGGCGATGCCGGCCCGGCACGCCTGCGCCTCGAGGCCGGTCGCCGTGAGCTCGGGCGCGACGTCGGGCCGCTCCTTCACGAGCGCGGCGAGCCGGTGGCACGCGAGCGCGAACCCCGCGTCGCACGCGCGGCGGTGTGCGCGCCCCGCGGCCCGGACGTCGCGCGCCGCGAGCTTGCCCGCGGCGAGCGCGGTGCCGAGGTTCGCGCAGCCCTCCGGGACGCCGGCATCGCAGGCCGCCCGGAACAGCCGGACGACGCGGGCATCGAGCGCGTCGCGCGCCTCGCCCGCGTTCGGCGGCGCCGCGCCCTCGGCGAGCAGCGCCCCCTGGTTCGAGCAGGCGATCCCCGTGCCCTGCTCGCACGCGCGCCGCGCGAGCGCGCCGGCCCGCTCGTCGCTTTGGGTGACGCCACGCCCGAGCGCGTACAGCACCCCGAGGTCGGAGCAGGCGGCGCCGTCGCCAATCTCGCACGCCTTCGTGAGCAGCGCCGCCCCGAGCCGGGCGTCCGGCGGCGCGGCGAGGAGCCGCGCGCGGCCGAGGTCGCGGCACTCCGGCGCGAACCCTCGCGCGCAGCGCGCCGACAGCGCGCCCTCGTCGAGCGGCGCCGCCGCGGCGGCCGCGGACGGCGTGGCCGGGGGGCGGCCCGTCGGCGCGGACGCGCACGCCGCGACCGCGGCGGCGAGGACTGCGGCGGAGCGCATGCGAGGTCCCTCCGCCCGAGGTCTAGCACGGCCCACGACCACGGGTGCAAACGTCCGCTGACTATCGGCGCGGCGACGCGGCGTGCGATAAGGTGCGCCCGATGCGGAGAAAGATCGTCCAGATCGACGAGTCGAAGTGCGACGGCTGCGGCGAGTGCATCCCGTCCTGCGCGGAGGGCGCCATCGCCCTCGTGAACGGGAAGGCGAGGCTCTCGGCGGACGTCCTCTGCGACGGCCTCGGCGCGTGCCTCGGCGAGTGCCCGCAGGGCGCCATCACCGTGATCGAGCGCGAAGCGGACGCCTTCGACGAGGGGGCCGTGAAGGCCCACCTCGAGGAGGTCGGGAAGCCGCCCGCGGCACACCCCGCCGCCCACGCCCGCGCCCCTGCCCCGGCGCCCGCGCGCCACCGCCTCGCGATCGCCCAGGACGGGCCCGCCCCCGGGGGCGGCTGCCCCGGCTCCGCCCCTCGGACGCTGCCCCGCCGCGGCCTCTCCGTCGTGCCGTCCGCCTCGGGCCCCGCGCTTCCCGCGCCGGGCGCCGAGAGCCGGCTCGGGCAGTGGCCGGTCCAGCTCCACCTCGTCCCGGTCACCGCGCCCTTCTTCCGCGACGCGGACCTGCTCGTCGCCGCCGACTGCGTGCCGTTCGCGTACGCGCGGTTCCACGAGGACCTGCTCGCCGGGAAGGCGCTCGTCGTCGGCTGCCCGAAGCTCGACGACATCCGCGCGTACGTCGAGAAGCTCGGCCGCGATCCTCGCCTCGAACGACGTGCGGAGCGTCACGGTCGTGCGGATGGAGGTCCCCTGCTGCGGCGGGATCTCCTGCCGCCGCGCGCCACGGGCTCGCCGCGTCCGGCAAGGACCTCCCGTTCCGCGACGTCGTCGTCGGCGTCGATGGCTCTATCCGCGGGTAGCACGCGGTCCCGAAGCTCCGTCTCGCCGTCGCCGCCTCGGGCGTCTCCGGGCCCCGCACGCCGGCGAGCAGCCGGCTCGTGTCCCCCCGGCGTGTGACGCTCGTTCTCGGTCGGGTCGCGGCGCCCGGCTCCGGCCGAACCCCGGGGTCGCGCGGCCCGGCTCGATGCTTCGTCCGATCCGCGTGATCCTGCGCGCTTGCGCGCACCCCCCCGCGGCACCTGGCGTGCTTCGTCGATGCAGGTTCGTAGCCGTCCCCCCGATTCCGACGAGGTGACCCCGTGCAGACGATCTACACGTACCGGCTCTTCGCAGCGCTCGCCGCCGCCGCCCTCCTGATCCTGGCGAGCCTCTCCGCGGAGCACGCCCACGCCGGAGCGCCCGGGCCCATCGCCGCCGCCGGGGCCCCCTCGCACCCGTAGCTCCCGGCGCCGCGCGCGCCGATGGACGGGCCCCTCCCACCGGCGGAAGATGCCACCGGGAGGGCCCATGACGTCCTCGCGCGACCACGTCCGGCTGCTCGCGATCTTCCATTACGTCCTCGGTGGGCTCACCACCCTCTTCTCGCTGTTCCCGATCTTCTACATCGCGATGGGGCTCGCGTTCGTGAACGGCGCCTTCGACAAGGGCGGCGGGCAGCCGCCGCCGCCGGCGCTCGGCTGGATCTTCGTCGCGATGGGCGCGTTCACGCTCGTGCTCGTCCTCGGCTTCGCCGCGCTCGTCCTCGTGGCCGGGCGGTTTCTCCAGAGGGAGCGGCACTGGACGTTCTGCATCGTGATCGCGGCGCTCTCCTGCGCGTTCTTCCCGCTCGGCACCACGCTCGGCGTGTTCACGATCCTGGTGCTCTCGAAGGACGAGGTGAAGGCGGCCTTCTCGGCCCCGCGCCCGCTCGTCCCCCCGGGACCGGGATAGCGGCCGCTCCGATCGACGGAGAGGGGTCGCGCGACCACGGACCGCCCGGTATTCTCTCGCGCACTCCCGGACCCGGGCGCGCCGAGGCGGCGCGCGGGACGGGCGCGCGCGGAGGCTCCGATGAAGGCGGTCCTGTTCACCGGGAAGGGCGGTCCGGAGGTCATCCAGTGGGCGGACACCGCCGATCCGGCGCCCGCGCGCGGCGAGGTGCTCGTCCGCGTGCGCGCCGCCGCGCTCAACCGCGCGGACCTCCTGCAGCGGCGCGGCCTCTATCCCCCGCCGCCGGGCACGCGCGAGGACGTTCCAGGGCTCGAGCTCGCGGGCGAGGTCGTCCGGGCGGGCGACGGCGTCACGGCCTGGAAGCCCGGCGACCGGGTGATGGCCATCGCGGCGGGCGAGGCGCAGGCGGAGCTCGCGGTCGTGCACGAGCGGATGCTGCTCCGCGTTCCGGACGGGATGAGCTTCGAGGACGCGGGCGCGATCCCCGAGGCCGGGATCACCTCGCACGACGCGCTGTTCACGCTCGGCGGGCTGCGCCCAGGGTGGCCGGTGCTCGTCCACGCGGTCGGGTCGGGCGTCTCGACGGCGGCGCTGCAGATCGCGAAGGCCGCCGGGGCGACCGTCATCGGCACGTCGCGCACGGCCGAGAAGCTCGAGCGCGCCCGCGCGCTCGGCATGGACCACGGGCTCCTCGTGGGGAAGGACGAGCCCAGGTTCGCGGACGAGGTGAGGAGGCTCACCGGCAAGCGCGGCGCCCCGCTGATCCTCGACTTCGTCGGCGCGCCGTACGCCGCGGAGAACCTCGCGGCCCTCGCCTCCGGCGGCCGCATCGTCTCGATCGGGATGATGGGTGGCACGAAGCCGACGCTCGACCTCTCGCTCCTCATGCGGACGCGGGGCGCGATCGTCGGGACCGTGCTCCGGCCGCGGCCGCTCGAGGAGAAGATCGCGGCGACGCAGTCGTTCGCGAAGGACGTCCTCCCGCTCGTCGCCGCCGGGAAGGTGAAGCCCGTGGTGGACGCCGCGCTCCCCGCGGCGAGGGCGCGCGAGGCGCACGAGCGCATGGAGAAGAACGAGACGTTCGGGAAGCTCGTGCTGACGTTCTAGCTGCCGTCCGCCCCGTCCGAACGTTGACGCGGACGGGGGGCACGCGCACCCTCTCCGGATGCGCCCGTCCGCCCCGCGCTTCGCCGCGCTCGCCCTCGCCGCCCTCGTCGCCGCGTGCGGCGGCGGCTCGACGTCCTCGCTCCCTCCGCTCACCTGGACGTGGATTCCAATCCAGGGCTCCGTCTGCAACGACGGGTCGCCCACGGGGATCGGGATCGAGGCGGGCCCTGGAACGACGTCGAACGTGCTCGTGTTCCTGGACGGCGGTGGGGCCTGCTGGGACTACGCGACCTGCTGGTTCTTCCACACGGCGACGTCCGGGCCCTTCGGCGCGACCGAGCTCGAGGCCCGGATCCGCGACGCGCGTGCGGGCACCGTGCTCGACCGCAGCGCGGCCGGGAATCCCTACAAGGACTTCACGATGGTGTTCGTCCCGTACTGCACCGGGGACGTCCACTCGGGCGCGACCTCCCCGACGTATCCGGGGGCGCCCGGGCCCTATCACCACAACGGCCGGGTCAACGTGTCGAAGGCGTTCGAGTACCTCGCGACCGCGGTCGGCGCGCCGGCGAAGGTGGTCGTCTCCGGCGCGTCGGCGGGCGGCTTCGGCTCGCTCCTCGCGTTCACGAAGGCCAAGGCGGCCTGGCCGAGCGCGAAGGCGTACCTCGTCGACGACTCGGGACCGCCGCTCGCGAACATCCCGACGGGGACGATCGCGGCTTGGGTCGTGAGCTGGGATCTCGGCACGGTCGTGGCGGACGTGTGCGGCGCCGCGTGCGCAGGGGTGAACCAGGGCGATCCGCCGAACCTCGCGCCCATCATCCCCACGCTCGCGTCGAGGTATCCGACCGACCGGTTCGCGCTCCTGTCGTCGACGCAGGACGCGACCATCCGGTCGTTCTTCGGCGACGTGACCACGTTCACGCCGATGGACCCGGCCGTGTTCGAGGCGAGCCTCCGCGCCCTCGCCGCGGCGATCGAGGACGACACGCCCGCCACTCCATCGGACGAGACGGGAGAGACGCACGCGTTCATCGTCCCCGGCACGACGCACCCGATGCTGGACCGGCCCGGGAGCTTCACGTCGAACGGCGTCACCCTCTTCGAGTGGCTGCGCCAGCAAGTCGAGGACGACGCCGCCTGGTCCGCGGAGATCCCGCCGCCCTGACGCTGGCCTCTCGGCCTGCCCCGGAACGTGGTGGCGGCTGGGCGGGCGCGCTAGAGTCCCCGCCGCGATGGCCCTCCTCCCCTCGTCCGAAGCGCTCCCCGCCCCGAGCCCGCCGCGACCCGCGCGCGAGCTGACCGCGCGCGCCATCCTCATCGCGATCGTCGTCGCGGCGCTGATGGGCGCGGCGGAGCCGGTGGTGGTCCTCAAGATCGGCTACGGCCCGAACATGTCGGTGGTCTCGCGCGTTCCTCGGGTTCATCGCCATCTCGCTGATCGGGCTCGTGACCGGCACGCGCGGCACGCGGCTGCGAGAACAACCTCGTCCAGACCGCGGGCACCGCGGCCGGCTCGGGCGTCGGGTTCATGGCGGTGGTGCTCGCCGCGATCGACATGCTGAACGCAGCGCGGCCTCATGAACCTGCACCTCTCCGGCGCTGCAGATCTTCGCCTGGCTCGCGCCGGCCGGCCTGCTCGGCGTGCTGCTCGCGGTGCCGCTCCGCAAGCACTACATCGACCACGAGAACCTGACCTTCGCGGACGGAACGGCGGCCGGCGAGACGCTGCTCGTCCTCGACGAGGGGCCGAAGGCAGGCCGGGCCGCGCGTCGCGGCGCTCGCGTTCGGCGGCGTCATCTGTCGGCTGCCATCCGGTGCTTCGCGACGGGTTGCAAGGTGATCCCGGAGGCCTTCGTAGTTCGGGTTCCTCTCGCCGCACGCGGAGGCGCTCCGCCTCGGCACGCGAGGTGGGCGTGCTCTCGCTCGGCGCCGGCCTCCTCATCGGCGTGCGGGTCACGCTCTCGACGGGCATCGGGATGGTGCTCGCGTGGGTGATCGCGCCCGAGCCGCTCTTCGCGCGCGGCCTCGTCCCGGCGCTCACGTTCAACGCGGTGCTGCAGCGCTGGATCATGTGGCCGGCCACGGGCCTCATGGTCGCGGGCGGCCTCACCGCGCTCGCGCTCAAGTGGCGCGTGATCGCGAAGACGTTCCAGGGGCTCGGCGCGCGAGGCGTCGCGGACGGCGGCGACTTCCCGATGCGCTGGGTCGTGCGGGGCGCGATCGCCGCCGCCGTGACGCTCGCGGCTCGTGCAGTACATCTCGCTCGGGTTCCCGCTCTGGCTCTCGGCGGTCTCGGTGCTCCTCTCGCTCGTCCTGATGCTCGTCGGCATCCGCGTGCTGGGCGAGACGAACTGGGCGCCGATCAGCGCGATGGCGAACGTGATGCAGGCGGTGTTCGCCGTGCTCGCGCCGGGGCACGTCCCGATCAACATGATCGGCTCGCGGGATGAGCGGCGCGGTCGCCGCGAACGGCGAGCACCTCATGCAGGACTACCGGGCCGGCAAGATCGTCGGCTCGACGAACCGGAACCTCACGATCCTCCAGCTCGTCGGCGTCCCGATCGGCGCGCTCGCGGTGGCGATCGCGTATCCGCTCCTGCGCGACAAGTACGGCATCGGCGGCGAGGGCGGGCTCTCCTCGCCGATCTCCGTGAAGTGGGCGGGGTTCGCCGAGCTGCTCGGGCAAGGCTTCGGCGCGCTCCCGCGGAGCGCGCTCGTCGCGCTCGTCGTCGCGCTCGTCGTCGGGGTCGCGCTGACGCTCCTCGAGACCACCCGGTTCCGGCGCTGGGTGCCGTCGCCCACGGCGATCGGCCTCGGGATGCTCATCCCCGGCTTCGTGGTGTTCCCCATGATGGTCGGCGGCGTCGTCCAGGCCGTCTGGCGCCGCGTGTCGCCGCGCACCGAGGCGACGTACGACATCCCGCTGGCGTCCGGCTTCATCACCGGCGAGGCGCTCCTGCTGCTCGTCCTCGCCGTCGTCGCGAGCTTCCGGTCGTGACGGCATCGGTGAGGCGGGAGGCGGTCGACCGCGAGCTCTCCCGCGCGCGCGGCGCCCGCAGGATGCTGCCCTGGGCGGCGCTGACCGCGCTGGGCGGGGCCGCCATCGGGCTCGCGGCGGGTGGCGGCGCGAAGGGGGCCGCCGCGCTCTTCGCGCTCGGGCTCGTGTTCGCGCTGTTCCTGTGGACGACGTCGGTGCCGCGCTGCCCGGCGTGCGGGACCCGGCTCCCGGCGGGCCGCATCCGGCTCGAGGCCTGCCCGGGGTGCCGCGCGCGGTTCGAGTGACGGCTACCGGACGAACTCGACGTGCGGGCTGATGTGCCGCGCGAGCGGGGAACGGGTGAGCAGCGTCAGCGCCTGCTCCAGGCGCTGCGTCCCCATCCCGGGGACGGCCTCGTACGCGGCGGAGATGAGGTCACCGAGCGTCGTCGCGAGGCGGCGGGGGGTCCCGCGCTTCGAGGGCATCCGTCCTGGCTTCGTCTTCATCTGCTCCCTCCTGGTGGCGTCGTCCACCTCCACCTACTAGCAAACCGCTTGCCTTCCTCCGATGGACGGCGATACAGGGGCTTGCCCGCCGGACCGGGCCGGAGCCTGTAACGGTTTCAGCCCCCTACAGGAAATTCATGCCGACCCAGCCCTCGCGTGACCTCGAGACCTTCCCGAACCCGAAGCCGGAACGGCCGTTCGAGATCGCGATGGAGTGCCCCGAGTTCACATGCGTGTGCCCGATGACGGGGCAGCCGGACTTCGCCACGATCCGGATCCGCTACGTCCCCGCGGCGCTCTGCGTCGAGCTGAAGAGCCTGAAGCTCTACCTCTGGAGCTTCCGGAGCGAGGGCGCCTTCCACGAGGCGGTCACGAACCGGATCTGCGACGACCTCGTCCGGGTGCTCTCGCCCCGCTGGCTCGAGGTCACGGGCGACTTCGCCGTCCGCGGCGGCATCCACACGGTGGTGACCGCCCGGCACGGCGAGCGCCCGAAGGACCTCTAGCGCCTCGGGTGGGCCACGACCCGGCGACGCGCGCTCGCGGGGCTTCCGTTGCGCGTCCGCGCTCCCGCGGCTCCGGGGTAGAATCCGGCGCGGTGCCGGAACCCGCCCACGCCCCGCCCGCGTTCGAGCCACTCTCGCTCATCGGGACGACCCTCGACGGCCGCTACGAGCTCGTCGCGCACCTCGCGACCGGCGGCATGGGCGCCGTGTTCCGCGCCCGGCACGTGCATCTCCGCAAGGACGTGGCCGTGAAGGTGCTCCGGCCCGACCTCACGTCCTCGGCCGAGATCGTGGAGCGGTTCCGGCGCGAGGCCGAGATCGCGAGCGCCCTCGAGCACGACAACATCGTCCGGGTCACCGACTTCGGCCGGAGCCCCGAGGGCTACCTGTTCCTCGTGATGGAGCTCCTCACCGGCGAGAGCCTCTTCGACCGGCTCCGGCGCGAGGGGTCCCTCCCGCCCGAGGAGGCGGTGCCGATCCTGTGGCAGGTCTGCGCCGGGCTCGAGGCGGCCCACGCGCTCGGCGTCGTGCACCGGGACCTGAAGCCCGAGAACGTGTTCCTCGCGCGCTCCGGCACCGGCCGCGAGGTCACGAAGATCCTCGACTTCGGCATCGCCAAGATCGCGGACCCGTCGAGCGTCAGCGCCACCCAGTCCGGGATCGTGGTCGGGACGCCCGAGTACCTCTCGCCTGAGCAGGCGATGGGCACGGAGGTCGACGCGCGCGCGGACCTGTACGCCGTCGGGCTCATCGCCTGGCGAACGCTCGCGGGCCGCCACCCGTTCAAGGCGGAGGAGCCGCGCGCGCTGCTCATGATGCAGGCGACGCGCCCCGTGCCGCCGCTCACCGAGAGCCGCCCCGACCTCTCGGCGTACCCCGCGCTCGTCGCGGCGGTGGCGCGCGCCTGCGCGAAGGAGGCGCGCGAGCGCCACCAGAGCGCCGCCGCGCTGAGGGACGACCTCGGCGGCGCGCTCGGACCCGCGTTCCTGATGCCGCCGGGGGCGACGCCGACGCCTTCCGCGCCGGCGCTGTCGCCGCTCCCGTTCCCGCTCCCGGATCAGGCGCAGGTCCCCCCCGAAGCGCGGCCCGCGCCGTCCTGGGGCCCGAGCCGCGCCACGGTCGAGGTGCCGCCCGCGCTCCCGAACACGCCCGCGTCGGAGCGCGCGCGCGTGTGGTCGCGGGCGCGGCTCTCCACGATCCGTGTCTGGCGCGGCGTGCGCGACCGGCTCGTCACGATCGTCGGCGAGCACCCGGCTGCCAGCGTGCGCGACCGGCTCGTCTCGATCGTCGGTGAGCACCCGGCTGCCGCGGTGCTCGTCGCGGTCGCCGTCCTCGGCACCGCCATCACGATCGGAGCGTTCTCGTGGCAGCACGGCCGCGTCGCCTCGAACGCGCGCGCCCTCCTCGCGGCGAGCAGGCCCGGCGACGCGCTCGCCGCGCTCGACGCGGAGCTCGCGCGCCGGCCCGAGGACCCGGAGCTCCTCGTCCTGCGCGGCCGCGCGCTCTTCCGGATCCCGGGCCGCACGGCCGACGCGATCGAGGCGTACGCCGCCGCGCGCGCGGCCGGACAGCTCGACGACCGCGCCCGCGAGGACCTCGTGGGCGCGCTCGCGAAGGAGCGAAGCGTCGCCGACCGCGCCGCGCGCGTCCTCGCCGACGAAGGCGCCGCGGCGCTCCCCGCCGTGCTGCGGGCCGCGTCGAGCGCGCCCGGCGGGCACCGGCTCCGCGCGCTCGCGCTCGCGCGGGACCTCGGCGCCGAGGATCGCGTGAACCGCGCGGACGCGTACGGCGCGCTGCTCTCCGATCCCGACTGCGACGTGCGGCGCGCCGCGGCCCGCCGCCTCGGCGAGATTGGCGACCCCGCCGCGATCCCCGCGCTGAAGAAGGCCGCGAAGGCGAAGGTCGAGACGAAGGGCTTCTTCGGCCAGGCGCGGTCGACTCCCGCCTGCGGCGCTGCCGAGGCGGACGCCGCCGCCCACCGCATCGAGGCCGCGCGGCTGCCGTAGCACGCGCCGCCGCCCCTCGCCCGTGCGCCGACTGCGCGCGGGCCCGCGCCGTGATAGACGAGCGGCGCACCCCCGCACGCGCCGGCACGGCCGGCCGCCCGAGGAGGACGGATGGCTCGCAAGGACGGGATCTCGATCGAGGCGACCGGCGCGCCTGCGCTCGAGGTCGAGGCGGACGCGCTCGCGCTCCCGGTGTTCGAGGACGAGGTCCGCGCCGGCGGCGCGGGCCCGGTGAAGGCCCTCGACCGGCTCCTCGGTGGCGCCCTCGCCGCGGCGATCCGCGCGGAGCGGTTCGAGGGCAAGGCCGGGCAGGAGCTCTCGATCGCGACCCTCGGGCGCGCGGCCCCCGCCCGCGTCCACCTCCTCGGGATGGGCGAGCGCGGGAAGGACGCCGTCGCGCCCGCGTTCGAGCCGCTGCGCGCGGCGACCGGGAAGGCCGCGCGGGCCGCGGTGAAGGCCGGGGCGCGCACGCTCGCGGTCGGGCTCCCCGCCGGCGCGCAGGACGTCGCGGCGGCGGCGCGCGCGGCGGCCGAGGGCGCGGCGCTCGGCGCGTACGACTTCCTCCGCTACAAGACCGAGAAGAACCGCCCCCCGGGGCTCGCGGCGGTGCGCGTCGCCGTCGCGCGCGGGCGCGAGCGCTCCGCGGAGGTGCGCGACGCGCTCCGGCTCGCGGGCGAGATCGCGGCGGCCGTCGCGTGGGCGCGGGACCTCGTGAACCTCGGGCCGGCGGACTGCACGCCGACGCACCTCGCCGACGCGGCGCGGGCGCTCGCGCGCGAGGCGGGCCTCGACGTCGAGGTCCGCGGCCCGAAGGAGATCGCGGCGCTCGGGATGGGGATGTTCCTCGGCGTGACGCGGGGCTCGGCCGAGCCGCCGCGGCTCGTGCGCGTGAGCTGGCTGCCGCGCCCGGCGGCCGCGCGGAGGCGGAAGCCCGTCGTGCTCGTCGGCAAGGCCATCACCTTCGACTCGGGCGGCCTCTCGCTCAAGCCCACCGAGAGCATGGTGACGATGAACACCGACATGGCGGGGAGCGCCGCCGTGCTCGGCGCGATGCGCGTCGTCGCCGCGCTCCGGCCCGAGGTCCCGGTCCACGCCGTCCTCGGCGCCTGCGAGAACATGCCGGGCGGCCGCGCGTACAAGCCGTCCGACGTGCTCGTCGCCTTCGACGGGCAGACGGTCGAGATCACGAACACCGACGCGGAGGGGCGGCTCGTCCTCGGCGACGTGCTCGCCTGGGCGCGGAAGACCTTCGAGCCGGCGGCGATCATCGACGTCGCGACGCTCACCGGCGCCTGCATGGTCGCCCTCGGGATGACGACGGCCGGCCTCTTCGGCCCCGACGGCGCCGTCGTGGACGGCGTCCTCGCCGCCGCGCGCGCATCGGGCGAGGAGGTGTGGCGCCTCCCGATGTCGGAGTCCCTGAAGGAGCAGCTCAAGAGCGACCGCGCCGACATGAAGAACACCGGCGAGCGGTTCGGCGGCGCCATCACCGCGGCCCACTTCCTCCACGCGTTCGCGAAGGACGCGCCGTGGGCCCACCTCGACATCGCGGGCCCCTCCCACTCGCCGAAGGAGCGCGGCTACGTCGCGAAGGGCGGGACGGGGTTCGGGATCCGGACCCTCGTCGAGTTCGTGCGGGCGTGGGAGGGGTGACCGGGCCCGCCGAGCACGCCTGACCCGTGCGCCCCTCGCCGGACGGCGGCGTACATCACGGCACCCTGGAGCACCCCCTGCCCTTGCCTGCGCCGTCCCCTCATCGCATTCTCGGCGGCATGCGCAACCTGCTCCGGCTCCTGATCGCGGCCGCGCTCGCCGCGCCCGCGCTCGCCCTCGCCCAGGCCTCCGTCCAGGTCCGGGTGGCGCTCCCGGTGGTGCTCCCGCAGCTCGTCGTCGTCTCGCCCGGGGTGCAAGTCGTCCCCGACGTGGACGAAGAGGTCTTCTACTGCAACGGCTGGTACTGGGTCCGTCAGGACGGCGGCTGGTACCGGTCCCATTCGCACCGGCACGGCTGGCGCTTCGTCCAGCCGGAGCGCGTGCCGCGGCGCCTCGTCGGGTTCGCCCCGGGCCAGTACCGCCGGTGGCATCCGCCTCCGCCCGCCCCCCGCCCCGCGCGCTACCGCCCCGCGCCCGCCCGCTACGCCCCCCCGCCGCCCGCTCCCGCCCGGTCGAGCGGCGACGTTCGCGGCGCCCGCGATCAGGCCGTCGCGCCACAGCAGCGCGGCCACGGCGGCGACGGGCACGACCACGGCGATCGCCACGATCACGACCGCAACTGATCGGATCGCCCGCGCGCGGGGGGGCGGCGCGAGCGGACCGGGTCCTGCGCGCACCGGGCTTCCCGGCTAGTCTTCTGTCCGTGACGCTCACGGACGAGCTCTCGCTCCTCCTCCGCCCGGCGGGCGGCGGCATCCATCTCGTCTCGACCGGCAAGGCCGAGCAGGAGGAGCTGCAGCGGCGCCTCTACGGTGCCTCGAGCGGACGCCGACGTCCGGCGCCGCTGGCGCGAGGACCTCGCGCGGGTGCCGGCCGCTCGCGCGGTCCTGCTCGGGATCCCCTCCGACGTGGGCGCCGGCTTCCGGCGGGGCGCGAACCTCGCTCCCGCCGCGATCCGCGCGCGCCTCCTCGAGGAGGATCCGGGGTTTGCCGCGCGCGCCCGCGCCGCCGGCGTCGTGGACCTCGGCGACGTCTTCGTCGTCCCGCAGCTCCTCCACGACGAGATGCTCTCGGACGCGCAGCTCGCGGCCTCGCGGCGCGCGCTGTACCCCGACCTCCCCGACGCCGCGCGCGCCGCGCTGCCCGTCTCGCCGCTCTCGATCGCGGAGCGCGCGCTCGGCCTCGTCCTCGCCGCGAACCCCGGCGCGAAGGTGCTCGCGCTCGGCGGCGATCACTCCGCGGCGTGGCCCGTCGTGAAGGCGCTCGCGCCCGCCCGGCGCGGGCTCGGCATCGTCATGATCGACGCCCACACCGACCTCCTCGAGGAGCGGCTCGGCGTCCGCTACTGCTTCGGGACCTGGTCCTTCCACGCGAACGACCTCGTCGGGCGCGGCGGCCGGCTCGTGCAGGTCGGCACGCGCGCCTCGCGCCGCGACCGCGCGCACTGGGAGTCGACGCTCGGGGTCCGGCAGTTCTGGGCGGCCGACGTCCGGCGCGATCCCGCCGCGGCGCTCGACGCGATCCTCGCGCACGTCCAGCAGACCGGCGTCTCCTCGGTGTACCTCTCGAACGACATCGACGGCACCGACGGCGCCGTCGCGGACGCCACCGGCACGCCCGAGCCCGGCGGGCTCGATCCCGAGTTCGTGGTCGCGCTCGTCCGGCGGCTCGGGAGCGAGGTCGGGCTCGCCGGAGGCGACGTGATGGAGGTCGCGCCCGGGATCGCGCCGACGCCGGAGGGGAACGCGCGGACGGTCGCGCTCGCGGTCCGCTACCTCCGGGAGACGCTCGCCGCCGTGCTCGGCGCGCCCGTGTGACGGCTCAGCGCCGGATCAGCACCACCGCGACGACGAGCAGCGCCGCTCCGGCGAGCCGCGACGGCGTCATCGGCCGGAGCTCGAGCCCGAGCGCGCCGACCCGGTCGAGCGCGAGCGCGGCGACCATCTGGCCGGCGACCGCCAGGCCGAGCGTCGCCGCGACGCCGAGCCGAGGGGCGAGGAGCGTGATTGCCGAGACGTAGAACGCGCCGATGAACCCGCCGGTCCACGCCCACCACGGCGCGCGCGAGAGCGCGAGGGCCGGCGGCGGCGCGAGCCGGAGCGCGGCGAGCCAGGCCGCGAGCGCCACGAGGCCCACGGCGAAGTTCACGAAGGCGGCCCACTCCGGGCGCCCCGCGTGCCGCGCCAGGGCGGCGTTCACGCCGGCCTGCACGGGCAGCCCCGCGCCGGCGGCGAGCGCGAGGAGGACGAGCACGATCTCCACGGTTCACCTCACGTTCAACGTTGTAGCGCATGCGCCGCGGCGCGGCACGCGCGTCGGTCAGTTTCCCTTATGGAAGTCCTGAGGAGAGGTGATTGGCCGGCGTGCGCGCGTGCCGCCTATCGTGTGGCCCATGAAGCCCGAGAGAGAGGAAGGAGCCCGCATGCCGGACCTCGACCGCACCGCCACCGTCGCCCGGATCGTCGCCGAGGTCGCGCGACGCCACGCCAGCGAGCGCCGCGCGCTCCCGTACATCATCTCGCTGCTCCCGAAGATCGCCGGGCGCTTCCGCGGCCGCGACGGGCGGCTCGACGTCCTGTGCGACGCGGGTCAGGACCTCGCCGACGCGCTCGAGACGTACATGGACGAGGACGAGCACCGGCTCGTCCCTGCCGCCGCCGCCGGCGGCTCCGACCTGGTGCGCGGCGAGATCGATCGGCACCACGGCGAGCTCGAGGCGATGCTCGCCCACGTCCGCGCGCTCGCGCGGGACTTCGTGACGCCGGAGTGGGGCGACGAGGCGTACCGCGCCCTGATGGAGGAGCTCGAGGCGCTGGAGCGCGACGTCAAGGAGCGCATGCACGTCGAGGAGCGGGATCTCGTCGCCGGCCCCGGCGCGGACCTCCGCGCTCCGCCGCACGTTCGCCGCGCGACGCGCCTCGGGCGCGCCGCCTGGATCTTCGCGACGGACGAGGAGGAGTGATCGCGGAAACACGAAGCCCCGGATCCGCGAGGATCCGGGGCCTGGGGTGTCGGACGCTTCTTCGTCTGTCCGGCGCTACGCCTTCTCGTCGGCCTTCTTCGCCGCCGGAGTGGTCGCGCGGACCATCGCGCCGACCGCCGCGCCCGCCGCGGCGCCAGCGACCGCGAAGAGGGAGCCGACGGCGGTCACGCCGAGGACCATCCCGAAGACGATCAGGGCCCGGGCGGCGATGCTCGCCGTGACCGGGGTGCCGAAGATGCCGCCCGCGAGGAGGACGCCGGCGTAGCCGCCGTACAGCATCGCCGGGAGGAGCGCCACCGCGAGGAAGACCGCGAGTCCGATGCCGGCGCCGATGAGAGCGGGAGTCTTGTTCGTGTTCGTCATGACCTTTTCTCCTTCTGGTTGTCGGGGCCGTCCGTCCGGCCACCCGCTTCTCCGCTACTGCACGGGACCTGCCAGCTTTCGCCCGCCGGGTTCCGCGGGGTTGCGCCCGTAGGGCGTCGGGAAATCCCGACGGGGCGCCGGAGGGGCCGACGGAGCGGCGCGGGGGGTGTGCTAACCTGCCGCACCGTGAACGCTTTCAAGCCCCACCTGGCCGCGGTCGCCGACTACCCGTACACGAAGTCCGAAGCGCGGGTGAAGCTCGACCAGAACGAGAGCCCGGAGGACTTCCCCCCCGATCTGAAGGCGCGCGCCCTCGTCCGGATCGCGAGGCTCTCCTGGAACCGCTACCCGGAGCTGCACGCCGAGGACGTCCGCGCCGCCATCGCCCGGCACGAGGGCTGGCCGGAGGAGGGCGTCGTCGTCTCGCCCGGCTCGAACCTGCTCGTCCTCGCGCTCGCCGAGGCGGCGGCCTCGGTCATCGACACCGCGCCGGCCTTCCCCTACTACAAGGGCGCCGCGGTCGCGGCCTCGACGCCGTACCGCGCCGTGCCGCTCGGCGACGGCTTCGCGCTCCCGACGGCGGGGATCCTCGCCGCCCTCGACGGGGCCCCCGGCGTCCTCTTCGTCCCGAACCCGCACGGCCCGACCGGCAAGCTCTTCGACGCGAAGGATATCGAGGCCCTCGGCGCGAAGGCGCGCGAGCGCGGCGGGCTCCTCGTCGTCGACGAGGCGTACCACGCCTTCTCCGGCACCGATGCCCGCCCGCTCGTGCGCGCGAACCCGCACGTCGCGGTGCTCCGCACCTTCTCGAAGTCGTGGTGCCTCGGCGGGATCCGGGCGGGGTACCTGCTCGCGTCGCCGAAGGTCGCCGCGGTCGCGCGGGCGCTGCTGCCGCCGTTCTGCATCCCGGCCCACACGGGCGCGATCCTCCTCACCGCGCTCGAGTCGCCCGGCTACGTCGCGCCGCTCGTCGCGCGGATCCGCGCCGAGCGCGACCGGCTGCTCGCCGGTCTCGAGCGCCACCCGACCTGGAAGCCCTACCCGTCCGCCTCGAACTTCATCCTCGTGCGGACGCCGGACGCGAAGGCGGCCCACGCGAAGCTGCTCGCGGCGGGGGTCCTCGTCCGGCGCCAGGATCACTACCCCGGGCTCGAGGGCTGCATCCGCGTGTCGGTCGGGACCCCGGCGGAGAACGACCTGCTGCTCTCGGCGGCACTGGGGTAGGCGCGGGCGATCCGCCGCCGGGACGGCGTCGCGGGAGCCGCGCGCTCAGCGCTGCGGGACGCCCGGTGGAGGCGCGCTCCGCGCGCCCACGAGACGCCGGCACTCGCCCGTGGCGTGGAAGCCGTACACCGCGGATCCCGTGTACGCCGCCGTGCCGAGCAGCGTCGCCCACATCACGGACGCGCAGTTCAGGCGAGTCGGCTCCGAAGCCCACGACTGCATCGAGTTGCCGTACTCGCACAGCCCCCACGTCATCAACCCGAGGAGCGGCGTCACGATGGCGCCCGCCGTGTCGAGGCTCGGGGCGGCGCGGGAGTCGGTGCACTCGAGCGGCGCGTCGGTCGCGTGCGGCGGCGGCCGTCGCACCGCGACGAAGGAGCATCCGCTCGCGCACGCGACGAGCGCCGCGACCACCAGGGCCTCGAGGGACGTCCGCACGTCGGCACCTGCCTCTCTCCCGCGTGCTTCATCATACCGCCGCCGGGCAGAGGCGTGCGTCGCGGGCCCGGCCTTCAGTGGATCCGCGGCAGGATCGGCAGCTCCCGCACGATCCGCGCCTCCGCCTCGGCGAGCGCCTCGAGCCGCGCGTCCGCGGCCGCCTCGCCGCCGTGCCGGCGCGCGAGGTCCACGAACAGCCGCTCGTGCCCGGCCTCCGACTGCGCGAACCGGGCGTAGAGATCGCGGAGCCGCGGATCGGGGAGCGCCTCCGCGAGCAGCTGGAGCCGCTCGCAGCTCCGCGCCTCGATGAGCGCCGAGACGAGGAGGCGGTCCACGAGCGCCGCGTCGCCGCCGCCGCGGACGAGCCGGACGAGCGCCTGGGCGTACGGGTCGCCCTCGTCGGTCGGGAGCGCGCTCCCGCGGCGTCCCAGCTCGGCGAGCACGGCGAGGAAGTGCTGCAGCTCCTCCTGCGCGAGCTTCGCGAGCGCCCGCACGAGGTCCGGGCGATCGGGGTGGTCGGCGACGAGCTTCAGCGCGCTCGCCGCCGCCTTCTTCTCGCAGTGCGCGTGGTCGGCGAGCGTCCGGTCGAGGCCTGCGACGGCGACCGGGGCCCAGCGCGGGTCGGTCGCGGAGCGGAGGAGGGGCGGCATGGGGGCATCGTAGCGCCGGGCGGACGGCGCGTCCGCCGCGACCCGGCTGCGGACGGGCTGCGCCGGGGCGCGAACGTCCGCCGGGAAGCGGCGCTACGCCCCGGCGAGCGCCTCCACGCGCGCGGCCGCGAGCACCGCGGGCGCGCGGGGGATGCGCGCGAGGTCGAACCCCGCGACGAGGTCCCGCGGCGCGGCGGAGGGCCCGGGCGAGAGGCCCGACAGCTCGGCGAGGAGGGCCACCACGGCGCGGGGATCGGCCCCCCGCTCCCGCAGCTCCCCGAGGGAGAGCGCGCCGTGCCGCTTCGCGAGCCGCTCGCCGTCCTCGCCGACGACGAGCGGCACGTGGGCGAACCGCGGTGGCGAGAGGCCCAGCGCGGCGTAGACGAGGAGCTGCCGCGCGGTCGAGGGGAGGAGGTCGTCCCCACGCACGACGTCGGTCACGGCCATCGCCGCGTCGTCGAGCGCGACCGCGAGCTGGTACGCCGCGACGCCGTCCGCGCGCGCCACGACGAAGTCGCCGACCGTGGCGGCCACGTCGAAGGCGCACCGGCCGTGCACGCCGTCCTCGAAGGCGACTGGCCCCGGCGCGACGCGGAGCCGCCACGCCGGCGCGCGGCTCGCGGCGCGGCGGGAGGCCTCCGCGGCGGGGAGGGCGGCGCACGTCCCCGGGTAGCGCGGCCCCTCGTCCGAAGGCCCGTGGGGCGCCTGGGCCGCGGCCGCGATCTCGGCGCGCGAGCAGAAGCACGGGTAGACCTGCCCCTCCGCCCGCAGCCGGTCGAGCGCCCGCGCGTACCCGGCGCGGCGCTCCGACTGCCGGTACGGGCCGGCCGGCCCCCCCACGTCCGGCCCCTCGTCCCAGTCCAGCCCGAGCCAGCGCAGCTCCGCCAGGATCCGCGCCTCCATCCCGGGACGCACGCGCGGTCCGTCCAGGTCCTCGACGCGCATGAGGTACGCGCCGCCCCCGGCCCGCGCCGCTAGCCAGGAGAGCAGGGCGGTCCGCGCGTTCCCGAGGTGGAGCGGCCCGGTCGGAGAGGGCGCGAAGCGGCCGCGGATCATGGCGAGGGGCCCCGGAAGGTGCGATGCCGGCGGGGCGTCCGTCCTGATATCCCGTTGGCCCCGAAGCGCTCAAGCCCAAAACTCCTGGGGACGGCCACGTCCCCCCACCCTGCCCCCCATGTCCCGTCAGGCCGGCATCCTCCTCCCGCTGTTCTCCCTGCGTTCCGGCTCCGACTGGGGCGTCGGGGAGATCCCCGATCTCGTGCCGTGGGCGCGCTGGTGCGCCGACGCGGGGTTCTCCGTCGCGCAGATGCTCCCCGTGAACGAGGCCTCGCGCGGCCAGTCGAGCCCCTACGGCGCGCTCTCCGCCTTCGCGATCGATCCCGTCTACGCCGGCGTCGAGGCGCTCGAGGACTTCGAGGCCGCGGGCGGCGTCGGCGCGCTTCCGGACGGCGACCGCGCGCTCCTCGAGGCGGTGCGGGCGGCGCCCGCGGTCCGCTGGGGCGACGTGCGCGGGCTGAAGGCGCGGGCGCTCCGGCTGGCCTTCGAGCGGTTCGTCCGCGACGAGTGGCGGAGCCGGTCCGGGCGCGCGCGCGCGCTCGAGGGGTTCGCTCGCGAGGAGGCCGCGTGGCTCGACGTGTACGCGCTCTTCGTCGCGCTGCACGACGGCGAGATGGGCGGGCGCGGCTGGATGGACTGGCCGGAGCCGCTCCGCGAGCGCGACGCCGCGGCGCTCGCCGACGCGCGGGCGCGCCTCTCGGGCGAGCTCCTGTTCCACACCTGGCTCCAGTGGCAGCTCGAGGAGCAGTGGCACGCGGCGCGGCGGGCCGCGAACGCCGTGGGGGTCGAGCTCGCGGGCGACCTCCCCTTCATGGTCGCGACCGACTCCGCCGACGTGTGGGAGCGCCGCGGCGACTTCCGGCTCGACGCGCGGGTCGGCGTACCGCCCGACGCGTTCAGCGCGACCGGACAGGACTGGGGCCTCCCCGTCTACCGCTGGGACGTGATGGAGCGCGAGGGGTTCCCCTGGCTCACCGAGCGCGCCCGGCGGATGGCGGATCTCTACGACCTCTACCGCGTCGACCACGTCGTCGGGCTCTACCGCACCTACTACTTCCCTGCCGACGGCTCTCCGCCCGCGTTCATCCCGGTGGGCGAGGCTGCGCAGACGCGGAACGGCGAGCGGGTCCTCGGGATCTGCTCGAGGGGCGCGCGGGTCATCGCCGAGGACCTCGGCGTCGTCCCCGACTTCGTCCGCGCCTCGCTCGAGCGCGTCGGCGTCCCCGGATACCGCGTGCTCCGCTGGGATCGAAAGTGGCACGATCCCGGCGAGCCGTTCCGCGATCCGGCGGAGTGGCCCGTCCTCTCCGTCGCGACGACCGGGACGCACGACACGGACTCGCTCGCCGACTGGTGGGACGGGATGCCGGACGAGGAGCGGGAGGCGTTCGTCGCGCTGCCCGCGCTCGCGCCGCTGCGCGCGCGCGGCCGCGTGCCGTTCGACGCGGGCGTTCGCGACGCGGTGCTCGGGCTCGTGTACGGCGCCCGGTCGGAGCTCCTGCTCCTCCCGTTCCAGGACGCGCTCGGCCTGCGCGATCGCGTGAACGTGCCGGGGACCGTCAACGCCGAGAACTGGACCTACCGCATCCCCCGCGACCTCTCGGCGCTCCACGCCGACCGCGCCGCGGTCGACCGGCTGCGCGCGCTCGCGAGGGAGTCGGGGAGGGCGGGCGGCCGGTAGGACGTGCTCCCGTGACCCCCGTCCGCTTCCACCTCGTGCGGCACGGCGACGCCGCGCCGAAGGACGCCCGCGGCGACGCCGCCCGCGCGCTCACGCCCGCCGGCCGCGAGCGGTTCGCGGCGCTGGCGGCGCGGCTCGCGCCGCGGCTGGCGCTGCAGAGGATCGCGACGTCGCCGCTCGCGCGCGCGAAGGAGACCGCCGGCCTCCTGTCGCGCCCGACCGGCGCGCCCGTCGAGGAGGAGCCCGCGCTGGTGCCGGGGGCGTCGTCCGCGCGCGAGCTCCTCGCGCTCGGCCTTCGCCTCGGCGCCGGGGCCGCGCTCGTGGGCCACAACCCCGAGATCGCCGAGGCCCTCGCCGCCGCCGCGGGAAGGCACGTCGAGGTGCGCCCCGGCACGATCGCGGCGATCGACGCCGAGGGCGACGCGTTCCGCCTCGCCTGGCTCGAGGAGCCGTAGGGACGGGTTGGCGCGGCCCGTACCGCCTGCTACCTTCCGCCGCCATGCCGCGGCTCCACCTCGTCACGCAGGCCTACGGGCGCGAGGACATCAAGGAACAGGCGCTGTACGCGGCCTGGTCCGCGCTCGCCTGGGGCGAGGGGCTCCCGCTCGACGTCCACGTCTACACGGACGACCCTGCCTTCTTCGCCCCGCTCGGCGCCCGCGTCGAGGTGCGCGCCCTCTCTCCGGAGGAGATCCGCGCGTGGCGCGGACCGCACGACTTCGTGCACCGGCTCAAGGCCGAGATGATCCGCGACCTGGTCCGCCGCCTCCCCGAAGGAAAGCTCCTCTACGTGGACGCGGACGTCGCCTTCCGCTCCCCGGTCGCGGCGGCGTTCGACCGCGTCGGACCCGGGGCGGCCGTCCTCCACGTCCGCGAGTACGACATCCTCACCCACCCCACGAAGCAGCTGCACCGCTTCCGGCGGCGCATGCGGAAGGTGACCTTCCGCGGCCGGCCGGTCGACCTCGCCCACGGCATGTGGAACGCGGGCGCGGTCGGCCTCGACGCCTCGCACTACCCGCTCGTCGACGAGTGGCTCGCGCTCGTGGACGAGGTCTACCCGCAGTGGCCGTACTGGATCCACGAGCAGTGGGCGATCTCGCAGCTCCTCGAGCGCGCCGGGACGGTGTCGCCGGCCGACGACGTGGTCTTCCACTACTGGGCGCAGAAGGACGACGCGCTCGCGGATCCGCGCCGAGCTGCACGTGCTCCGGACGCGCCCGCTCGCCGAGGCCCTCGCGCACCTCCGGGCCCACCCGCTCGACCTGCCGCCGCCGGTCCGCCGCCGCTCGACCCTCCGCGAGCGGGTCGCGCGCGATCTTCCGGCGCCGCTGACGGCGTGCCGCGGTCCGGGGACGTTCCCCCTCGCGCCGCCCTGCTACACTCGCGGCATGGCTTCCCCAGGGGCGTCCGACGCCCGCCCCCCGCCGCCGAGGTTCGTCCAGGAGCTCGACGTCCTCGTCCGGGCGCGCTACCCGCTCGTCTACCTCGTCACCTCCGAGGAGCAGCGCCTCGAGGCGATCCTCTCCGAGCTCGCCGAGACGCACGGGAAGGTGCTCCTCGGCTGGTCCGTCGCGAAGGGCTTCCGGCGCGACGGCGGCTCGAAGAGCGCGGCCGGGCTCGACGGCGCGAAGGAGCCGCTCGCGGCGCTCGCCGCGATCGAGAAGCTGTCCGAGCCGTCGCTCGTCGTCCTGAAGGACTTCCACCCGTACCTCCAGGATCCGGCCGTGGTCCGCGCGCTCCGCGAGCTGTCCCACGCGCTCAAGTCCACCTTCACGACCGTCGTCCTCCTCTCGCCGACGCTCGTCATCCCGCCGGAGATCGAGAAGGAGGTCTCCGTCCTCGACGTGCCGCTCCCCACGTACCGCGACCTGCTCCAGCTCCTGAAGGAGATCGTCGGCGTCGTGCGCCAGGGGAACCGCGCGAAGGTGGACCTCACGAAGGACGACGCGGACCAGCTCATCAAGGCCGCGCTCGGGCTCACGCTCTCCGAGGCCGAGAACGCCTTCGCGAAGGCGATCGCCCACGACGGCCGGCTCTCGAAGGACGACGTCCCGCTCGTCCTGGAGGAGAAGCGGCAGGTGATCCGCAAGAGCGGGCTCCTCGAGTACTACCCGACCGAGGAGCGGCTCGCGAACGTGGGCGGGCTCGACGCCCTCAAGACCTGGCTCGCCCGCCGCGGCGCCGCGTTCTCCGAGGCGGCCCGGAAGTTCGGGCTCCCGGAGCCGAAGGGGCTCCTCCTCCTCGGCGTGCAGGGCTGCGGGAAGAGCCTCACCGCGAAGGCGATCGCCGCGCAGTGGGGGCTCCCGCTCCTCCGGCTCGACATGGGCCGGATCTTCAGCGGGCTCGTCGGCTCCTCGGAGGAGAACCTGCGACGCGCGATCCAGGTCGCGGAGAGCGTCGCGCCGGTCGTGCTCTGGATCGACGAGATCGAGAAGGGGCTCGCCGGGCATGCAGTCGTCCGGCGTGTCGGACGGCGGCGTCACGGCGCGCGTGATCGGGCACGCTCCTCACCTGGCTGCAGGAGAAGACCGCCCCGGTCTTCGTCGTCGCGACGGCGAACAGGATCGAGCAGCTCCCGCCCGAGCTCCTGCGCAAGGGTCGCTTCGACGAGATCTTCTTCATCGACCTCCCGGCGCTCGCCGAGCGCCGCGAGATCCTCGACATCCACGTCCGCAAGCGCGGGCGCGACCCGGCCGCCTACGACCTCGACCTCCTCGCGCGCCGGACCGAGGGCTTCTCGGGATCGGAGCTCGAGCAGGCGGTGATCTCCGGCCTCTACGACGCCTTCGCCGAGGGAAAGGAGCTCGGCCAGGACGACCTCGAGCGGGCCGTCTCCGACTCGCTCCCGCTCTCCACCACGATGCGCGAGGACATCGAGCGGCTCCGCGACTGGGCGCGGACCCGCACTCGCGCCGCCTCCCACGCCGCGCCCGAGCCCGTCCCGGTCGCGCGCCCCGGGTGACCCGTGGTGTCGCGCCTGCGCCGCTTTCTCCGGATCGAGCGCCCGCGGTCGGAGCGCCCCGACGACGCCGAGCCGAGCCCCGAGACCGCCGAGCGCTTCGAGGGCGTGGAGCGGCCCGGACCCGCGCCGGGCGCGCCGCGCTCGTCGGGCGCCGGCCTCGGCCGCTTCGGCCCGGAGCCCGAGCCGAAGATCGAGCTCGTCGAGGTGGACGCCGGGGAGCGCCCCTTCACGCGCTGCATGCGCTGCGGGATGGACCACAACGTCTTCGCGACCGAGTGCTCGGGCTGCGGCGCGAGCCTCGACACCGAGGCGCAGCGCGACTTCAACGAGAAACTCTGGGCGAGGCGCCAGGAGGAGGCCGCGCGCGAGGCGCGGGCCGAGGCCGAGCGGGCCGCGCGCGCGGAGGCGGAGCTCGCGGCGTCGCGGCGGGCGATGGGGGAGGAGCTCGCGCGCGAGGTGGGCCGGAGCGAGCGGCGGCGTCTCGGGATGGACGAGGGGCCCGGCGGCGGCTGGGAGGGGCTCGGCGGCGGGTGGGAGCCGGGCGCCGACGGCGCCCCCCTCGGCTGGAAGCTCCTGCGCGCCCTCCCCGACTGGCGCTGGCAGGCGGGATCCCTGGTCGCGGCGATCGCGGTCGTCGGCGGGCTCGTCGCGTTCGGGCGCGCCGGCCACCCGATCGCCCTCTTCGTCGCGATGCTCCTCGTCATCGTGCTGGCGGTGCCGCGCTGGCGAACGCGCCGCTGGTGGTGACGGGCGCGGCCGCCTGCCCTCCGGAGCGAATGCGAGGGCCGGCCCGGCCGGCAGCGAGCGGCGGCGCGAGCGTCGCCTCTTGATCTCCCACCCCCGGTGGGCGAATCTTCCGCACTCTCGCGCCCGCCGCCCCGAGGAGCCCGCCTTGCCGACCGCGTCCCCTGACCTCCTGGAGAAGGCCATCAACACCATCCGCCTGCTCGCCGCCGACGGCGTGCAGCAGGCGAACAGCGGCCACCCGGGCATGCCCATGGGCGCCGCCGACATGGCGTTCGTGCTCTGGACGCGCCACCTCCGCTTCGACCCGAAGGCGCCGAGGTGGATCGGCCGCGACCGGTTCGTCCTGTCGGCGGGCCACGGCTCGATGCTCCTCTACTCCCTGCTCCACCTCGCGGGCTTCGACTGCACGCTCGACGACCTGAAGCGCTTCCGCCAGCTCGGCTCCCGCACGCCCGGGCACCCCGAGTTCCGCCACCTGCCCGGCGTCGAGATCACGAGCGGCCCGCTCGGCCAGGGTTTCGCGAACGGCGTCGGCATGGCGATGGGGCACGCGATGCTCCGGGCGAAGCTCGGCCCGGGCAGCCCCCTCGAGGACGCCTTCACGTACGGGATCGTGTCGGACGGCGACCTGATGGAGGGCGTCGCGGGCGAGGCGGCGAGCTTCGCGGGGCACAACAAGCTCGGGCGCATCGTCTACCTCTACGACGACAACGAGATCACCATCGACGGCAAGACCTCGATCGCGTTCACCGGCGAGGACGTGACGAAGCGGTTCGAGGGTTACGGCTGGCACGTCCAGACGGTGGACGGCCGCGACCTCGAGGGGATCCACCGCGCGATCGAGCACGCGAAGGCGGAGGCCGGGAAGCCGTCGCTCGTGCGCGTCCGCACCACCATCGGCTACGGCTCGCCGGCGAAGGCGGGCAAGTCGTCGGCGCACGGGGCGCCGCTCGGCGAGGACGAGCTCAAGGCGACGAAGCGGAACCTCGGCTGGCCCGAGGACGCGAAGTTCCTCGTCCCGGAGGACGTGCGCGCCTTCTGGCGCGAGGTGCAGGCCGAGAAGGCCGAGGGCGTCCAGGCGGCGCGGACGCGGGAGAAGGCGTGGCGCGCGGCGAACCCGAACCAGGCGGCGCTCCTCGACGTGCACGCCGAGCGCTGGGTCCCGGAGCGGATCGTGGACCGGCTCCTCGACGGCGTCGCCGGCGCGGACGCGACGCGCAAGCTCTCGTCCGCGGCGATCCAGAAGATCGCGCCGCTCGTCCCGTCGCTCGTGGGCGGCTCGGCGGATCTCGCCGAGTCGAACCTCACCGACATCAAGGGTGGCGGCTCCTTCTCCCCGGAGACGCCGGACGGCCGCAACGTCCACTACGGGATCCGCGAGCACGCGATGGGCGCGATCGCGAACGGGCTCGCCTACGACGGCCTCTTCATCCCGTTCACGGGCACGTTCCTCCAGTTCGCGGACTACATGCGCCCGGCGGTGCGGATCTCGGCGCTCGCCGGGCTCCAGGTCGTCGACGTCTGGACGCACGACTCGATCTTCCTCGGCGAGGACGGCCCGACGCACCAGCCGGTCGAGCACCTCACCGCGCTCCGCGCGATCCCGAACCTCCACGTGGTCCGCCCGTGCGACGGCGAGGAGGTCGCGGTCGGCTGGGCGCACGCGCTCCAGCGACGCGAAGGCCCCACCGCGCTCGTGCTCACCCGGCAGAAGCTCGCGCCGGTGAAGCGGGACGCGCCGTTCGACGCGGCGGCAGCGCTGCGCGGCGCCTACGTCGCGTCCGCCCCCGCGGGCGCGCGCTTCACGGTCGTCGCGACCGGCTCGGAGGTCCCGCTCGCGCAGGCCGCCCTCGACCTGCTCGCGAAGAAGGGGATCGCCGGGCGGCTCGTCTCGATGCCGTGCCGCGAGTGCTTCGAGGCGCAGCCCGAGGCGGCGCGGGACGCAATCGTCCCGCCGGCGTTGCCGGTCGCCGTCATCGAGGCGGCGCGAGGGCTCGAGTGGTGGAAGCTCGCGGGCCGCACGGGGCTCGTGATCGGGATCGACCGGTTCGGAGCGAGCGCGCCGGAGAAGGCCCTCGCCGAGGAGTACGGCTTCACTCCGGCGAAGGTGGCGGAGCGGATCGAGCGCTGGCTGCCGCGCTCGTGACCCGACGCGCCGCTCGCAGAGGCTGCCGCGAGCCGGGAGGACCCGGCGGCACCCGCAGGGCCGCAGGGGGCGGGCCGGCACTCTTCGCTACGCGAAGGGTGCCTGGCCCGGAGATCGGAAGGCCCTACCGCGCGACGACCGCGGAGGTGGCCTGCGTCGTCGGCTGCGCCGGCATCACCGGGCGCGGCTCGATGCGCTCGCCCTTCGCGAGCATCTTGAGCGAGAGGGAGAGGAGGGAGGCGAGGAGCTCGCCCGAGCCCGGGACGTCGAGCTTCCGGTAGATCCTCTTGCGGCGGGCCCGGATCGTCTCCGGCGAGACGCCGGCGGCGGCCGCGGAGTCCTTGCACGCGAAGCCCTGGGCGATGCGGAGCACCTCGGCGCGCTCCGCGGGCGTGAGCGTCGTCCCCTCCATGAACTTGGCGGCGAACGGCGTGAGGATCTCGATATCGATCTGGGCCATCGTTCTTTCCCCGGATTACGCCCCCGAAGGGGCATCTGGTTCCCCGGTTCTCGGCGTCCCTTCGGGGCCGGGGCTTGCTCCACACGCCCCTGCTCGGTCGGCCGTCACCGGCGATGGGGACGTTAATACCGACCCGACCGGTTGCCACCCCCCCACCTACCCTTTTTCCCAACCGCCTGGCGGTGCTGTTCTTTTCCCCAGTAATTCCCGAAAGGGTCGTAACCAGGCGGGGCAGTACCCTTATGGGCTGCCTAAAGGGGCGGCCCCTTGAAGAGTCATCTGGATCAGCGGGATCCCGGGACGAGCACCGGCGTCCGCGAGAAGTGCCGCTGGCCTCCCCTGCGGGTGCGGGCGGCCGCATCACGATCACCGGTCACAGGCGTGCGGTCGGCCCCGCGGCCCCTATCCGAACGAGATGCGATCCCGCTTCCTCGGCGGGTCTGCCGGCTCGGCGCGGTCTCCGCCCTGGGCGCGCGCCCTCGCGAGGGCCTCCCCCGCCCGCTTCACGAGCCCCGCGAAGGAGACGGTGCCGTCGCCGTCGTGCGTGGCGACGCCGACGCTCGCGGTGACGCGCGTGCGCCCCGGCGCCGCGCGATGGTCCCGGACGCGCGCGCAGAGCCGGCGCGCCACCCGGAGCGCGCCGTCGGCCCTCGTGTGCGGCATCACGACGACGAACCGCTCCTGGGAGAACGGGACGGCGAGATCGAGGTCCCGGAGCGAGGCGGTCACGACGCCCAGCACCCCGGCGAGCGCGGCGGTGCGGGCGCGGGCCGAGAGCTTCGGCGCGCGCTCTTCCCAGCCGTCGACCGCGACGAGCGCGAGCGAGAGCGGGTGGCCGTAGCGCCGCGAGCGCTTCACCTCGGAGAGGAGCAGCCGCTTCAGGAGGTCGAGGTCCGGACCGCTCCCGCGGCGCGCTCCGCGCGCCTCGAGGTCCGCCACCCGGGCGGAGAGGTCCCGAAGCCGGGTCGCCAGATCGCACACGGCCGCGACGCTCGAGGCGGTGAGCGGCGCGACGAGGACCGCGTCCGCGTGGCGCGCGTCGGGGCTCGCCGCGGCCTCCTTGCGGTCGAGGAAGAGGGCGATCACCGGAAGGATCGGGTCCGCCCCCTTGAGCGCCGCGACGAGCCCGCCCCTCGCGGTGCCGACGACGAGCGCGGCGCCGTACCGGCCCGGCGCCACCCGGCCGGCCGCCTCGTCGGGCGGGACGAGCTCGATCGCGAATCCGCGCTCCTCGAGGTCGCGGCGGAGCGCGTCGGCGACGGGTGAGGCGTCGTCGGCGAGGAGAATGCGGCGCGGCATGGGTGCCGCTAATGTACCATCCTCCCCGCGTGGCTCCATCCGGACGCATCGCGCTCGCGCAGATCGACACCACGGTCGGCGACTTCGCCGGCAACGCCGCGCGCATCCGCGCCGCGACCGAGCGGGCCCGGGCGGCGGGCGCGGCGCTCGTCGTCTTCCCCGAGCTCGCGCTCTGCGGCTACCCGCCCCGCGACCTCCTCGACTTCCCCGAGTTCCTCGACCGCGCCGCCCGGAAGCTCGCCGAGCTCGCCGCGCCCGCGGAGTGGTCGCGCGGCGTCGCAGTGGTGGTCGGGTTTCCGGAGGCCGCGCCCGGTGCGCCGCCGCCCGCGGTCTACAACTCCGTCGCCCTGATCGCGGACGGGAAGGTCGTCGCGGTCGGACGCAAGTCCCTCCTCCCCACCTACGACGTCTTCGACGAGACGCGCTACTTCGTGCCGTCGGACCGCTCGACCGCGGCCGACGCGCCGCCGTTCGGGATCCGGCTGGGGCTCTCGATCTGCGAGGACGTCTGGAACGACAAGCGCTTCTGGGACCGGCCGCGCTACGCGCGCGACCCGATCGCCGAGCTCGCGAGGGAGGGCGCCGGGCTCGTGGTGAACGTCTCGGCGTCGCCGTACGCGGTCGGGAAGCCCGCGCTCCGCGAGCGGATGCTCTCGACGAGCGCGAAGGGGCACGGGGTGCCCATCGCCTACGTGAACCAGGTGGGCGGGAACGACGCGCTCCTCTTCGACGGCGGGTCGATGCTCGTCGGGCGGGACGGCGCGATCCTCGCCCGCGCGCCGCTCTTCGTGGAGTCGCTCGTGCTCGCCGACCTGGCCGGCGGCCACCCCGCGGTCCTCGGCCTCGACGGCGCGGCGCTGCCTCCCGCGCCGGCCGCGCCCGCCGACCCCGTCGCGGACGAGGTGCTCACCGCGCTCGTCGTGGGCGTCCGCGACTACACCCACAAGTGCGGGTTCCGGAGCGCCGTCGTGGGGCTCTCGGGCGGCATCGACTCCGCGCTCACCGCCTGCATCGCGGCGGAGGCGCTCGGGGCGGAGCAGGTCCTCGGCGTCGCGATGCCCTCGCGCTACAGCTCGACCCACTCGCGCGAGGACGCCGCGGCGCTCGCCGGCGAGCCTCGGCGTCCGGTTCCAGGAGATCGCGATCGAGCCGATGCACGCCGCCTTCGAGGCGCAGCTCCAGAAGGCGCAGGGGCGGCCGCTCGGCGACCTCGCCGACCAGAACGTCCAGGCGCGCATCCGCGGCCAGATCCTGATGGCGCTCTCGAACGACACCGGCGGCCTCGTCCTCTCGACCGGCAACAAGAGCGAGCTCGCCGTCGGCTACTGCACGCTCTACGGCGACATGGCGGGCGGGCTCGCGGTGATCGGCGACGTCCCGAAGACGCTCGTCTACCGGGTGGCGCGCGCCGCGAACGCGCGCGCCGGGCGGGCGCTCATCCCGGAGCGGACCTTCACGAAGCCGCCGTCGGCGGAGCTCCGGCCCGACCAGACCGACCAGGACACGCTGCCGCCGTACGACGTGCTCGACGACATCCTCCAGGCGTACGTCGAGGAGCGCCTCCCGCTCGAGGTGATCGTGGCGCGCGGGCACTCCGTGGAGCTCGTCCGGCGCGTGCTGAAGATGGTGCTCGGGAGCGAGTACAAGCGCCGGCAGGCGGCGCCGGTGCTCAAGATCTCGGAGAAGGCTTTCGGCGAGGGGCGGCGGCTGCCGATCGCGCAGGGGTGGCGGTACTGACGGGCGACTCCTGATCTTCCCGCGCCGCTCCGCCCGGCCGCCAGCGGAGGCTCTTCCGGCCGACACCGACCGTGATGCCGCCCGACCTGAACGGGGCGTCGCAGCCGGACCGCGCCCCGCTAGAGTGTGCCGCCATGACGACGCTCCACTCCGCGCTCGTGTTCCTCCACGTCCTCTCGATCTCCACCTGGATCGGCGCGGCGATCTGGGTCGCGGGCGACGTGAAGCGCGCCCTCGCGATGGGGAAGCCGCACGTCGACGTGCTCGCCCAGCGGATCCGGCCCGCGCTCGGCCTCGACGCGGTCGCCGGCGTCGCGGCGATCGTCACGGGCGCGCTCCTCATGTGGGAGGAGCACCTCGGCCACCCGCGCTTCGGCATCAGCGCGGGCATCGTCCTGGCGCTCGTCCGGCTCGGCCTCCTCGCGGGGATGCGCCGGACCTGGCGCGGCCTCCTCGCGCGGATCGAGGCGGGCGAGCCGGTCTCCGCCGCGGACCCCGCCGCGAAGCGCATGTCGATGCTCTCCGGGATCGCGCACACGATGTGGCTGCTCGCGCTCGCCGGGATGGTCTTCCCCGTCTGACGGGCGCCGCGCGCGCCGCGCGCTCACCAGATCCGGAGCAGCGCCGCGAGCACGAGCCAGAGCGGTGCGCCGGCGAGCAGGACCAGCACCCACGCGACCTGGAGCCTCCGGCGGCCGCGCGGCGAGAGGCCGGGGCGCTGCGCGAGCGCCCGCACGGCCCCCGCGGCGAAGCCGAGCAGGAGGAGCGGCCCGAGGAGGAGGGCGGCGCGGCCGAGGTCGAGGCGGAGCACGGGAAGCGTTCAGGCCGTCAGACCTGCATCACTTCCTTCTCCTTCGCCGCCAAGATCTCGTCGATCTTCTTGATGCCCTCGTCCGTCTCCTTCTGCATCTTGTCGAGGGCCTTCTTCGTCTCGTCCCCGGCGATGTCGCCGTCCTTCTCGCCCGCCTCGATGAGCTCCTTCGCGTCGCGGCGGTGGTTGCGGACGGCGATCTTGTGGTCCTCGCCCTTCCCCTTCACCTGCTTCACGATGTCCTTGCGCCGCTCCTCGGTGAGGGGCGGGATCGGGACGCGGACGAGGTCCTTGTCCGACTGTGGGTTCAGGCCCAGGTTCGCGTCCCGGATCGCCTTCTCGATCGGGGGGATCATGTTCTTCTCCCAGGGCTTCACCACGATGAGGCGCGCCTCGGGGACGGACAGCGTCGACACCTGGTTGAGCGGCGTCGAGGTGCCGTAGTAGTCGACGCGGACCCCGTCGAGCAGGTGCAGGTTCGCGCGGCCGGTGCGGACGTTCGCGAGCTCGTGCCGCAGGTCGTCGAGCGTCTTCGCGATGCCGTCGTGAAGGTCCTTCAGGATGTCGTCCGCGAGGCTCATGGCCCCTCCCCGTCAGGCTTCGGAACGCGCGCGACCGCCCGAGCGTCCGACGACCGTGCCGATCTCCTCGCCGCACACCACCCGCCGCACGTTGCCGCGCTGCGTGAGGTCGAAGACGATGATCGGGAGGTCGTTGTCCATGCAGAGGCTGATGGCGGTGGAGTCCATCACCTTGAGGTTCTTCTTCAGGACGTCGATGTACGAGAGCTGCTTGAACTTCGTCGCGCTCGCGTTCTTCTTCGGATCGTCGCTGTAGACGCCGTCCACCTTGGTCGCCTTGAGGAGCACGGCGGCCTTGATCTCCATGGCGCGCAGCGACGCGGCGGTGTCGGTCGTGAAGTAGGGGTTGCCGGTGCCGGCGGCGAAGATGACGACGCGCCCCTTCTCGAGGTGGCGCATCGCGCGGCGGCGGATGTAGGGCTCCGCCACCTGGTGCATCTCGATCGCGGACTGGACGCGCGTCGGCACGCCGATCTTCTCGAGCGCGTCCTGGAGCGCCATCGCGTTGATGACGGTCGCGAGCATCCCCATGTAGTCGGCCGAGGAGCGGTCCATGCCCTCGGTCGCGCCGGAGACGCCGCGGAAGATGTTGCCGCCGCCGATCGTGAGCGCGACCTCGACCCCGAGGTCGACGACGTCCTTCACGTCCTGTGCGATCGCCGTGAGCGTCTTGGGCGAGATGCCGTACTTCCCGTCGCCCATCAGCGCCTCGCCCGAGAGCTTGAGGAGGATGCGCTTGTAGGCCGGCTTCGTTCGCGGTTTCTCGGCGGGGGGCATGGTCGGCGCGTTCTAAGGGATCGACCCGGGGCGGTCAACGCCGCCGCGGCGGCCGGATTCTACCCGAACCGCAGCCGGCGCGCCGGCAAGCATTGGGCGTCAGGCTGGCGTCGAGCCGCCGGCCCCGGCGTCCTGGCCGCCGCGCCGCCGCCGCCGCCGCCCACCCCTGCGCCGCCGGCGCCGCCGGCCCCCGGGCTGCCCGTCCGCGCGGGAAGCGGCGACCTCGACCTCGACCTCGCCACCGGGCCGCGGCGCCTCGACCCCCGCCGGGAGGGGGGCGGATACGTCGACCTCGACCTCGCGCTGGTCTTCGCGCGGGGTCGCCTCGTGGCGTTCGCGCGGCCGGACCTCGTGCCGTTCGCGCGGGGGGGCCTCGGCGGTGGGCTCCTCGCCGTCGTGGGGCTCGGGTGCGTGCCGCGCGTGCGCGGTCCAGCGCTCGAGGACCTCGCGCCCCGCGCCGGTCGCCTCGACGCTCACCCGGAGGAGCTGGAGCGCGTCGGCGAAGTACTGCTGCCCGGCGGGGCCGCGGCCGCGGCGGCGCCGCTTGCGCGGCGGCTCGCGGAAGAGGCGCTGCGCGTGGAGCCCGAGGCGCGTCCGCTCCGCGATCTTGCGCGGGAGGCGCGCGGTCTGGACGAGCGCCGCGAGGAGCGCGTCCGCCTCCGAGCCGCGGGGCCCGTCCGCGACCCGGTCGGGCCGACCGGCGGCGCCCGCGGGCTCTCCCGCGTCCGGTGCGCGTGGCGGCGCGACGTGCATGAGGAGCGCGCCGAGGAGGACCGCCTCCGAGACGACCTCGCCCGACCGCACGAGCCGGTCGAGGGCGGAGAGGTGCGCGAAGAAGCTCCGGCGCCGCGCGTCGTCCCACGCCTCGAGCGCGGCGCCGAGCGACGGCAGCACGACGGGCAGCGCGCCGCACGCCCGGAGCAGCTCGAAGGCGCGCGCGGACCCGCCGCAGCGCAGGATCTTGAACATCTCCTCGAGCACGCGGGCCGGCGCGCAGCGCGCGAGCTCGCCGGCGTGGCGGCGCATCGCCTCGAACGTGTCCGGCGAGATGATGAACCCGAGGCGCGCCGCGAAGCGCACCGCGCGCAGCGCCCGGACCGGGTCCTCGCGGATGCGGATCTCGGGGTCCCCGATCGTCGCGATCCGGCGCGCCTCGAGGTCCGCGCGCCCGCCGACGTAGTCGATCACCTCGCCGCTGCCGACGTCGTAGAAGAGGCCGTTCACCGTGAAGTCGCGGCGGACGGCGTCCTCCTCGGCGGTGCCGAACACGTTGTCGCGCGTGATGAGGAGGTCGGCCCCGTCGGGCACGTCGTCGCCGACGTCGATCGGGTTCTTCCGGAAGGTGGCGACCTCGACGACCTTCCCGCCCCGGAAGTAGACGTGCGCGAGCCGGAAGCGCCGGCCGATGAGGCGGCAGTTCCGGAAGATCGCGCGCACCTCGCCCGGGTGGGCGTCGGTCGCGAGGTCGAAGTCCTTCGGCTTCGCGTCGAGGAGGAGGTCCCGGACGCAGCCGCCCACGAAGTACGCGCGGTGCCGCATGTGCCGCAGGCGCGCGATCACCTTCAGCGCGTCCGGGTCGAGCCGCTCCACCGGGATCTCCGGCGGGTGCTCGGGTGGCGGCTCGTCCGGAGGGTCGAGGGCGAGCCCCGGCGGCTGTCGCGGGGCTCGGGTCTCTTCGAAGTCTGAATCGGGGAACGCTGCGGCGGGGTCGTCGTGCGGGCGTCTGTCCATGCGGTCGCCGGATCGGGGGGCGCCCGGGCGCGGGGGAGATCCCCGTTCGCCGGAACGCGCCTGCACCGTCGGGCTCGTCCTCGCTGCCGGTTGTATCTACCGGCGGGCCGCGCGTCAAATCTCGCTCCCCTCCGGCGCCGGCGGGGGCGGGGGCGGGAACAGCTCCGCCTGGACGGGCACGAGCCCGAGCGCCTCGCGGACGGGCTGGAAGCTGCGGCGGTGGATCGGGCAGGCGCCGAGCCGCTTCAGCGCGTCGAAGTGCTCCGCGGTCGGGTAGCCCTTGTGGCGCGCGAACCCGTACCCCGGGTGCATGCCGTCGAGCTCGGCCATGAGCGCGTCCCGGGCGGTCTTCGCGAGGATCGACGCGGCGGCGATGGTGAGGGAGAGCGCGTCGCCGTGGACGATCGGCGTCTGGGGGATCCGCAGCTCCTGGAGCTTCCGCGCGTCGACGAGCAGGTGGTCCGGGCGGAGGGAGAGGGCGCGCACGGCGCGGTCGAGGGCGAGGAGGCCCGCGCGGTAGATGTTGAGGCCGTCGATCTCGTCCACCTCGGCCCGCGCCGTCGCCCAGCAGACGGCGTTCCGCTTGATGTCGTCGGCGAGCCGCTCCCGCTCCTTGCGGTCGAGCTGCTTCGAGTCGTCGATCCCGCGCGGGCGGTAGTCGCGCGGGAGGACGCACGCGCCCGCAACGACGGGCCCCGCGAGCGGCGCCATGCCCGCCTCGTCCACGCCCGCGACGTGGACGACCCCGCGGTCCCACAGCTCTCGCTCGTAGCGCAGGAGCCGGCGCAGCCGCTGGCCCTCGGCGCGGTTCCCCTGCCGGCGCCTGCGGACGAGCCGGAGCACCTCGCGCGCGCCCGCGCGTCCGTCGGCCTCGAGCGCGGCCTCGAGCTCCTCCGGGAGCGCCCGGTCGCCGTCGATGAACCGCGCGCGCAGCTCGGCGACGGAGAGGCGGGCCAGGTCCTCGGGGCGCATCCAGGCGGAGTCTATTACTTCTGGCACCGCGGACAGAAGAAGGTCAATCGCTGCGCCTGGACCACCCGCGCGATCCTCACCCTCCGGCAGCGGGGGCAGGTCTCCCTCTCCCGCGCGTAGACGAGGAACGGGTTCTCCGACCCCGGCTCCTCGACGTACGAGATCTCCGGCCCCTCCTCGCGCGCGATGCTCTCTCGCATGGCCCCGACGATGGCGCGCGCGAGCGCCCCGGCCTCGCGCCGCGACAGGGTCGCGCTGCGCCGGCGCGGGTCGACGCGCGCGCGAAAGAGCGCCTCCGACGCGTAGATGTTCCCGACGCCGGGGAGGAGTGCCTGGTCCATGATCCGCACCTTCACCGGCAGCCGGGAGCGCGCGAGCGCCTCGTGGAGGCGATCCGGGTCGATGCCGGCCTCGAGCGGATCGGGCCCGAGCGCGGCGACCTCCGGCACCGCGTCGAAGCGCGCTCCGGGGACGACCCGGAGGCGCCCGAACAGGCGCACGTCGTCGAAGTGGAGCACCGAGCCGTCGTCGAGCGCGAGCGTCGCGCGCGAGAAGCGGGTCGGCGGATCGCCGTCGCGCCGCCGGAGCCACTTGCCGGTCATTCCGAGGTGCGCGAGGAGCCCGACCGGCTTCCCGTCCCGCTCCATCGCGATGAGGAGCTGCTTTCCGATCCGGCGGATCGCGCCGAAGCGTGCGCCCTCGACCGCACGGGCGAGCGCGCGGGGCGTGGACGGCCGGAAGACGTAGCGGGCTTTCGGATCTGCCTCCAGGCGGACGAGCGTCCGCCCGCGCGTCCAGGCGCGGAGGCTCCGCGCGGCGAACTCGACCTCGGGGAGCTCCGGCACGTCCCGTCACCCCTGCGCGGCCGTCGCGACGACCGTCTCGCGCCCTCGCGTGCGCAGCCACAGCACGAGCGCGAACAGCGCGCCGAGCGTGCTCGAGATCGTGAAGAACAGCATCATCGGGCGGTAGCCAGCGCCGTTCGCGGCGCTCGCGCCCGAGGCGTCGTTCAGCCAGCCGGCGACGAGGTTCGCGCCGGCGATGCCGGCGTTCTGGATGACCCACATGAGCCCGATGGCGGTCCCGAACTTGGAGGGCGCGACGAGGCGCGAGACGAGCGGCCACATCGCGGCGGGCACGAGCGAGTAGGAGACGCCGATGAGGACCGTCGCGAAGCCGAGCCCGCTGCCGCCCTGACCCGTCATCATGACGACGAGCGCGATCGGCAGGAGCACGGCGCCGAACAGGAGCGGGCCGGCGTAGCGGCCGATGCGGTCGCACAGCCAGCCGAACGCCGGGGTCGCGAAGAGCGCCGCGAGGAACACGTGGCTGTTGATGGTGCCGGCGTCCTCGAGCGAGAGCCCGTGCGCGTGCTGGAAGTACTTGATCGAGAAGGTGCTGCGGAACGCGAGGATCACCGCGTACCAGAGCACGCACAGGGTCAGGAGGTACCAGTACGGACCGCCGAACCTGAGCGCGTCACGCCACCGGAAGTCGGTCGCCTGCCGCTCGGCGGCGCCGGCGGGGGCGCCGCGCCGCTCGAGGAGCCAGTACGCCGCGCTCGCGACGAAGCTCGTCCCGGCGATCACCGCGGCGAGGCCGAGCGCCGCCTGCCAGCCCCCGTACGCCCACGAGGCCCACGTCGGCGAGAGGTCCGCCATCCAGGAGCCGGCCCGCCCCATCCCGAGCGTGATGCCCATCATGAGCGCGGTGTGGCGGCGCGGGTACCAGAGCGTCACCGCCGCGAGCGTCGCGATCTGGAAGGTCTCGGCGCCGATCCCGAAGAGGAGCCGGCCCGCCGCCATGACGTAGAAGCTCCCGCTCGCGGCGGTGAGGATCGCGCCGAGGAAGCAGACGCCGGCCGTCCAGAAGGTCATCTTCCCCGCGCCGAAGCGGTCGACGAGGATGCCGCCCGTGAGGACGAGGACGACGTTCGGCAGGCTGTAGATCGCGTTCAGCGTCCCGATCTGCGTGTCGCTGAAGCCGAGCTGCCGCTGGAGCAGATCCGCGACGGGTCCGATCGAGTCGTAGACGTAGAAGTTGCCGAACTGCGCGAGCGCCACGAGCACGATGGCGAAGAGACCGAGGCGGATCGCTGAGGGGGACGGGGCGGTCGTGGCGTCGGTCATGAGGTCGGCTCCGTCGGGACGGCCACTCTCCTATCGCGGCCGCTCGAGCACGGCGAGGAAGAAGCCGTCCGTGCCGTGCCGGTGCGGGTAGAGCTGCAGCCGGTCGCCGTCGCACGCCGAGCGCCGCCGCCGCTCCGCGCCGAGGAGCGGCGCGAGCGGCGCCGGGCGGAGCCCGAGCTCGCGCTCGGCGAGCTCGGCGACGTCGTCGTTCTCCGTCCGGCCGATGGAGCAGGTCGCGTAGACGAGCCGCCCGCCGGGGCGCGAGCAGCCGCGCGAAGCGCGCACGAGCGTCGCGCTGGAGCCGCGGCGAACCGGGTCGGGATCGCCCTCGCGCGAGCCGCCAGCGCGCGTCGGGCTTGCGCCGCAGGGTCCCGAGGCCGCTGCAGGGCGCGTCGACGAGCACCAGGTCGCGCCTTGCCGGCGAGGTCCGCGAGCTGGGCGTCCGCCTCCGGCCCCGGGCGCGATGACCTGGCGTCCGCAGGTTGTGGACGCCGCGCCCGGCGCGCGCGCCGGCGCGCCTCGTCGAGCCGCTCCTCGTCGGTGTCGAGCGCGTGCAGCGAGCCCTTGTTGTGCATCTCGGCCGCGAGCGCGAGCGACTTGCCGCCGGCGCCGGCGCAGGCGTCGACCACCGTCCAGCCCGGCCGCGCGCCGCAGGCCAGCGCGACGAGCTGGCTCCCCTCGTCCTGGATCTCGAAGAGCCCCTCCTGGAACGGCCGAGAGCGCGAAGGCGTTGGCGTGCCCGTCGAGGACGAGGCCCCACGGGGAGAAGCGGGTCGGCTCCGCCTCGACGCCCTCGTCGGCGAGCCGCGCGCGGAGCGTCGTCGCGCGTCCCGCGGAGGCGTGTTCGCGCGGACGTGAGCGGCGCCCGCGCGTTCATCGCCGGCGGCGAGCGCGCGGGCCTCCGTCGAGCCCGAGCTCGCCGGATGAAGCGCTCCGCGATCCAGCGCGGGAGCGAGGCCTCGCGCCGCGAGCCGCTCGACGGGATCGGCGACCGCCGCGAGCCGGGCGTCCGCGCCGGGTCCGCGTGACCGCGCGCGAGCGCCGCCGCGGAGACGCCGAGGCGGCGCGCGGCCGTCCTGCGGGGCGAGTGCCCGCCGAAGCGGACGAGCCAGGCCGCGTACCGCAGCGCGAGCGACGGCGCCCGGCCGAGGAGGCAAGTCGAGCTGCCCCTGCCAGCGGATGATGCCGTAGACCGACTCGGCGACGGCGCGCCGCTCGTTGGCGAACAGCCCCCGCTCGCGCCGGAGCATGCGCTCGAGCGCGCGGTCCGCGAGCCAGCCCTGGTCGTGCACGAGCCCGTGCACCTCGAGGACGAGCGGGTCGACGAGATCGAGCCGCGGCGAGCGCGGGCGATCGACGTCGAGCGACCGGCTCGGGTCGCCTTCGCTGCGCCAGGCCCGCGGCGCTGCGCTGCGCCTGCCCTGCCCGCGCTTGCCGGCGCGCGTCGTCTCTCCGGGTCGCTTCGGGCGTCGCTTGGGGGCGGGGGCATGGGAGGTCCCCCTCCCGCGCGGAGGGGAGGGGGACCGAGAGGTTACAGCGAGTCGAGCACGCTCGCGACGTGCCCGGCGACCTTCACCTTCGGGAACACGCGCTCGACCTTGCCGTCGGGGCCGACGAGGACGGTCGTGCGCTCGCGTCCCCATCACCTTCTTGCCGTACATGTTCTTCTCCTTCCAGACGCCCCAGGCCTTCTGCACCTCGACGTCCGCGTCGGAGAGGAGCGGGAACGGGAGCGCGTGCTTCTCCTTCCACTTCTTCTGCGCGGCGGGCGGGTCCTTCGAGATGCCGACCACCGCGACCTTCTTCCTCGTGAACGCGTCGACTTCGTCCCGGAAGTCGCAGGCCTCCTGCGTTCAGCCGGAGGTGTTCGCCTTCGGGTAGAAGAACACGACCACGCGCTTGCCCTTGAAGTCCGAGAGCTTCACCACGTTCCCGGCCTCGTCCGGCAGCGCGAACTGCGGGGCCTTCTTGCCCACCTCGAGCGCCATGTCGCCCTCCGCAGGCCGCTCCGATCTCCGGGCCAGGCACCTTTCGCGCAGCGAAACGTGCCGGCCCGCTCCTTGCGGCCTGCGGTCTACTCGGTCCTACGCGTACCCCGCCGCGGAGCGGAACGCAGGCGCCCAGTCGGGGGGTGTAGACTCGGCGCCGTGCAGCGAAGCGCGAACGTGCTCCTCGCCTGGGCGCGCGACCGCGACGGCCGAAGGTGCACGCCGCGGGCCTCGACGCCGCGTCGCCGGCGCGCGCGCGCGCCCGTTCGCTGCCCCGGCTGCGGCGAGCCCGCTCGTCCCGCACCTCGGCCGCGTCCGCGCCCGCGCACTTCGCCCACCGGCCCGGCTCGTCCTGTCCGCTCACCGCGCCCGAGACGCGCGCTCCACCTCGACGCGAAGGAGCGGCTCCTCTTCCTCTGCGCGCGACGCCTTCGCCGGGCGCGCGGCGCGTCCGGTGCTGCGCGCCGGCTGCCCGGGGTGCCGCCGGCGACGGGCCGCTCGATCTCGCGGCGCCGGGCGACGCCGCCGCGACGAGGGCGCGGTCGGCGCGCTCCGCGCCGGACGTGCTCGTCCTCGCCGGGCGGCCGCCCGGCGCTCGCGCTCGAGGTGCTGGTCACGCACGCGCGTCGAGCCGGAGAAGGAGGCCGCGCTCGCCGCCGCCGGCGTGCCGGCCGTGGAGGTCGACGCCGGCGAGGAGTGGGAGCGGAGGTCGCCGGGGGGCGTCGAGATCGTCGCCGTCGCGGGCCTCGGGTTCGCGCCCCTGCGCGGCATGCGACGCGCCCGCGCGCGCCGACGTGGAGCGGACCACGGGCGGCGAGGCGGCCGAGATCGCCGAGCTGGAGGCGTATCGGGCGCGCTCGCTGATGCCGGGGACCCCTCTGCGCGCGCGCCAGTGCGCGCGCTCGCGGCGCGCCACCCCGTGCGCGCGGACGATCCGCTCACGCCCGCCGATCGCGCCGCGCTGCGAGCGCGCGTTCCGCTGCCCCGACTGCGGCCGGCGAGGCCTCGAGTTCGGCGAGCGCGCTGGCACAGCACGCGCTGCCCCGGGAGGCGAGGCGCGGCCCGCGGTCGCCTGGCGCGGCTACGACGGCGCGGTCGTGACGCTCGGCTGGTGGCGGGCCGAGCGGCGCCGATCGCGCATCTGACCCAGCGACGTTACGATCTGCTTTCGCGCCGCCGAGGCACCCCTCGGCGCCCCTTGCGGGGCACCCCGTCGCTGTGTTAGATGACCGTCCCCTCCGCGCCAAACGGCCCGCGCGAGGTCCGTCCGCGGGACGCGCACGAGTCAAATTCACACACTCTCACGCATCGGCGCGCCCCGGTGCTCCCGTCGGAACGAAGCGTCCAGCGGAGTTGGGCGAGCCAGTCACGGCACGCGGAGTGGCGGACACCAACCGGAGAACGAACCATGGAAACCCAGCAGCAGCAGCCAGAGACGACGCCGTCGCACGCCGGCGCCCGCGGCCCCGCGCCGGCGGCCGCCCGCCGCGGCCGGACGCGATGGCGCGCGGCCGCTCGGTCAGGACGGCACCGCCATCACGATGAAGCAGCTCCTCGAGGCCGGCGTCCACTTCGGGCACCAGACGAAGCGCTGGAACCCGAAGATGAAGCCGTACATCTTCGGCGCCCGCAACGGCATCTACATCATCGACCTGCAGAAGACGGTCGGGCTCGCGCGCAGCGCGCTCCGCTTCGTGTCGGACGCGGTCGGCAAGGGCGGCACGGTCCTCTTCGTCGGCACCAAGAAGCAGGCGCAGGACGCCATCCGCGAGGAGGCGGCGCGCTCGGGCATGTACTTCGTCACCAACCGCTGGCTCGGCGGCACGCTCACCAACTTCAAGACGGTGAAGCAGGGCATCGACCGGCTCAAGACCATCGAGAAGATGGCGGCGGACGGCACCTACGAGCGGCTCCCGAAGAAGGAGGTCGCCTCAGCTCGAGCGCGAGCGCGAGAAGCTCGAGAAGAACCTCGGCGGCATCAAGGAGCATGAGCCGGCTGCCCGCCGCCCTCTTCGTGATCGACACGAAGAAGGAGCACATCGCCGTCCACGAGGCGAACCGCCTCGGCATCCCGGTCGTCGCGGTGGTCGACACGAACTGCGACCCCGAGGGGATCGACTACGTCATCCCCGGCAACGACGACGCCATCCGCTCGATCCGGCTCTTCACGGGCAAGGTCGCCGAGGCCTGCCTCGAGGGCAAGGCGCGCTACGGCGCCTGGGTCGCCGAGCACGGCGGCAGGAGAGCGGCGCGACGAGGAGGACCGCGACGCGGCCAGCGAGCGCGGCCAGAAGGATCGCCGCGACCGCCGCGACCGCCGCGGTCCGCGCCGCGGCCCGCCCCGCGAGGATCGCGGCGCGGCCAGCGCCAACGTCGAGGTCGTGCGCAAGGGCGACCTGGGCGGGCGCCGGCCGCCCCCGCGCCGAGGCGGAGGCCCAGCCGGCGAATCCCCGGCGTAACCGCGTTCCAGGCGGGCGGACTTCCGGGTCCGGCCCCGGGCTCCGAGGCCCGCCCTTCGAAGCGACGCGAAGGAGAGACGACGTGGCCGAAGATCAGCGCGAACGATGGTGAAGGAGCTCCGGGAGAAGACCGGGGCCGGGATGATGGACTGCAAGAAGGCGCTCGCCGAGGCCGGCGGCGACTTCGCCAAGGCCGAGGACGTCCTCCGCAAGAAGGGGCTCTCCGCCGCCGCGAAGAAGTCCGTCGCGCGTCGCCACCGAGGGCGCCGTCGCCAGCTACATCCACATGGGCGGCAAGATCGGCGTCCTCGTCGAGGTGAACTGCGAGACCGACTTCGTCGCGCGCACCGAGGGCTTCCAGACGCTCGTGAAGGACATCGCGATGCAGATCGCCGCGGCCGCGCCGCACTGCGTCCGCCGCGAGGAGGTCCCCGCCGACGTCGTCGCGAAGGAGATGGAGATCGCCCGAAGGCGCAGGCGCGCGAGCAGAAGAAGCCCGAGGCGATCATCGAGAAGATCGCGACCGGCAAGGTCGAGAAGTTCTACAAGGACGTCTGCCTCCTCGAGCAGGCGTTCGTGAAGGACGACAAGAAGACGATCGGCGAGGTCGTCAACGAGGCCGTCGCCAAGATCGGCGAGAACATCCAGATCCGCCGCTTCGCCCGCTTCGTGCTCGGCGAGGGGCTCGAGAAGAAGCCGGAGAACCTGGCGGAGGAGGTCGCGAAGGCCGCCGCCGCCGCCCAGAAGTAGCCGCTCATCACGCTCGTACACCACGCGCGGCTCTGCGCCCCGCTCCGGTCCGCCGGGGCGGGGCGTGTTTCTTCGGTGGGGGGAGTGCTCGGCCGGGGCTTCGCCGCGCGACCCGGAGCTGCGCCCGCGGGCGAAATATGGCAGCGGGCGCGGCGTAGGTCCTCCTCGTCGGAGGAACCATGACGCCCCTGCACGCCCTGTCCGCACCCGCCCCGCGCATCGCGCCGCTGCGCGTCGTGTCCGCACCCCCCCCGCGGAGCGCGCCGCTGCCCACCCTGACGCGCCGCGACGCCCCGAGCGTGTTCTCGGGGCTCATCCTCGCGCTCATCGTGCTCGCGCTCCTGCTCCAGGCGAGCTTCTTCGTCGGCCTCGCGGGCGGCCGGGTGGGCGGGCCTGATGCGGTGCCGGCGCGTGCGGCGGCCGCTCGTTGACGTCGGCGATCGGGTCCGGTGGCGCGGACCGTCGCGTGCGACGGTCCGCGCGCACGGGCGAATGGCGCGCCGCGAAGCGGCGCGCAGCTAGGTCTTCGGCTTCGCCGGCGCGGCCTTCTTCTTCTTCGCGGGCGCCGAGGCGGGCTCGGCCGCCGCGCTGCGCGTCGCGCCGACCATGATCACGGCGTACACCGCGTTCCGCCCGAGCACGGGGTGCCGGCCCTGGGCGACGCCGACGCCGAGCACCTTCCCCGCCGCGGTCGACTGCGGCTCCTCGGCGAGGTCGAGCGGCTCGGGCTTCGCGCCGGAGACCATCGTCACGGTCCGGAACCCGGCGTTGAGCGGCGCCGTGATCTCCTGCGCCTTCTCCTTGGGGAGCGACCCGCCCGCCGCGGCGAGCGCCTCGGCGTACTTCTGGGCGGTCGCGTCGAGCGTCGCGTCCGGCGTGAGCGCGTTCGTGCGGGCGTCCTTGCGCTTCTGGCCGACGGCGTCGCGAAGCTGCTGGCGCACCTGCTCCACGTCCACCGGAGGCAGCTCCTTGATGAACACCTCGCTCAAGATGACGAGGGGGTGCCCCTCCGAGTCCTGGGCGGTGGTGGCGCCGACCCCGACCTTGTTCGCCTCCGTCGTCATGATGTTCGCGCGGTTCGAGGGGCTCGCGACGAGCCGCTCGTGCGCGCGCTCGTAGCTCCGGTCGGCGGCCGCGCTCTGCAGGACCACCTGCGAGGCGATCCCCGCCTTCTTGAGCCGCTCGTCGACGCTGGGCCCGCCCGGCGTTCCGCCGCGCGCGGCGATGTCGGCGGAGATCTCGCGCGCCACGTTCGCGACCGCGGGGTCGAACTCGACCGGCGGGAGGCCGGCCTGGGCGCGCTCCCCGTTGAGGAGGTCGAAGATCTTCCTCTCCGCCCCGGCCTGATTGGTCGGCCACGGCTGCGAGGCGACCGCGACGGACGCCGGCAGCTGCTCGCCGCACAGGACGGGGAAGGAGGCGACCGTCCCGGTCTTGCCGGTCCCGGCGCCAGCCCGGATCTCGATCTGGATCCGGCCCTTGCGGTCGCCGCACGCGACGTCCGCGGCGAACGCGTCGCCCTCGCCCTGCTTCGGCTCGGACAGCTTGCCGACGACGTCGCTCACGAGGACCTCCGGCTCCGTGGCGCCGCCGAGGAGCTTGCCCGAGAGCTTCGCGGTCTGTCCCGGCTCGAGCCGGCGCGGCAGCGGATCCAGCTCGACGGGCGCGTCGAGGACGACGAAGACGACCTTGGTCACGCCCTTGCGGAGCCGCTGGGTCGCGAGGCCGACGCGCGAGACCGACGCCCGCAGCGCCTCGTTCGTGGCCGCCTCCACGACCTTCTCGGCGATGACGCGGGTGTCCTCGGTCTCGAGGGTCGCGATCGTCGGCGGGTTCACCGGGGCGGGGAGCCCGAACCACTGCGAGGTGAAGGCGAGGACGCGCGGCCGCGGGACGCCGTCCTTGGCGGGCTCCCAGCCGAGGAACGCCTCGGCCACCGCGCACACGCGCGCGTCCGGCTCGGGCGCCTTGCGGCCGTGCGACTTCGCGGTGCCGCTCAGCTGCCGGAGGACGTCGTCGAGCGTCCCGCCGGTGAGGCAGTCCTCGTTCTTGTTCGGGCCGTAGTCCGCCGCGGGCGGCCGCGCCGGCGCGAACTGGCCGTCCGAGATCTTCCCGGGCTCGCGGCGGCTCCTCGCCGCGGTCGCCGTGCCGGGCGCGGCGACGGCGAGGGCGAGGCAAACGGCGGCGACCCCTCGCGCCGTGAGGTGGTGGCGAGCGAGCTCTCCCATGTCTTCCCCTCCGGGATGCTGCGGGTGACGGCCGCGCGACGGCCGTGCGCGTCAGGGCGTCGCGGCGGGCGCGGCGCCGGGGGCCGGGGCCCCCGCCATCGGCTCGGTGGTCATCGTCATGATCTCGGCGCCTGCCTGGCGTGCGCCGTCCAGCGCGACGACGAGCCGCTGGTACAGCGCGTCGTCCTCGGCCGAGAAGAACACGAGCCGGTCGCCCGGAGCGCGCGCCGCGAGCACGCGGCGGAGGCGCTGGACGTAGGCGTCGTCGTCCACCTCCTCGCTGTTGATGAGGAGGTGACCGTCCTTGCGGACCGAGACGACGAGCTGCGGCGTCTGCGGCTGCTCGTACTGCTCGGTCTGCTCCGCGTCGGGGACGCGGACGCGCAGCATCTTGTCGAGGAGCGGCGTCACCACCATGAAGATGATGAGCAGCACGAGCACGACGTCGACGAGCGGCGTGACGTTGATGTCCGCGTTCGGGCGGCCCTGGGCCCGGACGGTGTAGCGGCCGAACCCGCCCTTGCGGTGATGTCGGAGCTGCATCGGCTAGCCCTTCTCTTCCGTCTTGAGCTGCTCGACGGCCACGCCGGACGCCGCGGGCGCCCGCCTTGCGCGCGATCGCCATCACCCTCCGGACGTCGCCGACGGTGACCCGGTTGTCGCCCTTGAGCAGGAACGGCCGGGTGGGCTGCGCGATGATCTCGTCGCGCAGCCGCTGCTCGAGGCCGGCGTCGTCGTAGGAGTCCTTGTCGACCCAGACCTTCTTGTCGGACGTGATGGACAGGATGAGCGGATCGCCCTGCCCCGGGTCCTTGTCGATCACCTTCGACGTCGGGAGCATGACGTCCTTGCCCCGCTGGAGCATCGGCGTCACCACCATGAAGATGATGAGGAGCACCAGCACGACGTCGACGAGCGGCGTGACGTTGATGTCGCTCTTGACGCCGCCCTTGCCGCCCGCGGTCATTGCCATGGTCGATCCCTCGCGCCTGTCCGCGTCCCGCTAGACCGCGCGGGCCGGCGCCGTCGCCGAGCCCTCGTCGAGCTTGCGCGCGACGTGGTCGAGGAGCTCGTTCGACGACTCCGTCATGTCGACCATCCGCGCCTCGACCCAGCCCTGCATGTAGTTGTAGGCCATGACGGCGGGGATCGCGACGAGGAGGCCGAACGCCGTCGTGATGAGCGCCTCGGAGATGCCGGCCGACACGGTCGCGAGACCGCCGGAGCCGGTGGCGGCCATCTGCTGGAAGGCGTTGATGATGCCGACGACGGTCCCGAGGAGGCCGACGAACGGGGCGGTCGACCCGACCGTGGCGAGGAGGTTCAGCCCGCGCTTGAGGTTCTGCTGCTCGCGCTGCGCCTGGCGCTCGAGGCCGCGGGCGACCGACTCGATGGTGAGGTCCGGGGTCGTCCCGGCGGTGCGCGTCATCGTGTACGCGCCGAGGCCCGAGGTGAGGACGCGGCCGAGGTGCCCGATCTGCTTCGGCGTCCCGACCTTCGCCTTCGCCGCCTCGTCGAGCCCGCCCTTCTCGATGTTGGCGGCGAGCTTCGAGGCGAACTTGCGCGAGTCGCGGTTCGACTTCGCGTACGACACGAAGCGCTCCGCCATGACGATGATCGAGGAGAGGGACATGAGGCCCAGCACGTAGACGACGAGCCGGGCGAACAGCCCCATGTGATGCCAGAGCTCCGTGAGTGTGAACTGCATGGTCTTCCTTCTGGTGTTGGTGTTCGTGAGAGCGCCGCGGGGGCGCCGGTGGACGCCTGGGCCGACTAGTCCGGCAGCTTCAGCGTGATCTTGAAGTTGTAGTTGACCTCGACCGGACGCCCGCCCAGGGTCGCCGGCTTGTACCGGCGCTTCTCGAGCGCGTCGATCACCGCGCGGTCCATGAACGGAAGGCTCTTCAGGACGCGGCAGCCGAAGACCTTCCCCTCCGTCGTGACGACGCAGCGCACGACCATCGTGCCCTGCACCTCGCGCTCGAGCGCCTTCTCCGTGTACTGCGGATCGGGCCCGCCGAGCTTCTCCGGCGCCGCCATCCGCTCGTCGTACTCCATCCGGACGTCCTTCGCGTCGACGACGCCGCCGACGATCCCGCCGGGGACGCCGCCGACCTCGCCGCCCTCGATCCCGCCGGCCTCGCCGCCGGTCCTACCGCTGTCCACCGGCTCCGACTCGGGCGGCTTCTCCTCCGGGATCACCGTCGGCGCCACGATCGCCTGCGAGAGCACCGTCTGCTGGGCCGAGGGGGTCTTCATCTTCGGCCGGACCGCGGTGGGCGCGGGCGGAGGAGGTGGGGGAGGGGGCGGCGGCTTCACGAACGTGACGGCGACGTCCTGCTTGTCGCGGTTCTTCACGTTGGCCTGTGCCCAGAAGGCGAAGGCGGCGACCCCGAAGTACACGACCGCGCCCAGGAGGGTCCCGGTGCCGAAGCGCCGCCTGGGAAGGGTCTCTTTCCTGAGAACCGAATCGAACATTTCGTGGTCTTCTATACGGTGATCTGGAAAACGGCAATCCTCTTGGGCCCTTCAACGGTGGGCACGGCCCGCTCGGGGAGAGGCTCCGGGTTGCCGCATATGGAAGGGCGGACGGGCCCGGAAGCGCCCGTCCGCCCTTTATTTCTCCTCGGGGGAGGCCGGGCGTCGCCGGGCCTCCTGCCGCATCACAGCGACTGCGAGAGCCTCACGTAGTAGTACCGGCCCAGGTAGTCGTACGTCGACGGGTCGGAGTTCGCGTTGCCCGCGTTGTAGATGTACGGCGGGGTCTCGTCGAGCACGTTGTTCATGCCGACCGCGATCGCGGTGGTGCCGGCGCGCGACTTGAGCGAGTAGGCGAGGAACAGGTCGAACGGCATGTACGCGTCGACCGTGCGCTGCTGCGAGTTGTCCAGGCTGCAGAAGCCGCTCGCGCACTCCACGTAGCTCTGGACGTACCGCGCCGTCACGCCCGCGCCGAGGCCGCCCAGCGCCCACAGGATCGAGGTGTTCGCCTTGAACTTCGGCATCGCGAGCTGGTTGTCGTAGTTCCCCTGGTGCTTCACGGTGACGCCGCTCACGTCGGTCGTGTCGTACGCGATCAGGTACGTGCCGTCGAACACGAGGTTGAACCGGCCGATCGACGGGGTCGGGATCCCGTAGCGCACCGCGAGGTCGACGCCCTGGGTCTTCGTCCCGCCGAGGTTGTCGCGGCTGTCCTTGATCTGCAGGATCTCGCCGGTGCTCGGGTTGCGGGTGATGAGGGCGCACATCGCCGGATCCGCGGAGGGCCCGTAGCACTGATCCATGATGTACTGGGCGCCCCGGATGTCGATCGTCTTCTTCAGATCGATGTTGTAGTAGTCGAACGTCGCCGACAGGTTCGGGAGCGCGCGCGGCGCGATCACGACGCCGGCCGTGACGATCGTCGCGGTCTCGGGCTTCAGGTTCGCGTTCGGGCTGCGCTTCGAGAGGAACTGCGTGCTCGGGTCCAGCGAGCCGCCTGTGACGGTGCCCCACGCCGTGCCCGGCGCGCACTGGCCCGCGTCACTGGTCCGGCACGGGTCGCCGTTCGTGAAGTCGAAGCTGTCCTGCGTGCCGCCGTAGAGCTCGCCGACGTTCGGGGCGCGGAACGCCGTCGAGTACGTGCCGCGGAGCGTGAAGTCCCTGATCGGCGACCAGCGCGCGCCGAGCTTGTAGGTGGTGTCGGAGCCGAACGTCGAGTAGTCGAAGGCGCGGATCGCCGCCGAGAGCTCGAGGTCCTGCACGAAGGGCATGTTGCTCAGGAGCGGGATGGAGAGCTCGGCGTAGCCCTCGGTCACGTCGTACTTGCCGTTCGTCGGGAGCTGGTTGTTGCCCGAGCTCTCGAGCCCCGCGGTGATGGGGGTCGGGCTGGAACCCGGCGCCCTCGAGGCGGTGCTCGAGGCCGACGGCGAGCCCGATGGGCCGGTCGGACGTGGGGAGGCTGATCAGCTCACCCGACAGGTTGAACGCGTACACCTGCTGCTGGATGTAGCTCCGGTCCGTGCCGGTGAAGGTGAGGTAGTCCTTCGCCGTCGGCGAGAGCGCTCCGGAGCCGCCGAGCACGTTCGCCGGGACGCAGCCGGGGATGATCGTGGTCGGGTCGCCGGGGACCCGCACGCAGATGGGCGTGCCGTTGAAGACCATCGATGGGCCGGTCGCGTTCGCGAGGTTCGGCATGCGGACCTGGCCCTGGTTCGTCTGGCTGCCGGCGGTCCGGCCGTAGTTGTAGGACAGCTCCCACTGCCAGCCGCGGGCGAAGGCGGCCCAGTCGCCGAGCGCGCCGTCGAACCCGGCCACGACGTGGAACGTGTCGAGGTCCTGGCTGAAGTGGCGGTTCCCGAACTCGGAGGTGCGCTTGCGCCAGCTCGTGATCGTGACGCCGAACGGGTTGTAGATGCTGTTCGCGTCGACGAAGACCGGCTTGTTCGGGATGGTGGTGTTCGTGACCGGCATCGGGGCGAGGTCCTGCGACGAGGTCCGGTTCACGTACGACGCCTCGAAGAACGCCCGCGCGACGTCGCCGAGGTTCGTGTCGCCCGTCGAGAAGATCTGGATGCGGCGGTTCGGCGTGATGAGGTAGTTCGTCGGGTTCGTGTTGTACGCGCTGAAGTCGTACATGGCGTACGACGTCGCGCCGGCGCCGGCGTCGAAGCTCGGGACGAAGCTGTTCGTCCGGTCGGCCGCGGGGGTGGTCGTGTAGATGTTGCAGAGCGTGGCCATCTCCGCGGTCGCCCCCGCGCCGCAGACGCCGGTGCCGTTGGCGTTCATGCCGGGGATCCCGAACCGCCCGTTCGGGAACGTCGTCGAGTTGCCGACGGGGGTCTTCTCACCGGTGTCGAAGTTGTAGTCGTACGTCGTCTCGGCCCACGAGCGGTCGCCGGCGTAGACCGGCTTCTGCTCCTGGTACCCGACGGAGAAGAGCATGTTGCCGCGCTCGGAGCCGGTCCCGGTGATGGCGGAGAGGTCGAAGGTCTGGCCGTCGCTCCTGCTCGTGACGCCGCCGTACGTCGAGGCCTCGGACCCGCTGTACTTCTTCTTGAGGATGACGTTCACGACGCCCGCGATGGCGTCGGAGCCGTAGACCGCGGACGCGCCGTCCTTCAGGATCTCGATCCGCTCGATCGCGGCGGCGGGGATGGTGTTGAGGTCGGGCGCCGCGGTGGGGTCCTGCGTGCCGCCGGAGACCATGCGCCGGCCGTTCACGAGCACCAGGGTGCGCACGGCGCCGAGGCTGCGGAGGGAGACGTGGACGGAGCCGTCGTTCCCGTTGTTCACCTGGGTGTTGACGGTGTTGCCCTGCTCCGGGAGGCTCTGGAGGAAGTCGCCGAGGGAGACCTTGCCGCTGTTCACGAGCGAGTCGCGGTTCACGATCGAGACGGGCGCCGGCGTCGTGAGGTCCTTGCGGCGGATGCGGGTACCGGTGACGACGATCTCCTCCGTCCGCTCCTCGTCGCCCTTCGGGGCGGGCGCGGCTGCGGGCGCCTCGCCGACGACGGCGGACTGCGGAGCTGCGGCGGGTGGCGTCGTGGCGTCCTGGGCGACCGCCGACGACGAGATGACGAAGCCGAGCGCTGTTACCAGGCGCAGGACGTTACGTCGAAGCATGGCCAACTCCTGTGGTTGAGCTCACTGCTGACGACCGCGCGCACGGGCACGGCCGTGGGCCGAAGAGATCCGACGACGACGAACGAAACACATCGACATCCGAATCAAAGTGGCTCAACTAGCTACGCGAACCCCGGATGTGCGTCAAGGCACGGCGCGCGGATTTATTCCCGTACACTGCACGTGATCGGCCCCTTGCGTGACCCTTACGGGTGCCGCGGGACCCGGTCACTCGAGCCCGTCGAGCACGGCCTGGAGATCGCGAGGAAGCGGGCTCTCGACGTCGATCCGCCCGCCTCCCGGCGCGTCGAGCGCGAGGCGCGACGCGTGGAGGAACTGGCGCGCGAGGCCCGGTATCGCCGCGGCCTCGCCGCCGTACAGCGGGTCGCCCGCGACCGGGTGGCCGAGGTGCGCGAGGTGCGCGCGGATCTGGTGCATGACGCCGGTCAGGATCCGGACGCGCAGGAGCGTGTGCCGCTCGAACCGGCGCTCGACCTCCCAGCGCGTCTCCGCGGCGCGCGGGCGGAGCCCCCTCGCGCGGAGCCGCTCCTCGGCGAGCGCTCCGGCACCGCCACCACCCGGCCGCCGCTCTGGGCGAGCGGGACGGTGGTGACCCCCCCGCCGCGACGCGCCCGACGACGAGCGCGAGGTAGATCTTCTCGATCGAGCCTTTCGCGGAGGCCGCGGTGGAGGTCCTCCCACGCCTCCGGATCCCGCGCGAACGCGACGCAGCCGCTCGTGTCGATGTCGAGCCGCTGCACCGCGCCGCCCTCGCGCGGATCGGGCGACGCCTCCGCGCACTCCGGCCAGCGCGCGACGACCGCGTTCGCGAGCGTCCCGCCCTCGCCGGGCGCGAGCGGGTGCACCGCGACGCCGGCCGGCTTGTCGACGACGACGAGGCGCGGGTGCTCGAGGAGGACCGCGAGCGGCGCGCCCGGCTCGGGCGCGGGCGGCCCGGCGGCGTCCTCCACGTCGATCGTGACGAGCGCGCCCGGGCGCGCCGGATCGCTCGCGCGGACCCTCCGACCGCCGATCCGGACCTCGCCGAGCTGGAAGGCGCGCTTCACGGCAGCCCGGCCGAGGTCCAGCGCGTCCGCGAGGGCGCGGTCGAGGCGGCCCGTCGCGGTCAGCGGAATTCGGAGCTCGTGTCTCACGGAGAGCTCACGCAGGAGGCCCGAACGCCCGGCGTCGCGTCCGCATCTGGACGACGCCGACGAAGAGCTGCCTCTCCGTGTAGACCCGTCGGCCGCGGTAGTCGTCCTCGCGGTAGGCGGCGGTGGGCCGCTCGAGCCACATCCGGGCGCGCACGAGCCCGTCGGCGGCGAACGGCGCGACGATCTCGGCCGGCGCGTCTCCGAGGTAGCGGTCCACGAGCGCGCCGACCCGCCGGTCGTATTCGGCGAGCGGCAGCCGCGAGTGGAGGCGGCCGCGGTGGAGCGTCCCGTCGAACCGGGCGGAGGCGTGGTACAGCTCGTGGACGATCGTCGCGATCCGCTCGCGCGGCGTGGAGTCCTGGAACCACAGCGGGCGGAGCGTCACGACGTAGAGGATCTTCCGCCCCTTCACGCGGATGAGCGGCTTCATCCGGGCGCGCGCGTCGCTCCGGCGGCGGGTCTCCCTGAAGTGGGCCGGGCGGATGGTGGCGCGCGAGGCGCGGCGCGCCTCGCCCGCGACGACGAGGACCCGCGACGCACGGACGTGCGCGAGCTCGGGGAGCCGCGCCGCGAGATCGCGGACGAGGCGCCGCACCGCGCGCGTCACGTTGAGCCGCTCCCGCTCTCCTTGCACGCAGCGAGCATCGCGCGCGGTCGGGGGGCCGGACAAGGCGAACGCGAGGCGGCGCTTGAACGCCCCGGCAGGGGCCTGTACGATGGAGTCGATGTCCGCGCTGATCGCCCTCGTCGCGCTGGCGCTGTTCGCGGCCCTGTCGCTCGAGCTCGTGCGGCGCCTGCGGGCGCTGGCGGGCGAGGTCGCGGCGCTCACCGAGCGGGTCCACGAGCTCGGCACCCGGCTCGAGTCCGCGGAGCAGGCCGCCTCCGCGGCGCTCGCGCAGGCGGACCTCGCGGAGTGCCTGCTCCTCGACAAGGGCGTCTTCGACGAGGAGGACCTCGAGGAGGCCCGAGCGCGATCCGGCGGCCCCGAGGCCCCCGCGCGGCCGCGCGAAGGCGAGCTGAACTGATCCTCCGGGCGGCTCAGGGCCTGCGCCGCGGCGTGGCCGAGCGCGGCGCAGCGGGGGCGGGGGCCTTCGGCTCGTAGCGCGGCTTCTCGGGGTTCTTCCGGTACACGAGCACCGTCCGGCCGAGGATCTGCGCCACCTGCGCGCCGGCCGCCTCGCCGAGCCGCCCGGCGGACTCGAAGCGGTCCTCCGGGCTCTCGGTGCCGATCTTCACCTTCACGAGCTCGTGGGCCGCGAGCTGTGCGTCGAGCTGGCGGAGCACCGCCTCGCTGACGCCGTCCTTCCCGACCTGCACGACGGGCGAGAGGTGGTGGCCCGCGGCGCGGAGCGCCTTGCGGAGCTTCGTCGAGGGCATCAGCGCGCGCTTCCTCGGGCTCGTCGGGGCGGCCATGTCGTCTCGCTTCACCTCTTGAGGTACTTGAGCTCGCGCTGCAGGTCCGCGTGGTCCGGCGCCACCTGCAGCCCGCGCCGGAGCTGCTTCTCGGCGGCCGCGAGGTCGCCCACGATCTTCGCCATCTGGCCGAGGAACAGGTAGCCCTGCGCGCAGCGCGGGTTCCTCTTGAGCGCCGCCTCGATCGCGCCGGCGCACTGCGGGAGCTTCCGCCTCTTGTCGTCCCCCATCAGGAAGTCGCACCACGCGCGCCACATCGCGAACTCGGCCTCGTCGCCGTTGAGCTTCATCGCCTCGTCGAACTTCGCGAGCGCCTCGGCGTACCTCCTCGCCTTCACGAGCAGCGTCCCGGCCTGGAACGCGTTCTCGGCGGCGAAGATGTTCATCACGTCGACCTCGCCGGCGCCGCCGCTCTTCAGCGCCTCGAGGTAGGCCGCGCGCGAGGCGTCGTCGCCGAGGACCGACCACGCCTCGCTCACCTTCCCGAACACGTCCGCGCAGAGCTTCCGGACGTCGGCCGGCGCGCCGACGGGGACGGCGTCCGGGTGGTAGGTCTTCGCGAGCATGAAGTAGGCGATCTTGATGGCGGGGCCGGTCGCGTCGCGCTTCAGGCCGAGCACGTCGAAGTGGTCCGCGTTCGCGAGCTTCTTCACGAGCGCCTCGAGCGCGGCGCGCTCGAGCACGGCCCCCGGGACGGGCGTCAGCGCGGGGCCCGGGACGGGCGTGAGCGCAGGGCGCGGCGCCGGCGTCAGGGCGGGGCGCGGCGTGAGCGCGGGCTTCGCGCCGCCGGGCCGGGGTGGCGGCGGCGGGACGATCGGCTGTGCGGGTGCGGACGCTGCGGGCCGCGGCGGCGCGGGCGCGGCAGGCTTCGCGGCCGCGGGCGCGGCAGGCTTCGCCCCGCCGGGCTTCCCTGTGGTCGCGCTCGCGGTCGAGTTCGCGGTCGTGGTCGCGGTCGCGGACGCTGGCGCGGCCGGAGGGGCGGCAGGCCGCGGTGGCGAAGCCCCCTTGCGCGAGGGGCCGAAGGCGAGCAGCTCGACCTCGCCGAGCAGCAGCGCGAGCCGGAGCACGGTGAGCGTGTCGCCGGGGCTCGCGGCCGCAATCTCCGCGGGGCTGCGGACGCCGTCGAAGAGCTGCACGGCCCGCGCCTCCTGCGGCGTGAGCCGGAGGTCCTCCATCTTGAGGCGACCGCCCACGCGGGACGCCGCGCGCTGCTCCCGATCGCCGAGGCGGCGCAGGAGCGTCGTCGTGTCGAGCGCGCGCACCGCCGCGCACAGCATGACGAACGGGGCGCCGAGCGGGAACGCGCCCGGGGGCGGCGGCGCGTCCGGCTTCCACGACCAGCCCCCCGCCTCCGCCGAGAGCGCCTGGTGAACGATCGCCGTGCCGTGCTCCTGGAGCAGCGGCGCGACGTCGGCCGGGTTCACGAGCTTCTCGGAGATGAGCGCCGCGGCGAGGTCGCCCCCCACGCCCGCCTTCGCGGACTCCGCCCGGACGCGCTGGTCCTCGGAGAGCGCGCCCTTCCGGACGAGGAAGCGTCCGAGGTCGTCGTCCGGGTCGCTGGAGCCGGCGTGCTCGACGGTGCCGCGCCGGAACGAGAGCGCGTACGCCTTGCCGTCCGGCGAGATCGTGAGCCGGCCGGTCGCCTGCATGGCCGCGGCGAGCGCGAACACGCGGAGCGCGCCCTCGGTCGCGAGGCTGCCCTGGTGCGCGAGCCCCGCGGCGATCGCCGCGTCGGCGCGCACCTCGGGCGCCGCGAGGCCGTACGACGCGCCCGGCGCCTGCCGCGGCGGCGGCGGCGGCGCGGCCGCGGGCTGCGGCCGGACGGACCCCGTCGCCTCGTGGCCCGCCGGGACGCGCTCGAGCTTCGGCGGCGGCCGCGGCGGCGCGGAAGGCGGACCCTTCGGCTTCTCCTCGCTCACCGTGCGGCTACAGTACCACCGTCTCGCGGTACTCGCCGAAGACCTCGCGCAGGGCGTCGGAGATCTCGCCGAGCGTCGCCTCCGCCTTCACGGCGGCGAGGATCGGCGGCATGAGGTTCTGCTTGCCCTTCGCCGCCGCGCGCACCTCGTCGAGGGCGCCCTTCGCGGCGGCGCCGTTCCGGCGCGCGCGGAACGCCCCGAGGCGCGCCACCTGCCGTTCCTCGAGCGCCGGATCCACCTTCATGACCGTGACGGGCGGGTCCTCCGCCTTGAACGCGTTCACGCCGACGACGACCTGGTCCTTCGCCTCGACCTGCTTCTGCCAGGCGTAGGCGGCCTCCTGGATCTCGCGCTGCACGTAGCCCTTCGAGATCGCGTGGACCATTCCGCCCATCTCGTCGATCTTGCGGATGTACGACTCGGCGCGCGCCTCGATGTCGTCGGTCATCGCCTCGACGACGTACGACGCCGCCGAGCGGGTCGATGACGTCCGCCGCGCCGGACTCGTTCGCGATGATCTGCTGCGTGCGCAGCGCGATGCGCGCCGACTCCTCGGTCGGGAGCCCGAGCGCCTCGTCGCGCGAGTTGGTGTGGAGCGACTGCGTGCCGCCGAGCACCGCCGCGAGCGCCTGCAGCGTCACGCGGACGATGTTGTTGTCCGGCTGCTGCGCGGTGAGCATCGAGCCCGCCGTCTGGGTGTGGAAGCGGAGCATCATCGAGCGCGGGTCCTTCGCCTTGAAGCGCTCCTTCATGATGCGCGCCCACAGGCGCCGCGCGGCGCGGAACTTCGCGACCTCCTCGAGGAGGTTGTTGTGCGCGTTGAAGAAGAAGGACAGCCGGCCCGCGAAGAGGTCCACGTCGAGCCCGGCCTTCACCGCTGCGTCCACGTATGCGATGCCGTCGGCGAGCGTGAAGGCGACCTCCTGCACCGCGGTCGAGCCGGCCTCGCGGATGTGGTAGCCGGAGATCGAGATCGGGTTCCACTTCGGCATCACCTTCGCCGTGTACGCGAAGATGTCGGTGATGAGGCGCAGCGAGGGCTCGGGCGGGTAGATGTACGTCCCGCGCGCCGCGTACTCCTTCAGGATGTCGTTCTGGATCGTGCCCTGGAGGTCCGCCGGGGCGACGCCCTGCCTCTCGCCGACGGCCTGGTAGAGCGCGAGGAGGATCGACGCCGGTCGCGTTGATGGTCATCGACGACGGACACCTCGCCGAGCGGGATGCCGTCGAGGAGGATCTCCATGTCCTCGATCGAGTCGATCGCGACGCCGACCTTTCCCACCTCGCCCCGCGCGCGCGGGTGGTCGGAGTCGCGGCCCATCTGCGTCGGCAGGTCGAACGCGACGGACAGGCCGGTCTGCCCGGACTTGAGGAGGTAGTGGTACCGCTTGTTCGAGTCCGCGGCGGTGCCGAAGCCGGCGTACTGGCGCATCGTCCAGAAGCGGCCGCGGTACATCGTCGGCTGCACACCGCGGGTGAACGGGTACTCGCCGGGCATCCCGAGCCTCTCCTGGAGCCCGGGCTTCACGTCGCCGGCGACGTACACGGGCTCCTGGGGGATCCCGCTCGTCGTCTCGAACCTCGCGCGGCGCTCCGCGCCGGGCTTCTTCGTGGCCTTCCCGTGGGTCCCGTCGAGCCAGCGCTGCTTCGCGGCCTTCGACCTGTCGGCGTCGTCGTGCATGTCGGCCTCTTCGCGCTCGTGCGCGGGCGAGCGGCGACGGCGCTCGACGCCCGGACCGCTCGGGAGCCCGAAACCATACTCGCGCGCGCGCGCCGGAGTAAAGCGATCCGCGCGCGGGCCGGGCGGCCTCACGCCCGGGCGGTCCGCTCCCCGTCCTCCTCCGCGGGGACGGCCGCGGCGATCGCGGCCCGGGCCGCGTCGCGGAGCGCGTGCGGCGACGGGTGCTCGGCGGGCGAGATCGGATCGAGGACCCGCACGTGCGCGCGCATCCGGTTCCGGATGACGACGCCCGTCTTGGGCAGGGAGTCGAACGTCCCGGTCACGGCGATCGGGATCACCGGGCAGCCCGCCTCGACGGCGAGGCGGAACGCGCCGTCCTTGAACGGCTGCATCCGGCCGTCGCGCGAGCGCGTCCCCTCCGGGAAGAGCAGCACGGGCGTGCCGCGGGCGAGGTGGGTGCGGCAGCGATCCATCATCCGGCGGATCGAGTCGCGGTCGCCGCGCCAGAGCGGGACGTAGTCGTTGAGCGACATGTTCCAGCCGACGATCGGGACGCGGAAGAGCTCCGCCTTCGCGACCCACTTGAACGGGCGGAAGAGCCCGTAGAGGACCAGGATGTCGAGCATCGAGAGGTGGTTCGCGACGAGCACCGCCGGCCCGCGCCAGGGCAGCCTCTCGCGTCCCTCGAGCCGCATCCGCCAGAGCGGGTTCATGACGACGTAGAAGCTCGCCCACGCGCACGAGTAGAGGTGGAGCACGAACCTTCGCCGGTCGAGCGCGGCGGTGACGAGGAACACCGCCAGCGCGCCGACGAACCAGAGCGGCATCGTGACGACCACGAAGGCCCAGTAGAGGACGGAGAAGGCGGTGAGCACCGAGGGATCCTCGCCGCTCGCCCCGGGTGCCGCAAGCGCCCGGCCCCCGCCCGGCGGGCGGCCGCGCACGCCCGGGCTGCGCGGCCCGCCGCCCGAGCCGGTCGCGCGCACCCGGGGACGCGACCCGGAGTCCCGGATCGCGACCCGTTGACGCGTCCCGGGGTCCGGGATTAACGCTGGCGCCTCGATGACGTCCGGACGCTTCGCCATGGCCGCGCACGCGCTCGCGCTCCTCTCGCTCGCCGACGACGAGGGCCATCCGTCCGCGTTCATCGCGTCGAGCGTCAACACGCACGCGGTCTTCCTCCGCCGCATCCTGCGCGACCTCGTCGCCGCCGGGCTCGTCGTGGCGCGGGAGGGCCGCGCGGGCGGGTACCGGCTCGCGCGGCCCGCCGCCCGGATCTCGCTCGCGGACGTCTACCGCGCGGTCGAGCCGGAGGGACCGGTCGCGCCGAGCCCCGCCGAGCCCAACGCGCACTGCCCCGTCGGCGCCGGGATGCGCGCAGCGTTCGCCGAGGCGGCCGGCCTCGGGGAGCGCGGGCTCCTCGACGCGCTCGGCTCGCGCAGCGTCGCCGACCTGGCGCGCCGCGCGGTCCGCGCGCGACGGCCGGCGCAGAAGCGCTCGCGCGCCTGAGGCGGAACGCTACTCCCCGCGCGCGACGGGTTCGCCGGCGACCCGCGCCTCCGGCGCCGCGAGCACGGTCTCGAGGATCCGGTAGAGCCCGAACTTCGGGAGCCGCATGTAGCCCGCCCACGCGGCGGCGGCGAGGAGGCCGTCCGCGAGCGCGTCCCCGAGCCACTCCGCCGCGAAGCGCGGGTCGCGCTGCTTGAGCCCCGCGCCGCTCTCGCGCGCCCAGCGGCGGTTGTAGCGCTCGTGGACGCCGACCGGCGGCGAGAGCACGAGGGGCAGCCCGAGCGCGCCGTAGAAGGTGAGCTCGGACGGCTTCGTCCAGAGGACGTCCGTGCGCGCGAGGAGCGCGTTGAACCGCGCGTAGTACTCGGGGAACGACGGCGCGCGGAGGATCTCGAGCGGGCCGCCGAGGAGCTCCTCCATCCCGGCGCGGCGCGCGTCCTCGCGGAAGCGCGCCTCCACCTCCGCGCGCACGCCCGCGACGAGCGCGACGCGGATCCGGCCGTCCTCGAGGGCCCGGCGGAAGCCCGGCAGGAACGCGCGCGCGAGGTCCGCCTGCGCGCCGGCCCCGCCGACCGCGTACGTGACGAGCGGGGGCCGTCCCTCCTCCTCCCGCGGCAGGGCGCCGAGGAAGTGGGCGAGCTCTTCCGGCATGGCGCGCCGGAACTCGCCGGACGGATCGAGCCGGACGAGGCGCGCGGCGAGGTTCCGCTTCAGGGCCGGGAGCGCGGGGCCGCCGACGAGCGCGTCCGGGAGCGGGAACCCGGTGAAGGCGATCCGGTCCTCCGGGACGCCGTACGCGCGCAGCCGCCGGGCGGCGCGCCGCGTGGGGACGAGGTAACGGATCCGCGTGCGCCCCGGATCGACTGGGGCCCAGATCCGGTTCAGGTCCGTGTCCGTCACCACGCAGAAGATGGGCTCGAGCCCGGCCCGGTCGGCGACGATCGCCGGCGAGTAGAAGGTGGTGAGGAGCGGCGCTCCCGTCGCCCGCAGGCGCGCGACGAGCCCCTGGCCGAGGTTGCGCCGGACGAGCCGCTCCAGCGTGAGGACCCCGCGCGTCGGCGCGGACAGGTCCCGGTACGGGTGGAGGCGTGGGATGTCCGTGACCGTGTCGAGGAGCCACCGGAGGGGCCTCCCGGCGAGCGGCAGCTGCGAGAGGCGGGAGACGGCCTCGTAGCCGCGGCGGACGCGCCGCCAGAGCCGCTCCTCGCCCGGCGCGACGAGCGGCGCGCGGTCGACCTGCAGCACCTCCGTGCCGAGCGCCTCCGCGAGCGGCGCCGCCGCGCGCAGGTGCCCGTAGCCCATGTCGACGGCGACGACGACCGGCTTCGGCGCGGCGGAGTCCATGCGCGGGCGGAGCGTACCCCACGCGACCCGCCGCCGACAGCGGACGCGCGGGGCGAGCCCGCTCGCGGCTTCAGCGGCGCTTGGCCCGCTTCGACTTCCGGGCTGCCTCGCCCCGCTTCCGCGCCTTCGCGGTCTTCCCGATCTTGCGGGGCGCTCGCCTGGACGGCGAGCGCCGCGCAGCTTCGGCGTGGTTCACGGCCTCGATCGGATGGCCGTCGGGATCGATCACGAACGCGGCGTAGTAGGTCGGGTGGTAGTGCTCGCGGAGCCCCGGCGGCCCGTTGTCGCGGGCGCCCGCCGCGAGGGCGGCCTCGTAGAACGCGTCCACGTCCGCCCGGCGCCGCGCCGCGAAGGCCAGGTGCTGGGGAGTCGTCGGCGGGTCGTCCTGCTTGATCCAGAAGGACGGCTTCTCGTCGCCGAAGCCGAACAGGCGCTCGAACTCCATCAGCATCCGGTAGCCGAGCGGCGCGAGGGCGCGGGTGTAGAAGGCGACGCTGCGATCCACGTCGCGGACCGTGAGGGTCAGGTGGTCGATCATGGCGTGACGGTAGCGCGCCCCGCGCCGGGACGCGCCGTCCCGCCTGGGCTCGCGCTCCGGCGGGACGCGGGCCTCGCGCTCGCCCGCCCGTCGCTCGCGGACCGCACGCGTCCACGAATGCCGCGCTGCGTGAAGGAGAAGGCGGCGAGGGGCCCGTAGGCCCTTGCCCACATGCCCGTGCATTTGCCAGAATCTCCCGCTTTTCACACCGCACCGGACCAGCCCTACCCAGCGGTCTATCGCCGTCAGGCGGACCGGGGCGACACGCACGCGTTCGCCCCGCAGCAACGAACTCGGAGGCACCATCGATGTCGACGAAGGCGCTGAAGCCGATCCTGAGCAACCCGCTCGATCCCCCTGAGAAGGTCGAGTTCAACATCCCAGGCGAGATCGCGCGCGAGACCGGCGGCTACGAGGAGGCGATGAAGGAGGGCTACGACCTCCTGCAGCGCCCGATCAAGTCCGTCAGCATCGAGCAGATCGAGAAGCAGCACGCGAAGAAGCGCATGACGGTCTGGGAGCGGATCCGCGTGCTCTCCGACAAGGACCCCATCGTCCTCTTCCAGAACTGGGGCAAGAACCTCGACGGCGCGTCGCTCGTCACCGCGATCCTGAACATCGGCGGCCGCGACGTCGCCTGCTACGGCCACGACTTCACCGTCCGCGCGGGCTCGATGGACGCGACGAACGGGTCGAAGCTCGCGCGCATGTTCCGCCTCGCCGGCGAGAAGGGCATCCCGCTCATCGGCATGAACGACTCGGCCGGTGCCTTCGTGCCCGCCGGCGTCGGCGGCCTCGACGGCTACGCCGAGGCGTTCACGGCGCTCCGCAAGATCAGCGGCGTGGTCCCGTCGATCATGTGCATGTTCGGGTTCAACGCCGGCGGCGGCTCGTACCTCCCGCGCCAGGGCAGCTTCGTGATCCAGCCGGCCGACACCTTCTTCGGCCTCACCGGCCCGGGCGTCGTGAAGTCGGTGCTCGGCGAGGACATCAGCCCCGAGGACCTCGGCGGGCCGAAGGTCCACGGAAACTCCGGCGTCGCCGACCTCACCGTCGCCGACGAGCTCGCCGCGCTCCGCCAGGCGGTCCGGCTCCTCTCGTACCTCCCGGACAACAACTCGGTCGCGCCGCCCTTCGAGGAGACGAGCGACCCGCTCGACCGCAGGACCTGGGAGATCAACACCCTCCTCAAGAAGGCGTTCAACTCGCCGACCGGCTTCAACACGCCGTTCGACGTGTCGATCATCATCCAGGCGGTCTGCGACTACGGCGACTACTTCGAGATGCAGCCGGAGCGCGCGAAGGAGGTCGTCACCGCGTTCGGCCGCGTCGGCGGGTACGTCGTCGGCTTCGTCGCGAACAACTCCGCCGTCGCGTCCGGCCAGATCGACTGCGACTCCGCGGTGAAGATCGCGAGGTTCGTCCGCTTCTGCAACATCTACAACATCCCCATCGTGTTCATGGAGGACACGACGGGCTTCCTCCCCGGCCGCGAGCAGGAGGCGCGCGGCATCGTGCAGGCGGGCCGCTCGATGCTCGACGCGATCGTCGACGTCCGCACGCCGCGCATCCTCCTCATCCTCCGCAACGCCTTCGGCGGCGCGTACGCCTCGTACAACAACTACCCGACGGGCGCCGACCTCGTGCTCGCGCTCCCGACGACGCGCCTCGCCGTGATGGGCCCCGCGGGCAAGGAGTTCGTCTACAAGGACGAGCTCCGCAAGGTCCGCGGCCAGGCGGCGGAGATGGTGAAGAAGGGCGTCGCGCAGCGCACCGCCGCCGGGATGGAGGGGGCGCAGGCGAAGAAGGACGCCGAGAAGGAGACGGGCGAGTGGCTGAAGCAGCAGGAGGCCGCGCTCAACCGCCGCTACGAGAAGGAGCTCATGAACCCGAAGGAAGGGCTCGCGCTCGGCTCGATCTCGTCGCTCGTGATGCCGACGGACCTCCGCGAGGCGCTCGGAAAGAACCTCGGCTTCCTGCTCCGCCACTACAAGCCCTCGGCGATGACCGGCCCGCAGCGCGAGTTCCACTAGGCCGCCTCGAACTCCGGGCCAGGCACTTCTCGCGAAGCGAAATGTGCCGGCCCGCTCCCTGCGGCCCACGCCTTTCAACACTGGAGACGACCGAAATGGCTCCAACCGTCGACTGGTACCAGCAGAACCCGCTCACCCACCGCGAGCGCCGGCTGCGCAACGCCGGGTCCGCGTGGGCGCGCTCCTTCGCCTGCGAGGACCTGAAGCCGCTCGTCGTCTGCCGCGGCCCGATCCGCAAGGAGGCGATGGACGTCTTCGGGGAGATGGGGATCCGGCACTACGGCATCCTGCTCTCCGAGAAGGACTCGATCGTCTACGCGAACGCGCTCGCGCCCGAGCTCCGCCAGCTCAACGACACGAGCCGGGTCCACCGCGTGCCCGACTACACCGGCGCGACGAAGGAGGAGCGCGTCGAGCGGATGAACCAGATCGTCCAGATCGCGAAGGACAACGGGTACGACTCCGTCTTCGCGGGCTACGGCTTCATGGCCGAGGACGAGGAGTTCGTGGCGACGATCGAGAGGGCGGGCCTCAAGTTCATCGGCCCGAACTCCTCGGTGCAGGCGCGCGCCGGCAAGAAGGACGAGGCGAAGCGCACCGCGCTCGAGGTGAAGGTCTCGGTCACGCCGGGCGTGAACAACGTGACGGCGCGCACGCTCGTCGCGAAGCACAAGACCCGCAAGCAGCTCCTCGCCCTCGCCGACGCGGAGGGGCTCGCGCTCGATCCGAAGTTCGCGAAGGACGACAAGCTGCCGATCGAGGACCTCGCCGACCAGGTCCTCTTCGCCGCCTACGCGAAGGGGAAGGACCTCTACACGATCGACGAGCTCGGCGCGCAGGTGCAGAAGGAAGTCGTCGAGATGTTCACCAAGTACCCGGCCAGCCGCGTCCGCCTGAAGGCCATCGGCGGCGGCGGCGGCAAGGGGCAGCGCATCCTCGGCGGCATCCTCCTCTCCGTCGCGAACCCCGACGCGAAGCTCGTGGCGGAGGCGGCGGCCGAGGCCCCCGCGATGGTGCGCGAGGTCCTCTCGGAGGTGAAGGCGACCGGAGTCGGCGACAACAAGAACGTCCTCATCGAGCTCAACATCGAGCAGACCCGGCACAACGAGATCCAGCTCCTCGGCAACGGCGCGTGGTGCGTGTCGCTCGGCGGCCGCGACTGCTCGCTCCAGATGCACGAGCAGAAGCTGCTCGAGGTCTCGGTGACGCAGGAGGGGCTCGCCGCCGCCATCGCGAAGGCGGACAAGGCGGGCCGGAAGGACGAGGCGCAGGCGCTCGCAGTGGACCTCGAGACCCTGAGGCGGATGGAGGACGACGCGGCGCGCTTCGGCGAGGCCGTCGGGCTCGACTCCGCCTCCACCTTCGAGTGCATCGTCGACCGCGACCGCTACTACTTCATGGAGGTCAACACCCGCATCCAGGTCGAGCACCGGGTCACCGAGCTCTGCTACTCGCTCGAGTTCTCGAACCCCGACGACCCGAAGGACGCGTTCGTCGTCGAGTCGCTCGTCGAGGCGATGGCGCTCATCGCCCGCCACGGCGAGCGGCTTCCGAGGCCGAAGCGGATCCCGCGGTTCCCGGCCTCGGTCGAGGCGCGCCTCAACGCCACCGACGCGTCGCTCTCGCCGCACGCCGGCGGCCTCATCCGCTTCTGGTCGAAGCCGATCGAGGGCGAGATCCGGGACGACCAGGGCATCAGCCTCCCGAACCCCGACACCGGCATGTTCATGCGGCTACCGGGTCGCGGGCGCGTACGACTCGAACATCGCCCTCCTCCTCACGAAGGGCGACGACCGGCTCGCCAGCTACCTGGACCTCTCGAAGGTGCTCGCGAAGACGAGCCTGCGCGGGATCCAGCTCGCGACGAACCTCCAGTTCCATTACGGGCTCGTGAACTGGTTCATCGGGCAGAACGTGATGGCGAAGCCGACGACCCGCTTCGTCGTCCCGTACCTGACCCTCGCCGGGCAGCTGAAGGACGAGGCCAACAAGCTCGACGTCGCGTACGCGTTCGCGGAGATGAAGAAGCACTACGCGGCGCTGATGGCGGCGGAGGGCGCCGCCGACCCGGCGCTCGGGAAGGCGATGGGCGAGGTCATCGACCGGAAGTTCACGCTCCTCACTCGCGTGATGGAGCGGCTCATCGACGACCCGCACCTGCTCGCCGGGTGGCTCTCCCTCAACCGGAAGAACTACCGGATCGACAACGGCAAGGTGTTCTGGATCCGCAACCCGCTCGGCGTGCTCAACGACACGTACGAGTACCTCAACATGGGCTGGGACCCGGGGGCGCCCGCGGCGGAGGTGATCTGGCAGCACGACCACGAGCTCCTGCAGCGCTCGATCCGCTTCTACCAGCAGCTCCGCGCGACGTTCGGCCTCCGGCGCGAGGAGTTCTACAAGCTGAACGACATCCTCAAGTCCGAGGCGCCGCAGGGCGGCTACGACGCCGGGCAGTGGGCGGGGATCCGCGCCGCGCACCTCGGCTTCGAGGCGGGGAACGAGCTCATCGGGCTGCTGTTCATGGTCGCCGAGAGCGTGAAGTTCTTCGACTTCCGCGTGGAGGCGAACCTCGAGGTCACGATCCCCGCGTACCTGAACGACCCCGAGCTGCAGGCGCGGATGAAGAAGGTGCTGGTCCCGCCCCCGCAGACGAAGGCCGACGAGCTCGTCGCCCCGTACGGCGGCATGCTCTACCGGCAGGAGGCGCCGGGCCGGCCGCCGTTCGTAGCGGAGGGCCAGCACTTCGACAAGGGGCAGGCGCTCTACATCATCGAGGTCATGAAGATGTTCAACACCGTCCGGGCGCAGTTCTCCGGGACCATCGACAGGGTCATCATGACCGGCGCGGACGGGACCGTGGTGCAGAAGGGCCAGCCGATCTTCAAGATCACGCCGGACGAGAGGTTCGTCCCGGTGGATCCGAAGGAGATCGAGCGGGAGCGGCGCTCGCGCACGACGGCGCACCTCAAGGCGGTCGTGATGTCCCCCTACGAGAAGCTCTACGACGTCGAGGGGAAGGAGCCGGACGACGAGGACCGCGCCGCCCGGATGTTCATCGCGGCGGTGTAGGTCGATATCGCCGGCCGTCCGGAAGACACGAGGACCCCGCCTCACGGCGGGGTTCTCTCGTCGTGGCGGGCGACGGAGCGCTGGCAGGGGCCCGTGCGCACGGGCAAGGGGCCGCGCCGCGGCTCGCCGCGAGCGTGGGCGCGGGTGGGAGCCGCGGCGCGTCACGCGATCCCCCACGCGCGTCACGATCGAGTCGCGCCGCGTCACGGCGGCCGTGACACTCGGGTGACACGCCCCCCGTACCCTCTACTCCGTACGCGCCCCTGCTCACTTCCCCAGGGCGCGCCCGGAGCCCCATGTCGCCGACGCTCTCGCCCGTCCTCCCGGAGGACCTCCCGTCGCCTCGCCTCGATCGCGCGGCGATCGAGGGGATCGTCGCGTCGGGCCGCCGGCTGCTCGTGCAGGGCGGGATGGGCATCCACGCGTCCGACGGCGTGTCCGGGCTCGTCGCCGCGCACCGCGGCGCGCGCCTCGTCGGCGTCGGGACCATCTCCGCGGTGCTCAAGACGCCGGAGATGCTCCGGACCGAGATCCGGCGCGCCCGCCGCGACGCGAGGGGCGGCTACGTCGGCGTGAACCTGATGGCCGCCATCAACAAGGCGGACTTCGAGACGCTCGCCCGTGTCTCGATCGAGGAGAAGGTCTCCTTCATCGTCCAGGGCGCCGGCATCTCGCGCGAGATCCTCCGCATGTGCCGCGAGGGCGGCGTCCCGTTCGCCGGGATCGTCTCCTCGGGCCGCCTCGCCGCGATGTACGAGAAGTGGGGCGCCGACTTCATCGTCGCGGAGGGCGCCGAGGCCGGCGGCCACATCGGCGACATCGGCCACCCGCTCCCGGCGCTCACCGTCGAGGTGCTCGGCGCGACGTCGCTCCCGGTCGTCGCCGCGGGCGGCGTCGACGCGGCCGACGTGGCCCGCTTCATCGCGGGCGGCGCCGCCGGCGTGCAGATCGCGACGCGCTTCCTCGCCTGCAGCGACGGCGACGTGCACGGCGCGTTCAAGGAGATGCACCTCGGGAAGACCGTCGAGGACGTCACGATCATCACGAGCTGCGTGAAGGGGATGAAGGCGCGCGCGGTGCGGAACGCCTTCACCGACAAGCTCGCGCGCGGCGAGGCGGTGCCCGCCGCGCTCGAAGCTCTGGTTCTACGGCAAGGAGGGGTACCAGGGGCGCCGGAAGTCCTGCATCGAGTGCCTCGGCGAGAACCTGTGCCTGTGCCGCGCGAGCGGGTTCAAGGAGAGCTTCTGCATCACGGACGCCCTCCTCGCGGCCGCCGTCCACGGCGACACCGAGAACGGCCTCTTCTACACCGGCATGAGCCTCGTCCGGATCGGCGAGAAGACGCTCGCGGAGCTCCCGACCGCGGCACGGATCCTCGCGGAGCTCGAGGCGAAGCTCGCGGAGGACGCGCGCGCGACGGCGCCGCGCGGGGCCGCGTGCGAGGCAGCCGCCTAGCGACCGCCGCGCCGGGCCAGAGGCCTTGATCGGAGTCAACCACCCGTGAGCGCGGCGGATTTGCCGCGCCGCGGCAGCCTTCCTGTCTCGACCGAAGCGGATTTTTCGGCTACTGGTCTTCGGTCCACCTTCGTGCAGGTGGACCGAACGTCATCTGTGGCGGATCGAAACAGCGAAAGAGATGTCCGAATGGCGACCGGTACCGTGAAGTGGTTCAACGACGCGAAGGGGTTCGGCTTCATCACGCAGGACAACGGTGGCGAGGACGTGTTCTGCCACTACAGCGCGATCAGCGGCGAGGGCTTCAAGACCCTCTCCGAGGGTCAGAAGGTCGAGTTCGACGTGGTGAAGGGCCCGAAGGGCCTGCAGGCCGCGAACGTCAAGAAGGCGTAGCCCGTCCGCGCCCGACCGCTTCAGGCCCGGCCTCGCGAGGGGCCGGGCCTTCGTGTCTCCGCGGCGCTCAGCGCGCGAGCCACGCCAGCGCGGCGACGAGCGCCGCGATGGCGAGCGCAGCGAGCGCGACGCGCGCGCCTTTGCCGCCCGGACGCCGGTAGCGCTCGACGCCCGGGCTCGCGAGCCGCGCGCGGATCGTGTTCTCCACGTAGTGGCGCCCGGTGTCGGGCAGATCGGGCAGGCGCCTCTTCCCCATGCGCCGAGTCTAGCGCACGCCGGAGGCGGGCATGCTCGCGGCGAGCGCCATCGGTCTACACCGCGTACCTCGGGGGCGCGCTCGTCTCCTCGCACGGCGCGGGCGTCGGCGCCGGGTAGGCCCAAGGGGCATGTGACCCGTTCGGGGTCCGGGTGCCCGGTGTCGGGGCGCTTATCCTCGCCAGGTCGCCCGGACGGGGCGCCGGAGGAATCCATGAGAACCGCCGCGCTCGCGCTCGCCGTCGTCTGCTTCCCGATCACCGCCTCGGCACACGTGAAGGAGTACCTGGCGGTCTACGACAGGCTCGACGACGCGACCGCGGCGAGGCTTCAGGAAACGATCCCCTGAGACGCGCCCGATGAACGCCGTCCCCGGGATCGTCGCCCTCGCGCTCCTCGCCGCCGCGTCTCCCGCGCTCGCGGCGGACACCGCGGAGGAGGCGGCGCCGCCCGAGCACGCGCCCGTCGAGGTGCACGGCGAGGTCCTGTTCGAGGTCCAGGTGTCGGCGGGACGGCTCTCCGTCCCGGACCGCGCGGCCCGGATCCAGGCGCGCGTCGCCGCGGCGATGCGCGCCGGAAGGGCGGGCAAGGACGTCCGGATCGAGGAGCGGCCCGGCGGAATCCGACGTGTACGCGGGGCCGGACTTCGTCTTCTCGGTCTGGGACGACGACGCCGCGCGCGCCGGGATGCCGCGCGCCGCGCTCGCCGCCGAGCGCGCGGAGGCGCTGCGCCTGGCCCTCGACGGCGCGGCCGCGGCCACGACGCCGCGCTCGCTCCTCTGGAGCGCGGCGCGCGTCATCGCCGCGTCGATCGCGCTCGTGCTCTTCGTCGCCGCGATGCGCATCCTCGTGCGGCAGGCCCGGCTGCGGTCGGCCCGAATGTTCCGTCGGAGGACGCGCCAGCTGCGCCGCGGCGTCCCCGGGCTGTCGGCGATGCACCTCGGCTCGCTCGCGCGCCGCACGCTCCGCCTCCTCGGCGTCGCCGCGATCGTCTTCGCCGTCGTGGTCTGGCTCGAGTTCTCGCTCACCCAACTCCCCTGGACGCGCGGCGCGGCGCACGCCATCTTCCGGTTCGCCTGGGACGCGATCGCGACCGTCTTCTTGCGGATCGCCGAGTACCTGCCGAACGCCTTCTACATCCTGGTGATCGTCGTCCTCACCCGGATCGTCCTCCGGGTCGTGCGGGCCGGGTTCCGCGAGCTCGAGGGCGGGCGCGTCTCGATCGCCGGGTTCCACCCCGAGTGGTCGCGCCCCACCTTCAACATCGTCCGCGTGCTCGTCGTCGCGCTCGCCGCGGTGTCGATCTTCCCCTACCTCCCGGGCTCCGGCTCGCCCGCGTTCCAGTCCATCTCGATCTTCATCGGCGTGCTCGTGTCGCTCGGCTCGTCGTCGGCGGTGGCGAACGCCATCGCCGGCGTGATCCTCACCTACATGCGGCCGTTTGCCATCGGCGACCGGATCCGCTCCGGCGACGCCGAGGGGATGGTGCTCGAGAAGAACATGCTCGTCGTGCGGCTGCGGACCGACAAGAACGAGGAGCTGACGCTGCCGAACGCGACCGTGCTCTCCGCCCACGTGATGAACTACAGCGCCCGGGCGCGGCGCGAGGGGCTCATCGTCCACACGACCGTGACGATCGGGTACGCCGAGCCCTGGCGGAAGGTGCACGCGCTCCTGCTGGCGGCGGCGCGGGGCTCGCCCGGGCTCGAGGAGCAGCCGGAGCCGTTCGTGCTGCAGACCGCGCTCGACGACTTCTACGTGCGCTACCAGCTGAACGCGTCCTGCCGCGTCCCGGAGCGGCTCCCGGCGATCTTCGCCGCGCTCCACGAGCGGATCCAGGACCAGTTCGCGGCGGCGGGCGTCGAGATCATGTCGCCGCACTACACCGCGCTCCGCGACGGCCACGCCACCGCCTACCCGGAGGCGTTCCGGAAGCCCGGCGTCGAGCCCGGGCGCTTCCGCGTCGAGACCGTCACGGCGCCGCGCGCCCCGGACGAGCCGCCCGCGCCGGAGCGGAAGACCGGCCGCTAGGCTCGGCTAGGCTTCGCGCGCGTCCCGCGTCGCGCGGAACCGGATCGCACCCGCGAGCTCGGGCCGCTTCCCCGTCTTGCCCTCGTAGACGGCCCGGATGCGCGCGAGGTCGACCGCCTCGTCTCCCGTCGGCTCGAGGTACGTCGTGAGGCCGACGAGGCGCTCCCGGTAGTCGATGAACGCGAGCCCGATGGGCACCTTCGCCTCCACGGCGATCCGGTAGAAGCCGGACTTCCAGTGGTCGACGTACGAGCGCGTGCCCTCCGGCGCGATGGCGAGCCACATCCGCGGCCGCGCCTGCATCTCGCGGACGAGCTGCGGCAGGAGTCGCGCGGGGTGGCGGCGGTCGACGGGGATCCCGCCCATGCGCCGGAGCACGGCGCCGAGCGGCCAGCGGAAGATCGTGTGCTTCCCGACGAAGTGGAGCGGCAGCCCGCACGCGAGCTTCGCGAGGTAGCCGACGAAGAAGTCCCAGTTCGACGTGTGCGGGTACACGGCGATGACGCACCGCGGGCCGGGCGGCACGGCGACGTCCACGCGCCAGCCGAAGAGTCCCAGCAGGCGCCGCGCCCATCGGCGCTCGCGGACGCGCGGCATCGTCACGCCTCGATCCCTACCATCGGGGCCCGACGCACAGGAGGACCGCGCGGGGCGGGTGGACGCCCTCGCCGCCGGCCGGGGCATCCGCGGTGGGTGCGGCAGCGCCGCGCGCGCCGCCGCGCCGTCTGTGGGACCCCTCACGAGGCAGCGACCGCCGCGCGCCGGAGGCGGATGATGGCTCTGACGCGGCGCGTCGTCGCCGCTGGCGAGGTCGTCATGGAGCGCCGGAACGTACTCATCGTCTACTTCTCGCGGTCGGGGCACACGCGGGTCCTCGCCGAGGGCATCGCGCGGGCGCTCGGCGCCGATCTGGAGGAGATCCGGGACCGCACGGATCGCGCGGGGATCGTGGGATGGCTGCGCAGCGGTCTCGAGGCGACCGTGGGCGTCTCGGTCGAGATCGAGCGACCCCGCCACGATCCGGCACGCTACGATGCGGTGATCGTGGGCGGTCCGGTCTGGAACAGTTCCGTCTCGACGCCCGTCCGGACGTACCTGTGGCTCGAGCGCGACCGGCTCCCGGCGCTCGCCTGCTTCGCGAGCTTCGGGGGCTTCGGGGCGCAGCGCGCGCTCGGCCAGATGGAGGCGGTCGCGCGCAGGCGGCCGATCGCCACCATCGCGTTCCGCGAGATCGAGACGGCGGCGGGCGTGCCGCGCGAGCGGATCAAGGCGTTCGCGGCCGCCGTCCGGCGCGGGCTCGAGCGCAGGCGGACCCGGCGGGCCGCGCGGCCGCGGGCCGCCTGACCGCCAGGCCGCGGCGGCCGTTCGCAGCGTGGCCGAGGCGCGCTACCCTCTCCGCCACGATGCCCCGCCACCCCAACGTCTCCCCGACCACCGGCACGCTCTCGGCGTCGGTCTACAGCGCGCTCGCGGAGCGGGCGAAGGCCCGCTCCGGGCGCGTGTTCCCGCTCCAGGTGGGCGACACCTGGCGGGACCCGCCCGCGTGCGCGCGCGCCGAGGCGCAGCGCTCGGCCGACCACCCGCGCCTCCACGCCTACTCGCCCGTCGTCGGCGAGCCCGTCCTCCTCGACGCGGTCGAGGCCCGGCTGCGGGCCCGCCACGGCGTCGCCGTCCCGCGCGACGGGCTCCAGATCATGCTCGGCGCGACGTGCGGCCTCGCGGTGGTCGTCGACACGCTCGTCGATCCCGGCGACGAGGTGATCGTGCTCGCGCCGTACTGGCCGCTCATCCGCGGGATCGTCGCCTCGCGCGGCGCGACCCCGGTCGAGGTCCCGTTCTTCGACCGGCTCGGCGCGCCGGGGTTCGATCCGGAGGCGGCCATCGCGCGCGCGGTCGGGCCGCGGACGGCGGCGATCTACGTCAACACGCCGAACAACCCCACCGGCCGGATCCTCCCGCCGGAGGTCGTGGACGCGATCGCCCGCCTCGCCGGGCGGCACGACCTCTGGGTGATCTCGGACGACGTCTACGAGGACCTCGCCTACGTGCCGCAGCCGCCTCCCGTCTGGGCCCACCCGGCGCTCCGCGCCCGGACCGTCGCGAGCCACTCGTTCTCGAAGAGCCACGCCCTCGCCGGCGCACGCGTCGGCTACACGCACGGACCGGTCGAGGTGATGCGGGCCGTCCGCGGCGTCCAGACGTTCAAGACCTACTGCGCGCCGCGCCCGTTCCAACTCGGCGCGGCGCGCGCGCTCGCGGAGGGGGACGCCTGGCTCGACGAAACGCGCGCGCTCTACGCCGCCGCTGGCCGGCGCGCGGCCGCGGCGCTCGGCGTGCCCGCGCCCGAGGCGGGCTCGTTCCTCTTCCTCGACGCGGCGCCGTTCTTCCGCGCGGGGGAGGACCTCCCGCGCTTCCTCGAGCGCTGCCTCGACGACGCGGGCGTGCTCGTCACGCCCGGCTCGGCGGCGGGCCGGGACTACGGCTCGTTCGTGCGGCTCTGCTTCACGGTCGTGCCGCCGGACGAGCTCGACCTCGCGCTCGCGGCGCTCGGCGCGGTGTTCCGGCGGTAGGGCGGCTCGCGCGAATGCGCGCCCTGTGCCAGGATTCCCGAGGAGGGTCCATGAGAACGTTCGCCGCTGCGCTCTCGTTCGTGCTGCTCGCAGGCTGCTCGTCCGACTCGACCCCGTCGCCGGCGTTCGGCGGCTTCGAGCCGCAGGACCAGACGGCCGTCATCTTCGCCCCGGCCACCTGCGACATCCCCTTCGTCGGGACGGCGTCGGTCGCCGCCGTCGCGGTCGCCTTCACGAGCTCCTCGGACGCCTGCGCCATCCTCTCGCAGACCCAGTTCTGCGGCACGGAGGCGAGCTCCACGGCCGTCATCGGCGTCGCCGTCTCCGGGCTCGTCGGCGGCGGCACGATCGACCCGGCGGGCCCGGCCACCTACCCGTTCCTGGCGAACCCGCCGACGAGCGGCGCGTTCCGCGCGATCGCGGCGGACGCCGCGAGGGTGGACGCCGCCTGCAACCCGGTGCCCGGGGGGTCGCTCAATCTCGCGGGGGGCCAGATCGTCCTCGCCTCGATCGATCCCGCCGTCGGCGGAGCGGGCGTGAAGGGATCCGTGGACCTCCGCTTCGGCGACGGCAGCGTGTTTCAGCACGCCGTCGACGCCGCCGTCTGCGACCTGACGGTCGACGTCTGCAAGCTGTTCCTGCCCTGCTTCTCCGGCCACGTCTGCGTGCCGGTGCCCTAGGCGAGGTCCCGCGCAGCGCGGGCCCGCCTCACAGCGGGATGTTCCCGTGCTTCTTCGGCGGGTTCTCCCGCCGCTTCGTGCGGAGCATCTCGAACGCGCGGATCACCTTGGGCCGCGTGTCCTCGGGCTTGATCACCTCGTCGATGTAGCCGAGCTCCGCCGCCTTGTACGGGTTCGCGAACTTGTCCCGGTACTCCTGGATGAGCCGCGCGCGCTCCGCGACCGGGTCCTTCGCGGCCTTGAGCTCCTTGCGGAAGATGATGTTCACCGCGCCCTCGGGCCCCATCACCGCGATCTCGGCCGACGGATAGGCGAGGTTCACGTCGGCCCGGATGTGCTTCGAGGCCATCACGTCGTAGGCCCCGCCGTAGGCCTTGCGCGTGATGACGGTGACCTTCGGGACGGTCGCCTCCGCGAAGGCGTAGAGCAGCTTCGCGCCGTGCTTGATGATCCCGCCCCACTCCTGCCCCGTGCCGGGAAGGAAGCCGGGCACGTCGACGAAGGTGAGGAGGGGCACGTTGAACGCGTCGCAGAACCGGACGAACCGGGCCGCCTTCACCGACGCGTCGATGTCGAGGACGCCGCCGAGCACCGCGGGCTGGTTCGCGACGACGCCCACCGGGCGTCCGTCGAGCCGCGCGAACCCGACGACGATGTTCCCGGCGAAGTGCTCGGCGACCTCGAAGAAGTGCCGGTCGTCGACGACCGCGCGGACGATCTCGCGCACGTCGTAGGGCTTCGAAGGGTTCTCGGGGACGATCGTCTCGAGCGCCGGGTCGCGGCGGGAGACGTCGTCCGAGCAGGGCCGCGGCGGCGGGTCGTCCGTGTTGTTGAGGGGCACGAACGAGAGCAGCTCGCGGACGGCCCGGAGCGTCGCCTCCTCGGTGTCGAAGGTGAAGTGCGCGACGCCCGAGCGCGTCGCGTGCACCTTGGGGCCGCCGAGCTCCTCCTTCGTCACCTCCTCGCGCGTCACCTCCTTGATGACGTCGGGGCCGGTGATGAACATGTACGACGTGTCCTTCACCATGAAGATGAAGTCTGTGATGGCCGGGCTGTACACCGCGCCGCCCGCGCACGGGCCGAGGATGACCGAGATCTGGGGGACGACTCCGGAGGCGAGCGTGTTCCGGAGGAAGATGTCGGCGTAGCCGGCGAGCGCGACGACGCCCTCCTGGATCCGCGCACCGCCCGAGTCGTTGAGGCCGACCACCGGGCAGCCGACCTCCATGGCGAGGTCCATCACCTTGCAGATCTTCTCGGAGAAGGCGCCGGAGAGCGAGCCGCCGAAGACGGTGAAGTCCTGGGCGAAGACGAAGACCTGCCGACCCTCGACGTGCCCGTAGCCGGTCACGACGCCGTCGCCCGGCACCTTCTGGGCCTCCATGCCGAAGTCGGCGCAGCGGTGCGTCTTGAACTTGTCGAGCTCGACGAAGGTGCCCGGATCGAGGAAGAGGTCGATCCGCTCCCGCGCGGTGAGCTTCCCGGACTCGTGCTGCTTCGCGACGCGGACGGGGCCGCCGCCCTGCTCGGCGGCGGCGTCGAGCTGATCGAGGAGGGCGCGGCGCGGATCGGGGTCGATCGGCTCGGACATGAGCTTTGCCTCGCGAGCTTCGCCTGAGGGGCCGCGAGGATATCCATCCGCCTTCGCGCGAGGCAAGCGCGAACCGGCGTCCGCGCGCCGCCGGACCGCGTCAGAGCACGTGGCCCGAACGGGCCCACCATCCGGCCCACGCGCGCGCGGTCTTCTCGCGCTCAGCGGGTGGGAGGTCGGCCGAGTAGGCGACGGGCGGCGGCGCCGCGAGCGACAGCTCGACCGACGCGGCGACGCGCGTCTCGCGATCCGGGCTCGTGAGGCCCGAGAAGAGCCAGTCCGCCCGCCCGCGCCCGCGGTTCTCCTTCCACCAGTTGAGCCACTTGCGCGCGTCGGGCCCCAGCCGCTGCAGCGTGATCGCCGCGAGCGCGTCCGCGGAGGCCCGCGCCGTCTCCGGCTCGCTCGTCTCGAGCACCTGGATGAGGAGCGGGATCGCCTCGACGTCGCGGATGGCGCCGAGGGCGCGCGCCGCCTTCGTGGCCCGGCTGGAGATGCCGGAGAGGAGCGCTCGCCGGAGCTTCTCGTTCGCGGTGCGGATCGAGGGGTCGCGGCGGCGCTCGGCGAGCGCGTCGCAGGCGGCCGCCGCGGCTTGCGCGTCGGGATCGATCGCGCGGTCGGCGAGCGCCGCGAGCGAGAGCGGCTCGGGTGGGTGCGCGTCGACGCGGGCCGAGGAGACGGGCGCGGACGGGACCCGGGCCAGGATCGGGGGCAAGCTCGGCGTCGCGGCGGGGATCGGGGTCGCGGTCGCGGTCGCGGCCGGGGTCGCGGTCGCGGTCGGGGTCGGGGTCGCGGTCGCGGTCGGGGTCGCGGTCGCGGTCGGGGTCGCGGTCGGGGTCGCGGTCGCGGTCGCGGTCGGGGTCGCGGAAGGCGCGGGCAGCGGCTCGGGGTGCGGCACGACGGGCGCGGCCCCGGGCACGCTCGAGAAGAACGCCCGCTCGACGTCGTCCCGCGCGGCCTCGGCCACGGCCTGAGCGGGTGCAGGTGCGGGCGGCTCCGCCTCCTGGGACTCGAACTCGAACGGCGGCAGGTCGTGCGGGAGCTCCGCCTCCGCCGCGGCCGGCGCCGCGGCGTCCACGGGCTCGGCCGGCGCGTCCGCCGCGGACACCGCCGCGTCTCGTTCTGGCGCGGGACCGCGCTCGGGGACGGGCCTGGCCGGCGGGGCCTCGGCGACGGTGGGGGCGCCGAGCTGCCCCGCCGCCTCGACCGCGCGCGGCGGCTCGGGCGGCGTGGGCCGCCCGCGGCGCCCGCTCCGCTTCCGGTCCTGGATGATCCGCTCGAACGCCGCGCCCACGCCGGAGAGGAGCAGGAGGAGGTCGGCGAGGCGCCGCGCCGAGACCGGCGCCTCGCCGTTGTCGGCGTAGACGACGCAGACCGGCCGGTCGCGCAGCAGCACGGGGTACAGGAGGACGGTCCGGGGCGTCTCGCGGCCGAGCCCCGAGAGGATCGCCTCGTTGCCCGCGGCCTCGCGAGAGACCGGCCCGAGGTAGGGCGCACGCGTCTCGATGACCGTCTTGAAGATCCCGGGGTCGCTCGCCCAGATCGCGACGGAGCGGGCGCGGTCGCGCTCGTCGTGGTCGCCGAGGGCGTCGTGCCCCGCGACGGCGTCCCGCGTCACCGCGAACACGGCGGCGTACTCGAAGAAGTCGCGTGCGTAGCGGATCGCCGCGAGCACGACGTCGTCTCGGTGCCGGGTCGCCGCGAGCGCGGCGCGCGCGTCCTCGAAGGTCCAGTGCGGGGGCGCGGTGCGGTCCTGCGGCGGACGCTCCGGCTCTGGCTCCTCCGGCTGCGCCGCGGCGACGGCGCTCGCGGAGGCGGGGCCCTCCTTGCCCGCGCGCGGCGGCGCCTCGTCGTCGAACAGGGACGGGTCGTCGAGCGCCTGCTGGAGCGCGGCCGCGAGCGGCTCGAGCGGCTCGGAGTCGTCGCGGTCGAAGCCGGTCGGCGGCTGGGGTGGGCGCGCCGAGCCCTCCTCCCGCGCGGGCGCCGGTTCGGCCTCAGCGGGCGGCGGCGGAGCCTCGACCGGCGCGCCGGACGCCGCGGCGAGCGCGGCGAAGCGCGGCGCGAGCGGAGCGCCGTAGAGCCGGTGGATCAGCTCCCGCACGCGCCACTCCGGGCCGACGTGGGCCGTGAGGTGGAGCGAGAGCATGAAGCTGATCTCGTCGAGGAGCGCGAGGTCCACCGGGAACGTGGCGACGAGCATCAGCTCGCGGCCGTCGAGCGCGAACGGCGCGAGCCCGTGCCGCTCGGCGACCCGCGACGGGAACACCCGGCGCGCGCGCGCGTCGGCGGCGTCCCACGCCGTGTCCGGCGCCGCGGGCAGCTCCGCCGCGCGCGCGAGCCACGGGATCAGCGCCGGCTCGGGGAGGACACCCTCCTCGAGCAGCGCGGTGTCGAGCGCGCCCCCCTCCTCGCGCTGGCGATCGAGCGCCCGCGCGACGTCTTCGGCGGACGCCGCTCGCTCGTCGACGAGGAGCGCGGCGAGATCCTTCGGCACGGGTCGGTTGTAGGGCCCCCCGGGGCGGGGGGTCAAGGTTGCGCGTCGACCACCCACGTCCGGGCGAGGAGGTCGTGCAGCGCCCGGCCGCTCGCCGTGAAGAGGGCGAGGAGGAACCCGAGGCCGAGCGCCGCCACCGACACGACCGCGAGCGCGGAGCGCGCCGCGCTGCGCGCGAGCGCGGGCCGCTCGCCGTCGGGGCCCACGACGCGGAGCCGGAGGAGGCGCTTGCCGAGCGTCGCCCCGGCGAGCGCGTGCGCGAGCGTCACGTACACGCCGAGGGCGACCACCATCGCGGCCGCGACCGAGAGCACGATGACGCGCTCCCGGGCGACGAAGTCGAGGAGGTCGAGGCCGCTCGCCGCCCCTGCGCCCGCGGCGGCCTCGCGCACGAAGAGGCGCACGAGCGCGGCGCCGCCGGCGAGGAACGGGATGACGTCGATGACCCACGCGGCGGCGCGGCGCCAGGGCTCGGGGCGCCGGACGTGCACCTCGACGACGCCGTCGGGCGACGCTTCGCGGCCGTGAACGGCGGGGGCCCGGGGCGCGGCGAGCCGCGCCGCCCCGGCGGGGCCGGGGCGAGGCGGCGCGGGCACCGGATGAGACGGCGCAGGCGCGCCGGGACGAGCGGCTGCGGCCGCTGGACGCGGCGCGGGCGCTGGGTGGCCCGGCGCGGCGGCGGGCGGCATCGGGACCGGGGCCGCGGTCGCGGGGGCGGTCGAGGTCGCGGGCGGGGACGCGGCCGTTGGCGAGGTAGCGGCACGAGCGGGCGCGCCGGCCGCGGGAGGTGGCGCGGGCACCCGCGCGGGCGCGGACGGGACCGAGAGCGCGGGGCGCCGCACCGGGGCGACCGGACGCGGCGGCGCGGGCGAGAGCGACGGTTCCGGGTGCGCCGCGGGCGGCAGGCCGAGATCCCAGACCGACTTCTCGAGGTCCGCGAGCTCGTCGCGCTCGGGCGGCGGCGCGGGCGGGGCGGCCGGGGCGCGGGGCTCGGGGCGGCGCGGCGGTGGCACGGCGCCCCCATGCGTCCGGTCGGGGTCCGCGCCGTCCTCGGCGCGGCGGTCCATCGCGACCGGCGCCGAGAGCGGCGCCGGCGGCGGCTCTTCTCCGAGCCGGAGCGGAGCCCCGCAGGCGCGGCAGAACGCCGCGAGGGGATCGGCGGTCTCGCGGTGGCAGCGGGGACAGCGGAGCGCGTGCACCTCGCGAGGCTAGGGCGAGGCGCCCGCGGGATCAAGCGAGGTCCCCGAAGCGGGCCTGCAGGAGCGCGACCGCGACGATCGCCGCCGTCTCGGCTCGCAGCACGCGCGGCCCGAGCCCGGCGCGCAGCGCGCCCGCGCGGTCGCACGCGGCGAGCTCCGCCTCGGTGAGCCCGCCCTCCGGCCCGACCACGGCCGCGAGCCCGGCGGGCCCCGGCGCCGCGAGCGCCGCGAGCGGCGCGCCGCCGGGGTGGAAGACGATCGGGGTCGCGCCCGGCGCCAGCGACGCGAGCGCGGCCTCGAGCGGGAGCGGCGCCCCGACGTCCGGCACGTCGGCGCGCCCGCACTGGCGCGCGGCCTCCTCCGCGATGCGCCGCCACCTTCGGGCGCGCTCGCCGGCCCGCTCTGCGTCGAGCCGGACCACGGAGCGGTCCGCGGCGAACGGCACGATGCGCGCCGCGCCGAGCTCCGTCGCCTTCTGGACGACGAGGTCGGTCTTCTCGCCCTTCGCGAGCGCGAAGAGGAGCGCGATCTCCGCCCCCGCCCCCCGCGCGTCCTCGCGCGGCCCGACCGCGACCGTCTCGAGCCCGGCCTCGAGCCGGCCCGCGTAGCGCCCGCCGTGGCCGTCGAACACCTCGACCGCGGCTCCGGCGGGGAGCCGGAGGACCTCCGCGAGGTAGTGCCGCGCCGCGGCCGAGAGGCGCGCATGCCCGGCGTCGATCCGGTCCGGTGGGACGTGCACGCGCCGGAGCGTCACGCCGGCCGCTCCAACGCGAGGAGGCTCCACTCCCCGTCGCGCCGGTCGCCGCCGGCGACGGGCACGAGCCCCTGCCCGGCGTAGGCGCTCCGGACCTCGTCCTCCTGCGCCGCGAGGATGCCGGAGAGGAGGACGACGCCCCCGGGCGCGAGCTTCGCCGCGAGCTCCGGCGCGAGCGCGACGAGCGTGTTCGCGAGGATGTTCGCGAGCACGAGGTCGAACGTCCCCGCGATGTCGCCCGCGGGCGCGAGGCCGAGCTCGACGCCGACGCCGTTCGCGGCGGCGTTCTCGCGCGCGACCTCGACCGCCTTGGGGTCGTCGTCGTTCCCGGCCACGCGCCCGGCGCCGAGCTTCTTCGCGGCGATGGCGAGGATCCCGGAGCCGGTGCCCACGTCGAGCACGCTCGCGCCCGGGCGCGCGGCGAGCAGGTCGGAGAGGGCGGCGAGGCAGAGCGACGTGGTCGGATGGCTGCCCGTCCCGAACGCCATGCCCGGATCGAGGACCACCTCGACCGCTCCGGCCGGCGGCGCCTCCGAGATCCAGGACGGGCGGACCCGGACGCGCCCCACGTCGAGCGGCCGGAACTCCTTCTTCCACCCCTCGCCCCAGTCCTCGTCGGCGACCTCGGCCACCTCGCCGCCATGGGCGGCGAGGGCGTCCGCGGCTGCCCCGCGGTCGGGGAACCAGGCGACGAGGAGCGCGCTCCCGTGCGACGGCACCCGCGCTCCCGGCATCGGCGTCCCCTCGCCGTCCCGGAGCTCGACGCCGGCGGCGCCCTCGTCGAACAGATCCGCCGCCACCTCCTCGGCGCGCGGGAGGGGCACCTCCAGGGTGAGAGAGAAGGTGGGCACGGACGCGAGTGTAACCGCGGCGATATCTCCGGTTCCCGATTTCGTGCCCGGCCGCGATCGGGGGTAGCATCCCGGATCGGCATGAGTTTCCACGTCCTCCTCGTCGACCCGGACGCCGGGCACGCCGACGAGGTCCGCCGGGCGTTCGCGCCGGTGGGCTTCTCGATCACCGCCCTCGGCGCGGGCGAGCCCGCCGTCGAGCGCTGCCGGCAGGAGCCGCCGGATCTCATCCTGCTCGCGGCCGAGCTGCCGGACATGAGCGGCTTCTCCGTGTGCAACCGGCTGAAGCGCGCGCTCCCGTCGGTGCCGCTCCTCCTCTTCACGGCCGAGGCCACCGACGCGGCGATCGACGCGCACCGCGCGACCCGGAACCACGCCGACGACTACCTCAAGAAGCCGTTCCAGGTCGCCGATCTCCTCGCCCGCGCGGCGGCGCTCCTCCAGACGGACCCGTCCGCGCCCCCGCCGCCCGAGCCCCCCGCGCCGCCGCGGCCCGACGGGCGCCGCGCCCGGGCAGCGGACGTGCCCGCCTCGGGCGAGGAGGCGCCGCCCGTGCTCCAGCGGGTCGATTCGGGCCAGGTCGCCGCGCGCGGGCTCGCCTCCGCGCTCGCGGCCGCGGCCGCCCCCGAGGGCGCGCCCGCGCGGAAGCCGGGACGCGCGCGCGGCCCCACGGCGCCGGCCGGCACGGCGGGTCCTGCGGCGACGCCGCCCGCCGGCGCGGCACCGCCGCCCATCCCGCCGCCCGTCCCGGGTCAGAGGCCGCAGGCCTCGCTCGGCCGCGTCAAGGTGCAGGCGCTCGGGAAGGATCCGTTCGAGTTCCTCTCCGAGTGGCCGCGCGACCCCGCGCCGCCGAAGGGCACCCCGGAGGACAAGCTCGAGTACTTCCGCGAGCGGCTCCGCGCGCGCGACACGTTCCTCGCGAAGGTCCGCGACGCCGTCGCGGAGATCAAGGCCTACGCGGCGGAGCTCGCCGGCGAGCGCGACCTCCTGCAGGCGGACCTCGACCAGGAGCGGGCCCGCGCCGTCGACCTCGAGCACCGGCTCCAGGAGGCGGGCCAGGACGCGGCCGCCCAGACCGCGCGGATCGACGATCTCAAGCGGCAGCTCGAGGAGACGGACGCGACCCGCCAGTCCATCTCCGACGTGCTCTCGCAGGCGATGCAGGAGAAGGAGGCCGCGGACCAGGAGGCGGCCGCCCGCATCGCGGCCACGGACGCGGAGCGGGCGCGGCTCGAGGGAGAGCTGGCGGAGCGCTCCGAGGCGCACGCGCGCGCGACCGCAGCGCTCGAGTCCGACCGCGCCGACGAGCGCGCCCGCGCCGAGGCGCAGCGCGCCGAGACGGAGGAGTCGCACGCGCGGGCGCTCGAGGAGGCCCGCGCGGAGCTCGAGCGCGAGCGCGCGGAAGTGGCGGCGAAGCTCGCCCTCGCGGAGGAACGGATCACGGCCCTCGGGGTGGAGCGCGACGGCCTCGCCGCGGACGTGAAGCGGCTCGAGGCGGACGGGGCGTCGAAGGACGAGGACCGGCGCGCCGCCGACGAGGAGATCGCCGGGCTCCGCGCGCGACTCGAGGAGGCGGAGGGGCGCACGAAGTCGGTGTCCGGCGAGCTGGGCGAGGCGCAGGGCCGGGTCGGCGCGCTCGAGGAGGAGCTCCGCAGGGGTGCGGAGCAGCGCGACGCGTTCGCGGGCGAGCTGCGCGCGGCGCGCGGCGAGGCGAAGGCATACGAGGAGAAGGCGCTCGCGGCCGAGCACGCGTGGCATGCGAAGGCGGCCGAGCTCGCCGCGGCCGAGCAGCGGGTCCACGACCTCTCCGCGGCGCTCAACGAGGGGCGCGCGACGGCGGAGGGCGCGCGCGGCGAGCTCCAGCGGATCGACGCGCTGCGCGCCGACGCGGAGCGCCGGGCGGCGCAGTCGGCCGCGGAGCGCGACCAGATCGCACGCGAGGTGGAGACGGCGCGGCGCGACGCCGAGGCGACGCGGGAGGAGGGCCGCGTCGCCCACGCCCGGATCCAGAAGCTCGAGGCGGAGGTCGGGCGGCTCGCCCGGCTCGAGCCGGTGGCGGAGGAGGCGGCGCGCCTGCGCAAGGAGGTCGCATCGCTCCGCGACATCATCCAGCAGCGGACCTCGGTCGCGGAGTCGTCGTCGCGCCAGGCGCAGTCGGCGGCGTCGGAGCGGGCCCGCCTCGAGGAGCGGCTCGCGGTCGAGAGCGGGAAGCTCCAGGCCCAGGCCGCGCGGCTCGAGTCGGAGCTCGGCGCGACGCGGCGCCGGGCGGACGAGCTCGACCGCATCGTGCTCGCGCGCGACGCGGCGCTCAAGAAGGCGACCGCGGAGCTGGAGGAGCGCCGGAAGACGCAGGCGGGCGGCGCCGCGGACGCGGAGAAGAAGCATGCGGCCGAGGTCGCGCGGCTCAAGTCGGCGATGGTCGAGCTCGAGAAGCACCTCGAGGCGCGCGCCCGGGCGGAGATGCAGCTCAAGAAGCGGGTGCAGGAGCTCGAGAAGGGCGGGAGGCCCGCCGCTCCCGCCGCGCCGGAGCCGGCCGACGTCGCGCGGATGCGCGCGCAGCTCGCGAAGCTCGCCGAGGAGGTCGAAGAGCTCAAGGGCGAGAACGACTTCCTGAACGGCGAGGTCGCCCGCTACGTCCAGAAGAACAAGGAGCTGGCGGCGCAGCTCGCCTCGATGCGGGAGTCCTAGGCTCCTGGGGCCTTCGCGGCCGGCTTCCGCGCGGTGCGGAACAGGAGCCACCCGAGCACCGCGAAGAACACGACCCCGAGCACCTGGTACCACCCGGCGCCGAGCACGCGCTCGAGCGCGGGCTCCGCGTTGAGCTTCTCCGCGAGGAACCGCTCGACGGTCGGGTTGACCTGCAGGAGCGCCACGATGACGCCCGTGAGCGCGCCGCCCGCGACGAGCCCGGTCGCGAAGAGGCTCCCGCCGCCGAGCTCGCCCTCCTCGGCGGGCCGGCCGGCCCGCCGCGCGAGCCGGTCCACGATCCCCTTGATCGCGCCGCCCACGAAGATGGGGAGCGTCGTCGAGAGCGGGAGGTACGCGCCGACGGCGAACGAGAGCGAGGAGACGCCGCACAGCTCGACCGTCACCGCGAGGAAGACGCCGACGAGCACGAAGTGCCAGTCGAGGTTCTGCGAGAGGAGCCCCTTGATGAGCGTCGCCATGAGCGTCGCCTGCGGGGCGGGGAACTTGTCGGAGCCGATCATGTGCTGCACCTGGCCGACGTAGGCGCCGGTCGGGGTGTCGAGCAGCTTCACGGTGACGCCGATCACCGTCGCCGACGCGATCGCGCCGACGAAGAGCGCGATCTGCTGCGACCGTGGCGTCGCGCCGACGAGGAAGCCGGTCTTGAGGTCCTGGCTCGTCGCGCCCGCGTTCGCCGCGGCGATGCAGACCATGCCGCCGACGACGAGCGCCATCGGCTCGTAGGCGCTGCCGGTCCAGCCGATGCCGACGAACACCATCGCCGTCGCCATGAGCGTCGCGATGGTCATGCCCGAGATCGGGTTCGACGAGGACCCGATGATGCCGACGATGCGCGAAGACACCGTCACGAAGATGAAGCCGAAGACGATGATGAGGAGCGCGATGAGGAACTTGTTGAGGACGTTCTCGCCGGGCACCTGCGGCAGGAGCACGAGGATGACGACGAGGGCGACCGAGCCCACGATCACCGTCATGAAGGAGAGGTCGCGCTCCGTGCGGGAGACGCTCGTCGCCGCGGTCTTGTCGCCGAGCGACTTGATGGCGTCGCGGAACGACTTGTAGATGGTCGGGAAGGTCTTGAGGAGCGTGATGAAGCCGCCCGCCGCCACCGCGCCCGCGCCGATCTGCCGGACGTAGGCGCGGTAGATCGCGCCCGGGACGTTCGCGAACGTGTGGGTCGCCGGGTCCCAACCGCCCGCCCCGCCTGCCGTGGCGAGGTCCTTCATGAACCCGAGCTTCACGAGCTGGGTCGCGAGGACGTCGGACGGGACGAGGACGGAGATGAGCGGGATGAGCCCGAGCCAGGCGAGCACGCCGCCCGCGACGAGCACGCCCGCGATGCGCGGCCCGATGATGTAGCCGACGCCGAGGTACTCGGGCGTGATCTCGCCGTTCACGGTGGCGGACGGCAGGAACTTGTTCGCCTTCGCGGTCACCCAGGCCGGCGCCTCGGCGATGACGTGCACGACCTTCTGGAGGATCGCGTAGGCGAGCGCGAACCCGACGCCCTGGAAGGCGGTCTTCGCGAACTCGCCGCCCTTGTCGCCCGCGATGAGGACGTGCGCGCAGGCGGTCCCCTCCGGGTACTGGAGCTGACCGTGCTCCTTCACGATGAGGGACCGCCGGAGCGGGATCATCATGAGGACGCCGAGCACGCCGCCGACGAGCGAGAGGGCGTACAGCGTCACGTAGCCGAAGTACTCCGTGCCGACCGACTGGCCCGTGGCCGGCAGGACCGTGAGGAAGAGGAACCCGGGGAGCGTGAAGACGACGCCCGCCGCGATCGACTCGCCCGCGGAGCCGGCCGTCTGGATGATGTTGTTCTCGAGGATGGTCGTGCGGAGGAACTTCCGGCCCAGCGAGATCGCGATGACCGCGATCGGGATCGACGCCGACACGGTGAGGCCCGCCTTGAGCGCGAGGTACACGGTCGCGGCGCCGAAGAGGATCCCGAAGAGCGCGCCCGCGACGATCGCCTTGGGCGTGAGCTCCGCCATCGTGGTCTCGGACGCGACGTAGGGCTTGAACTCCTTCGTCGTCGTCGGCTGCTGCGGGGCGGCCTCGGCCATGGGGACCTCGTCGTCGATGCGGAAATCGGTTTCGCGGAAGAAAGCACGAACCCCACGGGGATGTCGACTTCGGGATCGACCCCGGGCGGCCCAATCCGGGACGCGCTACAAGGTAGGGCCGATGGCCCGGCCGTTCGGCGTCTACGTCCACTTCCCGTGGTGCACGCACCGGTGCCCGTACTGCGACTTCGCCGTCACGACCGAGCCGCAGCCGGGCGGGCGCCGCTACGCCCGCGCCGTGCTCGCCGAGCTCGCGCTCCGCGCCGCGGCGTTCGAAGGCCTCGCGCCCGCGAGCCTGTACCTGGGCGGCGGGACGCCGTCGCTGTGGGATCCCGAGGACGTCCGCGAGGTGCTCGGCGCCGTCCGCGAGCGCTTCCGTTTCCCGGCGGGCGCGGAGGTGACGATCGAGGCGAACCCGGAGTCGTGCGATCGCGAGCGGCTGCTGGCCTGGCGCGCGGCGGGCGTGAACCGGGTCTCCATCGGCGTGCAGTCGTTCGACCGGGGCGTCCTCGTGAAGCTCGGACGCCGGCACGGGCCGGAGGCGGCCGAGCGGGCCATCCGCGACGCCGCGGACGCGATCGGGAACGTGAGCGTCGACCTCATCTACGGCGCGCGCCGCTCGACCGTCGAGACGGCGCGCGCGGACGCGGCCCGCGCGGTGACCGCCGGCGCGGTCCACGTGTCGGCGTACGCGCTCACGCTCGACGGGGGCGTGCTCGCCGAGGAGGTCCCGCTCGCGCGGCTCCGCCGCGAGGGCCGGCTGCCGCTCCCGTCGGAGGACGAGACGCGCGCGCAGGCCGCCGCGATCCGCTCCGCCCTCCGCCGGGCCGGGCTCCTGCGCTACGAGATCTCGAACTTCGCGCGACCGGGCCGGGAGTCGGTGCACAACCGGCTCTACTGGGACGGCGAGAGCTACCTCGGCCTCGGCGCCGGGGCCTACGGGTGCCTGCGCGGCGACGCGGGCGGCGGGTCCGTCCGGTACGGAAACCTCCGCGGCGCGCATCCCTACGCGGACGCCGCGCTCGGTGGAACGCCGCCGACCGCGGAGGAGGACCGGATCGCGTCGACCGCCGACCGGAACGAGCGGCTCATGCTCGCCCTCCGCACGCGCGGCGGCGCGCCCATCGCGGTGCTCTCGGCGGCGCAGGCCCGGGAGGCGGGCGAGGCGGTCCGGCGCCGGCTCGCCGTGCGCCGCGCGGGGCGGCTCGTCCTCACGAGCCGCGGCATGGACCTCCACAGCGCGCTCTCCGAGCGGCTCTTCGAGTGAGGCGAGGTGCTCTCATGGCGAACTCCCCCGACTTCGTCACCCACGCGCTCGAGCTGCTCTCGGGCGTCGGCCCCGTCGAGGCCCGCGCGATGTTCGGCGGGCACGGCGTGTACGCGCAGGGCGTGATGTTCGGCCTGCTCGACGACGACGAGCTGTTCCTCAAGACGGACGACGCCTCGCGGCCGCGCTTCGTCGAGGCCGGTTGCCGGAGCTGGGTGTACGTCGGCCCGACGCAGAAGCTGGAGAACACGAGCTACTACCGGCCACCGGACGAGGCGCACGAGGACCCCGAGGCGATGATCGTCTGGGCTGCCCTCGCGCTCGAGTCCGCGCTGCGGCTGCGGGCCGCGAAGGCGGCCCGCGGGGCGCGCAAGCCGAAGCCGGCGCGTGCGAAGCCGGCGAAGCGGCGCCCGGCGGCCGAGGTGGGGAAGCGTGCGAAGCCGCGCACGAGAGCGGGCGCGAGGCGATCCCGCGGACGGGCGCGGCCGCGGTAGCATCCCGGGATGCGCCGTCTCCTCTCCCTCCTCGTCCTCGGCCTCGCCCTGGGCCTCGGCCTCGGCGTCGCCCTGCGCGCGTTCCGCCGCGCGCCGGAGCCGCCCGACCCGCCGGCGGTCGTCACGCAGATCCGCGAGATCGCTCGGCTCGAGACGCTCGAGGTGTCGCTCTACAAGAAGGTGACGTTCGCGCCGGAGCCGTCGCCGGCCGACTCGGCCTGGGGCGAGATGGCGGGGTGGATGCGCCACACGTTCGCGACGCCCCGCGGAAAGGCGATCGTGTTCGCGATCGCCCGGCTCGGCCTCGACTTCTCGAAGCTCGACGCGTCGTCGGTGAAGGTACAGGACCGCGAGGTCTGGGTCGTCCTGCCGCCGCTCCGCGTGTCGATCGAGCTCGAGCCGGACGAGACCGAGGTGATCGGCTCCAACCTCGACTCCGCGGAGACAGCCCGCCTCTTCGAGCTCGCGAAGGTCGCGTTCGAGCGCGAGGTCGCGTCGGACGCGCTGCTCCGCGCGAAGGCGCGCAAGTCGGCGGAGCGGCAGGTGCACGCGCTCCTCGTGACGCTCGGCTTCCGGGCGGTCCACTTCGTGGACGCGCTGCCCGGCGGTCCTGCGAGCACGTAGCCTGAACGAAAAGGCGGGCCGGAGGGCGCCCGCCCGGGGGGGGACGCGGACGACCTCCGACCCGCCACGTGCGCCTTCGAAGCTCGGTTTGGCCCGGACCGTCCACCTTGGGCGCCGTCGAGGGGGGGAGCGACGGTGCCGCCAGCGGCCGGCCCGCACGGCCCGGGACACCAACGTCCCGAAGCCCGAGAGCGCACGCCCGGGGTCCTGCACCGCGCGTGCCCGGCCGACGCAGTACAGCACGCTCGGTGATGATGGAAATCACGGCGCTTCCCGATCGGGGGATGTGGGGTGTCTGCACACCCCGGGTCCTCGGGCGGCGGGCGGCCAGCACCCGGGCCGTCACGCATGGGACTCCCCGGGCGCTGGCCTGGCCCGGCGCCTAAGAACTGCGCGACGCCGCCGAGGCGCCGGGACGAGGAGAGCGGAAATGAAGATTGGAGTCGTCGGGTCGGGCGTGGTCGGACAGACGCTCGCGGACGGGTTCCTGAAGCACGGCCACGAGGTCATGCGCGGCTCGCGCGACACGGCGAAGCTCGCGGCGTGGAAGCAGGGCGCCGGCGCGAAGGCGTGGACGGGGACCTTCGCGGAGGCGGCCGCGTTCGGCGAGGTCGTCGTGCTCGCGGTGAAGGGGACCGCCGCCGCGACGCGGTGCGCGCCTGCGGCGCCGCGCTCGCCGGGCAAGACCGTCTCGACGCGACCAACCCGATCGCCGACGCGCCGCCCGTGAACGGCGTGATCGCGTTCTTCACCGGACCGAACGAGTCGCTCATGGAGCAGCTCCAGACGGCGGCGCCGAAGGCGCAGGTTCGTGAAGGCGTTCTCCTGCGTCGGCAACGCGCTCATGGTGAACCCGTCGCTCCCCGGCGGGAAGCCGACGATGTTCGTCTGCGGCAACGACGAGGGCGCGAAGAGGCAGGTGACCGGCATCCTCGATCAGTTCGGCTGGGAGACGGAGGACATGGGCGCCGCCGAGGCCGCGCGGGCGATCGAGCCGCTCTGCATGCTCTGGTGCATCCCGGGCTTCCGGAAGAACGACTGGGTGCACGCGTTCAAGCTGCTGCGGAAGTAGCCGGCTCGTTCCGTCAGGGCGCCTTCGAGCGGTCGATCGCGATCGCCTGCTCCTGCGCCGCGTCGACCGCCCCCGCGAACGCCGCGAACTCGGCGTAGCGCCCGGGCGGGACCCGGCCGCGCGCGAGGTGGAGCTTCTCCTCCCGCACGAGCGTGCGTCCCTCGACGCGGTCCACCCGCGAGAACGATCCGAACGGCGTCTCGACCGGGCTCGCCGGCGCCGCCACGGGCGCGAACCCGTCCGGCGCGACGAGCTCGACGCGCTGGACGGAGCGCTCGTCCAGCTGGAGGACGAGCGGCGTCGTCCGCGAGGCGACCTGTACGAACCGCGGCCCGAGCCGCGCAGGCAGGATCGGCGCGTCGACGACGAGGTTTCCGTTCGAGGGGCGCGCGAGGCGCGGCACCTTCCCGCGCCAGCGGATGACCAGCGGCGCCTCGGGGTCCTCCTCGCCGAGGAACGACGCCTCCGAGAGCGCGACCCCGCGGAAGCTCCGCGCGAGCATCGACTCGATCACCTGCCGCCGGTCGTCGGCGTCGAGCCGCTCGATCGCGCCCTTCGCGGCGGCGCCGGCGGCGCCGAAGTAGCGATCCTCGCCCTCGACGGTCGCGCCGCCGTCGGCGTCGAGCGCGACCTTCACGACCACCTCGCGCCGCTCCTCGACGGCCGCGCGCGCGGGCGTCCGGATCACCTCCGGCTCCTCGCCGGGCTCGGGCAGGAGGAGGGCCTCCGCGTCGAGCACCGGCCCCGGGATCGCGCCGAACGGGGCGACGCGCAGGCTGGGATCGAGCCAGGCGGTCTCGCCGCCCGCCTCGACGCGCAGGAGCGGCTGGCCGTAGAGGCTCGACGGCGGGAACCGCCACGTCCCGGCGTCGGCGCCGTACGGGCGCGCGAAGACGACCCGGACGCGGGCGCCGAGCTCCGGGAGCAGCGCCTTCAGGACGACGAGCCGGCTCCCCTGGCCGCGCGAGAGGACGACGCTCGCCTCCTCCCCGAGCGCGCCGCCCTGCCCGAGGATCGTCTTCGAGACCCGCGCGACCGCCGCCCGCACGAGCGCCAGCGGCGCCGCGCCCGGCCCCACCGCGGCGCGGATCTCGCGCACGAGCGCGCGGATCTCCTCGGTCGGACGCGCGCGGTCGGCGACGTGGTCGGCGAGCGAGCGCTGCAGCGCATCGCGGCCGCCGCCGACGCCCACGTGCAGGAACGGCATGAACTCCGTCGTGGGCGGCGACGACGGCTCGGGCACCTGCGCCGCGACGTCGAGCGCGAGGCCGCGGACGATCTCGCGGCCGCCCTCCCGCACCTTCTCCGGCGCGGCCATCCCGTGCGCGTCCACCTCCATCCCGAGCCCCTCGGGCGCGACGACCACGTAGGTGGACCGGAAGAGGCGCTCCCCCTCGGCCTTGAAGAAGAACGGGTCGGCCGCGAAGCGCACGCCATCGCCGCGCACCGACCGCACGTACTCGACCTCGACGTAGTCGCCGGGCTCGAGCCCGGCGAGCGACACGGAGCGCTTGTCGCCGCCCCCCGCGCGCTCGGGCTCGAGCGTACGGCCGTCCCGCTTGTGCGTGCGGAGCGCGAGCACGTCGGCGCCCGCGGGGATCGACACCTCGCCGTGGCGCTCGACGCCCTGCGGGTCGAGGACGTGGATGACCTGGTGCGTCCGCTCCGTCGCGGTGCCGCCCGGGTGGATCTCCACCGCGGCGGCGTCGAGCACGAGCGTGGCGGAGGTGTCGTCGGTGCGGCGCGCGGCCTCGTACGCGCGGATGGCGGCGCCCGCGTCCTCCGCGAGGTCGTCGAGGACCTCCCGCCCGTCCTCGAGCGCGAGCGCCCGTCGGAGCGCGAGGTCCGAGCCGTCGAGCCGGAGCGCCCGCTCGCGCGCGGCGCGCGCCGCGGCCGGGTCGCCGGCGAGCTCGCGCGCGTCGGCGAGCGCCTTCTCGGTCCGTGCGCTCCGCGGCCAGATCGCGCGGAGGGCCTCGAGCGCCTCGGCCGCCTTCGCGGGCTCCCCCGCTGCGACGAGCGCGTCGGAGAGGGCGGCCGTCGGCCCGACCGCCCAGGGGCGGGCTGCGACCAGCGGACGGAGGACGTCGGCGGCGCCGGCGGGATCGCCGTGACGGCGCAGGTGATCGGCGAGCCGCTCGCGGCCGCCGCGGCACTCCGCGAGGGCCCGGGCCCGCGCGCCCTCGAGCGCGACGGCGTGGCGGCGGCCGGCGAGCTCGCGCCCGTGGTCGAGGACGGCGCAGCCGCCGCCCCCCGCGATCGCCTCCGCGACGAGCGCCTCCGCCCTCTCTGCGAGCCCTCGCGCGTCCGCGGCGCGGGCGCGGACCGCGAGCGCGGCCGGGCGCGACGCCGCGTCGCCGAGGCCGGCGAGGACCTCGTCGGCGTCGTCGAGCCGCTGCCCCTGCAGCAGGAGCGCCGCGAGCGCGACGCGCGCCTCCGCGTGACCGGGATCGCGGGCGAGGGCCTCGCGCAGCGCCGCCTCGGCCCGGGCGTGCGCCGCTTGCGGGTCGAGCGTCGGGTCGTCGCCGAGGACGTCGGCCCGAGCCGCGCGCACCGCGGCCGAGCCGGGGAGGGCGAGCGCGGCCTCGGCGAGGAGCGCCTTCGCGGCCTCGCGGTCGAGCCCCGCAGCGTCGCGCCCGGCGAGGAGCGCGGCGAGCGCGGGACCGGCCTCCGCGGCGAGGGCGCGGGCGAGCTCGCGCGGCGCGAAGGCGGGGAGCGCGCGCCCGGGTGCCGGCGCGGAGGGAGCCGGCGCCGGACCGGTGGCTGCGGCCGCGAACGTGGCGTCGGAAGGCGCGCCGTCCTCGCGCGCGAACGCCACGTGCAACCCCGTCGCCGGGCCGGTGCGGGTCACCTTGACGAGGAGGCGGTGGCGGCCCGGGGCGAGGTCGAGCGGGAGGTGGACGAGGCTCGGGAGCCAGGCGGTCCAGGCACGCCGCTCGTGGACCAGCCCTCCGTCCACGAAGAGCTTCGCCGAGAGCCCCGTCCCCAGGGCGACGAGGTACTTCCCGCCGCGCGCGAGCGTGACGTCCGTCGCGAAGTAGAACACGTCTCCGTCGCGAGGCTCGCCGTCGAGGGCCACGGACCCGTCCGGCGCCGGGAGCGCGCGCGTCCGCCGCTCGGGCGCGCCGAGGGGCGCGGCCACGGTCTCGGGGAGCGTGCCCTGCTCGGGCGGGAACGGGCGGTCGAGGTCGAGGTTCCGGTACTGCCCGAACGGCCCGGCGAGCGTCCACGCGGAGACGGCGCCGTTCTCGCGGCGGAGCGCCGCGGCCCGGGCGTGGTCGCCGAGCACCTCTGCGGCCGTGATGCGCGCGACGCGCGCGCGGTACGCCGCGAGCCCGGTGAGCTTGCCCGACGCGGTCACCGGCGCGAGCGCGCCCTCGACCGCCTTCGCGAGGTCGGGCGACTCCTCCGCGAGCTCCGAGAGCCGCCGGAGCGCGATGGGCACGAGCGGGTGCCGGGGCGCCGCCGCCGGGATCGCCGCGAGCTGGCGCGCCTCCCCGGGGAGGTCGAGCGTCCGGCGGGCGGCGAGCGCGGCGGCGAGGCGCGCCCAGGCGTCCCCCGGGCTGCTCGCGATCGCGCGATCCGCCCGCGTGCGCGCGGCGGCGGCGTCGTTCTGGACGACGAGGAGGTCGATCGCGCGCCCGCCCGCGCCGCCCGGCCCGGACGCGCGGGGCCCGGCGCACCCGAGGGCGACGGCGAGCGCGGCGACGCGGAACCGGGCGCGGCTCACGGCCGGCTCCCTTCCGACGCGGGGCCGATCCGCACGCGCCGGGAGAAGGCGCGGTCAATCCCGGCCACGAGCTCGCGGAACCCGGGATAGCGCTCCGCCGGCACGCGCCCGGTCTTGAAGGTCACGTGTCCCTCGACCACGAGCGTCCCGTCCTCCGCGTGGTACCGGACCTCGAATGATGCGTCGGGGCCGTCCGCCGCCGCGTCCTCGGGCACCTCGGCCACCTTCCAGCCGGCGGGGAGCGCGAAGCGGTACGTGAATCGCTTTTGCATCGGATCCCCGACGACGAGGTCGTGGCGCCGCTCCGAGAGCGAGGCGTACGCCTCGACGTACCCGGCGCCGCCTCCGAACGGCGTGAAGCGGAGCCCGGCGCCGTCCGGCTGCGCGTACCGCGGGACGTCGAGCGCGAACGACATCTTCACCTCGTCCTCGATCCGCGAGAGGTCCGACACGGTGACCTCGCGCACGCGGAGCCCGGGGAAGGTCCGGTTGAACGCCTTCTCGAGCTGCGCCCGGCGGTCGTGCTCGGAGAGGTACGCGCGCCGGTACTGCGGCGCCTCCGCGCCGGCGATCCGCGACGCGCCCGCGACCCGGGCGGTGCCGTCCGGCGCGATCGCCACGTCGAACGTCGTGTCGGTGCGGTTCTGGTCGGGCGCGGCCTCCGGGATCGTCGAGAAGCGGGGCGCGCCGGACGGCTCGACGACGAGCACGCTCGCCCCGCGATCCTCGCCGGGCAGCTCGCCGGATCCCGAGTACGACGCCGTGCCGTCGAGCCAGAGGTCGAGATCCGGCACGTAGAGGATCGCGTGGTTGAAGACGGCGAGCGACGCCGGCGCCTCGGGGATCCGGCCGAGCCGGCTGCATGCGGAGGAGCACGAGCCGCGAGTCGACGCCGACCGCCTGGAGCAGCGCGTGGATGAGGCTCGCCTTGTCCTTGCAGTCGCCGAAGCGCCGGCGCGAGCACGTCGGTCGACCCGGTACGGCTTGTACCCGTGGATGCCGAACTCGAGCCCCACGTAGCGCGTCTGGGTGACGACGAAGTCGTAGACGGCGCGGACGATGGCGCGCTCGTCGGCCTGGCTCCAGCCCGAGGCCGGCACCGCGACGACGCGGGCTCGGGCGCGGCCTTGCCGCGGCGCGGGGCGGGCGGCGGCGCCACCGCCTCGCGCGCGAGCCGCTCCGCCGTGCGCCGGAGCTCGTCCGTCGGCCTGAGCTGGTCGTGCACGAGCGCCCAGTAGAAGCGGGCCACCTCGTCCCAGCTCGCGTACGTCGAGACGTGGACGTATCGGGCGACCTCGCTCCACCCCGGCATCCCGGGCTCGGTCACGATCCGCGGCACGTCGCGCGCGGTGCACCGGTGCTCCACGACGCCGCCCGGGAGCGTGCGCTCGGAGCGCTCGAGCCCGGCGGGGACGCTCGCGTGGAGCTTCCGCGTGGCCGGGCACGAGGAGCACGTAGTCGATGCGCGCCTTGCGCGTCTGGTCGTCGAGGAAGATGAGGTCGCCGAAGTAGTCGGAGAGGAGGTTCTCGCCGGCGGTGTCGTCGATGCGCCAGGCGACCTCGAGCACGTCGCCCGGCGCGAGCGCCGGGAACGACAGCGCCCGCGTGCGCGTGTCGTAGTAGAGCCGGTACCACGGCTCGCTCGCGCTCGCGGTCGCTCTCCTCGTAGCGTGTCGATCGCCGTGCCGTCCGGCTTCACACGCGCGCGCGCTCGACCCGCACCTCCTGCCGGTCGGGCGTCGCCGGAGCCCCCTGGCGCCGGAACGCCTCGGCGCCGCGCGGCGGTCAGCACCTTCACGACCGTCTGGCGGTAGGTCGCGGAGAGCCCGCGACGGGAAGACGCGCGTCACCTTGAGCTCGCCGAGCACGACCGCGTCCTCGTCGCGAGCGGCGCCGGGCGCCGCCTTCGCGAGCGCGCGGCGCGTCGAGCAGGTACGGCTTCTCGAACCGCTCGCGCGCCGGCTCGAGGCTCCGGACCAGCTCCTTGACGTCCGGGCTCTGCGGCCGGAGCTCGAGCGCGCGGAGCAGGTCCTCGCGCGCCTCGGCGGTGCGGCCGGCGCGCAGCCGCGCCCGCCCGCGCCGCTCGAAAGCCCCCGCGTCCTCCGGCGCGATCCGGATCGCGTCGGCGAACGCCTCCTCCGCCTCGTCGGGGAGGCCGTTCGCCGCGAGGAGTCCCGCGAGCGCGAGGCGCTCGTCGACGTCGGAGGGCTCGAGCCGGAGCGCCTCGCGGGCGAGCGTCGCCGCGCCGGCCACGTCCCCGCGGTCGGCGAGGAGCTGCTCGAGCGAGCCACGCGCCTCGGCGTCGTCGAACCGGAGCGCGAGCAGCGTGCGGAGGCGCGCGGCGGCGTCGGCGTCCTGGCCGAGCCGGCGGGCGGCGCTCGCGGCGGCGCGGACGGCGGAGGGGGCGGTCGGGAACTCGCGCGCCGCCTCCCGCGCGGCGAGGACCGCCCGCGCGCCGAGCCCGGCGCGATCGAGCGCCTCGACGCGGGCGACGCGCGGCGCGGCCCAGCGCGGCGCCGCCGCGATCGCCCGATCGAGGAGGCGCACCGCCGCGTGCGGGCGGCCCTGGTCGAGCTCCTCCTGGGCGAGCGCGGCGAGCGCGCGCGCCTCGCCGGGCGACGCCTGCAGGGCAGCCTCGAGCTGGAGCCGCCGCCGGCCGTGGTCGTCCTCGAGCCGCGCGGCGAGGAGCCGCGCCTCGACCGAGCGCGGCAGGAGCTCCGCCGCGCGGCGCGCCTCGACGGCCGCGCGGTCCTCCTGGGCGTCCTCCGGCGCGCGCTCGTCGAGCGCTGCGGCGAGGTCCATGCGCGCCTCGCCCTCGGCCTGGGCGCGCCCGCGCACGGCTGCGGCCCGCGCCTCGAGCCGCGACACGGCGCTCTCGATCGACTGCGGCGCCGCGCCGGGCGAGGCCGCCGCGGCCGCGAGGTCGCCCGCCGGCAGGATCCGGCCGTCTCCCCGCTCGTCGGCGAGCCGGAGGTAGAACCCGTGCCGCCCGCTCTGGTGGCAGAGCTTCACGAGGATGCGGTTCGACCCCTTGCGCAGGGACACGAGCGCGCCCCGCTGGTCGAGCCGCGCCGGGTGGTACCCCGGATCCGCGATCGCGACCGCGCCGTTCACCCAGACCTTCGCAGCGCCGCTCCCGCCGAACCAGAGCCGCACCCGGTCGTCGCGCGGCGCGTCCACCACCGCGAGCGCGTACGTCACCACCTCGCGCGAGGGCCGGACCGTCGCGCCGAGGTGCACGAGGCCCTGCGCGACCGCCTCCGGCGGGAGGTCCCGCCAGCCCACCTCGCGGACCTTCCCCGGCATCGTCGCGGCGAGGTCGATCCCCTGCTCCGGCGGGTACGCCTCGGCGAACCCGCGCTTCCCCTCGTCGTCGAACGGTCCGGCGATCTTCCACCCCGTCACGAAGCCGAGGCGCCGGAGCTGGGCCGCGCTCTTCTGGAGGTTCCCGCGGGCCCGCTCCAGCCCGGCGAGGCGGAACCGCGCGAGGGCGCGGACCTCCGGGTGCGCGCCGCGGTCGTCCGCCGTCCGGGCGTAGATCGCCGCGACGCGGGCGAGGTCCGGCGCGTCCTCCGCGACCGCGGCGATCCCGGCGAGCGGGACGATCCCGCGCGGCGACCGCGCGTCCCGCTGGAGCTCCTGCGCCAGCGCGTCGAGGCGCGCGGCGGAGGGATCCGCCGGGCCCGCGGCCGGCGCGGCCGCGGAGCGCGCGGGCGCCCCGGCGCCGGCGGGCGGGGCCGCGGAGGCGGCGCCGGCGAGCAGGAGGGCGGCGAGCGCGAGGGCGAGGCGGCGGTGCATGGGACCCCCGAACCTACTCCGCCCGGGCGAGCGCGACGACCACGATCGACCGGGCGCCCGCCCGGCGGAGCGCCGTGGCGGCTGCGTCCGCGGTCGCGCCGGTCGTGACCACGTCGTCCACGAGGACCACCTCCCTGCCCGCCACCGCAGCACCGACCTCGAACGCCTCCGCCACGTTGCGCGCGCGCTCCTCGCGCGTCCTGCCCACCTGCGGCGGGGCCTCGCGGACGCGCCGGAGCGCGGCGCGGAGCCGCCGGCTGCTCGCGCCCGCGGCGCGCGCGAGCGCATCGGCGAGCAGGGCCGCCTGGTCGTAGCCGCGCTCGAGCCGGCGGCCGCGCGCGAGCGGGACGGACACGATGACCGCAACGGGCGACAGCACCGTTCGCGCCGCCAGCCACGCCCCCAGCGGCCGGGCCAGCGCGGGCCGGTCGCGGTACTTGAAGGCGTGGATCGCGTCCGCGAGGGGGCCGCCGAAGAGGCCGCCCGCGCGGACCGCGTCGAACGCCGGCGGCGCGGCCCGGCACGCGCCGCAGAGCGCGTCCGGCCCGGGCTGGCCGCACCGCGCGCAGCCCGGCGGGACGGGCTCCACCGCGCCCGCGCAGACGTCGCAGAACGGCTCCTCGCGCACGGCGGCGCCGCACGCCGCGCAGCGCGGAGGCCAGACGAGCTCGAGGAGGGCGCGCGCGACGGCGCGGCCGAAGTCGGGGACGCGCAAGCGGCTATCTCGTCACGAGCCCGAGCCCCTTCATCTCCTTCGGCTGCGGCAGGCCCATCACCTGCAGGATCGTCGGGGCCACGTCGGCGAGGACGCCCTTCGCGCGCAGCTTCGCCCCCTTGAAGTCGGGGTCGGCGAGGATGAAGGGGACGGGGTTCAGCGTGTGCGCCGTGTGCGGCTCGCCGGTCACGGGGTCCGTCATCATCTCGCAGTTCCCGTGGTCGGCCGTGACGAGCATCGCCATCCCCTGCGCGCGCGCCGCCTTCCAGAGCCGCCCGAGGCACTCGTCCACGACCTTCACCGCCTTCACCGCGGCGTCGAGGATCCCCGTGTGGCCGACCATGTCCGGGTTCGCGAAGTTGACGAGGACGAAGCCGTACTTCCCGGTGCCGAGCGCCTCGACGAGCTTGTCCGTCACCTCGCGAGCGCTCATCTCGGGCTTCTGATCGTACGTCTTCACGTCGCGCGGGCTCGGGACGAGGATCCGGTCCTCTTTCGGGAAGACCGTCTCCCGCCCGCCGTTGAAGAAGAACGTGACGTGCGCGTACTTCTCGGTCTCGGCGCAGCGGAGCTGCGCGAGGCCCGCGCGTGCGACGAGCTCGGGGAAGATCTCGGTGAGGTCCTGCGCCGGGAACGCGACCGGGAGCCCGAACGTCCTGTCGTACTCCGTCATGCAGACGTACGCGGACAGCCCGGGCTTCGCCTTCCGGTCGAAGTCCTTGAAGCCGGGGTCGGTGAACGCGCGCGTGATCTCGCGCGCGCGGTCCGCGCGGAAGTTGAAGAAGAGGATCGCGTCGCCGTCGCGCACCGGGCCCACGGGCTTCCCGTCGCCGTTCACGATCACGGTGGGCTTCACGAACTCGTCGCCGTCACCCCGCGCGTACGACGCCTCCATCGCCGCGACGCCGGAGGACGCCTTGTGCCCCTCGCCGTGGACGAGCGCCTCCCACGCGAGCGCCACCCGGTCCCAGCGCTTGTCGCGGTCCATCGCGTAGTAGCGACCGCACACCGTCGCGACCTTGCCGTGGCCCGTGGCGCGGAGCCGCTTCTCGAGGTCGGCCATGTAGCCGAGCCCGGAGCGGGGCGGCGTGTCCCGGCCGTCCATGAACGCGTGCACGAACACCTTCGCGAGCCCCTCGCGGCGCGCGAGCTCGAGGCAGGCGGCGAGGTGCTCGAGGTGGCTGTGCACGCCGCCGTCCGAGACGAGCCCCATGAGGTGGAGCGCGCCGCCGGCCTCCCTCGCGCGCCGCACCGCCATGAGGAGCGCGTCGTTCGAGAAGAAGGAGCCGTCCTCGACGGCGCGGTTGATGCGGACGAGGTCCTGGTAGACGATCCGCCCGGCGCCGAGGTTCGTGTGGCCCACCTCGGAGTTGCCCATCTGCCCCTCCGGCAGCCCCACCGAGAGGCCGCTCGTCTCGAGCGCGGTGGACGGGAACTCGCGCACGAGCGCGTCCACGTTCGGCGTCCCGGCGACCGCGATCGCGTTCGCCTCGCGCTCCTTGCGGATGCCCCAGCCGTCGAGGACCACGAGGAGGACCGGCTTCGTCTTCGGCACGTTCACCTCTCCTGTCCGGAAGGTCCGTGATTGTCAGGGAAACGGCCGCCGCGCAACGGGAAATGATCGACACGACGTCCCAGTTGCGCCCCGAGCGCAGGCGCAGCCGGATGAGGCTGCGCCGGAGCGAGCGCCGGGGGGTTCGGGGGGTCCCGAGCCCCGCGGCGAAAGCCGCAGTGCGAGGGCCCCCCGTCACTTATGGTAAGGCTCCCCCCGAAGGATCGTGAAGGCGCGGTAGAGCTGTTCCGCGAGCACGAGCCGCGCGAGGCGGTGCGCGAGCGTCATCCGCGAGAGCGCCAGCCTCTCGGCGGCGCGCGCCTTCACCGCCTCGGCGAGTCCGTCCGACCCACCCACGACGAGCGCCACGTCCTGGCCGCCCGCGAGCCAGCGCTCGACCCGCTTCGCGAACGCGAGGCTCGTCTCCTCGGCGCCGCGCTCGTCGAGCGCGACGACGCGCTCGCGCTCCCCGATCCGCGCGAGGAGCGCCTCGCCCTCCTCGTCGCGCGCGCGGGGGGTCCCCGCGTGCTTGCGTGCCTCGGGGACCTCCACGAGCTCGAACCGGACGTAGCGGCCGAGCCGCTTCGCGTACTCCTCGACCGCCGGGGCGTACAGCCCGGAGCGGTCCTTCCCGACGGCGACGACCCGGATCTTCACGGCGGCGGGCCGAGCGGGTCCCCCGCCCGCCCGCCGCCCGCGGCGCGGCGGCGACGACCTCGTCGAGCTTCGCGAGCAGCTCGCGGTTCCCGTCCTGCGCGTACCCGGCGAGCCCGCGCTCGAGGTCCGGGAGGCGCTCGAGGAAGCGCGCGAGCCCGGGCCCGGTGATCTCCTCCGCGGCCACCCCGTAGCCGAGCTTCTCGAGCCAGCGCGCGTTCAGCACCTGCTCGAACTGCCTCCTCACCGGGACCGAGAGGAGCGGCTTGTGCAGGTAGACGCACTCGCTCATCGTCGTGAAGGAGCCGCCGGACACGACCGCGCGCGCGGTGCGGAGGTCCTCGACGAACGTCCGCTCGTCGAACGGGCGCCAGAGGAGGTTCCCGTCGCGGACGTCGCCCTTCAGATCCCGGCGCAGGCCGTAGATCCGGCACTCGCGCCCGGAGCGGCGGAGGATCTCGGGGAGCGCCTCGTTCGACGTCGAGGTCTGGTAGACGAGGAGGTGCTCGCCGCGCTCCGGCGGCGCCGCCAGGATCTCGGGCCGGAGCACCGGCGGGTGGAGCGTCGTGCGCGGCTTCGCGACCGGCGGGTAGAAGAACGTCGTCACGAGGTAGTGGAAGCACCCCGGCAGCTTCGCCTTCACGATCCCCTTCGTGAGGAGGAACTCGGCCTCGTGGCCCGCGACGACGTCGGGCGGGTGATCGCAGCGGTTCACGACCTGGATGTTGTCCACCGAGACGCAGGGGAGGCCGCGCGAGCGCGCGAACAGGTAGCTCCAGGTCTCGAAGTCCGAGACCACCACCTCGGGCCGGAACGACTCGGCGAGGTCGAACCAGGCCTTCACGTTCCGCGGCCAGCCGCCGAGCGCGGCGCCCCGCACGTTCGCGAGCACGGTCCGGAAGTTCCGGACCTCGTTGTCCTCGTAGACGATCGAGAGCCCCCAGATCCGGTTCACGCCGAGGCGATCCCGCTCGCGGGCCTTGAGGTAGTCGTGCGCGCGGCCGGAGACGACGACCTGCACGTCGTGGCTCCTCGCGAGGTGGTCGATGACGACCCGCGAGCGGATCGCGTGCCCCATGCCCTCGCCGACCACGCCGTAGAGGATGCGCGCCATCGATTCTGAGTGTAGCGCGCCGGATGCAGGCGCGGGTCGGCGCCGTCCGGGTCGAGGTCGCGGTCCGGGTCGCGGTCGAGGTCGCGGTCAGGGTCGGGGTCGCGGTCGCGGTCGCGGTCGGGGTCGGGGTCGCGGTCGCGTCACCGCCCGCAGCGCGGCGGCGCGTCGATCCCGGCCTCGCCGGCGCTCGCCGGGAGCGAGAGGCCGAGCGCTCGCGCGTCCACGGCGACGCCCGGCGCGTCGAGATCCGTCACCGTGACGCCCGCCGGCCGGCCGTCGGGATCGAAGGCGTGATCGATCCGGAGCCGCCGGCCGCCGACCCTGCCCTCGCGGACGTAGCGCACGGTCCGGCCGCGCGCGTCCACCTCGACGCGCCGCAGCGCCTCGCCCTCGCAGCCCGGGAACCTGCGAACCTCGGCGTGGAGCGGCGCCGCGGCGGACGTGTCCGCCGCGCCGTACCCCGCCCGCGCCTCGGGCGCTGCGGCGCTCTTCCGCATGGCGCCGGGAGAGGCGCGCTCCGGCGCGGCGCCAGCGGCCGCGCGCGGCGGCTGCGCGGCGGACGCGGACGGTGCCGCCGCCATCGCCGGCGGAGCCGCCGCTTCCGCCGAGGCCTTCGGCGCCTCGTCCGCGGGCCGCTCCGCGGCGGCGACCCTCCCGCGCGACTCGGCCTCGAGTCGGGCCGAGGGCGCCGGAGCGGGGGCCGGGGGAGGTGGAGACGCGTACGCCTGGAGCCCGTCGCGCGCGGGAGGCGCGGACGGCGGCGCCTCGCGGCGGCTCGGACGCGGCGCAGCCGCGATGCGGGGCGGCTCGGCCACGATGCCCTTCGCCTCCGGGGCGGGCCGGGCGGCGTCGCGGTCGGCGGCTCCGCCCTCCGCCTGGGCCGGCGGCGGCGCGGAGGCCTGCGGCTCGGGCGCGGGCGGCGGCGTCGCGTACGGGGACTCGCCGAGGAGCGCCGTCCGGTCGTCGCGGCGGGGCGCGATCTCGATGACCCGGTACGACACGACCGCGACCACGGCAAGGGACGCGGCCGCGACGGCGCCGCCGAGGAGCCACCGCGGCACGAGCCGGCGCGGCCGCCGCGCCTCGGCGGCCTCGCGCGCTGCTGCGATCAGGATCCGCTCGCCGCGATCCGGAGCGGGCTCGTCCGGGAGCGCGGCCATGATCCGGCGCGTCCCGCGGATCCGGCCGAGTTCCGCTCCGCACGCCTCGCACGAGGCCGCGTGCGCCTCCACCTCGCGCGCCTCGCGCCTCGAGAGCTCGCCGTAGGCGAGGTCGAGGAGCCGGTCGGTGTACGCGTCGCGGGTCATCGGGTCGCGCTCCTCGCCTCGGCGGCGTCGCCGTCGGGGCCGACGCCGAGGGCGGCGAGCCGCTTGCGCAGCGCCTCGAGCGCGTAGCGCATCCGGCTCTTCACGGTGTTCTCCGGCGTCCCGGTCACCTCGGCGATCTCGTGGAACCGGAGCCCCGCGTACTCGCGGAGGAGGAACACCTCCCGCTGCTCGTCCGGGAGCGCCGCGAGCGCGGCCTCGAGCTTCGGCCGGAGGAGGGCCGACTCCGCCGCGCGGTCGGGCGGCGGATCGTCCGTCGCGGCCGCCGCGGCGGGTGCTCCGTCGAGCGGCTCGGCGCGCCGGAACGCCTGCCGCCGCGCCTCGTCCACCGCGAGGTTCCGGGCGATCGCGTAGAGCCAGGTCTGGACCCGGGCCCGCGGCTCCCACTCCGCCGACGCGCGCACCGCCTTCAGGAACGCCTCCTGGCAGAGGTCCTCCGCGCGCCCGCGGTCGCCCGTGAGCCGGAGGAGGAACGAGAAGAGGGGCGTCCGGTGGCGGCGCACGAGCACCTCGAAGGCCCGGGCGTCGCCGCCCTGGAACCGGAGCATGAGCCGCTCGTCGCTCTCGTCCACCGGCACGGGGTCGCTCGGGCCTCTTCCAACGGAACGCGCGGGGCGCGAAAAGGATCTCGCGGAGTCTACCAGCCCCGGCGCGCGCGCGTCCGGCGGCCCGGCGTTAGGAACGCGGGGTGCAGGCGGCGGACGGGCGAGCGGACGCGAGCTGGGAGCCGGCGCGGGGGCTCCTGCGGTCCCTGCTCGGGCTCGCGTGGCCCGTCGTGGTCTCCCGCTCGACGCAGGTGGTGATGGGGTTCGCCGACGCCGTCATGGTGGCGCACCTCGGCCCCGAGGCGCTCGCGGCGACCGCCGCCGGGACCCTGAACGCCATGAGCGTCTTCATCCTCCCGATGGGGACGGTCTTCATCGTCTCGAGCTTCTCGTCCCAGCTCTTCGGGATGGGGGACCTCGGCGGCGCGCGGCGCTACGCCTGGTACGGCCTCGCGGTCGCGGCGGCCGCGCAGGTCGTCGCGATGGCGGCGATCCCGTTCGTCCCGGCGGCGCTCGGGCTCTCGCCGTACGCCGCGGGCCTGCGCGCGCAGATGGCGGGCTACCTCGCGCTCCGGCTCCTCTCGTCGGGCGCGGTGGTCGGCCTCGAGGCGCTCGCGAGCTACTACGGCGGCCTCGGAAACACGCGCCGGCCGATGATCGCGAACCTCGCCGCGATGGCCCTGACGATCGCCGGCAACTGGCTCCTCATCGACGGCCGGCTCGGCGCGCCCGCCATGGGCGCGCGCGGCTCGGCGCTCGCGAACACGCTCTCGACCGGCGCGGCCTTCCTGGGCCTCTTCGCCGTGTTCCTCGCCGAGGGGCGCCGCGCCCGGACGGGCCGGCTGCGCGCGGCCGAGCTCCGGCGGCTGCTCCGGTTCGGGCTCCCCGCCGGCGTGAACTGGTTCCTCGAGTTCGCCGCCTTCTCCTTCTTCCTCAACGTGGTCGTCGGCGGCCTGGGGACGACCGCCGTCGCGGCGCTGACCGTCGTGATCCAGGTGAACTCGACGGCGTTCATGCCCGCGTTCGGCCTCGCGAGCGGGGGCGCGATCCTCGTCGGCCAGGCGATCGGCGCCGGCCGCAGCGACCGCGTCCCGCGCCTCGTCGGGCTCACGTTCGGCGTCGCGGCCGCGTGGGAGACGCTCGTCGCGATCGCGTACGTCGCCGCCCCGGACCTCGTCCTCTCCGCCTTCGCGCGCGACCCGGCGAGCGCGGCCGAGCTCGTCGCGGTGGGCCGCCGCATGCTCTACGTGTCGGCGGCGTGGCAGCTCGGCGACGCGGGCGCGGGCGTGCTCTTCGAGGCGCTCCGCGCCGCGGGCGACACCGCGTTCCCGATGTGGGCGCGCGTCGTGGTCGCCTGGCTCGTGTTCGCGCCCGGGAGCTGGATCACCGTCCGCCTGCTCGGCGGCGGCGCCGCGACCGCCGTCGGGTGGTTCGTCGTCTACCTGTGCGGGCTCGCGCTCGTGCTCCTCGTCCGGTTCCGCTCGGGCGCGTGGCGGCGGATCGCGCTCGTGGAACCCTCTGCGGCCCCGTGAAGCACGACCGCCCGCGCCGAGGGTCCGGCGCGGGCGGTCTCGGTGCCTTCTGGCGACGCTCGCTACGGGCAGCCGCCGGTGCAATCGACCACGCGGCGCGGGATCGCTCCCTCGGCCGTCGTGGCGTCGTAGACGCTCGGGAGGAAGCCGGGGTTCGCCGCGTTCGTCGCACAGGCCACCGCCACGTACTGGCCGAGCGCCTCGAAGTCCTTGATGGCGCCGCCGTCGCCGCGGCGGACGACCGTCGAGACGAGCTGCGTCAGCGTCGTGAGCTGCGTGAAGGAATCGTCGTAGAGCGGGATGCCGAGGGCCTGCGCGACGCCGGCGACGTAGAGCGTCGTCGCGACCGACCGGAACGAGGTCGGGGCGAGCATCGCCGGCGGGAAGCCACCGGTGGCGGCGTTGGCCGGGTCGCTCACGTCGTACAGGACGGTGCCGTTCTCGAGCGCCATGTACGTCACCCAGCCCGGGCTCAGCGGGTTCGCCGGGTTGAACATCGGCAGCCGCGTGGGGTCGTACTGCACGACGAGGCCGCTCGCGCCCGGGAAGAAGTCGCCGTTCACGAGCAGTCCAGTCTGGAGGGTGCCCTCGATCGCTGCGCGGAGCGCGGCGGTCGGGATGTTGACCTTGACGAGCGGGTAGCCCGGGACCGCGTTCGCGTAGATCTGGAGGTCGTTCGCGGTGGCGCCCGCGGGCGAGGCCGTCGGATCGCCGCCGAGCGGGACCACGTGGTAGATGTCCGCGAACGTGAGCGCGTGGTTCGGCTCGTAGGCCGACGGCCTCAGATCACCCCGGATCGGGCCGGAGGCCTGGATCGCGATCTCGGTCGCGGGGCAGGTCGCGCAGGCCCCCACCGGGATGCCGATCAGGCTGCCCCCTCTCACCGCCGCCCGGATCCCGTCGGTGTCGAGGTTCATCGCGTTGGTCTCGCCCGGCGCGTTCCCGATCACGTCGAAGTCGAGCCGGCCGAGCGGGTAGTTCCAGAGGTTGGCGGCCGTCGCGGGCGTCGTCCCCGTGATCGGCGTCCCCGTGATCGTCGAGAGCGTCTTCTCGAGGAACGACGGGGCGGTGACGGAGGCGTCGACGGCGCGCTTGCCGATCGCGAGGTAGCCCACCGTCCGCTGGAAGAGCTCGCCGGCGGGCGGGGTGAACGCCGCGTCCGCGGACGGGGCGACCGTGTCGTCCACGGCGATGAACGTCGTGCCGCTCGGATCGAGGTAGGGCCGCGGCGCCGAGTCGTCGTCCTTGAACACGAGCTCGACCTTGCCGACGTTCCGGCCGTAGGGCTCGGGCTGCACGACCGGGACCGCAGTGCCGGAGCCGTACATGATCCGGGGCTGCGGCGTGAAGAGGTGCGAGTGGCCGCTCAGGATGAGGTCCACGCCCTTCAGCTGGAGCCCGAGCAGCTCGTCCTCGCCCGGGTGCATGGCGTCGGCGCCGATGCCGCCGTGGGCGAGGAGGATCACGGCGTCGACGCCCTGGCCGCGGAGGTGATCGATGCCCGCCTGGAGCTTCGCCGCGTAGTCCGCGAACTTCGCCTCGTTCGTGGCGCCGGTCCAGAACGTCACCGGCGCGGGCGCGCCCGCGACGGTGCCCGCGGCGACGCCCATGCTGGCCACGATGCCGATGCGGAGGCCGTTCGACGTGGTGAGGATCCGGTACGGGGCGATTGGCTTGTCCTCGCCGTAGAGCGCCGCGAGGCCGTCGTCGGCCGCGCTCGCCGCGCTGAAGTTGATGTTCGTGAGGACCAGCGGCGGCCGCTGCGGCGTCGTCCCGTCCGCCAGGGAGACCGCCGACGCGACCGCCTGCGCGAGCGCCGCGGGCCCGAGGTCGAACTCGTGGTTGCCGAGCGCGACGGCGTCGTAGCCCATGACCTTCATCATCGCGAGCTCGGGCGACGTCGCGATCCAGGCGGCCGACGCGAGCGAGCCCTGGCTGAAGTCGCCGGACGAGAGCGTCAGGGTGGCGACGCCGCGCGCCGCCGCCGCGTCGCGCTCCGCCTTGAGGACCGTCATCCGCCGGGCGACGCCGCCCTTGAGCCTGCCGGTCGTCGGCAGCGTGTTCCCGTTCTGCATCTGGATGAAGTCGTCGAGCTCCGGCGACGTCGCGAAGAGGTTCGAGTGCTCGTCGGTCGTGAAGAGGAGCACGAGGTGCCGCTCGTTGGCGTCCTTGCTGGTGTCCTTGCAGCCGGCGACGGCCAGGGCGAGGGCGAGGGGAAAGAGCGTTCGAAGGGTGTGGCGCATCCGTATCTCCCGGTGTGAGGGCGCGGAGCGAAGCGCGGGGGACCACTTGGAGCGAGTACGTTTACCGCATCGATGTGACCGTTTCCTCTTTCATCCGCGTTGACGGCGCGCAGGGTCCCCGCGATGTCGCGACGCGTCGGTCGCTTCGCCAGCGAGCGCGCCGGGTTGCGCCCCCTGACCTCGCCCGGCCCCGATGGGGAACCCGCGCCCAGCCCTCGCTCCGCGTCCCTCGTCCGCGGGACGGCCGGGTGGCGCCGGCGCTCCGCGCGCGCTAGGCCGGCGCCGTGACGTTCCCTCGCATCCGCTCGGGAGGACGAGTCCCCGACGCCGTCGTGGTCGGCTCCGGCCCGAACGGCCTCGCGGCGGCGGTCACGCTCGCGCGCGCCGGATGGGAGGTCCGCGTGCTCGAGGCCGCCGACGGGATCGGCGGCGGCGCGCGGACGCTCCCGCTCACGCTGCCCGGGTTCCTGCACGACCACTGCTCGGCCGTCCACCCGTTCGTCCCCGCGTCGCCGTTCCTCCGGTCGCTCCCTCTCGCCGCGCACGGCCTCGAGATGATCGAGCCGCCCGCTGAGGCCGCCCATCCCTTCGACGACGGCACCGCCGCTCTCCTCCTGCGCTCGACCCGCGACACCGCCGAGGGGCTCGGGCCGGACGGCCGCGCCTGGCGCACGCTCTTCGACCCGCTCGCCGCGTCGTTCGACGCGCTCGCGGACGAGATCCTCGGCGCGGTCGTGCACCTCCCGCGCCGGCCGCTCCTGCTCGCGCGCTTCGGTCGCTCCGCGCTCCTCCCGGCGCGGCGCGTCGCCGAGGGGCGCTTCGCGGGGCCGCGCGCCCGGGCGCTGTTCGCCGGCCTCGCCGCGCACGCGGTCCGGCCGCTGGAGGCGGCGGGCAGCGCCGCGTTCGGCCTCGTCCTCGGCGCGGCCGCGCACGCGGTGGGGTGGCCGTTCCCGCGCGGCGGCGCGGGGCGCATCACCGCCGCGCTCGCGTCGATCCTGGAGGCCCACGGCGGCGAGATCGCGACGGGCGTGCGCGTCGAGTCGCTCGACGGCCTCGCGGACGCGCGGGCGGTGCTGCTCGACGTGGGCCCGCCCCAGGTCCTCTCGATCACGGGCGGCCGGCTCCCCGGCGCGTACCGCCGCGCGCTCGCCGCGTTCCGCTACGGTCCGGGCGCGTTCAAGGTGGACTACGCGCTCTCTTCGCCGATCCCGTGGCGCGCGCCCGGGTGCGCGCGCGCGGGCACGGTCCATCTCTGCGGCACGCTCGAGGAGATCGCGGCGGCGGAGCGGGACGTCGCCGCGGGGGTCATGCCGGAGCGCCCGTTCGCGCTCGTCGCGCAGCCGACGGCGTTCGACCCGTCGCGCGCGCCCGCGGGTCGCCACGTCGCGTGGGCCTACTGCCACGTCCCGAACGGCTGGGCCGGCGACGCGACCGCGGCGCTCGAGGCGCAGATCGAGCGGTTCGCCCCGGGGTTCCGCGACGCCGTGCTCGCGCGGGCCGTCCGCGGCCCCGCGGCGCTCGAGCGCGACGACGCGAACCTCGTCGGCGGCGACGTGGGCGGCGGCGAGAACTCGCTCCGGCAGACCGTGTTCCGGCCCCTGGCGCGGGCGGTGCCATGGTCGACGCCGCTGCCGGGGCTCTGGATCTGCTCGGCCTCGACGCCGCCCGGCGGTGGCGTCCACGGGATGTGCGGACACCTCGCCGCGCGGGCCGTGCTGAGAGCCTCGCAGCGGTGAGGGTGCCCCCGCGCGCGCTCAGCGCCGGCCTGGCGCCGCCGCGGCGCCGGCGCCGTCCCCGGACGGATCCTGCAGCCGGCCGTTCGGGAGCAGCTTGTCCGGGATCGCCCGGCCCGCCGTCGCGAGCTTGTACCGCTCGCAGCGCGCGAACGCGCCCTCGCAGTAGAAGCTCTGCCACACGCGCAGCGCCTCCCGCATGGAGATGCTGTGGTGGAGCGCGCACGTCGCGGTGTGGGGGCAGGCCGGCATCGGTTCCGCTCGCCGCTGGCGAGACACCCCCCGGTTCTGCAATGCGGGTGCCCGGGGTTTCTGCGTGAAATCGGGCATTTGCCGCGCGTGTCCCCGGGTTCCCGGGCACACAGGGTCGGGTGGGATGCTGGCCCCCCTCGATCAGTCCCGCGGCCCCTGCGGCGCGGACGTGTTCTCCGCGGGGCCCTGCGTGGCGCCCGGCCGGAAGAGGCGCGAGAGCCGGCCGCGGATCCAGGCGCGGCCCCCGTGCATCACCTCGTAGACCGTGGGGATCACGAGGAGCGTGAGGATGGTCGAGGTGACGACGCCGCCGATCACCGCGCGGCCGAGCGGCGCGCGGAAGTCGCCGCCCTCGCCGGTCCCGAGCGCGACCGGGGTCATGCCGGTGACGATCGCGACGCTCGTCATCACGATGGGCCGCAGGCGGATGCGCCCGGCCTCGATGAGCGCGTCCCGGATCGGGATCTTCCGGTCCTCCTGCGCCCACTTCGCGAAGTCGATGAGGAGGATCGCGTTCTTCGCGACGATGCCGAAGAGCAGGATCACCCCGATCATGCTCATGATGTTGAGCGTGTCGCCGGTGACGATGAGCGCGACCACGACGCCGATGAGCGACAGCGGCAAGGACAGCATGATCGCGAACGGGTCGAGGAACGACCCGAACTGCAGGACGAGCACGAGGTACATGAGCAGGATCGCGATCCCGAGCGCGATGGCGATCCGCGTCAGGACGTCGGCGAAGTCCTCGGACTCGCCGCCCTGACGGAGCGTGTAGCCGGGCGGGAGCCGCACCTCGCGATCGAGCCGCGCGCCGATGTCCGCCACGACGTCGGAGAGCGGCCGCCCCGCGGCGTTCCCCTGGATCGCGATGAAGCGCTGCCGGTCGAGGTGCGAGATCTGGGCGGGGCCGACGCCCTCGCGGACCTGCGCGACCTGCCCGAGCGGCATGACGTGCGGGACGCCGCCGGGGCCGCCCGAGACGACGAGCGGGAGCTGCCGGAGATCGACCGCGCGCTGCCGCGCCTCGGGCGCGAGCCGGACCATCACCTTGCGCGTCTCGCCGGTCGGGTCCACCCAGTCGCCGGAGTGGAGGCCCGCGAACGCGATCCGGAGCGACTGCGCCACCTGCCCGACCGTGACGCCGAGGTTCCCGGCGAGCCCGCGGTCGACGCGCACCTCGAGCTCCGGGGTCTGCCCGCGCGTCGACAGCCCGACGTCGCTCGCCCCCGGCACGCTCCGCGCGATGGCGCGGATCTTCTCCGCGTAGTCGGCGAGGACGCGCGAGTCCGGCCCCCGCAGCTCCATCTGGATCTGCTTGTAGACGCCGCCGAAGCCGCTCGTGAACACCGAGATCTGCGCGCCGGCGACGGAGGCGAGCTCGCGGCGGAGCGCCGCCCCGAGCGCCTCCTGCGAGACCTTCCGGTCCGCCTTGGGCAGGAGGCGGACGTACACGTTCGCCTGGTCGACGCCCGGCACCTGTCCGATGAGCGGGGTGCCGATCGACGCGTAGGCGTACCGGACCTCCGGGTGGCGCCGCGCGATCGCGACCGCCTCGTCCACCTTGCGGCGCGTGTACTCGAGCGACGAGCCCGGCGGCGCCTCGACGGTGAGGTTCACCTCGCTCCGGTCGGAGACCGGCACGAAGCCGGCGCCGCCGACGAAGCCCTGGAGCCCGATCGCGCCCGCGAACGAGCCGATCGCGATGAGGAACATCGCGAGGCGGTGATCGAGCGCCCACGCGACCACGCCCTTGTAGCGGTCCGCCTGCCGGTCGAACCACCGGTTGAACGCGCCGAGCGCGTGGGCCAGGCGCCCCTCGCGGATCCCCTGCTCGACCTGGGGATCCGGCCAGTAGGCCGAGAGCATCGGGTCGAGCGAGAAGGAGACGAAGAGCGACACGAGCACGGCCGCCGCGATGGTGAGCGCGAACGGCTTGAACCACTGCCCGGCCTCGCCGGTCATGAACCCGATCGGCACGAAGACCGCTACGATCGAGAAGGTCGTCGCCGCGACCGCGAGGCCGATCTCGTCCGTGCCGCGGAAGGACGCCGTGGTGTGGTCCTCGCCCATCTCGATGTGCCGGACGATGTTCTCACGGACCACGATCGCGTCGTCGATGAGGATGCCGATCGCGAGCGACAGGCCGAGCAGCGACATCGTGTTGAGCGTGAACCCGAACACCCAGACGCTGATGAACGCGGCGAGCACGGAGACCGGCAGCGCGAGCCCGGTGATCACCGTCGACCGCCACGAGTTCAGGAACAGGAACACCACGAGCACGGTGAGGAGCGCACCCTCGAGGAGCGTCACCTCGACCTCCCGCACCGACCGGCTCACGCGCTCGCCGGCGTCCTGGACGATCTCGAGCTTCGCGCCTACCGGGAGCCTCGCCTGCAGCTCGCGCGCGCGGGCCTTCACCTGGTCGGCGACGGCGGTCGTCGAGTAGCCCTTCGACTTCAGCACCTCGACGCCGACCGCCTCGACGCCGTCGAAGAGGGCGAGCGTGCGCTGCTCCTCTGCGCCGTCGCGGACGGTGGCGACCTGCCCGAGCCGCACCACCTGCCCGCCGCGCGTCGCGACCGCGATCTGCTCGAACTCCTGGGGGGTGTCGAGCCGGCCGAGGAGCCGGATCGACTGCTCCGAGAGCTGCACGTTGACGCGGCCGACGGGGGCGGCGAGGTTCTGCGACTGGAGCCCGGCCACCACCTCCCCCGCCGAGATCCCGGCCGCCGCCATCGCCTCGGGCCGGAGCTCGACCGTGAGCTCCCGCACCTGGCCGCCCACGATCCGGACGTCCGCGACGCCCTGCACGGCGCGCAGCTCGCGCTTCACGATCTCGTCCGCGGCGCGCGTGAGCGCCGGGACCGACACCGTCCTGGACGTGAGCGTGAGGGTCACGATCGGCAGGTCGGCCGGGTCGAACCGGGTGATGACCGGCTCCTCCATCTCGGTCGGCAGGTCCTGCCGCTTCGCGCTGATCGCGTCGCGGACGTCCTGCGACGCCTGCTGCACGTCCTTCTGGAACTCGAAGAAGACGATGAACTGCGCGAACCCGTCGATCGCGGACGAGATGGTGCGGCGCCCGTCGATGCCGCTGATCGAGAAGAGCGCGTCCTCGATCGGGTCGATGACCTCGCGCTCGACCGTCTCGGGCGACGCCCCCGGGTACGGCACGCTCACCACCACGATCGGCTGCTGGATGTCCGGGAACTCGTCCGTCTTCAGCATGGCCAGCGCGAACAGCCCGAAGACGACGAGCGCGAGCATCACCGTGACGGTCGCGATCGGCTTCTTGATGGCGAGGTCGGAGATGAGCACGCGCGCCCCGGATCGTCCCGCTCGTCCTACTCCCGCGCCGGCGCGCTCGCCGCGGTCTCCTCGGCGAGGCGCACCGGCGCGCCCTCCGCGAGCGTCGCGCGCGCCGACCCGAGGACGAGGACGTCCCCCTTCTGGACGCCGGAGGTGATGGCCACCTGGCCCGCCGCGTCGTCCCGGATCCCGAGCTCCACCGGGACCCTCTTCGCCTTTCCCCCCTCGACCCGCATCACGGTGGGCGGCGCCGTCGACGCGTCCACCGCGTCGACCGGAACGGCGAGCGCCGAGGCGGAAGCCGCGGCGACGCGCCCCTGCGCGTAGAGCCCGGAGATGAGGCGGCCGTCCTCGTTCCTCACGTCCACGTAGACGCGCACCTGTCCGGTCGCGGGGTCGACGGAGGGCGCGATCCGCTCGATCTCACCCCCGAAGCGCTGGTCCCCGAACCCGGTGACGGAGAACTCCACCGGCGCGCCGGGCTTCACCTCCCCGAGCCGCGCCGCGGGGATCGTTCCCTCGAGCTGGAGGCGAGAGGGGTCGATCACCGTGAAGAGCGCGGCCCCGGGCGCGACCACGTCGCCCGCCGAGGCCTGCCGCTGCGCGACGACGCCGCCGAACGGCGCCCGCACGCGGGCCTTCCCCGCCTGCTGCTCGGCGAGGGACAGCCGCGCCTGGGCGTCGGCGAGCTGGGCGCGGACCGCCTCGAGGGCGGCCTCCGCCTGCTCGGCTTGCTGCGCCGCCATCGCACCCGCCTCCGCGAGGGTTCTCGCGCGCGCCGCGTTCGCCTCGGCGACCTGGAGCCCGTTCTTCGCGGCGGAAACACCCGAGCGCGCCGCGAGGAGCGACTGCTGCAGCGACGCGTCGTCGACGCGCGCGAGCACCTGGCCCTCCTTGACGCGCTGCCCCGCCTCGGCGAGCACCTCGAGGAGCGTGCCGCCCACCTCGGCCCGGATCGCCGCCTCGCGCTTCGCCCGCAGGGTCCCGGAGATCTCGGGGCCGGAGCGGAGCGTCCGCTCCGCGACGACGGCGACGTTCTCGGGCGAGAGCGTCACCGCCTGCGGCGCGGCGGACGCGTCCTTCGCGCCGGTCCCTCGCCCGCACCCGGCGGCCACGACGACCGCGAGCGCCGCCGCCGCGAAGACCCGCACCGCGGGACCGGCCTTCCGATCGAACATGCGTGCCGCCCTCCCGGCGAACCTACGGATGGCGCCTCCGGAAGATTTCGCAAGCGATTCCTGCAACGGCCCCGGGCCCGCGCGGGGCGGGCCGGAGCCGGGACCGTCACGGCGCGCGCCTAGGCGTTCGCCTTGGGCGGCCTGCCCGCCGCCCCCGGCACGAGGTTCGCCGGGTTCATCGACCGGGCGAGCTGCTCGTAGAGCGCGTACTTCTCGCGCACGTCCTTCTGCGCCTGGTCCATGAGGCTCTTGAACCGCTCGGGGTTCGTCGCCTCGACCTGGCGGAACCGGGTCTCGTTCTCCACGAAGCGGGCGAGGTCGATCTTCGGCGCCGCGCTGTCGAGCTTGAGCGGGCTCTCGCCGGCGGCGATCCGGCGCGGGTCGTAGCGGAAGAGCGGCCAGTAGGCCGAGTCGACGGCCCGCTCCTGCTGCGCGACGGCGTCCGCCATGTCGTAGCCGTGCGCGATGCAGTGCGAGTAGGCGACGATCAGGGACGTGCCCGGGTAGCTGTCGGCCTCCTTGAACGCGTTCACGGTCTGGGCGTCCTTCGCGCCCATCGCGACCCGCGCCACGTACGGGTGGCCGTACCCCATCGCGAGCATCGCGAGGTCCTTCTTGGGAGTGGCCTTGCCGGCCATCGCGAACTTCGCCGCCGCGCCCATGGGCGTCGCCTTCGACGCCTGGCCGCCCGTGTTCGAGTAGACCTCGGTGTCGAGGACGAGGATGTTCACGTCCTTCCCCGCCGCGATGACGTGGTCGAGGCCGCCGTAGCCGATGTCGTAGGCCCAGCCGTCGCCGCCCACGATCCAGACGGACTTGCGGACGAGGTAGTCCGCGACGTCCTTCAGGCGGAGCGCCTCGTGGCTCTTCACGCCCTGCAGCTTCTCCTTGAGGAGCTTCACCCGGGCGCGCTGCGCCTCGATGCCGGCCTCGTCGGTCTGGTCGGCCGCGAGGATCTCCTTCACGAGCCCGTCGCCGAGGGCGCTGCCCAGCTTCTGGAGCAGCGCGCGCGCGTGCTCGGCCTGCCAGTCGATGGCGAGCCGCATCCCGAAGCCGAACTCGGCGTTGTCCTCGAACAGCGAGTTCGCCCAGGCCGGGCCGCGGCCGGTCGCCTCGTTCAGCGTGTACGGGGTCGTGGGCAGGTTGCCGCCGTAGATCGACGAGCAGCCGGTCGCGTTCGCGATGACGGCGCGGTCACCGTAGAGCTGCGTGAGCAGCTTGATGTACGGGGTCTCGCCGCAGCCCGTGCACGCGCCGGAGAACTCGAAGAGGGGCTCGAGGAACTGCGTGCCCTTCACGTCGAGCTTCACCTTGGTGCGGTCCGGGTCCGGGATCGAGAGGAAGAAGTCGAAGTTCTCCCGCTCCTTCTCCTTGAGCGAGAAGGCCTCCGTCATGTTGATGGCCTTCTTGCCCTTCTCGGTCCTCGACTCCGCCGGGCAGATCTCGACGCACAGCGAGCAGCCCGTGCAGTCGTCCGGCGCGACCTGGAGCGCGTACTTGTTGCCCTTCACCTCGGCCGACTTGAAGTCCATCGTGACGAAGCCCTTCGGCGCGTCCTTCAGGGCCTCGGGCGCGAAGAACTTCGGGCGGATCGCCGCGTGCGGGCAGATGAGCGCGCACTTGTTGCACTGGATGCAGAGGCTCGGCTCCCAGACCGGGATCTCGAGCGCGATCGACCGCTTCTCCCACTTCGACGTGCCGGTCGGCCAGGTCCCGTCGACCGGGAACGCCGAGACCGGGAGGAGGTCGCCCTGGCCCGCGAGCATCAGCGCGGTCACGCGCTTCACGAAGTCCGGCGCCGCCTCGGCGACCGTCGGCGGCCGCGGCTTGCCCTCGGCCTTCCGGCCCTGGGTCTTCACCTCGTAGAGGTGCGAGAGCGTGTGGTCCACGGCCGCGAAGTTCTTCTGCACGACCTCCGGGCCCTTGCGGGAGTAGGTCTTCTCGATGGTCTTCTTGATGTGGCCGATGGCCTCGTCGCGCGGGAGCACGCCCGAGATCGCGAAGAAGCAGGTCTGCATGATGGTGTTGATGCGCACCCCCATGCCGGTGTCCTTCGCGACCTTGTAGGCGTCGATCACGAAGAACTTGAGCTTCTTGGCGAGGATCTGATCCTGAACCTCGCGCGGGAGCTTCTCCCAGACCTCGTCCGGCCCGTACTGCGTGTTGAGGAGGAACGTCGCGCCGGGCATCGCCGGCTCGAGCATCTCGTACTTTTCGACGAAGTTCGCCTGGTGGCAGGCGATGAAGTTCGCCTTCGAGACGAGGTACGCGGAGCGGATCGGCTTCGGGCCGAAGCGCAGGTGCGAGACGGTGAGCGTCCCGGACTTCTTCGAGTCGTAGACGAAGTAGCCCTGCGCGTAGTTCGGCGTGTCCTCGCCGATGATCTTGATCGAGTTCTTGTTCGCGCCGACGGTGCCGTCGGCGCCGAGGCCGAAGAAGAGGGCGCGGACGACGTCCTTGCCCTCCGCGTCGAACGACGGGATCCCACTTGAGCGACGTGTGCGACACGTCGTCGTTGATGCCGACGGTGAAGTGGCGCTTCGGCCGCGCGCGGCCGAGCTCCTCGTAGACCGCCTTCACCATCGCCGGCGTGAACTCCTTCGAGGAGAGGCCGTAGCGGCCGCCGATGACGCCGAGCTGGTGGTGGAACCGGTCGATGTGGGCCTGCTCCGCCTCGCGGAGCGCCGTCACGACGTCCATGTAGAGCGGCTCGCCGAGCGATCCCGGCTCCTTCGTGCGATCGAGCACCGCGATGTGGTGGACCGAGCGGGGGAGCGAGGTCATGAACGCGCCGAGGTCGAAGGGCCGGTAGAGGCGGACCTTCACGAGCCCGACCTTCTCGCCCTGCGCGACGAGCGCGTCCACCGTCTCCTGCGCGGTCTCGCAGGCCGAGCCCATCGCCACGATCACGCGCTCGGCCTCGGGGTGGCCGTAGTAGTCGAAGAGCCGGTACTTGCGGCCGGCGATCTTCGCGAAGTGGTCCATCGACGCCTGGACGTGGGCCGCCGCCACCGCGTAGTAGGGGTTGATCGCCTCGCGGGCCTGGAAGAAGGCGTCCGGGTTCTGCGCGGAGCCGCGCAGCACCGGCCGGTCCGGGGTGAGGGCGCGGGCGCGGTGCGTCGCGACGAGGTCCTCCGTGATCATCGCGCGGAGGTCGTCGTCGGTGAGCTCCTCCATCTTCGCGACCTCGTGCGAGGTCCGGAACCCGTCGAAGAAGTGGAGGAACGGGATGCGCGAGAGCGAGCGAGGCGCGCTGCGCGATCACCGCGAAGTCGTGCGCCTCCTGGACCGACGCGCGAGGAGAGGAGCCCGTACCCGGTCTGGCGGACCGCCATGACGTCGGAGTGGTCGCCGAAGATCGAGAGCGCGTGGGTCGCGATCGTGCGCGCGCTCACGTGCATGCACATCGGCGTGAGCTCGCCGGCGATCTTGTACATGTTCGGGATCATGAGGAGCAGGCCCTGCGACGCCGTGAAGGTCGTCGTGAGCGCGCCCGCCTGGAGCGCCCCGTGGACCGCGCCCGCGGCGCCGCCCTCGGACTGCATCTCGGTGACCGACGGGATGGTGCCCCAGATGTTCTTCCGGCCCTGCGCGGACCACTCGTCGGCCCACTCGCCCATGTTGGACGAGGGGGTGATCGGGTAGATCGCGATCACCTCGTTGATCCGGTGAGCGACCGACGCGACGGCCTCGTTGCCGTCCATCGTCACCATGCGCCGCTGCGACATCTCCGCCTCCTCAGGAATGCACGGCCCGGCCGCCCGCTCTTGCACGGGTCGCGCAAAGCCTGCGACGTGATCCAGAGCAATCAAACCCCTGCAAGGTCAGGGCCTTCCTCGTCTTTCGCCGTGAACGCTCGCGGGGGAAAGCAAAGTCCGCCGGAGTGTAGCAGATCACCCGCTATCCTGAGCAAGCGTCCGGAGAGCGTGTTTTGCGCACGACTTCCGCTCGGCGGGCTTGAGCGCGGGGGGTCCGGCTTGCGATCCTGCGCGACCGATGGTGCGCAAGGTCGGCACGTCCAGGATCGTCCGCGAGATCGGCCGCGGGGGCATGGGCGTCGTCTACGAGGCCTTCCAGGAGGAGCTCGATCGCCCGGTCGCCGTGAAGGCGCTCGACATGAAGCTCACCCGCTCGAAGGAGATCGTCGAGCGGTTCCGGCGCGAGGGGCGGGCGTACGCCCGGCTGCGGCACGAGGCCATCGTCCAGGTCCACGACCTCGTCGAGAAGGAGGACGGCCTCTTCCTCGTGACCGAGTTCGTCGACGGGGCGGACCTCGCGCGCGTGCTCCACAAGGGCGGCGCGCTCCCCGCCGACTGCGTCGCCGTGGTGGGCGCGCGCGTCGCCGAGGCGCTCGACTACGTGCACTACAACGCGCTGCTCCACCGGGACGTGAAGCCGGCGAACGTGATGGCCTCGCGCGAGGGCGAGGTGAAGCTCATGGACTTCGGCATCGCGAAGGGCGAGGACGACATGTCGCTCGACGCGCGCCGGCATGCTGATCGGGAGCCCCTCGTACATGGCGCCGGAGGTGCTCGCGGGCGGCGAGGCGGGCCCGCCCGCGGACGTCTGGGCGCTCGGGGTGACGCTCTACGAGCTCCTCACCGGCGAGAAGCCCTTCCGCGGCCGCGACGCCGAGGACCTCTTCGCCGCGATCCAGCGCGGCAAGTTCCGGCGCGTCCGCGCGCTCGCGCCGTCCTGCCCGCGCAGGCTCGCGCGCGCCGTGGAGCGGTGCCTCTCGCAGGAGCCGGCGCGGCGCTTCAAGAGCGCGGGCGCCCTCGCGCGCGCGCTCGACGCGGTCGCGGCGCGCCTCCTGCCCCGGAGCCTCAACCCGCGCGCGCGCCTCGTCGCGCTGCTCGCGAACCGCGGCTTCGTGACCGAGCAGATCGCGCTCGACAAGCTCGACGCGTCGACGCTCGCCGCCACGCGCCTCAGGGACTCGCGCGGGACCGCGACGATGGCCGAGTTCCCGACGCCCCGCCGCCGCCGCGCGAGCTTCGTCCTCGCGATGGCCCTCGCGGCGGCGGTCGGGCTGGCGGTGTTCTTCGCGCGCCATTAGGGCCGCGGTGGGCGCGGGTCGTACCCTGGGTTGACGCGAATCATCCCGTCCCGCCGTCGAGATGGGCGATCCTGGGGCTCGTCGAGAAAGGGGGGCCCCTGGGTCCGGTCCGTTCGCTGCCCTCTCCGTGGTGCGCCGCGGCGGCGCTGGGGATTCCTCACCATCCTGGCGCCCGCCTGCGAAGCCCACCCCGTGCGGGGGACGAACGTGGAAGAGTGCCAGCGCTGCCACGGCGGGAACGGCAGCGCGGCGCCGCCGCGCTCCTCGCGCGGCCTCACCGCCACCTCGGAGCGCGCGGTCGGCGCCCACCGGCGGCACCTCGAGCTGCAGGGCGACGACGTCCGCGCGCCGATCGCCTGCGAGACGTGCCACGTCCTCCCGACGTCCTCGATCGACGGCCACGTCGACGGCGTCGCGCGCGTCCGGCTCCTCGACCCCGCCCCGGCCGGTGGCGCCGGCGCTCGCTGGGACCGCGAGACCGGCCGGTGCGAGAACGTCTATTGCCACGGGGCGACCCTGCGCGACGGCACGCGCGGGAGCGCGACGGAACCCGAGTGGACGCGCGTCGACGGCAGCCAGATGGCGTGCAGCTCCTGCCACGCCGCGCCGCCGGCGTCGCACGCGGGGTACGCGGAGCCGACGGGGTGCCATCGCTGCCACCCCGGCACGGTGAAGGAGGACGGCACGATCGACCTCGCGTCCGGCCAGCACATCGACGGCGCGACGCCGGTCTCGACCGCCTGCGACGGGTGCCACGACGTTCCGCCCGACACCGGAGCGCACCGCGCGCACGCGAACCCCGCCGACCTCTCCTCCGTCGCGTACGGCAGCCTCTCGATCGAGGTCGGCGTCTCGCCGGCCGGAGAGCCGGCGTACGTGTTCGGCTGCGGCTACTGCCACCCGCTCGACCCGGCGGACCACCGCGACGGGCAAGCGGAGATCGTCCTCGCGCCCGCGGGCGGCGGCCTCAAGTCGCTGAACGATCCCGCCGCGGCCTGGAGCCCGGCCGACGCGACCTGCAGCGGCGTCTACTGCCACGGCGCCGTGCTCCGCGCGGACAGCCGCGGGAGCGCCACCTCGCCGGTGTGGACGCGCGTCGACGGGACGCAGAGGACCTGCGCGTCGTGCCACGCCGCGCCGCCAGGCTCGCACGCGGCGTACCCCGCCGCGCCGTGCCAGCTCTGCCACTCCGCCACCCTGAAGGTGGACGGCACCATCGACGTCGCCGGGATGAAGCACGTCGACGGACGGGTGGAGGCGCCGGCCGGCTCGGGGTGCACGATGTGCCACGGCGCGCCGCCGGCGACCGGCGCCCACGGCGTCCACGCGAACCCGCCCGACCCCGCCGCGGTCTCGTACGGCAGCCTCTCGGTCCTGGAGGACGTCTCGCCGGCCGGCGGGCCGGCCTATGACTTCGGCTGCGGCCACTGCCACCCGCTCGACCCCGCGCGGCACGCGAGCGCGGCGCCGCTGGCGCAGGTCGAGCTCGCGCCCCCCGCGACTCCGGTCGCGGGCGACGAGCTCAAGGCGCGGAACGATCCCGCCGCTGCGTTCGACGCGGCGACGGGCACGTGCAGCGGCGTCTCCTGCCACTCGTCGGGCCAGGCGACGCCCGCGTACGTCGCGACCCCCGCGTGGACCGCCGCGCCCGGCGCGCTCGGGTGCGGCGGCTGCCATGGGAACCCGCCGCGCTACGCCTCCGGCGGACCGGGGGTGGTGAACGCGAACAGCCACCTCGTCCTCGCCGACGACGGATGGGAGTCGGGCCACTTCCAGGGCATGCCGGGCTACTGGCACACGTCGAAGCACGGCGGGAACTGGGGGCCGGACGACGACGCCGCGCCGATCACCTGCCAGACGTGCCACGCGGACACGATCGACCCGGCCGCCGCCGGGCCGTCGGGCTTCTACTGGCTCGACACGACCGGCAACTACCAGCTGCCGGGCGGGGATCCTTCCCGCTTCGGCGAGTGGTACGACACGCTCCAGTGCACGAAGTGCCACGACGGCACCACGGCCCCGGCCGGCGCGGGGAAGGTGCTCCCGCTGCGCCACGTGAACGGCAAGCGCGAGGTCGCGTTCGACCCGCGCAAGGACGTGGCCGCCATCCCGTGGCTCCCCGCGGCGCCGAACACGCCGACGCGGCCGTACTGGGTGACGCACGCGCAGCCGCTCGTCGCGCTCCCTCCGGACGCGGTGATGGACGGCACGACGATGTCCGCCCACCTCGCGAGCGCGCGCTACGACGCGAGCACGAAGACGTGCACGAGCGTCGCGTGCCACCTCGCCCAGACCGAGGTGACCTGGGGAGCGCCGCACGGCTCGATCGCGTGCGGCCCGTGCCACGGCCTCTGACCTGCAGACCGCCGGGCGGTCACCCCTCGACCACGAACCTCGGCGCGTCCGCCCAGAGCCCCTCGAGGTCGTAGAACCCGCGCGACTCCTTGCTCATCACGTGCGCGACCACGTCGCCGTAGTCCATCAGGATCCAGCGCCCGGTCTCGTACCCCTCGACGCCCACCTTCGAGATCCCGGCGGTCTTCATCTCCTGCTCGACGTGGTCGGCGATGGCCGAGGCCTGCCGGTCCGAGTCGGCGGTCATGAGGACGAAGTAGTCCGCGTAGCCGGTCAGGCCCCGGACGTCGAGGACCATCACGTCCTCCGCCTTCTTGTCGAGGGCGGCCTTCGCGATCGCGACGGCGGTCGGGCGCCCGGTGTCGGGCAGGCCCGAGGGACGCGCGGCGGGCAGGGCCCGCTTCGGCCGGGGCGCGGCCTTCGGCGCGGGCGCCTTCCGCCGGGGGCCAGGCTTCCTCGCGCCCCGCGCCGGCTTCTTCGCCCCGTGGGTCCGCCTCGCCGCCTTCGCCGTCTTCGTCTTCGCCATCGAGTCTCCTAGCCTCGAACGTGCCCGTCGCCCTCGACCACGAACTTCTGCGTCGTGAGCTCCTCGAGCCCCATGGGGCCGAACGCGTGGAGCTTCGTCGTCGAGATGCCGATCTCGGCGCCGAGCCCGAGCTCGCCGCCGTCGTTGAACCGCGTGGACGCGTTGACCATCACCGCGCTCGCGACGACCTCCCGCTCGAACCGGCGCGCGTTCGCGAGGTCCTTCGTGAGGATCGCCTCCGTGTGCATCGAGCCGAACCGCGCGATGTGGTCGAGCGCGGAGTCGAGGTCGTGCACGACGCGGACGGCGAGGATCTTGTCCCCGAACTCCTTGCCGTAGTCGCCGGGCTTCGCCGGGACGGCGGCGACGCCCGCGCGTCGCAGGATCGTGAGCGAGGTCGGGTCGCAGCGGAGCTCCACGCCGGCGTCCGCGAGCGCACGGCCCACCGGCGGCAGGAGCTTCCCGGCCGCGGCGCGGTGCACGAGGAGGCACTCGAGCGCGTTGCAGACGGCGGGGCGCTGCACCTTCCCGTTCATGGCGAGGTCCACCGCCTGCTGGAGCGACGCGCTCTGGTCGAGGAAGAGGTGGCAGACCCCCTGGTAGTGCTTCACCACCGGGACGCGCGACCGCTCCGCGACGGCGCGGATGAGCGACGGGCCGCCGCGCGGGATGGCGAGGTCCACGAGGTCGTCGAGCCGCAGGAGCTCGAACGTCGCCTCCCGGTCCGGCGTCGGCACCACCTGCGCGCTCGCCGGCGGGAGCCCCGCCTTCTCGAGCCCCTCCGCGAACGCCTCCCCGAGCGCGAGCGAGGAGCGGAGCGCGTCCGAGCCGGGGCGCAGGATCGCCGCGTTCCCGCTCTTCACGCAGAGCGCCGCCGCCTCGATCGTCACGTTCGGCCGCGCCTCGTACACCATGAGGACGACGCCGAGCGGGATCCGGACCTTCTTCACCTCGAGCCCGTTCGGCCGCCGCCAGGTCCTGGTGACCGCGCCGACCGGGTCCGGCAGCGCCGCCACGTCGAGGAGCGCCTTCGCGATCCCGTCGAGCCGCTTCGGGTCGAGGGCGAGCCGGTCGAGGAACGCCGCGGGCTGCCCGGCCTTGCGGGCCGCCTCGAGGTCCTTCGCGTTCTCGGCGAGGATCCTCTTCTGGCGCCGGACGAGCGCGTCGGCCGCGGCGCGCAGCGCGGCGTCCTTCGTCCGGGTCTCCGCCCGGCCGAGCGCGCGCGAGGCGTCGCGCGCGCCCTCGGCGAGCTTGCGCATCTGCGCCGCGAGGCCCTCGCTCGCCGTCCTCATCGTGTCACTCCCGCGCCGCATCCAGGACCACGAGGTCGTCCCGGTGGACGATCTCGTCGAGGTACTTATACCCGAGCGCGCGCTCGATCTCCCCGGTCTTCAGGCCCGCGATCCGGCGCACCTCGTCGGCGGCGTAGCCCGCGAGCCCGCGCGCGAACGGGCGCGCGGGGTCCACCGCGATGTCGACGGGGTCGCCGATCCCGAACTGCCCCTGCACCGATCGGACGCCGGAGGGGAGGAGCGAGCTCTTCTGGTCGACGAGGGCGCGCCGCGCCCCGGCGTCGACCACGATGACGCCCTTGCCGCGCGCGGCGACCGCGAGCCAGCCCTTGCGCGAGGACATCCGCTCCTTGCCCGCGGCGAAGATGGTCCCCACCGCCTCGCCCGCGAGGAGCGCGCCGATCGCGCCGGGTCGCCGCCCGGAGAGGAGCGCCGTCGCGACGCCCTGGGCGGCGAGGCGGCGCGCCGCCTTCACCTTCGTCACCATGCCCCCGACGCTCCGCTCGCTCCCGGCCCCGCCCGCCATCCGCTCGATCTCGGCCGTGATGCGCGGCACCTCGCGGACGAGCGCGGCGCCGGGCTCGGCCGGGCTCCGGTCGTAGAGCCCCTCCACGTCGGTGAGCATGACGACGAGGTCCGCCTCGACGCAGCCCGCGACGAGCGCGGCGAGCGTGTCGTTGTCGCCCACCTTGATCTCGTCGACCACGACGGTGTCGTTCTCGTTCACGACCGGCACCACGTCGGCGTCGAGCAGCCGCTCGAGCGTGCGCCGCGCGTTGAGGAAGCGCTTGCGCGTGGCGACGTCGTCCGCCGTGAGGAGCACCTGTGCGACGGTGCGGCCGCGGGCGCCGAGCGCCTCGCCCCACGCCGCCATGAGGTGCGGCTGGCCGACGGCGGCGCACGCCTGCTTCGTCGGGATGTCCCACGGCTTCCCCCGGCCCCGCACGAGCCCGAGCCGCTCGGCGCCGAGCGCGATCGCGCCCGAGGAGACGAGGACGAGCCGGCGCCCG
>CAWGDE010000029.1:0-157246 GCA_963821195.1 uncultured delta proteobacterium
GCGCCGTATCGCTGGTCGCCTCGAGCCGCTTCGCCGCCCCGGCGAGCGCCTGGTCGAGGTCGCCCTCGCTGCGCGCGGGCTTCTCGACGGGCGCGTCGGCGAGGAGCTTCTCCAGCCGGGCGGAGTCGAGCATCCCGTTCGGCCCCGGGTCGAACTCGATCTCGAGCTCGTCGCGCCCCCGGATTGCCGCCCAGGTCGAGTCGGCGACGACGGCGACGCCGCTCGGGACCTCGACGACCTGGCGCACGCCCGGCATCGCCTTCGTCTTGGCGAAGTGGAAGCTCGCGACCTTTCCTCCCACGACGGGCGGACGGGCGACGACGGCGAAGCGCATCCCGGGGACGCGGACGTCGATCCCGAAGCGCGCGCGCCCGCGCGTCTTGTCGGGCGTGTCGAGGCGCGGGACCTTCGTGCCGATGAGCTTCCAGTCCCTGGGGTCCTTGAGCGGCGGATCCCTTCGGCACCTCCTCGCGCGCGGCCGCGGCCGCGAGCGCGCCGTAGCCGAGCTTCCGTCCCGACGGCGCGTGCACGACCGAGCCGGACTCCGCGCGGCAGGTGGAGCGATCGACGCCCCACTTCCTCGCGGCAGCGGAGACCAGCATCTCGCGCGCGGTCGCCCCGGTCTTGCGGAGCGGATCGAAGAACTGGCGCACGCTGTGGGATTCCTCCCGTGCTCATCTGGCCGTACTTCTTCGCGTCGGCGTCGGCCTGGATCACCCGGATGCTCTTCCAGTCCGCCTCGAGCTCCTCGGCGACGAGCACGGCCATGCCCGTGTAGGTCCCCTGGCCCATCTCCGACTTGGCGAGGAACACCGTGACCGCGCCGCTCGGCTCGACGCGCAGGTAGGCGTCCGGCGCGAGCGCCGCGGTCTCGGCGGCGTCCGCGCGCGCGGGGAGGTGAAGGGCGAGCCACAGGCCCGCTCCGGACTTCGCGGAGACCTCGAGGAACTCGCGTCGCCCGACCTTGCGGATGTCGCTCATGACCGACCTCCGCCCGCGGCCTTGATGGCCCGCCGGATCCGGTTGTACGTGCCGCAGCGGCAGAGGACCCCGTGCATCGCGTCGTCGATGTCGGCATCGGTCGGATGCGGCTTCTTCGCGAGCAGCGCTGCCGCGGCCATGATCTGGCCGGACTGGCAGTACCCGCACTGCGGCACCTCCTCCGCCCGCCACGCGAGCTGGAGCGGGTGGTCGCCCTTCTCGGAGAGCCCTTCGATGGTGGTGATGCGGTGCCCCGCGGCGTCGCGGGCGGCCAGCTGGCAGGAGCGGACCGCCTCGCCGTCCACGAGCACCGTGCAGGCGCCGCACTCGGCGATGCCGCAGCCGAACTTCGTCCCGGTGAGGCCGATCGTCGTCCCGCAGCACCCAGAGCAGCGGCGTCTCGGGCGCGACGTCCACCGAGTGGCTCCTGCCGTTCACGAGGAGCTTCAGCCGGGCCATGGGCTCCCTCCGGGTTGGGGGCGAGGGCAAGTCTATGACCGCGCGCCGGGAGACCGGCAACCGATGCGGAGCGCTCAATCGGGGGTCGCTCACCTCGCCGGGTGGGGCCGGTTACGATTGCGGACGCGGGCGGCCGTCGCCGCCCGGCGCGCTCGGTGGAACGGAGGCGATGCGTGAAGGTGGCGGGGATCGTCCTGGCGGCGGGCCGCTCGAGCCGGATGGCCGTCAACAAGCTCCTGCAGCGGATCGACGGCGAGACGCTCGTCCGCCGCGCCGCGCGCGCCGCCGTCGGCGGCGGGCTCGATCCCGTGCTGGTCGTCCTCGGCCACGAGGCCGGGCGCGTCGGGGCCGAGCTCCGCGACCTCGGCTGCGTCGCGGTGGTGAACGCGCGGTACGAGCTCGGCCTCAACACCTCGCTCGACGCGGGCCTCGCGGCGCTGCCGGCCGACGCGGCCGCGGTGGTCGTGCTCCTCGCCGACATGCCGCTCGTGAGCGCGGCCATGATCCGGGCCCTCGTCGCACGGCAGGGCGCGACCGGCGCGGCCCTGGTGGCGTCGCGCTACGGCGCGGCGGTCGCGCCGCCGGCGCTGTTCGGGCGCGAGGTGTTCGAGGAGCTCCGCGGTGGCGAGGGCGAAGGGCGCGGGCGCGAGGTCCTCCGGCGCCGCGCGGGCGAGGTGGCCTGGGTGGACTGGCCGGAGACCGCGCTCGCCGACGTCGACGAGCCCGCGGACCTCGAGCGCGCGCGTGAGGAGGCACCGCCGTGAGCGACGACCTCGACGTGCTACGGCGGGCGCAGGCGTGGGGCGCGGACGGGCTCGGCGTTTCCCTCGCGACCGTGGTGACCACCTGGGGCTCCGCTCCGCGCCCGGCCGGAAGCCTCCTCGCGGCGAACGAGCGCGGGGAGTTCGCGGGGTCGGTCTCGGGCGGTTGCGTCGAGACGGAGGTGATCCGCGAGGCGCGCCGCGCCATCGCCGACGGCGAGCCGCGCTCCCTCCGGTTCGGGGTCTCCGACGAGCGCGCGTTCGAGGTCGGCCTCGCCTGCGGCGGCACGATCGAGGTCCACGTGGCGCGGCTCGGGCGCGGTGCGGTGCTGGAGCCGCTCCTCGCCAGGATCGCCGCGCGGGACCCCGTCGTGCTCGCGACGGACCTCGCCACGGGAGACGTCGAGCTCGTGGACCCGCGCGCACGGGGCGAGGCGATCGACGCGGCCCTCGCGGAGGCGGCGCGCGAGGCCGCGGAGCGCGACGCGACCGGCCGGGTGGAGGCGGGCGGCCGTGCGTGGCTCCTGCGCCCGTTCAACCCGGCGATCCGCGTGGTCGTCTGCGGCGCCGTCCACGTCGCGCAGGCCCTCGTCCCGATGATCCGGCTGGCCGGCTACGACGCGGTCGTCGTGGACCCCCGCCGCGCGTTCGCGACCGAGGCGCGGTTCGGGAACGTGCCGATCGCGTGCGCGTGGCCCGACGAGGCCCTCGCCCGCATCGGCCTCGATCGCCGGACCGCGGTGGTGACGCTGACGCACGATCCCAAGCTCGACGACCCCGCCCTCGCCGCGGCGCTGCGGTCCGAGGCGTTCTACGTCGGCGCGCTCGGCAGCCGGATCTCGCAGGCGGCGCGGCGGGACCGTCTCCGCGCCATGGGGTTCGGCGACGCGGAGCTGGCGCGGATCCACGGGCCGATCGGCCTCCCGATCGGCGCGCGGTCGTCGGCGGAGATCGCGGTCGCGATCCTGGCGGAGATGGTCGCGGAGCTCCGCTCGAGGGATCGCGAGGGCGGCGGACCTAGAACGCCCGCTCGGTGAGCGACACCGCGGCCTCGCGGAGCGCGGCCCGGTGGGTCCCGTCCGGGACCTCCTCGAGCGCCGCCATCGCGGTGCGGGTGTGCTCGCGCGCCATCGCGCGCGCCGCGTCCACGCCGCCGACCTTCTTCACGACGCCGATCACCTCGCCCGCGACCGCCTCGCCGTCCGCGGTTCCGTCGACGAGCGCGCGGAGCCGATCGCGGAGCGCCGGCTCGGCCTCGCAGGCGCGGATGAGCGGGAGCGTCGCCTTCCCCTCGAGGAGGTCGGTCCCGAGCTTCTTCCCGAGGAGCCCGGGGTCTGCCGCGTAGTCGAGCGCGTCGTCGACGAGCTGGAAGGCGATGCCGATCCCCTCGCCGAAGCGGGAGAGCGCGTCCGGTACACGGCCGTCGACGCCCGCCGCCCACGCCCCGGCCGCGGTCGCCCAGCCGAAGAGCGACGCGGTCTTGCCAATCACGACGGCGAGGTAGTCCTTCTCGCTCGCCGCGAACGTGCCGCGCAGCGAGAGCTGCAGCACCTCGCCCTCGACGAGCCGGCGCATCGTCGCGAGGAGCGGGCCGAGCGCGTGCCTGCCGCCGGGCTCGCCCGCGACGATCTCGAGCGCGCGGGTGAGGAGCCAGTCGCCGGAGAGGACCGAGACCGCGTTCCCCCAGATGACGCGGGAGGCGGGCTGGCCGCGGCGCACCGGGCCGTCGTCGATGACGTCGTCGTGGAGGAGGGTCGCCGAGTGGGTGAGCTCCGCGGCGATGGCGAACGGCACCGCCTGGCGCATGTCGCCGCCGCATGCGCCGCAGGAGAGGAGCGTCACCATCGGCCGGATGCGCTTCCCGCCCGCGGAGACGAGGTGGCGCGCGGCGCCCGCGAGCTTCTCCGAGGCGCCGTCGGTCGCGGACGCGAGCTGCTCCTCGAGCGCGAAGAGCGTCTCGGGCAGCGCGGGGACGTCGGCGAGGGCAGCCTTCGCGCGCTCGGGCCGGACGCCGCGCTCGGCGGTCGAGTCGAGCTGCGCCAGGATGGCCTGGTCCTTCGCCGCCATGTGCCGCGTACCTCCGGGAACCTTCAACGAAGGTTGAAGCGTATAGCGCGGGGCGAGCGCGGGGGTCAACGCGAGGTGCCGCCCGGGCCGGCGCTCACTCGTAATGGCGGGCGAGCGGCCAGAGGTCCGCGATGGGGCGGTCGAGGCCACGGCAGATCCAGACGGAGCGCCCGCGCTCGTACGGCATGGCCCAGGGATCTTCGGCGGGGCGCGCGCCGAGGGTCCGCGTTCGCCACGCTCCGTGCCCGCAGTCCTCCCCGTCGTCGCCCACGATCAGCAGCGGGTCGGCGGTCCGGGGAGGGCCCCAGAGCCAGTAGGTGTTGTGCCCGGAGGTCGCGGGCGGGAGCCCCTGGCCCGCGGCGAGCACGTCGATCGCCGCGGCCTCGCCGTAGTTCTTCGCGAAGATGCCGGCGGTACCTCGCTCCTCGGGCGGGAGCCCACGGTGCGTCTCGGCGACCGCGGCGGCGATCTCGGCGAGCCCGAACTGGTCGGCGAAGATCTGCGGGAGCGGGCCGCGCTCGGCGCGCTCGAGCGGGGTCTCGCGATACCCGAGGGCGGCCTGGTACCGGACGAACGTCTCGAGCGGCAGGAGCGGGATCGCGAGCGGGGCGAGCGCCACGCCCGTCGCGACGAGCGTCGCCGGCAGCGCGACGCGCAGCGCGCGCGGGCGGAGGCCGTCCCACGCGGCGCCCCCCGCGGCGAACAGGATCGGGAACGCCGACGCGGCGTAGTAGGGCTTCCCGCGGGTCGCGACGAGGAGCGCGACGTACAGGAGGGCGCCCACCCCGAGGAACCGCGCCGGGCCCGCCCTCCGCAGGAGGAGCCAGACGAGGCCGGGCACCCAGACGAGCGCGCCGACGGGGTTGAGGTCGGTGAGGAGCGCCAGCGCGAACGCGGCGTGCGAGACGGGCGCGTTCTTGTGGAGCTGCCCGCCCCGGACGAGCTCGAGGAACGGGAACCCGTGGGACGCCTGCCAGGCGAGGTTCGGCAGGACGACGAGGAGCCCGAACCCGGCGGCGACGAGCGCCCAGCGGGTCCGGAGCGCGCGCCGCTCCGGGAACGCGAGCAGCCCGGCGAGGAGCGACAGCGCGAGCACCGCGGAGGTGTACTTGAAGAGGACGGCGACCCCGGCGATCCCGGCCGCCACCGTCCAGAGCCGCGGGTCCTCGCCGCGCGCGAGCCGGACGAGCGCCGCCGCGAGCGCCACCGCGAGGAGCGGCTCGAACGCGTTCATGGTGAGGTAGTGGCCCAGCCCGACGAGGATCGGCGCCCCGAGCGTCGCCGACGACGCCAGCGTCGCGCCGAAGGGCCCGGCGCCGAGGCGCGCCGCGAGCCGTCCCGCCGCGTACACCGTCGCCGCGGAGGCGAGCCACGCGAGGACGCGGAGCCCCGGCACCCAGGCCCCGAAGAGCCCGTGCGCGAGCGCGGCGACCGCGGCGATCGCGGGCGGCTGGTCCACGTACCCCCAGGCGAGCCGCTCGCCGCAGACGATGAAGTAGAGCTCGTCGCGGAAGACGCCGTACCGCCCCCAGCACGCGGCATGGAGGACGAGGGCGGCGACCGCGAGGAGCGCGGGGCCGAGCGCGGCGGCCCGGGCGGGCTTCACGCGCGGAGTCTAGTCCGGCCACGGCGGCCGCGGCGAGCCGCGAGCGGGCGCCGCCGCGATCGCCAGGACCCCCGGCCGCGCCCGCGTGCTAGCTTCGCCCGCGTGCCGGTCGTGAAGCTCACGCTCGAGTACGACGGGACCCGCTACGTCGGCTGGCAGGTGCAGCCGAACGGGCCGTCGATCCAGGCGGAGGTCGAGCGGGCGCTCGAGGCGCTGCACAAGGCGCCCCGGCGCGTCACTGCCGCGGGGCGCACCGACGCGGGAGTCCACGCGCTCGGCCAGGTGGTCTCCTTCCGCGAGGACCGACCGCTGCCGCTCCCGGCGTACGTGAAGGGGATGAACGCCCTCCTCCCCGAAGACGTCGCGGTGCGCGCCGCGTCGATCGAGCCGGACGGGTTCGACGCGAGGAGGAGCGCCCGGGGGAAGCGCTACCGCTACGTCATCGAGAGCCTCGACACGCGCGCGCCGCTCACGCGCCTGCGCGCCTGGCAGCTCTTCGGCCCGCTCGACGTCGCGGCGATGCGGGAGGCGGCGCGACACCTCCTCGGCCGGCACGACTTCGCCGCGTTCCAGGCGGCGGACTGCGCCTCCGTCCACGCCGTTCGCGAGGTCCGCCGGCTCGACGTCCTCGGCGAGCCGGGCGGCCCGCGCTCCGGGGCGAATGCGAGGGAGGGGCGGATCGAGGTCGTCGTCGAGGCGACCGCCTTCGTGAGGCACATGGTCCGGAACCTCGTCGGGACGCTCGTGGAGGTGGGGCAGGGGAAGCGGGACGCCGCCTCGATCCCCGGGCTCCTCGCCTCGGCCGACCGGACGAAGGCGGGACGGACCGCGCCGCCGCAGGGGCTCTTCCTCGACGAGGTCTTCTACTAGGGGCTGCGGACGGCGGGTCGCCCGCCCCCGGGCCGGCCCGCCGGGCGGGGGGCCTTCGGCGCCCCGCGGGCCGTGTGCTATCCTCCCACCCCTTTCCTTTCGCCCCCCGGGGAGGAGTAGATGTCCCAGAAGAAGCTGAAGATCGGCGTCCTCGGCGCGACCGGCATGGTCGGCCAGCGCTTCCTGCACGTTGCTCGAGAACCACCCCTGGTACGAGGTCACGCTCCTCGCCGCGAGCGCGAACTCCGCCGGGCAGAAGTACGCCGACGTGATGAAGGGCCGCTGGGCGCTCAAGTCCGCGATCCCCGCCACCGTCGCGGGCCTCACCGTCCAGAACGCCTCGGACGTGAAGGCGATCGCCGACGCCGTCGACTTCGTCTTCTGCGCCGTCGACATGACGAAGGAGGAGACGGCGAAGCTCGAGGAGGACTACGCGCGGGCCGAGACGCCGGTCGTCTCGAACAACTCCGCCCACCGCGGCACGCCCGACGTGCCGATGATGATCCCCGAGGTGAACCCGGACCACGTCTCGGTGATCGAGGCGCAGCGCAAGCGGCTCGGCACGAAGCGCGGCTTCGTCGCGGTGAAGCCGAACTGCTCGCTCCAGAGCTACGTCCCGGCGATCCACCCGCTGCGTGAAGTTCGGTCCGAAGCGGATCGCGGTCTGCACGTACCAGGCGATCTCGGGCGCGGGGAAGACCTTCGAGACCTGGCCGGAGATGATCGACAACGTCATCCCGTTCATCAAGGGCGAGGAGGAGAAGAGCGAGCAGGAGCCGATGAAGATCTGGGGCTCCGTCGTGGGCGGCAAGCATCGAGAAGGCGGCGAGCCCGATCATCACCGCGCAGTGCATCCGCGTCCCCGTGAGCGACGGTCACATGGCCGCCGCGTTCGTGGCGTTCGACCGCAAGCCCGACAAGGCCGAGGCGATCGAGCTCTGGAAGAGCTGGGTGCCGAAGCCGCAGAAGATGGGGCTGCCCTCGGCGCCGAAGCCGTTCCTCACCTACTTCGACGACGACACCCGGCCGCAGACGAAGCTCGACCGCGACATCGGCAACGGCCAGGGCGTCGCCATCGGCCGGCTCCGCCCGGACGCGCTCTTCGACTACCGCTTCGTCTCGCTCTCGCACAACACGGTGCGCGGCGCAGCGGGCGGCGCCGTGCTCACCGCGGAGCTGCTCACCGCCGAGGGGTTCATCCAGGCGAAGTAAGCGAGCCTCGACGCCGCTCCTCACCGGGCCGGCTGCCGCGCGAGAACGCGGCGCCGGCTCGCGTCGTTCCAGGCGCACATGTCGTACCCCGGTTCACGGGCCGCGCGCGGGTCGTTCGGGTGCGCTCGCCCGGCCCGGACCCACCCCCGTCGTTATACGGTGCGGCTCGGAGGTCCCCCCGCATGCGTCGACCACTCTCGATCCTCCTCGCCGCGATCCCGCTCGCGCTCGCCGGCTGCCCCACGAAGACGGACGTCTCCTGCACGGCGACGAGCCAGAAGGAGTCCGTCCTCGGCCTCATGAGGACCTGGTACCTGTACCCCGACCTCCTGCAGCCGGTCAATCCCGCCGACGGGACCTACCCGACCGTCTCGGAGTACCTGTCGGCGCTGACGGCCGAGGCGCAGGCGCAGGGCATCGACCGCGGGTGGACGTACGCGACGACCGCCTCCCAGACGCAGGCGTTCTACGAGGACGGGACGTCGGTCGGGTTCGGCGTCGGCCTGCTGCAGCGCGGGACCCAGGTGTTCATCTCGCAGGTCTTCCCCGGCTCCGCGGCCGCGGACGCGGGCTTCGCGCGCGGCGACGAGCTCCTCGCCGTCGGCGACACGGAGGCGACGCTCGTGGACGTCCCGACCCTGCTCGCGGGCGGCGGCATCGGGACCGCGATCGGCCCGGCGACGCCCGGCGTCACGCGCTCGTTCCAGGTGCTGACCCTCGGCGGCGCGACCGTCGTTCGCACGATGACGAAGCGAACCTACGGGCTCGACCCCGTGCCGGCCGGATGGGCGGTGATCCCCCGGACCGGGATGGCGCCCGCGGGGTACGTGGCGCTCCGCACGTTCATCACGCCCGCCGAGGCGCTGCTCGAGGACGTCTTCCTCCAGTTCAAGAGCGCAGGCGTGCAGGACGTCGTCGTCGACCTCCGCTACAACGGCGGCGGACTCATCTCGACCGCGTACCTCCTCGCGAACCTGCTCTCCGCGGACCGCTCGGCGACCGACGTCATGTTTCGCGTGGAGAACAACCCCGCCCAGTCGAGCCAGGACGCCTCGGAGACGTTCGCGACGCTCGTCGCAGGCCATCGCGCCCTTCCGCGTCGCGTTCGTCACGACCGGCGCCAGCGCCTCCGCGAGCGAGCTCGTGCCGAACGTGCTCGAGGCGTGGAAGCACGCCGACGTCGCGCTCGTCGGCGCGAAGACGTACGGGAAGCCCGTGGGGCAGCGCGGGTTCGTGCTGCAGCAGTGCGACACCGCCGTGTACCTCATCTCCTTCCGGCTCGTGAACGCCGAGGGGGACGGCGGGTACTACGACGGTCTCCCCGACGCCGCCGGGAACTTCTCCGGTCCGCTCTGCGCCGCGCCGGACGATCTCGCGCAGGCGCTGGGCGACCCCGCGGAGGCGTCCACCGCGGCGGCGCTCCAGTGGCTCGCGACCGGGACCTGCCCGGCGCCGGCCGCCGCGAAGCCGTCCGGCCCGACGGCGGCGCTGAAGATGGGCGCCGGCCCCGACGCCTACCCGGAGGCGCCCGCGCCCGACGAGGCGCAGCGGCACGTGCGCGGGCTGTTCTAGCGCGCGCAGGTGGAACGCCCGCGGTGCAGGGGCGAGCGCGAGCCGCGCCCGCCCTACCGCGGCAAGAACGAGAGCGGGTACTCGACCGCGACCGGCTCGTCAGGGTGGAACGGCGTCTTCCAGCGCCGCACCACCTGCTGGACGCAGCTCGGCACGGCGGGCCGCTTGAAGGTGCTCTTCGCGACCGTGACGTGGCGGAGCGCGCCGCTCTCCACGATCGTGAACTTGAGCGTGAGCTTCCCGGTCGACCGCGGGTGCTTCTGCAGCTCCGCCTCGTAGCAGCGCCTCACCTCGGGGAAGCGCTCCTCGAAGAGCCTGCGGACCTTCGGCGTGTCCGGCTCGCCCCAGTTCGGCGCGGGGTCGTACACGGGGTGCGGCGGCTCGAACGGCGTCGCGGCGGGGGACGCCGGGCCGGAGGGGGCAGGGGCCTGCGCCGCCGGGGCGGGGGCCTGGGCCGGCTCCCGCTCGCACGCGGCCAGGAGGACGAGGACGGCGACCGTCGCTGGGCGTCGCATTCGGCGGGCATCCTAAGCCGGGCGGGTTCGCCCCGGAAGGCGCCGCGGCGGACGCCTGCCGGGAGACCGCGAAGGTGGTCGGGTGTGGCAGGCGAGGGGCTGTCCCGGGCGCCCGGGATCGTCGATGATGCGCGCTTCGTGACGCCTGCCTTGCTCCCCATCCTCGGCCTGCTCCTCGCCGTCGACGCCACGGCGCTCGCGAGTGAGAATTCCGCGCGCACGCAGGGTGGCTCGGCCGAGTCGGGATCGCCCGCGAAGGAACCTGCGGCCGCGAAGCCTGCGAAGGCGGAGCCCGCTGCAGCGAAGCCCGTCCACAAGCCGATCCCGCTGCCGCCGCCTCCCATGTTGCCCGCGCGCTCCGAGGAGGAGCTCGCGAAGGGCGAGCTCCTCCTCGAGCAGAAGTGCTCGAAGTGTCACGACCTCTCGTGGGCCTTCGCGGCGAAGCTGTCGGACGCGCAGTGGCGAGGCCACATGAAGCGGATGGACAGCCGTCCCGGCACCGCGATCAGCGAGAAGCAGGCGAAGCAGATCCAGCGCGCGCTCCAGTCTCGCCGCGCCAGGTCCGCGTCGCGCTGACGCCGGCCGTGGAGCTCAGAACGGGTAGCGCTCGCCCGAGAGCACCGCCTCCGCGAGCGCGCGCTTCGCCGCGAGGAGGCCGGTCGCGTCGTAGGCGGTGAGCCGGTCGACGCCGCGGAGGAGCGCCGTCGCGGCGGCGCCGTCGCCGACGTAGAAGGCGGCGCGGCGGGCCGCGGTCCCGACCTTCTCGCAGGCGGAGAAGGTGTGCACCTTCACCGCCGCCTCGGCGAGCGCGCGCCCCGCCTCCGAGCGGCCCGGCGCGGTCTTCTGGGCGCGCAGGAGCGCGCTCTCGGCCGCGAACACCTGGATCCCGACGTCGGCGAGCGCGAGCAGGGTCTCCTGCTCGTCCTTGAGCGCGTCGCCGAACCGGCCGGCGGCCGCGCCCGCGAGCGCGAGGAAGACCTCCTTCAGCCTGCTCACCGCGGTCCGCTCGGGCCCGAACGGCCCCGCGGACGCAGCGCCGGGTCCGTGCGCGCGCGCCGACTCGATCGCCGCCGCCGCGCGGAGCGCCTCCTTCTGGAGCGGCAGCTCGCCCTTCGCGGCGCGCTTGAAGACCGTCGACGGAACGAGGATCCGGTTGATCTCGTTCGTCCCCTCGAAGATCCGGTTGATCCGCTCGTCGCGGTAGAACCGCTCGGCGGGGTACTCCTGCGTGAAGCCGTAGCCGCCGTGGATCTGGACGACGTCGTCCACCACGTCCGCGAGCACCTCGCTGCAGAACACCTTCGCGATCGCGCACTCGATCGCGAACTCCTCGATCGCGGCCTGGTAGGTCTCGTAGTAGCGCGGCGCGTCCTTCGGGATCGTGGCCAGCCGGTCGTCGATCATACCGGCGAGCCGGAACACGAGCGCCTCGGAGGCGAAGAAGTCCGCGGTCCGGTCGGCGAGCTTCTCGCGGATCGCGCCGAAGCTGGAGATGGGGACGCCGAACTGCTTGCGCATGTTCGCGTAGGCCGCGCCGACGCCGATGGTCTTGCGCGCCGCCCCGTTCACCGCGGCGCCCAGCTTGTAGCGGCCGACGTTCAGGACGTTGAAGGCGATCTTGTGCCCCTTGCCGATCTCGCCGAGGACGTTCGCGACCGGCACCTTCGCGCCCTCGAGGATCACCTGCGTCGTGGACGAGCCCTTGATGCCGAGCTTCTTCTCCTCGGGTCCGATGGTGACCCCCTCGAACGTGCGCTCCACGAGGAAGGCGGTGAAGTGCTTGCGGTCGATCTTCGCGAAGACCGTGAAGAGGTCGGCGAACCCGCCGTTCGTGATGAACTGCTTCGTGCCCTCGAGCAGGTAGTGCTTGCCGTCCGGCGAGAGCACGGCGCTCGTCGTTCCGCCCATCGCGTCGCTGCCGGCGCCGGGCTCGGTGAGGCAGTAGGCGGCGACCCACTCTCCCGACGCGATGCGCGGCAGATACCGGTCCTTCTGCGCGGGCGTCCCGTAGTAGACGAGCGGCAGCGTACCGATCCCCGTGTGCGCCGAGTACGAGACCGAGAACGCGCCCGCCGCGCCCATCCGGTCCGCGGCGAGCATGCTCGTGACCTTGTCGAGCTCGAGGCCGCCGTACGCCTCGGGCACGTCGATCATGAGGAGGCCGGCCTCGCCCGCCTTCCTCATGAGCGCCCGCGCGAGCCCCGGCTCCTGGTGCTCGAGCCGCTCGTACGCCGGCATGACCTCGTCGGCGACGAACGACTCGGTCGTCTTCGCGATCTGCCGCTGCTCCTCGCTCACGTCCTCCGGCGTGAAGACGTCCGCAGCCCCCGCGTCGGTGAAGAGGTACTCCGCGCCCTTGAACAGTCTCGCCATGATTCGCCTCCGGGACGGGCCATGGTAACGCGTTGCGTCGAGGGACGGCCAGGCCCCAGGCCTACGTCATGACCCGGAAGGACGATAGCAGGCCGCAAGGAGCGGGCCGGCACATCTCGCTTCGCGAGAGGTGCCTGGCCCGAAGATGGGAGCGGCCTGGCTAGTGGACGACGACCTCGCCCTCGACCGCCCGCGTCCCCTTCGTGAACGTGATGTTGCCGTCCGGCCCCTCGTCCACGACGACGTGGTCGCCGGCCCTGAACTCGCCGCGCAGGAGCTTCGTCGCGAGCGGGTCCTGGACCATGCGCTGGATCGCGCGCTTCAGCGGCCGGGCGCCGTAGACCGGGTCGTAGCCGGCGTCCGCGATCGCCTCCCGCGCGGCGGGCGTCAGCTCCACCGTGATCTGCCGCTCCTCGATGAGCTTCCGCAGCCGCCCGAGCTGGATCTCGACGATCTTGCCGACCTGCTCGCGGGTGAGCGGTCGGAACACCACGATCTCGTCCACGCGGTTCAGGAACTCGGGCCGGAACTCGCCGCGCAGGTGCTCGAGCGCGGCCTCGCGGATCGCCTGCACGTCGGCGCCGGGCCGCCCGGCGAGCCGCTGGATCTCCTGCGAGCCGACGTTCGAGGTCATGATGACGACCGCGTTCCGGAAGTCCACGGTGCGCCCCTGGCCGTCGGTGAGCCGGCCGTCGTCGAGGATCTGGAGGAGCACGTTGAACACGTCGTGGTGCGCCTTCTCGATCTCGTCGAAGAGGATCACCGCGTACGGCCGGCGCCGCACCGCCTCGGTGAGCTGGCCGCCCTCCTCGTAGCCGACGTAGCCGGGGGGGCGCCGATGAGCCGCGAGACGGTGTGCTTCTCCATGTACTCGCTCATGTCGAGGCGGATCATCGCGGCCTCGTCGTCGAACAGGAACTCGGCGAGCGCGCGGGCGGTCTCCGTCTTTCCGACGCCGGTCGGCCCGAGGAAGATGAACGAGCCGATCGGCCGGTTCGGGTCCTGGAGGCCGGAGCGAGCCCGCCGCACCGCCGCCGAGACGGCCTGCACCGCCTCGTCCTGGCCGACGACCCGCAGCCGGAGCTTGTCCTCCATCGCGAGGAGCTTCTCGACCTCGCCCTCCATGAGCCTCGAGACCGGGATGCCGGTCCACTTGGAGACGACCTCGGCGATCTCCTCCGGCGTCACCTCCTCGCGGAGCATCGCGCCGCCGGTCTGGACCTGGGCGAGGCGCGCCTGCGCGTCCTTCACCTTCTTCTCGAGCTCGGGGAGGCGCCCGAACTTGATCTCGGCGGCGCGCTGGAAGTTCGCCTCGCGCTCGGCCTTGGCCTGCTCGTTCTTGAGCTGGTCGATCTCCTGCTTCGCCGCCGAGACCTCCTGGATCGCCTGCTTCTCGGCGTCCCAGCGGGACTTGAGGCGCGCGAACTCCTCGTTCAGGGCGGCGAGCTCCTTCTCGGTGCGGGCGAGCCGCGCGCGGGAGGCCTCGTCCTGCTCCCTCTCGAGCCCGCGCCGCTCGATCTCGAGCTGCCCGATGCGGCGGCGCACCTCGTCCACCTCGGTCGGCATCGAGTCGATCTCGATGCGCAGCCGCGACGCCGCCTCGTCCACGAGGTCGATCGCCTTGTCCGGCAGGAAGCGGTCGGTGATGTACCGGTGCGAGAGCCGCGCCGCGTCGACGAGCGCGGCGTCCTGGATCCGGACCTTGTGGTGGAGCTCGTAGCGGTCCTTGAGGCCGCGGAGGATCGAGATCGTGTCCGCGACCGACGGCTCGCCGACGAACACCGGCTGGAACCGCCGCTCGAGGGCGGGGTCCTTCTCGACGTGCTTGCGGTACTCGTTCACCGTGGTCGCGCCGATCGCGTGCAGCTCGCCGCGCGCGAGGGCGGGCTTCAGCATGTTCCCCGCGTCCATGGCGCCCTCGGCGGCGCCCGCGCCGACGATGGTGTGCATCTCGTCGATGAAGAGGATGATCTGGCCCTCGGAGCCGACGACCTCCTTCAGCACCGCCTTGAGCCGCTCCTCGAACTCGCCGCGGTACTTCGCGCCCGCGACCATCGAGGCGAGGTCGAGCGCGAGGAGGCGCTTCCCCTTCAGCCCCTCCGGCACGTCGCCGTCCACGATGCGCCGGGCGAGCCCCTCGACGATCGCGGTCTTGCCGACGCCGGGGTCGCCGACGAGCACCGGGTTGTTCTTCGTGCGGCGCGAGAGGATCTGGATCACGCGCCGGATCTCGTCGTCGCGCCCGACGACCGGATCGAGCTTCCCCTGCTTCGCGAGCTCGGTGAGGTCCTTCGCGTACTTCTCGAGGGCGCGGTACTGGCTCTCCGCCTCGGGCGAGGTGACCCGCGCGCTCCCGCGGACCTCCTTCAGCGCCTCGCGGATGCGCTCCGGCGTCGCGCCCGACGCGCGCAGCGCCTCGCCGGCGCCGGACTTCTCCTGTGCCGCGGCGAGCAGGAGGTGCTCGGTCGAGACGTACTCGTCCTTCAGCTTCTTCGCCTCGTCCTCGGCGCGGTCGATGAGCTTCGCGAGCCGGTTCGCGAGGTACGGCTCGGCGCCCGACACCTTGGGGACGCTCCGCAGCTCGTCCTCGACGCGCGACACGACGAGGCCGGGCTCGGCGCCGATCTTGTCGAGGATCGGCTTCGCGATCCCTTCCTCCTGGGAGAGGAGCGCGAGCACGAGGTGCTCGACGTCGACGGCCTGGTGGTCGCGGCGGCGCGCCTCCGCCTGGGCGGCCTGCAGGGCCTCCTGGGCCTTCACGGTCAGCTTTTCCGGTCGCATGGCGCGAACGTAAGACGGGGGGAGGGGCTGGCAAGCGGCGTGCAGCGCGGTCGCGCGAGTCCCGCGGCGGCTCGGGCGGCCGTCGGTCCTGGATGACGCCGGGCGGCGGCAGGCTGCATACTGTCCCGTTCGGGGTAGGCATGGACGCGCAGCTCTCAAAGAGGAGCCCGAGCGGGGCGTCGTCGATCGCCGGCATGGTGCTCGCCGCGCTCCCGATCGCCATCCTCCTCGCCTTCCGGCCATGGGGCCTGAGGTTGCCGGCGAGCGTGTACCTGCCGCTCCACACGACGCTCGAGGTGCTCGTCATCGCGGCCGGCATCGCGACCTTCGCGGTGCAGTGGTTCGCCGCCGGGGCGGGCGCGTTCCGGGAGGCGCGGGCGCTCTTCATCGGCCCGGCGATCCTCGCGGCGTCGCTCTTCGAGATGGCCCACATCCTCGTGTTCCCCGGGATGCCCGGGCTGTTCGGCCCGGCCACGACGGAGCGCGGCATCTACTTCTGGCTGGCGGCGCGCGCGACGACGGTGTTCGCGCTCCTCGCGGCGCTGCGGATCGAGCGGGAGACCCGGAGCCCGCTCATCGGGCGGAGGCGCCTCCTCACGACGAGCCTCGTCCTGGTCGCGGTCGTGATCGGGGTCGAGCTCCTGCTGCCGCGCGACCGCGCCTGGTTCTTCGAGGAAGGCGTCGGGCTCACGCGGCTCAAGGTGACGGCCGAGGCGCTCCTCCTCGTCGCGGCGGCCGTGGGCGCGCTCCTGCACGCGCGGGCGTGGGCGGTCAGGCGCGAGCCGGCCTCCGGGAAGATCGCGGGCGCGCTCGCGATCACGGCGTTCTCGGAGTCCTGCTTCATGCTGTACGCGCACCCGTGGGACCCGTTCAACGTCCTCGGCCACGCGTACCTCGTCGTGTCCTACTGGTTCGTGTTCGACGCGCTCTTCGTCGCGGCGCTCGTCCGGCCGTACCACGAGCTCGACGCGCTCCGCGCGCACGTCGAGGACGAGCTCATCGTCACGATCCGACAGCTCCGCCACACGACCGAGCAGCGCGAGGACCTGCTCCGCGCGGTGTCGCACGACCTCCGGAACCCGCTCCAGATCGTGGTCCTCCAGACGCAGCGGCTCCAGCGCCAGGCCGACGAGCGCTCGCGCAAGCCCGCCGCGGCGATCCTGGCCGCGTCGCGGCGGATGGACCGGATGCTCCGCGACCTCGCCGACGCGGCGCGCACGGAGGGGGGCGGGATCGAGCTCGCGGTGCGCCCGGTGTCGCTCCGCCCGTTCGTCGCGGACCTGCTCGACCTGTCCGAAGGCGCGCTCGAGGCGGAGCGGGTCGAGAACGCGGTGCCGGCCGACGTCCCCCAGGTGCTCGCCGATCCCGATCGCCTCGACCGCATCCTCGCGAACCTCGTCGGGAACGCGCTCAAGTACTCGCGGGACCGCGTGATCGTGGGCGCCCGGCCGGAGGGCACCCACGTCCACGTGACCGTCGCGGACCGGGGGCCGGGGATCGCCGAGGGCGACCTCCCACGCATCTTCGACCGCTACTACCGCGGCGAGCGGCACGAGGGCGAGGGGATCGGGCTCGGGCTCTACATCGTGCGCAAGCTCGTCGAGGCGCACGGCGGGCGGATCTGGGCGGAGAGCCGGCCGGGCGAGGGATCGACGTTCACGTTCACGCTGCCGGCCGCGCCGGCGTGAAGGGGCGCGACCCGGCCCGCGAGAGTTGTTGCAACCTCGCCGCGGCCCGGGCATCCACTCGGTGGATCCCGCGTGCCCTCGACCCTCCACCCCGCGATCGTCTCCGTCGGCCGCGCGCTGCCGCCAAACTACGTCGATCAGGAGACGCTCATCGCGGCGCTCTCCGCCTACTGGGGGGAGCGCCACTTCAACGTGGGGCGGCTCGCCGACGTCCACCGCGCGGCCCAGGTGGGGGGCCGCCACCTCGCGCTCCCTCTCGCCGAGTACCCGGCGCTCGACTCCTTCGGGAAGACGAACGACGCCTTCGTCCGGGTCGGCGTGGAGGTGGGGGAGGCGGCCGTCCGCGCGGGGCTCGCCGCGGCCGGCCTCTCGCCCGCCGACGTGGATCAGCTCTGGTTCGTGACCGTGACGGGGATCTCGACGCCGTCGCTCGACGCGAAGCTCGCGAACCGGCTCGGCCTCAAGCCCTCGGTCAAGCGCACGCCGCTCTTCGGGCTCGGCTGCATGGCCGGCGCGGCGGGGATCGCGCGCGCGTCCGACGCGCTGCGGGCGTTCCCCGGGGACGTCTCGGTGATGTTGTCCGTCGAGCTCTGCTCGCTCACCCTCCAGCGCGAGGATTCGTCCGTGACGAACCTCGTCGCGACCGGGCTCTTCGGCGACGGGGCCGCGGCCGTGGTGATGGCGGGCGGCGCACGGGCGAACGGCGCGCGCGTCCCGCGGATCGAGGCCACGCGCTCGGTCTTCTATCCCGACACCGAGTGGGTGATGGGCTGGGACGTGGTGGACTCCGGGTTCAAGGTCGTCCTCTCGGCGAAGGTGCCGGAGGTCGATCGAGTCGCGCATCGGCGGCGACGTGGACGCGTTCCTCGCCGCGCACCGGCTCGCCCGGCGCGACGTTCGCCACTGGGTCGCGCACACGGGCGGCCCCAAGGTGCTGGAGGCGTTCCGGCGCGGGCTCGACCTGCCGGAGGAGGCGATCGCGCGGTCGTGGCGCTCGCTCCGCGAGGTCGGGAACCTCTCGTCCGCGTCGGTGCTCTTCGTGCTCGGCGACCTCCTCGACTCTGGCGAGGCGCGGGAGGGCGACGTCGGCCTCCTCGCGGCGATGGGGCCGGGCTTCTCGGCGGAGCTGGTCCTCCTCAGGTGGTGAGCGCGTGACGGACGCCGAGGCCGCCGTCGCCTGCGAGATCCTGCGCATCGCGCGCGACGAGCTGCGGCTCGAGGGCGAACCCGCGCCCGGCGAGGCGCTCGCGGCGCGCCTCGACTCGCTCGCGCTCCTCGCGCTCGTCGTCGCGGTCGAGGATCGGTTCCACGTCGTCCTGACGGACGACGACGCGGCCTCGACGCGGACGCTCGAGGACCTCGCGCGCCTCGTCGCCGCGCGCGCGCCGGCGGAGCGGCTCCCGGCCGCCCGTGCCCCGGGCGGCAGCGCCGGGGGAAGGGCGGGAGGCGCGCCGTGATCCTGCGCGGACCCCCGGCGCCGCCCCCGCGCCACCCGACCCTCGTCGACGCGCTCGCGGCCGCTGCGCGCCACCCGTCGGGCGTCACCTTCGTCGACCTCTCCGAGCGCGAGACGTTCGTCCCTTGGGCGGAGGTCCGCTCGCGGGCCGGGCGCGCCGCCGCCGCGCTCGCGGGGATGGGCGTCGCCCCCGGCGACCGCGTCGCGATCGTGCTCCGCACCGAGCCGGCCTTCCTCGACGCGTTCTTCGGCGCGTGGCTCGCGGGCGCCGTCCCCGTCCCGCTCTACCCGCCGGTCCGGCTCGGCCGGATGGACGAGTACGCGGAGACGACCGGCCGGATGCTCGCGCTCGCGGGCGCGCGCGTCGTCGTGTCGCGGGGCGGCGTGAGGCGGCTGCTCGGGGAGGCGGTGGAGCGGGGCGGGCCGGACCTCGTGTGCCGCGACGCGGACGACCTCCTCGACGTCCCCGCGCGGATCGCGCGGGAGGCCTCGCCCGCCGACCTCGCCCTCGTGCAGTTCTCGTCGGGATCGACCGTCGACCCGAAGCCGGTCGCGCTGACGCACGCCGCGCTCCAGGCCCAGACCGACGCGCTCGTCGTGGCGACCTCGCCCGGCCCAGCCGACGTGCTCGTGTCGTGGCTGCCGCTCTACCACGACATGGGGCTCATCGCGGCGCTCCTCGGCGCGATGAGCTACCCGGGACCGCTCGTCCTCATCGCGCCGGAGCACTTCCTCGCGCGCCCGGCCCTCTGGCTCCGCGCGATCGCGCGCCACCGCGGGACGATCTCCGCGGCGCCGAGCTTCGCCTACGCCTACGCGGCCGATCGCGTGGCGGACGCGGATCTCGCGGGCCAGTCGCTCGCCACCTGGCGGATCGCCTGCGACGGCGCCGAGCCCGTCTCCGCCGAGGCGATGCGCCGCTTCGCGACGCGCTTCGAGGGGTGGGGGCTCGACCCCGCTGCGCTCCTCCCCGTCTACGGCCTCTCGGAGGCGGCGCTCGCGGTGACGTTCGGCCGCCGGAGGCGCTCGCTCGCGGGCCGTCTCGTGGACCCGGTCCGGCTCGCGCGCGACGGCATCGTCGCGCCCGGCGCGCGGGAGATCGTCCCGGTCGGCACGCCGATCGCGGGGGTCGAGCTCGAGGTGCGCGACGCCGCCGGCGCGCCCGCGGGGGAGGGCCGGCTCGGGCGGGTCTTCGTCCGCGGGCCGTCGCTCATGCGCGGGTACCTCGGCGACCCGGCCGCGACGGCCCGCGCGCTCGCGGGCGGGTGGCTCGACACGGGCGACCTCGGGTTCGTCGTGGACGGCGAGCTCCACGTGCACGGCCGCGCCAAGGACGTCGTGATCGTCCGCGGCGCGAACCACGCGCCGGACGAGTTCGAGGCCGCGCTCGCTGGCGTCCCGGGGATCCGGCCCGGGTGCGCCGTCGCGCTCGGGTGGGTGCCGCCGGACGGCGACGCGGAGGCGCTGCTCCTCCTCGTCGAGCGGGCGCGAGAGACCGGGCCGGCGGAGGACGGCGCCGTCGCGACGGCGGTCCGGCGCGCCGTCCTGGAGAGGACCGGCGTCGCGCCGCACACGGTCCGCCTCCTCGCGCCCGGGACGCTCCCCCGCACCTCGTCGGGCAAGCTCCGGCGGCAGGAGGCGCTGCGCCGCTTCGTCGCCGGGACGCTCGCGCCGCCGCGGGGCGCGGGCGCGCTGCGCGTCGCCTGGGAGGCCGCGCGCTCGCAGCTCGCGTTCGCGCGGGCGCGGCGGAAGAGCGGCCGTCCGTGACCGAGCGCGTCCGCGACGCCGTCGTGGTCGGCGCGGGGCCAGCGGGGCTCTCGTTCGCGATCGGAGCGGCGGCGCGCGGCCTCGACGTCACCGTCCTCGAGCGCCGCGGCGAGGGTCCGCTCGACAAGGCGTGCGGGGAGGGGCTCCTCCCCGGCGGCGTCCGCGCGCTGGAGCGGCTCGGGGTGCTGCCCCTCGTGCCCGCCTCGGAGCGCGCGCCCATCTCGGAGATCCGCTGGATCGAGACGACCGGCGAGGTGGCGCGCCTGCGCCTGCCGCCGCCCGGCGGGGTCGGGATCCGCCGGCTCGCGCTCTCGGCGGCGCTCCTCGACCGCGCGCGCACCGCCGGCGTCGAGGTGGTGCCCGACGCCGACGTGACGCTCCACCGGCGCGACGGCGGCGCGATCCGGGCCGTCACCGCGGACCGGTCCTTTCCCGCCCGCGTCCTCGTCGCGGCGGACGGCCTCGGCTCGTCCGCGCGGCGCCGCGAGGGGCTCGACGTCGCCGCGCCTACCCGTCCGCGCTTCGGGATCCGCCGCCACTACGCGGTGCCGCCCTGGGCCGACGCGGTCGAGGTCCACTTCGGCCCCGGCGCAGAGGCCTACGTCACGCCCGCCGGCGAGGGGCGCGTGGGCGTCGCCATCCTCTTCGAGCGGACCGACGCGGTCTCGTTCGAACGGCTCCTCGCGCGCTTCCCGGCGCTCGCGCGGCTCGTGGCGTCGGCGCCGCACGACTCGATCGTGCGCGGCGCGGGGCCGTTCGACCGCCGCGCGACCGCGCGCGTCGCGGACCGCCTCGTCCTGCTCGGCGACGCCGCCGGCTACGTGGACGCGGTGACCGGCGACGGCCTCGCGCTCGCCATCGGCTGCGCCGAGGACCTCGCCGGGATCCTCCCGGCCGCGCTCGCGCGCGGCGCGACGCGCGAGGCGCTCCGGCCGTACGAGGCGGCGTGGCGGCGCCGCTTCCGGCCGTACGCGGCGTGGACGCGCGCGATGCTCGCGCTCACGCGCCACCCCGCCGTGCGCCGGCGGGTCCTCGCGCTCGCCGCCGCGCGGCCCGGGCCGTTCGAGCGCGTCGTCGCGGCGGCGGTCGGGTAAACGCCCGTACGGCACTCCCGCGGTCACACCCGCGGGGACGTCGCGCGCCCGTCCGCGCTCGATCACACCTCGGGCGCCGGGGAGCTCCCCGGGTGTCGATCGCGATCCGACGCTCGCCGAGCCGGCCGGCGGAGAAGGAGCGGACATGAGCGCCATTTCCCCCCGCGAGCAGCGAGAGCTCGACCGGGCGAGGCAGTCGGATGCGGCGGCGGTCGTCTTCGTCCACGGGCTGTGGCTCCTGCCCAGCAGCTGGGACAGGTGGCGCGCCCTCTTCGAGGAGGGCGGCTACGCGACGCTCGCCCCGGGCTGGCCGGACAATCCCGAGACCGTCGAGGAGGCGCGCCGCCATCCGGAGGCGTTCGCGCACAAGGGCGTGGAGCAGGTCACGCGCCACTTCGCCGACGTCGTCCGGAAGCTCGACGCGCCGCCGGCGATCGTCGGTCACTCCTTCGGCGGCCTCATCGCGCAGCGCCTCGCGGGAGAGGGGCTCTCGGCCGCCACGGTCGCGATCGATCCCGCGCCGTTCCGCGGCGTGCTGCCCTTGCCGCTCTCCGCGCTCAAGGCGGCGTTCCCCGTGCTCGGGAACCCCGTCAACTACGGGCGCGCCGTGGCGCTCACCTTCGCGCAGTTCAAGGACGCCTGGGCGAACGCGCTCGGCGAGGACGAGGCGCGCCGGCTGTACGAGACGTTCTCGGTCGCGGCGCCCGGGACTCCACTCTTCCAGGCGGCCACCGCCAACCTGAACCCCTGGACCGAGGCGAGGGTGGACACGACGAACCCCGACCGCGGCCCGCTCCTCATCATCTCGGGCGAGAAGGACCGGACGGTGCCGTGGGCGATCGCGAACGCCTCGTACCGGCGGCAGCGGCGCAACCCGGGGATCACCGAGATCCAGGAGATCCCCGGGCGCGGGCACGCGCTCACCATCGACAGCGGGTGGCGAGAGGTCGCCGACGTCGCGCTCGCGTTCGTGAAGCGGCACCACCCCGCGCGCGCGGCGACGACCGGGACGGATTGCTCCGCCGCCGGCCGCCCCTACGCCGACGAGCCGAGGCCCTGAGCGAGCCGACCCTCCCGCACATCGCACCACTTCCTCCGCCGAGGTGGGCGTGCGCCCATCACGTCCTGCCCGTTCCGAGCGTGGTATGGATCCGGCATTCACCGTGGGGCGATGCGCCGACGCGCCGCCCCGCGATCGGAGGCCGCCATGAGGAAGATCCTCGCCGTCGCGCTCGCCGCGCTCGCCGCCGCCTGCGCGAGCGACAAGAAGGAAGAGCCGATCCAGTACGGCGCGCCGCTGGCGCCGACCCCGACCGAGCAGAGCGCGCTCGCGAGCGCCGGGACGACGCTGCAGTCGAGCCTCGCGTACCAGGCGTCCGCCGAGCCCACCGCGGGCGCGGCGGGGCTCGGCGATCAGCTCGTCGCGAACCTCGGCGGCTACGCCGTCGCCACGAAGATGCCGGACGCCTCGTCGGCCAAGCTCGCGCAGCGGGCGATGCGCCAGGCCTTCGACACCGGCGGGATGGACCCCGCCTGCGTGACGACCGCGCAGGCCGGCGGCGTCACCACCGTCAGCTGGGGCATGGTTCCGGGCGTGCCCTGCCACGTCGAGGTCTCGAGCGTCGATCCTTACTCCGGCGACACGATGGCCATGACCGTCGACGTCACCGGGACGCTCACCTGGGATCCGGCTCATGGGTCGACGTCGTGGAACATCGGCGAGGGCTACACCCTGGACATGACGTCGGGCGGGGAGCGGATCACCGCCGAAGGCACCGCCGCTCTCGTCGGCTCTCTGACCGTCGGCGCGTCGACGATCACGGCGAGCACGTCGTCGGCGATCGACATGACGACCCACTACATGGGCCTCACGATCCCCGAGGGGCTCGTGACGACGCTCTCCGCCACCCTCGGCTACCAGGCCGACCCGTTCTGCATCACGAGCGGCTCGCTCACCGTCGAGCAGCGCTGGACGAAGCGCCCGATGGGTGCGACGCAGGATTCGCTCCCGAACCAGGGCTGGCACATCGAGTGGACGGGCTGCGGCGCGTTCACCGTCGCGCACGGCGCCTGACCGACCCCCGGCGGCCCCGCGCGGCCGCCGGCCACGATCCGCCGAGGCCCGCGGGGCGACCCGCGGGCCTCGCGCGTTCCGGCCCCGCTCGTCGTCCCGACGGTCGACGGCGCCTCCCGTTCGGGGTATCCCAGGGTCTCGACCCGCGACACGCCCCGCGATTCCGCGCGGCGCGCCCGGCCGGCGCCGCTACCATGGCGCCGAAGGAGATTTCACCATGCGTTGCAGCGTCCTCGGCGCCGGCTCCTGGGGCACCGCCCTCGCCTCGCTCCTCGCCGGCAAGGGCTACACGGTCACGTCGTGGGACAAGGACGCCCCGGTCCTCGAGGACATCGCGAGGAACCACCGGAACGACCGCTACCTCCCGGGTGCGGCGCTGCCGCCGACGCTCCACGCGACGCCCGACGTCCACAAGGCGCTCGAGGGCGCCGAGCTCGTCGTCGTCGCCGTCCCCTCCCACGCGGTGCGGCAGGTGACCATCGAGGCGAAGCGGCACATCCACGCGGGCACCCCGATCGTCTGCGTGGCGAAGGGGATCGAGCTCGAGTCGCTCATGACGATGAGCGAGGTCATGGAGGACGTGCTGCCCGTGCCGCTCCATCCGTACCTCGCGATCCTCTCCGGCCCCTCGTTCGCGAAGGAGGTCGCGAAGGGGCTGCCGACGGCCGTGACCGTCGCCGCCCGCTGGGAGCGGATCTCGAAGCAGGTGCAGGACGCCTTCCACACGAAGACCTTCCGGCCCTACACCTCCGGCGACGTGGTCGGCTGCGAGATCGGCGGCTGCGTGAAGAACGTCGTCGCGATCGCCGCCGGCATCTCGGACGGCTTCGGCTTCGGCGCGAACGCGCTCGCCGCCCTCATCACGCGCGGCCTCGCCGAGATCTCCCGCCTCGCCGTGCGCAAGGGCGCGAACCCGCTCACCCTGTCCGGCCTCTCCGGCCTCGGCGACCTCGTCCTCACCTGCTCCTCCGACCTCTCCCGAAACCGCACCGTCGGGCGCGGCCTCGCGCAGGGGAAGACCGCCGACCAGATCCAGAAGGAGCTCGGGCAGGTCGCGGAGGGCGTGCGGAACGCGAAGAGCGCCCGCGAGCTCGCGCGGCGGCTCTCCGTCGACATGCCGATCACGGACGTCGTCTACCGCGTGCTGTACGAGGGCGTCCCGCCGAAGGACGCGGTGACCGCGCTCATGATGCGCGAGACGAAGCCGGAGCTGTAGACATGCCCGACCTCGCGGCGCACCTGGTTCGGGCGGGCGTCCTCGCCCCTGCGGCCGCGGCCCGCGCCCTCGCCGCCGCCCACGACGGCGACGTCGGGTCCGCCGCGCTCCGGCTCGGCCTCGCCCCCGAGGCGGCGCTCGCGCGCGCCCTCGCCGACGTCCACGGCTGCCCTGCCGTCGACTTCTCGAAGAGCGTCGTGCCGTGCGCGGCGCTCGAGGTCGTCTCGCCCGAGTTCTGCCGCCAGCGCCGCGTCCTGCCGGTCTCGGTGACGCGCACCGAGCTCGTGCTCGCGATGGCCGATCCCGACGACTACGCGCTCGCGGACGAGGTCCGGTTCGTCACCGGCCGGAACGTGCTCCGCTACGCCGCGGTCGCCGCCGCGATCGAGCGCACGCTCGAGGGCGTCGTGCGCGAGGCGGCGCGCGGGTCGGCCGCGTGGCGCGGCGCCCACGCGCCGGCCCTGCCCGATCCCGCCGCCGCGTGGGTGGGCGTCGTGCACGGGGCGAAGCTCGAGCACGGGGTCGACCTCCCCGAGATCACCTCGACGATGGAGCTCGTCGGCGTCGCCGAGTCGGTCGAGAAGACGCCCTTCTCGGCGCCGTCGCCGGCGCGGCGCGAGCGGCCCCCGGAGCACGCCCCCCCGGCCCCCCCTCCGTCCGGAGGGAGCGCACGCGCGAACGAGACGACGGTCCGGCTCGTCGGCGCAGGCGTCGGGAAGCTGGTGCTCGTCGCGGACGCGTCCACCCCGGCGCGGGAGGCGGCGGCGGCGCTGCTCGCCGGGCTCGGCTGCACCGTCCTGCAGGCCGCGACCGGGCGGGCCGCGCTCGACATCGTGCGCGAGGCGCGTCCGGACCTGGTGCTCGTCGACGCCATGCTCCCGATGACGCCCGGGTTCGAGGTGTGCCGGGCGGTGAAGGGCGATCCGGTGCTGCGGCCCACCGCGGTGGTGCTCACCTCCGCCGTCCACCGCGGCACCGTGGCGGCCGACGCGAAGGCCGCCTTCGGCGCCGACGCGTTCCTCGAGAAGCCGTGGCGCGACGAGGAGGTCGTCCGGACCGCGAGGCGGCTCCTGCTGGGAGGCGCGAGCGATCCCGCCGAGCAGGCGGCGCGTGCGGCCGCCGCGGCGGCGTGGCGAGAGGGGACGCGGCTCCTCCAGGCGGGTCGCGTCGACGAGGCGATCGCCGCGTTGCGCGAGGCGGCGGCGAAGGACGACCTCTCCCCGGAGGCGCACTACTACCTCGGCCTCGCGCTGGCCCGGCAGGGGATCCTGTTCGAGGCCGCCGCCGCGTTCGCGCGCGCCGCGGAGCTGCGACCCGACGTCGACGTCGCGCACCAGGTGCTCGCGCAGACCTACGAGGCGCTCGGCTTCAAGAAGTCCGCGCGGGAGGCGTGGGCCCGCGCGATCGAGGCGTGCACGGACGAGAAGCGCAAGGGCGACATGCAGGTGCGCCTCATGCAGCTGCTCGGGATGTGAAGCCGGCCCCTCCCGCCCCGTCACCCCGACCCCTCACCGCCGGGGCGCTGCCGCAGGGGCGCAAGCCGCCGCCACGGGCGCCGCGGCGTTGGGCCCGCACGGGGGCCCACCGCGAGCCGGACGGGGCCTGCCGCGCCGGGCTATCGTCCCCGGGTGAGCCCGCACGCCCCGCGCGCGGCGTCCCTCGCCCTCCTCCTCGCCGCGTGCGACGGCGAGCTCGACCTCCCGATGCCGGCCCCTCCCGCGATCGCGGCGCCGGTGCGGATCACCGGGGCGAGCCCGTTCGCCCCGGGCTGCGGCGGCCCCGGGCGCGGGACCCGCTACGCGGACACCGAGGTCGAGCCGCACCTCGCCGTCCACCCGGCGAACCCGGACCACCTCGTCGCGGCGTGGCAGCAGGACCGCTGGTCTTCCGGCGGCGCCGACGGGCTCGTCGCGGGCGTCTCCCTCGACGGCGGCGCGACCTGGACGCTCGCGCCGCTGCCGTTCTCCGCCTGCGGCGGCGGCGCCGCGCCCGGCGGCGACTTCGACCGCGCGACCGATCCCTGGGTGAGCTTCTCGTCCGACGGCGCCGTCGTGCACGCGATCGGCCTCGCCTTCGACGCCTCCTCGACGCGCAACGCGATCGTCGCGGCCCGCTCCACGGACGGCGGCCTCACCTGGGAGCCCGCCCGCGCGCTGGCCATCGACGCGGGCCCGGATGTCGCGCTCGACAAGCCGACCCTCACCGCCGACCCGGCGCGCGCGGGCGTCGTGTACGCGGTCTGGAACCGGCTCACCGGGCTCAGCGGCGATCCGGCGGCATCCACGGGGCCGGCGTGGCTCGCGCGCTCGACGGACGGCGGCCTCACCTGGGAGGCGCCGCGCGTGCTCCACGACCCCGGCCCTGGCGCGCAGACGATCGCGAGCCAGATTGTCGTCCTGCCGGACGGCGCGCTCGTGAACGTGCTCGTCCGGATTCGCGGCACGACCACGGCCGAGCCCGGGTCGGACGTCGCCGCGCTGCGGTCCGACGACGCGGGCGCGACGTGGTCCGACCCGGTCGTCGTGGGTGCGCTCCGCGCGATCGGCGTCGTCGACGCGAAGACCGGTCACCCGGTCCGCGCGGGCGAGGTCGTGCCGTCGTCGTCGGTCGACGCGTCCGGGCGGATCTGGGTGGCGTGGCAGGACGCGCGCTTCTCCGGCGGGGCGCGGGACGGGATCGCGCTCGCCTCGTCCGACGACGGCGGCGCGACCTGGTCCGCGCCGCTTCAGGTGAACCGCGAGCCGCGGGTGCAGGCGTTCCGGCCCGCGGTCGCCGCCAGCGCGGGCGACGCGGTCGCGGTGACCTACTACGATCTGCGGTACGACCTCGCGCTCGACCACGACCACACGTGGGCGACGGCGTGGCGCGCGACGACCGCGGACGGCGGCCGCACCTGGGTCGAGGCCCCCGAGGGCGGCCCCTTCGACCTGCGCACGGCGCCCGACGCGGGCGGGTGGTTCGTGGGCGACTACACGGGGCTCGTCCCGCGCCGCGACGAGTTCGAGGCGGTGTTCTCGATGGCGTCGTCGGCGCTCGGCCCGGGAACGGACGCGTTCGCGTCGGGGCCGCCCCTCGCGGTCCCGCTCGCCGCCACGCCGCCGGCGCAGGTGAACGCGACCCCGGCGCCGCTCGCGGAGCGGCTGCGCGCGATCCGCGAGCTCCCGCCCCGCTGACCGGCACCCGGCCCGGCAGGGCGTCCCGCCCGTGCCCCCGCGCTTTCGCCGGGGTGCGCGAGGAACGCCGGCGCGTCGCCTCCGCCGATTGTTATCATGCGGGGATGATCCCCGACGCCTCGCGGCAGCTCTGCGGCACGCCCGACGAGTTCGCGCGCGGCTGCCGGCGCGACATGGAGACGGCCCGCGCCGAGGCCGCGCGCGCCCGCGCCGCGGGCGCCGCCGATTGTGCGACGACGCTCCGCGCGTTCGACGCGGCCTTCGCGGCGCTCGGCGAGGCGGCGTCCCGCGCGAGCCTCGCCCGGAACGTCCACCCCGACGCCGCCATGCGCGACGCCGCGGAGGTCTGCGAGCAGGAGGTGGACGCGCTCTCGACGGAGCTGTCGCTCGACCGCGGCGTCTACGACGCGCTCGCGGCGCTCGACGTCTCGGGCGAGGACGCGGCGACGCGTCACCTCGTCCGAAGACGCTGCGCGACTTCCGCCGCGCCGGCGTGGACCGCGACGACGCCGACGCGCGCGCGGGTGCGGGCGCTCAACGAGGAGCTCGTCCGCATCGGCCAGGAGTTCGGCCGCAACATCCGCGACGACGTGCGCCGGTCGAGCTCGACCCGGGACCTCGACGGCCTGCCCGAGGACTGCGCGCCGCGCGCACCCGCCCGGCGCGGACGGCAAGGTGACGGTCACCACCGACATACGCCGACTACGTGCCGTTCATGACGTACGCCCGGAGCGAGCGCGCGCGCGAGGCGCTCTGGCGGCTGTACCGGCACCGCGGGCACCCGACGAACCTCGACGTGCTCGGGCGCATGCTCGCGCGCCGCGCACGAGCTGGCGCGCTGCTCGGCTACGCGACCTGGGCCGCGTACGTCACCGAGGACAAGATGATCGGCTCGGCGGACGCGGCCGCCGCGTTCGTCGAGAAGATCGCGCCGCCGCCGAGGCGCGGAGCGCCGGGACTACGCGCAGCTGCTCGCGCGCAAGCGGAAGGACGCGCCGGGCGCCCCGGGCGTCGAGCCGTGGGACTCCGCGTACCTCGAGGACCGGGTGAAGGCCGAGCAGTACGGCTTCGACTCGCAGGCGGTGCGGCCGTACTTCGAGTACACGCGGGTGAAGGACGGCGTGCTCGACATCACCGCGCGCCTGTTCGGCGTCACCTACCGCCGCGTCGAGGGCGCGCCGACCTGGCACCCCGACGTCGAGGTGCTACGACGTGTACGAGGGCGACCGGCTCCTCGGCCGCATCCACCTCGACATGCACCCGCGCGACGGACAAGTACAAGCACGCCGCCCAGTTCACGCTCGCCACCGGCCAGGCGGGCAAGCGGCTCCCCGAGGGCGTCCTGGTGTGCAACTTCCCGCGCCCGGCGCCCGGCGTCCCCGCGCTCATGCGAGCACAGCGACGTGGAGACGTTCTTCCACGAGTTCGGCCACCTGCTGCACCACGTCCTCGGCGGCCACACGCGCTGGGCGGCGCAGGCCGGCGTCGCGACCGAGTGGGACTTCGTCGAGGCGCCCTCGCAGATGCTCGAGGAGTGGGTGCGCGGACCCGGCGGTGCTCGCGACGTTCGCGCGCCACCACCAGACCGGCGAGCCCATCCCCGCCGCGCTCGTCGCGCGGATGAAGGCGGCCGACGAGTTCGGCAAGGGGCTCATGGTCCGGCAGCAGATGTTCTACGCCGCGACGAGCCTCGAGCTGCACCAGCGCGACCCGGAGGGGCTCGACACGACCGCGCTCGTCGCCGAGCTGCAGGAGCGCTACACGCCGTTCCGCCACGTCGAGGGCGACGTACTTCCACGAGTCCTTCGGCCACCTCGACGGCTACTCGGCCATCTACTACACGTACATGTGGTCGCTCGTGATCGCGAAGGACCTCTTCGGCGCGTTCCGCGAGGCGGGGCTCATGGACCCCGGCGTCGCGCACCGCTACCGCCGCGCGATGCTCGAGGCGGGCGGCTCGAAGCCCGCGGCGGAGCTCGTGAAGGACTTCCTCGGAAGGCCGCACGGGTTCGCGGCGTACGAGGAGTGGCTGAACGCAGGGTAGGGCGGGGCCGGGCCGGGTCTTCAAGCCTCTGGAACCGGGCCGTGGGGCGCCGAGCTCGGCTGCTTGCGGCGATGCGGAGGCGCTTCGCGATCCTCGAGCGACTCGCGCGGCGAGCGCTCGGGGCCCGGCGGCAACTTGAATCGGCGGAAATGGTCATGGGGGCGACAGGGTCCAGACCGGGCACATGTGTAGCTTCCGAGCCGGGCACACGGCTATCGGATTGGCTGCGCGGCCGGACCGCGCGCAGAGACACAGACTCGCCCTGAGCCGGGGACTCGCGTAGGTGTCCTCTCGGGTCACCTGCGGTCCCAACATCCGCGTTCTGCCTTGGATTATGGCCCGTGCGGCACGCGGGGCTTCCGACGACGGGCTTGTAGGTCCACCGGCCCAGGAGTCACGCGCGGAGAACGCCCCGGGGGAGGCCCAGCACGCCGGTGCAGTGGAGCGTGGGCGCTAGTCGAACGTCCGGAGCGACATGCCGCAGTGCATGCACTGGAAGTAGAAGGGCGACCCTCTCACGCCGGGCTTCCGGTGAAAGGGCTGACTGCAGAGTGGGCATCGGAACATGCCCAGCCCGACGACCATGGTCGCTATCGCCGCGAACCAGGTCACGCCGACGACGCTCATCCAATAGCTACCGGCCACCCACGCGGCGACCCCGGCAGCGGGCAAGTAGGTCATCACCAACACGAGCAGCGCGATTTGGGCGCGCCGATGCCGACGTAGTGCGGTGACTGCGGGATGGTCGTCCATGCGTGATCGGCGAGAACCGACTGACACTCCGAGCACCTCCCCGGAACACTAACATCGCCGGGCTCCTCGCACGCGCGGTTCACAGAAGAGGCTGGGCCTTCCCCGAACGCCATGCAGCAAGGGGAGTGCCCTCCGGACCACGCCATCCCCGCGTGATCCCATGACCTGGAGCGGCTTGCATCGACGCGACCGTTCCGGCCGATCGAACTCGGCGTGGCCGTACGAGGCCGTCTGCCCCAAGGCCGGGCCACGCCGCGACCATCTATCCCGCCCCGCCCATCCCCGCACCGAGGAGCCACGTCGCCGGCGCGACGGTCACCGGGTCCGGAAACAGCACCCGCTGCTCGCTTCGCGGCATCTTCACGCTCGCCGACGAGAAGGGGTCGGCTCCAGCCGCTCTTCATCGGCTCGCCTCGCCGCGCCGCGTGGCCCGCGAAGTTGCCGATCACGTACCGAAGCGCGTGACGCACCTCGGCGGGCGTGCGCAGGACGTGGGCGTGGAAGCGATCCGCGAACACCGGGCCGTTTCGGCCCATCATCCGATTGAGACCGCGCGCAAGCCGTATACGAGATCGCCCGCACGGCGTTCGACGAGCGCTCTCGTGCCGCTCGCTTCGACGATGAGGTGAAGGTGGTTCCCCTGGACGCTGAAGTGAACGATGCGAGCATCGGTTCGTCGCCGAGTCGCCTGCGATCGCGCCGTGGATGACCGCGAAGGAACGCTCGCTCCGCAGGTTCCACACGCGCTCGGCCATCCGGAGCGTGACGTGGACCGGCAGGTATGGTCGGACCTGCTCGCGGGTTCGTGCGGTAGGCGGCGCCGTGACGCCGGTCGCCCGGCGCCACGCCGCGCGCCTCCCCACGTCCGGAGCATCAGTGTCTGCTGTGGGCCATGGCGACCTCCGATGCGCGCAAGCTCGCACGAGGTCTGACAATCCAGAGCCAATCTGTCTGCAATGGGGCGACGTCGATGACCATATCCGCGGATTCAAGATGGTCGCGCGCGGAGTGGTCCACCGGCGCGCTCCCGTTCTCCGCCGATTCAAGACGACCGCCGTCGCCGTCCGGCGCCGCCGCCGCCGCGACTCCGGCGGCTCGGTCGGCTCGCGGCGCGCTCGCCTCGTCCGCGAACGCGTCCCACCGCCACCGGACCCCGGCGAACCGCTCGTCCGACGCGAGCACGGCGTGCGCGGCCCGGGCGAGCTCGAGCACGTCCGCCCGCGTCGCCGACGGCGTGCGGCCGAGCGCGCGGGCGATCGGGCCCGGCAGGCGCGCGGGCGCGATCTGGACGGCCCAGGCGTCCGCGCTCTCGTCCGCCACCGCGACCGCGAGCTCGATCCGGTCGGCGCCGCGGCGGAACGCGATGCTCCACCCGGAGCCTCGACCGAGCAGGATCTCGCCCGGGATCCAGCCGTGCGGGTCGATCTCCGCGCGGAGCTTCCGCGCGAGCGCGACGCCCGGCGGGCGGGAGCGCGTGGCGCTCGACACCGTCCCGACGATGGACGCCCTGCGCGACCTCACCGCCCCGCCCCCTTACGCCTCCGCCGCCTTCGGCTCCCCCGGCTTCATCTCGTCCACGATGACGCGGACGAGGCCGTCCTTCGCCTTCACCGAGATCCGCAGGTTCACCCGGCCGTCCTTCGTCTGGAGATAGGCCGGCACCTTGTTCACCGGATGGCCGCTCTTCGCGACCTTGTCGACCGCCCGGCGGATCGTGCACTCGCGGCAGTGCACGGTCTTCCCGCAGCCCTCGGGCAGGAGCGAGTGGACGCACGCGAGCGCCTCGCCCCCGAGGAGCCCGCGCAGCTCGACCTTGTCGCGCCCGAGCACCGCGGCGAGCTTCTGGTTCGCCCCCATGACGCAGCCGTCCCCGTTCACGACGATGACGGGCTGGTCGATCGTGTCGAGGTACTCGGAGAGCGGCATCCCGTTCCACAGCCGCTCGTAGTGGTCCGCGCACGACTGGCACATGCCGTGGCTGACGTCGCACGAGCCGCCACCGCGGGCGTCGGAGATGGTCTTCCGGCAGTAGGCGCAGACGACGAGCAGGGGCACCCCTCCGTCCGCGCATGGTAGCCCGGCGTCATGCCGGCGGGGGGCGCGAACAGCCGCGGGCCCGATCGGGTGGCAAGGGTTCGCCGACACCCGGGCGACGAGCCAGCCCGCCGATGCGACGTGCGCGGCTCCGCGGCGTCCGTGCGTCCGCCCGGTTACGCTTGCCCTTCCGTGCGCCGCGCCCTCCGCGCCTTCCCCACGCTCGTCCGCGTCGGCTTCGCCGAGGCGATCGCCTACCGGGCGGAGATGCTCGTCTGGCTCCTCTCCACGACGATGCCGCTCGTCATGCTCGCGCTCATGACCGCGGTGGCGCGCGAAGGACCGATCGGCCGGTTCGGGAAGGCCGACCTCACCGCCTATTACCTCGCGGCGCTCGTCGTCCGGCTCCTCACCGGCGCGTGGGTCATCTGGGAGGTGAACTTCGAGATCCGGCAGGGGACGCTCGCGTACCGGCTGCTCCGCCCCCTCCACCCGCTCGTCGCGTACGCCGCCGAGAACGTCGGCGCGATGCCCATGCGGCTCGCGCTCGTCCTCCCGCTCGCCGTCGCGGCGGCCGCGATCGCCGGGCGGTCGCACGTCACGCACGACCCGCTCCTCCTCGCGGCCTTCCCGGTCGCGGTGCTCGGGGCGTGGCTCATCACGTTCCTCGCGATGGCGGTCATCGGCGCGCTCGCGTTCTACGTCGAGTCGTCGGGCTCCTTGTTCGAGGTCTGGCTCGGCCTCTTCGGCGTCTTCTCGGGCTACCTCATCCCGCTCGAGCTCTTCCCGCACTGGCTCGCGACGGCGGCGCGCTTCCTCCCGTTCCGCTACATGCTCGCGTTCCCGGTCGAGATGGTCGTCGGGATGACCCCGCGCGGGGCGGCGCTCGCCGAGCTCGGCGTGCAGTGGCTCTTCGTCGTCCTTCTCGCCGTCGCGGCGCGCGCGACGTGGCGGCTCGGGCTCCGCCGCTTCGCCGCGTACGGAGGCTAGCCCGTGCTCCGCTACCTCCGCCTCCTCGGGATCCAGCTGCGCGCCTCGGCGACGGTCGCGATGCAGTACCGGCTGGACTTCCTCGTGCAGGGGGGGCTCGCGCTCTTCTGGACGAGCTGGTCGCTCGTCCCGATCCTCGTCGTGTTCGGCAACCGCGCCGACGTCGCCGGGTGGTCGTTCGAGGAGGCGCTCGTCGTCATCGGCTGGTTCATGGTGATGAAGGGAATCCTCGAGGGCGCGGTGAACCCCTCGCTCGCGAGCGTCGTCGAGCACATCCGCAAGGGCACCCTCGACTTCGTCCTCCTGAAGCCCGCCGACGCGCAGTTCCTCGTCTCGACGCAGAAGTTCCAGCCGTGGCGCGTCGTGGATGCGATCGCGGGCGTGGTCGTGTTCGTCGTCGCCTTCCGCCGGCTCGGCCGCTGGCCGGAGCCCGCCCACGTCGTCGCGGCGGCCCTCCTCCTCGGCTGCGCCGCGCTCATCCTCTACTCGCTCTGGATCCTGGTCATCTCGGCCGCCTTCTTCGTGGTGAAGGTGGACAACCTCTCGTTCCTCTTCGTCTCGATCTTCGACGCCGCGCGCTGGCCGGCGGACGTGTTCCGGGGCCTGCTGCGGCTCTTCTTCACCTGGGTGGTCCCGCTCGCCATCATGACCACCTTCCCGGCGCGCGCCCTGCTCGGGAAGGACTTCGGGCCGCGCGACGCCGCGTCCGCCCTCGCCGGCGCGATCCTCTTCGCGGCGTTCTCGCGGGCCATCTGGCTCCGCTCGATCGGGCGCTACACCTCAGCGTCGTCCTGATTCCGGCCCGCGGCGCGCCCGTTCCCGCTACATTCCGCCCGGAATGCTCCGCCTCACCTTCCTCGGCACGTCGGCCGCGCAGCCGACCATCCAGCGGAACCTCACCGGCCTCGCCGTGCGGCGCGAGCGGGAGCTCTTCCTCGTCGACTGCGGGGAGGGGACGCAGCGGCAGATGATCCGTTACGGCACCGGGTTCGACGTCGACGCGATCTTCTTCACCCACTTCCACGCCGACCACTACCTCGGCGCCATCGGCTTCCTCCGCACGCTCTCGATGCTCGGCCGCGAGGTGCCGCTCGACGTCTACGGGCCGCGCCCGGCGCGGAGGCTCCTCGACGTGATGCTCTTCACCGGGACCGAGAAGCTCGCCTTCGAGGTCCGCATCCACGAGGTGAAGCCCGGCGAGGCGGTCCGCCGCGACGGCTGCGACCTCGTGCCGTTCGCGACCGACCACCGGACGCCGTCGGTGGGCTGGGCGCTCCTCGAGGACGCCCGGCCCGGCCGGTTCCACCCGGAGAAGGCGGCGGCGCTCGGCGTCCCGAAGGGCCCGCTCTTCGGCGCGCTCCAGCACGGACGGCCGGTGACGCTCGAGGGCGGCCGGGTGGTCCGGCCCGAGGACGTCGTCGAGGCGTCGCGCCGGGGCCGCAGGATCGCGATCACCGGCGACACGCGCCCGTGCGCCGGGACGATCGAGGCCGCCCGCGGCGCCGATCTCCTCGTCCACGACTCGACCTTCGGCGACGCCGAGCAGGTCCGCGCCGAGGAGACGCTGCACTCGACCGCGCGCGAGGCGGCGCGCGTCGCGCGCGAGGCGGGTGTCGCCCGGCTCGTGCTGACGCACCTCTCCACCCGGTACGACCGCGAGTTCGCGACCCTGGCCGAGCAGGCGCGGCAGGAGTACGCCGGCGCGCTCGACGTCGCCGCGGACGGGATGGTCATCGAGGTGGCGCTCCCGGAGTAGGCCATATCTGTGGCCTCGACCGCGCCTCCGGGCGCGTTACCCATCCCCACGTCATGATCACGATCCGCACGGCCGACGAGCGCGGCCACTTCGACCACGGCTGGCTCGACACCCGCCACACCTTCTCCTTCGCGGACTACCACGACGAGGCCCACATGGGCTTCCGGGCACTGCGGGTCGTCAACGAGGACCGCGTGAAGCCCGGCGAGGGCTTCGGCAAGCACGGGCACCGGGACATGGAGATCATCTCCTACGTGCTCGCCGGCGCGCTCGCGCACCGCGACTCGACGGGCGGCGAGGGGGTGCTCCGGCCGGGCGAGGTGCAGCGGATGAGCGCCGGGACCGGCGTCACGCACAGCGAGTTCAACGGCTCGCGCGACGAGCCGGTCCACTTCCTCCAGATCTGGATCCTGCCGGACCGCGCCGGGCACCGGCCGTCCTACGAGCAGAAGCTCTTCCCGGAGGCGGAGCGGAGGGGAAGCTCCTGCTCGTCGCGTCGCCCGACGCCGCGGGCGGCTCCCTCACGATCCACCAGGACGCCCGGGTCTACGCGACCGTCCTCGGGAGCGGCGAGCCGGTGCGCCACGCGCTCGCGCCCGGCCGGCACGCCTGGGTGCAGGTCGCGCGCGGCGAGGTGACCGTGAACGGCCGGACCCTCCGCGCCGGTGACGGCGCGGCGCTCTCGGAGGAGCCGGAGGTCGCGATCGAGGGCGCCGGGGCGTCGGGCGGCGAGGCCCTGCTCTTCGACCTCGCCTGAGGCGGCTGACGGCGCCGCGGCCGCGGGTTACAACGCGCGGAGCCGTGCCCGACGCCGCCCAGGACCTCGCCCGCTGGATCCCGCGCCTGCTCGCCGCGTGGCGGGCCGCGCGCGGCGCGGGCGGCGTCCACGGCCGCGGCCCGGAGCCTCGCGACCGCCGCAGCCCACCCTGGCGCCGGGATCGGCGCGGTCCACCGGAGCGACGCGAGCCGACGCGCGGCGGCCGGCCGCCGCCGGACACGCTCCTCCCGGACGAGCTGCGCGAGGTCGGCGCGGCGGTCGCCCGGCTGTCCCGCGGCCTCACGCGCGAGCGCGAGCTCGCGGGCGCGCGCTACCTGGACGAGGAGAAGCTCCTCGGCGCGTACCTCCTCTTCTACTGGCCGGTCTCGTACCTCCAGGCGCGCGGCACGATCTCCGAGCTGCCCGCGCGGCCGCGCAGCGTCCTCGACCTCGGCAGCGGGCCGGGCCCGATGGCGTTCGCCGCGCTGGACGCCGGCGCCGCCGAGGTGATCGCGGCGGACCGCTCGGCGCGCGCGCTCGCGACGGCGCGCCGGCTCTCCGCCGACGCGGGCGAGCCGCTCGGGACGCGCGAGTGGAACCCGTCGAAGGGGAGGCCGCTCGCCGAGCTCGCGCCGGGAAAGCGCTTCGATCTCGTCACGATGGGTCACGTCGTGAACGAGCTGTTCCCCGGGCCCGACGCCGACGCGCGCCGCGCCGCGCTCCTCGAGGAGGCGCTCGGCCTCGTCGCGCCGGGCGGCTCGCTCCTCGTCGTGGAGCCCGCGCTGCGCGACACCTCGCGGGCGCTCCTCCGCGTGCGCGACCTCCTCGTCGCGCACGGCGTCGCGGTGCGGGCGCCGTGCCTGTTCCGCGGCGCTTGCCCGGCGCTCCTCCGCGAGTCGGACTGGTGCCACGCCGAGCGCGCCATCGAGCCCCCGCCGCTCGTCGCGCAGATCGGGAAGGCGGCCGGCCTCCGCAAGGAGGCGGTGAAGATGAGCTACCTCGTGCTCGCGCCGAAGGGGGAGGCCTGGGCGGAGCCGCCGGCGGGCCGCGTCTTCCGCGTCGTGTCGGAGCCGCTGCCGTCGAAGGGGCGCCTGCGGTACATGGGCTGCGGTCCGGAGGGGCGCGTCGGGCTCTCGCTCCAGGAGAAGCACGTCACGGACGCGAACCGCCGCTTCGAGTCGCTGCTGCGCGGCGACGTCGTCGAGGTGACCGGCGGCGAGCCGCGCGGGGACGGGGTGGCGCTCGGCGAGGCGTCGACGGTGAGGGTGCTCGCGCCGGCGGGCACGCCGGTGCGGTCGCGCGGCTGAGCTCCCCGGTTCCGGCGCGGGACGGGCGAGGGTCCTCCATCGACGTACACCGCGACCCGCGGCGCGATGGAGGGAACGTCGGTCGTCCGCGGCTCCGCGTCTGGTACGCTCGGCGCCGTGCGTGCCGAGGCGCTCCTGCTCGCGCTGGCCCTCGCCCCCGGCGAGGCGCGGGCCCAGCCGTTCGACGGGACGCAGGCCGTCGACGCCTTCACCGGCCCGCTGATCGCGTCGAGCCGGATCGTCGGGCTCGGCGGCGCGTACGTCGCGGTGGCGGAGGGACTCGGCGGCGCCGCGGTGAACCCGGCCGCGGTGGCCCAGCGGAGCGGGCGGCTCGCGGGGAGCTGGGACTGGGACTGGCTCCTCACGTGGTACGTGCCGGACACCGGGCAGGTCGGCCGGCAGGACCTCGACAACGACGGCGGCCGCGACGTCGGGCTGTCGGGTGCGGGAAACGGGCAGATCGGGCTCTCGTACCAGCGCGGCCGCTACGGCGTCGCGGTGTTCGGAGGGGGCTGGGACCTCGCGGCGCCTCGCGACGGCGTCGGCTCGGTCGAGATGGAGATCTCGGAGGGGTCGCTCGCGGCGGGCGGCTCGTTCCGGAGGGACACGCTGGTGCTCGGCGCGTCGGTGACGGTCGTGAGCGGCGTCGTCCGGGTCGTCTCGGCGGCCGCCGCGGCGCCGGTCCAGGTCGAGTACTCCGGGAGCACGGTCCGGCTCGGCGCCCTCCTGCGGCCGAGGGGCAGTGCCTGGCGACTCGGCGCGGCGCTCCGCGCGGGGGCGGTCGCGAAGGCGCTCGGGGACCGGGCGGCGGTGCCCGTCGCGACGCCCGCCGAGTTCGTGTTCCCGTGGATGCTCTCCCTCGGCGCGGCCCGGTGGATCGGCCCGAACGCGGCCCGCACCAACGAGCCGCCGCCGTTCGAGCTCGAGCAGCACCCGGAGTGGGGGCCGGGACCGGAGTGGCAGGAGACGCGCGTGCGTCCGGTGCTCGTCTCCGTGCAGCTCGACGTCGTCGGTCCCACGCCGGGAGCCGTCGCGCTCGAGAGCGCCCTCGTCCCGTCGGCGGACGCGCGCGCGTCCGGCGAGACCGCGAGCGTCGTCCTCCGCGCGGGTGCCGAGTGGGAGGCGCTCCCCGAGCGGTTCCGCGTCCGGGGCGGGACCTATCTCGAGCCGTCCCGCACCGGCGCGTCGCCGCGTCCGCACGGCACGTTCGGTCTCGAGGTGCGCGTCCCGTTCCCCTGGCGCGACCTCCAGCTCGGGCTCTCGGGCGACGTCGCGGCACGCTTCCAGAACGTGTCCCTGTCGCTCGGCTTCTGGTCGAGCATCGGCCCGGCGAGGCCGGCGCCGGCGACTGCCGCGCCGAACCCATCGTAGGCTCCGTAGGTCTCACGAGCCGCCGATGACCGTCTCTCCCCCCGCGCCCGCGTCCGCCGCCGAGACCGGCTGCCTCGTCTGCGGCGCCGGGATCGTGTACCTCGCCGCGAGCGCGCCCATGAGCTGCGCCCTCTGCGGCGCTACGCGCACGAGCAACGCCCGCTGCTCCGCCGGCCACTACGCCTGCGACGCCTGCCACGCCGCGCCGGCGAAGGACGTCATCGAGCGGACCTGCGCCGCGACGGACGAGACGATCCCATCGCCCTCGCCGTCCGGCTCATGCACCACCCGAGCGTGAAGATGCACGGGCCGGAGCACCACTTCATGGTCCCCGCCGTCCTGCTCGCCGCGCACTCGAACGCGAAGGGCGAGCCGGAGAGGCGGGCGGAGCGGGTCGCCGAGGCGCGCCGGCGATCGGAGCCCGTGCTCGGCAGCTTCTGCGGGATCCAGGGCGCGTGCGGCGCCGGGATCGGCTCGGGCACGTTCGTCGCGATCGCGTCGGGCTCGACGCCGCTTCGGGGTCCGGAGCGCGGCCTCTCGAACCGGATGACCGCCCGCGCCCTCGACGTCATCGCGCGCACCGACGGCGCGCGCTGCTGCAAGCGGGATTCCTTCCTCGCCATCCTCGCCGCCGCGCGGTTCGCCCGGGAGCACCTCGGCGTCGACCTGCCCGCGCGCGGCCCCGCGTGCGACTGGAGCGGGACGAACGCCGAGTGCAATGGCGCCGCCTGCCCGTTCTACCGGTAGCGGACCGGCCTCGTCCACGAACCGCGCAGGATGGAAGAGGCGAACCCGCGCGGGGGGGCTTGCCACCCCCTCTCGCGGAGCGTGAAATAAGGTGTCTGGTGCGCCGTAGGGAAGGGCAACGGAGGTCGAACATGCAGACGAACCGCCTCGCCGTCGCCGCCCTCGCCGCCCTCGCCGTCGCGCTCCAGGCCGCGTTCCTCCACGCCGTGGTGGCGGCCCCGCTCGCCTCCGCGATGCACGACGCCGCCGAGCCGGCGCGCCCCACGTTCGAGGAGAGCATCCTCGTCCGCGCCGTCGCGAGGGCGCACGCGCCGGCTCCCGCGGTCCACGTCCGCGGGTGATCGCGACCGTCCGACGGAGGCCCTGGTCGCACCGCGGCCGGGGCCTTCGTGCGTCCGGGCCCCGGGGGATCACGGGGCAGCCTGCGCCGCCCTCCGCGACGACCGGAACAGCTCCGAGAGCACCTCCTCGAGCGGCGGATCCTCGACGGTGAGGTCCGTGACCGGGAGGGCGCCGAGCATCCGCGCCACCGCGCCCGAGACCTCGTCCGACGGCACCTGGATCGTCGCCTGGCCGGGGTCGGTCGAGACCACCTGGCCGAAGCGGGAGAGGTCCTCGCCGCGCGCGCCGCCGTTCGCGAACCGCACGACGATGCGCTTGTCGGGGCGGATCTTCTGGGACAGCGCGCGCAGGTCGCCGTCGTAGATGAGCCGGCCGCGGTCGATCACGATCACGCGCGGGCAGAGCTGGACGACGTCCTCCATGTAGTGGCTCGTGAGGACGACGGTCGCGCCGAACCGCTCGTTGTACGCGCGCACGAACCCGCGCACGGTCGCCTGCATCGACACGTCGAGCCCGATGGTCGGCTCGTCGAGGAAGAGCACGCGCGGCCGGTGGAGGAGCGCGGCGGCGAGCTCGCACTTCATCCGCTCGCCGAGCGAGAGCTGCCGCGTCGGCTTCTCGACGAGGTCCCCGAGCTCGAGCAGCGACACGAGCTCGCGGAGCGTCTCCTCGTACGTCGCGCGCGGGATCTCGTAGATCGCGCGGTTCATCGCGAAGGTCTCGGCGGGCGGGAGGTCCCAGATGAGCTGCTGCTTCTGCCCCATGACGAGCGTGATGGCCTTCAGGAACTCGGCCTCGCGCCGCCGCGGCACGTGCCCCGCCACCCGCACGTCCCCCGCGGTCGGGTGGAGCAGCCCGGAGAGCATCTTGAGGGTGGTGGTCTTGCCCGCCCCGTTCGGCCCGAGGAAGCCGACCCGCTCGCCTTCACCCACGGAGAAGTCGATGCCGTCCACGGCCTTCACGGTCTCGTACCGGCGCCGCAGGACGGACCGCAGCGCGGCCCCGAGCCCGGGCGGGCGGCGGTGGACCTGGTAGTGCTTTGCGAGCCCCCGGACCTCGATCACGGCCGGTGATCTAGCGGCCGCGACCTCTCCGGGGCAAGCCCCACGCGTCCGCGGGCGCGCTAAGCTCCCCGCATGGCCCAGAAGAAGCGCCCCGTCACGAAGAGCGGCCGCCCCCGCAAGCGCAAGGGCGTGAAGCTCGAGCCGACCGAGCTCACCCCGCCGCAGCTCGTCCTCGGGGAGCGCCCGGCGGAGGTCGACGCGCTCGCGCGGCAGGTGGAGGCGGACGGCGGCGCGGTGCTCGCCGCGTACCGCGAGCCGCTCGGGGGTCACCCGCTCCTGTTCGTCGCGCTGCCCGTCGACAAGGTGGAGCGCACGCCGTTCCAGCGCGACGTCTCGGACGCCCACGTCCGCAAGCTCACGCTCGCGATGGACAAGACGAAGCGCTACCTCGACCCGATCATCGCGGTGCGCGAGGGCGACGGCTACATGACGCCGAACGGCGGCCACCGGCTCACGGCGCTGAAGGAGCTCGGCGCGAGGAGCGTCCTCGCGCTGCTCGTCCCGGAGCGCAGCGTCGCGTACCAGATCCTCGCGCTCAACATCGAGAAGGCCCACAACCTGCGCGAGAAGGCGATGGAGGTGGTCCGGATGTACCGCGACCTCGCCGGCACGCTCGACCCGCGCGAGACGGAGATGGCGCTCGAGTTCGAGGAGCCGGGGCTCGCGACCCTCGGGTTCGCGTACGAGCAGCGCGGCCGCCTGTCGGGGGGCGCGTACGCCCCCATCCTCCGCAAGGTCGACGGCTTCCTCGACCAGAAGCTCTCGAAGGCGCTCGAGGAGCGCGAGCGGCGCGCGAAGGTGGTGCTCGAGTTCGACGACGCGGTCTCGGAGGCGGTTGCGCGGCTCAAGGAGAAGGGCTTCGACTCGCCGTACCTCAAGGCGTTCGTGGTGGCGCGCGTGAACCCGCTCCGGTTCATGAAGGGCGCGGCCCCGCCGTTCGACGAGCTCTTCGCGCAGATGACCAAGCGGGCGCGCGGGATGGATCCGGGCAGGATCCGGAGCGCGGACGTCGCGCGATCGGGCGGAGCGCCCGAGGCCGAGTGAGCCACCGCCCTCGCGCGCGGATTCCCCTGTCCCCCGGGCAGCCCCCGGGGGGTCCTACCGCCGCGCCGCCTTCGAGTCGCCCCGCGCAACCAGGAGGCGCCTCTCGAGCTCGCCCCCGATCCGCGCGAGCGTCGCCTCGTCGACGTGATCCTCGGCGTACGGGAAGAGGTCCCGCTCCTCCCACCGGACGTGGCGATCGAGCAGGTCGGCGTAGGCCAGGAGCTGCGCGCGGAGCTCGACCGGCCGGGCGGTCCGTGCGGACTCGAGGAGCCGCGTCAGCTCCCCGTGCTCGGCCCGCAGGCGCGCCATGTCCTCGGGGGTCACGCAGGTCCCGAGCAGCTCCTCCTCGGCGCGGGCGTGCGTCCGGAAGAGCTGCTCGTCGAACTTCCGCGCGAGGTTCAGGAGCCCCGGGAGATCCTTCGGAGCGCCCGCGGCCTCCGGGTGGCCGGCGAGCCCCTTCTTCAGCTGGAACGCGACGAGCAGCGCCTGGTGATGCTCGCTCGACAGGGGGCGGAGCTCGCGGGAGCGCTTCATCCCCGATGCTTGTCCGGATGGCGAGTCCCGCGCAAGGGGACCGCCGTGCGGGCGATCCCGGGCGGACCGCTCGGGGGGATGGTCACGCGGTGGTTGACGCTGTGCGCCATGACCACTAGATCTTGCGGGCAGCCGATCGATTCCCAAGTCAATCGGGAGCCACTCCATGGGCACCAACGGAACCCCTTCCCCCGGTCGCCGGGCCGCGGTCGTCGCCGGCCTGCGCACGCCGTTCGTGAAGGCGGGCAGCGACTTCAGAGACCTCTCCGCCGTCGACCTCGGCGCCGCGGTCGTGAACGAGCTCGTCGCGCGCAGCGGGATCGCGCCGAAGGAGTTCGACTCGGTCGTCTTCGGCCAGGTGGTCCCGTCGGCGACGGTGACGCTCATCGGCCGCGAGATGGTGCTGCGCACGCAGCTGCCGCGGAGCGTGCAGGCCCACACCGTCGCGCGCGCCTGCGCGACGTCGATCCAGACGACGACGGACGCGGCCGACCAGATCGTGCTCGGCCACTCCGACTGCGCGATCTCGGGCGGCGCCGAGTCCATGTCCGACGCGCCGATCTTCGCGTCGCGCACGCTCGCGCAGGCGCTCGTCGAGCTCTCCCGCGCGAAGTCGCTCGGCGACCGCGCGAAGATCCTGACGCGGCTCCGCCCGAAGGACTTCGCGCCGGTGCCACCCGCGCTGAAGGAGCCGACGACCGGCCTCACGATGGGCGACAGCGCCGAGATCATGGCGCAGAAGAACGCGATCTCGCGCGAGGCGCAGGACGCGTTCGCCTGGAAGAGCCACTCCCGCGCCGCCCAGGCGTGGGAGGACGGGAAGTTCGACGCCGAGGTCATGCACGTCCCGGTGCCGCCGCGCTACGAGCGGACGAGCACGAGGGACAACATCGTCCGCAAGGAGACGACCGTCGAGGCGCTCGCGCAGCTGAGGCCCGTGTTCGACCGGCGCTACGGCACCATCACCGCCGGGAACGCCTCGCCGCTCACCGACGGCGCTGCGGCCCTCGTCCTCATGAGCGAGGAGAAGGCGCGCGCCCTCGGGATCCGGCCGCTCGGCTACGTGAAGGCCTACGCCTACGCGGCGCTCGACCCGAAGGACCAGCTGCTCCAGGGCCCGGCCTACGCCGCGCCGGTCGCGCTCGACCGGGCGGGGCTGAAGCTGAAGGACATGGACCTCGTCGACATGCACGAGGCGTTCGCGGTGCAGGTGCTCTCGAACCTGAAGGCGTTCGCGTCGAAGGCGTTCGCCGAGAAGGAGCTCGGCCGGTCCGAGCCGCTCGGCGAGATCGACCCCGCGAAGCTCAACGTGAACGGCGGCTCGATCGCGCTCGGCCATCCGTTCGCGGCGACCGGCGCGCGGATGATCCTCCAGACGCTGCGGGAGCTGGAGCGGCGCAAGGGCCGCCACGCGCTGCTCACCGTCTGCGCGGCGGGCGCGCTCGGCGCCGCGCTCGTGCTCGAGCGGGAGTGAGGGAGGACGCCACCATGATGACCAGCGCGGAGATGCGGCCCGTGAGCGAGTACCGAAACGTGAAGGTCGAGACGAGGGACGGCGTCGCGGTCGTCCTCCTCGACGAGCCCGGCCAGAGCGTCAACGTGATCGAGCCGGAGGCGATGGCCGAGCTCGAGGCGGCGCTCGACCGCCTCGCGAGGGACCCGGCCGTGAAGGCCGTCGTCGTCGCGTCGGGGAAGAAGGACGGCTTCATCGCCGGCGCGAAGATCGAGCTCATGCAGGAGGTGAAGACCGCGGAGGACGCCCGGAAGCTCGCGCGCGACGGCCAGGCGGGGTTCGACCGGCTCGAGCGCTACCCGAAGCCGCTCGTCGCGGCGATCCACGGCGCCGCGCTCGGCGGCGGGCTCGAGCTCGCGCTCGCCTGCCACTACCGCATCGCGTCCGACGATCCGAGGACGCAGCTCGGCCTCGTCGAGGTGCAGCTCGGGCTCATCCCCGGCGCGGGCGGGACGCAGCGGCTCCCGCGGCTCGTCGGGATCCAGGCCGCGCTCGACCTGATCCTCGCGGGCAAGACCGTGAAGGCGAGGAAGGCGCTCAAGATCGGGCTCGTGGACGAGGCGGTCCCGCCCGCGATCCTGCTCGACGTCGCGCGCGCCCGCGCGGCGGCGCTCGCGTCGGGCAAGCTCCGGCGGCAGCCTCGCCGGAAGGAGGACGCGCTCCAGGCGGTGACGCGCATCGCGCTCGAGGAGAACTTCCTCGGCCGCGAGGTGCTCTTCCGCCAGGCCCGCAAGGCGGTGCTCGGGAAGACGAAGGGGCACTACCCGGCGCCGCTCCGCGCGCTCGAGGCGATCGAGCACGGCTACCAGCGCGGGTTCGCGAAGGGGCTCGAGAAGGAGGCGGAGCTGTTCGGGCAGCTCGCCGTCTCCGACGTCGCGCGGCGGCTCATGGAGATCTTCTTCGCGACCACCGCCCTCAAGAAGGACAACGGGACGGACGATCCCGCGGTGAAGCCGCGGAAGGTGGAGCGGGCCGGCGTCCTCGGCGGCGGCCTCATGGGGAGCGGCATCGCCTACGTCACCGTGAACGCGGGCGTGCCGGTGCGCGTTCGCGAGAAGGACGACGCCGCCGCGGGGCGGGCGCTCGGCGCGGTGCGCCACATCCTGGACGGCCGCGTGAAGCGGCGCTCCATCGACAAGATCGAGCGCGCCGAGAAGATGCGGCTGCTCACGGCGACCCTCGACTGGTCCGGCTTCGAGTCGGTGGACCTCGTGATCGAGGCGGTGTTCGAGGACCTCGGCCTGAAGCAGCAGATGGTGCGGGCGTTCGAGGCGGTGAACCCGAGGGGCATCTTCGCGACGAACACCTCCTCGATCCCGATCGGCGAGATCGCCGAGGCGTCGTCGCGCCCGGAGACCGTGCTCGGGATGCACTACTTCTCGCCCGTCGAGAAGATGCCGCTCCTCGAGATCATCGCGACCCCGAAGACCTCGAAGGAGGTCATCGCGACCGCCGTCGCCGTTCGGGAAGAAGCAGGGCAAGACGGTCATCGTGGTCGGCGACGGCCCGGGCTTCTACACGAGCCGCGTGCTCGGGCCGTACATGAACGAGGCGGCGCAGCTCCTCGTCGAGGGCGCCGCGATCGAGGACCTCGACCGCGCCATCGTGGCGTTCGGGTTCCCGGTCGGGCCCATCACGCTGCTCGACGAGGTCGGGATCGACGTCGGCGAGAAGGTCGGCAAGATCCTGCACGACGCGTTCGGCGAGCGCATGGCGCCGCCCGCCGCGCTCTCGGACGTCGTGAAGTCCGGCCGCCTCGGGCGGAAGAACAGGAAGGGCTTCTACACCTACGGCGGCAAGGAGAAGCGCGTCGACGAGAGCGTCTACGACCTCGTCCCGGGCGGCCGGGCCCGGAAGCGCTTCGCGCCGGAGGAGATCCAGGAGCGGATCGTCTTCCCCATGGTGAACGAGGCGATCCGCTGCCTCGGCGAGGGCATCCTGCGCAGCGCGCGCGACGGCGACGTCGGCGCGGTGTTCGGCCTCGGGTTCCCGCCGTTCCGCGGCGGCCCGTTCCGCTTCGTCGACGCGATGGGCACGAAGGCGTTCCTCGATCGGATGGAGGCGCTCCGCGAGAAGCACGGCGACCGGTTCGAGCCGGCGCCGCTGCTCGTCGAGCGCGGCCGCACCGGCGCGCCGTTCCACGGCTGAGCGGGCGCTCGCCCGGCGCGGGATTTTCGCGGACCCCCCCGAAGCGCGCGGAAAACGCGCGGATACACCCACTTTGGCCGTGACAAGCGCGCAATGGGTGCGCCCGGCCCCGGATGTGTGTGGTGCGTCGGAGGCCGTTCCGGGCGCGCGGTGGAAACCCGGTGTGATCGCGGTAGATTGACCCACCCGATCGGGCCTTTCACGGGCCGATGCGCAGGCGCGAGGTTTGCGCGCATTTAAGCGGCCTAAAACAACAGCGATTTTCCTGCGTCCGTGCGGCCTATTGACGCGGGATTCCCGGCTCCGTTTCATTCGTCCCGGCGGTGGGCCAGCTGTCTCGTTCACTCATTTCACTGATCGGGAGCAAGGTACGATGAGCCATCTTTCGATGAAGCGCGCGAGCGCGCTGTTCGCCGCGTCGCTATTCGTGCTGGGCGCGTGTTCTGGCTCGGACGGCGCCGCGGGCCCACAGGGTCCGTCCGGCCCCTCCGGCCCCGCCGGCGGCGTCGGCCCCGCCGGTCCTAGCGGTCCTTCCGGCCCCTCAGGCCCAGGCGGCACCGTCGGCCCGACCGGTCCCTCGGGCCCGTCCGGCCCCTCGGGCCCGTCCGGCCCCTCGGGCCCGTCCGGCCCGACGGGACCCGGTGCCCCGGTCGTGGCAGGCGCCGGCCTCAAGGTCACCATCCTCTCCGCCACCGCCCCGGCCGCCGGCCCCGAGACGGTGACCTTCACGATCACGGACGCGGCTGGCCGCCCCGTCGACTTCATGGCCGAGCTCGCCGCGGGCGCCTTCGGCGCTACGCGCGGCCCGCGCTTCTCCATCGCGCAGGCCTCCGTCGCGGGCGGGACGTACGACCAGGCGCTCTACGAGCAGGCTAGCGCCGGCGCCCCCGCGGGCAAGCAGACGCGGCCGACCCAGGTCCCCGCGAGCATCGCGCTCACCGCCGCCGCCGCGAACTACACGGACAACGGCGACGGGACCTACACCTTCACGTTCCCGACGACGACCGCGCAGGGCCTGCCGACCCTCGCCGCCGGCTTCCCGATCGCGCCGGTCCAGGACCGGCAGACGCTCGTCGGGATCCAGATCTCCCGCACGTTCGACGGCGTCTCGTACCCGGTGGGCGCGTCGTTCGAGTTCATCCCGGCGGGCGGCGCGGTGACCGCGCGCTCCGTCGTCAGCGACGCCGCGTGCAACAACTGCCACAAGGCGCTGACCGCCCACGGCTCGCGGCGCACGGTGGGCCTCTGCCTCACCTGCCACACGCCCGGCTGGATCCTCGCCCCGAGCGCCAGCACCACCGCGAACGCCATCGACTTCCGCGTGATGGTGCACCAGATCCACCGCGGGCAGCAGCCGAACGACCCCACGGCCACTCCGTACGTGTACAAGTGGAGCGCCACGAACGACTTCAGCGACGTCGCCTTCGCTCCGCCCAATCGCGTCACGAACTGCGCCTTCTGCCACCAGGGCGGCGCGCAGGCCACCAACTGGAACACCAGGCCCAGCCGCCCCGCCTGCAACTCCTGCCACTACACCGTCGACCTCACGGCCGGCACGGGCCACGCCGGCGGCGCCTGCGAGACGGACACCGAGTGCGGAGGGACCGCGTGCACGGCGTGCCACTCGGTCACGGCGATCACGCGGTACCACTCGCCGCTCTTCGACAACGCCACGAGGACCACGTTCACGGGCAGGGACCTCAAGGTCGTCATCAACTCCGTCAACGTGGCCACCCCGGCCGCCGGCAAGGTGACCTTCACCGTCACGATGGGCGGCGCCGCCGTCGACCTCGCGGCGAACCCCATCGACAGCCTCCGGTTCACCGTCGCCGGCCCGACGAGCGACTACGGCGGTCCCAACGGTCCGGTCGCCGGCGCGGGCGTGCTGAACCACGTCGTCGGTTACGCCCAGTCCGCGTCGATCTGCGGCGGCACGCCGCTCGCCTGCGCGGGTGCGAACCTCACCCCCGTGGCTGGCACGCCCGGCCGTTACACCGCTGACCTGCCGGACCTCACGAACGCCAACGGCCAGAGCGTGGGCGTCGGCGTCGAGGCGTACGTCATCGAGACCGGCACCTGCACGACGGCACCGTGCGCGACGAAGGAGTGGGCGATGGCGCCCCTCCCCGCGACGTCGACCTCCCTGTCGGGCGTCATCTACGCGAAGGTCGGCGGCGGCACCGCGACCGCGCGGCGCCAGATCACCGACGCCGCGAAGTGCAACAAGTGCCACGCCGATCTCGGCTTCCACGGCGGCGAGGCGCGCAAGGGTCCCGACTACTGCGCGTTCTGCCACAACACGCAGAACGTGAACGACGAGCGCACGTCGCAGTTCGAGGTCGATCCGGCGAACCCCGCCGCGGCCTTCACCAAGACGCCTGGCACCGTCCAGCTGTCGGTGATGATCCACCGGATCCACAAGGGCAACGAGGCGGTTCCGTCGGGCTCGCTCCCGGCGACCGGCACCCCGGGTCGGCCGACCTACACCATCGGCGCGACGCGTGACTTCCGCGCGGACCCCACCGCGGTCCCGCCGCGTGCCGAGGGCGAGGCGCCGCCCGTCGAGTTCGCCGGCGCGTTCCCCGGCGACATCAAGGACTGCATGACCTGCCACGTCGCGGGCGGGTACGGGCTCCCCGAGCCGAACGTCCTCCCGACCCGCTCGGTGACGTTCACCTGCACCGAGGCTGCCGGCGCGGACGCGAACGCCGTCTGCGGCACGCTCAGCGCGACGGGCGGCGTCATCGCCCCCGACACTGCGGCGGGCGACGCGTACTGGACGAAGACCGAGTCGTACCTCGGCTCCGGCCAGGCACACTGCGGCAGCTGCCACGACAACACGAACGCCATCACGCACTTCAGCGCGATGACGGTCAGCGGCGTCGAGTCGTGCGACGTCTGCCACGGCGACGGCCGCCCGTTCGATCCAATCGAGATCCACCAGGCCAGGCCGTAGCTCGAGTCGTCTCGTAGCACCTGCGGCCCCCGGCGCCCTCGCGGCGCCGGGGGCCGCTCGTTTCCGGGGCGGGCATGAGCGACCGTGGGTCCGGCCCGCGCGACGGTCCACGCGCGGACCGCGCGGTATGTTGTCGCAACGGGCCCCCGGATCCACGTGTCGCACCACGTGTACGACCCGGCGTCGCGCCCGCAATCCTCCCAGATATCGGGCGTTCACGCTCAGGAACGAACGCCTCGTCCTGGTGCGGCCCAGGGACGCTGCGGCGAGCGGTCGCGGCGCAACTGGTTTGACTCGACCGGGCCGCGGCCGTTTCATGTCCCGCACCAGGAAGCACTTGGGGTTCAACCCGAATCCTCATTGGAGAGGGGTTCACTATGAGTGGTTGGTCCGTGCGGCGCGCGAGCGCGCTGCTTGTCGCAGCGTTGTTCGGCTTGGTGGCGTGTTCCGGCTCCGACGGATCGACGGGCCCTCAGGGTCCGTCCGGCCCGTCCGGCCCGGCGGGTGCGGCAGGCCCGTCCGGACCGTCCGGCCCGGCGGGTGCGGTGGGCCCGACCGGCCCCACCGGCCCGACCGGCCCCTCGGGCCCGGACGGCGCCACTGGCCCGACCGGCCCCACGGGTCCGGACGGCGCCACTGGCCCGACCGGCCCCACGGGCCCAACCGGCCCGACCGGCCCCGCGGGTGAGCCGCCCCAGGCGACCGTCGAGCTGTGCGCGGGCTGCCACGTCGCCACCCTCGCGGAGAAGCACGCCCGGGCCAACGAGGTGACGGTCAGCAACGTGACCATCGTGGGCACGGCCGCGGACATCGTCATCACCTTCAACGTCAAGGTCGATGGCTTGAACCGCAACGACTTCACCCACCTCGCCGGCATCTACAGCTGGGTCTACAGCGCCACCACCGGGTCCGCGGTGCGCACCTCGCTGACGCTCACGCCGGCCTTCACGGTCGTCCCCAACTTCAGCGGCAACTACACCCTCACCATCCCGGGCTTCGGCGCGACCGGCGCCACCCCCGCCGTGTTCGAGACCACCAGCTTCATGGTCCGCGTCGACAACGGCAATTCGCAGCCCCAGGCCACCTTCCTGGCCCACTACACCACCGGCAACGTCATGCCGGGCGTCCTTGTGAGCAACCAGGCCTGCCTCAACTGCCACGGCCAGCGCGTCTTCGCTGGCGTCGACGCCAACGGCATCCCCACCGGCCACCACAGCTCGAACCCGGTCGGCGTCGAGGGCTGCGTGGTCTGCCACGATCGCGACAGCAGCGCCGAGACCCGCCTGGTGGCCGCCGGCACGCGGCTCATGGGCTACGTGCACGGCATCCACAACTCCCACGCCATGCCCGGCGCGGTGGATACGACCGGCGCGCCCGTGCCCGGCGGCGTCTACTACCGGAACGGCGGCGCCACGAGCACGTTCTCCAACGGCTTCCCCGGCAACGTGAACAACTGCTCGACCTGCCATGACGCGGGCGACCTCGCCGTCATCTCGGCGACGCCGGTCTCCTGGAAGGCCTGCATGTCCTGCCACATCGGCCCGCCCACCCTCGCCGGCACCCAGGCCGTGGCCGCTGGCTGGGCCTGGGCTGGCTTCGGCGTCGCGAACACCGGAACGGCTGCTGCCCCGATCTTCTCGTTCGGTGGGACCAACCACGCCAACTTCACGGCCGCGACGGTCTGTGCCAACTGCCACGACGGCGCGACCGCGGCGGCCACCATCGCCGGCTTCCACAACGGTCTCGTGACCGAGCGCGCCGGCTTCATCTGGGACGGCGCCGATCAGTCGGTCGTCCAGGCCCCCACGACGGTCACCGAGATCACCGGCCTCGCGGTGAACGGCGCGAACCTCGACGTCACCTGGACGGCCACGAACTCGGTGACGAGCGCGGCGCTGAACCCCTGCAACCAGGACTTCGCGCAGGGCCCGGTGTTCTACGGCGCGAACGCCGGCGCGAGCAGCGAGGGCTGCACGGCCACCGCGGCCGGGTGCGCCAGCAACATGGCGTTCCTCCGCGCGTACGCGCAGGCGGATGACTGGACGAACGAGCAGCTCACCGGCTCCACGGCGCCCGGCCAGCCGCCGGCCACCAACCTCACGACGACGAACACCACCTGCACCGGCAACGTCGCCACGACGAGCATCCCGATGAGCGCGTGGACGGCCGGCTTCACGCTCCCGACGAAGGGCATCATCGCCCTCCAGGGCAAGGCGCAGGTCCGCTTCCCGCCGGCGGCGTCCCCGACCATCCCGGACGGCCCCGTCATCTGGATCCGCACGAAGAGCGCGACGCGCGAGTTCAACGTGGCGGACATGACCGCCCCGGCAACGGCGCGCCGCACGCTCGTCGACGTGAACAAGTGCAACGCCTGCCACCTCGGCACGCTCTATCAGCACGGCGGGAACCGCGTGGACAGCATCGAGCTGTGCGTGATGTGCCACAACCCGGCGTCGAGCGAGCAGAACCGCCGCATCGGCATGGGCGTGACCGCCGCGACAGCGTACGACGGCCTGAACGGTCAGACCTACGACCTCCGCTACATGGTCCACGCGATCCACGCAGCCGGCGAGAACGGCAAGCAGCTCATGTTCTACCGCTCGAACGGCATCTACTTCTTCGGCTCGAAGGCGGCGCTCGACGCGCTCCCCAACTGGCCGCCCACGAAGAACCCGTCCGCTTGCGTCAGCTGCTTCGATCCGGAGGACGGCGACCTCGTCTATTGCCCGGTCTACGGCTCGTCCAACAGCGGCAACGTGTGGACCAACGTCGGCGGTGTCTGCACCGAGGGCGCGGCCAGCACGAACGGCACGTGGCGTCCGCACCGGGTCGTCGAGGTCGAGTACCCGCGGCCGCTGAACGACTGCTCGGCCTGCCACGTGGCCGGCGCGGTCGACCAGCTGCCGGATCCGACGAAGGCGGTCGCGGTGACCTACGACACGGGCGCCTCCTCGGACTGGAAGGTCCTGGTCGACGACGTGCTCATGGGCCCGTCGGCGGCGTCCTGCATGAGCTGCCACCAGTCGGGTGACCCGCTCACGCAGTTCGGCCTGCGCACCCATGCGTACGGCGAGGGCTGGGCTCCGGCGGTGTTCCCGAACGGCCGGCAGACCCTGATCGACGCGATCACGCTGCCGTAGCCACGGAAGAGCACCGACTCTTCGTGAAGGCCGGGGCGGAGGCGCGCGAGCGCCTCCGCCCTTTCTCTTTGGCGCGTTGCGGCGCCGGGGGCTTCCTCCTCTCCGGCGGACCGAGCGGGCGGACCGGCGCCGGTTCGGCTAGGATCCCCCTCCCGTGAAGCTCCGCCGCATCTTCCCGCTCGTGATCGGGTTCGTCTTCGTCCCCGCGGCGCTCATGCTGGCCGTCGGGATCCTGATCCTCGTCTACGGCTCGGTCGCCCGCGACTACCTGTTCGGCGGGCTCATCGTCGCGCTCGTGGTCACGACCGTGGCGGGGACCGCGGCGACGCTCGCGGTCCTGAACCGCGAGGCGCGCGTGTCGAGGCTCCAGACGGACTTCGTGAACAAGGTCTCCCACGACCTGCGTACGCCGCTCACCTCGATCCGCATGTTCGTCGAGACGCTCCAGCTCGGCCGGATCCAGGACCCGGCGAAGCAGAACGAGGCGCTCGAGATCATCGCCGAGGAGACGACGCGGCTCTCGGCGCTCATCGGCCGGCTCCTCGACTGGGCGCGCATGGAGTCGGGGCGGCGCAGCTACCAGCTCCGCCGCGAGCCCGTCGAGCCGATCGTCGACGCCGCCCTCGAGGCGTTCGCGCCGCAGCGGCTCGACCAGCGCGTGAAGCTCACCTGCACCGTCGAGCCAGGCCTCCCGCCGGTGATGGCGGACCGGCAGGCGCTCGCGGAGGCGCTCCTCGACCTCCTCAACAACGCCTACAAGTACACGGACGGCGTGGAGAAGCGGATCGAGGTGCGCGCCTCGCGCGCCGGGCCGGCCGTGCTCCTCGAGGTCACGGACAACGGCCGCGGGATCGCGCCGCGCGAGCAGAAGCGGATCTTCGACAAGTTCTACCGGGGCACGGAGCCTCTCCTGAAGGCCATCGAGGGGACCGGGCTCGGGCTCGCGATGGTGAAGCACATCGTCGCCGGCCACGGCGGCAAGGTCGCCGTGACGAGCGACCTCGGGAAGGGCGCCACGTTCACCATCACCCTCCCGGCGATCGAGGTGCCGTGATGGCGGAGCGGATCCTCATCATCGAGGACGACCCCTCGATCCTCCGCGGCCTCCAGCTGAACCTCGGGATGGAGGGCTACGTCGTGCGGTCGGCCATGGACGGCGAGACGGGGCTCGCCCTCGCCCGGACCGAGAAGCCGGACCTCGTCGTCGTCGACGTCATGCTGCCCCGCCTCGGCGGCCTCGAGGTGGTCCGCGAGATCCGCGCGGACGATCCCGAGCTGCCGGTGCTGATCCTCTCCGCGAAGGGGCAGGAGTCCGACAAGGTCGCGGGGCTCCATTTCGGCGCGGACGACTACATGGTGAAGCCGTTCGGCCTGAAGGAGCTGCTCGCACGCATCGACGCGCTCCTCCGGCAGGCGGCGCGCCCAGGGCGACGCCGGCGCGGCCCGCGCGATGCGGAGGATCGGAGACGTCGAGCTGGACCTCGAGGCGCGCAAGGCGACGGCGCAAGGGAGGGCGCTCGACCTCACGAGCCGCGAGTTCGACCTCCTCGCCTACTTCGTGACGCACCCCGACCGCGTCCACTCCCGCGAGCAGCTCATGCAGGCGGTCTGGGGGTCCCGCTACTTCGGGACCGCCCGCACGGTGGATAACTTCGTGGCGCGGCTGCGGGCGCACATCGGCGACGACGCCGAGACGCCGCGGCACCTCGAGACGGTGCGCGGGATCGGGTACCGGTTCAACACGTAGGCCGGTCCGATCTACCCGCGGTCGGCGTCGAGCGCCTCCCGGACCCCGCGGACGACGTCCTCGTCCTCCCACGGCATCGCCGTCCGCGGGTCGAGCACCACGCGGTCGTCCTCGATCCGCGCGACGATCGGCGGATCGCACGCGCGGAGCCGCGCGAGGAGCGGGTCCGGCGCGACCGCGGGGAGCGCGAGGACGAACGTCGGCAGCGCGACGCCCGGCAGCGAGCCGCCGCCGATCGCCGAGGTGCTCTCCCGGACCTCGCAGCCGGCGCCCGCCGGCCCGAGCGCCGCGAGCCACCTGCGGGCGCGCGCGGCGAGCGCGCCCGGCGCGGCCGCGATCGCCCGCCACACGGGGACCTTCGCCGTCGCCTCGCCGCGCTCGTAGTGCGCGAGGGTCGCGGCGAGCCCGGCGATCCCGACCTTGTCCATCCGCAGCGCCCGGAGGAGCGGGTAGCGCTTCACGCGCCGGATCGCCGCCGCGGCCCCCGCGAGGATCCCCGCCTGCGGGGCGCCGAGGAGCTTGTCGCCGGAGAAGGTGACGAGGTGAGGGCCCGCGCGCACCCGGTCCTGGACCGTGGGCTCGTCGCCGAGGCCGAAGGGGGCGGTGGCGAGGAGCGTCCCCGAGCCGAGATCGTCCACGACCCACAGGTCGTGCTCGCGCCCGAGCGCGACGAGCTCGTCGAGCGTCGCGTCGTGCGTGAACCCCGACATCCGGAAGTTCGAGCGGTGCACCGACAGGAGGACGCGCGTGCGCGGCCCGATCGCCTCGGCGAAGTCCTTCGCGTAGGTCCGGTTCGTCGTGCCCACCTCGACGAGCGAGGAGCCCGAGCGCCGGAGGACGTCCGGGATCCGGAAGCCGCCGCCGATCTCGACGAGCTGGCCGCGGGACACGATCACCTCGGGCGCGCCGCCTTCCACGGGCGCATCGCCGGACGGGCGTGAGTCCATCAGGGCGGCGAGCGCGAGCATCACCGCCGCGGCGTTGTTGTTCACCGCCACCGCCCCCTCGGCCCCGGTGAGCCGGCAGAGCGCCGCCTCGGCGTGGCCGTACCGGTCGCCGCGCTCCCCCGCCGCGAGGTCGTACTCGAGGTTCGTGTAGCCGCGGGCGGCGCGCGCCATCGCCTCGATCGCCTCGTCCGACAGCGGCGCCCGGCCGAGGTTCGTGTGGACGACGACGCCGGTCGCGTTCACGACCGTCCGGAGGGTCCCCCGCCCGACGCGCTCGAGCGCCGCCACGAGGTCGGCGGAGATCCGCTCCTCCGGCGGGCACGTCCCGCCCGCCAGGACCTCCTTCCTGATCCGGTCGAGCGCGCCGCGGATCTCCTCCATCACCGGTCCGTGTCCGAGCCGGCCGACGAGGCCCGCCCGATCCGCGGCCTCCAGCAGGCGATCCGCCTTGGGCAGCTTGCGCAGCTCGGGCACCGGCGCGGGGCCGGAATTTGGAGCGGTCATGTCCGCATCTTCCGGAGGGTTTTTGCTGGACAACGGGCTTGTCTAAGCACGCTCGAGAGGGTAATCCTTCGCCCCACTCCTATGCCCCAGATCGTAGCCTCTCCGGCCGCGGCAGAGTCCCTTTTGTGGGCCATCATCCTCTTCCCGCTCGCGGGGGCGCTCGTCAACGGCCTCGTCGGGCGCCGGCTCGGGAAGGGGAACGTCGCGCTCATCGGCATCGGCGCGATGGTCGGCTCGCTCATCATATCGAGCATCGCCTTCTGGTGGGCGCTGCGCGGCCAGGTGCTCCAGTTCCGCGGCGAGCCCTGGTTCCGGATCCCCGGGCCCGACGGGCGCGCGCTGATCTCGATCGCGTGGGGCCTGCTCGTCGACCGGCTCTCCGGGACGATGATCATGGTCGTCACCGGCGTCGGGACGCTCATCCACGTCTACAGCGTCTCGTACATGTCCCACGAGGACGACGCCGGCTTCGCCCGGTTCTTCACGTACCTCAACCTCTTCGTCGCGGCGATGCTCACGCTCGTCCTCGGCGACTCGCTCGTCCTCACCTTCGTCGGGTGGGAGGGCGTCGGCCTCTGCAGCTACCTGCTCATCGGCTTCTGGTACACGGACATCCAGAAGGCGTACTGCGGCCGCAAGGCGTTCGTCACGAACCGCATCGGCGACTTCGGGTTCCTGATCGGCCTGTTCGCCCTCCTCTCGATCTTCGGCACGACGAGCTACCAGGAGCTCGTCGGGATGGCCCGCCAGGTCGCCGAGCAGCCGGGGGGCGTCGGGGCGACGATCCAGGGCGGCCTCTTCGCGGGTCACACGTTCCAGTGGGCGATCACCCTCGCCCTCCTCGGGCTCTTCGTCGGCGCGACCGGCAAGTCCGCGCAGCTCCCCCTCTACGTCTGGCTCCCCGACGCGATGGCCGGCCCGACTCCGGTCTCCGCCCTCATCCACGCCGCGACGATGGTGACCGCGGGCGTGTACCTCGTCGCCCGGAACGCGTACCTCTTCAGCCTCGCCCCCGTGGCGATGGCGACGGTGACCATCGTGGGCGCGGCGACCGCGCTCGTGGCGGCGCTCATCGCGTTCGTGCAGACCGACATCAAGAAGGTCCTCGCCTACTCCACCGTGAGCCAGCTCGGCTTCATGTTCATCGGCGTGGGCGCGGGCGTCTGGTGGGCCGGCGTCCTCCACCTCGTGACCCACGCCTTCTTCAAGGGCTGCCTCTTCCTCGGCGCGGGCTCGGTGATGCACGGGATGGGCGACGACACCGACATCCGCAACATGGGCGGGCTCTGGAAGAAGATGCCCGTCACCGCGCTCACCTTCGGGATCTCGACGCTCGCCATCACCGGCTTCGTCCCGCTCTCCGGCTTCTGGTCGAAGGACGCGATCCTCGGCGGCGCGCTGTTCAGCCACAACCCGGGCTGGCACGAGGTGGGCCCGATCGCCTACGGCATCGGCGTCGCGGCGGCGCTCGGCACCGCCTTCTACATGTCGCGCCTCTACTTCCTCACCTTCGTGGGGAAGCCCCGCACCCACGCCGCCGAGCACGCGCACGAGTCCTCGCCGATCATGACGATCCCGCTGCTCGTGCTCGCCTCGCTCGCGATCGCCGCCCTGGTCCTCGCGCTGCCGCTGCACGGCGAGTGGGGGATGCTCTTCGAGCACTACATCGCGCCGGTCTTCGAGCCCGCGACTGCGGTCCTCCTCAAGAGCGGCCATCTCCACGCCGCGGCGCACCCGAGCTGGCCCTACTTCGTCGCCTGGGCCATCGCCGCGCTCGGCACGCTCGGGGCGTACCTCATGTACGTCGGCGCCCTCCGCGAGCTCCCCGCGAAGCTCGCGGCGACGTTCCCCGCCCTCTACCGCTTCACCCTCGACAAGTTCCGGGTCGACGAGCTGTACGAGGCGATCGTCCTCGAGCCGTTCCGGCTCACCGCGTACTACATGTGGCGCATCGTCGACGTCTTCGCGATCGACGGGCTCCTCGTGAACGGGGTCGCCCGGACCATCGGCTTCGCCGGCAGCGTCGGGCGGATGGCCCAGAACGGCGACGTGCAACGCTACGCGGCGATCATGGCGGTGGCGGCGGCCGTCATCCTCTGGTCCATCGTCGGCGTGGGAGGGCGGTAGGACATGAACCTGCTCACGGTCGTCACCTTCCTGCCCGCCGTCGGCGCCCTCGCGCTCGCGCTCTTCCCGCGCGACGAGGCCCGCCAGCACCGCGCGCTCGCGCTGGTCGTCTCGCTCGCGGCGATGCTCGCGTCCTTCGGCCTGTGGACGGGGTTCGACGCGTCGTCCGGCGCGCCCGAGTTCCAGTTCGAGCAGTTCGTACCGTGGATCCCCTCGATCGGGATCGGCTACCACGTCGGGCTCGACGGGGTCGCGCTCCTGCTCGTGATGCTCACGACGATCCTGACGCCGATCGTGATCCTCTCCGCCTGGAAGGCGGTCGAGGACCGCGTGAAGGAGTTCATGATCGCGCTGCTCGTCCTCGAGACGGCGATGATCGGGACCTTCGCGGCGCTCGACCTCGTCCTCTTCTACGTCTTCTGGGAGCTCATCCTCGTCCCGATGTACCTGCTCATCGGGATCTGGGGCTCGCAGAACCGCCTCTACGCGACGGTGAAGTTCTTCGTCTACACCTTCGCGGCGAGCGTGCTCATGCTGCTCGCGATCCTGTACGTCTACTTCCACGACGGCGGGACGTTCGACTACCTCGAGGCGCGCCGCGCCCTCCAGGTCTCCCCGGAGGCCGCGCGCTGGCTCTTCGCCGCCTTCGCCCTCGCCTTCGCGGTGAAGGTCCCGATGTTCCCGCTCCACACCTGGCTGCCCGACGCGCACACGGAGGCGCCGACCGCGGGCTCGGTGATCCTGGCGGGCGTCCTCCTCAAGATGGGGACGTTCGGGTTCTTCCGGTACGCGATGCCGCTCTTCCCGGAGGCGGCGCTGTGGGCCCGCCCCTTCATCGCGACGCTGGCGGTGATCGGCATCCTCTACGGCGCGCTCATGTCGTTCGTGCAGACCGACATGAAGCGGCTCGTCGCGTACTCCTCGGTCTCGCACCTCGGCTACGTGATGCTCGGGCTCATGGCGCTCTCCGCCGAGGGGCTCACGGGCGGCGTCTACCAGATGCTGAACCACGGCGTCTCGACCGGCGCGCTGTTCCTCCTCGTCGGCATCCTCTACGAGCGGCGCCACACCCGGCTCATCTCGGAGTACGGCGGCATCGCGAAGCAGGTGCCCTGGATCGCGACCGCGTTCGTCATCGTCACGCTCTCCTCGATCGGCCTCCCCGGGACGAACGGGTTCGTCGGCGAGTTCCTGATCCTCTCCGGCACCTGGCTCTCGCGCCTGGGGTCGTCGCAGGTGTACGCGACGCTCGGCGCGGTCGGCGTGATCTTCGGCGCCGTGTACATGCTACTCCTCGTCGAGCGGGTGTTCTTCGGCAAGCTCGAGAACCCGCACAACCGCCACCTGCCGGACCTCTCCGTCCGCGAGTGGTTCGTCCTCGTCCCGATGATCGCGTTCATCGTGGTCATGGGGCTCGTGCCGGGGCCGTTCCTCGCGCCGGCGAAGCCGGCGGTGGACCGCCTCGTGCAGCGGTTCCAGGCGGCCGAGGTGCGGCTCGGCCAGGGCCCGCAGGTCGGCACGCAGACGACCGGGTTCGCCGCCCGCGCGTCGGCCGCGCTTCGGTTCGTGCCGGGGATGCCCGCCGCGCCCGGGGCGCCGCCCACCACCCCAATCGTCCTCCCCGTCGAGGTCCACTGACATGACCGGCTTCCCGACGCGCGACTTCGTCGCCCTCGTCCCGGTGGCGATCCTCACCGCGGGCGCCATCGCGCTCCTCCTCTCGGAGGTCTTCCTCGTCTCCGGGCGGCGCGGCTACCAGGCCTGGCTCACGGTCGTCGTCGCCGTGGCGGCCGCGATCGCGGCGATCTGGGCGCCCGCGGTGGGCCCGGTGTTCGGCCGGCAGGGCGTCGCCGACGGCTTCTCCACCTTCGTCACCGTCATCGTGTGCGCGGGGCTCGCCATGTCCGCGCTCGTCGGGGCGGGCTGGCTCCACACGCGCGGCGCCGAGCGCGGTGAGTTCTACGCGCTCGCGACGTTCGGCGCTGCCGGCATGGCGCTCCTCGGGATGGCGAGCGACTTCCTCGTCGCCTTCATCGCGATCGAGACGATGAGCCTCTCGACCTACGCCCTCGCGGCGTACCTCCGCCGCGGGCTCCGCCCCGCCGAGGCCGCCTTCAAGTACCTCGTGCTCGGGGCGATCTCCTCCGCCCTGTTCCTCTATGGCGCGGCGCTCGTGTACGGCGCCACCGGCTCGACGCTCTTCGCGGAGCTGCCGCGGGGCGGGGGCTCCGCGCTCCACCTCGTCGGCCTCGGCATGGTCGCGGCGGGCGTCGCGTTCAAGGTGGCCGCGGTGCCGTTCCACGCCTGGACGCCCGACGTCTACGAGGGCGCGCCGACGCCGGTGACCGCGTTCATGGCGGCGGGCGTGAAGACGGCGGCGTTCGCGGTCCTCGCGCGGATCTTCCTGTCGGCGACGAGCAGCGGGGCGTCGGAGGCGACGGCGTTCAGCGGGATCGTGACCGGCCTCGCGGTCCTCACGATGATCTTCGGCAACCTCCTCGCGCTCCCGCAGCGGAGCGTGAAGCGGATGCTCGCCTACTCCTCGATCGCGCACGCCGGCTACCTGCTCGTCGGCGTCCTCTCGGCCGCCGCGACGGGTGCGCGGCAGAAGGCGCTCGCGGGGATCCTCTTCTACCTCGCCGCGTACAGCGCGACGGCGATCGGCGCGTTCGCGATCGTCGGCGCGCTCGAGCGGCGCGGCGCCGGCGCGGACGAGGCGGCGGACGCCTGGGACCTGCAGCGGTTCTCCGGGCTCGCCGCGCGCCGCCCGGCGCTCGCGTTCGCGATGGCGGTGTTCCTCCTGTCGCTCGCGGGGATCCCGCCCACCGCGGGCTTCGTCGCGAAGCTCTACGTCTTCCAGGCCGCCGTCGGCGCGCAGCTCTACGGCCTCGCGGTGCTCGGCGTGCTCACGAGCGTGCTCGGCGCGTACTACTACCTCCGCGTCGTCGTCTACATGTACATGCGGGCGCCCGAGGGCGAGCCGGACGCGCTCCGATCGCCGGCGATGTCCGTCGCCCTCGTCGCGGCCATCGCGGTGGTGGTGCTGCTCGGGATCGCCGCCGACCCGATGGTGCGGCTCGCGCAGGCCGCGGGCGCCATCGTCCTGTAGGCGTCCCCCAAAGAAAGAGAAGTGCAAAGCGCAGCTGAAGTGGCGGGGGGGGACCGACTCCAACAGGCGGCTTTGCACTTCTCCCGCGTAAGGAAAGCAACACGGGTGCCATTCGGGGGGTGGCAACGCGGATAATAGAAGCCAACTATTCCCCATGGTTGGCTCGACGACGGGCCTCCGCAACGCCCCGTCTCGGGGTCCTCGTTTCGAACCTGAAATCCGGATTGCAGAAGTGAAACGCGGGGCCGCCCGCTACCGGGTGCGTGCGTCCACCCCGAGCCGCTTCATCTTCCGCCAGAGCGTCGTGCCGGAGACGCCGAGCTCGCGCGCGACGCCGGGGAGGTCGCCGCCGTGGCGCGCGAGCGCTGCCTCGATGGCGGCGCGCTCGGCGTCCTCCACCGCCGCGGCGAGCGTCCGGGTTCCGGCGGGCGCCGCGGGCGCGGGGGGATCGACGTGGAGGTCCGCGGCGTGGATCACCGGCTCGGGTGCGAGGGCCGCCGCCTGGGCGATCGCGTTCTCGAGCTCGCGGACGTTGCCGGGCCAGGCGTGCTCGAGCAGCTTCGCGATCGCGTCCGGCGCGAGCGAGCGAGGCGCGCCCCCCTGCGTCGCACGGCGGAGGAAGTGCGCCGCGAGGAGCGGGACGTCGCCGCGGCGCTCGCGAAGCGGCGGGATCCGGATCGGCACGACCGCGAGCCGGTAGAAGAGGTCCTCGCGGAAGCGCCGCTCGGCGATGGCGCGGCGGAGGTCCTGGTTCGTCGCGGCGACGACCCGGACGTCCACCTGCAACGGCGTCGACTCGCCCACGCGCCGGATCTCGCCGTCCTGCAGCGCGCGCAGGAGCTTCGCCTGGAAGCCGGGGGTGGTCTCGCCGACCTCGTCGATGAAGAGCGTCCCGCCGTGCGCCTCCTCGAACAGCCCGCGCCGCGCCTTCGTCGCGCCGGTGAACGCGCCGCGCGCGTGGCCGAAGAGCTCCGACTCGAGGAGGGTCTCGGTGATGGCGGCGCAGTTCACCGGGACGAACGGGCCCCCCGAGCGGCGACTCGAGGCGTGGAGGGCGCGCGCGACGAGCTCCTTGCCGGTCCCCGACTCGCCGGTGAGGAGCACCGTCGCGTCGGTCGGCGCGACGCGCTGCACGCGCTCGAGCACCTCCCGGATGGCGGGCGACGTGCCGACGATGTGCTCGAGCCCGTAGCGGCGCCGGAACTCGTCGGCGTAGAGGTGCACGCGCCCGCGCAGCCGGCGCTGCTCGACGGCGCGGGCGATCCGGAGGAGGAGCTCGTCCTCCTTGAACGGTTTCGAGACGTAGTCGAGGGCCCCCCTGCGCATCGCCTCGACGGCCGACTCGATCGTGCCGTAGCCGGTCATCACGATGACCTGCGTGTCGGGCGCGTGCGCGCGGACCGCGCGGAGCACCTCGAGCCCGTCGAGGTCCGGCATCCGGAGGTCGGTGAGGACGACGTCGAACGGCTCCTCCTGGACGCGGCGGATCGCGGCGCCGCCGCTCTCCGCCTCCTCGACGGAGTGCCCGGCCTGGCGGAGGAGGATCGCGGTGGTCGCCCGCATGTTGCGCTGGTCGTCCACCACGAGCACCCGCCCGAGCGGCTCCGCCCCCGGGGCGGCCTCCTGCTCGGCGGCGTCTCGCGCGGCGGGATCCATCCAGCGCCGGATCTCAGCCCATCGCCGGGAGCTTTTCAACCGGCGCGCGCCCGAGCGGGAACCGCAGGGCGAAGGCGGTGCCCTCGCCGGGCCGGGTGCGGACCGAAACGGTCCCGCCGTGCCACTCGACGATCCGGCGTACGACCGCGAGGCCGAGGCCGGTGCCGTTCGCCTTGGTCGTGAAGAACGGCTCGAAGATGCGCGCGCGGACCTCGTCGGGGATCCCGGCGCCGGTGTCCTCGATCTCGACGACCGCCTCGTCCCCGTCCGCGCGCGTGCGCACGGTGAGCCGGCCGCCGCCCGGCATCGCCTGCACCGCGTTCGCCACGACGTTCACGACCGCCTGGTGCACGAGGCGCGGGTCCACCGGCACCGGCGGGAGCGAGGGGTCCAGCTCGCGCGCGACCTCGACCCCCTGCGGGCGCAGCGCGAGCGCCGCCGCCACCGCGTCCTCCACGACGCGGTCGAGCGCCTCCGGCCGGAGCTCGGGCGTGGACGGACGCGCGAAGTCGAGGAGGTCCCCCACGATCCGGTTCAGCCGGTCCGCCTCCTCCCCGACGATGTCGAGCAGCATCCTCGCGTCGCCGGTGGGCCGCACGAGCCGGCGCAGCGAGCCGAGGGAGTTGAAGATGACGCCGAGGGGGTTGCGGACCTCGTGGGCGACGACGGCCGACATCTCTCCGAGCGCCGCGAGCCGCTCGCCCTGGATGAGCCGCCGCTGCGCGCGCTCGAGGTCCGCGTAGCTCCGGCGCAGGTCCTCGTAGAGGCGCGCGTTGTCCGCCGCCACCGCGAGCTGGTTCGCGATCCCCGCCGCCCGCTCGACCTCGGCGGGCGTGAAGAGCCGCGGGCCGCGGGTCTCCACGATGAGCAGCGACCCGATGGCCCGGTCGCGGACGACGAGCGGCAGCCCGAGGTAGCCGTGCCCGCCCGTGAGCGAGCGCAGGGACTGGTTGATCCGCGGGTCCGACGCGCCGTCCTGGACGACGAGCGGCTCGCGGGTCTGGAACGCCATCGCCAGGAGGCTGTCGCCGGGCGGGCCGAGGGGGAAGCGCAGGCCGACGTGGTCGGGGTGGCTCCCGGCCGCGGCGCGGACCTCGAGGAACGCCCCGTCGGCGCTCGCGAGGCCCAGGAACGCGTCGGGCGCGTCCACGATCCGCGCGAGGCTCTGGACGCCCGCGTGCAGCACCCGCTCGAAGTCGAGCGTCTCTGCGAGCGCGCGGCCGACCTCGTGGATGAGGCCGAGCTCCTCGGCGCGCCGCCGGGTCTCCGCGTACAGGCGGGCGTTCCCGATCGCGACCGCGAGCTGGTTCGCGACCGCCTGGAGCCCCTCCAGCTCGGACGGGCCGAAGGTCCTCCTCCGCTCCGTCTCGTCCACGATGAGAACGCCGACGACCTCGCCGTGGAGGAGCAGCGGGGCGACGGCTGCCGAGAGCCCGGCGAGCTCGCGCCCCGGCAGATCCGCGGGGAGCTCCGCACGACGGATCTCCGCGTCCGCGACGGGGCGACCGGTCCGGATCGCCTCCGCCACGAACGGCAACGCCTCGAGCGGCGCGGGCAGCCCCATGATCTCGGGCAGCGTGCCCGCCCCGCCCCGGATCCGGACCTCCCGGCGCCCGGCGTCGTACAGGGCCACCAGGGCGCGGCTCGCGCCGACGAGCCGGCGCGCCGCCTCGGCGCCGTCGTGCAGGACCCGGTCGAGGTCGAGCGATGCGGCGACGGTCCGTCCCATCTCGTTCAGGAGGGAGAGCTCCTCGACGCGGCCGCGGAGATCGCCGAGCAGCCGGTGCCGCTCGATCGCGGAGGCGAGGTGCGCGCCCACCGCGCCGAGGAGATCGAGCCGCGCGCGGGCCTCCGCGGCGGGCGCGTGGAACCCGGCGGCGAGGGCGCCCACCGGCCTCGAGCGGACGAGGAGGGGCACCCAGCAGATTCGACTCGAACCCGAGCGGACGGAGCCACGGGAGCTCGCCCGCCGCGACGTCCGCCACCACCGCGACCCGGGCGCGCGCCGCCCACCCCATCGGCCCCTCGAGCCCGATGCGCCGGAACGTCTCCGCCATCTCCGGCGCCGTGCCGTCGATGTGCGACAGGACGAGCTCCCCGGCGGCCTCGTCGATGACGTACACGGCCGTCCCGGCGCAGCCCGCGGCGCCCGCCACGACCTGCGACGCGAGCGCGAGGAACGCCGCGAGGTCCGTCGCCTCGCCCGCGAGCCCGGCCACGCGGTTCAGCGCGGCGAGGTCGGCGTTGCGTCGAGACAGGTCCGACACGGTGCGGGCCGCCGCGACCGCCGCCGCGAGCTGTGCCGCGAAGAGGCGCACCGCCGGGACGTCCTCCCTCTGGAGCCAGTCGCCCGCGACGAGCACGTACAGCTCGGCGTCGGCGCGCTCGCCGAGGCGCACGGCCGCGGCCTTCGAGATCCCCGCGCCGTTCACGACGGCCCGGACCTGCGCCGCCGCCGCGTCGGGCACCAGGCGGGAGGCCTGCTCGCCCCAGTCCTCCGTGAACTCCGAGCCGTCGCCCCACACCCGTCGCGAGAACTCGGTCCAGCGGCCGAGGTACCCGTCGAGCGGCGCGCCGGTCGCGGCCCGGAACCCCTCCGCGACCGCCGCCGGGGCCTTCGCCCAGACGACCCGCACGCCGTCGGGCTCCGCGCGCATGATGGCGGACGCGAGGCCGAGCGCCCAGAGACCGTCGCGGAGCCGCGCGTGGATCGCGTCCTCCGCGAGCTCGCGCTGGAGCGCCGCCCCGAGCGTCGCCACCGCGTCGAGTCGCAGCCGCCGCACCTCGCGCACGGCGAGGTCGCGCAGATGCACGAGCAGGTCGCCGCCGTCCTGCTCGACGTGGACCTCGACGAGGCGCCGCCCGCCGCCGGGGAGCGCGATGGGGAGCTCGTACCCCGGCGACACCGGCTCGCCGCGCAGCCGGCGCTCGTACCGGTCCTGGACCATCGCGCGGTGCTCGGGGGAGACGAGCTCGACGAACGGCCGCCCCACGAGCTCGCCGACGCCGCGCCCGGCGAGCGCCGCAGCCCCCTCGCTCGCGTACACCACCACCCCGCCCCGGACGATCAAGGTCCCCGCGGCGTCGGTGGCGCGGCGCGAGGTCACGGCTTTCCCTCGCCGCGCAGGACGCGCTTCTCGCCGACCCGGAGCGTCACCTTCTCCTTGTCGAAGTGCTCCGCGAGCGGGATGACGTGCTTGCGGGTGGCACCGACGAGGTCCTTGAACTCCTGCGTGGTGATGGACCTCCGCTCGCGCAGGACGGCGACGAGCCGCTCGCGGAGCCCGGCGAGCGCCGCCGCGTCGAACCAGAGCTCCGCGGAGACGCGCACCGCGCGCCCCTCGGCTGCGAGGAGCTTCAGCAGCGCCTGCACGTCGTCCACGCTCGCCCCGATCGCCGCGGGCAGCTCGGAGAGCCACGGCGGCGTGAGGCCGCCCTTCGCGAGGACCTGGGCGAGCCGGTCCTTCTTGGCCCCGCCGGCTCCGCCGGCGGGCGCTGCCGCGTGGCCGCGCCGCCGGACGTGGTCGCCCTCGACCACGAGGTCGCCCCGCTCGGCGAGCTGCGCGACGAGCCGCTGGTAGAGGCGGGGATCGACGACCGGCGGCAGCCGGCCGCGCAGCTCCTCGCGCCCGATTCCCGCGGCGAGCGGCTTCTCGGCGTGGAAGGCGTCGACCGCGCGGAGCAGGCGCGCCGAGAGTTCGCTCGCGACGGGGCCGGCGGCCCACGCGCGCCGCTCGCGGTCGAAGAGGACCGCCCCCCCCTTCGCGCCGAGCCGCTCGAGCGCGGCCGTGACCGCCTTCGGCGAGAGCGCGGTGCGCCCCACCAGCGCGGCGACCTCGAGCCCGGCGGGACCGGCCATCTCGAGCACGGCACCGACGCGCCCGTCCGCGTCTCCCCGCGCGAGCACCTCGAGCTGCCGCAGCGCCTCCGGGCGGCCGCGCCGGCGCTTCGGCGCGGCGACGGCGAGCACGCGCCCGCCGCCCACCGTCTTCCCGCGCCCCTCCAGCACGGCGAACCCGCGCAGGATGAAGCGCTGCCCCGGCAGCGCCGCCACCGGCGCCCCGAGCCGGAGCTGCGCGAAGGCGGTCCCGCCCGGCGCGAGCTCGCCGCGATCGAGGAGCGCGACGGTCGCCGGCGCCTGTGCGGTGCCCACGTGGAGGAGGAGCTTCGTGCGGTGGCGGAGCGCACTCGGGGCCGCGGCGAGGAGCGTGAGCTCCACGTCGAGCACCGACGAGGCCGGCACGACGGCGGGGTGGACGAGCACCTGCCCACGGCGGATCGCGGCGGGCTCGACGCCCGGCAGGTTCACCGCCGTGCGCTGCCCGGCGAGCGCGCGCGGCGTCCCGGCGCCGTGCACTTGCACCGACCGGACGCGGAGGGCGCCGACGCCCGGCGACGGCGGGAGGAGCGCGGCCTCGTCGCCCTCGCGCAGCTCGCCGGACACGAGCGTCCCGGTGACGACGGTGCCGAACCCCTTCAGCGAGAAGGCGCGATCGATGGGGAGGAAGGTGGGGCCGTCCGCCGGCCGCTCCGGGACCTCGGCGGCGAGCCGGGCGAGCTCGGCGACGAGCCGGTCGAGCCCCTCGCGCGTGGCGGACGAGACCGGCACGATCGGCGCGCCCTCGAGGAACGTCCCCCGGGTCACCTCGCGGACGTCCTGCTCGAGGAGCGGCAGCCAGTCCGCGCCGAGGCCGGGCAGGAGGTCGGACTTCGTGAGCGCGACGAGCCCGCGCGGCACCCCGAGGAGGCGGCAGATGTCGAGGTGCTCGCGGGTCTGGGGCATCACGCCCTCGTCCGCCGCGACCACGAGCACGACGAGATCGACGCCGCCCGCACCCGCCGCCATGGAGCGGACGAAGCGCTCGTGGCCGGGCACGTCCACGACGCCCGCCACCGTGCCGTCCGGCAGCGCGAGGTGCGCGAACCCCAGCTCGATCGTGATGCCGCGCCGCTTCTCCTCGCGCAGCCGGTCCGTGTCGATGCCGGTCAGCGCCCGGACGAGCGAGGTCTTGCCGTGGTCGATGTGGCCGGCGGTGCCGACGACGACGCGCTTCATGACCGCCCCCAGGCCGCTCCCATTTCCGGGCCAGGCACTCTTCGCGCAGCGAAATGTGCCGGCCCGCTCCCTGCGGCCTGCCCGGGCTCGGAGGGCTTAGACGCCGACCTCTCCCGGGTCGCCCGCGCCGCCGACCCCCTCGAGCTGGTAGTCCCACGCGAAGAGGACGAGCTCGTCGGTCTCGAAGGCCGCGAAGTCGGGGCGGGCGCCGCGCGGGCGCGCCACGAGCACCGCCGTCCGGACCTCCTTCGCGCCGGCCTTGCGGGCGAGCGCGCGGGCGCGGGCGAGCGTCGCGCCGGTCGAGGCGACGTCGTCCACGACGAGCACCTTCTTGCCGCGGAGGTCGGGCAGCTCGGCCACGACGTCGCCGGGCTGCGGGGAGGCGTCCCGCCGCCGCCGCTCGATCCGGACCGGGTAGAAGTCGGCCCCGAGCACCGCCGAGATCGCGCCGCCGACGAAGATGCCGCCCTTCGCGATCCCCACCACCACGGAGGGGCGGTAGCGCAGCGCGATCTTCCCCGCGAGCACGCGCGCCACCTCGCCGAACGCCGCCCACCCGAGCTCGCGGACGCCCTTCTTCGGCGCGCGCTTCAGCCGTACGGGCGCCGCGAGCCGAGCGAGCGCGAACCCGTCCGCCACGCCCATCCCGAGCGGCTGGAGCTCCGCGGGGAGCGGTCCGCGGCGGCGCCGCGCGCGGGGCGAGCCGCGCCGGGTCGCGGGCGCGCTCCGGCGGCGCTTCGCGGTCGGTCGGGTCTTCCTGTTCTTGACGGTGGCGATGGCCGTGCCTCCCGAGAGGCCGGCTCGAGCCGGCCGCAAGCGGCGAATGTTACCACGCGCTCCCGATCCAGGCTCGCCGCGCTCGCTCGCCGCGAGCCTCCTGGCGCCCCACGTCACGCCACGCTGCGGATGGTGTCGCGCATCGAGAACGCGGGCACCCAGCCCGCCTCGCGCGCGAACCGCGACCCGTCGACCACGCAGAGGTACTGGATGTGATCGATCTCCTCCGGCGGGAAGCCGGAGAGGCGCGCCTCGAACGCGTGCCGGACGAGCCACCGGACGAGCGGGTGCGGCACGGGGATCGGCCGCCGCCCGAGCTCGCGCAGCACGGCGGAGAGCGGCACCTCGCCGGGCCCGGTCACGTTGAAGACCCCCCGGAACCCCGGGCGCAGCGCGAGCACGAGGGCGCGGCACGCGTCCTGCTCGTGGATGAGCTGCACCATCGGGTCGAAGCCGAGCACGGTCACCGGGCGCTCGAGCCGGAGGTAGTTCGACGGCGCGTTGCGCACGGTCGGCCCGATGATGTTCACGGGCCGGAGGATCACGGTCTCGATCTCCGGGTGCTGCCACAGGAACGACTGCGCGTACATGTCGACCTCGATGAGGTCGCGCATCTCGCTGAACCGCTCCGCCCCCATGAGCGGCGTCTCCTCCGGGAGGAAGTTGGAGTTGTCCGGGCGCGGGCCGTAGGCGTTCGCCGAGGAGAGGACGACGACCTTCCGCACGCCGTGGCGGACGCAGAGGTCGAGGATCTTGTGGGTCCCGAGCACGTTGAACGAGTGGGTCTCGCTCCGTGGCATCCGCGGGTCGTGCATGATCCCGAGGTGGATGACGGCCTCCACGCTGCCGCGCCGGAACGCCTCCTCGACCCGCGCCTTGCGGAGGTCGACGCGGTGGTGGTCGATGTCCTTCGGCTTGCCCGCGAACGGCCGCCGGTCCACGCCCACCACGTGCGTCTCGCCGTGGAGGAGCTTCGCGAGCGCACGCCCGAGGTTCCCGGCGATGCCCGTCACGAGCACGCTCGCCGGCATGCCGGGGAGGGTCGGGGGCTCGCGGGGTGGAGGCAATGCGCGCTCCTCTAGAAGTAGACGCTCTTCCGCTCGGCCAGGCCGCGGTCGAGGAGCGCCCGCACCGCGTCCTGGACCTCGGCGACCTTCCGATCGAGCTCCGCGTCGTCGTCGTCGGGCGATCCGGCGAACCGCATCGGCTCGCCGAAGCGGACGTTGTAGCGCGAGGGGAGCGGGAACGGGAGGATGGTGGGGGTGATGGGGAACGCCGGGAACCCGAGCAGCCGCGCCAGGGGCTTCAGGTCGAAGAGCGCCGGCGCCTGCTCCTCCGCGCCCACGACCGCGCACGGCACGATGGGCGCGGAGGACTCGAGCGCGAGCCGCATGAACCCGGCGCCGAACTTCTGGAGCTGGTAGCGCTCGCGGAACGGCTTGTTGAGCCCGCGCACGCCCTCGGGGAAGACCAGGATCGCCTCGTCCGCGGCGAGGAGGCGGCGGCAGTTCTCCGGCGTGCCGACGATCTGGCCGCAGCGGGCCATGAAGGTCGACACGAACGGCAGCGTCGGGACCCACTTCTCGACGAGCGCGCGCACCACGCGCGGCGGGTCCTTCTCGATGAGGAGCCCCACCTCGATCATCGCCGCGTCGAAGGGGAGCTGGCCGGAGTGGTTCGCCACGATCACCGCGCGTCCCTCGTTCGGGACGCGGTCGGCGCCGTGGAGCTGGACCCGGAAGTACTTCTTGTAGAGCCACGAGAGCGGCGCGATCGCGGCGACGACGTAGTCGACGTCGAGGCCGTACGGATCGACGCCGTACTCGTTCATCGGCGGCGTCAGCTTCTCGAGGCGCGCGCGCGTGCCGGGCCCGCCCAACTCGAGCGTCCACGCCTTGAGGCGCGCGAGCAGCGTGTCGGTCGCGCCGGCCATGTCCGTCGATGTACCACGCGCGGCGCCGCGCCGGCCGTCCCTGATCGGCCTGACGGCCGATCCTTGCTGCGCCCGAGCGGCGGATGGTACCGTCGAGCGGCTGGGGATTTCGCGCCGGCCCGCTCTCCGCGATGCGCTCCGACCCTTCCGCCGCCGAGATGCACGGTCGCGACCTCCCGGCGGGCGCGGTCGTGTTCGAGGAGGGGGCGCCATGAAGGTCGCCTGCCCGCACTGCAGCGCCGCCTACAACGTGGACGATCGCCGCGTGCCCGCGGCCGGGCTGAACGTCCGCTGCCCCAAGTGCCGCAAGACGTTTCCCGTCCGACCCGACGCCCCTCCGCCGGCCGCCGACGCCCCCGCGCCGGTGCCGCTCCCGCCGCCGATCGCGCCACCGCTGCCGCCCGATCTGCTCGGCCCGCCGGCCGCGGCGCCGCCTGGCGCGAGCGTCCCGCTGCCGCCGCCGGCTGCGCGCGCCGCTCCGGCGCGCGGTCCGGCCGGGAGCCCGCCGGCCGCCGGCGCGGCGATCCCGCTGCCGCCGCCCGATCCCCTCGCCCATCCGCCGGCGCCCGCGCCGCCCGCGCCGCCCCCGCCCCCGCTCCCGGAGCTCTTCGAGCCGACGCCGCACGGTCCGTCTGCCCGCAAGGTCCCGCTGCCGCCGCCGTCGCAGCCGACCGCCCCCGTCCCGTTCTCCGCGCCCGCCGCCCCGCCCCGCGCGGCGGCGGAGCCGTTCGCACCCGTGCCAGAGCCGCTCCCGGCTGCGCCGGAGCCGTTCCCGGTACCCGAGCCGGAGCCGTTCCCGGTACCCGAGCCGTTCGCGGCGCCCGGGGCCTTCGCGCCGCCCCCGTCGTTCGCGCCGCCCGAGCGGTTCGCGGCGCCGTTCGACCCGCTCCCGGTCCCAGCGCCGGAGGCGGGGGGCGCGCCGGACCCGTTCGGCTCGCCGCCGTCCGCCCCCGCGGCGCCGTTCGAGACGGAGCCGTTCGTGGCGTCGAGCGCTCCGGCGCCGGCGGCCACCGGGCCGGCGATCGGGTTCGGCGAGGTGGACCTGTCGCCTGCGGCGCCGGGCGTCGCGCCGGTGCCGGAGGCGGGGCCCGCGCCGTCGCCCCCCACCCCCGGCGAGGAGCTGGAGATGCTCTTCGGCGAGGGCGCCGCGCCGAAGCCGCAGCCGGCCGAGGGCGGGTTCAAGAATCCGCCGTCGTTCCGGGAAGGTCTTCGGGCCGTTCGACGAGGCGCAGGTCGTCGACATGCTCGTGAAGGGCGAGCTCATGGGGAACGAGGACGTCGCGCAGGAGGGCGGCCCCTGGACCCCCATCAGCGCCGTCCCCGCGTTCGGCGACGCGCTCCACAGGTTGACCGCGGAGCCCGCCGGGGCGCCGGACCCGGCCCCCGCGGGCGCGTCCCGGGAGCCCCAGCGTGTCGTACCGTTCGGCAACCGGATGGCGCCGACCCGCGTGAGCGACGGCGGGCCCGAGCCGTCCCCGCGCCGGTGGGTGAAGCCCGCGGTCCTCGCCGTCGTCGCGGTGGTCGTCGTCGGCGCGGGCGCGGCCGGCTTCCTGCGATGGGGGCAGCCGCTCGCGGGACTCTTCCGCCGGGGCGACGCGGCGCGGGCCGCCGCGCTGTCCGCGCAGGCGCGCGCGGCGGCGGCGAAGGGCGACTACCCGTCCGAGCGCGCCGCGCTCGACCTCGCGGCGCAGGCGGTCGCCGCCGACCCCCGCAGCCCGGATCCCGCCGCGCTGCACGCCGCGATCGTCGCCGGGCTCGAGCAACGGCACGGAGCGCCGCGGGAGGCGCTCGAGCAGGCGCGGGCCGCGGCGGACCGGCTGGAACAGGACGAGAAGGGGGAGGTCGGCACCCTCGCCACGAGGCTCGCCGTCACCCTCGCGACGGCCGGCGCGGCGACGCAGCAGCAGGAGAGCGCGGTCGAGGGCGCGGCGCAGAGGCGCCCTGCGGACGCGGAGCTGCTCGTCCTGCTCGGGCGCGCGGCGCTCGCCCGCGGCGACGCGGCCCGGGCCGAAGCCGTCTTCGGCCGGCTCGCCGCGATCGAGCCGGGCGTGCGCGCTTACCACGGCGCCGGACGCGCCGCCCTCGCGCGGCGCGACGCCGCCGCTGCGAAGGCCGCGTTCGGGAAGGCGCTCGCGAAGGAGCCGAACCACCTGCCGACGCGGCTCGAGCTCGCGGCGCTCGCCGAGGCCGAGGACGACGTCGCGGAGGCCGAGGCGCAGCTCGCGCGGGTGCTCGCTCCAGGCGCCGAGACGAAGCTCGCGCCGGCGGAGCGCGCCCGCGCGCTCGTCGTGCGCGGGAGGCTCCTCGCGCGCTCCCTGTCGGCCTCGGCGGAGGCGGACGCCGCGTTCGCGGCTGCGGTCGAGGCCGACCCGCGCCTCGTCGAGGGGCGCGTCGCGCTCGCGAAGCACCGGCTCCGCCGGGGCGATCCCACCGGGGCCGTCGCGGCGACCGATCCGGTCGCGGACCAGGCCGCGCGCACGCCCGCGCTCGCCGCGGTGCGCATCCGGTCGCTCGCCCTCGCGGGCCGCGCGCTCGACGCCTCGAGCCTCGCCGCGACCGCGCTCCAGGCCGCGCCCGGCGACCTCGCGCTCCTCCTCGCGAAGGCGACGACGCTCGAGGTCTCGGGAAAGCCCGACGAGGCCGCCGCGCTCTACCGCGAGGCGGCGGGCCGCGACCCGGCCGCGTTCGAGCCGCGGCTCGCGCTCGGCCGGATCGCGCTCGCGCGCAAGGACCTCGCGCAGGCGGCGACCGAGATCGCCGCGGCCGTCGAGAAGGGTCCGCGCGAGCCGGCGGCGCACGCCGCGCTCGGCGAGCTCCGCGCGGCGCAGGGCGACGCGGCCGGCGCCGAGGCCGCGTTCAGGGCCGCCCTCGCGCTCGACAAGGAGCACGGGAACGCGGAGATCGGGCTCGCGAAGCTCGCGCTCGCGAAGGGCGACGTGGCGGGCGCGCGGGCCCGGCTCGAGCGGGCGCTCGTCGAGGAGCCGCGGAGCCTCGACGGCCGGATCGCCTACGGCACGCTCCTGTGGCGGTCGAAGGACCTGCCGGCCGCCGAGGGGGCGTTCCAGGCCGCGGTGGACCTCGCGCCCCGCCACCCGCTCGCGCTCTCGCGGCTCGGCGCGGTGAAGCTCGAGCGCGGCGACGTCTCGGCGGCGGTGAGGCTGCTCACCACCGCCACCAACCAGGACGACCGCCTCGCCGAGGCGCGCCTGTGGCTCGGCCGCGCCCTCCTCGCCGCCAAGGAGATGCCGAGCGCGATCGGGCAGCTCAGGAAGGCGGTCGAGCTCGACCCGGCGAGCCTGGAGCACCGCCTCGCCCTCGGCGAGGCGCTCGAGAGGTCCGGGGCGCTTCAGGAGGCGGTGGAGGCCTACCGCGCCGCCGCGGCGGCGGACCCGAAGTCGCCCGACGCGCTCGAGAAGATCGGCGCCATCTACGCGGCGAACGGCCGCTGCGACGAGGCGGTCCCCTCGTACGAGAAGGCGATCGCGATCGCGCCGCGCGCCTCGCGCCTGCGGATCGCGCTCGGCGACTGCAAGGCGAAGCTCGGGAAGAACGAGGAGGCGGTCAAGATCTACCGCGAGGTGCTGAAGGCGGACCCCGCCGCGGTCCAGGTGTTCTACCGGATGGCGCGGGCGGTCCACGAGTCCGAGTCCGCGAAGGCCGCCTTACCCTGGTACGAGCGGGCCGCGAGGGAGGACGTCCGGAACGCGATGCCGCACTACTACCTCGGCTACCTGTACAAGGAGAGGAACCAGAAGGCGAAGGCGGTCCAGGAGTTCAAGAGGTACCTCGCGCTGAAGCCGGATGCCGAGGAGAAGCGGGACATCGAGTCCGAGATCGAGGACCTCGGCGGGGTGCGCTGAGCGAGTCCGGACGCGGGTGCCCCGGCTGCCCCATGCAGCGCAGCCGAGCAGGGGCGCCCGCCCCCTCGCGCCGCCCTTGACGCGCCGGGAGGGCTCGTCTACAGACGCTCGGCAATATGAGCCCGATCATCGTGGTGGCGCTGGCGCTCCTGATGGGCCAGGCGCAAGAGCAGACCCCCGCGGCCCTGGCGCCGCAACCGTCGCAGCAGCAGCAGGCCGCGCCGCCGCAGCAGCAGGGCGGCCCGGCGGGCCCGGTGCTCACGATCCAGGACGCGCTCCGGATGGCCTCGGAGCGGAACCTGGACCTCCAGGTCCTGAAGGCGCAGCTCGCCCAGGCGGACGAGATCTCGTGGAAGGCGTGGTCCGGCTACCTGCCGCGCGTGACGGGGTCCGGCGCCTGGCAGGCGCAGCGGGAGATCATCATCGATCTGAGCACGCTCGGCCCTCCTCAGACCCCCCCAGCCCCGCCCTCCCCGGCGAAGATCCAGTCCGGCTCGGTCACCCAGGCGCAGATCGAGGTCGATCAGACGCTCCTCTCCGCGTCGCTGATCTACGGCATCCGGCAGGCGAGCGCGACCGAGCGCGCCGCGTCGCTGAACATCGCGAACGGCCGGCGGTCGCTCCTCTTCGGCGTCGCGGGCGCGTACTACGGCGCCGCGGCGCTCAAGGAGACGAGCGGCGTCGCCGAGCGGCTCCTCGAGATCGCGCAGCGGCAGGAGAAGGACGCGCGCGTCCGGTTCCAGGCGGGCACCATCGCCAAGGTCGGTCTCCTGCGCGCGGAGATCGACCGCGCCCGCGCCGAGCAGGACCTGAAGCGCGCGCGGAATGCATACCTGTCGCAGCGGATCGCGCTCGCGACCCTCCTCGACCGCGACGCGAACTTCGACGTGACGCCGCCGCCGCCGCCGCCGCTCGCCGAGAACCCGAACCCCGACGTCCTCGTGAAGCAGGCCATCGATCTGCGGCTCGATCTCAAGGCCACGCGCGCCGAGCAGGACGCCGCGCGCGCCTTCCGGAACGGCGCGATCGGCCGGTACATCCCGAACATCGCCGCCTTCTATCGGTACCAGTACCAGAGCGCGCCGTCGCTCTTCGCGCCGGGGGAGAACTGGACGGCAGGGGTCGGCCTCAGCTGGCCGATCCTGGACGGCGGCCTCCGCGAGTCGGACATCCGCGAGGGGAACGCCCGCATCGCGCAGGCGGACGCCGCCACGCGGAGCGCCGAGGCCAAGGCCCGGCAGGAGGTGCTCCAGGCGCTCATCGACCTCGACTCGGCGCGCGCGAACGCGGCCAAGGCGAGGGAGCAGCGCGATCTCGCCGCCGAGAACTCCCGCCTCGTCGACGTCTCCTACCGGGCCGGCGCGGCGACGGCCGTCGAGCTCGCCGACGCCACCGCCTCGCTCCGGACCGCGGAGATCGGCGTCGTGACGGAGGAGCTCAACGCGCAGCTCGCGGCGCTCCGCGTCCTGCTCGCCGTGGGCGAGTTCGACCCCGAGGCGAGGCGCTGATCAGGCGCCGTCTCTGAGACGCGCCCGCTCGAGCGCCTGCGCCACGAGCTGCGCGACGGTGAGGACGAAGCGGCGCTCCTCCGCGTCGAGGTCGCGCGCGCGCGGGAAGCCGAGCCCGAGCGCGCCGATGGTCCGCCCGTCCACGCGGAGCGGCACGGCGGCCCACCCCTTGTCGCCGAGGCGGCGCGGCACCTCGGTGGCGTTCGGGTAGGCGGCGAGGAGCGCGTCCTCGGTCGAGAGCCAGATCGCGGTCTGGATCCGGAACGCCTCGGCGACGAGCGCCGGCGCGTCCACGCGCATCGTGCGCAGCTCGAGCGCGAGGTCGTCCGGCCAGCCCTGCGCGTGCAGCACCTCGAGGACGTCGCCCGAGGGCGACGCCTGCACCACCGTCGCGCTCGACGGCTCGAGCGCGGAGAGGCCGTTCTCGACCGCGACGCGGGCGATCGCGCGCGGCGGCAGGAGCGACGCGAGGCTCGCGGAGACCGACTCGAGCCGGCGCAGCCGGAGCGCACCCTTCTCGGCCTCGATCCGGTCCGACCGCTCGCGATCCGCGCGCTCCTCCGCGACGTAGCGCGCCGCCTTCTCGGCCTGGTAGCAGCGGGCGTTGTCGAGCGCGAGCGCGGCGGGCACCGCGAGGTCCTCCGCGAAGACGAAGTCCTTCTCGTCGAGCCCCGGGTGCATCGTCGAGCGGATGAAGGTGAGCGCACCGATGGCGCGGTCGCGCGCGACGAGCGGCACGGCGAGCAGCGAGTTCGGCCGGATGGCGCGCAGCACCGCGAGGTGCCGCTCGTCGTGCGTCGCCCCACTCCATAATCTCGTTCGAGAGTTCCCGGTAGAGGCGGGGGGCGCCGTCGCGGATGGACTGCGCAGCGGGCGTCGCCCACCCGGGCCCGAACCCGATCGAGCGCATCTCCTTCGCGATCTGCGCCTTGGCCGGATCGGCGTGCGCGACCTCGACGCGTCGCGGGATCCCGTCGCCGTCGATGAGGTCGATGAAGCACCAGTCCGCGAACCGGGGCACGACCGCCGAGACCAGGGCCCTGATGGTGCGTCGGAAGTCGAGGGCCGCCTCGAGGAAGGCGCGGTCAATCGGGATCTGCCGCTCGCGCCTGGCACCGGTGAGGGCGCGCTCGGCGCGCTCCGCCTGCGACATCTGGGCGAGCTCCTCGGCGGTGGCCGGCGCCGCGCCGTCGTCCGCGGGGACCTGGATCACGCCGCCCTGGCCCGCCTGACCGCTTCCCCCGGCCATCGGCGCCGCCGGCACCCTGTGCGACCGCATCTCGAATCCGTCTCCGCGCCGCCGTCCGGAACCGTCGGGTGCCCCGGGGGAGCCGGGGCGCCGGGCCTGGGGAGGCGACGACGGCGGGGAGTCTCGCCCGGCACCGGAACTTTTTCAATGCGCGGCGACGCGCAGCGTCATGACGGCGGATGCCGCTGCAGCGCCCGCCGTCAGGGCTGCTTCTTCGAGCGCTTCTCGTCCTGGAGCCGGACGGCCACCACCCGGTTCCGGCCGGCCTGCTTCGCGAGGTAGAGCGCCCGGTCCGCGGCCTCGATGAGCTCGCGCTCGGTCCGTCCGGAGACGAACTCCGCCGCCCCGACCGAGACGGTGACCCCGATGCTCACGGTCACGCCGAGGTCCTGGCCCTGCCACGCGCAGCGGCTCCGCTCGACGGCGCGGCGGATGCGCTCCGCGAGCGACTCCGCGCCCTCGAGCGGCGTCTCCCGCGCGACGATGACGAACTCCTCGCCGCCGTAGCGGGCGAGCACGTCCTCCTTGCGCACCGCGCCGCGGAGCACGAACGCCACCATCTTGAGCGCCTCGTCGCCGGCGAGGTGGCCGTGGGCGTCGTTGATGAGCTTGAAGTGATCGACGTCGCACATGAGGAGCGACACCGGCCGCTCGTGCCGCTGCGCCGCGGCGAGCTCGGAGGCGAGCCGCTCCTCGAAGTGGAGGCGGACGACGGCGGCGAGGCGGGCGACGTCCCCGACGTCTACGTCGTCACGAACAACCACTTCCGCGGCCAGGCCGCCGCGAACGCGAAGATGCTCGAGTCGATGGTCGAGCAGCGGAAGGTCGAGGCGCCGGGGGAGCTCGTGGAGCGCTACCCCGAGGCGCTCCGGCCGTATGCGGTCGCGGCCGCGAACGAGCCGATGTCGCCGGAGCTGTTCCCGCGGTGAGCCGCCCCGGATCCGTCGAGCACTCCGACGGCGGGTGCCGTCAGTGCCCCAGCTCGCAGTTCACACCCTGCAGGCCAAGATCGGCCCGCCGGTGAACTCGCAACCTCCCGTGCACGCCCCAATTGGTCGCTTGACGCGTATTCACTGTGAGATGACTTCCGCGCGGCACACCGCACGGGAGCTCCGCTCCTGACGCGCCGGATTGCCCCTCCCGCGCGTCCGGCTCGACCACGAGGGGTCGCGCCACCCCGGCCGCGTCCTCGCGTCTGAACGCGAATGCGCGCGTTCCAGAGCACCCCGAGAACGCGTGCGATGCTTCGCGCATGAACACCGCACAGGACTTCACGCACCGTCTCCAGGAGCTCCTCCGCGACGAGCACGGCGCACTCGCCGAGTTCCTCGTCGCCGTCGCAGAATTCGACGAGCGCCGGCTCTGGGTGGACCTCGGCTACGCGTCGCTTTTCGACTTCCTCCACCGGGAGCTGCGCCTGTCCAAGAGCGCGGCCTTCTACCGGAAGACCGCTGTCGCGCTCATCCGCGAGTTCCCGGAGGTGACCCGGGCGCTCCGAGACGGAAAGCTCTGCCTCATGACCGTCGCCGAGGTCGCCCGGGTGCTCACCGCCGAGAACCGAGCCGAGGTGCTCCCGCGGTTCTCCGGCCTCTCGAAGCGAGAGGCGAAGGTGCTCGTGGCGACGCTCCTGCCAGTCGAGGCCCCGCCGCTCCGGGAGGTGGTGACCCCGCTGCGAGCGACCTCCGCCGCCCCTGCCCTGGCGCTTACGCTTCCGCCCGCGGCGCCGACCGACCGCGCCGAGGCTCCGATTCTACCGGTAGAATCGCCGGGAGCGCGCCGTGTCGCCGCTCCGACGGACTCGGCACGCCGTCCCGCACCGGCCGCGACTCCGGAGCCGCCGGCGATGACGGTCGAGCCGCTCACGGCAGAGCTGAGCCGGCTGCACGTCACCGTGTCCCGCCGGTTCCTCGAGAAGCTCGAGGCCGCCCGCGCCGCCCTTTCCCACTCCCACCCCGGCGCGAGCGCGGACGAGCTCCTCGAGGTGGGCCTCGACCTCGTCCTCGGGCGGCACGCGAAGCAGAAGGGCCTCGTGAAGCAGCCCCGCCGCGAGCCCCGGGTCTCCTCCGATCCCGACCGCGTCCCCGCGCACGTGAGCCGCGAGGTCTGGGAGCGGGACGGCGGAAAGTGCCAGTGGCAACTCGCCTCGGGAGGCATCTGCGGATCCACCCACCGCCTCCAGCTCGACCACGTCATCCCCCGCGCCGCCGGCGGACCGTCGACCGTCGAGAACTGCCGGATCCTGTGCGAGGTTCACAACGACCTCGCCGCGCGGCAGTTCTTCGGCGACGCCTGGATGGACCGGTTCACCCGGAGCAAGCGCGCGAGAAGCGACCGGGGGCGCTGCCGCGGATCCGGCGAACTGCGTTCGTCAGCCACGGCGGCCGGGCCCCAGACTCCGTGAGCGGCGGTCGCTGCTCCTCCGCCGGATCGTCTCCGTGGAGTGGCGCACGCTCGATGCCTCCGCCGATGCAAAGACGGATGGACCGAGAGAGATCGCCTACGAGAACGGACTACTTCCTGGAGCCGAGCAGCGCGTTCACCTTCTCCATAACGGCGAACGCGTCCGCCACGTAGACCACGTCCGCCTTCCCGCGCGCCCACCCGCAGTTCGCGTCGAGGTTCACGGCGCGCCGCTCGCGGACGAACCGCCAGCCCACGACGTGGGGCTCCTCGCCGTGGCAGCAGGTGGAGAGGCCCTTCGGGTGGCGCGGCGTCGCGCCGGTCTGGCCGACCTGGTTCATGTGGGTCATGAACTCGAACACCTTCTGGCCCTCGCCGGCCTGATCGACGAGCGACTTGGAGGAGCCGAGCGAGGCGCCCGAGGCGCGGAGGAAGGAGAGGATCAGCTCCTCGGCCTTCTCCGGATGGGGCTTGCCGTCGGGCTGCTTCTTCGTCCAGCCCGCGCCGGCCACGAAGAGGAGCTTCGCCTCCGGCCGGATCGTCTGCTCGCCCGAGGACGGCGCGCGCACGCCCGAGACCGTGGTGCGCGCCTCCGGGGCCGCCACCGCGACCGCCTCGACCGGCGGCGCGGCGGTGCCCTCCGGCCTCGCCGCCGCGGTGGCGCCCGGGTCCACGAGGAGCACCCACGGGCGCTCCTTCCGCTTGAGCTTCGCCTCGATCCGCTGCCGGTAGTACCAGCGGAACGCCGCGGGTCCGCCCTCGTTCACGAGCTGGGTCACGTGCGTGTCGATCCGGCCGCCGATCCGCTGCGCGACCCCGGCCATCACGCGCGCCATGCGCGAGGTCGCCGGGCAGACGATCACGGTGGCGCCGGAGGCCTTCGCGAGCGCGGTGGCGGCGGCGGCGTCGGTCGCGTAGCGCGGCTCCGCGAACGCGGGGCCTGAGGCGGCGAGCACCTTCGTCACGCCGGTGCCGGCGAGCGAGGCGGCCGCCCTCTCGACGGTGCCGCCGAACACGCCGGCGACGACGGGCGCGCCGAGCGCCTTCGCGGCGGAGAGGGCCTCGAGCGCGGCCTTCGGCACGGAGCCGTCGGCCTCGGCGTGGGTGAGCAGGAGGATGGTGTCCATGGCGTTCGTCCTCGAGCGGCCTAATCCTGGGAGATCCAGGCGACGATCTCCTTCGCGACGTCGTCCGGGCTCAGGTCCTTCACGATCCGCGTCTCGCGCTGCACCTTCGGGACCTGCACCGAGACGAACTCGACGCCGCCCGTCGTCACCGGCGCGGCCGCCGCCTTCTGGAGCGCGGGCATGACGAGCCGCATGTTCGCCATGCCGACCTGCGGGTTGTTCTTCGGCTCGGGGAGGCTGCCCGTCGCCCAGCCGAGCACCGCCGGCGCGCCCTTGCAGGTCGAGACCTGGTGCTTCCCGCCCTCGACGCGCTCGAGCACCTCGAACGAGCCGTCCGGCTTCGGCGCGATCTGGTCCACGCCCTGGAACTGCTCGTGGATGTCGAGCCGCTCGCCGACCATCGCGAGCGTCACGCCTGCGCCGCGCGACGCCGACTCCCACCCGCCGAAGAGGAGGAGCTTCGCGCGGTCGAGCCCGGGGATCGCCTTCACAGCGTCGGCGAGCCTCGCGGAGACCTCGTGCGCGTCGGTGAAGCCGCCCGCGGGGCCGTCGAGCGCGACGAGCTCGAACGGGACCTTCTGCGCGACGGCCATCATGACCTGCTGGAGCTTCGCCTTCGGCCCGAGCGAGACCAGCCAGACCTTCGAGCCCGGCGTCTTCGCGGCGAGGTTCGCGGCCTCGTAGAGCGCGTGGCCGGCCCACGGGTCGAGCACCGCGGGGAGCATCTGCTCGTTCTTGAGCCCCGGGCCCTGCGGCGTCGCCACCGGCTCGAGGGTCTGGAGCGGGTCCGGGACGACGGACCCGAGGACGACGATCTGGAAGCTCATCTCGCTCTCCTAGTTCTCCGCGGAGTGGAGCCCGCCCGTGCCGGCGCGGAACTGGAGGTTCACCTCGTCGGTGCCGTCGACGCGCTCCGTGCAGCTCCACAGGCACGCGCCGCAGTGGACGCACTTCTCGCGGTCGAAGGTGGGGACGCCCTCCTCGCCCGGGCGGATCGCCTCGGCCGAGCAGATCTCGAAGCAGACCTTGCGGCCGCAGCCCCTGCAGAGCTCGGGGCGGAGGAAGGTGACGTGGTCCGCGTAGCCCGGCGGCGCCTGCACCTTTCCGCCGACGAGGAGCGCGTCCTGGTGCGTGACGAGGAGCTTCCCGTCGAGCGGGATCGCCGGCCAGCCCGCGCGGTCCATGAGCGCGTCGTGGAGCGGGACGCCCCTCGCCTCGCAGTCCTTGCGGATCCGCGCGATCTCGTCGGGCGCGATCTTACCGGCGTAGAACGTCTCGAGCGTCCCGACCTTCTCGGCCGGGTGGGGCGGCTCCTCGCCGAGCGCGACCCTGCCCTTCGTGAGCCCCGCGAGCGCCATCCCGAGGAGCCCCTTCACGACGCCCTTCTGGAACCCGTCGCGGGCCTTCTCGGCGACCTTCCCCTCCGACTCGACCCAGCTCGCGCGCCGGCGCGCGACGTAGGCCCGGTCGAGGTTCTCCTTCGTGAGCGGCTTCCCCGCCTCGAGGAGCTCGATGACGCCCTCGGCGAGCTGGACGCCGGTGGTGAAGGCCTCGTCGACGCCGGACGAGGTGAGGACGTTGGTCGAGCCGGAGCCCTCGCCGATCCGCGCGAACCCGTCGCCCGCGAGGACGGGCTCGCCGCGCTTGCCGGACTCGAGGATCGACTTCGCGCCCCACGAGCGGAGCTTCGCGTCCCCGAGGTAGCGCCAGAGGTACGGGTGCTGGACGAAGTGCTGCAGGTACCGGTAGGTCGTGCGCACCGGGGACTCGAACCACGACGGCACGAAGATGCCGACCGACGCGACGCGGTCGGGGTGGACGTAGAGGAAGCCGAAGATCTCCGGCTCCGGGAAGCCGAGCGTGTGGAGGACGGTGCCGGGCGGGAGCGGCGTGTCCTCGGGCAGGTCGACGACGAACTTCATGCCGACCGCCCAGTCGCGCCGGCCGTGGCTGCCGGCCGGGAGGCCGATCTCGCGATCGAGCTGGCGGCCGACGGCGCCGACCGGGCCGTCGCCGACCACGGTGAGCGCCGCGGTCACGTCCATGCCGGGCATGTACGCGCCCTCGGGCTGCCCGTGCCGGTCGACGCCCTGGTCGAGGAGCCGGACGCCCTTCACCGACTTGCCCTCGACGAGCGCCTCGGCGACGGGCGTCGCGGGCCAGATCTGGACCGTGCCCGACGAGAGCACCTGGCCTGCCATCCACTGCATGAGCTGGCCCATCGAGAAGACGAAGCCGTCCTGCTTGTGGAGGAAGGCGGGCGTGTAGGGCAGCTCGACCGCCTGCTCCTCGTACCGGAACGCGAACCGCGCCGCGCGGATCGCGGCGTCGGCCGCGCGGAGCGTCTTCGGCCGGCGCGACGCGCCGACCGGGTCGAGGAGGTAGAGCACCTTCTCGTGCGCGACCCTGGCCGCCATCGGGATCTGCGACGCGTCGAGGTCCGGGAACGACGAGCGGATCCCGCGCGCGCGAGAGACGACTCCGGAGACGCCGAACGCCGTGTCGTCGGCGCGCTCGTAGCACACGACCTGCAGCGGCATCCCCGGCGACGCCGCGCTCTCGAGCAGCGGCCTGTCCGCCGCGGCGAGCCGCCTCGACAGCGTCGTGAGGAAGCCGGCCATCGCCGGGCCGAAGCCCACGCAGGCGATGTCCACCGCCATGGACTGGCGTTCCATCGTGTCTCCGTCCCGTCGTCCTACTGCGGGTAGTCGAGCGCCTCGGGGATCATCACGCGCGAGGCGGCCTCCGCCGCGCGGTCCTTGGCGAGCATCGCGCCCGTGAGGCAGCCGTCGACCTTCACGCGCATGTTCCGGAAGTCGGCGATCCCCTTGCACGACGCGCAGGGGCCCTCCTTGTCCGGGTGGCCGCCGCCCTCGTCGAGCTCGTCCATCGCGCAGCCGGAGAGCCCCGCGACGATGCCCTCGAGCGCCTCCGCGTCGCGGGCGGACCAGCACGCCTTCTGACCGTCCGCGTCCCAGGCCGGGTGGCGGTTGTAGCCGTGGACGAGCTCGGCGCAGATCCGGCCGACCTCGCCCGAGGCGCGCGCCGCCTGGACGTGGCAGAGGTCCGCGAAGAACCGCACCGTGCCCGCGTGCGCCTCGCCGAGCGCCGCGCCGCCCTCCTCGGCGAGCCGGACGACGTCGAGCACCTGCGCGCGCGCGGCGAGGAGCCAGGCGAGCGCGTCGGCGAGCTTGAACGTCACGCCCTGCCGCGGCGACGTGAGGAGCTTCTCGCCGTCGGCGTCCGTCGCGCTCTCGAGGTGGCGGTAGGTCCACTTCCAGAGGTCCATCGCCGACGCGAGCGCGCAGGCGCCGGTCCCCGGGTGGACCGCGGCGACGCGGCGGAGATCGCGTATCCACGCCTTCATCTGGGCGAGGAAGACCGGGTTCGCCATGCACACCGAGATCTGCCGGCGCTGCACCGCCTCCGGGCCCTCGTAGGTCGCCTCGAGCTGCGAGTCCATCCACTTCTGGCCGAGGAAGCCGGGGCAATCCTCGGTGATGCCGTAGCCGCCCATCATCGAGACGGCCTCGCGCATGAAGATCGAGCCGACGCCGGTGTTCCAGAGCTTCGTCGCCGGGCAGAGGACGTTCGCGGCGGACTCGATCATCGCGAAGCGCACCATCTCGTCCTGCTCGAGCTGGGCGATGCGGGCGTTCTCCTTGTCGCCGCGCGGGTGCGACTGGAGCTCGAGCAGCTCCAGCGCGCCCTTCTCCACCGTCTTCGTCCACTTCATGGTGGCCTTCATGCCGCCGATGCCCTGCGAGGTCAGGAGCGCGTCCTTCTTCCGCTCGAGCGGGTCGAGCTCGTCGAACAGGCGCGCGGTGGAGAACCCGAGCGCCGCGGCGGCCTCGCCGCAGGCCCACACCTCGACGAGCCGGTGCAGCGCGTCCTGCCGCTGCTGGATCCCCAGCTCGTAGCGCACGGAGCCGGGCTGCGCCTGCTCGGCGCCGCGGAAGCGCTGGCGCTGGTAGCGGATGATCGGCTCCACCGCGGAGAGCAGCTTCGCCGCGGTCATGACGCCGACGGTGACGCGCGTCCGCTTGAACACCGCCTCGATCATCGTCGAGTGGTCGAAGTTCGGGACGATGACGCCGTTCTTCACGGTGTAGCCGCCGACGATGCGCGACGCGGGGACCTTCAGGCTGAAGATGGGGTCGTTCGTCGAGGAGAGCTGGTGGACGAGCTTCTTCGTCGGGGTCCCGCGGTCGAAGGTGCCGGGGTCGGTCTCCTCGAGGATCACCATGCAGCTCCCCTTGATGCGGGGATCCCCGGAGTCGACGGCCGCGGTGACGAAGTTCGCGAACCCCATGTTCGTGATGAACCGGCCGCGCTTCTCCACCTGGAGCAGGGGCTCCTGGCCGTCCTTCCACTCGGCGACGCGGACCTTGCCGTTCAGCATGCCGGTGTCGACGCCGACGTAGGGGATGGGCTCGGTGAGCGCGAAGGCCGCGCGCCAGGGCTTGCGGTCCTCGCCCGGCTTCGCGGGCGCCGCGAGGCTCATGTAGTGGCGCGCCTGCTCCGGCGTCCCCTTCTCGTGGATCGGAGAGAGGCCGAGGAAGCCCGCGAGCGCGCCGGTCGCGGCGCCGGCGTCCACCCAGGCGAGCTCGAACGCGGTGAGCGACAGCGCGAGGTTCTTCGGGCCCGAGATGAACCCGCCCTCCTCCGGCTCCATGAACGCGGCGGTGATGCCGGACGCGTCGTAGTGCGCGAGCAGCTCGTTCTTGCCCGCCGTCCAGTCGTGGTCGTTCCGGCCGCCGGCCGCGACGAGCCGGGCGACGGGCCCGCGCGCGACGGCGCGCGTGGACTGCACGAGCATCTGCAGGTCGTAGCGATCGGCGAACCGCCACATGATCTGGCGGACGTCGTCTCCGGGGAGCGTCCGGAGGAGGTCGGTGATGGCTGCCTTGGCAGCGGTCGTGGGCATGGAGGACCCCCGCGATCGAGACGCGCGCGAGACTGCGCGGTGTCGTGGCGTGTTCCTGGGACCGCGCAGGCTAGCAGAAGTGCACGCCGCGGAAAATTGACGCGCGGCAGGTCGGCGCTCGTAAGCAGGCTTTCTCGCTCGCGCTCTGACGCAGCGCGTCGCGACCGGGCGAGCGGAAGGGTGTCAGCCCAGCTCGGCGACGACGGGCGCGTGATCGCTCGTCCCGAACTCCGCGAGCACGGCGCAGCGGCGCGTGCGCTCCGCGATCCCGTCGCTCGCCACGACGTAGTCGATGCGCCAGCCGATGTTCCGCTGCCGGAGGTTCCGCCACGGCGCCCAGTACGTGAACAGGTCCGCGTTCGCGGGATCCGTCGCCCGCCCGACGTCGACGAGCCCGTGGCCGAGGATGGCCTCGACGAGCACCCGCTCGTCCGGCCGCTGGCCGATCGCGCCGGCCTTGCGCTCCTTCGGGTGCACGTCCATGTCCGTGCGCGCCACGTTGAGGTCGCCGGCGACGACGAGCGGGCGCCCCGCCGCGCGGGCGTCGCCAGCCCACCGCTCCATCGCCTCGAGGAAGCGGAGCTTCGCGGCGTAGTCCTTGCCGCCGTTCGGCACGTACACGGACGCGACGAGCACGCCGCCGACCTCCGCCGTCGCGATCCGCGTCTCGACGTCGAAGGGTGGGTGCAGGAACGCGGGGCGCTCCGGGGCGGCGTCCCGGCGGACGAGGAGCCCCACGCCGGAGTAGGCGGTCTCGCCGTGCCACAGGCACCAGTAGCCGTCGAGGTCGCACAGGGAGACGGGCACCCGGGCGGGAGGCGCCTTGATCTCCTGCAGGCACAGCACGTCCGGCCGCTCCCGCTCGACGAGCGCGAGCACCTGCGCCTCGCGCGCGCGGATCCCGTTCACGTTCCAGGTCGCGATCTTCACGGTCAATCTCCGGCTCCGCGCACCCACCTCGACCTACCGGACGCAGGGAAGATATCGCGGCGCGCTCGCACTTTCCCTCGCCCCCCCCGTGAAGACTAGAATCCCGATCGGTGGCCCGACCCGGGGGGGAAGGGACCAGAAGCCAGCTTTGAGCGAAGCCAGGCAAAGACCCACACATCCCGTGACGCTCTCGCTCCGGATCGTTCCGGAGTGGGACGCGATCAAGGCGGCATGGGATCCGTGCCGTGGGATGCTCTCGCGCGTCGGCTTCGACGACGACGCCACCTACCAGCTCGCGATGGTGGCGCAGGAGTTGCTCGAGAACGCGGTGAAGTACGGCGCGTTCCGCCCGGGCGAGCGGATCTCGCTCGAGGTCCGTGCCGGGCCCGACGACGTCACGCTCGAGGTGAAGAGCCGCGTCGGCGTGGACGACGCGAACCTCCGGCGGTTCGACCAGATGGTCCAGTGGATCCGCGGGTTCCAGGACCCGTTCGAGGCCTACGTCGAGCGGATGAAGACCGTCTCCGCGCAGCCGTACTCGAACGGCGAGAGCGGGCTCGGGCTCACCCGCATCGCCTACGAGGGGCGGTGCGTGATCGACTTCTACTTGGACGACGAGAGCACGCTCGCCGTGTCGGCCGTGTACCGGCCCAGGGCGGAGGGCACATGGGAGAGGCCGTGAAGCGCTGGACCCAGGGCGACCTCACGCTCGAGCTGACGGAGTCGGCGGGCGAGCTGCGCCTCACCTGGCGCGGGAAGAGCGCCGACCGCGAGCCGGGCCGGTTCCTCATCCCGGTGCTCACCGCGGCGCTCGAGCGCGCGCGCGACGCGTCGCTGCCGCTCGTGCTCGACTTCCGCGAGCTCGACTACATGAACTCCTCGACCTTCACGCCCGTCGTGAAGGCGCTCGACGAGTCGCGGCGCCTCTCCGTGCCAATCGTCCTCGAGTACGCCCTCCACCGGCGGTGGCAGGCCCTGTCGTTCAGCGCGCTTCGCACGTTCGAGACCCTGGATGGCCGGATCAAGGTCCACGGCAAGTGATCTAGCGCCCGCGGCGGAGCCGCGGCGGACCGGGCGCGCCGAGCACGGCGGCCGGACGGTCGCGCTCGTCGCCACGGCGGCGACGCGGCTGTCGCTCCAGATCGAGCTCGAGGGCGGGGCCCGGCTCGCGGACGGCACCATCCTCGACGCGCTCGAGATCGACGTGGACGAGGGCAGGACCATCCGCCTCGGCCGCTGCCGCTTCGCCGCCGAGGGCGGCGTCGAGCGCGGAGGCGCGGGACGCCTCGTGTTCCTCGACGACGTGTACGACTGCCGGAGCCTCATCGAGGACGCGCGCTTCATGGACCTGCGCGCGTACTTCCAGAACGTCCCGCTCGTCGTCGCGCAGCGCGAGCGGATCCGCCCCGACTTCAAGGAGTACTGCGCGAACCTCGCGTACGATCTCTCCGTCTACAAGCGCTTCTTCGACGAGCAGGACCGCATCATCTCGGAGGAGCCGCCCGACGTGGCGCACGCGGCGCGCGACGCGCTGCTCCGCAGCGAGGGCCGCCGGTTCCTCGCGTTCCTCGACGAGAAGATCCTCGAGCTCGACCGGATCGTGGACGGGTACACGCAGGAGGAGCACGAGCGGCACGGGTTCTACCTGCGGCGCCTGCTCTGGCCGTACCTCATGGCGGGCGAGTTCCTGCGCCGCTCGAACCTGAAGCCGCGCGGCTACTCGGGCGACGCCGAGATGATGCTGATGGCGTACGAGAACGCCTACGTCGGCACGTACGTCTTCAACAAGCTGATGCACAAGCACGGCGTCGAGACCCACGCGGCGGAGGCGGTGCGCAATCGCGCCGGCGGCTCGTGCCCCGCGTCATGGGAGAGGTCCTGGCGCGGTTCCCCGACCTGCCGCCGCGCGGGTTCTCCTTCCTCTCGCTCGCCGCGGGGCCGGCGAGCGAGCTGCACGAGATCGTGCGCACCCCGGAGGACGCGGACCGCTTCTCGATCACGCTCCTCGACCAGGACACGTTCGCGCTCGACCTCGCCCGCGAGACCGTGCGGCGCGTCGAGGCGGAACGCGGCGCGCGCCTCTCCGTCCGGTACCTCCAGGACTCGGTGCGCACCATGATGCGCACGCGAGACCTCGGGAAGACGCTCGGCCGCCACCACTTCGTCTACTCGATGGGGCTCTTCGACTACCTCACGACCCCCGTCGCGCGCGCGGTGCTGGTGAAGACCTGGGACGTCGTCCGCCCGGGCGGCACGCTCCTCGTCGGGAACTTCCACGCGCGCACGCCGACCCGGTTCCACATGGCGTACCTGGGCGACTGGTCGCTCTGCTACCGGACCGAGGAGACCTTCCTCTCGCTCGCCGACGGGCTCGACGCGCGCTCGGTGCGCATCGACTTCGACGACACGGGGTGCCAGATGTTCCTGCGGCTGGAGAAGGCCGCATGAGGAGGCTCTACGCCAGATCCCTGCCGATGAGCGTGGCCGCCGGCCTGGGCGCGAGGGGCGAGGCCTTCCGCCTCCACCTCGACGGGCTGCTCCACACCTGGTTCGGGACGGCGGTGCTGATCGCCGCCATCCTCGTCCCGTTCGTTCGTGATCCTCGACTGGTACGCGATCCCGCGGGTGTACTTCGTGCGGCTCTCGATGCTGCGCGCCCTCGCGACCGCGCTCCTGCTCGTCCAGTGGATCGTGATCCGGCTGACGCGCCCCTCGCCCTGGTCGATCATCCACGGCTACCTGTTCACCTGGGTCGCCTCGGCGGCGATCGTCCTGATGACGGTGTTCCTCGGCGGCTTCAACTCGTCGTACTGGGCCGGCCTCAACCTCGTCATCGCCGCCAACCTGCTGCTGCCCTGGAGCGCGCGGCACGCGTTCCTGAACGGCACGTCGATCGTCGTCATGTACGTCGCGGCGAACGCGCTCTGGGGCGGCGCCGTTCGACGGCGCGTACCTCGGCCAGAGCCTGTTCTTCATGGGCGCGATGGTCGTCATCGGGATCATCATCTCGACCTCGCGCTTCCAGCTCATCGTCGCGGAGTTCCAGTCGCGGATGGACCTGCAGGACGCGAACGTGAGCCTCGAGCGCTCCCGGGCGGACCTCAAGACGGCGCGCGACGCGCTCTGGGGCGAGATGGAGGTCGCGAAGCGGATCCAGACCTCGCTCCTGCCGGAGAACCGGCGCGTCGGCGGCTACGAGGTCGCGGCGCGCATGAGCCCCGCGGCCGAGGTCGGCGGCGACTACTACGACATCATCCAGGCGGGCGAGGACCGGAACTGGATCGCGATCGGCGACGTGTCCGGCCACGGCGTGGAGTCGGGCCTCGTCATGATGATGACGCAGACGAGCATCCTCTCGCTCGTGCGCGAGAACGCCCGCCTCTCTCCCGCCGACGTGTTCAGCGCCGTGAACGACGTGCTCCTCGAGAACATCTCCCGCCTCCACGCGGCGCGGTACATGACCCTGAACGTCGTGCGCCTGCGCGACGACGGGCTCACGATCGCCGGCAAGCACCAGGACGTGCTCGTGTGGCGCCACGCGATGGGCGCGGTGGAGACCGTCTCGAACGAGGGCTGCTGGATCGGCGTCGTCGAGGACACCCGCGGCCGCGTGTCCGACCAGCTCATCGCGATGCAGGAGGGCGACGTCGCCCTGTTCTTCACGGACGGCGCCACCGAGGCGATGAACGGGAAGAGCGAGATGTACGGCGAGGAGCGGCTCGCGAAGATGCTCGCCAGCGTCGCGGAGCGCCCGCTCGACGAGGCGCTCGAGGTGCTGTTCGCGGACATCGCGGCGTTCCGGGCGGTCCAGGACGACGACGTGACGATGATGCTCGTGCGGTGCGCGCCCGACGCCGCGGCGGCCCGCACGCGCGCTCCCGCGGCCGCGCGGCGCTCGAGCGCGGCGTGACCGCGGCGCCCTAGAGCTCCTGGAAACGGACGGCGGGCCCGCTGCCGGTCTCGAACGGCCGCAGCGCGCGCCGGAGCGCGTCGAAGCTCATCGCCTGCCAGCGCTGCCTCCCGTCGTAGACGACGGTGAGCGCGACCCCGGTCTCGTGCGCCGAGCGGATGAACTGGACCAGCGCGGCGATGGTCGACGAGTTGAAGTACTCGAGCCGCTCGAAGTGGAGCGCGAGGGCGAGGGACTCGTCCTTCGCGTCCTCCAGCACGCGGTCGAAGAGAGGCGCGAGCGTCCTCCCGGCTTCCCGGCTGGAGCTGCGCCCGGACAGCCGCACCCGGAGCGTGCCGGCGTCCACGCGGTCGAGCGCGGCCGTGAGGTCTCCGAGCTGCATGGTCTCCATCTCGCCTCCAGCCCCCCGGCTCCAAGCAGCATATCAAGCTCTCCCGGCGCCGCACCCGCATCAACGGAGGGACGGTGTGACCACACCGCGCGGTGGGTGGCGCCCGCACCCATGCACCGGAAGGGCCCAGAATCCGGGGAGGTCGTACCTGGCCGGCGTCTTGCTCTCCCTCAATGTCGGCTGCGAGGCCGTCCCGACGATCGGGGCCCGAGCGCAGCCCGAGAGGTGAACGATGCAGGCGCAGGGCAGGGTGGTGGATCCGGCGGCGCTCCCGGCCGCGACGCCGGTGAGGCTCGTCGACGAGGTGGCGTTCTCGCCCGGCGCGATCGTGAGCCGGACGATCGCGAAGACGCGGGGCGGGACGCTCACGCTGTTCGCGTTCGAGGCGGGCCAGGAGCTGTCCGAGCACACGGCGCCGTTCGACGCGTTCGTGACCGTGCTCGCGGGGACGGCCGAGCTCGTGATCGGCGGGACACCGGTCGGGGCGGCCGAGGGCCAGACGGTCCTCATGCCGGCGAACGTCCCTCACGCGGTGCGAGCGCGCGAACGGTTCAAGATGCTCCTCTCCATGGTGCGCGGCTGAGGGACGTGCGAGCGCAGGGGGCAGGCGGATGAGGCTGCCCCTGCGCGTCCCCCCGAAATGACGTCCTGCCGCGGGGCGTGCGACTTTGCCGGCCTCCGGTTAGACTTCCACCTCTCCGGAGGGAAAGTCGCATGCGGAAGCTCCTCCTCGCCGCGCTCGTCGCGACCGCCGGCCTCGCCCGGGCCGCGGAGCCGTCCGCGGTGGCGCAGCCCGGTGCCGACGCGAGGCCCGCTGCGGCGCAGGCCGGAGAGGTGAAGCCCGCGTCGAAGGCGCAGAAGCAGAAGGCGCCGCGGAAGGACCCCACGAGGTCCGCGGCGAAGCAGGCGCAGGAGCCCGCCGCGAAGGACGGCGGGGAGAGCGTACCCCCAGCGAAGGCGTCGGGGGCACAGGCCGGGAAGCCCGAGCCCGAGAAGCCCTGCGAGCCGGTGAAGCCCTGCCCGATCGACGGATGACCCCTCGCCGCGCACTCGTCGCCTCGGCCGCGCTCGCGGCCGTCGGGCTCGTCCTCGCGGGCGTGCTCGCCTTCGAGCACGCCCAGGCCCACGCCGGCGCGACGAGCTTCTGCGCGATCAACGACTTCGTGAACTGCGACCGGGTGGCGACGAGCGGGTACTCGGTCGTGCTCGGGCTGCCGGTCGCGGTCTGGGGCGGGTTCGCGTACGGCCTCGCGCTGCTCCTCTCGATCGCGGGCCTGCGCTCCCGGCGGCCCCACGCGACGTGGCCGGCGGGGCTGCTCTTCGTGCTCGGCGCCGCGGCGACCGTCGCCGCCCTCGCGCTCGCGCTCGTCTCCGAGCTCGCCATCGGCGCGCTGTGCCTCCTGTGTGCCGGGTCCTGGATGGTCTCGGGCGCGCTGTTCGCCGCCGCCTGGCGGGCAAGCCGTCCGGACGGCGTCGCGGCGGCGCTCCGGGCCGACCTCGGCCTGCTGCGGCGCCGGCTGCCGCGCACCGTCGCCGTCGTCGCCGCGGGGGCCGCGTGCGTCGCGCTGATCGCCGCGGCGTACCGCGCCGGCGGCCGCCCGTACTGGGACCACGCGGCGAGGCCCCGCGTCGTGCAGGCGAGCCCCGTCGCGCCCGCGGCGGCCCGTTCCAGCGGCGGCCCCGCCGTGGTCGTCGAGTTCAGCGACTACGAGTGCCCGTTCTGCGCGCTGGCGCACGAGGAGATGAACGCGCTGCTCGCCGCGCGGCCCGACGTGAGGCTCGTCCGCAAGAACTTCCCGCTCGACCCCGCGTGCAACCCGATCGTGAAGCGCGCGATGCACCCGGGCGCATGCGTCCTCGCCGCCGCGGCGATCTGCGCGGACGAGCAGGGGAAGCTCGAGCCGATGGCGGACGCGCTCTTCCGAAACCAGAAGCAGAAGCTCCCGCTGGACGCCATCGCGCAGCAGGTCGGGGTCGAGATGAACGACTTCGGGGAGTGCCTGCGCGCACCCTCGACCGCCCGCCGGATCCAGCAGGACATCGCGGCGGGCATGGCGGTCGGCATCAAGGCGACGCCGACGTACGTCGTGAACGGCGTCGCCTACTCCGGCAAGCTGCCGGTCGAGGCCCTGCCGCCCGCGACGGCCCGCGCGCCGTGACGAGCGCTCGCGCTGCTGGGCGCAGCACGACCCGTCACTCGAACGTCAGGACCTCCTTGAACCCGCGCGCCGAGCCGGCGAGCACGTCGCCGGCCTCCGCCGCCGGCCGCCGGCTCGTCACGAGCTGCGGCAGGAGGAGCGGCCAGCGCCGGGAGAACAGCGCGAGGTCCTGCACCGCCGCGCGGTAGGCGTCCACCGACGGGTTGGTCACGCCGAGCACCGCCTGGTTGCGGAGGACGATCCCCGGCATCACGGCCGCGAGCTCGCGCGGCACGGGCGCCTTCCGGCCGGGGATCCCGGTGAAGACGAAGACGCCGTTCGGGCCGAGCGACGGCAGGGCCTCGAACGCGAGCGGAGAGGCCCCGGCCGCGTCCACGATGAGGTCGATCGGCCCGACCCGGGCGGCGAGCTCGCCGGGCGCCTCGTCGCGCCGGGACGCCCAGCCGATCCCGAACGACTCGACGAGCGCGGACTTCTTGCCGCGCGGCTCGCGCGAGTAGATGAAGGTCCCGTAGCCGCGGACCCGGAGGGCGAGCGCGGCGAGCGCGCCGACCGGGCCGGCGCCGATCACGACCGCGACGCGCTCGGCGGAGCGGCCGGTCGAGCCCTCCACGTCCTCCGCCCACGGGAGCCGCCGCTGGACGTCCGCGACGAGCCGCAGCGCGGCCTCGGCGACGCTGAGCGGCTGCGTGAGCACCGCCACGTCCCGGAGCTCCGCAGGCACCGGCACCATGTAGCGCTGCTCGTCGACGACCCGCTCGGCGAGGTAGCCGTGGGCGCCGCGGATCCCGCGCTGCACGAACTCGCCGGTGACGCAGAAGTCCGGTCGGCCCGCCGCGCAGGCGCGGCACCGCATGTCGCGGCACGGCCGGCGCACGGTCGGCACGACGAGGTCGCCGCGCCGGAGCCGGTTCACGGAGGTCCCGACCTCGACGACCTCTCCGAGCGCCTCGTGCCCCAGGACGAGGTAGGGCGAGCCGTCCGGGGGAGCGCCGTGCGCGGCGGCCGCGATTCTCGCGGTCCGTGCCGCAGACCCCGACCTCCCGCACCCGGATCGCGACCTGCGACGGCGCGAGGATCTGCGGCTCGGGGTGATCGACGACCCGCACCTCGGGGACCCGCGGAAACACGGCCACGGCTCGCATGTGGTGAACCTTACTCCATCTGCCTCCGGGGCATCAGGGGCGGGGCCGCGCGGACCCGCGGTACGGGGATTGCGGCGCCGCGCCCGGATTGGATACGTTCGACTTCCAGTGCGCGTGCCGGGGGGCAGATCGCTCGCATTCGCCGTCGCGCTCGCGCTCTCCGCGCCGGCGGGCGCGCTCGACCCGTCGAAGCCGCTCCGCCACCTCGGCCTTCGCACCTGGACCACCGAGGATGGGCTCCCGCAGAGCTCCGTCACGGCCATCGCGCAGACGCCCGACGGCTACCTCTGGCTCGGGACGCAGGTCGGGCTCGTGCGCTTCGATGGGCTGCGGTTCTCGCCGCTCGAGGCGGTCGTCGCCACGCCCGCGCTCGACACGGTGAGCGCGCTCGCGGTCGACGGCGGAGGCCGGCTGTGGGTCGGGACCGCGGCGGGCGCCCTGCTGAGGATCTCCGGTGGCGCCGCGGCGACGTTCACCGGGACGCCCGGCCTCCCGGACGGCCAGATCGACGCGATCGCGGACGACCCCGCCGGTCTCCTCGTCGCCGCCGACGGTGCGCTGCTCCGCCTGGACGGCGAGCGGTTCCGGCCGGCGTTCCAGGGGCTGCCCGACGGCCGCGTGCAGGCGCTCGCGCACGGCGCCGACGGCTCGCTCTGGATCGGGATGAGCCCCGGAGGGCTCGTGCAGGTCCGGGACGGCGCCGTCACGAAGTTCACCCGGAGCACCGGGCTCGTCTCCGACAACGTCCGCGCGGTGCTCGTCGATCGCTCGGGGCGGGTCTGGGCCGGCACGCGCGAGGGCGTCGTCCAGGTGCTCTCGACGGGGCGGAGCGCGACGTTCGGCGCGGCCGCCGGGCTCGCGCGCCACCCGGTGAACCGGATCCTCGAGGATCGCCACGGCACCGTGTGGATCGCCACGGCGGGCGGGGGCGTGTGCCGGCTGCACGGCGCGCGCTGCGAAGTCTTCGGGATGCGCGAGGGGCTCGGGCACGACTACGCCCTCGCGCTCCACGAGGACGACGAGGGCGGCCTCTGGATCGGCACCGACGGCGGCGGGGCCACGCAGCTCCGCGACGGCGCGGTGACGACCTTCACGACCGCCGACGGGCTCGCGAGCGACGAGGTCGCGAGCGTGTTCGAGGACCGCGACGGGAGGGTGTGGGTGGGGACGTTCGCCGCCGGCACCGCGGTGGGCCGCGCGCCGGCGTTCCGCAGGATCGGGGGGGCAGGACCGGTGTCCGGCGTGGGCGCGATCGCGCAGACCCCGGACGGCGACGTCTGGCTCGGCACGCGCGCGGAGGGGCTCTTCCGGATGCGGCGGGGCCGCGTCACCCGGTACGGGATTGCCGAGGGGCTCCCGTCGACGGCGGTGTACGCGCTCGCCGCCGCGCCGTCGGGCGAGCTCTGGATTGGCATGCGCGGCGCCGGCCTCGCGCGGTTCCGGGACGGCCGGCTCGACCGGCGCTGGGGCAAGCCGGACGGCCTCCCCGACGATCGCGTGACGATGCTGCGGCTCGCGCGCGACGGCAGCCTGTGGGCGGCGACGGCGGGCGGCCTCTTCCACCTCGGCGGCGACCGGCACGAGGTGGTGGAGCTCTCGGCGAGACGCCCCCGCGTGGCCGCGCTCTGGATCCACGAGGACGACCGCGGCGACGTCTGGGTGGGCACCGAGGGGCTCGGGCTCGCGCGCATCCGCGGCGGGCGCGTGACCACGTACGGCGAGCGCGAGGGCCTCGCCGAGTCGGTCGTGTTCACCGTGCTCGAGGACGGGGCGGGGAACCTCTGGCTCTCCGGGAACCGCGGCATCCTTCGCGTCGCGAAGTCCGAGCTGGACGCGATTGACGCGGGGCGCGCGCGGCACGTGAGGTGCTCCCGGTTCGGCCGGCGCGACGGCATGCGGTCCGGCGAGGCGAACGGCAACGACGGGTCGGCCGCGACGCGCACGGCCGACGGCCGGCTCTGGTTCGCGACGATGGGGGGCTCGCCATGGTCGACCCGTCCCGCCTCGCCCACGACCGCCCGCCCCCGAAGGTCCGGGTCGAGTCGTTCTTCGCGGACGGCGAGGAGCTGGCGGGCGAGGACCTGAAGCTCCGGGCGCGCACCGAGCAGGTGCAGATCCGCTACACGGCGCCGACGTTCGCCGAGCCGGAGGAGGTCCGGTTCCAGTACCGGATGGAGGGCTTCGATCGCGACTGGGTGGAGGCGGGCGACCGGCGCGAGGCGTTCTACACGAACCTGTCGCCCGGGAGGTACGTGTTCCGGGTGCGGGCGAGGAACGGCGGCGGCCCGTGGTCGACGTCGGAGCCCGTGGCGTTCACGATGGACACGCCCTTCTCCCAGACCCCGTGGTTCGCGCTCCTCGCCGCGGTCGCGGTCGCCGCCACGCTCGTCGGCGCGGACCGGGTCCGGCTCTCGCGCCACGAGTCGCGCCGGCTCGAGCTCGAGCGGCTCGTCGAGGCGCGCACGGCCGAGCTCGCCGAGGCGAACCGCGCGCTCGAGCGGCTCTCCTCGATCGACCCGCTCACGGGCGTCGCGAACCGGCGGACTTTCGACGCGGCGATCGAGAGCCAGTGGCACCTCGCCGCGCGCAGCGGCGCGGCGCTCTCGATCGCGATGGTGGACATCGACGCCTTCAAGGCCTTCCAGGACGCGAACGGCCACCAGGCGGGAGACGAGTGCCTCGCGGCGGTCGCGCGGGCGCTCGCCGCGCTCGTGCCCCGCTCCACGGACCTCGTGGCGCGCTACGGCGGCGAGGAGTTCGCCGTGGTGCTCCCCACCACCGACTCCGCCGGCGCGTTCCACGTCGCGGAGCGGCTCCGACGCGGGATCGAGGAGCTCGGGATCCCGCGCGCCCCGGGCGGTGGGCTCCTCACGGTGAGCGTCGGCGTCGCCACCGCAGCCCCGCCCGCGGGGGCCGGCGATCCGCGGGCGCTCGTCGCGCGCGCGGACCGGGCCATGTACCGCGCGAAGCAGCAGGGGAAGAACCGGGTCGCGAGCGCCGACGAGGTCCCCGCGAGCGCGGCCGTCGCGCGAGGGTGACGGCTCACGCGCGCGCGCCCGCGGGAGCGGCCCGCTACCGCTTCCGCTGGGGCGCGACGAACTCGAGCCGGCGCGCCTCGGTCCGGCCCGCGTTCCGGGCGCGGCTCTCGGAGCAGAAGCTCGCGAGCTTCCGGCCGTCCACCGAGACGTCCCAGCGGTGGGAGTCCACGCGCTCGATGCAGACCTGGTGGGCCCGGACCTCGAACGTGGTGCGTGTCGCGACCATCATCCATGCAGTCTAACCTCCGGACGGGTCGCGCGCCTCCGGAAACGCGAGAGGCTAGAGCGATCGCGTGAGCTGGAGGGCGAAGGTCGGCGACGCGGCGCCCGGCGTTACGGGGAACAGCGCGCCCGCCATGACCGCCGTCGCTCCGTCGAGCGCGACCTTCACCGCCGGGCCGGCCGAGAGCGTCGCCATCCCGCGGCCCACGTCGGTCACCACCTCCGCGAGGGTGCGCCAGCGTTCGCCGAGGGCGGCCGCCGCCGACGCGCCGCCGTGGAGGTGCGGCGTCCAGGACCCGACGCCGCTCGCGACGCTCGCGCCGGCGCGCAGCGCGACGCGGCCGAAGGACCGGATCGCGCCGAAACCGAGGCCGGCCTCGCTCTCGCCGAGCGCCCGAGTCGAGCCGAACACGTCGAGCGAGGCCGCGAAGCCGGTGCGGCCCGGCACGGGCGGCCGGAGGAGGAGCTTCAGCGAGGCCCCCGGCGCCTCGACGGCGCGCCCCTCCGTCGCGAAGCCGAGGTCGGCCGTGACGCCGACCCGCTCCGAGATCGCGAGCGCGACCTGAGCGCGCGGCGCGAGCGCGAGGGAGGCAGCGCCGGGCGCCGCGTCCGGCCCGCCGCGGTGCGCGGTGACGCTCAGGTTCACGTCGCGGCCGCCGGGCGGGAGGTGGTCGCAGAGGAAGAGCGCCTCGGCGACGACCTGCGGCGGGGCGGCGGGATCGTGCGGCCGCGCGGCGGACGGGAGCAGGACGCCGGCGGCGGCCGCGGCGAGAAGGGCTGCCCGGTGCGCGCAGGAACCAATCATGCGAATCGTTCTCAACATGAGAACGCACCATACCCGGTCCCGCGGGGGCGGATCAACGCACGGTGCGTGCGCGTCACGTGATCCAGATCAAGGGTCGCGGCGGCCGAGGCCGGCGGTGGCCGCCCCGGCAGACGACTCAGGGCGGAGGCGGCGCCGCGCGGCCGAGCCGTCTCCGCATCTCGGCGCGACGCTCGTCCTGCTCCGCCGCCTGCGCGTCGAAGCGGGTGCGCTGCGCCGGGTCGAGCAGCGCCCGGATGCGGTCGTCGGCGTCTTTCCGGATCGCCTCCGCCTCCGGATCGATCCGCTGGAAGAGCTTCCCGAGCGCGTTCCAGCGCGCGTCGAGGATCTCGCGCACGCCCCGAGCCTGCGCCTGCGTGAGGTCGAGGTCGCTGCCGAGCCGGACCATCATCTCGTCCGGCGTGGGCGGGCCGGGCGGACGGCCGTAGCCGAGCGCGAGCCGGTCGAGCGCCGCGCCCGCCGCGGCGCCGACGGCGAGGAGGAGGAGCGCGAACGCCCAGGCGGCGATCCTCCCGCGCGAGGCGGCGTTCGCCATCAGCGCGCTCCCTCTGCCGTCCAGAGGAGGACGGCGACCTCGATCGGATCCTGCGCCGAGTCGGCGGGCGCGCGCCTCGACGCGGCGCCGGTCGCGAAGGCCGCGGCCCAGACCACCGCCGCCGCGACCGCGCCGGCGAGCGCCACCCTCCGGGCGACCGGGAGGAACGGCGCGCCCTCCACGCGCTTCGCCCGGGTCGCCGCGAGGAACGCGCGCTCGGCCAGGAAGGGCGGCACCGGCGTGGGTCCCGAGGCGCGGAGCGCGTGCGCCGCGGCCTCCCAGCGGGCGAGCTCGAGCCGGCACCCGGCGCAGCCGGCGAGGTGGGCGTCGAGCGCTCCCGCCTCGCCGTCGCCGAGCCGGCCGTCGAGCCTCGCCGAGAGGAGCGCCCTCGCGTCGCGGCAGCTCATGGTCACGCCTCCACCTCGCCGCGCAGCCCGCCGAGCCGTCGCGCGAGCGCGGCGCGCGCGCGGTGCAGCCGCGACTCGACGGTTCCCACCGGCACGCCGGTCGCCGAGGCGATCTCGTCGTACGAGAGCCCCTCGATCTCGCGGAGCGCGAGCACGACCCGGTGCTTCTCGGGGAGCTGCGCGAGCGCGGCGCGCACGGCGTCCGCTCGCTCCGACGCGGCGGCGGCCGCGTCCGGGTCCGCCTCGCGCGGCGCCGCCTCCCCGGCGAGCGCCTCGAGCGGCGCCCGGAACCGGCTCCACCAGGAGCGCCGCCGATCGTGCGCGACGTTCCGGGAGATCCGGCAGAGCCAGCCGAGCGCGGCCGCGCCGTCCCGCAGCTCCTCGATGCGCTCCCAGGCGCGGACGTAGGTCTCCTGCGTCACGTCAGCCGCCTCGTCCCGGTCCTGCACGAGCGCCGCCGCGAGCCGGAACACGGTCTCGTGCGTCTCCTCGACGAGCGCGCGGAACGCCTCCGCGTCGCCCGCGCGGGCGCGGTCCGCCGCGGCGCGCAGCCGCGCTCCGGCGTCGTCGCCCGTCACTCGGCCACCGACCGCATGCGCGAAGTCCCGCCCTCGCCTGGTCCGCGCGCGCGCTCATCGCCAGGCCTCCTGCCCGACCGACGACAGCAGCCGGGCCCGCGCGCTCGCGAGGTCATACTCCACCTGGATGCGCTGCGCCTGCGCGTTCGCGAGCTCGAGCTGCGCGTCGGCGAGCTCGAGCGACGAGCCCACCCCCTCGCGGTAGCGGGCCTCCGCGTACCCGAGCAGATCCGTCGCGGCCGCGACCCCCTCCTCGGCCGCCGGGAGCTGCGCGCTGCCGGAGGCGACGTCGCTCAGCGCCGTGTCGATCTGCTGCCAGACCTGCTGCCCCCGGTCGTCGAGCTGGGCCCGGGTCACCTCGAGGCGCGCGCGCGCGCCCTGGGCGGCGGCGCGCGAGGAGAGCCCGTCGAAGAGGGTCCAGCTGAGCGACACCCCGGCCGAGGCCGACCAGGTGGGATCGAGCGCGTCGGCGCCCGCGCCGCCAGCGCCAGCGTTCGCGTACAGCGACGGCCAGAGCGCGCGGTTGGCCGCCTTGAGCGCGTACGTGCCGGCGCTCACCGACGCGCGGAGGGACGCGAGCTCGGGGCGGGCCTGCACGGCCTCGGCGAAGAGGGCGTCGGTCGGGCTCAGCTCGGTCGCGAGCGCCGGGATCGCGGGCAACACGGTCGTGTAGTCGCCCTGTCCCGGGGCGCCCATCGCGACGTCGAGGCGCGTGCGGGAGGTGCGGACCAGGTTCCGGGTGCGCACGAGGGCAGCGCGCGCGGAGGCGACCTGCGTCCTCAGCCGGGCGAGGTCGATGGCGGCGCGGCTCCCCGCCTGCACCATCGCCTCGGTGTCCGAGAGGTGCCTCTCCGCGTTCGCGAGCGTCTCGGCCGCGACCCGATTGAGCGCGACCGCTGCGAGCACGCCGAAGTAGGCGACGCGCGCCTCCAGGATCGCCGCCTGCTCGGTTGCGCGCGCATCCTCGGACGACGCCTCGGCGGAGGCCTGCGCGGAGCGCCAGCGGCTCGAGGTGCGGCCGAAGTCCCAGATCAGCACGTCGCCGGAGAGCGACGCGGTGTTCAGATTGGTCGAGGAGGCGGACGCGTCCGGCGGGGCGGTCCAGGCGTGGGTGTAGCGGGCGTCGAGCCCGACCTGCGGGAGCAGCGCGCCGCGCACCTCCCGCGCCGCCGCCTCCGCGGCCGCGGCCGCCTCGCGCGAGGCCCGAACGGTCGGCCGGTGGGCCACGGCGGCCGCGACCGCCTCGTCGAGCGTGAGCAGGCGCGGGGGGGGCGCGGGCGCGGCGGCGGGCGCCTGCGGTGCGGTCGCCGGAGCCGCGGGCGCCGAGGCCTGGGGCGCGGCGGGCGCGTCCGGAGCGGACGCCTGTGCGGCGGAGAGGCCGAGCGCGAGGAGGATCGAAAGCGTCATTCGTACCTCAGGGCCTGGATGGGATCGAGGCGCGACGCCTGCATCGCCGGCCACATCCCGAAGACCACGCCGACCGCGGCGCTGAACGCGACGGCGGCGACGATGATCTGGGGCTGCACGAGCATCGGCCACCCGAAGCGCGCCACGAGCCACGCGGCGGCGCCGACGCCCGTCGCGGTGCCGATGATGCCGCCCGCGATGGAGAGGGCGACCGCCTCGACGAGGAACTGGACGAGGATGTTCCGGGGCTTCGCGCCGACCGCCATCCGGAGGCCGATCTCGCGCGTCCGCTCGGTCACCGACACGAGCATGATGTTCATGATCCCGATCCCGCCGACGACGAGGCTCACGAGCGCGATGCCGGCGAGGAGCGAGGTCATCGTCTTCGCGCTCTCCTGCTGCGAGGTCGCGATGTCGGAGAGGTTGCGGATGGTGAAGTCGTCCTGGGCGCCGGGGGCGATCCGGTGGCGCTGGCGGAGCAGGTCCTGGATCTGCGACTGCGCGTTCCCGGCGTCGTCCGCGGACTTCGCGCTCACGACGATCGCGCCCGCGATGTACTGCTGGAGCCCACCCTGGAGCTTCGCGCGGAAGGTGCGCGACGGGATGATGACGACGTCGTCCTGGTCCTGGCCGAATCCGGTCTGGCCCTTCGGCGCCGTGACGCCGACGATCTCGAACGGGATGGCGCCGACGCGGATCACCTGGCCCACCGGGTTCTCGTAGGGGCCGAAGAGGTTCTGCACGACCGTGTTCCCGACCACCGCCACCTTGGCGCCGGCCCGCTCGTCGTCCTGCTCGAAGAACCGGCCTCGCGCGATCTTCCAGTTGCGGATGTCGAAGAGCTCGGGCGTCGTGCCCTGGATCATCGTGCTCCAGTTCTGCCCCTCGCCCATGACCTGCGCCGAGCGCTGGAGCTGCGGCGCGGCGAGGCGAACGGCGGAAAGGCCGCGGATCGCGTCCAGGTCGTTCCAGGTGAGCGTCGGCTGCGACCCCGCCCCGCCGCGAGCGCCGCCCGACTGGCTCGACCCGGAGAGGACGATGAGCATGTTGCTGCCCATCGCCTCGAAGGTCGCGGCGACGCGCGCGGAGGCGCCCGCGCCGATCGCCGTCATCGCGATCACGGCCGCGACGCCGATGATGACGCCGAGCATGGTGAGGAACGAGCGGAGCTTGTTCCGGAGCAGCGCGCGGAGGGCGATGGCGACGATGCGGGCGGGGTTCACGGCTTGCCCTCCGGAGCGGATGCGAGGGAGGGCCTGGCCTCCGCGGGTGCGGCCCCGGGCTTGTCCTCCGGAGCGGATGCGAGGGAGGGCCTGTCCTCCGGAGCGGATGCGAGGGAGGGCACGGCCCGCACGGCGGGCCGGCGCACGTCGGAGCGCAAGAGGCCGTCCTTCATCTCGAGGACGCGACCGGCGTAGAGCGCGATGTCCGGCTCGTGCGTCACGAGCACGATCGTGATCCCGGAGTCGCCGAGGGCCTGGAGGAGCGACATGACGTCGATGCTCGTCCGCGAGTCGAGGTTCCCGGTCGGCTCGTCGGCGAGGATGATGCGCGGCTCGACGACGAGGGCGCGCGCGATGGCGACACGCTGCTGCTGGCCACCCGAGAGCTGGCTCGGGTGGTGGTGAGCGCGGTCGGCGAGCCCCACGCGCGCAAGCGCGGCCTCGGCCCGGCGCCGCCGCTCGCCGGGCGCGACGCCCGAGTAGAGGAGGGGCAGCTCGACGTTCTCGGCCGCGCTGGTCCGGGCGAGCAGGTTGAAGCTCTGGAAGACGAAGCCGAGCATCCGGTTCCGGATCTCGGCGAGCCGGTTCCGGTCGAGCCCGCCCACGTCCTCGCCGGAGAGCCTGTACGTCCCGCCCGTCGGCCGGTCGAGGCAGCCGAGCACGTTCATGAGGGTGGACTTCCCGGAGCCCGACGCGCCCATGACCGCGACCGACTCGCCGGCCTCGACGTCGAGCGACACGCCCGCGAGCGCGCGAACCTGCACGTCCCCCGCGTCGTAGACCTTCGTGACGTCCCTGAGCTCGATGAGCGCCATCGCGGATCCTAGAGGAACCTTCCCGGCACCGTCCGCTGCTGCTGCTGCGGTCGGTTGCCCTGGCCCTGCGCCTCGGCGCCGGAGATCCCGGTGACGACGGTGTCGCCCTCGGCGAGCTCCCCGCCGACGATCGCGGTGTTCTTCCCGTCGCTCGGCCCGACCTGGACCTGGACCTGCCGGAGCGTGCCGTCGCCCGCGAGGACCCACAACGCGCGCCGCGGCCTTCGCGGCCCGTCCTGTGCCGCGCCCGGGGCCGCGCCGCCCGCCGCAGGCGCACCGCCCGCGGCCGCATCCGTCGCAGGGGCGCCGGCGCCGCGGCGATCCCCGCCCGCGCCGCCGTCGCCGCGCGATCCCGCGGCGGGCGCGCCGGCTCCGGGGGCGCCGCTGACCGGCGCCGCGGCGCCCGGCGGACGGAACCGCAGCGCCGGGTTCGGCACGAGGAGCGTGTCGGCGAGCTCCTCCACGACGAAGCTCACGTCGGCGGTCATGCCGGGGCGGAGCTTCAGGTCCGAGTTGTCGACCGAGACGACCGCGTCGTACGTCACGACGTTCTGAACGGTCTTCGGCGAGTAGCGGACCTCCTTCACGGTCCCGCCGAACTTCTCGCCGGCGTAGGCGTCCACCGTGAACTGGACCGGCATGCCCTGCGTCACGCGGCCGACGTCCGACTCCGCGACGCTCGTGTGGACCTCCATCTTCGCGAGGTCCTCCGCGAGCTGGAAGATCGTCGGCGCCTGGAGGGACGCCGCGACGGTCTGTCCCACGTCCACGTCGCGCGAGATGACGACGCCGTTGATGGGCGACGTGATCGTCGTGTAGTCGAGGTTCGTCTGGGCCTGGACGCGGGCGGCCCGCATCTGCGCGACGCGCGCCTTGGACGCCGTGAGATCGGCCTCGGCCGACTGGACCTTCGCGAGCGCGGTGTCCGCGTCCGCCTGGGCCACGAGGTTCTTCGCGGCGAGCGCCTGGTTGCGGTCGTTCTGGCGCCGCGCGTCCCCCACGGTCGCCTCGGCCCCCTGCACGCTCGCCACCGCCGCCGCCTCGTTGGCGCGCGCCTGCGCGAGGGCCGACTCGAAGAGGCTCGGGTCGATGCGGGCGATCACCTGCCCCTTCTTCACCCGCGAGTTGAAGTCCGCGCCGAGCCACTGGATCCGGCCCGACACCTGGCTGCCCACCTGCACGGTCACGAGCGGGGAGAGGGTCCCGCTCGCGGTGACCACGGAGGCGATCCGTCCGCGCGTCACCGCCGCGGTCTCGTAGGTCGGGGCCGCGGCATCCCCGTGGAGGACGGCGCGGAGGCCGAACGCGCCGATCACCAGGGCGGCGGCGACCGGGGCTCCGATCTTGAGGGCTTTCTTTCGGTCCAATGGGCGCTCCTCCGGTGTCCCAGAGAGGACGAGGCCCGGGCGGGATTCCTTCCATCGAAGGCGGGCTCCCCCGGACGCGTCCGGACGGCCTCGTCCACGTGGGCGGGTGGACACGGCGCGCGCGGGCCGCGCCCCCGGCGGCGCGAAGCGCCCGTCGCGACGCGAGGATGCGCCAGGGACCGGGCAGGCGCCCGCCCGCCGGCGCGGGCACGGGGGTTGCTCCTCTCCTCCCCGGAAGGACCCCGATGACCTCGAACATGAAGCCGAAGGGCCGCGGCGCCGCCGCGGTCGTCGCCCTCCTCACGCTCCTCGCCTGCGGCAGCGCCGATTGGGCACCCGCGCCGCTCGAGATCGGTACCCGCGGGGAAGCCGCGCTCCGCACCAGGGACCCGCTGGCGGGCCGCGTCTCGTCCGACGCGCCGCTCGCGCCGACGGGCTCGGACGAGCGGCCGCCTCCCGAGGAGGCGCCCGCGGCCGGGACCGTCCCCGCGGGCGGGCTCGCCACGTTCGTCGCCTCGCTGCCCGGGCGCGCGACCGTCCCGCCTCGGCCGTCCCTTCCCAATCCGTCCGCGCGCGGTGGCCCCGGCGCGGCGGAGGGCAAGCCTTTCGTGCCGCGGCTCACGGGCAAGACGGCCGACGGCAGCGAGGTCCTCGAGTTCCCGCTCGCCCACACCCGCGTCGTCGCCCAGGTGTCGGGCAACGTCGCCCGCGTCGAGGTGACGCAGTTCTACGTGAACCCGTCGCCCGACCGGCTCGAGGCGGTGTACGCGTTCCCGCTGCCGCCGAACGCGGCCGTCACCGACATGATGTTCCGGATCGGGAACCGGGTCGTCATGTCGGAGGTGAAGCGGCGGGACGAGGCGAAGCGGACGTACGAGGCGGCGAAGAAGGAGGGGAGGACCGCCGCGCTCACCGAGCAGGAGCGGCCGAACCTGTTCACGCAGTCCGTCGCGAACGTCCCGCCCGGCGACACGGTCGCGGTGATCCTGCGGTACGTCCACGAGGTCCCTTTCGACGACGGGCGGTACACGTTCCACTTCCCGACGACGATCGGGCCGCGCTACGTGCCCGGCTCGCCGGTCGCGGACTCGCCGCACTCCGGCCCGGGCTGGTCCGCCGACACGGACCGCGTCCCGGACGCATCGCGCGTCACGCCTCCCGTGCTCCCTCCGGGAAGGCGCGCGGCGCACGACGTGGACCTCCTCGTCCGGCTCGTCCCGGCGGAGGCGTTCGAGGACGTCGCGGCGAGGAGCCACCGCGTCGTGACGGGCGTGGGCGACGGCGCGCGGCTCGTCGCCCTCGACGAGGGCGATCGCGTCCCGGACAAGGACTTCGTGCTGTCCTGGCGGCCGGCGGGGTCGGCGCCCGGCGCGCACGCGATCGTGCAGCGCGAGAAGGGCGAGGACTGGCTGCTCCTCTTCGTGCAGCCGCCCGCGGAGGTGGCCCCGGCGCTCGTCCGCCCGAAGGAGCTCGTGTTCCTCCTCGACAAGTCGGGCTCGATGATGGGGCAGCCCATCGAGCGGGCGAAGGCGCTCGTCGATCGCGCCCTCGGCGCGATGGGGCCGGACGACACCTTCCAGATCATCGCGTTCGACGGCGCCGCGCAGGCGATGACCCCCGCCCCGGTCCCCGCGACCCCCGAGAGCGTCTCCCGCGCGAGCCGCTGGCTCGGCCAGCTCTCGGGCGGCGGAGGGACCGAGATGCTCCAGGGGATCCGCGCGGCGCTCGAGGCGCCCGCCGATCCGCGGCGGCTCCGGATGGTCGTCTTCTGCACGGATGGGTTCATCGGGAACGAGGCGGAGATCATCGAGGCGGTCGGGAAGGCTCCGCGGCTCGGCGCGGGTCTTCGGGTTCGGCATCGGCACGTCGGTGAACCGCTACCTCGTGGAGGGGGTCGGGCGGGCCGGGCGCGGCGCAGCCGAGGTCGTCGACCTCAAGGAGCCGCTCGAGGCCACCGTGTCCCGCCTGTTCCGGCGGCTCGACCGGCCGGTGCTGACCGATCTCGAGGCGTCGTTCGAGGGCGCCGTCGTGACGGACCTCCTCCCCGCGCGCCTCCCCGACCTCTTCGCTGGCCAGCCGCTCGTCGTCGCGGGGCGCGTCGCGAGCGGCAGGCCGACCCACGTCCTCCTGCGAGGCCGCCTCGGCGAGCGCCCCTGGGAGGAGCGCCTCCCGGTGCGCGCGGGCGCCGCGGGGACCGGGCCGGGCACGGAGCAGCCCGTCGCCGGGACGCTCTGGGCTCGCCGGCGCGTCGACGAGCTCCTCTCCGCTCGACCGACGTCGCCCGCGCCCGAGGCGGTCGAGGAGGTCGTCGCGCACGCGCTCCGCTTCAAGCTCGTGACGCCCTACACGTCCTTCGTCGCGGTCGAGCGCGAGCTGCGCGTCGACCCGTCGCTGCCGCTCGCCCGCGCCGCGATCCCGAACGCGCTCCCGGAGGGCGTCTCGTTCGAGGGGATCTTCGGGCCGGCGTCTGAGGTCCGCGTGCTGCCCGCGCGCGTGAAGCCGGGCGACCCCGAGCTCCGCGTCGCGGCCGCGCCGACCGCGGTCGCGGTCCGGGTGGCGCTCCCGTTCGAGCCGGTGCCCCGCGACGCGATCCGCGACGCCGCCCGCGGCGACTGGGTGCTCCGGTTCCTCGTGCCGCCCGGCTGGCCCGACGGCAGCTGGGACGCGCGCATCACCGTCGTGCACGGCGACGGCCGGCTCGAGGAGCGCACGGCCGCGATCCGGGTGGACACGACCGCCGCCGCGATCGCCGTCGTCGCCGCCCCGGCCTCCGCGCGGCCCGGGGACGAGGTCCGGATCGCGCTCAAGCCGGCGCTGCCGATCTCGCGCCTGCCCGCGCTGTCGCGCCGGCCCGGCGGCCCGGTGACCGCGCTCGCAGGCGCGATGGAGGTGAAGGAGGTGCTCGTTCGCGCGCCCTGGGGCGAGATCGCGCGCGCCGAGATGGAGGGGCCGCTCGGCGTCTGGGCCGCCGTCCTGCACGTCCCGACCTCCGCGGAGGCCGGGGACGTCGCGCTCGAGGTCGTCGCCTCCGACGCCGCGGGCAACGTGAGCCGCCGCACCGTCGCGCTCGCGCTCCGGGCCGCGCCCTCCGCCCGCGGTGGCCCCGTCGCGTACGCGAGCGTCGGCGGCGCCGTCGCGTTCGCGGCCGTGCTCGCCCTCTCGATCGTCGCCGCCGCGCTTCTCCGGCGCCGCCGGAAGGCGCGGCCGCTCCGGCGGGTCCTGCTCGCCGGCTCCGTCGAGCGGCCCCGCGACCCATGAAGGGGACCCCCATGCGACGCCGCACCGCCCTCCTCGCCCTCGCCGGGCTCGCCGCCGCGTCGCTCGGCGCGGCGGCGTGGCGGGACCGGGCCAGGGTCCGCCACCTCGCGCTGCCCGTCCTCGCCGATCCGTCCGCCCTCCCCGCAGCGGCCGTGCCGCTCGCGGAAGGGCCGCGCTGGACGGGGCAGGAGGTCGCGCGGGTGGGCGCGCGCGTGACGGCGCTCCTCGAGACGGCCGACGGCGAGCTCTGGATCGGGACGTTCGACCGCGGCGTCCTGCGCGCGGGCGCCGAGGGGCTCGCGCCGGAGCCGGTCGCCGGCCTCGCCGGGCGGCAGCTCCTCGTGAACGCGCTCGCCGAGCACGACGGGCTCGTGTGGGCTGCCACGCAGGGCGGGCTCGTCGCGTTCGACGGCGAGCGGCCGGCGCTCGCGCTGCTGGGGGGCGAGGCGGTGACCGCGCTCGCCGTGGTGCGCGGCGCGCTCTACGCAGGCACCGCCCGCGGGCTCCACCGGGTCACCGTCGACGACGGCGCCGAGCGCGTCGACGTCGCGGGCGCTTCCGGGGAGCCGCTCCGCCCCACCGCGCTCGCCGCCTCCGGCGAGCGGCTCTGGATCGGCACCGCGTCGGGCCTGTACGCGCTGCCGCTCGCGTCGCTCGACGCTCCCCTCCTCGCGCGGACCGCGCGCTGGCATCCCCTCGTCTTCGGCGATCCGCCCGCCGAGACGAACGTCGTCACGGCGCTCGCGACGCTCGGGGACGGCGCGGTCGCCGGCACCGACGACGGTGGGCTGGTCCTCGTGCGCGCCGACGGGCGCGTCTCCGCCGTCCGGTTCGACGACCCGCGCGCGAACGAGGTGAACCCCGGGGCCGCGGCGGTCGCGTCCGGGGCCGTGCTCGCGGGGACGCAGGGCGGCGGCGTGCTCGCCGCGCGCGCGGGGCCCGCCGGGCTCGAGGTGGTGCGGGTGGGCCGGATCGGGCGCCGCGAGGTGTCCGCGGTCTCGGCCGTCCCCGGCGGCGCGCTCGTCGGGACCGCGGACGGCGCGGTCCTCAGGATCTCCGCCGCGGGGCTCGTTCCTGGAACGTGAGCTACCGGCGCGGCGTCGTGCCGTGGTCGGCCTGGTCCGCCGCGCGCACGCCCGCCTCCCACGCGGCCGCCTGCGTCGGGAACGTCCCCGACGTCTCCGCGTCGTCCACGCTGAACGTCCAGCGCCCCTCGTTCACCTTCGACACGCGGAGGATGTGCAGCCCGACGTGGAACACCGTCGAGATCTTCTCCAGCGACCCGAACCGGTCGCGCGAATCCTGACGGGCCATGATGAGCCGATACTACGCTCCAGGTGAGAACGGGGCCAGCCGCCCGGGAGGGACCGGAAGGGCCCTCCCGCGTGTGCTCCGTTCTCTCCGCCTGCGCACCTCGGTCGACATCGCCGATCCGCCGGCCCGGGGGCGGCGCCGGCTCGGCGTCCGGACGCATCGGCTAGGATGCGGGTTCGCGACCGAGCGGGAGGAGCGATGGGATATGTCGAGCAGAGCCTGATGGCGGGCGAGCAGGTGACCCACCGGACGAAGCTGCACTGGACGATCTTCGTCTCGCTGAAGGCGCTCCTCACGCTCTTCATCGCCCCGTTCGTCGCCCGCGCGACGTCCGAGTTCGCGGTGACGAACCGGCGCGTGATCATCAAGGTCGGCCTCGTCTCGCGGAAGACCATCGAGCTGAACCTCGAGAAGGTGGAGTCGATCGGCGTCGAGCAGACGATCCTCGGGCGCATCCTCGGCTACGGGACGATCGTCGTCGTCGGCACCGGCGGGACGAAGGAGCCGTTCCGCGGCATCGCCGATCCCATGGGGTTCCGGCGCGCGGTGAACGACGCGACGGAGGCGCTCCGGGTTCGCGCCGCCGGCTCCGGCCGCGACCGCTGATCGCGGACGCGCGTTGCCGCGCAGGCCCGGCGAGGCTCCGCCCTCGGGGGCCCCCCACCGTCCTTTCGCGCCGCGGCGCCGCAGGTGCGTACGATCCCACCGGGTGCAGTCCGCGCCCGGGAGCAGGGTCATGATCTGGAAGAGGATCTGCTGCGCGGTGGACTTCTCGGAGCCGTCCTGGATCGCGATGGAGCAGGCGGCGGACCTCGCGAGCCGGCTCCGCGCCGAGCTGACGCTGGTGTACGTGCAGGTGCCGCAGCCCCAGGGGACAAGCGACGTGGCGGCCGTGTCGCGGAGCCTGGCCGAGGCGGACGCGCGCCAGGCGGAGGAGACCCTCGAGGTCTGGCGCTCCGACGCGGAGGAGCGCGCGGCCCTGCCCGTCCGTGCGCGCGTGCTCCTCGGCGATCCGCCGCTCGAGATCGCGAGGTTCGCCGGAGAGGAGGGCTACGACGTCGTGGTGCTCGGCACGCACGGCCGGACGGGGCTCTCGCGGCTCCTCCTCGGCTCGGTCGCGGAGAAGGTCCTCCGCCGCGCGCCGGTCCCCGTGCTCGTCGTCCGGAACCACGCGAGGATCGCGCGCGAGCGCGAGGCCGACGAGGCCGCGAACTACGCGTGAACCGCCGAGGCACGCGCCGGAGGCTCGCCGGGAGCTCCGGGGCCGATCAGCGCGCGTGCGACAGGAGCCCGATCGCGAGCCACAGCGCGAGCGCGAACCCGATCGCGCCGACGAGGAGCCGCGCCCGCGCGTGCTCGTGCACGGCGAGGTGCCCGTGGCCCAGCTCCGAGAGCCCGTCCCAGAGCAGGACGGCCGAGGCGACGCCGACGAACGCCAGCAGGCCGATCGCGAGGATGATGCCGAGGCCGCTCATGGCCTCATTGTGCGCCTCCGGGCGCGGCCCGGGGGTGCCCCAGGCCGGGGCGCCTCGACCGGGCGTGGGCGAGCGTGCCACGGACGCCGGACGCGGCTCGCACGCCCCCGCGACGGGGACGGCCGCGAGCGTGGACGCGAGGTAAGCTCGGCGCGTGCGCGCACGCCTGAAGGGGCTCCGGAGCGACGACGTCCCAGACCTCTCCCGCTGGGCGCCGCCCGAGCCGGACGCGTTCGCGATCCCGCTCGTCCTCGAGGTCGGGCCGCTCGGGATCCGCGGCCGCGAGCGGTTCGAGGTGCTCGTCGTCACGCCGCGCTGGCTCCTCGAGCGGCACGGGCGGCGCGCGGTCGTCCCCGGCCGCGGCCTCCTCGTGGTGTTCGAGTGGAGCTACGAGCGCGTGCGCGCCTGGCTCGCACGCGAGGTGGAGCGCTGCAGCGGGAGGACCTGGCCCGAGGTCGCCCGGAAGGTCGGCCGGATCGCCGCCTGGGAGGGCGAGGGCGACGAGGTGATCGGGCTCGCCTAGAGCGCATCCCGTAACCCGGCGCCGTCGCAGCAGGCGTCCCGGGTTATGGACGCGCTCTAGGCCGTCGCCCAGGCGAGCGCGTCCTCGAGCCGGTCCTGGCCGAAGAACAGCTCGCCCTCCACGACGAAGTCCGGCGCCCCGAAGATGCCGAGCCGCGCCGCCTCCGCCCCGCGGTCCCGCAGCGCCTGCTTCGCCTCGGGCGACGACGCGCGCGCGAGGAGCGCGTCGGCGTCCTGCCCGAGGTCGGCCAGGACCTCGCGCAGCACCGCGGGGTCCGCGACGTCGCGGTCCTCCGCGAAGTTCGCGCGGAACACCGCGCGGTGGAACGCGGGTGCCCACGGCGCGTCGCCTGCGGCGCAGCCCACGCGCGCGGCGAGGAGCGAGGCGCGTGGAAACGCGCTCGGCCGGCGCCATGGGAGGCCGTGCTTCGCGCAGAGCCGCTCGAGGTCGCGCCACATGTACCGGCCGCGCACGGGGAACACGTTGAACGGCGAGTCCTTGATGCCGAGCTGCTCGGTGAAGATCGGCCCGAGGAGGAAGGGGCGCCAGGCGACGTCGACGCCCGCGGCGCGCGCCGCGTCCTCGACGCGGGCCGCGGCGACGTACGAGTAGGTGCTCGCGTAGTCGAACCAGAACTGGAGCGATCGCACGGCACCTCCGCCCCGAGCGTACCCGCGCGCGGCGCGGCGCGCACGCGGGCGCGGGCGCGGGCGCGGCGGGCCCGGTCCGCCGGGGCGGTGAACGCGCGCTGACCCCCAGGTGGGCGCGAGCCGGACGCACAGTTGCGCCCCCGACGCCCGGTCGCCAGACTTTCGCTCCCGGTGAGAACGGGAGACCGGTCGCATGGCCGACCCAGCGTGGACGATCCCGCAGTCGCCGACGCGCTCCGAGCCGCGAAGAGCGGTCCGGACGTCGCTCGACCACTCGTGGGGAGGGCTGCGCGTGCTCGAGGTGCAGGCGGACGCCCGCGAGGTCCCGGAGCACGTGCTCGCGTCCACGATCGTCGCGGTGAACCTCGGCGCCCCCTTCGCGTGCGAGTCGAGCCTGGACGGCGGAGTTCCCGAGGTGCACCGCACCCCGCACCACGGCGTGAGCGTCTACCCGGCGAACGCCCGGCTGGCGGGCCGCTCCCTGGGGCCGACGAGCCAGGTCCTGGTCGAGATCTCGCCGGGATTCCTCTCCGTCGTGGCCGGGACCTCCGCCCCCGGCGCGCCTCCGTTCCTGGCGTCGATCGGCACGCGGGATCCCTTCGCGGCCCACGTCGTGCTCGCCCTCGCCGCGGAGGCGCGCGCGTCGCCGGGCGGAGGGTCGATGGCCGCCGACGCGCTCGGCGCCGCGCTCGTCGCGCACCTCGCCGGAGGCCCGCTGCGCGCGCGGCCGGGGAGCGCCACGCTCGCGGGCGCGAGGCTCCGCCGCGTCGTCGAGCACGTCGGCGACCACCTCGCGGCGCCGCTGTCGCTCCGCGCGCTCGCGAACGTCGCGGAGATGGACGTGTTCCGGTTCGTCCGCGCGTTCAAGCAGGCCACGGGCCTCCCGCCGCACCGGTACCTGCTGGTCGCGCGGATCGAGCGCGCCAAGGCGCTCCTCGCCGATCCGGGCCTCTCGATCTCGGAGATCGCGCTCCGCAGCGGGTTCGCGACGCCGAGCCACTTCTCGACGGTGTTCCGCCGCGTGACGAGCGCGACGCCGCGCGACTACCGCGCCGCGCTGCGCTGAGCGGGCCGAGCGCGCGTCCGCCGCGCGCCCCGTCCGGGCGCCGAGCGCGTCCGCGTCGCGCGACGACGCGAAGGAGCTCAGGCCGCGCGCGCACCCGGCCGGCGCGCGCGGGGCGGGCAGCGGCGGATCGCGTCGGCGATCGCGCGCCGCGCCGTGCGTGCCGCCTCGTCGCCCGTGAGCGTGCGCTCGCGCAGGAGCGCGCGCGCGAGCCGCCGGACCGCGGCCCAGGCGCTCGGGTCGTCGAGGACGAGCTCGACGCGCGTGCGGACGCGGCCGAGGTACGCCCACCGCGCCGCGGCGCCCGCGTGCAGGCGGCGCGCGAACCGCGTCGCGATCCGCTCGTCGTCCTCCGACCCCGCGGCGAACAGCGGGAACGGCGCGCCCGAGCGCGGGTCGAGCGCGACGAGGCCGCGCTCGAGCGCCTCGTGATCCTGCGCGGCGCTCCCGGCGAGGGCCACCGCCGCCGTGGCGCCGACGATGTCCCGCAGCGCGCGGCGCGACGCGCGCCGGGGGACGGCGAAGCCGTACTCGCACGCGCCGCCGATCCGGCCGTGGCGCGCGATCGTGACGCGCTTCACCCGGAACCCCTCGGCGAGCGCGACGAGCACGTGGCCCGCCTCGTGGTAGGCCCGCATCTCGAGGACGCCGTACGGCCGGACGCGCTTCACGCCGCCTCCACCGGGAATCCTCGCACGCCCGGAGCGCCGCGGCGCCCTCCCCGCGAGGCCCGGGCGGGCCCGCGCGAGAGCGCGCAGGGAGCGGCTCGGGGCGCCGCGCGCACGGGCGCCGGGGGCCGGAGCGGGTTACCACCCTCGGGAGCCCCCCGCGCAGACCCCGCGGGCACGGTGCGCCGTGGGTACGATGGTGATGGCCGGGAGGTCGGGTGGCGACGCGCTTCCGCGACAGGATCGACGCCGGCCGGCTGCTCGCCGGGCGGGTGACGGCGCTGCGCGCCGAGCGTCCCGTGGTGCTGGGCCTCACCCGTGGCGGCGTCCCCGTCGCGGCCGAGGTCGCGGCAGGGCTCGGCGCGCCGCTCGAGCCCATGGTGGTTCGCAAGCTCGGGGCGCCGGACTCGCCGGAGTACGCGGTCGGCGCCATCGCCGAGGGCGGCGTGGCCTACATCGATCCGGAAGCGCTGCTCGAGGCGGGGCTCCGCGACGAGGACGTCGAGGAGATCGCCGAGCGCGAGGAGGAGGAGCTCGAGAGGTGCGTCCTGCTCTACCGCGGCGGGCGGCCGTTCCCGGACCTCCGCGGCCGCACCGCGATCGTCGTGGACGACGGCGTCGCGACCGGCGCGACCGCGCGCGCCGCCGCTCGCGCGGCGCGCTGGGCCGGCGCCGCGCGCGTCGTCCTCGCAGCACCGGTGATCGCGGCGGAGAGCGCGCCGGGCCTGCGGCCGGACTTCGACGACGTCGTCGCCGTGTTGTACCCCGAGAGCCTGCACGCGGTCGGCTTCTGGTACGAGGCGTTCGGCCCGGTCGAGGACGGGGAGGTGCTCGCGATCCTCGCCCGCGCCGGCCCGAGCGGCGGCGCCGGCGGAGCCCTGGCGACGGGGACCGCGCAGGCGGGGCATGAGCCCGGTTCCCCTCGCGGTGAATAGGGCGGCGGGGTCGCCCGTCTCCACCTCGAACCCGAGATGGAGGCTCCCGATGACCCGCACCGTCCTCGCCGTCCTCGCCGCCGCGGCGCTCCCCGCCCTCGCCGCCGCCCAGCCCCTCCCGCCCGCGCCGGGCCGGCCGCCGGACCGCATGGAGCCGACGCAGGACCGGCACGAGCTCGCCGGCGACCGGTGGGATCTCGTGCGCGCCGAGCAGCTGCTCGCGCGCTTCGACGCCGCGCGCGCCCGCCGCGACCGCGCGGCGCTCGCGACGGTCGAGGACGAGGCCCTGCGGCTCGTCGACCGCGAGCTCCGCGACGCGCGCACCGAGGTCCGCCGGTCCAGCGCCGACCGGCGAGGCGATCGGTGGGACGACCGTCGCGATCTCGCCCGCGTGGACGCCGTCCGCACGGATCTCTGGTCGCTGCGCGGCCGGATGGAGCGCCGCGCGCTCGATCGGAAGCGCGCGGACCTGGCCGAGCTGGTCCGGATCGCCCGCGCCGAGATCCGCGAGGACCGGCGCGACCCCGGCGAGCACCGGCGCGGGTACTAGGCTCCCTCGACCCGCCCCCCCGGCCCCCTCTCCCCGCCCGCGGGGGGAGGGGGCCGACCTGCGTCGCGATCGGAGGGTCCCCGGGTACCAAAGTCCGCTTGCTCCCCACCCGAGCCTCGCCGGGGCGCGACCGGCGCGGTAGGTCGCACCTCACTCACCACCGGAGCACCGGAGGAGCCATGGCACGGGTCAATCCCATTCCCGAAGGCATGCACACGCTCACGCCGAACCTGGTCGTTCGTGACTGCGCGAAGGCGATCGAGTTCTACAAGAAGGCGCTCGGCGCCACGGAGGTGGCGCGCATGCCGGCGCCGGACGGCAAGAGCATCTGGCACGCGGAGCTGCGCATCGGCGACTCCGTCGTGTACCTGAACGACGAGATGCCGGGCATGTCGCGGCCGCCGCCGGACGCCGCGAACCCGGCGCCGGTGACGATGTGGCTGTACGTGAAGGACTGCGACGCGGCGTATCGCCAGGCCCTCGGCGCGGGGGCCAAGTCGGTCGGGGCGCCGACCGACATGTTCTGGGGCGATCGCTGCGCGGGCGTCGCGGATCCCTACGGGTACATGTGGTCGTTCGCGACCCACCAGAAGGATCTGTCGCAGGAGGAGATGCGCCGCGCGGGCGAGGAGTTCGCACGGTCGCAGCAGCAGCAGGGCCGCTGAGACCCGGATTCCAGCGGCACGCGCCGCCCGTTCCCGCTCCACCGGGATCGGGCGGCGTTTTCGCTTGCCGCGCCCTCGGGTGCGGGACGAGAGTGCGCGCGCGATGCGCGCTCGCCCCCGCACGAAGCCCGGCCCCGGAACGCGGCGCCCGCGGCCGCCGCGCCGGGGCCGCCCGGCCGAGGATCGCCACCGGCTCTACGAGCGCGCGGTCCAGGACGCGCCGTTCGAGGCGGACCTCGTCGAGTCCATCCTGCGGCGGCACGGGCGCCCGGCGCGGCGGGTCCGCGAGGACTTCAGCGGCACCGCGCTGTTCGCCGCGGAGTGGGTGCGGCGCGGTCGGGACCGGACCGCGATCGCGGTCGACATGAGCCCCGCCGTCCACCGCTGGGCGCGGCGGCACCGGCTGCCGGCGCTCGGCGACGCCGCGGCGCGGCTCCGGCTCGTCACGGCGGACGTGCGGACGTCGCCGGGGCGGGGTCTCGACGCGATCGTGGCGATGAACTTCAGCTACTCGGTGTTCCGGACGCGCGAGGCACTGGGCGGCTGGCTCCGGCGCGCCCGCGCCTCGCTCGCCCCCGGGGGCGTCGTCGTGCTCGACGCGTTCGGCGGCTCCCGCGCGCAGAAGGAGCTCGTCGAGCGGCGCCGGGTCCGCGGGGGGGTGACGTACGTGTGGGAGCAGGAGGCGTTCGACCCCATCACCCACCGGCTCCGCTGCGCGATCCACTTCGAGGGCCCCGGGCGGCGGCGGCTGCGCCGCGCCTTCACCTACGACTGGCGGCTCTGGACGCTGCCGGAGCTGCAGGAGCTGCTCTCCGAGGCCGGGTTCGAGGCCGTCGAGGTGCTGTGGGACGTCGCGCCGAGCGCCGCCGACACGCGCTACGTGCCGCGGCGCCGCGCGAAGGCGCAGGCGGGCTGGCTCGCCTACGTCGTCGGCCGCCGCCCACGCGCCCGACGCGGTGCCCTCGGCCGTTCGCCTCTGGCACCCGCCGGCCGGGATCGCCTATAACGACCGACCCATGGCCAAGGAACACACGACCGAGCTCCTCCTCGACTTCGGGGCGGACGGCCGGACCCTCCTGCCGGTGGTCACGCAGGACGCGCGGACCAAGGACGTCCTCATCCTCGCCTTCGTGAACCGGGAGGCGTTCGACGAGACCCGCCGGAGCGGGTTCGCCACGTACTGGAGCCGGAGCCGGAACGAGCTCTGGAAGAAGGGCCTCACCTCCGGCGACATGCTGAAGGTCGAGGAGATCCGGATCAACTGCGAGCAGAACTCGCTCGTCTACCTCGTGACGCCGCAGGGGAAGGGCGCCTGCCACGCGAAGCGCGCGGACGGCCTCCCGTACAAGTCCTGCTACTACCGCCGGATCCGGCCGGACGGCACGCTCGAGGACGTCGGCGGCGTCTAGCCCGAGGACCGCACATGGACTCGACCCAGCTCAAGATCGGCATGCCCGCCGGCTCGCTCGCGAGCGCGTCGCGCGGCGGCAACCTCGTCGACCTCCTCGCCGCCGCCGGGTTCAAGACCTCCGGCTACGACAAGGGCGGGCCGACCAGGTTCACCTCCAACGCGCTCCTCTTCGGCTGGGACGGCCGCCCACAGGAGTTCGGGTCGCAGCTCGAGATCGGCGAGCTCGACGTCGCCATCGCGGGCGACGACTGGATCAAGGAGCGCCAGATCGAGATGAGGCTCGAGTACGGCGTCGACGTCCGGCTCGAGCGCGTCATGGCGCTGAACCGCGGCGAGGTCCAGCTCGTCGGGATCGTCGCCGACGGGACGCACGCCACGACCGAGGACTACCTCAAGGCCGTCGCGCCGCGGACGCCGCTCCTCCGCGTCGCCTCCGAGATGCCGTACCTCGCGCTCGACTGGCTCCAGCGCAAGCTCGCGGCCGTCGGGCTCGGCGACCGGTTCTCCGCGTACGCGGTCCAGAAGTACAAGACGCCGCCCAAGATCCAGAGCGGAATCCTCGTGTACGAGTCGTGGGGGAAGACCGAGTCCAAGGTGAAGCACGGCGCCGTGGACATCGGGCTCGAGATCTCGCAGACGGGCAGCGCCATCAAGGCGTACGGGCTCGCGATCGTCGAGACGGTGATGCGGTCGCAGACCGCGATCTACGTGAACCCGGCGATCGAGAAGGAGCCCGCGAAGCGCGAGCTCCTCGAGATGTTCCTCCTGAACCTGCACGGGGCGACGCACGCCGAGAACAAGGTGATGCTGCTCTTCAACGTGCCGAACGCGCTCGCGGCCGAGGTGGAGCGCTACCTCTCGTCGAACAACCTCTTCGGCGACGAGCCCACCACCGCGAAGGGCAAGGAGTTCACCGAGTACAACATCCAGGTGGACGCCGACGACCCGCGGAAGCCGCTCGCGATGGTGCGCTACACGCTCGCGAAGCTCGGAGCGCGCAGCATCAACACCATCCCGATCACGTCGTCGATCCCCGGGATCAAGGTCCTCCGGCAGCCCTGACGGGGGCGTCCGGCGCCCGGCCCGCCTGCCCAAGCGGGACCGCGCTTCGCGCTGCGCGGGACCCGGCCCGGCCGTAAACGCGTGCTCTGCGTTGCCCTCCACGCGACGCCGGAGCCCGCCATGAAGAGCCCCTTCGCTCGCCGTGTACCCGCCGCGCTCGCGCTCGGCGCCCTGGCCGCGCTCGCCGCCTGCAAGGGGCGCGGGTCCTCCGACAGGAGCGAGATCCGGATCGGCGCGACCCTGCCGCTCACCGGCTCCGAGGCCCGCATCGGGGGGTTCTTCAAGGAGGGCTACGACCTCGCCGTCGAGCAGGCGAACAAGGACGGCGGCCTGCAGGTCGGGGGGAAGAAGCTCCCGGTGCGGCTCACGCTCCTCGACGACACCTCGACGCAGGCGACGGCGGTGAGCCTCGCCGACCGGCTCGTCAACAGCGACAAGGTCGACTTCCTCCTCGGCACGTACGCGAGCCACCTCGTCGAGGCGCAGAGCACGGTCGCGGAGCAGAACAAGATCCCGTACGTGAACGGCGGCGGCGGCGCGACCGACATCTACAAGCGGAACTACAAGTGGGACTTCGGCCTGCTCGCGCCCGTCGAGCTGCTCGGTGGGACCCTGATGAAGTGGATGGACGAGCAGCAGCAGGCCGGCAAGCTCCCGAAGCCCGCCAAGATCGCCCTCGTGTGGGAGAACACGGCGCACGGGAAGGACTTCCGGCGGGGCGTGCAGGAGGCTGCGCAGCAGAGCAGCGGCGGCTACCAGATCGTCGTGGACGAGTCCTTCGAGCTGAACGGGAAGGACTTCAGTGCGCTCCTCGGCAAGGTGAAGGCGGCGGGCGCGGACCTGTTCCTCGCCGACGCGCACCTCCCGGACTACATCACGATGCAGCGGCAGTACGTGGCGGCCGGGCTCTGCCACAAGGCGCTGAGCTACGGCGCGCGCGGCTCGGAGAAGGGCGCCGTCGACGCGCTCGGCCCGGAGAACGTCCTCTACATCCTCTCGGCGGTGTGGTGGAGCCCGCAGCTCGCCGCGAAGAACCCGCTCGCGAAGGAGTTCGTGGACGCGTTCAAGGCCAAGTACGGCGGGCGGACGCCGGAGTGGTTCCAGGCGCTCGGGTACGAGGCGGCGCGGGCGCTGTTCACCGCGATCCAGCAGGCGGGGAAGGTGGACCGCGAGGCGGTGCGGGAGAAGCTCGCGGCGCTGAACGCCGACTCGCTCCTGCCGGGCGGGAAGCTCTCCTTCCCCGCCGACAAGGGGCAGCAGGCGTACTACCCGTTCGTCGTGCAGCAGAACCTTCCGGACGGGACGTCGCCCATCATCTTCCCGAAGGACCAGGCGACCGGCGAGGGCGTCGCGCCGAACCCGCGCTGCGCGAAGTGATCGCGGCCCGCCGCGATGGCGCGCTTCATCGATCTCGCGATCTCGGCGGTCCTGCTCGCCGGCCTCTACGCCACGATGGCGTACGGGCTCGGCCTCATCTACGGCGTGCTCCGCGTCGTGAACCTCGCCCACGGCGGGGTGATCATGGCGGGGGCGTACCTCGGCTGGGTGCTCCACGGCCGGCTCGGGCTCGACCCGTACCTGTCGATCCCGATCGTGTTCCTCGCGACGTTCGGGCTCGGGGCGCTCCTGTACCGGCTGTTCGTGCGCCACCTGCCGCGCGGCGCCGCGGGCGGGCCGGCCTCGCTCCTGCTCCTGTTCGGCATCTGGCTCGTGCTCCGCAACGCGGCGTACCTCGCGTTCAGCGGCAACGACCAGGTGATCCGGACTCCGTACTCGACGCGCGCGCTCCCGTTCCTCGGGACCTGGGTCTCGGTGAACCGGCTCGCGGTGCTCGGGATCGCCCTCGTGATCCCGGTGGTGCTCCATCTCGTGCTCTCCCGCACCTACCTCGGGAAGGCGATCCGCGCCGTCGCGCAGAACGCCGACAGCTGCACGCTCGTCGGCGTCGACGTGGAGCGGATCTACACGGTCACGTTCGGGATCGGGACCGCGCTCGCCGGGCTCGCCGGGCTCCTCTCCGCGACGCTCTTCGCCTTCAACCCCGCGTTCGGCGCGGGCGAGCTCCTGAAGTCGTTCGTCGTGGTCGTGCTGGGCGGGCTCGGCAGCGTCGTCGGGACGGGGATCGCCGCGCTCATCCTCGCCGTCGTGGAGGTCTTCGCGATCCTGGTGCTCCCCTCGTACCTCACCGCGGCGGTGGGCTTCGTGATGCTGGTGCTCGTCCTCGTGCTCCGGCCGGGCGGCCTCTTCGGCCAGAAGGTGCTCGGGTGAGGTGGTCCTGGCCGGCCGCGATCCCGGCGAGGGCGGCGGTCCCGTTCGGCGCCGCGGTCGTCGCGCTCGCGCTCGCGCCGCTCGTCCTCGACGTCTACACGCTGAACCTGTTCACGCTCGCCCTGCTCATGGTCTCGGGCGCGCTCGCCTGGAACTGGATGGGCGGGTACGTCGGGCAGGTGAGCTTCGGCCATGCCGCGATGTTCGGCGTGGGCGGGTTCGTGGCGGCGCGGCTCCTCCTCGCGACGCCGCTCCCCGCGCCCGTCGCCTGGGTCGCGGGCGGGCTCGCCGCGGGCGTCTTCGCGCTCGGCGCCCACCCCACGCTGCGGCTCCGGGGCCCGTACTTCTCGATCGCGACCATCGGCGTCGGCGAGGCGGCCCGCCTCGTCTTCACCTACTGGGAGGACTTCACGGGCGGCTCGTCGGGGATCTCCCTGCCCATCGTGGCGGGCGGAAAGGAGGCGCTCTACGTCTGGGCGCTCGGCCTCGCGGCGCTCGTCGTCGTCGCGTCCTGGGCGATCCGGCGCTCCACCCTCGGGCTCCAGCTCCTCGCGATCAAGGCCGACGTCGAGGCGGCGGCCGACGTCGGCGTGTCGGCGACCTTCTACCAGGACCTCGTGTTCGTCCTCTCCGGGAGCGTCGTCGGCCTGACGGGCGCGCTCTACGCCTCCTACTTCAGCTTCATCGAGCCGAACGACATGTTCGGCTTCGACCGCTCCATCTCGTTCGTGCTCATGGCCGTCATCGGAGGCCTCGGCACCGTGCTCGGCCCCGTCCTCGGCGCGGTCGTCTTCGTGCTGCTGCGCCAGTTCCTGCTCGCCTCCTACCCGCAGCTCTACCTCGGGCTCTACGGCGTCCTCCTCATCGTGATCATCCTCTTCGAGCCGCTCGGGCTGACGGGGCTCTACCTCCGGCTCTGGCGGCGGTTCGGGCGGCGCCGCGGCCCGACCGGCCCGCGCACGGGGCCGCTCGCGTCGTCCGCCTCGCAGCCGGCGCCGGCCGGGACGGAGGAGGGTCGCTGATGGCGCTCCTCGCCGCGCGCGGCCTCTCGAAGCGGTTCGGGGGCCTCAAGGCCGTCGACGGGGTCGACCTCGAGCTGAAGGAGGGCGAGATCCTCGGCGTCATCGGGCCGAACGGCGCCGGCAAGACCACGCTCTTCAGCCTGATCACGGGCTCGATCCCGCCGACGTCGGGGGAGGTCCACCTCGAGGACCGGCGCATGACCGGCCTCCCCGCGCACCGCGTGGTGCGCGCGGGGGTCGTGCGGACGCACCAGATCGTGCGGCCGTTCCCGAACCTGACCGTGGCGGAGAACGTGGTCGTCGGCGCGATCCACGGCGTCCGCCGCGCGGGCGGCGCCGCACGGGAGCGCGCGGCGGAGGCGCTCGCCTTCGTGGGGCTCGACGGGCGCGCCGCGGATCTGCCCGGCGCCCTCACGCTCTCGGGCCGCAAGCGGCTCGAGCTCGCGCGCGCGCTCGCGACCGCGCCGCGCGTCCTGCTCCTCGACGAGGTGATCGCGGGCGTCAACCCGACGGAGGCGAACGCGCTCGCCGCGCTGATCCGCAGGATCCGGACGGAGCGGAAGGTGGCGATCGTGATGATCGAGCACGTGATGGCGGCGGTGATGAGCCTCTCCGACCGCGTCGTCGTGCTCGACCACGGGAAGCGGATCGCGGAGGGCACGCCGGCCGAGGTGGTGCGGCTCCCCCAGGTCGTCGAGGCGTACCTCGGGAAGGCGCACGGGGGGGCGCCGCCGTGACGGTGAGCCCCTCGGCCGCGGCGGCGGGCGGCGCGCCGCTCCTCCAGGTGGACGCGATCGACGTCTTCTACGGCGACGTCCAGGTCCTGTACGGCCTCTCGCTCGAGGTGCGCGAGGGCGAGATCGTGACGCTGCTCGGGTCGAACGGCGCGGGGAAGACCACCACGCTGCGCGCGATCTCGGGCCTGCGGCCCGCCCGGACCGGCGACGTGCGCTTCCGCGGGCGCTCGCTCCGGGGCGTCCCCGCGTCCGCGCGCGTCGACCTCGGGATCGCGCTCGTGCCGGAGGGGCGGGAGCTGTGGCCGCAGCTCACGGTCCGCGAGAACCTCGAGCTCGGGGCGTACGGCGCCCGTGCCCGCGCCGGCGCAGCGCGGAACCTCGAGCGGGTGCTCGCGCTGTTCCCGCGCCTCGCCGAGCGCGGCCGGCAGCTCGCCGGCAGCCTCTCGGGGGGCGAGCAGCAGATGTGCGCGATCGGCCGCGCCCTCATGAGCGAGCCGACGCTCCTCATGCTGGACGAGCCGAGCCTCGGCCTCGCGCCGGTCGTCGTCGAGCAGGTGATGTCGGTCGTCGCCGAGCTGCACCGCGGCGGGACCACGGTGCTCCTCGTCGAGCAGAACCTCCACCAGGCGCTCGCGATCGCCGACCGCGGCACGGTGATCGAGACGGGCCGGATCCGGCTCGAGGGGCCGAGCGCCGCTCTCGCCGCGAACCCGGAGATCCGGGCGGCCTACCTGGGACTGTGAGCGCCATGGGAGCCCACGCCACATGAGCAAGGACGCCGCCCGGGCCTGGGACACCGGCCGCCGCGACCGCGGCGAGCGCCTCGGGCGCGCGCGCGCCCTGGCGCCCTCCCTCGCAACCGCTCCGGGGGACAGGCCGGAGCGCTGGGTCGACGCCGGCCGGGTGACCGCGCTCCTCGAGGCGATCCTGCGGCCCGGCGACCGGGTCTGCCTCGAGGGCGACAACCAGAAGCAGGCCGACTTCCTCGCCCGTGCGCTCGCCCGGGTGGACCCGGCGCGCGTCCACGACCTGCACCTCCTCATGTCGGTGCTCGCGCTCCCCGAGCACGTGGAGCTGTTCGAGAAGGGCATCGCGCGCCGGCTCGACTTCTCCTTCTCGGGCCCGCAGGCGCTCCGGCTCGCGCAGCTCGTGGCGGCGCGGCGGATCGAGATCGGCGCGATCCACACCTACCTCGAGCTCTACGCGCGCTACTTCGTCGACCTCACGCCGCGCGTGGCGCTCGTCGCGGCGCTCGAGGCGGACGCCGAGGGGAACCTCTACACCGGCCCGAACACCGAGGAGACGCCGACCATCGTGGAGGCGACCGCCTTCAAGGACGGGATCGTCGTCGCGCAGGTGGACCGGCGCGTCGAGCGGCTGCCTCGCGTGGACGTGCCCGCGGGCTGGGTGGACTTCGTCACGGTCGCGCCGGCGCCGAGCGCGATCGAGCCGCTCTTCACGCGGGACCCCGCGATGATCGGCGAGATCCAGATCCTGATGGCGATGATGGTGGTGAAGGGCATCTACGCGGAGTACGGCGTGCGATCGCTCAACCACGGCATCGGGTTCGACTCGGCCGCCATCGAGCTCATCCTGCCCACGTACGGCGAGGCGCTCGGGCTCGCGGGCGAGGTCTGCGACCACTGGGCGGTCAACCCGCACCCGACCCTCATCCCCGCCATCGAGCGCGGGTTCGTCCGCTCCATCCACGCGTTCGGCTCCGAGCTCGGCATGGAGGCCTACGTCGCGGCGCGGCCGGACGTGTTCTTCACCGGCCGCGACGGGAGCCTCCGCTCGAACCGCGCCCTCGCGCAGACCGCCGGCCTCTACGCGTGCGACCTCTTCATCGGCTCGACGCTCCAGATCGACCTCGCCGGGAACAGCTCGACGGCGACCGCGAGCCGCATCACAGGGTTCGGCGGAGCGCCGAACATGGGGAGCGACGCGCGCGGGCGGCGGCACGCCACGCCCGCGTGGCTCCGCGCCGGCCGCGAGGCGGGGCCCGGGCCCGGCGCGATGCCGCGCGGGCGGAAGCTCGTCGTGCAGCTGCTCGAGACCTTCCGCGAGCACATGGAGCCCGCCTTCGTGGAGCGGCTCGACGCGTGGACGCTCGCGGAGAAGCTCGGCTGGGAGCTGCCGCCCGTCATGATCTACGGCGACGACGTGACCCACGTCGTGACGGAGGAGGGGATCGCGAACCTGCTCCTCTGCCGGACCGAGGAGGAGCGCGCCGACGCGATCCGCGGCGTCGCCGGGTACACCCCCGTCGGGCTCGGCCAATCGCGCCGCGCGGTCGAGAACCTGCGCGACCGCGGCGTCGTCCGGCGGCCGGCCGACCTCGGGATCGACCCCCGCGAGGCGACGCGCGACCTGCTCGCGGCGCGAACGGTGAAGGACCTCGTGCGCTGGTCCGGCGGGCTCTACGACCCGCCGGCGCGCTTCCGCAGGTGGTGAGGAGGAGGTCATGGAGCGGATCGAGCTCGAGCTCGCGAGCGCGCGGCCGGCGCAGGCCGGAGGCGCGCCGGTCGTGGTCGGCGTCGTCGCGTCGGGGAACCTGGAGGTGCTCGTCGAGCGCGCGGACGCCGCGGACCGCTGCCGGTTCGAGGTGTCCACGTCGGTCAACGGGTTCGGCCGGGTCTGGCGTGCGGTGCTGGAGGACTTCGCCGCGCGCCGGGCGGTCGGCGGCCTCGCGTTCTCGGTGAACGACGCGGGGGCGACGCCGGCGGTCGTGACGCTCCGCCTCGAGCAGGCGGCGGAGGAGTTCCTGGGGGCCTCGCGATGAGCCCCCCGGGACCCGCGGTCGGGCGGCGGAGCTACCGCGAGGCGACGGCGCGCCGCCGGATCGTGGGCGTGCTGGATCGGGGGAGCTTCGTCGAGCGGCTCGGCCCCGCCGAGCGCGTGACGAGCCCCCACCTCGCCGCGCTCGACCAGCCCGTCGCGTTCGACGACGGCGTGGTGGTGGGGTCGGGGGCGCTCGACGGGCGCCCCGTGCTCGCGGCGAGCCAGGAGGGCGCGTTCCTCGGTGGCGGCGTCGGCGAGGTCCACGGGGCGAAGCTCGCCGGGCTGCTCGAGGCGGCGCGCGCGGAGCGCCCCGCCGCGGTGCTCCTCCTCCTCGACACCGGAGGCGTGCGCCTGCAGGAGGCGAACGCCGGGCTCGTCGCGGTGTCGGAGGTGATGCGCGGCGTGCTCGCCGCGCGCGCGGAGGGGGTCCCGGTCGTCGCGCTCGTCGGCGGCGGCTGGGGCTGCTTCGGCGGGATGGGGATCGTCGCCCGCTGCTGCGACGCGATCGCTGCGAGCGAGGAGGGGCGGCTCGGGCTCTCCGGTCCCGACGTGATCGAGGAGACGAAGGGGGTGGAGGAGCTCGACGCGTCGGATCGGGGCCTCGTGTGGCGCACCTACGGCGGGAAGCACCGGTACCTGCTCGGCGAGGCGGACCGGCTGGTCGAGGACGACCTCGACGCGTTTCGCGCGGCCGCGATCGCGCTCGCCCGGGAGCGGCGGCCGATCGATCTCGAGACGCTCTCGCGCGAGCACGACCTCCTCGCGAGGCGGCTCGCCGCGCACGGCGCCGCCGAGGACGCGGGCGCGATCTGGCGGGCGCTCGGCGTCGCGGCCCCCGGCGCCCTGCCGCTCCTCGACGCCGACGCGTTCGTGCGCGCCGTCGCGGCGGCGAGGCGGGAGGTGCGATGACGCTCCAGGAGATCCTGGACGGCCTCTTCCCCGCGGGCCACGCCGTCCGGCCCGTCCTCCGGAGCGGAAGCGAGGGAGGGCGCGACGGCGCGGTGCTCGCCGGCGCCGGGCGCGCCGCGGCGGGCGAGGTCGCGGTGCTCGGCACCGCGGACGGCGCGGAGGTGGGCGTCGAGGCGGCGCTCGCGCTCGCCGGCGAGGTCCTGCGGGTCGTGCGCGAGGCGCCCGGCCGGCCCATCCTCGTGCTCGTCGACACCGCCGGCCAGCGGATGAGCCGGCGCGACGAGCTGCTCGCGCTGAACGGCTACCTCGGCCACCTCGCCGCGTGCGTGGAGCTCGCGCGGCGCACGGGCCACAAGGTCGTCGCGCTCGTGACGGGGCAGGCGGTGAGCGCGGGCGCGCTCGCGCTCGGCTTCGTCGCCGACGAGGTGCACGCGCTCGAGGGGGCGCGGCTCGGGGTCATGGCGCTGCCCGCCATGGCGCGCGTCACGAAGATCCCGCTCGAGCGGCTGGAGGCGCTCTCGAGGGGCTCGCCCGTGCTCGCGCCGGGGCTCGAGAGCTGGGTGCGGCTCGGGGCGATCGCGTCGATCTGGCGCCCTCCGCTCGCGGCTGCCCTCGAGGCGGCGCTCGCGCGGCCGGCCGAGCCGGACGCGCGGGCCGCGCTCGGCGCGCAGCGGGGCGGCCGCGCGCTCGCGGCGGAGGTCGCGCGGCGGGTCGCCGGAGGCGCCGATGCACGCTGACGGGGGCCCGGCGCGGCACGCGCGCGTGTGGATCCGGCCGGACCGGCTCCGGGCCGTCCGCGCCGCGGAGCCGGCGCACGACGCCGACGTCGCGCGCTGGATCGCGCTCGGCCGCCCCGCCGTCGCGCGCCGGCGGGACGCCGGGATGGCGCCGGACGACGTCGCGCTCGCGATCGCGCTCCCCGCCGAGCAGGGACGCAGCCGGATCGCGCTCGCCGCCCCCGCGAGCGCGATCGCGCGCGTCGCGCCGCCGCTCCGGCTCGCGGAGGCGCTCGCGAGCGCGCCGCCGGAGTGGGCGGGGCCGCTCTCGGGGCTCGTCGCCGAGGCGGGCGCGGCCGGGGTGGTGCTGCGCGTCTACGGGTCGCTCGCGTGGCAGCACCTCACGGGCGAGGCTTACCTCCGGCCCGGCTCCGACGTGGACCTGATCGCGCCGGGAGGGACCGGCGCGGAGCGCGCGCGGTCGCTCGCGCTCCTCCGCCCCTGGGAGGCGCACGCCTGCCCCCGGCTCGACGGCGAGCTCGACCTCGGCGAGGGGAGGGCGGCGGCGTGGCGCGAGCTGCTCTCCCGCGCGGCCCGCGTCCTCGTGAAGGGGAGCGACTCCGTCTCGCTCGAGCCCCTCGCGACGGTGCTCGGCGCGTGCGAGGGAGGCGCGGCGTGAGCGGCGGAGCGCGAGCCGCCGCGTCGCGGCCCGCCGCCGCCACGGGCGCCCTCCTCGCGGAGGCCCGGGCGATCGAGGGCGCGGCGCTCGCGGCGCTCCGCGAGGAGCTCTCGACGGAGCCGAAGCCGGGCCTCGTCTCGCCGTCCGGCGCCGGCGCGCACGCCGACATGGACGCGCGCACGTTCGTCGCGAGCCTGCGCGCGCTCCGGGGGTTCTTCGCCGACGCGGCGGCGGCGGGCGCGGCGGACGAGCCGTTCGAGGCGCTGCGCGCGCTCGGGGTCGAGGCCGAGGCGCGGATGCTCCGGGCGACCTGCGGCGTGAACACGCACCGGGGCGCCATCTTCAGCCTGGGGCTCCTCGCCGCGGCGGCCGGATGGCTCGCGGCGCGCGGGCGATCGTGCGCGGGGGACGCGCTCGGCGAGGTCGTCCGGGAGCGGTACGGCGACGGCGTCCTTCGCCTCCCGCCCGCGCCGGGGAGCCACGGCGCCGCGGCCCGGATCGCGCACCGCGTCCCGGCCGCGCGCGAGGAGGCCGCGCTCGGGTTCCCGCACGTGTTCGAGGTCGGGCTGCCCGCGCTCGAGGCGAGCCTCCGCCGCGGCGCGACGCGGAACGCGGCGCGCGTCCAGGCGCTCCTCGCGCTCGTCGCGCGGCTCCCGGACACGAACCTGCTCCACCGCGGCGGGGCGGAGGGGCTCGCGCTGGCGCGGGGCGCAGCCGCGGCGTTCGTGCTGCGGGGCGGGGTCCACCGGCGCGGCTGGCGCGCCCGCGCGCGAGAGATCGACCGCGCGCTGGTGCGGCGGAACCTGTCGCCGGGGGGAAGCGCGGACCTGCTCGCGGCGACGCTGTTCGTGGCTCGCCTGCGGGGAGAGGGGCGTCGTGCGGGCGGAAGCACGCGGGGGTCCTCGTGAGCGGGCTCGCCGTGCTCTGCCCGGGGCAGGGCGGTCAGCGCGCGGGGATGCTCGACCTCGCGGGCGGGACGGCGGCCGCGGCGGACGTGATCCGCCGCGCGAGCGCGGCGTCGGGGCTCGACCTCGCGGCGCTCGCCCGGGACGGCGGACCCGAGACGTTCCGCAACGCGGTCGCGCAGCCGCTCCTGTGCGCCGTGGAGCTCGCGAGCTGGGCGGCCCTGCGCGACGCGCTCCCAAGGCCGCGGCTCCTCGCGGGCTACAGCCTCGGCGAGCTCGCCGCGTACGGCTGCGCGGGGTCGCTCGGGCCCGAGGACCTCGCCTCGCTCGCCGCGCAGCGCGCCGCGCTCATGGACGGCGCGGCCGCGCCGGCTCCGGGCGGCCTCGTCGCGGTCCGCGGGCTCCCGCTCGCGCGCACGGAGGCGCTCGCGCGCGGCGCGGGCGCGGAGCTCGCCATCGTGAACGGGCCGGATCAGGGCATCGTCGGGGGGCCCGAGGCCGCCCTCCGCGCGGTGGCCGGGGAGGCGAGCGCGGCGGGCGCCCGGGTGCAGCGGCTGTGCGTCGACGTGCCCGCCCACACGTCCGCGCTCGCGGCGGCCGTGCGCCCCTTCCGGCAGGCGCTCTCGGCGTCCCCGCTCCGGGACCCCGAGGTCCCCGTGCTCGCCGGCGTCTCGGGCGAGCCGGTGCACGACCGCGCCACCGCAATCGACGCGCTCTCGCGCCAGCTCGCCGAGCGGATCGACTGGGGCCGCTGCCTCGCGGTCGCCGCCGAGCTCGGCTGCACGGTGTTCCTCGAGCTCGGTCCGGGCACGGCTCTCACGCGGATGGTGACCGAGGCGCTGCCCTGGGCCGAGGCGCGGTCCATCGACGAGTTCCGCACCGTCGCCGGCGTCGCGCGGTGGGTGGCCGCGCGGCTCGCGGATCGTCCCCGCCCCTAGTGAGCCACCGCCACCTCCGGCTCGTTCGTGGCGTGCGCGGGCTCCTCGGCGCGCGCCTCCACGCGCCGCGTCTTCGCGATGAGCATGTAGATCGCCGGGACGAAGAACAGCGTGAAGCCGTGCCGATCGCCATCCCGGCGACGAGGACGAGGCCGATGCTGTTCCGCGCCGCGGCCCCGGCGCCGGTCACGAGCGACGAGCGGGAAGTGCCCGCACGACGGTCGCGACGCTCGTCATGAGGATGGGGCGGAGCCGCGTCACGGCCGCCTGCTTCACCGCGTCGAGCTTCGAGAGCCCCTGGTCCTGGAGCTTGTTGGCGAACTCGACGATCAGGATGCCGTTCTTCGAGACGAGCCCCACGAGCGTGACGAGCCCGACCTGCGAGTAGACGTTGAGCGTCGTGGTCCAGCCGTCGGTGAAGAACGCGCATGTTCGGGTTCGGCATCTTGAGGAAGGTCATGAGCGAGCGCGCCGAACATCGCCAGCGGCACGGAGCCCGCGAGGATCACGAACGGGTCGCGGAAGCTGTTGAACTGCGCGGCGAGCACCAGGAAGATCAGCACGAGCGCGAGCGCGAAGGCCGGCAGGAACCGGTTCGCCCTCGTCCGGAGCTGGCGCGACTCGCCGGTGTAGTCGACGACGTAGCCCGTCGGGCAGGATCTTCGCGGCCTCGCCTTCGAGGAAGCCGAGCGCCTGGTCGAGCGGGACGATCGAGACGCCGCTGAGCTTCACCGCGTTGAGCTGCTGGAAGCGGTTGAGCGTCCGCGGCGTGGACGGAGCTCCGGAGGTCGCGATGGTGGAGAGCGCGACGAGCTTCCCGTCGGGGCCGGTGACGTAGATGTTCTTCAGCTGCTCCGGGGTGAGCCGCTCGGTGCGGAGGAGCTGCGGGATCACCTTGTAGCTGCGCCCCGCGATGCTGAACCGGTTCACGAAGTTGCCGCCGACCACCGCGGCGAGGTCCGCGCCGACCGTCTGGAGGTCGAGGCCCAGCTCGGCGACCTTGTCGCGGTCGATCGACGATCTCCGACTGCGGGCTGGTCGATCTTCACGTCGATCGAGCGGCGGGAACGCGAACATCCCGCTCGTCGGCCGCCTGCTGCTGGAGCTTCTGCGGCGAAGGCGAGGATCTCGCGACGGCTCGCGGTGGAGGCGAGGACGATCTCGACGGGGAAGGTGCCGCCGCCGGGAAGCGCGGGCGGGCAGGAGCGGCGAAGGTCTGGATCCCCGGGATCGACCTCGACTTTCCGCCGCATCTCGGGGAGGATCTGGAAGGCGGTGCGCTTCCGCTCGCCCCAGGGCTTCAGCGCCGCGCCGCCGAACCCCCCGTTCGGGAAGGTGATCTGGAAGGTGAAGCCGGTCTCGGGCAGGCTCATGAACGCCCGTGACCTTCGCGGGAGTACGGCATCACCTGGTCGATGCGTCGAGTTCGAGGGCGTGTTCGACGATCCCGAAGATGACCCCCTGGTCCTCCGTCGGCGCGAGCTCGCGCGGGGACATCAGTGAACATGGCGATCGCGAGCAGCGCTCACGGCGACCCACGCGAGGTAGATGGCGCCGCCGCCCGCGCAGCGCGACGGTCGAGGAGGCGGCCGTAGAGCTCGCGGAGCCGGTCGAAGCCGCGGTTGATCCGGCCGGTGAAGCCCGCTGCTCCTCGCGGCCGGCCTCGAGCAGGCCCGCCGACATCACCGGCGAGAGCGTCAGCGGCGACGACGCCCGAGATCGTGACCGCGCCCGCGAGCGTGAGCGCGAACTCCCGGAAGAGCGACCCGGTGAGGCCGCCCTGGAATGCGATCGGCGCGTAGACGGCCGCCAGCGTGATCGGTCATCGCGACGATCGGTCCCACGAGCTCGCGCGCCCCGCGGAGCGCGGCGTCCACCGGCGGTCGCCCCTCGCGCAGGTGGCGCTCCACGTTCTCGACGACGACGATCGCGTCGTCCACGACGAGCCCGACCGAGAGCACGACGGCGAGCAGCGTCAGGAGATTGACCGTGAACCCGAACACCTGCATCAGGAAGACGGCGCCGATGAGCGAGACCGGGATCGCGACGATCGGCACGAGCACCGACCGGAGCGACCCGAGGAAGAGGAAGATCACGATGACGACGATGAGGAGCGTCTCGCCGAGCGTCTGCTCGCACCTCGTGGATCGCGCTCGTTGATGTAGGCGGTGCGCGTCGTAGGCGATGCGCGCCGTCGATCTGCTCGGCAGCTCCGCCTGGATCGTGCCCAGCTCCGTCCGGACCCGGCGCGATCACGTCGAGCGCGTTCGCGTTGGGGAGCGCCCAGATCCCGATGAACACCGCCGTCTGGCCCGTGAAGCGGACCGCGGCTGTCGTAGTCCTCGGCGCCGAGCGACGACGTCGGCGACGTCCCGAGCCGCACCAGGCGCGCCGTCCTGCTCGCGCACGACCAGCTTCTCGGAACTCGTCCACCGAGCGCAGGTCGGTGTTGGCGGTGAGGTTCACCTGGATCAGCGAGCCGCTCGTGCGGCCGACGGCGGCCAGGTAGTTGTTCGCGGCCAGCGCCCGCCGGATCTGCGCCGGGCTGACGTTCGAGCGCCGCCATGCGGTCGGGCTTCAGCCAGACCCGCATCGCGAAGGTCCGCGCCGCCGAGGATGTCGGCGCGCTGCACTCCCTCGATGGCCGAGAGGCGCGGCTGGACGACGCGGACGAGGTAGTCGGTGATCTCGTTCTGCTGCAGGATCTCGGAGGAGAAGCTCAGGTAGGCCGACGCGAACTGCGTGTCGGCCGACTCGATGTTGAGGATCGGCACCTCCGCCTCGGGCGGCAGGTCGCCGCGCACCTGGTCCACCTTCGAGGCGATCTCGGCGAGGGCGCTCGTCGCGTCGTGGTTGAGCTTGAGGCGCGCGGTGATGATCGAGACGCCCTGCGTGCTCTGCGACTCGATGTAGTCGATACCGTCCGCGGCCGCGATGACGCGCTCGAGCGGCGTCGTGACGAAGCCGCGCACGAGCGCCGCGTTCGCGCCGACGTAGATGGTCGTCACCGTCGATGGCGGCGTTCTCGCTCCTCGGGTACTGGCGGACGTTGAGCGTCCGGATCGCCTGGATCCCGGCGATCAGGATCACGAGGTTGACGACGATCGCCAGGACGGGCCGGCGGATGAAGAGGTCGGTGAGCTTCACGGGGCTTTGCTCCGCAGACGGGTCAGGGATTCGCGGGCTTCGGGTCGAGCTGGGCGGCCCGGTCCGGCGGCGTCGTTCACGGCCACCGGCATGCCGTTCCGCAGCTTGAACGCGCCGTTCGAGACGACGCGCTCGCCGGCGTCGAGCCCGGAGGCGATCGCGACGAAGTCGCCTCGCCGGCTCGCCGAGCCGCACGAACTTCTGGTGGGCGACGAGGGCCGTCCTGCCCGTCTTCTCGTCGCTCTTCTCCTCGATCACGAACACCGAGTCGCCGTAGGGCGCGAAGATCACCGCGGTCGCCGGGATCATCAGGACCGGCTTCTTCTCGGCGGAGAGGACCTCGACGTTCGCGAACATGCCCGGGCGGAGCCGTGCCGTCCGGGTTCTGGAACGTCGCCCGCACGCGCACGTTCCGGGTCGCGACGTCGACCTCGGTGTTCACCGTCGTGATCTCGCCCTCCCAGGAGGAGCCCGGGAACGCGTCGGTCCGGACGCGGGCCCGCTGGCCGCGCCCGGACGTCCGCGAGCGCCTGCTGGGGAAGCCAGAACTCCGCGTAGATGGGCGAGACCGACTGGAGGGACGCGACGGGGGTCCCGGGCGCGACGACCTGGCCGAGCTCGACCTGCCGGATGCGAGATCCGCCCGTCGAACGGCGCGCGGATCGTCTTCTTCGCGATGGTGGCCTCGAGCGCCGCGACGGCCGCGTCGGTCTGCTTCGCGCGCGCCTCCGCGGCGTCGATGTCGGCCGGGGTGTTCGACTCGTGCTCGCGGAGCTGCCGCGCGCGCTCCAGGCTCACCCGCGCGAGCGCGGCGTCCGCCTGCGCGGCCGCGAGCTGGGCCTGCTCGGTCGAGGTGTCGAGCCGCACGAGCAGCGTGCCCTTCCGCACGAAGGACCCGGACTCGAACGCGATCTCGCGCACCGTCCCCGGCAGCTCGGTCGCGAGCGTGACGCCCCGCGTCGCGACGAGCGACCCGATCGTGTCCCGCGCCGCCTCCCACTCGGCGCTCTGGACGCGGGCGGACGACACCGCCTCCGGCGGCGGGGCGAACGACTCGCCCGCGCGCACCATCGTGACGATCTGGCCCGCCTTCACGCCGCCCAGCAGCAGCACGAGGACGACGAGACCGCCGCCGACGCCGACCCACAGCTTCCTGTTCGACCGCATGGCTCGCTCCCGGAATTCGAATCCGCGAGCGATAACGGGCAGCCCGGGGCGGGCGCACGCGAATCGGGGGCGCCCGCGCGGGGGCGAAAAGACCGCTTGCAGCCGATCCGGGTCCAGGCGTCGGGACGATCGACCCGCCCCGCGACCCGCACGCGGCGCGGAGGCTCGCGCGGCGTGCGCCCGCGCGAGCCACCGGCGGAGGAGGCGTCAGGCGGTCCCGGCCGCCGGACGCGGAGCGGCGACGCCGTGCGGGGCCTCCCCGGCGGCGCGCTCGGGCTTCAGCGTCAGGAGGTGCGTCACCGTCGCGATCACGCCCGCGAGCACGACGAGGCCGTGCAGGAACACGACGAGCATCCAGAACCGCATCGGCTGCTGCGCGACCATGTACGGCTCGCCCCGCACGCGCTCGAGGTAGACCTGCAGCACGCCCGCGACCGCGAACGCGAGGCTCATGCCGACGACGCCGAAGCTCGTCATCCAGAACCCCCAGTAGCCGAGCCGCGCGTCGTAGCGACCGCCCGGCAGCCCCTTGAGCCGCGGGATCGCGAAGTAGAAGAACGACAGGTTGAGGAGCGCGTAGGCGCCGTAGAACGAGAGGTGCCCGTGGGACACGGTCACCTGGCTGCCGTGCGTGTAGTAGTTGATCTGCGGGAGCGTGTGGGCGAACCCGAAGAGCCCCGCGCCGACGAAGTGCAGCACCGCCATCGCGCCCACGTACAGCCAGGTGAGGCGCGGCTGGAGCACGCCCTCCCTCGCATCCGCTGCGTCGCCGTCCTTCGTCGCGCGCCAGGTGTCCCAGAGCATGAGCACGATCGGGAGCGGCTCGAGCGCGGAGAACGCGCCGCCGATCCAGAGCCAGGAGCGCGGCGCGCCGAGCCAGTAGTAGTGGTGGCCGGTGCCGGCGATCCCGGTGAAGAGGAAGAGGCCGAGCTCCACGTAGAGCCAGCGCTCGACGATCCGGCGGTCGACGCCCGTCAGCTTGATCAGCATGAACGCGACGATCGCGGCGGTGACGAGCTCCCACGCGCCCTCGACCCACAGGTGGATCACCCACCACCAGTAGTACCAGTCGACCGCGAGGTTCTTGTAGAAGGGCATGCCGAACAGGTACATGAGCGCGAGGAACACGAGGCCGCCGACGAGCGTGCCCTGCACCGGGTTCCAGCGGCGCGCGCGCAGGAGCGTCACGCCCACGTTCGCGAGGAAGAGGAGCGCCGCCGCGACGACGACGAAGTCGAGCGGCGTCGGGATCTCGAGGAGCGGCCGCCCCTGCGTCCAGCCGAAGAGGAAGCCGACGATGGCGGTGACGCCCGTGACGGCGAGGACGACGAGCTGCAGGATCGCGAGGCGCGGCCAGGCGATCTCGTGCTCCGCCTCCTCGGGCACGAGGTAGAAGGTCGCGCCCATGAACCCGAGGAGGAGCCACAGCACGAGCAGGTTCGTGTGGATGGCGCGGGCGGTCGAGAACGGGAACACGTCCACGATCGACTGCGGGACCGTGACGACGTACTGGAGCGCGATCCAGAGGCCCGCCACGATCTGCAGCGCGAACAGCACGAGCGCGACCGCGAAGTAGGCGTACGCGATCTTCTGGCTCTTGTAGGCGACCGTCATGGCGTCCTCCGATCCGCGGCGAGGCTCACCACGAACTCGCCGATCATGAGCCGCTGTCCTTCCGTGAGGTGGTCGAAGGCCGGCATGCGCGACCCCGGCGAGACCGCCTGCGGGTTCGCGAGGTAGCGCGCGACCCACTCGGCGTCGCGCCGCCCGCCGATCCACTCGAGCCGCGGCCCGACGGTGCCGCCCGCGCCACCGAGCGCGTGGCACTGCAGGCAGCTCTCCTGCTGCACGAGCGCGGCGGCGGGCGACATCGAGGCGCTCGCGAGCAGCCGCTCGGTGGAGTGCTTCCAGCGGCTCGGCGCGTCCTGCGGCGGCCAGTCGTGGTTCTCGATGTTCGACACCCAGCGCAGGAACGCGACGAGGTCCTCGATCTCCGCCGGCGCGAGGTGCTGCTGCGGCATCTTGCGGTAAGACCCCGCGAACACCACCTCCGGCGACTCGAGCCGCCGCCGCACGCCGTCCTCGCCGATCCGCGCGAACGCGCGCGTGAGGTCGGGCGCGTAGTAGGCGCCGAACCCGAGGATCGTGTGGCAGTCGTTGCAGTTGTGCCGCTCGAACGCGTGCTTGCCGGCGACCACGTGGTCGTCGAGGGCGTCGGCGTGCGTGAGCGCCCCGAAGCTGCGGTGGGTCTCGACGGTCATGGCGAGGAACACGGCGAGCGAGACCAGGGTCCCCACCCAGAAGATCGCCTTCGCGAGGCGGTCGGTCATGGCGACGACCTCCGCGCGGGGGCTGCATCCTGACGAACGTCTCGAGGCATGACGGCTCCTTTCGGCGTCGGCGCGGCCCCGGGGGGGGGGAACGGCAGGGGACGGCCCGTGGAACGCGCGGCGCGGAGATCCCTCCCGGATAGCGAGCGGCGTGCCGGGGCCGCGCGCCGAGTGGAATCAACGCGTTGACGCGTTCCGGCGGATCGCCTCACCGAAGGGGCGGTGCGCGCTCGACGCCGGGTGGGTGCAACCGAACCGGCGGTGCGCGCGGCCCGGCGGGCACGGGCGGCGCGCGACCAAGGTCCCATTTCGCGCGCGGCCGCCGTGCCGTACTCCCAGGGGTGGCGTCCGCCCGCCGAACCGGCGGCGGCTCACATGCGGCGCCCGCCCTCGCGGGCGCCGTCCAGGAGGACACGATGGCTTCGCTGCGCCTCTCGATGCTGGTGCTCGCAGCCGCGCTCGCCGGCTGCTCGAGCCTGAAGGTGAACACCGAGTTCGACCCGACCGCGCCGTACGCCTCGTACAAGACCTACGCGTGGAACCCCAGGGCCCCCGGCCCCGAGGAGGCCCCCTCGATCCGGAACCCGATCATCCTGGCGCAGGTCATGGCCGCGGTGGATCGCGAGCTCGCGGGGAAGGGGCTCGTGCTCACGAGGCCGGAGGCGAACCCCGACTTCCTCGTGGCGGTGCACGGGTGGGCGCAGTCCCGGGTCGAGGTGACGAACTACGGGTACGTCTACGGCGGGGGGTACATGTACGGCCCCGCCTACGGTCCTTACCAGCCCGCGGTGGTGGTGCCCGCGACCGAGATCCGCAGCTACACGGACGGCACGCTGCTCATCGACTTCGTCGACGCGAAGACGATGAAGCTCGTGTGGCGTGGGACGGCGACGGACACGTTCACGAGCCCGGACCTGAACGCCGTGAAGCGGACCGTCGACGAGGCCGCCAGGCAGCTCCTCGGCGCGTACCCGCCGAAGACGAGGTAGCGCGCCCGGCGCAGCTCACCGGCGGCTCGCCGGCGAGCGCTACGCGTAGAGCCGGCGCAGCTCCTCGACGCGCGCGCGGAGCTGCGCGGCGACGTCGTCGGGCGCCTCGATCGTCGCCTCGCCGCCGTAGCCGAGCACGACGCCGAGCAGGTAGTTTCCGGGCGTGACCTTCGCCGCGACCGCGACCGTGCCGTCCGGCTCCGGCCGCGCGCGGTCGCCCCAGCGCCGGGGCGCGAGGCGCGCCGCGGCGCCGCGGAACCGGAGCCTCACCTCGCGCTCGGCGCCCGACTCGAAGTAGAGGCTCGCGCGCGCGTAGCGCGAGACGGGCGGCCCCCTGTGCGCGCCGAAGATCCGCGTGCCAGGCTCGACCGACACGATCCGGTCGAGCCGGAAGAGGTGCTCCTCGCCCTTCGCGACGTTCCACGCCGCGAGGTACCACTGGCCGTCGCGGTGGAACAGGAGCCGCGGCTCGACGACGCGCTTCCCGGCGCCGGCGTCGCCGACCGCGCGGTACTCGAGGACCGTCTCGACGCGCTTCTCGATCGCCTCGCGCAGCGCGCCGGCCCACGGGCCCGGAGGCTCGGCGACGAGATCGAGGCCACGCGCGAGCCGGTCCGCCTCCGGACGGAGCACCTCCGGGATCGCCTTGCGGAGCTTCCGCACCGCGTCGCGCGCGGCGGGCCCGGCGTTCCTCTCGAACGGGGCGAGCGCGGCGAGGAGCAGGGCGCCCTCCGCGAGCGACAGGGCGGGGAGCCTCCCGAACGGCTCGGCGTAGGTCGCCTGCACCTCGCCGTCGACGACGTCGAGCTGCACGAGGTCGTCGCCGTGGCCGGGGTCCACCCACAGCCCGGAGAGCGCCTCGACGTCGTCGATCACCTGGGCCTCGCGGCGGGCTCCCGTGAGGCGGGCGGCCTCGGCGAGCGGGACGCCCCGGCCCGTGCGGGCCGCGCGCGCCGCGGCGGCGACGAGGAGGAGCAGGCGGCGGACGCGGCCGAGATCGTAGGCGGCGGTCACGGCGTGCTCCCGGAGCGCGGCGCGATGGCGTCCAGGATCTCTCGCGCGATCCCGCGCGCCTCCGCGGGCTCGACGATCTCCGCCTCGGGTCCCCACGCGAGCGCCTGCCGGACGAGGCCGCGCAGGTTCCGCACCTCGAGGCGGGCGACGCGGGCCCCCGCGGCGTCGATCGCGACGTCGGCGGCCGGGAGGAGCTGCTTCGCGAGCCGCGCGAGCGAGCCCCGGAAGCGGATCGCCGCGGGGCGCGGCGGGTGGACGTCGTAGTCCCAGATCTGCTGGCGCGACCAGGCGCGGACGTCGAAGGCGTCCGGGACGTCGTAGTCGCCCTTCTTGCCGCGCCGGGCGCGCGCGGCGGCCTCGTCCCCGGGGAGCTTGCTCTCCCGGAGCCCGCGGACGCGCGAGAGGTAGAAGAATCCGGACGCCCCTTCGCAGGTGGCAGTGGCCGACGAAGATCCACTCGCCGCGCCGGCGCGCCCACCCGAACACGTCGACGTCGCGCTCCACGACCTCGCCGGTCGAGACGCGCCAGTAGGCGATCCGCACGCGGCGGCGCTTCTCCCAGGCGTCCACGAGGCGCCGGAGGAGCTTCCCGTCGCGGCCGCCGTCCGCGGGCGCCTCCGCGGCGAGCTCCTCGGTCGGGGCCGCCCGGGGCGGCAGCCCCCGCGCGCCCACGACGAGCTTCCGGAGCGCGCTCTCGAGCTCATCCCGGAGCGGGTGCGCGGACAGCCGGAGCGCGCCGAGCCCGGCCGTCCAGACCACGGCGGCCTCCTCGGCGGAGAGCTCGATCGGCGGCAGCGTCGAGGACCGCGCGTCGATGAGGTAGCCCACCTGGTCCTCGCGGCCGCCGGCGAGCTCCTCGGTCTCGAGGTTGAACCCGAGCTTCCTCAGCGCGTCCTTGTCGCGCGTGAACTTCCTCTCCTTCGCGTCGGCCTTGCCCCGGTACGCGTCGGGGAACGCCTCGAAGATCCGGGCGCGGCTCGCGGGCTCGCGCTGGTCGAGGATCCAGGCGGCGAGGCGGAGGAGCCGGGTCTCGTGGGGGCTGCTTCGCTTCTTCGCGGCTCGGCGGGCGCTGGGCATGGCGAGGACCCCGAGTGTATCGCGGCCGCGTCCGAGAGCGACGCGGCGAGCGCGCGGCGCGGGCGAGCTCGAGCAGGGCGCGGCGCTCGCGGGGCGTGTCCACGGACCCGATCCTCGCGCGGGCGCGGACACATGGGGGACGCGGAGCGGCGCCGCGGCCCGGTTTCGGTTAGTCTCTCGCCCCTTCACCGCAGCCGAGGACCGACCGAGCCATGCCCCAGTACGTGATGTCGATGCGCCGGGTGAACAAGATCGTTCCGCCCAAGCGCCAGATCATCAAGGACATCTCCCTCTCGTTCTTCCAGGGCGCCAAGATCGGCCTCCTCGGCCTGAACGGCGCGGGCAAGTCCACGGTGCTCCGCATCATGGCGGGCGTCGACGACGCCTTCGACGGCGAGATGGACCGCCAGGCCGGCCTCCGCATCGGCTACCTGCCGCAGGAGCCGAAGCTCGACTCCGCGAAGACCGTGCGGGAGGAGGTCGAGTCGGCGCAGGGGGACGTGACGAGCGCGCAGAAGCGGCTCGAGGAGGTCTACGCCGCCTACGCCGAGCCCGACGCCGACATGGAGAAGCTCGCGGAGGAGCAGGCGCGCCTCGAGGCGATCCTCGCGAACGCCGGCGCCGACACCGGGAACGCGCTCGAGATCGCCGCGGACGCGCTGCGGCTCCCGCCGTGGGACGCGAAGGTCGCGAACCTCTCCGGCGGCGAGAAGCGCCGCGTCGCGCTCTGCAAGCTGCTGCTCGAGAAGCCGGACCTGCTCCTCCTCGACGAGCCGACGAACCACCTCGACGCGGAGTCGGTCGAGTGGCTCGAGCAGTTCCTCGGACGGTTCCCGGGGACGGTCGTCGCGGTCACGCACGACCGCTACTTCCTCGACAACGTCGCCGAGTGGATCCTCGAGCTCGACCGGGGCCACGGGATCCCGTGGAAGGGGAACTACTCCTCCTGGCTCGACCAGAAGGAGCAGCGGCTCGAGGTCGAGGCGAAGCAGGAGAGCGCCCGCATCAAGGCGATGAAGCAGGAGCTCGAGTGGGTGCGCCAGAACCCGAAGGCGCGGCAGGCGAAGAGCAAGGCCCGCCTCGCCCGGTTCGAGGAGCTGTCCAGCTACGAGTACCAGCGGCGGAACGAGACGCAGGAGATCTTCATCCCGGTCGCGGAGCGGCTCGGGAAGGACGTCATCGAGCTCAAGGGCGTGTCGAAGGGGTTCGGCGACCGGCTCCTCGTGGACGACCTGTCGCTCATCGTCCCGCCCGGCGCCATCGTGGGCATCATCGGCCCGAACGGCGCGGGCAAGTCGACGCTCTTCAAGATGATCACCGGCGCGGAGAAGCCGGACGCGGGCGAGGTGAGGGTCGGCCAGACCGTGAAGCTCGCCTTCGTGGATCAGAGCCGGGAGCGGCTCTCCTCGGACAAGACCGTCTTCGACGAGCTCACCGGCGGGCACGACACCGTCAAGATCGGAGGGTTCGAGATGCCGAGCCGCGCCTACGTCGCGCGGTTCAACTTCAAGGGCGCCGACCAGCAGAAGGTGGTCGGGACGCTCTCCGGCGGCGAGCGCGGGCGGCTCCACCTCGCGAAGACGCTCATGACGGGCGGGAACGTGCTGCTCCTCGACGAGCCGTCGAACGACCTCGACGTCGAGACGCTGCGCGCGCTCGAGGACGCGCTCCTCGAGTACGCCGGGACCGTGCTCGTCATCTCCCACGACCGCTGGTTCCTCGACCGGATCGCGACGCACATCCTCGCCGCCGAGGGCGACTCCAGGTGGAGCTTCTTCCCGGGGAACTACCAGGAGTACGAGGCGGACAAGAAGCGGCGGCTCGGCGAGGAGGGCGCGAAGCCGCACCGGATCCGGTACAAGCCGATCGCGCGCTAAGTTGGCGCGATCCCGGCGCGATTCCCCCGATCCGCCGCGACCCCAAGCCGCGCTCGGGATGGCACGCCGCGTGAGACCCTCTGAGCGTGCGGTCGGCCGATGCACGCGCCCGCGCACCCCGCGCCGTGGACGTGCGCCCCATCCTCTCCTGCGAGCGGCTGAGCAAGGTCTATCGGATGGGGGAGGTGGACGTCCGCGCGCTCGACGGCGTGGACTTCCGCCTGAACGAGGGCGAGCTGCTCGTGCTGCTCGGCCCTTCGGGCAGCGGCAAGTCCACGCTCCTCAACATCCTCGGCGGCCTCGACGTGCCCACGTCGGGGCGGGTCCTCTTCGCCGGCGAGGACATGACCGCGGCCGACGAGGAGGCGCTCACGCGGTACCGGCGGCGCCACGTCGGGTTCGTGTTCCAGTTCTACAACCTCGTCCCGAGCCTCACCGCGCGCGAGAACGTCGCGCTCGTCACCGACATCGCGGAGGACCCGCTCGATCCCGCCGAGGCGCTCGCGCTCGTCGGCCTCGGCGACCGGCTCGACCACTTCCCCTCGCAGCTCTCCGGCGGCGAGCAGCAACGGGTCGCGATCGCGCGCGCGGTGGCGAAGCGCCCCTCGGTGCTGCTCTGCGACGAGCCGACGGGCGCGCTCGACTTCCGCACCGGCATCCTCGTCCTCGAGGTCATCGAGCAGGTGAACCGCGAGCTCGGGACCGCGACCGCGGTGATCACCCACAACGCGCCCATCGCGGACATCGCCGACCGGGTCGTCACGCTGGCCGACGGACGGGTGCAGAGCGAGCGCGCCACGGGCCGCCTCGCGCGGGCGCGCGACCTGCGCTGGTGACGCCATGCTCGTCTCCGCGCTCCATCGCAAGTTCCTGCGCGACGTGAGCCGCATGAAGGGGCAGGTGCTCACGATCGCGCTCGTGCTCGCGGGCGGGATCATGAGCTTCATCGGGCTGCAGGGCACCTACGAGTCGCTCCTCCGCTCGCGCGACGCCTACTACGACCGGCAGCGGTTCGCGCACGTCTTCGCCGTCCTCGAGCGCGCGCCGGAGGGCGTCGCGGCCCGCATCGAGGCGCTCCCCGGCGTCGCGTCGGTCCAGACGCGCATCGCGAAGCAGGTGTCGCTGCCGCTCGAGGGGATGCCGCGGCCGGCGCTCGGCCTCCTCCTCTCGCTCCCGGCCGCGGGCGAGCCCGCCACGAACGCCATCCACCTGCGCCGCGGGCGCCTCCCCGAGCGGGATCGCGACGACGAGGTGGTGCTGCTCGAGGCCTTCGCCGCGGCGCACGGGCTCGAGCCCGGCCACCGCGTCCCCACCGTCCTGAACGGCAAGCTCCGGAAGCTGCGCGTCGTCGGCGTCGCGCTCTCGCCGGAGTTCGTGTACGCGCTGCGGCCCGGCGCGATCTCGGACGACCCCGCCGGCTACGCGATCCTGTGGATGAACCGGGCGCCGCTCGCGTCCGCGTTCCAGCTCGACGGGGCGTTCAACGACGTGAGCCTGCTGCTCCAGCCGGGCGCCTCCGAGCCGACGGTGCGCGAGGCCGTGGACCGCCTGCTGCGCCCGTACGGCTGCGACGGCGCCGTGGCGCGGCAGGACCAGCGGTCGAACAAGATCCTCACCGGCGAGCTCGGCCTGCTTCAGACGCTCGCCGGGATGATGCCGGCGATGTTCCTCGGCGTCGCCGCGTTCCTCGTCAACATGGTGCTCGGCCGGCTGATCGCGCTGCAGCGCCCCGAGATCGCCACCCTCAAGGCGGTGGGCTACGGGAACGGCGCGGTGCGCGCGCACTTCGCGGGGCTCGTGGCGGTGGTGCTCGTGCCGGCGTCCGTGCTGGGGGCCGCGGGCGGCTGGTGGCTCGGGCACCTGATGCTCGGGCTCTACGCCACCTCGTTCAAGCTCCCGGACGTCCGGTTCGATCCGAGCCTCGCGCTCGTCGCCGCGTCGATCCTGACGAGCGCCGGCGCGGCGCTCGCCGGGGCCCTCGTCGCGGTCCGCGCGGCGGTGCGGCTCCCTCCCGCGGAGGCGATGCGGCCGCCCGCACCCGCCGTGTATCACCGGACGCTCCTCGAGCGGCTCCACCTGTCCGGCGTCGCCGGCCCCACGGCGATGATGGTCCTCCGCGAGGTCGAGCGCCGTCCCGTCCGGACCCTGCTGTCGTCGCTCGGGATCGCGGGCGCGCTCGCGCTCCTCGTGCTGGGGCGCTTCGCCCTCGACTCCGTCGAGACGTACCTGGAGGGCACGCTGCGGCGCGAGCAGCGCCAGGACCTCGCCGTCACGTTCGACCGGCCCGTGTCGCCGCGGGCGCTGCGCGAGCTCGGCGCGATGCCGGGCGTGCGCAGGGTGGAGGGCCTCCGCGCGGTGGCGGCGCGGGTGCGTCACGAGCATCGCTCGCGCGACGCCGTGCTGGTCGGCCTCCCGGCCGACGCCAGCCTGCGCCGCATCATCGCGAAGGGCGGCCGCGTGGTGGCGGTTCCCCCGACGGGATCGTGGTCACGAAGAAGCTGGGCGAGGTGCTGGGGCTGCGCGTCGGCGATCGACCCGAGGTCGAGCTCCGCGAGGGCGCGCGCCCGGTGGTCCGGCCGGTGGTGTCGGCCTTCGTGGACGAGTCCATCGGGCTGCAGCTCTACGCGCCCGAGGCGCTCGTCGCGCGGCTGGAGGGCGATCTCGGCGCGGTGGGCTCGGCCCTGCTGACGGTCGACCCGCCGCAGGCCGCCGCGGGTCGAGGCGCGGCTCCGGCGCCTCCCGCGCGTCATCGACGTGTCCGCGCTCGACGCGGAGATCGGGCGGATGCGCGACATGCAGGCCTCGATCGAGGACGTTCGGACCGTCGTCTGCGTCGGGCTCGCCGCGATCGTCATCTTCGGGGTCGTATACAACAACGCCCGCATCGCGCTCGCCACCCGCGCCCGGGAGCTCGGGAGCCTGCGCGTGCTCGGGTTCACGAAGCACGAGATCGCGGGGATCCTCATCGGCGGGATGGTGGTCGAGCTCGCCATCGCGATCCCGATCGGCCTCTACCTCGGCCACGCCTGGGCGCGGCTCGTCCTGCAGTCGGCGGACCAGGAGCAGTTCCGCTGGGAGGCCTACGTCGCGCCGGGCACGTACCTCCTCGCGGTCGTGGTGGCGGGCCTCGCGGCGGCGGCGAGCGCGCTGTGGGTCCGCCGGAACGTGGACCGGCTGGATCTCGTCGGAGTCCTGAAGACGCGGGAGTGAGCCATGGAGGCCCTGACAAGGAAGGCAGCCGCGCAGTCCCCGCAGCCCTCCCCGCCCGTCGAGGCGCGGGCGGATGCGCCAGAGCCGGGTCCGCTGCGCCCGGCGAGCGGCGGCGAGAGCCGGCGCGCCGCCGAGCGCCGCCGCAGGCTGGTGCGCGGCTTCCGCCAGGGGGTCGTCGCCGCCGCCCTCCTCGCCGCGGTCGCCGGCGTGGTGCTCGCGCTCCGGCCGCGCCCCGTCCCGGTGGACGTCGCGACCGCGGCGCGCGGCGCGCTCGTCGTCGCGATCGAGGAGACGGGCATCGCGCGCGTGAAGGACCGCTACGTCGTGTCCGCGCCGGTGTCCGGCACCGTCTCGCGCCAGCTCCTCGAGCCCGGAGACCCCGTGCGCGAGGGTCAGGTCGTCGCGGAGGTCGCTCCGCTGATCTCGCCGCTCCTCGACGCGCGGACGCGCAGCGAGGCGCGGGCGAGGCTGAGCGCGGCGGAGTCGGCGCTGGGACAGGCCGAGGCGCAGCGGGGGCGGGCGACCGTCGCGGCGGCCCTGGCGCAGGACGAGCTCTCCCGAGCCCGCGCGCTCGCCGCGGGCGGGTCGGTCGCCGCCCAGCAGCTGGACCGCGCCGAGTTCGAGGCGCGCATGCGCTCCGAGGAGCTCTCCTCCGCGGTGTTCGCCGTGAAGGTCGCGGCCGAGCAGGTGCGCGCCGCGCACGCCGCGCTCGCGGGCGAGGGCGCCTCGCGCGATTGGCACGTCGACGTGCTCGCGCCGGCTGGGGGCCGCGTGCTGCGCGTCCTGCAGAAGAGCGAGGGCGCCGCGCAGGCCGGCACGCCGCTCGTCGAGGTGGGTAATCCGGAGGTGCTGGAGCTCGTCGTCGACCTGCTCACGACGGACGCCGTCCGCGTCCCACCGGGCACCCCGGTCGCGATCCAGGGCTGGGGCGGCGACCGCACGCTCGCGGCCCGCGTCCGCAGGGTCGAGCCGTCCGCGTTCACGAAGCTGTCCGCGCTCGGCGTCGAGGAGCAGCGGGTGAACGTGATCGCGGCGTTCAGCGACCCGCACCAGGACTGGGCCGCGCTCGGCGACGGCTTCCGCATCGAGGCGCGGCTCGTGCTCTGGCAAGGCGACGACGTGCTCAAGGTCCCGCAGGGCGCCGCGTTCCGCCGGGGCGACGGCTGGGCCGTGTTTCGCGTCGTCTCGGGCAAGGCGCGCCTGACCCCGGTCCGGATCGGGCACCGCGGGGAGACCGAGGTGGAGGTGCTGGGCGGGCTCGACGCCGGCGCGGTGGTGGTGGTGCACCCGGGCGATCGCGTGAAGGACGGCGCGGCGGTGGAGGCGCGCGAGTAGGCGCGGGGCAGGCCCCGTGCGGTGCGACCTCACGAGCTGCGGCGCGCGGTAGATCTCGCACATGCCCTCGGGCCCGATCCGCCGCTTCCTCTCGCGGTTCCCGAAGCACCGGCTCTTCCGGCTGATGGGCTTCTACCCGCCGTACCTCGGCGCGGGCGTCCGGGTGCGCGACGTCGCGACAGACCTCCGATCCTTCACGATCGAGATGCCGCTCCGGCCCTGGAACCGGAACTACGTCGGGACGCACTTCGGCGGCTCGCTGTTCAGCCTCGCGGACCCCTGGTTCATGCTGATCCTCGTCGAGCACCTCGGGGACGGGTACGTCGTCTGGGACAAGGCGGCGTCGATCCGGTTCGTGAAGCCGGGGCGCGGTACCGTGCGGGCGCACTTCGAGATCCCCGCGGAGCGGATCTCGGAGATCCGGGCCGAGGCGGACCGGGTGGGCCGCGCCGAGCCCGTCTTCCAGGTCGCGATCACGGACGCGCAGGGCGAGACGGTCGCCGAGGTGGAGAAGCGGATCTCCGTCCGCAGGCGCGAGCGGGTCGCGGACGCTACGCGGTGAGGGCGCCCGCCGCCCACGCGGCGACGCGCCACAGCGCCAGCGCGACGGCGGCGACGACCAGGATCAGCGCGAGGACGATCCCGGCGACGACGGCGCCGCTCGCGCGGGCGGTCGGGGCGGGCCGGTCGAGCCAGGTCTCGAGCAGGCGGACGTTCCGGACGTTGGCCTTCCACGCGAAGTCGGCGAGGTCGCCCGCGATCGGGACGGAGCCGATGAGCGTGTCGACCGCGACGTTGAGCGCCATCCGCGCGAGCACGGAGGCCGGGGCGCCGAGCCGGACGCCGACGAGCAGGATCCAGGACGAGAGGAGCGCGCCGAGCACGTCGCCGATCCCCGGGACGAGCCCGACGAGCGGGTCGATGCCGATCCGCCACGAGGTCCCCGGGATCTCGATCGCCTCGTCGAGGAGGCGCGCCACCACGCGGGCGCTCTCGAGGGCGGCGGACCGGTCCTCGCTCACCCCGTCACGTCGAGCGCGTAGTCGTGCGCCGCGAGCGCGGACCTCGGGAAGGCGCCCGACTGCACGCGCTTCGCGACCTCCTCCCGCGGGAGGTCGAAGATCGCCTCGAGGATCGGTCCGCGCTCCGCCGGGCTCGCCTGCCCGACCTGGAAGAGCACGCGGGCGCTGTGCTGGACCCAGCGCGGCGAGAGGAGCTGGCGGCGGAGCAGCTCCATGATCACGGGCGCCTTCGAGCGGTCGAAGCGGGCCGGGACCCCGAGCTTGTCCTGCTCGGCGAAGAACGCGTTCGTCCACTCGTCGTGATAGGTCCAGACCTTGTCGAAGAGCGCGCGCGTGAACCGCGTCCCGGCCTTCACCGGCTCCGCCGGCTTCCCGAGGATCATGCCGTCCTCGGTGAGGACGGATCGCAGCAGGTGGCCGTCCTTCGTGATCGGCGCCTCGTGCCGGACGAGCGACCAGAGCCACGACACGTAGATGCGGTACGTGGCGAGGTCGTTCATGAACCGCTGCTTCAGCTCGTAGTCGTCGATCGCGGCGGCGAAGTTCCCGTTCAGGATCTGGAAGCCGTAGTTCGCCGCCATGTAGAAGGAGTGCTGGACGTGCTCGATGGTCACGTCGCCCTTCGGCGGCAGGTTGATCGCGTCCCACAGCTCCCTCGTGAAGATCTTCTCGGGCGCGTCGAGCGCCTCCCTCGACAGGACGGTCGGGGTGATCTTCCCCTGCGCGTCGAGGACGCCGCGGGCCTGGAGCTGCGCCCGCTCCGCGTCGGTGAGGCCGCTCGCCACGGTCGGCACGGTCTTCCCCTTCACGTCGGTCGTCTGGACCGGCGCGTCGGCGAGCGCCTGCAGGTTCTCGAGCCTCGCCTGGAGCGGCCCGTTCCCGGCGGCGACGTACTCCGTCTCCGGGCTCGCGACCCAGCTCTGCCGGAACGCGTCGTAGAGCTTCCCCTTCACGCGCCCGCCGAGGACGTCGGCGAGCGTCGGCTGCGAGCCCTTCGGGAGCGGCGCGTCCGGCACGAACATGAGGCCGAGGAACCGCTCGCGCAGCTTGTCGAGCACGATGGCGCGGAGCGCGACGGGGTTGTACCGGTGCCTGCCGTAGGGATCGCCCGGCTGGTAGATCATCACGGCCGCCATGCCGCCGATGGGCGCCGCGTTCTCGAGCGCGCCGTTCTTCATGCCCGCCATGAGCATGAGGAGCGCGTCGTAGCGCTGGTAGGCGATCATCGTCGGCGTCGCCATCCCCACGGACTGCGGATCCGGGAAGACGCCCTTCGGATCGTCCTTCCACATCTCGATGAGGCTGCCGAGGTAGTCCCAGCGGCCGACGTTCGCGCCGAGGAGCCGGCGCCGCAGCGCCCAGAGGATGCCGGGGAGCCGCCGGCCCGCGTTCCCCTCCTCGTAGAGCATCTTCACCTTGAAGGTCCCCGCCGGCAGCCCGGCGATCCCCTCGAGCCGCGACAGGAGCCGCTCCACGATGAGCGCCTCGCGCGGCGTCTGGAGCTTCGGGATGTAGAAGTAGACGCCGGTCCCCGTCTTGGTGAGCGCGTCCCAGTTGTTGAACGCCCAGAGCGTCGTCATGACGACGATCCCGGGCGCCGGCGCGCCGTCCACGAGGACGTGGTCGTAGACGATGTGGAGGCTCGGCGGGCGCGCGAGTCGCACCGGCCACCTCGCGGGCGGCCGGTCGATCTTGTACGAGCGGGTCTTCCCCTTCTTCACGACCTCGTACGGCTTGCCGTTCCACCGCCCCTCGTGGATCTCCTTCGCGTTCTGCATCGCCGCGAAGATGGCGATGGGCTCCGACGACGGCGTCCCGTCCGGCCGGAAGTGCGTCGGCGAGGCGTCCTCGAAGTCCGGCATGTTCATGGGCGCGGCGCTGTTCAGCGCGTTGAACGCCATGTCGAGCGGGGCCCACGGCCCGGTCAGCTCGAGCCCCGGGTTCCGCGACGGGTGGACGTGCGCCGGGATGGCCACCTCGTCGTTGAGCCGCCAGCGCTGGGGCGTGTCCTTGCCGAGGAAGTTGTCGATCATCCCCTGGACGATCTGGCGCCAGGTCCAGGGCTTCCCGCCGAGCGGGTCCTCGAAGGTCTCGTCCCAGGCCGGCCACGCGTACTTCTCGCGCACCGGGGCGGGCGAGGCGAGGAGCTCGCGGCGCGCCTTCAGGGCCGCCGCGATCGCGGGGCGCAGCTCGCGCGTCAGCGTCGCGATCGTCTCGTCGACGTCCACGTCGCGGCCGTTGACCTTCTTCTTGCCGAAGAGCTCGGGGAATTTCTGGAGGATGTCCGCGCGGACCATGGGCGCTCCTTCGGAGGGCGTTTCTTCCGGAAACCTGGCCCCTTCATGTGCGCGAGGCGCGCGGAGCCGGGGGCGACTCTTACGGGGCGTCACCGGGCGGGGGCGGCATCCTGCCCCGGTCGCCGCGAGGACCCGGGATCCTGCAGCTCGGGACGACGGACTGGCCGGCGATCGCGGACGGCCTCGCGCGCGAGCGGCGTCACGACGGTGGGCGTCACCGACGACCCGCTGGCCGAGCGGCGCCCGCGACAGCCACTCCGGTCCGGGATCGGGCGCGCGCTCGCGCGGTGGCCGGAGCCGATGCGCGAGGCGCGGCGGATGGCGCGCGAGCTGCGGGCGGGCCGGCGAGCCCACGAGGGGTGAGCGCGGCGGTCACGCCGTCGCTACCGTCGTCGGGAGGAGGCCGCGATGGACGAACCCGCGCTCGATCCCTGGCCCTCGCTGCGGCTCGCCGACTGGAAGCCGACCTGCGAGACCCTCCACCGCTACGCGCAGATCCTCGGGAAGATCCGGCTCGGCCTCGCGCCGCCGCTCAACCACTGGTGGCACGTGCCGCTCTACGTCTCGGCGCGCGGGCTCACCACGTCCGCGATCCCCTACCGCGGCGCCGCGTTCGAGCTCGCGCTCGACCTCGTCGGCCACGACCTCGTCGTGACGACGAGCGCGGGCGACGAGAAGCGGCTGCCGCTCCTGCCGCGGAGCGTCGCGGCCTTCCACGCGGAGCTGCTCGAGCTGCTCGGCGCGCTCGGCATCGAGGTCCGCCTCTGGAGGATGCCGGTCGAGATCCCGGATCCGATCCCGTTCGACGAGGACGAGGTGCACGCGAGCTACGACCCGGAGTACGCGAGCCGCTTCTTCCGCGTCCTCTCGAGCGCCGAGGTCGCGCTCGAGGAGTTCGCGGGGCGCTTCGTCGGGAAGCAGAGCCGGGTCCACTTCTTCTGGGGCTCGTTCGACCTCGCGCTCACGCGCTTCTCGGGGCGGCGCGCGCCGCCGCGCCCGGGGGCGGACCGGATCACGGCCGAGGCCTACTCGCACGAGGTCATGAGCGTCGGGTTCTGGCCCGGCACGGAGGGCGTCACGGACGCCGCGTTCTACGCGTACGCGGCGCCCGAGCCGCCCGGGTTCCGCGACGCGGAGATCCCGTCGCCGGCGAGATGGGATCCCAAGCTGTCAGAGTTCGTCCTGCCGTACGCCGCCGTGCGCGAGGCGCCTTCGCCGCGCGCCGCGGTCCTCGCGTTCTGCGAGGCCGCCTACGACGCGGCCGCGGACCTCGGCGGCTGGGACTGCGACGCGCTCGAGCGGGCGCCGCGCGCCGCCCGGGCCGGGCCGGGCGCGAGCGCTCATCATGCGGAGCAGCCGACGCCCTGACGGCGCGTCACACTCCGGACCGGATGTTCATGATGTCGCCGTCGAGGACGACGTACTCCTTGCCCTCGAGGCGGAGCTTGCCCTCCTGGCGCGCCTTCGCCTCGCTCCCGACCGCCATGAAGTCCTGGTAGTGCATCACCTCGGCCCGGATGAAGCCGCGCTCGAGGTCGGAGTGGATCCGGCCCGCTGCCCGGGGCGCCTTGGCGCCGCGGTGGATCGGCCAGGCGCGCACCTCGTCCTCTCCCACCGTGAAGAACGAGATCAGCTCGAGCAGGTGGTAGGCGGCGCGGATGAAGCGCGCGCGCACGGGCTCGGTCAGGCCGAGCGATCCGAGGAACTCGGGCTGATCGGACGGCGGCAGGTCCGCGATCTCCGCCTCGATCGTCGCGCAGAGCGAGAGGACCTCGCAGCCCCGCTCCTTCGCCGCGGCGAGGACGCCGGGCGGAGGCGGCGCCGCCGCCTGGTCCTCCGGGACGTTCACCACGACGAGCATCGGCCGGCGCGACAGGAACTGGAAGTGCGCGAGCTCCTTCTCCTCCGCGTCGCTCCATCTCGCCGTGCGGAGCGGCTGGCCCGGGTCGAGGTGCTGGTGGAGCCGCTCGAGCTCGTGGTGCTCGGCGGAGCCCTGCTTGTGCTCGCGGGCGAGCCGCTCGAGCCGCTTCTCGACGAGCCCGAGGTCGTGGAGCACGACCTCCGCGTCGAAGTCGCGCAGCTCGCGCTCGGGGTCGCCCGGGGAGCCGTCGAAGCCGGGGAACCCGCGTACCACGAGGCAGAACGCGTCCACCTCGGCGAGCGCTCGGAGCGCCTCCGCGTCGAGGCCCGAGCCCTTCCTCGCGCCGCCCGGCACGTCCACGAACTGCATCTCGGCGTAGGTCGTGAGCTTCGGCTTGAAGATCGCGGAGAGCGCGTCGATGCGCGCGTCCGGGACCTTGATCGCGCCGAGGTTCACGGCGCGCGCCGCCGCGCCGTGCTTGTGCTGGCCGGTGAGGGCGTCGAAGAGCGTCGTCTTCCCCGACTGCGCGTAACCGACGAGGCCGGCCTTCATGCGGGAGCCCTCCCGCGGCCCGCGGGCACGGCGGGCCGCGCGGAGAACCCTAGCACCGGGGCGGATTGCATGGCCGCTTCGCGGCGGCTATGCCCCGGGCGGGCACCGCGACGAGGGGAGCAATCATGGAGCACGCGAACGGCCTCGGGCCGGGTCCGGACGGGAAGCCCCGCTGCTTCTGGGGCCTCTCCGCGCCGGAGTACGTCCGCTACCACGACGAGGAGTGGGGCTTCCCGCAGGCGGACGACGTCCGGCTGTTCGAGAAGATCTGCCTCGAGGGGTTCCAGTCCGGCCTGTCGTGGCTCACGATCCTCCGCAAGCGCGAGGGCTTCAGGCGCGCCTTCGCCGGCTTCGACCTCGAGAAGGTGGCGCGCTTCGGCGCGAGGGACGTGGCGCGGCTCCTCCGCGACGCCGGGATCGTTCGCCACCGCGGCAAGATCGAGTCCACGATCAACAACGCCCGCCGCGCCTGTGACCTCGTCGACGAGGCCGGGTCGCTCGCCGCGCACGTCTGGAGGTTCGAGCCCGCGTCCGCGTCGCGCCCCCGCAAGCTCACCTGGGCGGCACTCCGCGCGATGGCGACGACCCCGGAGTCGACCGCGCTCTCGAAGGATCTCAAGGCGCGCGGCTTCACCTTCGTCGGCCCGACGACGATGTACGCGTTCATGCAGGCGGTCGGGATCGTCGACGACCACCTCGACGGCTGCGCGATCCGGGCGCGCGCCGAGAAGGCGCGGCGCGCGTTCGCGCGGCCGGGGAGGGCGGCGTGACGAAGGCGAGGCTCGAGGCGTTCAGCGACGGCGTGATCGCGATCCTGATCACCATCATGGTGCTCGAGCTCAAGGTCCCGCACGTCGACGATCTCGCGGCGCTGCGCCCGGTGCTGCCGGTGTTCCTCACCTACGTGCTGAGCTACGTGTTCCTCGGCATCTACTGGGTGAACCACCACCACATGCTCCACGCGACGGCGCGCGTCGACGGGCGGATCCTCTGGGCGAACCTCCACCTCCTCTTCTGGCTCTCGCTCGTGCCCTTCGTCACCGGCTGGATGGGCGAGAACCACTTCGCGTCGGTGCCGACCGCGCTCTACGGCGTCGTGCTCCTCCTCGCGGCGGTCGCGTACACGATCCTGCAGGGGACGATCATCTCGGCCGAGGGGAAGGCCTCTCGGCTGGCCGCCGCCGTCGGACGCGACTCGAAGGGGAAGCTCTCGATCGCGATGTATGCCGCGGCCATCCCGCTCGCCTTCGTGCGGGAGTGGATCGCGGACCTGCTCTTCGTCGGCGTCGCGCTCATCTGGCTCGTGCCGGACAGGCGCATCGAGCGGCGGCTCGCGAAGGAGTGAGCGGGTGCGCGGCCGGCCGCTCGACGGGCGGCCGATCGTGGACTGGACGAGTCGGTGGAGCCGCCGCGAGCGGGACGCCCGGGCGCCTGCTTCGTGGACTCGTCGAGTCGCCGCAATGCGGAGCGGCGCGCTCGATGATCCTCGGGCAGCGGCCGTCGATCGCGGCGTGTTGTCGCGATCCACCGCCCGATCGCCGTCGAAGATTCGCTTACGGCCTCGCCGGGCGGGGGGTGACGGGCGCGACGCCATCGAGTACCCTCCGTCGCCTCGAAACGATGACGGGCATCAACACGCGGGGCCCGCGGATCGTGTAAATCCCGCGCCTTACCGAAGCATTCGAAGTCGCGGAACCGAGCACCAGCCGAGCGCGTCCCGCAACGTCGTCTCGCCGCGCGAGGAGCGCTCCGAGCGACGCGAGCAGCATAGAGCACTCAAAGTAAACGTTCGCCACGCGTGAAGACCGCGGGCATCCCAAGGAAGAGGACATGACGACGAAGACCTCCAAGATCATCTGGACCGAGATCGACGAAGCGCCCGCGCTCGCGACGTACTCGCTGCTCCCCATCGTCCAGGCCTTCACGAAGGGGACCGGCGTCTCGGTCGAGACGAGGGACATCTCCCTCGCCGGCCGCATCGTCGCGAACTTCCCGGAGAACCTGACCGAGGCGCAGCGGATCCCGGACGACCTCGCGGAGCTCGGCGCGCTCACGCAGACGCCCGAGGCGAACATCATCAAGCTGCCGAACATCAGCGCCTCGGTCCCGCAGCTCAAGGAGGCGATCAAGGAGCTGCAGGCGAAGGGCTACAAGGTCCCGGACTACCCCGAGGTCGCGAAGAACGACGCCGAGAAGGCGATCCAGGCGCGCTACGCGAAGGTGCCTCGGCAGCGCCGTGAACCCGGTGCTCCGCGAGGGCAACTCCGACCGCCGCTCGCCGCCCGCGGTGAAGAGCGTTCTCGAAGAAGAACCCGCACAAGCTCGGCGCCTGGAGCCCCGAGTCGAAGGCCGCACGTCGCGCACATGAGCGGCGGCGACTTCTACGGCAACGAGACCGTCGATCCGTCACGGAGGCGACGGCGAGTACCGGATCGAGTTCGTCGGCGCCGACGGCAAGACCACGTCCTCAAGAAGAACGCGCCGCTGCTCGAGGGCGAGATCATCGACGCGCACGTTCATGAGCGTGACGGCGCTCCGCGAAGTTCTACGAGGAGCAGATCGAGGACGCGAAGAAGAGCGGCGCTCCTGCTCTCGCTCCACCTCAAGGCCACCATGATGAAGGTGTCCGACCCGGTCATGTTCGGCCACGCGGTCGACGTCTTCTTCAAGGACGTCTTCGACAAGCACGCCGCGACGTTCAAGCGAGGCCGGCGTCAACCCGAACATCGGCCTCGGCGACCTCTACAAGAAGATCCAGTCGCTGCCCGGAGACGAAGCGCGCCGAGATCGAGGCCGACATCAAGGCCGACGTACGCGAAGCGCCCGGCGCTCGCGATGGTCGACTCCGACAAGGGCATCACGAACCTCCACGTGCCGAACGACATCATCGTCGACGCGTCGATGCCGGTCGTCGTCCGCGAGTCCGGCAAGATGTGGGACCCGGACGGCAAGCTCCAGGACACGAAGGCGATGATCCCCGACCGCTGCTACTCCACGATCTACAAGGAGATCATCGAGGACTGCAAGAAGTTCGGCGCGCTGAACCCGGCGACGATGGGCAGCGTGCCGAACGTCGGCCTCATGGCGCAGAAGGCGGAGGAGTACGGGTCGCACGACAAGACCTTCGATGGCCCCCGCCGACGGGACCGTGCGCGTCGTCGACGCGCTCCGGCAACGACGCTGCTCGAGCAGAAGGTCGAAGCCGGCGACATCTTGCGCATGTGCCAGGCGAAGGACGTCCCGATCCGGACTGGGTGAAGCTGGCCGTCACGCGCGCGCGGGCGACCGACGCTCCGGCCGTCTTCTGGCTCGACAGCAACCGCGCGCACGACGCGCAGGTCATCGCGAAGGTCGAGAAGTACCTGAAGGACCACGACACGACGGGCCTCGAGATCAAGATCCTCGCGCCGGTCGAGGCGATGCAGCTACTCGCTCGAGCGGATCCGCAAGGGGCAAGGACACGATCTCCGTCACCGGCAACGTCGCTCCGCGACTACCTCACCGACCTCTTCCCGATTCTCGAGATCGGCACGAGCGCGAAGATGCTCTCGATCGTGCCGCTCCTCGCCGGCGGCGGCCTCTTCGAGACCGGCGCCGGCGGCTCGGCTCCGAAGCACGTGCAGCAGTTCGTGAAGGAGGGCTACCTGCGCTGGGACTCGCTCGGCGAGTTCTCCGCGCTCGGCCGCCTCGCTCGAGCATCATCGGCCGCGACGTTCGAGAACGAGAAGGCGCAGGTCCTCGCCGACACGCTCGATCAGGCCATCGGCAAGTTCCTCGACAACAACAAGTCGCCGGCGCGCAAGGTCGGCCAGATCGACAACCGCGGCAGCCACTTCTACCTCGCGCTCTACTGGGCCGAGGCTCTCGCGGCGCAGACGAAGGACGCGGAGCTGAAGGCCCGCTTCGACGCGGTCGCGAAGCAGCTCGCGCGACGAACGAGGCAGAAGATCGACGCGGAGCTGATCGCCGCGCAGGGCAAGCCGGTCGACATCGGCGGCTACTACCGGCCCGACTCCGAAGAAGACGGCGGCGGCGATGCGCCCGAGCGCGACGTTGAACGCGATCATCGACGCGCTGTAGGCAGCCGCAGGACCCACGCAGTCCCATCCACGGAAGGGGAGACACAAGATGGCCAGACCGAAGATCGCATTGATTGGCGGCGGGCAGATCGGCGGCGTGCTGGCCCAGCTCTGCATGCAGAAGGAGCTGGGTGACGTCGTCCTGTTCGACATCGTCGAGGGGCTGCCGCAGGGCAAGTGCCTCGACATCGCCGAGGCCACGCCGGTGGACCGCGCCGACGTGATGCTCAAGGGCACGAACAAGTACGAGGACATCCAGGGCGCGGACGTCGTCGTCATCACCGCCGGCCTGCCCCGCAAGCCGGGCATGTCGCGCGACGACCTCATCTCCGTGAACTCGAAGATCATGGAGAGCGTCGCGCAGGGCATCAAGCAGTTCGCCCCGAACGCGTTCGTGATCGTGATCTCGAACCCGCTCGACGCGATGGTGACGCTCTGCCAGCGCATCACGGGCTTCCCGCACCACCGCGTGATTGGCCAGGCCGGCATCCTCGACTCCGCGCGCTTCCAGGCGTTCATCGCGTGGGAGCTCGGCGTCTCCGTGAAGGACGTCTCGGCGGTCACGCTGGGCGGGCACGGCGACGACATGGTCCCGCTCGTCCGCTACACGTCGGTTTGCGGCATCCCGGCGATGGAGCTCCTCGAGCGGAAGTACGGGAGCGCGGCGAAGGCGAAGGAGGTCATGGACGCCATGGTCAAGCGCACCCGCGGCGCGGGTGGCGAGGTCGTGGCCCTCCTCAAGACCGGCAGCGCGTTCTACTCGCCGGCCGTCTCGGCCTGCGTCATGGTCGAGGCGTTCCTCAAGGACCAGAAGCGCGCGGTCCCGGTCTGCGCGTTCCTGAAGGGCCAGTTCGGCGTGGACGGCCTCTACGTCGGCGTGCCCGGCGTCATCGGCGGGAAGGGCCTCGAGCAGATCCTCGAGTTCAAGCTCAACGCCGAGGAGCAGGCCATGATGGACAAGTCCGTCAACGCCGTGAAGACCCTCGTCGCGACGCTGAAGTAGCTCGCTCGCAGCACTCCGGGGCCCCGGTCGCGCGAGCGGCCGGGGCCTCGTCATGCTCGGATCCCGGCCCCGTCTTTCCGCGCGCATGCCGGGCGCGGCGGCGCGAACATCCCGGTCGAACCCGCCGCGGGAGGTCGCGATGGAGATCCTGTCCGTCCCGGTCGAGAAGCCCGACGACACGAACGTCGTCATCGGGCAGTCCCACTTCATCAAGACGGTGGAGGACCTGCACGAGGTCCTCGCCGCGAGCGCGCCGCAGCTCAAGTTCGGCGTCGCCTTCTGCGAGTCCTCCGGGCCCCGGCTCGTCCGGCGCACCGGGAACGCCCCGGACCTCGTCGAGGGTGCGGTCCGGATCGCGCAGGCGGTCGGCGCCGGCCACTCGTTCGTGATCCTGCTCCGCGACGGGTTCCCGGTGAACGTCCTCAACGCGGTCAAGCTCGTGCAGGAGGTCTGCACGATCTACTGCGCCACCGCGAACCCGGTCGAGGTGATCGTGGCGCAGACCGCCGCCGGGCGGGGAATCCTCGGGGTGGTGGACGGCGGGGCTCCCCTCGGCGTCGAGACCGAGGCCGACGTGCAGGACCGGAAGGCGCTGCTGCGGCGGTTCGGCTACAAGCTCTAGGCCATGACCGAGGTCCGGTCGGGCCCGCCGGAGGATTGCCTGCGCCGGGCGTCGCGGGGGAGCGGGCGCGGCGGAACCCCGTGGCGCGGAGCGCGCACCCGCGGTAGATCGCCCCGCGGGAGGTGCGCATGAAGGTCTTCGTCACCGGGGGGACGGGCTACGTCGGGGCCGCGCTCGTGCAGGCGCTGGTGCGCGCGGGGCACGACGTCACGTCGACGTCGCGGTCCGAGACGTCCGACCGTGCGCTGAAGGCGCTCGGGGCGACGCCCGTCCGCGGCGCGCTCGGCCAGCTCGCGCCGCTCGCCGGGCTCATCGCCGAGCACGACGCCGCCGTCCACGCCGCGATCGACTACGGCCTCGGCCCGCCCGCCGACGCGGAGGCCATCGGCGCGCTGCTCGACGGCGCGCGGCAGTCGGGCCGACCGTTCTCGGTCGTCTACACGTCCGGCGTCTGGGTCCTCGGCCCCACGGGAACGCTCGCGAGCGAGGCCGAGCCGATCGTCCGGCCCGCCGCGGCGGTCGCCTGGCGCCCGCCGCACGAGCGGCGCGTCCTCGAGGCCGCGACCGATTGGATTGCGACCGCCGTCGTCCGCCCGGGCATGGTCTTCGGAGAGAAGCGCGGGCTCATCGTCCCGTGGTTCGCGTCCGCGGTGAAGGAGGGCCGGGCGAGCTTCGTCGGGACGGGCGACCAGCGCTGGGCGTTCGTCCACCGGGACGACCTCGCCGAGCTGTACCGGCTCGTGCTCGAGCGGCGGGCCCGCGGGATCTTCCACGGCGTGGACGGCGAGGCGCCCACCGTCGCCGAGGCCGCGGCGGCGGCGAGCCGTGCCGCCGGGAAGGCCGGCGCGGTGCGCGCGATCCCGGTCGAGGAGGCGCGGAAGACGATGGGGCCCATGGCCGACGCGCTCGCGATGGACCAGCTCGTCGTGTGCGCGCGCGGGGTCGAGGTGCGGTGGACGCCGCGCCACCCGCCGTTCCCGAAGGACGCGCCGAACGCGTTCCGGGAGTGGAGCGGCTGAGGGCGCGTCACGGCGTGCAGATTCGGCCGACGTAGTCGCCCATCACCCGTCCGCCCGGCTCGAGCGTGCCGCGG
>CAWGDE010000030.1:0-103274 GCA_963821195.1 uncultured delta proteobacterium
GCGCCTCGTCGACGACCACGAGATCGAGCGGCGCCGCGGCCGCCGCGGCGGCGAGGTCGGGAGCGCCCTTCAGCGCCTCGAACGAGACGATCGCGTGCGGCGAGCGCGCGAGCGCGCCCTCCGGTCCGCCGAGCGACCGCAGCCGCTCCGGCGTGAGCAGCGTGAAGAGCGCGTTGAACTTGTGGAAGAGCTCCGCGAGCCACTGGAAGGCGAGGTGCTCGGGGACGACGACGAGCACGCGCTCCGCGATCCCGAGCTGGCGCATCCCGGCGAAGACGAGGCCCGCCTCGACGGTCTTCCCGAGCCCGACCTCGTCGGCGAGGACGAAGCGCGGCATGCGGTCGCCGAGGATCCGGCCGGCCGCGCCGACCTGGTGCGGGAGGACGTGGACGCGCGAGGAGAGGAGCGCCCCCAGCGAGTCCGCCCGGCGGAGCGCCTCGAGCCGGACGACGCGGGTGCGGAGCGCGAACGCGGACGCCGGGCCCTGGTTCCCCGAGGAGAGCGCGTCGAGCGGGCCTCCGGCGCCCTGCTCGACCGGCGTGTCCGGCGGGACCTCCGCGAGCGCCGGATCGCGCCCGGAGACGACCGTGAGCCCGTCCCGCCCCGCAAACCGGACCGCGAGGCGGCGCCCCTCGTCCGCCACCTGGACGACGACCCCCACGCCCCAGCCGCGCTGGGCGCGGTGAACCACCTTCATCCCCGGCTTCCATGCCGTCGCCATCGGGCGCCCCTTACCATCGGCACCCGGCCCGGTCCAGCAAGAGATCCCTCGGGAGAACGGGCCTTTCGGGCCCCGGACTGCGGCGCCCCGGCCCGTTGACAGGGCCGGCGGGCCAAGCTAGAAACCCCAGACTTTCGCGCCTTGGGCGGATAGCTCAGGGGTAGAGCGTCGCCCTTACAAGGCGAGGGTCACAGGTTCGAAACCTGTTCCGCCCATTCATTGACTTGGGGTGTTAGTTAAGTCGGTTATAACGCCGGCCTGTCACGCCGGAGGCCAGGGGTTCGAGTCCCCTACACCCCGCCAGTAAAGAGGCCGGAATCGTTCCCGAATCGGGAGGGGTTCCGGCCTCTCTCTTGGTGCGGGATCGGATACCAGGCGGATACCAAGGGCCGAGTCAGCCGGTGCGAAAGCTGGCGAAGCAGGCGCGAGCTGGTCGATGCCGAAGCGGAGCCGGTTCACCTCGGCTCGTCATGAAGTCCGGGAGCAGGTGGCCGTAGCGCCGCTCGGTGATCTTCGGGTCGCGAGTGCCCGAGCAGCTTCTGCACCGACACGAGCGCGCGCGCCGAGCATGAGGAGCACGCTCGCGTAGGTGTGCCGCAGGTCGTGGAACCGGATCTGCCCGAACGTTCCCCTTCGGCCAGAGCTTGAAGCCACAGCGCGGGCAGGGGCGGATATGGTCATCGGCCCGCTCCTCGCGTGAGCCGCAGCGTCTTCCGGCGGCAGACGTGCGTGTACCCGGTCACGATCCCCGCGCGCTTCAGCGCGCGGCGCAGCACGTCCTCCGGCTGCCAGGTCTTGGTCCGCATCTTCGCCGTCGTCGTCGCGGGAAGAGCCACGGTCCCTGGGTCGCTCGCGAGCGCGTACTCGAGGAACGGCACGAACTCGTCCGGGATCCGCACGACGCGCTGCTTGCCGGCTTTTCGGGAACGGCCGCTCGTAGGAGCGGCGCGCGACTAGGAGCCGCCGGGCGAGATCGACGTCGTCCTTCTGGAGCCCGCAGAGCTCGCCCTTCCGGAGGCCCGTGAAGATCGCGGCCGCGAACACGGGCCGCTGGTCCGGCGCCGAGCGCGGCGAAGAACGGGAGCACCTCCTCGGGCGCGAGGATGTCGACGATCGGCTCGGGGACGCGGCGCGTGTCGACCTCCTCGGCCGGGTTCGGCGCCGAGCCACTTCCCGCCTTCGCGCGCCTTGTTGAACGCGCGGACCAGGAACTGGCGGACGTGGTTGATGGTGCCCGGCGAGAGCTCGCCCTCCTTCGCCTGGAGGAGCTGCTCGACGTCGCCCGGCCGGACGTGCTCGAGCCGCTTCCCGGCGATCGGCGACGCCGAGGATGTGCCTCCGGACCGTGCCGACGTTGCTCTCGTGGACGCGCGGGTGGCGGCTGTACGTGTCGAGCCACCAGCGCATGAGGTCCGCGACGGTCCAGCCCTCCGGGTTGAGCGAGCGCGGCGCGAGCCCGAGCCGCTGGCGGTCGACTCGCGCTCCTTCTCCTGTGCAGGAGCGCCTTCGCCTCGGCCTTGGTGCGCGCCTTGCGTCGCTTCGTGCGCCACTCGCCGGCCGCGTCCTTGTACTTGAACCACCAGCGTCCGCCTGCGCTGGAAGACGCGTGCCCATCGCGATGCTCCCTCTCGCCCCTCCCGTCCTATCGCCGCGCGGACCGCGCCGCCCGCCTCGACCCACGCGCGAAGCTCGGCCGGTATAAACCGGAGCGCCCCACCCGCCGAGCCGCTTCACCGGAAGCGTTCCGTCCTCGGCGCGGTGGTAGACCCAGCTCACGCTGCGCTTCAGGAACCGCGCCGCCGCGTGGACGTCCCAGAGCTCGTTGTCGGGCGGCAGCGCATCCGCTCGCGGTGAGCCTGTCGAGGCGACAGCGGGCGCCGGCGTGGCCGGCCGGCCCTTCGTTCCTGTTCGCGGACCCGGTTCGGTCTTCCTTCCCGTTCGCCGCGAGCGTAACCGCCGCGCGGCGGCGGCGGAGTCGAGGGGCGCGAGCGCCTCAGTCCGCGGCCGTTCGGCGGTGTCGGTGGTCCCTTCCCCCGCCCACCCGAACGCAACCTGCACCGAGCGCGTCTCTTCCATCGCCCCGCTCCTACCTGCCCTTGCGACCCTGCGGCGCGGCGCCGGCCTTCTTGTCGAACGCCGGTCCGTTCTCCAGAACCTCGTGGTACCGGCGCATGAGCACATGCATCACGTACTTCCGCCGGTCGAGGCCGAGCGCCTCGCCGGTCGCGTTCGAGCTGGTCGGTCACCATGCCCGGCAGTGCGTACCAGGCGAACAGGTCGTGCGTGAGCGTGACGAGGAACTCGTTCATCGACCACCCCCGCTGCTTCGCCTCGCTGTTGAGCCACGCCGCGAGGTCGCGCGGGAAGCGGAACGTGACGACCACCTTCTCGGCGGTCGTGGTGATCGACGAACGCGCGGGGAGCTCCGTCGAACGCGCGGGGAGCTCCGTCGGCTGCGCCTTCTCAGGGCTCATGTGCTCGGAGGTAAACGCATCCGAGTCACGGTGCAAGCGGTTCCGCTACACGGCCCATCATGGCCGCCTGCTCGGCTGGCTGGTCGGTGTTAAGCACGGGCGGCGCGGAGGCTTGACCAGAGGGCGGCACTAGTCAAGGTTCCAGATTAAACCTTGACACTCGGTCGTCTTGGTAAAGCTTCCTTTCCTATGGCTCGCTACGAGACCCGATCGTGGCCCGCCAACCCGTCGGCACCCGGCGGCAGGGCCGAGCGCCGCGCGTTCAGCTACCGCGCGTTCGTGCCCGGACCCAGTCGCGGAGCTCCAGCTCGCGCTGCCCTCCAGCGTCGCCGCGGCGGTGTCGACCGCCGAACGCGCCGTCGATGCCCTGAACCGCGATCCTCCGCGCGTCGCGAGCCTCGAGGTCCTCGCCCGGCGCCTCCTCCGCGCCGAGTCCGTCGCTTCCTCCCGGATCGAGGGCCTCGTCCTCTCGCAGCGCCGCCTCGCGCGAGCCGAGGCCGAGGAACCGGACGCGCGCGACGAGACGGCCAGGTCCGTCCTCGGCAACGTCGTCGCCATGGAGCACGCCGTCGCGCTCGCCGCCGGCGCGAAGCCGCTCCGCCTCAAGGACGTGCTCGAGATCCACCGGCTCCTGATGCTCGCGACGACCACGCCCCAGATCGCCGGCGAGCTGCGCGACCGGCAGAACTGGATCGGCGGCAACGGCTACAACCCTGGACGCGCCGACTTCGTCCCGCCGCCACCCGAGCGGGTGAAGGACCTCATGGACGATCTGGTCGCGTTCATGAACCGGACGGACCTTCCGCCCGTCGTCCAGGCGGCGATCGCCCACGCGCAGTTCGAGACCATCCACCCGTTCGCCGACGGGAACGGCCGCGTCGGCCGCGCGCTCATCCACGTCGTCCTGCGCCGCCGCGGCCTCGCCCCGCGCTACGTGCCGCCCGTGAGCCTCGTACTCGCCGCCGACGCGAAAGCCTACGTCGCCGGCCTCACCGCGTTTCGTGATGGTCGGCCCACCGACTGGATCCTCCTCTTCGCCCAGGCGATCGAGCGAGCCGCGGCGAAGGCCAGCGAACTCGCGCTACGCATTGCCGAGCTTCAGGAACGGTGGCGAGAGCGTGCAGGGCGTCCCCGGCGCCACTCCAGCGCCGAAGCCCTCATCGTCGACCTGCCCGCTCACCCCATCGTTACCGTCGCGACGGCGCAGAAGTTCCTCGGCCGCTCGAAGCAGGCCGTGAACGAGGCCATCGGCGCCTCGGCCGACAAGGGCGTGCTCCATGCGATCACGCTCGCGAAGCGAAACCGTGCCTGGGAGGCGCGCGAGCTGTTCGACCTCATCAACGATGTCGAACGCGAGCTCGCCGACGCCTTCCGACGACGACCAGCCCTCCCGCCCGTCTCCTCGCCGGAAGACGTCCTTGAGGCCCTGACCGACGACCCTCCGCCCTGCCCACCGACGTCTCCCCGTCCGAGATCGGTCATCGCGTTCGGTGTCGCTCTAGCGACCTGCGGAACGTTCAAGCCGACGCCGCCCAGCACGGAATCGCCCGCCTCGCCCGATACCAGCAACACCACCACCGTCCGAATACCCGATTGGTCTATTTGAACCACGTGGTTCAAGAAGACCGGCCCCGCCGCCTGCCTTCACTGAAGCTTCAGGGTGCCAGCAACCCGACCCCTCACTCTCGTGTGGTTGGAGAGTGAGGGGTCGGGCTGATGGCACCCGTCACCGCGCGTGTACGACCGCCTCTCGGGCGGCGGGGCCGGGCAGCCTCGTTCCGCGGAGTTGCGCCACGAAGCCCTGATCCCAGCCCTGCTCCCAGGGCTGATCCGAGCGTCTGGTGACTCCGGGACACAGCCCCCGGGACCACCCCTTTTGCTCCGTTTTGAACCACGTGGTCCAAGAACACGGTCCGGGTCCACACCCGCTGAGCACCCGTCCGAGCGATTTGAACCACGTGGTTCAACAGCTCGCAGCCAACCGTTCTTCGGTGCCGGGCCATTCGTCGCCAGGGCTGCGCAGCGCCACGGGGTCGCGGCTATGATCTCCGCGTGCGCCACGGCGACGTGCTTGAGTTCCTTCGACTCCACCAAGACGAGCTTCGGCGCCTCGGAATCACATCGCTGTTCGTCATCGGCTCGGTCGCGCGCGACGAAGCCGGTCCCGACAGCAACCTCGATCTGATCGCGGAGTTCGAGCGGCCGATCGGCTACCTCGGCCTCGCCCGCGTCGAGCGCGAGCTCGGCGAGCTCCTCGGCTGCAAGGTTGACTTGGCCACGCCGGGGATGATTCGGAAGGAGTTCCCAGACCTGATCTACGCGGAGGCCGTGCGCGCCACATAGGCGCCGCGCTCTATGAGCGCTTGCGGCGTGAACGGCTCTTGCCTGCGCGCGAGACGGCGAGCCACGCCGCGATCGCCTCGCGCGCCATCCGCGCTGCCTCACTTAGCGTGTCCCCCTCCGTGAAGCATCCGGGAAGCTCGGGAACGCGAACCCAGTAGCCGCCGGCAGCGTTGTCCGGCATCAGCACGATACGGTACAGCCGTCCCCGACCCTGACCGCCATCTCGCGCGCCGCCGTTGCCGCGCGACGACGGGTGCGCCTGCGCGTCTTCGAAGTCATGACGTACGACAACACCTGCCGAAGCCCGTGGGTCACCGATGGCGGCGCATCGCCTTTGGGTCTATGGGAACCGCGAGCAACCCCTTCTTTGGATCCAGGCTGGCCCCCGCCTGGCGGAGTGCAACCAGCACGTCGGAGTAGTGAAGCTGCCCTGTCCAGAGAACGCTTCTGCTCGATCGCTCGACGGAGGACAGCCGCGTAGATGTAGCTGGGGTTCCGCCTCTTATCCGTGTCCAGCCGCTCGCCGCGCAGGAAGGTATCCTCCACGGCGGAGCTGGGCATCGTCCGTTGGTCTTGCTCGGGCACACGATTGTCGATTGCTGTCCTGTCGGGCTTTTCCTGTACCGACAGCACCAGATCAACGGTGACGACACCCCGACCCGGAGTTCAGTCCCTTCACTGAACGCGGCCCTTGTCGAGGATGGCACGCTGCACGGCTTCGAAAAGCCGGAGTCCTGAGGCAGCGCTGTGAGCAACGCCCAGACCTCCTCCGTTGCTGTTGCCGAACACGACTGAGATGAACCTCCCCGGCTTGAGCACTGGAACGCCTCTAGGAACGCCCCTCGCAGACGTCCTCGTATCTGCGCGCCGAATGCTTCTCCGTGGCCGCTCGCGTCTACGACAGCCTCCTGCGCGTCCTCAGTGACGCGCCGAGCCACGCTTCGTGAAACATGCTCGATGTCGCTGTAGAAGATGTTCGAGCCGAACGGCGGGTCGGTGAATACGAAGTCCACGCCGTCGTTGTCCGACGACGCAGAGCGTCGCTGATGCAACGTCGTACGAAACACCTTCGCGAATCGCCAGGAACAGCGGTGCGCCTCGAAGAGGACCTCGTACCGAACGGAGCGCCGCCTCGACCTTCTCCTTGCCTCGAATAAGCTCGACACGTTCCATTTGAAGTACACAGGCGCGACGTAGTACGTTGGTTCCGCGCGTCGAGCGGACGCTTCGGCCCCACTGTAACGCCGCCACGCTCGCGTCAGCGCGGCCGTGAACGCGAACGGCAGCTTCGCGCGGACTCTTCTCGGCGAACGTCGGCGATTGCGTTCGCAGAGTCCTCCAGGAGCGCGATCGCGTTCCGGTCCGAGAAGAGACTGGCGCGTTCCGCGATTCCGGACCGCCTCAACCCCGACCGTCCAAACATCTCTCGTCGGCATGAATCGTTGCCGACGCACGCGCGCACGCCGAGGGTCCTTGCGGCGCGCGCGATCGTGCGAAGCCGCCGGCTGCACGGGCTGTTCTGACCTGACGACCTTCAGTTCCACTAGACGACGCGCACGGCCGCGTCGGAGGTATGGTTCAACGCCTGCGCTCGAAAGGATGCAGACACTGGGGCACGCGTGCCCGCGCGGCCTCATCGTCGAGGGTCTCGAGTACGTCGCAGGGCCTCGCTGTAGTTCGGCACTGAAGAGAAACGAACGATGGTCCTGATCGACCTCCATCGCTGCGCCGTCCGTGACCGGGCGGTCGTGTACAGGTCTCGATACGCGCGCGGCACGTTCGTCACGCGCCGTGCCGTTTCGTCTACCTCGTCCCGGGGCGCCTGCGTGGAGATACCCGGTCCCGATATGCTGCCCGAGCACGGAGATGTCGCTCAGGGCGCAGCGCCGACCGAGCCATGTCTGCCGCAAGCCCGGTCATCCCTGACCCGGCGAACATGTCGATGACGAGGTCGCCGGGACTCGTGAACGCCTCGATGAATGGAACCACAGCCTGCAGCGGCACCTTCGTCAGATACCCGTGGCAGTTGTAGACGGCGTCCGTGCGCGGCGCGTGCACGACCTCGGGCAGCGACGTGAACGTCGGAGTTGAGTTGCGAGTTCTCGACGGAACGACGGACGCCCTCATGCCCACCTCCAGATGCGAAACCTATAATCTGTCGCTGAAGTCGTCAACGACCTACGCTGCGCCCGTGAAGCAATCGCGTAGCGCTGCGCCAGGTGCGCTCTTTGGGCGCATCGACCACTGCGCTCCGCGACTGGGCTGTCGCAGGACGCTCGCCGCGCGCGCTGGCCTTCACCGTACGTACGTGAACGCCTCCGTCGAGCGGGGTGAACGAAACATCTCGATCTGTATAGCATCTTCGCCCTCGCCGATGCGCTCGGGTGCGACCCGCGCGATCTGCTTGCCCCAGATCCGCAGGAGAACCGATACATGGGCTTCAAGACCGACGTCAGCTTCCTCCAGAAGCTGACGATGGGCGCGTCCGCGACGCGCTCCGTGATCACGTACTTGGCAGCGGCCGGATTCCAGCCGATCGAGCTCGAGCGGTACAGCACCTCGAACAAGATCTGGTCGACCAAGGTTAAGCGACTCCGGCTGCCCGACGTCCTCTGCGCTCGCACGGGCATCCGGGTCGAAGTACGCGGCAAGAGCGACCTCTCGATCAAGATGAGCCATTCCGACACGCGGCCCTGGGACGCGAACGTCCGGGACGAGGACCTCGTCGCGCTGGTCGCTTGCGGTCGAGATCCGTCGGGCGCCGTTGCATGCAGCCCTCCTGTGTTTCTTGAGTTCCGCGAGTTGAGGGCCACGAAGGAAACGGCGAAGCTCGGCGATCGGAAATCGAGCAGCGAGGGTGCTGAGCGCGACCTGACATGGCCATCGCTCGTGCCCTCGAGCGACGGCGAGGTCGTCGAGATCGACAAGGATCGGCTCCAGGTCAGGATGGCATCGGGCCGAATGCAGTCCTATCGACTGAACGGGAGGAAACTGTATGTGAAGGTTGGCGACAAGTTCGCCGGAAGGGCGTCCATTCTTGCGGGCTCTCTCCGCCGTCTTGTCGACGTCCAGACGCTGACTGGTCACAAGTGGTCCCCAGTCGACGAACTCTCGTCTGCGGAAACGGCTGACCGGTACGCAGCCGCGAAAGCGATCGCCGCGCGAGACGATCTCTGGAAGAGAGGGCAACCACGCCTCGAAGCTGTCGTCGCCAAGGAGGCGGAGGCTCGCACGCGGCTCGAGATGGCCGGCGCGCTTGCGAAGATTGGCGCCGCACGTGGGTTCGAGGAAATCGACAAGTTCCTCCGAGACCAGGACGAGGGTTCCCCTGACTGGCTGCGAATGGAGGCCGTGCTTCTCCTGTCCGAAGTGGTATCGCCGGACGCCGGAGCGATGCTCGACGGCCTCGCCTCGCTGATCCCGCTTTCGCGGGCTCGGAGCTGCGGCAGGCCGCGGTCTGGGGCCTTGGTAAGCATGGCGTGAAGCAGTACGAACGCCTCCTGCGCTACCTCGAGGACGCGAACGAGGATCTCGTCCTGCACGCTATCGTCGCGTTCGGCCCTGACACTCCGAATCCCGCCATCGACGCGCTGGTCGCGGCTCTCGTTGCTGCCAAGAACGATCGCGTCGCCGCGTCAGTGTGCGAAGCGCTGGCCTGTATCGGATCGGACACCGTCGCGACGGCGCTCGTTCGCCGGTGGAACGGCGGTGATCGGAACCCCTGGATAGGTGCTGCGCTCGGGCGACTTCCCGCATCGGTCCTCGGCCGGGCCGCACTTGACCGGGACCTCGAGACAGCGATCGCGCCGGTCCGATGCCTCGCTGTGGATGCGAACTGGCTCGCTCGCAGCAGGACCGCAACGGACTTGGAGTTTCTTCGCCTGCAGACGCTGTAGAGCGGCGCAACGCATCCGGGCATCGCGGGGGGATGCTCGCGTCACGCCCGGAGGGAGAGAGCCGATGCGATTCGACAGCCTGGTTCGACTGATCCAGTCCGCGGACTACATGTCGTTTCGCGAGATCGCGCTGCTGACCCTGCGCGCTCGTGGCTTCGCGACCCCAGCCATTCGAGACGGCTGGAGTGACGGCGGAAGCGACATGGCGGTTTATACGTTTGCTCTCCAGCCGCTCAAGTTCGCGATTCAGATCAGCGTGGAGAAGGACTGGCGAGCCAAGTTGCGCCAGGACGCCCGCAAGGCGAAGAAGACGCTCGGCACCAACGATTTCCTCTTCGTGACTTCACAGCGCCTCGCCGAAGTCGAATTCCAGGCGATCGCTGATGAACTGGTGCGCGATGGGATCGAGCGCAGCGCATGGACGCCCAAGCGATCGCAAGCTTGGCTCTCGAACGGAATCTTACCGGCAGCATTCTTGAAGCAGTCGGAATCCGAGTTCCACAGGAGGAAGCGCTTCCAGGTGGTGCACCACGACAGGCTGCCGCATACGCCTACGCGTTCTTCGGGGCAGACGCGAACGACTTTCGGACTCGAGTCGTCGAGAGGACTGTCCTGACGCTCTTGGCTTTGTCTCCGTCCGACCTCCCGCGACGAGCTCGTGCACACGGTGCTCATGACGCTCCAACTCGCGAAGGGGCAGAGCGTGCTGGTGCGGTCGGCGATTGACCGGCTAACGCAGCAGAAGACACTCGTTTCGGAGGGCGGCGGTCTTGCGTGCAGCCTCGGGGAGCGAGCGAAGTTCGCGTCCGCTTTCGCACTGCGTGTGGCGGACCTCAAGACCCTCACGTCGGAGCTGGATGAGCACTGAAGCCAAGGATCCGCAACCAGAAGGACCGCAAAGAGTTCGTTGATGCACTTGTCGAGCATCTGGGCGCGATCATCATGGCCCAGGCGGACGTCGAGTCCGGTTCGCTCGCCGGAACGGGATCCCGCTCAGAGCTCCAGGGGCACGTCAGAGATCGATTCCAGGCGCTGCACGCGCTTCTTGATTCCTCAGGGTTTCCGGAGGGCGCGGAACGGGGAGCAGTGATCAAGGAACTCACCAAGATCACCGTGAGCTCGTCGTTCGGAAAGCAACTGCTTGCCGGCGAGGTGTTCCTCTCCCTTACGAAACTTGGCACTGCCCGATTCCTCGAGGCGGCTGGTGCCGCGGGCGACTTTCACGTTGCTCTCGATGCGTCGGTCGCTATTCCGGTGCTGTGCGCGCAACTGGATGCCGGACGGCTGACCAGCGGTTCTTCGTTGCCGCTGCGCATCTGTACGAACAGTCACGCGTTCATAACGTGCCGCTTCACATCCCGGAGCCGTATCTGGAGGAAGCCGCTACTCACCTCCTTGCTGCCGCGAGGGACTTCCTTCCGATCATCGAGCAGGACCCGGATCTGCGTGGATCGCAAAACGCCTATGTAGCCCATTTCAAGCTCGTGTTCCCCCAGGGCACCAAGAAGGATTTCCGACGCTACCTGGGTGGATTCGGCCTGACTGCAGCCATCGAAGGAGCGCGCCGTGCACGGGATCCGCTGATGGCGGAGCTCTCCAAGATTTTTCGTCGATACGGGATGAAGATAGTCGCGGGCGCGACGCCCCGAAACGCACGAAAGCGGGCCGAGGAAGCTCTCGCGCATGCGATCCATGACCTGAAGTTCCAGCGCGAGAACCTCCTCCTGAAGCACGATGCGGAGGTGATCGGTAAGCTGAATCAGTTGGCGATCGACAAGGGCCAGGCGTTTCCTTCGCACTTGGGACCGGATGCACTTCTACGTCCATGAGAAAGGTGCAGCGAGCTTTGATGTGATGGACCCCGCCGCGCTGGGCGACATGATGAGCCTTGCGCTTGCAAGTGATGCGGAGACGTCTCTCCTCGGCCCCATGGTCGTCGCGATGCAGTCTGTCCGACGAAGAAGCTGAGCGCGGGGCGGCGGTATGGGACATGCTCGCTTTCATCGAATCCGGCAAGCTGTCCGACGCAGAACTCCTCCAGCAAGCGAAGCGAGTTCAAGGCGGACTACCTCTCCCGTCACGCTGCACGATCGGACCGCAAGGAGATCCTCGCCGCTTGGACGAAGTGGGAACAGGCGAAGTTGGAGAAGGCGGCCGCGAGTTAGTCCTCCAGGGCGTTCAGCGCTCGCATCGGCACACGGATCGTGTTGAGAGCGCGCACGTGTAACAACTTGCGGAGAGCGCACAGTTTGTACACAGTCGCCGTCGACACGCCGAGCCGCCGCGCGACCTCCTTCACGCTCAAGAGCGGCTCCTCATGCGCGGCGCCCGCGGGCTCGGGTAGCAAAGGGGTAGCAAGAAACCTGAAAACCCCCTGCACCGGCTGGGACCGCTGGACGCCTCCGCCCTCCTCGCTTCCAGTATTTCCAACGCTTTGCGAACCCCTGCGAACGCATGGATTCCTCAGTGAACCCGTTTCCCAAGCTGAGGGTCGCCGGCTTGAATCCCGAGGGGTTCCGTCATCCGGCGGGACCCCTCGGCCGTTTCGGACAAGGTGCCGGACAAGGTTCTGAGGCACGGGCGTCCGCTTGGCTTGTTGGCGCTCCGTGCTAGGTTTCCCCCATGCCGCGCGGGGTGGACGACAGGCTCCGGTTGGAGATTGCCGGGCCGCGCGTCAGCCCTAAGACGGTTCCCACCCTCGAAGCCCTCGAACTCGCGCGCACCTACCTCGAGCTGCTGAAGCGGATTGCGGCGGACGAGTCCTCGCCGGTCGCGCTGAAGTTCGAGGGGATTACCGTCGAGGCGGGGAGCGCCGTCTCGCGTTCACGACGAACTCCCCGGAGGCGACCCGCGACGCCGCGCAGCAGGCTGGTGTTTACCTCCGCGCCATCGAGATGCCTCCGCCGGGTCTCCTCGAACCAGTGCGCCGCGTCCGCGCTGCGGTGCTTCGCTTCCCACCGGAGTTCAAGACCTCGGTTCACGTGGGCAAGTGGCGGCGGCACTTGGAGGTGGTCGAGACCGCTCAGGAGGGCCTGCGAGGAGCGGTCGTGACGCTCAGGACCGTTCCGATTCGCGTCGGCGGTGCGCGGCCCGCCGTCCGCTTCAGGTCGGCTTCCGAGGAGAGCGACTTCACGCTGCGCGTTGCGGACGAGGAGACCGCGAGAAAGTTCGGCGGGATCTGCTCTACCGCGAGGTCGAGATTGTCGCGACGGTGTTCCGAGACGGCGAAGGGGAGATCGTTTAGGGCACCGTCGAGCAGTTCGAGCCGGTAGCGCGAGGGCGACTCCGTTGCGGCATGGCGCTCTTGGTACCGCGCCAACTGCAAGGAGTGGCCGTCGCTGGACGATGCCGACCGGGACCTGCGCTCTGAGAGGGACCACTAAGCGATGCCCGAGATGGATCCCGCGCTGCTCCTGCCACGCGCCCTGCTGGACAGCAGCGTCCTGTTCGGCGCGCTCGGATCGCGCGACTCAGCCGAGGACGCGGAGGCGTGCCGCAAGCTCCTCGAAGCCATGATCGAGAACGGCAAGACCGTGCTCATCGCGGCCCCCTCGATCACCGAGCTTCTCCGTGGGGAGTCGCCGGTCGAGCCGCCCAAGACGATGGGGATCATCGTCGTCGGCTTCGATGATCAAGCCGCTCGCCTTCTCGCGGAAGACTTCCCGCAGGAGGTCTTGGTCAAGACGCGCGACGCGAGCGGCACGACGCTTCAGTACATCAAGTACGACGCGATGATCGTGGCCTGCGCGAAGAGGCACCGCGCCGACTGCCTCGTCACTCGTGACGCGGCCATGGAGCGACTCGCCAAGCACGCGAAGCTCCCGTGCTTCCGACCGAATCACTTCTACTCGCGCCAGGGCACGCTCCCTGGCGTTCCGCCGAAGCCGAAGGGCAAGCCGAAGAGCGTCAAGCAGAACTGACCCCCGCCGAATCTTCGCCTTCACCCCTCGCTGGCCGTGACCGGGGCCGCGCGTTTCCCCTCGCGGTCTCGTTGGCTCACCTTCGGAGCGGGATCCGGATCGCGTTGCTCACTCGAGCGTGCGGGATCTCCCCCGCCGCGACCGCCTGGTAGACGGTCGATGTGCTTACCCGCAGCATCGCCGCGAGTTCCCGCACGGACACCCACCGAACGGACTCAGCGTCGATAGCACCCCACTGTACCAAGGATGTACCAAGCGGACGGAGAACCGCTGCGAACCGCGGCGAAAAGGGGCCACTCCGTTCAAGCGCGCCGCCAGTGTTTCCAACGCATTGCGAACCCGGGCGAGCGCCTGCCATCCACCGACAGTCAACTGTCACGCCGGAGGCCAGGGGTTCGAGTCCCCTACACCCCCGCCAGTAGCGAGGCCCCGGAACCGCGAGGTTCCGGGGCTTTTCTCGTCTCTGGAGGAGGCCCGAGGGGCCAGGGCGTGCGCTCCGGAGGATCGGGCGCCCGATCTTGAATCTGCGGAAGTGGTCATCGCTCCGGACAGCCGGGCGGGAGGCCTCCCATCATGACGCTCGACGGGATCACGGCGTTCCTGCACGAGAGCATGCCGATCACGCGGAGCCTCGGCGCGCGGGTGGAGCTCTACGACGGCGACTCCGTTTCGCTGCGCCGGTGGACGGCGACTTCACGTCGACCTCCGTGCTGCCATCCGCTGCCGCGTGGGACCGCTTCCTCGCGACGCTCGCGCGCCACCGGAGGACGACCTGACCGCCCTCGCCGTCTCATGCCCCAAGCGGGAAGTCGCTGGCGCGGCCGACGCTCCGCGAAGCCCCCGCGATGGCAGTCATTTCGGTATTCTCGGGACGGGCAGGCTGGCCCGAGCGGAGGAGAAGCACTCCATGAGGAAGACGCGAGCAATTCTGCTGGCGGTCGTCGGGCTCCTCGCCGGCTGCGCCGCGAGGAGGCCGCCGCCGGTGGCCTTCGCCGCTCCGACCCGGACGATCGACTTCCTGAAGGAGGTCAAGCCGCTCCTCGACAGGCGCTGCGTGGTCTGCCACTCCTGCTACAACTCACCCTGCCAGCTCAAGCTCGATTCCTTCGAGGGTGCGGACCGCGGGGCCACGAAGAAGGCCATCTACGATGGCTCGCGGCTGCACTCCATGGATCCCACGCGGCTCTTCACCGATGCCCGGTCCACCGAGGAGTGGCGCCGGAAGTAAGTTCTTCAGCGTGACGGACAGCACGGCATCGGGTGGGTCGAACGACTCCATCATGATCGAGCTGCTCTCCCACAAGATGAAGAACCCCAGGAGCGTCGGGGAATACCGGCCGGAGGCGGACAACCTGACCTGCTCCAAGGACCAGGGGGAGCTGGGGGGTTACCTGGAGGCGCACCCGAACGGCGGCATGCCCTTCGGCTTCCCGGCGCTCAAGCAGGACGAATTCGAGCTCCTGGCTGGCTGGCTGGTCCAGGGGGCGCGAGGGCCGTCCGCCGCCGAGCAGGAGCGGCTCACCTCGCCGAAGGCCGCCGACGCGCAGGCCATCGCCCGGTGGGAGTCCTTCCTCAACCTGGACGACGCCAAGCACGCGATGACGGCGCGCTACCTCTACGAGCACCTCTTCCTGGCGCACATCAAGTTCGGCACCGCGACCAACGACTTCTTCGAGCTGGTCCGTTCGCGCACCGCGCCTGGAGAGCCGCTCGACCTCGTCGCCACGGTGCGCCCGTACGACGACCCCGGCGCGAGCCGGGTCTTCTATCGCTTCCGGAAGATCCACTCCACCATCGTCGTGAAGACCCACATGGTGTTCGTCCTGGACGACGCCGCGCTGAAGCGCTTCGAGGAGCTCTTCATCCAGCCCGCCTGGCTGCAGCCCCCGCACCTCGTGGGGTACGACCCGATCCTGAGCGCCAATCCCTTCGCGGCGTTCGAGCAGATCCCCCCGCGCTCGCGCTATCTGTTCCTGCTGGACAACGCACTCTACGTGATGATGACCTTCATCCACGGCCCGGTCTGCAAGGGCCAGATCGCCCTCAACGTGCTGGACGATCACTTCTGGGTCATGTTCATGGACCCCGAGCACGACCTGAGCGTGGCGTATCCGGGCTTCCTGAAGCTGCACGGCGAGAAGCTGCGCCTGCCCGTCGACAAGGGGAGCGACTACGGCTTCTTCGACGCGCTGAAGGACAAGTACCGGAAGGCCGCCGTGGAGTTCTACAGGGCCCGGCAGGACCTCTACACGTCGCACAACTACGGTGGCCTCGGTTACGAGTCCATCTGGAAGGGCGCCGTCGCCTCCGACGCTCCGGTGCTCACCGTCTATCGCCACTTCGAGAGCGCGTCCGTGCACCGGGGCCTGCTCGGCAACCTGCCGAAGACGATGTGGGTCATCGACTATCCGCTCTTCGAGCGCATCTACTACGCGCTCGTCGCCGGCTTCGACGTCTACGGCACGGTCGGCCACCAGCTGGCGCTCCGGCACTACATGGATGCGCTGCGCGTCGAAGGAGAGAGCTACTTCCTGGACTTCATGCCCCCGTCACGCCGGCAGGAGATGATGCAGTCCTGGTACAAGGGGGTCGACGTCGGGAAGCTGCACTACTACCCGAGCGCCCTGCCCGCGAAGATCGCCTTCGTCACCGCCGAGCCGAACCGTGAGTTCATCGAGGAGGCGGTGAGCCACGTCTTCGCGCCAGCGGCGAAGATCGGCTTCGATCCGGTGAACTACCTGCGGGCGGGGGAGGCCTATCCCGGCCTGCCAGAACGCTTCGAGTCCCCGAAGGACTACCTGCGGGCCTTCCGGGCCATCTCCCGGCCGGGCACCCCTTTCCTCTCCGCCATCGACGACTACAACGCCAACCTGGCCTACGTGAGGATCCGTCTGAAGAGCGGCAGGGATGTCGCCGGCACCATCGTGGTCAACCGCTGGCACGACAACGTGGCGTACCTGTTCGGCGAGGGCGGCAGGCTCGACGCCTCGAAGGACAGCGCCGACTTCATCCCGGGCCTCATCGGCGCCTACCCGAACTACTTCTTCGACGTCCGGGAGGAGGACCTGCCGGACTTCTTCGACCTCCTCGAGCACTTCGAGAAGGGCCCGAGAGACGCCGCGCGGCTGTCCCGGTACGGCATCAACAGGGCCGACGAGCGGCTGTGGGACGCCTACGACTGGTTCCAGCGGCGCTTCCTCGAGGATGAGCCGGTGGACGGCGGGCTGTTCGACCTGAACCGGTACTACCACGACGCACGCTGAGGGGCCGGCGCAGACCAGGCGCGTGAAGACGGAAATACCGGTCATGGACCTCGGAATCCGCGGCAGGACCGCGCTCGTCTGCGCGGCGTCGAAGGGACTCGGGAAGGGCTGCGCGGCCGCGCTCGCGCGAGAGGGCGTACAGCTCGTCCTCGTGGCGCGCGGGCGGGACGCCCTCGAGGCGACCGCGGCGGAGCTCCGCGCGCGTCACGGCGTCGAGGTCGCGCCGGTGGTCGGCGACATCACGACCGAGGAGGGCCGGCGCGCCGCGCTGGCGGCGTGCCCGGCGCCGGACATCCTCGTGAACAACGCGGGCGGCCCGCCGCCGGGGGATTTCCGGGACTGGGACCGCGACGCGTGGGTGCGGGCGCTCGAGGCGAACATGATCACCCCGATCCTCCTGATCCGCGCCGTCGTCGACGGGATGATGGCGTGCGGCTTCGGACGGATCGTGAACATCACCTCGGGGGCGGTGAAGAGCCCCATCCCCGAGCTCGGGCTCTCGAACGGCGCGAGGACCGGGCTCACGGGCTTCGTCGCCGGGCTCGCGCGGAGGACGGTCCGGCACGGCGTCACCATCAACAACCTGCTCCCGGGCCCGTTCGAGACCGATCGCCTTCGGTCGAACCTGGAGTTCAACGCCCGGTCGACGGGAAGGTCCTACGAAGAGGTTCGCCGTGCGCGCACCGAGGCGAACCCGGCGGGCCGGTTCGGGACGATCGAGGAGTTCGGCGACGCGTGCGCGTACCTCTGCAGCGCGCAGGCCGGCTTCATCACCGGCCAGAACCTGCTCCTCGACGGCGGCGCGTACCCCGGGACGTTCTAGGGCGCTCCGAGCAGCCGGGCGATAGACCCCACACGATGACGCCCGACGAGATCACCGCGTACCTCCACGAGCACATGCCGATCACGCAGCGCCTCGGCGCGCGGGTCGAGCTCTACGACGGCGACTCTGTCCGGATCGCGGCGCCGCTCGCGCCGAACCTGAATCACTTCGCGACCGCGTTCGGCGGCAGCCTGTCCGCCCTCGCCATCCTGTCCGGCTGGGTGCTGCTCTACCTCGAGCTTCGGAAGCGCGGGATCGCCAACCGCGTCGTGATCCAGCGCAGCGTGTTCGACTTCGCGGCGCCGGTGGACGGCGACTTCACTGCCACCTCCGTGCTGCCAGCCGCTGCCGCCTGGAACCGCTTCCTCGCGACGCTCGCGCGTCACCGCAGCGCGCGGGTAACCGTCTCGTCGACGCTCGCGTGCGCCTCCGGCGTGGGGGGGCGGCACGAGGGGACGTACGTCGCGGTGCGGATCTGACGCCGGCGTAGCTGCGCTCGACAGGCGCCAGGGGCGTCGCCGCCAGCTTGGACGACGTGGGCGATCCGCCCCACGCGCTCGCGCCCCGGTCGCGAAGACGTACGTCACAAAGGTCGGTCTCGCGGTTCCAAGCACCTATACTCGCACTCGAACTCGCAGTCGGAAGGGGGATCCGATGAGAGCAACGTGCCGTCGCAGTGCCCGGCGTTTCGCCGGCGCGCTCCTCGCGCTGGCGGTCGGGTGTGGAGGGCAGCAGAGTGCCGAGCTGACGTCGGCAGTGCGGGTGGACCGCACGCCCACGTACCTCGCCCTCGGCGACTCCGTCCCGTTCGGCCTGGACCCGCATCTCGTCCGCCCGGTCCCGTTCTCGTGCTTCTCGTGCGGCTCCTTCACCGGAACGGTTCCGCCGCGGAGCGACGACGTCTTCGTCGGGTACCCCGAGTACCTCCAGCAGCGGCTCGGCATCCCGCTCGAGAACGCCTCGTGCCCGGGCGAGTCGAGCGCGAGCTTCGGCGCGCGGGTCCGCACGGGGCAGGCGGCGATCTGCGCCGAGTTCAAGGCCGAGGACTGGCTCCACGCCAGCTACGACGGCACGCAGCGGCGGTACGCGCTCGACTTCCTCGACCGCCACCCGCGCGTGGAGCTCGTCACCGTCACGCTCGGCGCGAACGATGTCCTCGATCTCGTGGCCGCGTGCGGCGGCGATCCGACCTGCGTGAAGGGGGGGATCGGAGGCGTCCTGCTGACCGTTCACGCCAACGTGAGCGAGATCCTCTCGGCGATCCGGAGCGCGGGGTACGAGGGCGCCATCGTCATGCCGACCTACTACGCCCCGTCGCCGGAGTGGACCGAGCTCGCGCCGGCGCTGAACTCCTACCTCGGGCTCGCCGCCTCCGGGTTCGGCGCCGTTCCGGTCGACCTGCAGACGCTCTTCGGCTCCGACCCCTGCGGCGCCGGCCTGCTCATCCCGCTCGATCCGCTCGACCCTGGCGCGGGCTGCGACATCCACCCGAGCGTGGCCGGCGCCCGGCTCATCGCGACCGCGATCGCGAGCGCCATCGGGCGCTGAGTGGGGGGCGCGCCCCCCGTGGCAGAGAGAAGCCCCGGAGCCGCGAGGTTCCGGGGCTTCGTGGTGTCGGTTAGGGCGACGTCCGGCGGTCGACGAGCCGATCGCCCTCGTGCGATCCGCCCCGTCGGGGCACCGCCCGCGACCCATGCGGCGCTGGAACGGGGGTCGCCACCAGGTAGGGGCTCCTCGGAACCGCGCCGCCGTCGCGAGGGGCGTTCGCGTGCTCGGCTCCGGGGGAAGCCATGTCCGTCGCCCTCGTCGCAATCCTCCTCGCGGCCGCTCCGTCCGACGGCCGCACCTACGCGGTCGAGCCGGCGAGCAGCACCGTCGCCTACCACGTGGTCCACCCGTTCCACGGCGTGACCGGGAGATCGTCCAGCATCGAGGGAAAGGCGGTGTTCTTCCCGGACGGGAAGCTCCTCGTGATGGTGCGTGTGCCCGTGAGGTCCTTCGACTCCGGCGTGGCGAACCGCGACTCGAACGTGCGCGACGCCGTGGAGGAGGGCCGGTTCCCCTTCGTCGTCTTCAAGGGAACGGCGCGGCTCGACCCCGCGGTGGCCGCGTCGCGGCCGATCACGATCCAGGCGTCCATGAGCGGCGAGCTGGAGATGCACGGCGTGAAGCGGGCGGTCACGGTGCCGCTCGAGATCCAGCTCTCGGCGGACGGCACCGCCCGGGCGCGCGGGTCCTTCCAGGTGAGCCTCGAGGCCTTCGGCGTCGAGCGCCCGTCGCTCCTCCTCCTCCGCATCGACGACGCGTGCCGGATCGACGCGGACCTCGTCCTGCGCGAGGACCGGGGCTCGCCCGGCACCGCGGCGAGCGGCTGGATCTGGAGCGCGTCGCAAGGGTAGGCCGCGGTTTGCGGGACGGCAGGGGCTCGACTACTCTCCGCCCTTCCCAGGAGACAGGGTTCCGCAGCCGGCCGGCTGCGGTCACTCTCGAGCGATGCCGCAACTCCTCTCCCCCACACAGGTGCTCGGGTACGTCGCCCTCGTCCTCGGGGTGTCCGGGTTCCTCCAGCGCGACGACCGGCGCCTGAAGCTCCTCGTCGCGGCCGAGTCCTTCGTCTACGTCGCCCACTTCGCGCTGCTCGGGCGCCCGTCGGCGTCGTCCTCCGCGCTCGTCTCCGGCGTGCGGACCGCGCTCTCGGCGTGGTTCCGGTCCGCCTGGCTCGCGGCGGCGAGCGTCGCCGTGAACGTCGCGTTGGCGCTCTGGCTCGGCACGCACGGGACCGGCTGGATCCCGGTGTTCGGGTCGTCGCTCGGCGCGATCGCGGTCCTCACGATGCAGGGGATCCCGATGCGGCTCGTGCTCCTCACGAGCACCGCGTGCTGGCTCGCGAACAACGTGCTGAGCCGGTCCATCGGCGGGACCGTGCTCGAGACCATCATCGCGGCCGCGAGCATCACCACGATGGTGCGGATGACGCTCGCGGCGCGCGCCGAGGCGGGCCAGGGAGCAGAAGGCGCAGCCGGCTAGCGACCGGCTGCGACGCGAGGTGGTCCCGGAGTGGGGTCGCGCTCGCCCCACCCGGGCCTGCACGTAGGGTTGTCCTCCCGAGGCCCTCCTTCAAGACTCCGTTCTCCCAAGGAGCGATGCCATGACGAAGAACGCGCTGTGGGTGGCTGTCCTTTCGGGGCTCGCCGCGAGTGCCGTTCCCGGCCGGGCGCGCGCGGGATGCGCGCAGGTCCTCTCAGCCCTGGCGGACCGGGCGGTCGACGTCTCCTGCTTCGACACCCTCGATCTCACGACCAACAACCCCGCGACGACGCCGCTCAACAACTCGATCGCTGGACTGCCTGCGGGCGCCTTCACGCCCCAGACCGACCGGAACGTCATTTCCCCCAACCCGCCGTACCGAACGCCCATCACCAGGGCCGTCCCCGGCATCCAGGTGCAAGGACGCTTCGCCCGCGACCCCACGGGTCAAGCCCGGTTCCTGCTGCGCCTGCCGACCGAATGGAACGGCAGCCTCGTCGTCGCCGGAGCTTCGGGGACGCGCAGCGAGTTCAACGGCGACTTCTCGTGGAGCGACTACGTGCTGCAGAAGGGGTACGCGTACGCATCGCAGAACAAGGGCGTCCTCAACTTGAGCATCGTCAGCCTCGCGTCGCCGACGGCGCCCGATGCCCAGTCGTGCCGCCTGAATCCGGCCTCCTCGATCTGGGTCCACTTCTACGACGACGACCCGGAGAAGCCGTTCACGGAGTGGACGCAGTACATGATCGGGGGGGCGAAGCTGGCGCGCGAGGCGGTGAAGGCTCAGTACCGGCACCACCCGCGCCGCGTCTACGCCGTCGGCACGTCGAACGGCGGGTACCAGGTCCGCCGAGCCATCGAGGAAGCACCGGACCTGTTCGATGGCGGCGTGGACTGGGAAGGGACGTTCATCGATCCCAGCGGCCCGAACCTGCTCATCGACCTGCCCCCCGCGATCGAGAGCTTCCCCGAATACGTCGCCTCCGGCTTCGCTCCCGGCAGCGCTGCGGCGCAGCGCATCGAGGCGGCGGGGTACCCGCCGGACATCGTCGCCGGAGGCGTGTCGCTGTGGGGCCTCTACTGGGCCCAGTTCTGGGAGGTCACGCAGTGCCAGTGGCAGAAGCGCTTCGATCCGAGCTTCACGACCTACCTGGACGGGCCGAACGACGTCACGGGCACGGGTGGCTACGACTACCCGGCCCGCGCGGCCGCCGATCCGTCGATCGCCGCACGCCTCGCCGCCGTCGCCACGACGGGGAAGATCAAGAAGCCGCTGATCACCGTGGCGGGCACGATGGACGCTCTCCTGCCCATCGAGCGAGGCGCACGCGCGTACGAGGCGCTGGTCAGGGGCGACGGCAACGGAGGCCGCGCGCGTCGATACCGGCTGTACGAGATCCAGAACGGCAACCACATCGAGACCTTCAGGGACACCTTCCCGCAGCTGGAGCTGATTCAGCCCCATGCCCAGCGGGCGTTCGATCTCCTGGTGGACCACGTCGAGAACGACGCGCCACTCCCGCCCAGCCAGTGCGTTCCCCGGGGGAGCGCGATCGCGGACCATCCGGCGGAGCCGGGCCACTGTCCGGAGCTGTTGGTGCCGTAGCCGGCAGCCGACCGCTCGGCTCGCACCCGCCGCGCTCCGGTCGAACGACTTGCCGCCGATGGGTCCGGCGAGTACCTGAGGCTCCTGCAGTCGGCCCCGCAGGACGGGAGGTCTCACCCTTGAAGAGCGCACTCATCCTCGCCGGGCTCGCCCTCGCGGTCGCGCTCGGGTGGGAGGCCCTGCGGATCGCACCCACGGCGGGGAGCGGCGCCGTCCACGCGGGAGGCGACGTGATCGGCAATCCGAATCTCGGCAAGCGTCCCGGGAACGTCGGCCATGGCACGCCGCTCGTCGCGCCTGCCGGGCACGAGCTCGCGAGCTTCGCCCAGGGATGCTTCTGGGGGGTGGAGGAGCGGTTCCGGAGGGTGCCCGGGGTCGTCGCCACTGCCGTCGGCTACACCGGCGGCAACGAGCAGGACCCGACCTACGAGCTCGTGAGCGCGCACCGGACCGGCCACGCGGAATCGGTCCTCGTCGAGTTCGACCCGGCGAAGGTGAGCTACGCCGAACTCCTGAAGGTCTTCTGGGAGACGCACGACCCCACGACCGGCGACCGGCAGGGACCGGATCGCGGCCACCAGTACCGCTCCGCCGTCTTCACGTTCGGTCCCGAGCAGCAGGGCGCTGCCGTCGCGTCGCGCGACGCCGAGCAGGCGAAGCTGAGGGACCGCATCACGACGGAGGTCGTGCCGATCGGCCCGTTCTGGATCGCGGAGGACTACCACCAGCAGTGGGACGAGAAGCACGGGTACCGCTCGTGCCCGGCGCCGCACCGGCCGCGCGAGAGGTCGTGAACCCGCCTCGGGCGCCGTCCACCGGGCGACCGCCCGTCAGGAGCCGCGGCTCGGCGCGCCGCTCGTCCGCGCCTCCGCCCGGCCGCCGCGCGCCCACCGCTCGTGCTCGAGCAGCCAGCGCTTGCGATCGAGCCCGCCGGCGTAGCCGGTGAGGCGGCCGTCCGCTCCGACGACCCGGTGGCAGGGCACGACGACCGCGATCGGGTTCCGACCGCAGGCGAGCCCCACGGCGCGAGCCGCTCCCGGCGCGCCGAGCGTGCCCGCGAGCGCGCCGTACGTCGTGGTCTCGCCCGGGGCGATCCGGCGGAGCGCGGCCCAGACCCGCCGCTGGAACGGCGTGCCGCCGCCGTCCACCGCGATCCCGTCGAACGCCGCCAGGTCGCCGTCGAACCAGGCGCGCGCGCGGCCGGTGAGGCCGAGCGGATCGCGCGCGTCGCGGAGCGCCACGGCGGGGCCGAAGCGCGAGCGGAGCAGCGGCAGGAGGCGTGCCTCCGGTGCGCCGAACTCGAGCGCGCACAGCGTGCGCCCGTCGCTCACGAGGTGGACCGGGCCGATCGGCGAGTCGAGCGCATCGACGAGGAGTGTCATGGCGTGTCCTTTCGGGGCCGCGACGGCGTCCCCATCCACAGATGCATGGCGGCGTACGCGCGCCAGGGGCGCCAGGCCTCCGCCCGCCGCAGCAGCGCCGCCGGGGAGCAGCGGACGCTCCCGCGCGTGAGGGCGCGCGCCAGCCCGAGGTCGCCCTCGGGGAACGCATCCGGCTCGTCGAGCGCGCGCATCGCCACGTACTGCGCCGTCCAGCGACCTATCCCCGGCAGCTGCGCGAGGCGGGCCACCGTGGCCTCGAGGTCGGCGGAGGAGGAGAGCAGCGTCGGATCCGAGAGCACCGCACGCGCGAGGCCGCCGAGCGCCGCGCCGCGCGCGCCGGTGACGCCGAGGCCGGAGAGATCGGCCGCGGCGAGCGCCTCCGGGCCCGGGAACGTTCGCGCGAGCCCGGGCTCGGCGCCGGTCACCGGCGTCCCGAAGCGGGCGGCGACGCGGCTCGCGAGCGTCCGCGCGGCGGCGACGCTGACCTGTTGCCCGAGGATCGCGCGCACCGCCAGCTCGAAGGGATCCCACGCGCCGGGGACGCGCACGCCGGGCCGCGCGCGCACCGAGCGGGCGAGCAGCGGATCCTTGGAGAGATGCGCGTCGATCGCGGCCGCGTCCGCGTCGAGGTCGAGCAGGCGGCGCAGGCGCTCGACCGCGGGCGCGAGCGCGGCGACGCGCGAGAGGCGCAGCGTCGCCTGCAGCCGGCCGCCGCGTGGACCGGGCGGACCTCCACGGTCCCGACCGCGCGGGCCAGCGCGACCGTGCGCCGGTAGGCGCCGTCGACCACCTGCTCGACGCCGGGGATCGCCCGCGCGGCGAGGAACGCGAGGAGGCTGTCCCAGTCGTACGGGGCCGTGTGCGCGAGGGCGATGGTGATCGCGCCGTCGGACGCCGACACCTGGCCGGAGCGCCGCAGCGCGCTCGGCGGCCGGTGGAACGTCCGGCGCATCACCTCGTTGAAGCGGCGCAGGCTGCCGAAGCCGGCCGCGGCGGCGACCTCGGAGAGCGGGAGCCGCGTCTCGGCGACGAGCCGCTTCGCGAGCAGCACGCGCTGCGCCTGGGCGACGCGCACCGGCGGCGCCCCGACGTGACGCGCGAACAGCCGGCGCAGCTGGCGTTCGCCGACGCCGACCCGCTCCGCGAGCGCGTCGACGTCGTCGTCCTCGCCCCACGCGCCACCCGCGATCAGCGCGAGCGCACGCGCGACCGTGTTCGCGGTGCCGCGCCACCCTGCGACGCCCGGCGCGAGCTCGGGCCGGCAGCGCAGGCAGGGGCGGAAGCCGGCGGCCTGGGCGGCGGCCGCGCTCGGGTAATAGGCGCAGTGCTCCGGGCGGGGAGTCCGGGCCGGACAGATCGGCCGGCAGTAGATGCCGGTCGAGAGCACGGCCGTGTAGAAGCGGCCGTCGAAGCGGGCGTCGCGCGCACGGTGCGCGCGCCAGCAGGCGCCGCGGTCCAGGGCGGGGACGGTCTCGCCGGGAGTCATGGCGGGAGCATGATGCCGTCCACGCGCGGGCGCTCGCCGTTTTCGGACCTGGACGTCGCCGCGGACACTTCCCCGCGATCCGGCTCGAGGAACGCGCCGCGGCGGGGACGGCGGCATCACGTTCTCGTCGACGGCGGCGCCCTTGACGCAGGTCCCGTCCGGGGCAATCGTAGCCGGGAACCGGAAGCCTCATGCCCGAACCGCGCCCGCCCCGTCCTCCCCCGCGCATCCCCGCCGAGGAGGCGACTGGCGAGGTGCCGGCGCCAGGCTCGCCCGCGGCCAAGGATGCCGCGGCGTTCGTCGGTGCGCTGTCCAAGGCGGCGCGGGCCTTCGTGCTCTACGACCCCGGCAACGAGATCGTGCGGAAGTTCCTCGCCGACTATCACGGTCTGGCGCGCAAGGCGCTCGACGCTCACGGCGCGCTGCGGCTGGACGTGCGGGCCTTCGAGATCGCCCTGGGCGGCGAGCCGATCTACGTCGAGAAGGACCGGGAGCGCTCGCTCGCGTTCCGGCTCTTCCGCGACGGGTTGCGCAGGCTGACGTTCCAGCCGAGCGTCACCTGGGAGGAGCTGTCGCGCTTTCTCGAGATCCTCGCCCTCCTGTACGTCAGCGTCCGGCAACAGGAGGAGGACTCGGTGACCCTCCTCAGGAAGTCCGGCTTCGTCGCGATCAACTTCGATGCGGTGGAGGGCTTCGCGCCGGACGAGGAGGACCGGGAGAAGAACATCCAGCGCCACGAGGTCTCCCAGGCTGCGCCGCCGCCTGGCTGGGACGAGCCGTGCGCGCGCCTGCCTCAGCCGTCGACCATCGCGTTCAGGGCGGTGCCCGCAGACGCGCTTGCCGCGCTCCGTGCGGAGGAGGAAGCCCTTCCCCTCCCTGCGGCGGCCCTCGCGGCCGTCCGCGAGGTGCTGGGGGAGGCGGCCCGCGCGCGCTGGCCGTTTCCGAACCGGGACCTCGTGAACTTCCTCGCGGAGGTGCGCGACTTCCTCCTCTCCGAAGGCAACCTCGGCATGCTGGTGCAGCTCGCCGACCTCGTGGTCCGCGAGGCGCCGGACGGGAAGCTGCGAGAGGAGATCCTGAGCGGGCTCGGCGACGCTCGCGCGCTGGAGATGCTCTTGCGTTCCGTCCCCGAGGATGCGGGAGAGCTGCCGAAGGAGATCGCGCCGCTCTCCGCGTTCATCGCGCTCGACCCCATCCTCGACCTTCTCGCCGCCGGTCAGGGCCCGGGCCGGAGTCGCCTGCTCCGCGCGCTCGCCCTCGCGCGCCTTCCCGGCGATGCCGATGCGCTCGTCGCGCGCCTCCCGTCGCTCGAGGCGAGCCTGGCCGGCGACCTCCTGCAGGCGCTCGCCGCGCGAGCCCCCGCGCGCGCTGCGGAGGCGGCGTTGCGGCTCCTCGCGACCTCTCACTCGCGCCTGCAGCTCGAGGCGCTGCGGGTGCTGGAGGCCGCCGAGGGCGAGGTGCCGACCGCGCCGTTCTTGCCCTTGCTCGCTGCCGCCGACGAGAAGCTGCGCATCCGCACGGTGGAGCTCCTGGGCAAGAAGGGCGAGCCTTCCGCCTTCGAGCCCCTGGCGCGCTCGCTCCAGGACCGCGGCAAGGTGCCGCCCGAGGAGGCCGCGGCCCTGGGGCGCGCCCTGGCGCTCATCGCCCCAATCCCCGCGGCCCGGCTCCTCGCCGAGTGGGTGAAGCCGAGGAAAGGCTTCTTCAAGCGGCTCCTCCCTCCGTCTCCCCGGGAGCGAGCGCTGCAGTGGGCTGCGGTCGCCGGCCTCGGGGCGCTGCCCGGCGGCGACGTTCAGGCGAGGATCGAGCAGGTGGCGAAGCGCGGCGATCCGGCGCTGCGCCGCCACTGTGCCGAGGTCCTGGCGCGGCGCCGGAACGAGCGAGCTCGCCATGGATGACCTGTCCCAGGCCCAGTCCAGCCTGTCGCGGGCGCTGGGGCGGGCGCGGGCCGGAGAGGACCGCGAGCTCTCCGGCAAGGTGCGCGAGCGCGGGGAGCAGCTGGGTCAGATGCTCGCGGGCCTGCTCAAGATGACCCGCGTGCACGCCGCCGACAACAAGGCCTTCGACGTGCCGCTCGCCGAGTTCCGCCGGGCGCTCGAGGAGCTCATCGACCTGCTCGGGACCGTGCACCTGGTCACCGTGGAGGACCAGGTCTACGTCAATGACATCCGCGCCCGCGGAGACGGCAAGGCGATGGGTTCGGACCTGGCTGCCGCCCTCTCCAGGCACAACGTGGGCGGGCTCTCCTTCCATGGCCCGCTGGACGACGTGCAGGCCCGGGCCCTGGTGGCCGGATTCGCGGGCCGGCCCGCTCCGGAGGCGCCGCGCCGGGCGCTGCAGGAGCAGCTCGCCGCGCGTGGCCTGCGCGCCGTGGAGCTGGTCGGGCGCTTCCGCTTCCGGCTCACCGACGAGGGCGGGCAGCAGCGCGACCCGGGAGCCACGCTGGAGCGTGCGCTCCAGCGGGTGCAGGAGGCCTGGAACAGCGCGAGCACCGGCCGCATCATCAACCCGCTGCCGCTGCGGCGCGTGGTGGTCGAGATGCTGGAGATGGGACCCGGCGCGCAGGGGTTCTGGGAGGCGTATCCCGAAGCGCCGGCTCACGCGGTTCACGCCGTTCAGGTGACGCTCACCGCGCTGCTCGTCGCCCAGGCGATGGGGTTGTCGCAGGGCGCCCTCCAGGACCTCGGCATCGCCGCGCTGCTCCACGACGTGGGCTACGCGGTCCCGAGCCCGGACGCGTCCGCCCAGGGGCGAGCCCCGGCGCCGCCGCCGCTCAGCCGACACGCCGGCGACTCGGCGCGCCTCATGCTGCGGCACAAGGGGTTCCACGAGGCGAAGATCCGGCGCCTTCGTGCCGTGCTCGAGCACCACCGCGACCTGGCCGGAAGCGGGAGCCGGCCCTCGCTGCTCGGCTCGGTCCTGCGGATCAGCGAGGACTACCAGACGCTGGTCCGGATCTACGGCGCGAGGGTGACCCGCGCGGCCGTGCTCGGCGCCATGCAGTCGGCCGGCGGCAAGCTCTACGAGCCGACGCTGGTGCAACTCCTGGTGAACACGCTCGGCGCTCACCCGCCGGGAACGCTCCTGGAGCTGGCCGACGGTCGGATGGCCAGGTCGGTGACGCCGACGCGCAGCGCCGCCACGTTCGCCAAGCCGGTCGTCCGCCTCCTCGACCCGCGCACTCGCTCTGCGGGCGTCGAGCTGCTCGACCTCGGCGGCGCTCCTCCGCCCCGGCGGGCGTTGCCCGGATAGTCGCGGCCTCCATGCCACCGATCACCACATGAACCGTTTGTCGGGATCGCTACTTCTTGCGCCCCAGGAGCGGCAGGAAGGTCGCGCCAGGGTGGATCGCGACCCGGCTTTCCGCTCGCTGGGGCCGCGATTCCAGTGAGGTTTGGGCGCGTCCGGCGCTCCCGGATCCCTCCGCGAAGTCCCCTCTCGGACCGCATGCTTCTTGCAGCCCCCCGTGTGTGGCGACGTCCGCAGGGAGGAGAGCGAGCGCGTGAGACGGCTGCATCCACACGAGGCGCACCGCGGCACGGCCGGCTTCACGCTCGTCGAGGCGATGGTGGTGGTCGCCGTCATGGGGATCGTCACCGCGATGGCCTGGTCGAGCTTCGCCCGGGGGCGCCCGCGCGCCCGCCTGGCGGCCACGAGCACCGAGCTCCAGGCCGTGATCCACCAGGCACGGCAGCAGGCTCTGGCGAACGGACGCGACGTGGCCGTGCTCGTCTACCCGGCCCAGCAGACCGGCGAGGGCGTGGGGCGCGTCGTGGTGTACCTCGACGGCGCGGGCGGGTTCATGAGCGGCGCGCCGCCGGCGGGATTCCCCTCCTTCTGCACGTTCAACGCCGCGACCCTGGGCACGCAGTCGCCCAGCGACGTGCTCGGCTCGGTCGAATCCCTCAGCAGGTTGCGATCGCCCCGCCCGCGAGGGCGGTGGTCCTTCCGTTCCCCTACAACAAGGTGCCCTTGCCCGCGACGGGCTGCTCGTTCTGTGGCGCGGACCGGGGTGCCATCCGCTTCGACGCGCGGGGGCGCGCTTCCTTCTTCTCGACGTGCGGGGCCCCGGGAGACTTCCCGAATGGCGGCTCCATCTCGCTCACCAGCACCGAGGTCTCGGGATCGCGGCTCCTGGTGGTGACGCCGTACGGCGGCGTGAGGTTCTTCGATGCCGAGTGAAATCAGAGACCGCGCTGCTCGCGCCAGCCGTGGCTTCACGTTGATCGAGGCCATGGCCGCCATGGCCGTGCTGATGATCGGGGCCACGGGGATGGTCGCTCTCAACAACATGGGGAATCGGATCAACGCCGATGCGCGTCGCATGACCCGGGCCACCGCCATCGCCCTGGACCTGGTCAACCAGATCGCGCTCTGGCAGTACGCCGACCCGCGGCTCGCGAACACCAAGGCCGCCAACGACGACGCCATCGGCGACCCCGGGTTCGACCTGGAGAGAACCGCGGATCCGACCCCGATCGTCGATCACGCCGAGGCCGATCTCGGCGCGGGCTGGCAGGGAATCCCGACCGCACAGCTCGCCACCAACGGCTTCGAGCGCTACTGGAACGTCTCCTTCAACGACCCGGGCAATCCCGGAACCCTGCTCGACGCGAACGGCAACGCGACCGCGGACGGCATGCGAATCGCGGTGATCGTTCGCTGGCCTTACGGGGCAGGGTGGCGCCGCATCGTCTTCCTGACGTCCAAGGTCAATCCGGCGGACGAATGAGCTCGAGAACGACACCCCGGGCCTCGAGGGCCTTCTCCCTGGTGGAGCTGATGGTCGCGCTCGCCGTCAGCTCCACCGTCATCATCGGCGCGGTGAGCCTCCTCGTCGGCCAGCAGCGCGCGTACCGGGCCGGCGCCTCCGACCGCGGCCTGCAGGAGACGGCGCGCGTCGCCCTCGAGGAGATCGGCGGCAGCCTGCGCATGGCCGGCTTCGGCGTCGATCCGCCCCTCGCCTTCGACTTCGGCGCCGCCGACAACATCACGATGAGGCAGGCCCCTCGGATCGCCGGCCAGACCGTCAAGAACTCGGGCTTCAAGTGCGCGAACCCGGTCGCCTGCCGCGACCGCATCGACCGTGCCGACGAGATCGTCTTCTACTCCCGCGACCCCGCCTTCGGCCACCTCATCACGGCGGTGGGTGGCACGACCTCGATCACGATCTCGGGTCCGCTCAGGGTCCCGCTCTACGCAGGGCAGGTCCTGCTGGCGATGTGCACGACCGGGAACATGCTCTGGGCGTACGTGACCGTCGGCGCCTACGTCCCGGCGTCGCCGAATCCGGCGGTCGTCACCCTCGCCGGCGGGGCGGGGCTCAGCTTCCCGCTCCAGAACGACGCGCTGTCGGACGGCTGCTTCGGCAGCGGGATCGCCCCGGTCGTCAAGATCGATCGGTACCGCTACTACGTCGACACCTTCGACGGAGCCGGCAACTCCCTGCCGGCGGAGACGCCCGGCAGCCGACCCTTCCTCATGCTCGACCAGGGGCTCACGGACGAGAGCGGGAACGCGATCCTCCAGGCGATCGCGCCCGACGTCGAGGATCTGCAGTTCGAGTACATGTTTCCCGCCGGAGCGGTCCCTCGGGTCGGGTCGACCCCCAACGCCGTGATCGCGGCCGGGGCGGCCGGCATCGATCTCGCTCCGGCGACCGGAGCTCCGGGGTACGGCACGTCCGTCGTCGACCCGTCCCGGGCGAACCAGCATCCGGCCAACATCCGCGCGGTTCGGGTGAGCCTGGTCGCGCGCTCTGCCGACACCGACCCCGCCGTGCGCGACCAGACGGTGCCGGTGGCCAGCAACCGCCCCGGCCTCCCGGGGCTGCCCAACTACAGGCGCATGCTCTTCGAGACCACGATCGCGGTCCAGAACATGGACGCGCGGGCCCCCTACTTCCCGACGTACACGTCGAACGGCGGCGCCGACAACCTCAACATCGGCGGCGGCTAGGAGCCTCTCGTGATCCATCGTCGCCAGCGCGGCAGCGCCCTCGTCCTCTCGGTCGTCGCCGTCCTCATCATCACCGTCATCGCCATCGGGATCGTGCGCTTCGCGTCGCGCGAGGTCGCCGGCGCGACCGCCGGCGCGCGCCAGCAGGCGCTCTCCGCCTGCGCCGAGTCGGCGCGCCAGCTGCTGATGAGCAAGTTCCACTCGCTCGGGATTCAACCGGCGGCGATCACGGCGCTCAACGTTCCGATGGACGGTCCCGGCGGCGCGACGCGGGCCATGGGCGGCCACATCGACAGCATGAACATCACCGTCGGCCAGGTGAGCTACCTGCCGGACAGCGCCTTCGGGCCGACGGACGCGGTTCGCGACCAGACGAGCATCGTCGCCCTCGTCGGCCAGGGCGGCAAGCCGATGAAGGTGGTGGTGCACTGCCAGGATCACGGCGATGGCACCGCCACCACCGGACGCCAGCTCGAGGTCGAGTTCGGCGTGCGGTTCGGTCTGTAGGAGGGACATCATGCGCACTCGCTCGCTCTCGCACGTCGCACTCGCCCTGGCGGCGCTGGCCTTCCTCCCGCTCCGCACCGACGGCGGCCAGGCGGAGTGCTGCAACGTGACGACCTCGCTCGCCTCGACCGTGAACGATCCCGTGAACGGCGACGAGTCCTTCTTCAAGCTCCCCACCGGTCCCGCCAACGTCATGCTGCTCCTCGACGTGTCGGGATCGATGACCCAGTTTCCCCAGTGCGGCGACTACGACTGGGACGCCTTCAACGCGACGGCGACGTGCACCTCGCCCACCCTGGCCGCGCCACCGACCAGCACGACGAGCCTCTTCACCGTCAACGGGACCTGCACCCCCTCGACGTCCAACGCGTCGCTGGCCTGGATGGAGAGCATCGTGCCCCAGACCGCCCTCCCCGATCCCGGGCGCAGCAACTCCCTCCTCCACGACGCTCCGCCTTGGGGCGGCAGCTGCACGGGGAACGCCTGCCTCTTCGACCCCAAGGCGTACTTCTTCTACGGCGACTGGTCGGCGACCAGCAGCGGCTCGAGCTCCACCCGGCGCGCCTCCGACACCGACGCCACCCTGCCCGCGGCCTGCACCGCGTTCGACACCACTGGGGCCATCATCAGGGACATCAACAACAACCCCATCAACCTCGGCAGCGCGTGCACGACCTGCATGACGGCGCACGGCTACTTCTTCTACCGGGTGACCAAGGCGACGCGTCTCAGCGCCCTGGGCGTCCCGAACCGGTGGACGACGGTGGACGGGAATCCGCAGTTCAAGGGCACGTTCCTGAACGCGAACCCGCCGAAGTTCGTGACCGCGCGCAAGGTGCTGAAGGACATCGCCTACATGGATCCGGCGAGCCCGAGCAAGCTCGACCAGGTCCGCCTCGGCCTCACGATCATCGACTCGGGCGCTCTCTCCCCCCGCAAGGCGCGGCTCATCGTGCCGCTCGGGCCGGACAAGACCGCCTCGTTCCCGCCGACGCAGGCGGGCTTCGCACAGGCGCGCCAGTACATCATCAGCGTCGTCAACTACGACCAGGCCGTCTACAAGGACGCCGCCAACAACACCGTCATCGACGGGACCACCATCACGGGCGGCTTCTTCAACCCGGCCAACGGCAGCACGCCGCTCGCCTCGGCCCTGTTCAACATCGGCCAGTACTTCACCTCGGTGAACCGGTACAACAACCTCCTGGGGAGCACCGCCTGCAGCACCAAGAGCTGCCAGACGAGCGCCTTCAACGAGACCGCGGCGGGAGACGTGAACGCCCCGTGGGCCGCCGGCGGCACCGCCTGCTCCATCTGCTGGGCCTGCCAGAACAACTCGGTCATCATCGTCACGGACGGCGCGCCCAACAGCGAGATCACGTTCCCGAACACGATCGCCACCTACGACAACAACGCCTACAACGCGAAGCAGAACTGCGGCACCGCCCCGAACTGCGGCAGCGCCGTGGTGCCACGCGTCGCCTCGTGGCTGCACGCCAGCGACCTTCGCGACGACAAGCTGATGAGCAGCAAGCAGGCGCTGACCGTCCACACCATCGGCATCAACATGACCGACGCGACGGCCATCAACGTCCTCCGGGCCACTGCCAACATGGGCGGCGGCCTCTACCAGAACGCCTCGGATCCGGCGTCCCTGGCGGCCGCCCTCGTCAATGCCATCAACCAGGTGATCCCCAAGGAGAACACCTTCAGCGCCGCCAGCGCCAACTCGCTCCAGACCGTGCAAACGGCGGCCTCGGTCGCCTACCTCACCCGGTTCAGGCCCAACCAGACCATCACCTGGGAGGGGCACGTCTTCGAGGCCTTCCTCTTCGACGAGTTCCTGAACGGCTGCGACCCCAACCTGGCGACCCAGCCCGACGTGACGTGCGGATCGAAGACGGTGTCGGCCGACTTCAACGGCGACGGGATGTGCAACGGCACGTTCCTCATCGACACCGACTGCGACGAGGTCGCCGAGGACGCGAAGACCGGCGACTTCGTGAAGAAGGGCCAGGCGACGCCCGCCAACCTCCCGTGGGACGCGGGGCTGGTCCTGTCCGACCCCACCAAGACCGGGTACCGCTCCGCGGACGAGACCGCCGCCAACGCGCGGAGCATCTTCACCTCGGTGAACGGAGCCAAGGTGGACTTCACCACCGCGAACGCGGCCACGCTGCTCCCCCTGATGAACATCAGCGCGGCCTGGTGCACGGGCTTCCTGACCCGGATCGGCGTGGCCGGTGGAGCGAGTCCCACCCTCACCTGCGCGCAGCAGATCATCCACTTCGTCCGGGGCTGGGACGTCCTCGACCAGGACAACGACGGCTGCGCGGGGCCCAGCAACCCGAAGAACACGGTGAGCTGCAAGTCCGGAATCAAGGGTGAGGAGCGCGACCGCGCGAACGACGGCAACACCGACAAGTTCTTCTGGAAGCTGGGAGACGTCTTCCACTCCTCGCCCGCCGTGGAGACGGCCCCGGTAGACGAGATCCGCTGCGACACCGGCTACGAGAAGCAGTGCGTCGCGACCCTTCACAGCCCGGCCGGCCTGCCGAACCAGACGCCCATCCAGAGCTACACGGACGCCAAGGGCAATCCCGTCGACGCGTACGCCAAGTACCGGCTCGACAGCATCAGCCGCAAGCGCGTCGTGCTCGTGGGGGCGAACGACGGCATGCTCCACGCCTTCGACGCCGGCGATCCGGACACGTCCAAGCCTGCTGACATCACCGGTACCTACCCGTACTCGAACGGCACGGGCGAGGAGCTCTGGGCGTTCATCCCGCCCGACCTGCTGCCGCGCCTCAAGGGCATGGTGGACGCCCATCAGTACATGGTGGACGGCTCCGTGATGCTCCGCGACGTCTGGGTGGACGGCATCGGAACGCAGGTCGCGGGCGCCGACCGGAAGAAGCAGAGCGACGAGTACCGCACCGTCGCCATCGTCGGCCGCCGGTCGGGCGGTGCCGCCTACAGCGCCCTCGACGTCACCGACCTCACGAAGCCAGTGCCCCTGTGGAACTTCCCGGAGGGCTGCACCGACGACGCCCGGTACATGGGCGAATCCTGGGCCGACTTCGCGCCGCGCCCCCCGCCCATCGGGCCCGTCAGGATGGCCAGCACCAAGGACCCGCGCGGGTTCGAGGAGCGATGGATCGTCATGATCAACGGCGGGTACGACCCGACGCTCACCCTCGGGCGGGTGGTCTACATGCTCGACGCCTGGACCGGCAAGACCCTGTGGCGCTTCACCGACGCCGACTTCAAGGCGCAGACCGGCTACGGCAGCGGCACGAGCATGTTCCCCGTGCCAGCCGCCGTCGGCCTCGTCGACATCGGCGACCCGACGCAGCAGGCGTCGGACGCCGACGGGTTCTTCGACACCGCCACGTGGGGCGACCTGGGCGGCAACCTGTGGGTCGCCAGGTTCCATGCCCCGGGTGTGGTCGACGCCACGACGGACAGGGTCAACAACTGGTTCGCGGCGCGCACCTTCGAGCAGCGGCGCCGGACGGACGACTCGCAGCACTCGTCCGGCAGGAACGAGTTCTACTACATGACCGCGAACGCCTACGAGCCGACGGGCCGGACCCTGCGCACCTATCTGGGGAGCGGCAACCGCGAGCAGATCATGAGCCAGAAGGCGTCGTGCGGAACCGACAACCTCCTCGCTTGTTGCCAGGCGGGCTGCACCAACGTCACCGCCACGACCACCGAGAACTTCGGCGCCTGCAACGGCACCACGACGTTCTCCTGCGTCAACGGCGCGCTGGCGTACACGACCAGCACCACGGCCACCTGCGGGACGAACACGGCCACCTGCGCGGCCGCGCCCGGAAACGCGTTCACCTCGAACGTCTCCCTTCACTGGGAGTGTCCGGGCGCCGGCGCGGTGCCCGACTCGACGGGGACCGTCTCCTGCGACGGCAGCGGCCTCTGCTCGGTTACGCCGGTGGGCTCGCGGCAGGTGACCGGCACCTTCAACCCTCAACCCCACAACCGCTTCTACGGCGTCTGGGCCTACGGGCGGGACCAGCACAAGATGTTCAGCGACAAGGCCTCGGCGCTGGCGTTCGACAGGAACCGCTTCACCGACGTCTCCTACACGGGCGCGTGCACTGGACCGAAGGGGAACACCTGCACGCTCGTGGACACGACGCAGGCGAAGGTCGCCTACGACACGTCCAATCCGCTCCTCGTCAACACCACCTGCGGGGGTGGAGTCACCAAGTGCTCCGCCACGGTGGACGACGCCGGCTGGTTCTACGAATACGGCGACACCTGTCCTCTCGGCAACTGCAGCCCGGCGCCCCCGTGGACGGACGAGAAGACCGGCTCCGGCGCGACCATCGTCCTGGGCTGCGCCACGTGGGGCAACTTCCGGCCCGTGGGAGCGTCCGGCGACACCAATCCCTGCTCGGGCACCCTCGGCGTGCCGGCCTCCTACGCCTATACCGCCCACTACGTCTCGGGCACGCCCAACCCCGCGGCTTGCGGGTCCCTGGTCCTCGCCGTCGCACGGAGCATCACCGCGCCCCCCAGCGGTCCGACCGTGCGCGTCGACATCAAGCCCGGGGGCCAGATCAGCTACTCCACGCTCAGGCTGGACCCCGGCTCCCCGCCCTCCAGCACCCAGGTCGGGACGCGCACGCAGATCACGGAGCCGGTCTACTGGCTCGAGGTCCCGCGCGATCTGCACAGCTGCCGGCACGTCAGCGCGGCCAGCTGCCCGTAGCCCTGGGGGCGGCTCGCGGGACACGCGTCGGTCGCTGCGCCGACCTTCGAGATCGCCCGGGGGCCCCTCACCCCGCGAGCGGGTGATCGACGACCGCGAGCGGCCCGGCGCGCGGCACGTACGTGACGGTGCGGACCCCGAGCACCCGACCGAGCCGCTCCGCAGGGACCTTCATCGGCCCGGGCGCCGGCGCGCTGCCGGGCGCCGGCTGGGGGAACGCGGTCGAGGCGGCGGTGTGGAACGAGATCTGCCCCTCCACCTTCTGCAGGATCTGGTGGATGTGCCCGTTCAGCACCGTCACCGAGCCGAACCGGCGGAGCAGCGCCAGCGCCTGCTCGGCGTCCGCCGTGGTCCACCCCCACGCCGGGTAGACGGACCACAGCGGCACGTGCGCGTACACGACGACCGGCGTGCTCGCGCTGACGGCCTCGAGGTCGGCGCGGAGCCAGACGAGCTGGTCGGCGCCGAGCATGCCGAGCCCCTCGCCCTTGTACGCGAGGACGTTCACGAGCCCGGCGAAGTGCACCCCGCCGAGATCGAAGCTGCGCCAGCCCTGCCCCGTCGATCCCGCGCCGAACCGCGCGAGGAACTCCTTCCCGCCGTCCACGAAGACGTCGTGCTCGCCGGGCGTGAAGAACGTGGCGCCGGCGCGGACCTCCTTCAGCCGCTCGGAGACGAGGTCGAAGGCGCCGGCCTTCTGCGAGTGGGAGACGTCGCCGGTGTGGAGGAGGAGCGCCGGGGCGGGGGCCACCTCCCGGATCCGCGCGATCGCCTGGCCGAAGCTGTTCAGCGCCTCGGGGTTCGCCTCGCCCTTGAACCCGATGTGCGTGTCGCTGATCTGGACGAACCGGAACGCGCCCGGCGCGAGGCCGGCGGCGCCCTCGTCGGCGAGCGCGCGGGAGCGGAGCACGCCTCCCTCGACCGCCCACACCAGCCCCGTCCCCGCCCATGCGAGGCACTTCATGAAGTCACGGCGTCCCGATCCCTTGTGCTCGCTCATCGCTCTCTCCTCACTTGACCACGATCCGGCCGGTCATCATCGGGTGCAGCGCGCAGTGGTACGGGAACGTGCCGGCCACACCGAACGTGAACGTGAAGTCCTCGTGCAGGTCGAGGCCAGCGGAGGCGAACGCGCCGGCGTCCGAGGTCACGGTGTGCGCGTCGTCGTCGTCGTTCACCCAGCGCACGGTGGTGCCGCGCGTGACCGTGACCTCTCCCGGAGCGAACCGCATCTGCGAGATGCGGACCTCGCGCACGGGCTCGCCACCGGCGGCCCGGGCGGCGGTGAGCAGCAGTCCTGCGCACAGCAGCAGGCCGGCACACGCGGTGGGAGTGGCACGTCTGCGGAGGCTCGCGATCCGATCCATGGGCACGTTTCCTTTCGTCGTCCGTCACCCCCGCCAACGCCGGCGCCGGCCGCAGGTTCCGGCGCGACCCCGTTGGGAGGTCGGGCCTGCGTGGCTGCGCGCAGGCGGCTCGAGCGGCTGGATGCGAGCGGCGGGCCCGCGCGGTGATGTACGCAGGGGACGCGACCGCGCGTGTCTCGCTCGCGAGCCGTCGCGCCGCGCTACACTCCCGGCGGCCGCTTGCCGCTCACCTTCCTGGCCGAGGCCCGCATGACCCCGTCGAAGCTCGTGGCGATCGCCTCGCTCGTCCTCGCCCTGGCTCCCGCCGCGCTCGCGGACGATCCACCTCCGCTCGAGGCGCTGGGCGCGCTCGCCGGCACGTGGGACGCGCAGGGCGGCGGGGCGCCCGGAACGGGCGCCGGCACGGTCTCGTTCGCGCGCGAGGTGGGCGGCCGCGCCGTCCTCCGCCGGAACGTCGTGACCTATCCCGCCGCGGAGGGCCGGCCCGCGTCGACGCACGAGGACCTCCTCGTCATCTACGCCGAGGGGAAGGAGACGAAGGGGCTCTACGTCGACGGCGAGGGGCACGTCATCCGCTACACCGCGGCCGCCGGGACGCCGGGCACGCTCGTGCTCGTGAGCGATCCTGGGCCCGGCCCGCGGTTCCGGCTCACCCACGACTGGACCGTGTCGGGCACGCTCCGGATCGCCTTCGACATCGCGCAGCCCGGCGCGACGACGGAGTTCAAGACGTACGCCGAGGGACGCGCGACGCGCCGGCGGGGTTCCTGACGACGGAGAGCGCCCATGAAGACGAGGAGCGAGCTCAAGCGCGAGTACAAGAACGCGACGCCGGCGATGGGCGTCTTCGTCGTCCGGAACACCCGGAACGGCCGGTTCCAGCTGCACGCGAGCCGGAACCTGAAGGCCGGGATGAACCGGCTCGCCGTCGAGATCACCCCGTCCACGCGCCCGAACCGGGAGCTCGAGCGGGACTGGGAGACGATGGGCCGGGACGCGTTCGAGATCAGGGTCCTCGACGTGCTCGAGCCCAGGGACGAGCCGGGCTGGGATCCGACGGACGACCTCGAGCAGCTGAAGGCGATGTGGCAGGCGCGGCTCGTCGACGAGGGCGGCACGCCGTACTGACTCCGGCCGTGCCTCCTTGACCCGTTACGGGAGCGGTGTGAACGTCCGACGCTCCGGAGGGGCGAGCGCGGATGCGCACCGAGAGACGGCGGAGGGTCGTGCGAGCGACCGTGGGGACGACCGCGGCGCTCGCCGCCGCGTACCTGCTCCTGCTCGTTCCCGAGCGATCGCCCGCCGTCGCGTCCGCCGACCCCGCCACGGAGGCCCGCCCCTTCGCGTGGCAGCAGGACGCGTATTGGGACCGGCTCGAGCAGGGCTACGCGAGCGCGCGGGCGAAGGGGTGCGAGGGGGTCGGCCAGGAGGCGAGCGCCGCCCTGCGGGAGCTCGCAGCGCGCGTCGACGCGCTCGGCCGCGGTGCGTACGGGCCCGACGCGCCAATCGTCGCCGAGGCGGAGCAGCGCGCCTTCGACGCCGCCGTCCTCGTCGCGGCCTGCCCCGGGCTCCTGCCCGAGGCCATAGAGCTCGTGGCGCGCCTCCGCGACGTCCTGAAGCGCCAGTCGGAGCGCTGGCCGCCCGGCGAGCGGCGCTCGCGCGAGGCGCTGTACCGCGTGCTCTACGGCAGCCGCGCGGCGATCGAGGAGGTCATGCTCCAGGTCCCGGCGGGCGCCGCGCCTCCCGCGCTCACGCCCGGGACGGACGAGCCGTCGGCCACGCCGTCCGCGACCCTGCTCGGCGTGACGATCCACAGCGGCGACGTCCTCCTGTCGCGCGGCGGGGCGGCCACGTCGGCGCTCATCGCGCGCGGCAACGACTTCCCCGGGAACTTCTCGCACGTCGCGCTCGTCCACGTGGAAGAGGGCACGGGCCGGGTCCGGCTCGTCGAGGCGCACATCGAGCGCGGCGTCGCCGTCTCGACGCCGGAGGAGTACCTCCGCGACCGGAAGCTCCGCGTGATGGTGCTCCGGACGCGCGCCGACCTCCCCGCGATCGCGGCGGATCCCATGCTCCCCCACCGGGCCGCGTCCGCGGCGCTCGCGCGCGCGACGTCGGGGCACGTGCCGTACGACTTCTCGATGGACGCGCGGGATCCCACGCGACTCTTCTGCTCCGAGGTGGCGGCGCAGGCGTACCGGCAGCTCGGGGTGGGGCTCTGGCCCGCCCCCTCGTACATCTCGTCGGGCGGGCTCCGCCGCTGGCTCGCCGCGCTCGGGGTCCGGCACTTCGAGACGCTCGAGCCGTCCGACCTCGAGTACGACCCGCAGCTGCGCGTCGTGGCGGAGTGGCGCGACGTCGAGGCGTTGCGGAAGGACCACCGCGACAACGCGGTGACGGACGCGCTGCTCGACGCGGCCGCTGAAGGAGCGCCGCTGGGCCACTCGGCGTGGCAACTCCCGGCGGCGCGCGTCGCGAAGGCCTACAGCGCGATCCTGAACGCGGCCGGGAAGGTCGGCCCGGTCCCTCAGGGGATGAGCGCCACCGCGGCGCTCTGCAGCCGCCGGTACACCTCGCTCCACGAGGCCCTGCTGCGCCGGGTGGAGGCGCGCGCCGCGGAGCACCTCGCCGCCCGCGGATATCCGGCGCCGTACTGGCGCCTCGTGCGGTTCGCGCGGGAGGAGCTCGCGGCGGACGGGGCGCTCGCGGCGCGCTGAGGAGCCGCCCCGACGTCCGGCGCCGGCGGCTCAGCGCCCCGCGCGCGCCTTCGCGCGGGCGACCTTCTTCGGGCGCGACGCCTTCCTCGGCGACGCCTTCCGCGGCACCGCGCGCTTTCCCGGGGCCGCGCGCTTCCTCGCCCCGCGCAGGCCATCCAGCTTCCGTGCCGCGTCGGCGAGGTAGCCCGCCCAGTCGGCCGCCACGAGAGCCGCGTCGTCGAGCCGCCCCTGGAGGTGGAAGTGGATCTCGCGGACGCCCACCTCCCGCGTGTTGCCCGGCTCCGCCTCCATGAGGAGATAGGGGTCCTTGAACTGGTTCTCCGCGGTCGGGATCCGGAGCGAGAGCCCCACGCTCCGGTCCTCGCCGCGCGCGAGGAGCAGCTCGACGACGTGCGCGCCGATCCGGCGCCGGCACAGGCACGCCGGCGTCCGGAGCCGCGACGCGAGCTTCCGGTCCGCAGGGGTGAGGACGAGCCCCTCCGGGAACGCGTCGATCGCGACGAACGGCTTCGCGACCCACATGCCCGAGAGGATCAGATCGCGGTTCCCGTCGGGCGCCGAGCCGGGCGGGAGCGGGGGCCGAGGCGTGAGCTGGGTCATGCCGAAACGCTAGCACGCCGGCGGCGCGACGCGGGCGCGCCGGCTGTTGCTGCGGGCTACACTCGCGGTGTCGCACCGCCGTCGCGACACCTGCACCCACATCCGCCTCGGCGCCGCCGCGGCCGTTCCCTAACCGGCCGTCGCGCGCGAGGCGATCTCCTCGCCGTCGCCCGCGAGGACGCGCCGGAGCACGGCCTGCGCGGCGGCCGCGTCCTGCGCCGGGACGAGGATCTCGACCGGGACGTACGGGGCGAAGAACTGCCCCAGGGTCCGGTAGTGGACGCCGCGGAGCGACCCGCGGATCCCGGCGGCCGCGAGCGCGTCGAGCGCCGGGTCCACGGCGTAGAGGCGGTGCTCGGGCCACACGGAGACGAGGCTCGGCTCCGCGCTGCGGGCCCGCCACTCGGCGAGGACGTCCGCGACGGCGGCGGCCGCGAAGGCGAGCGCGGCGGCGCCCATCGCCCCGGAGTGGGTCCCGAGCACGACGGCGGGGAGTACCAGGAGCACCCCGACGAGGACCGCGGAGCGCACGCGCGCCGTGCGGAGTGCCGCCCCGGCCTGGGCCTCCCGGAGCGCGGGATCGGGCGGCGCCGATTCGAGCCGACCCCACACCGCCGCGACGCGCCGCGGCTGGTGGAACACGCCCGCGAGCCAGATCGCCAGCGTCACGCCGACGACGAGAACGAGCCCGTCGTGGAGGACCGTCCCCGGCCGGGCGGCCAAAGCGAGCGGCTCGAGCACCGGGATCCATCCTGAGAGCGTCGCGGGGACCAGCAGTGCGCTCGTCGCGATCGAGAGGGGCACGAGCCCGCTCGCCGGATCGCGGAGCCGCACGCCCTCGAAGCCGCGCCCCTCGCGCCGCTCGTTCTCGAGGAGCAGGTTCAGCACGATCGCCACCCCGACGAGCGGCAGGACGAGAGCGGCGACGATCGACGCGACGCCGACGTCGCTCCCCGGGACGAGCAGCCCCTGCACCGCCCGGAGCACGCCGGGGCCGCCCGCGAGCGTCTCCGCCGCGAGCAGCACCGCGAATCCGCTCCCCAGCCCCCAGCGCCCGATGAGCGTCGCGACCCACACCGAGACCGCGCTCGCGGCCACGAGCGTGAGGACGAGGATCCCGCGGTCGGAGGCGGTGTCGGGCAGCGCACCCATCGAGTTCAGGTACACGGCGAGGGCCCAGGCCTGCAGGGCCGCGAGCGCGATCCCCAGCCACAGCGCCGAGTGCTCTAGCCGCGCACGCGCGGCGGGACCCCCGACCCGCAATGGGCGCCAGCGCGGCCACGCCGTCGCTGCGAGCTCGACGAGCACGAACGCCCAGAGAAACGGGCCCAGCCCCATCACGAAGGCGGACATCAACTGCTGCGCCTCTGCCGGAGGCGCCCCTCCGCGCGAGAGCACGGTCCAGTCCACGCCCGGCATCGGCACTCGGTGGGCGAGGAGGACGAGCGCCGGCAATGCGATCGTCACCGCGAGCCGCGCGAGCGGGCGCCCGGGGCGCGCGGCGGCGGGGAGCGGCGCCGGATCGGTCACCCCGGCATCTTGCCACGATGGGGGTCGCGCACGAGCACCTCCTGCGCGACGCTCGCCACGAGCCGGCCGGCGCGGTCGAAGATCTCGCCGCGCGCGAGGCCGCGCCCGGACTGGGCGGACGGCGAGTCCATCGCGTAGAGGAGCCAGTCGTCGACGCGGGCGGGGCGGTGGAGCCAGAGCGCGTGGTCGATCGACGCGAGCTTCACCTGCGGCCACGCCCTCGCGTGCGGGCGGAGCGGGGTGCCCGCGAGCGCCGTGTCGGACGCGTACGCGATGAGGGCCCGGTGCAGGCCGGGCTCGTCCGGGACGGGTCCGGCCGCGCGGAACCAGAACGCCTGCCTCGGCTCGCGCGGCGCCGGACGGAGCGGGTTCTGTGGATCGACGGGGCGGAACTCGAACGCCCTCCCCGCCCGGAGCACGGCGGCGATGCGGGGATCGACCGGCGCCGCCTCGGCGAGCCAGCGCTCGCGCAGGTCCGGATAGCTCGGGAGCGACTCCGGCGCCGGCACCGCGGGCATCGCGGCCGCGTGCTCGAGCCCCGTCTTCGGCACCTGGAGCGACGCGATCATGGCGAAGATCGTCCGTCCGCCCTGCGCCGCGACGACGCGGCGCGCGGAGAAGGTCCCGCCGTCGCGGAGCCGCTCGACCCGGTACTCGATCGGCGCGGCGACGTCCCCGGGCAGGAGGAAGTAGGCGTGGAGCGAGTGCGGCACGCGGCCGTCCACGGTCCGCTCGGCCGCGACCAGCGCCTGCGCGACGACCTGCCCACCGTAGACGCTGGGCGTCCCGCTGTCGCGCGAGCCGCCGCGGAAGAGGTCCGGCCCGAGCCGCTCGAGGTCGAGCTGCCGGATCACCGCGTCGAGCGTCTCTCGCATGCGCTCAGTCTACCCACACGAGCTCGCTCGTGATCCCGATCGCCGCGTTCGGGCTGCGCCCCGGCGCACGGCAGAACGGTGCACCCGGGTGAGGGGCCTCGCGACGGCGCGCAAGGGTCGCGCGGCGAGGATCCGCCGGTTATCTCACCGCTCCACGGGGAGCCCGCGCGCCCGTGCGTGCACGTGCACGGCCGGCCGTTCCTCGGGGCGCGGGACGGACGAGCTCGCACGCGTGCCCACGGTCCGCATCATCGCGCTGACGGCCGGCACGCTCGTGTGCTTCGCGGCGAACTCGCTGCTCTGCCGCGCGGCGCTCGGCCCGCGGCTCGTCGACCCGGCGACGTTCACCACCGTCCGGCTCGCATCCGGCGCGGCGATGCTCGCGCTGCTCGTCGCCGCGGTCCGCCGTTCCCGCCCCGCAGGGGGCAGCGTCGGGTCCGCCCTCGCGCTCTTCCTCTACGCCGCCGCGTTCTCGCTCGCGTACGTCCGGATCGGCGCCGGGGTGGGGGCGCTGCTCCTCTTCACCGCGGTGCAGGTGACGATGGTGGGCTGGAGCGCCCTGCGCGGCGCGCGGCCCGGTCGCCTCCAGCTCGTCGGGGTCGCCGTGGCGCTCGCCGGCCTGGCGTGGCTGGTGCTGCCGAGCGCGACCGCTCCGGACTCGCTCGGCGCCGCGCTCATGCTCGCCGCCGGAGTCGCGTGGGGCGTCTACTCGCTCCGCGGCCGCGCGGCGGGGCGCGACCCGCTCTCCACGACGGCGAGCAACTTCGCGCTCGCGCTCCCGCTCACCGCCGCGCTGAGCGTCGGCCTCGCGCGGCAGGCTTCGCTCACGCCCGCGGGCGTCGCGCTCGCGGTCGCGTCCGGCGCGCTCGCCTCCGGGGGCGGGTACAGCCTGTGGTACGCCGCCGTCCCCACGCTCGGCGCGACCCGCGCCGCCGCGGTGCAGCTCGCCGTCCCGGTGCTCGCGGGGCTCGGCGCGACCGCGTTCCTCGGAGAGCGCCTCACCGCGCGGATCACGGTCGCGGCCGCGGCGATCCTGGCCGGGATCGCGCTCACGCTGCGGCGGTGAGCGGGGCGTGCCCCTCGTGCTGCCGCCCCGTCCGGAGCGTTGGGGGCCCGCGCGGGGCGCGTTCTTGCGTCTCGTTCGAGTCCCGCGGGTTGCCCGGCGGGCGCACCGCGTAAACTCCACGGGGATGCGCTCCGCGATCCCACTCCTCGTCGCGCTCGGGTCGTCCCTTCCACCTGCGGTGGCTGCGGAGCCCGCCCCGGCGGCCGCGCCCGAGGCGTCGCGCGGCCCGTACTGCTCCGGCGAGTACGCCGACGACTTCAGCGTCCTCGACCCGCGCGCCCGCGAGCTCGAGCGGCAGCAGCCGTCCTACACGTTCTGCATCCGGGTCACCGCGACCTACGAATGCCCGTACTACACGGCGGACGGGTCGCTCCGGCGCACGCGGGTCCAGGCACGCGCTCACGGCACCGCCTTCGCTTACCGGCAGCAGGACGGCGCGACCCTCCTCCTGACGAACACCCACGTCGCGGAGTGGCCGCCCGCCACCGACGGGGAGCACAAGGTCGACGACGTGCCCGCCGGGTGCCGCAAGGTCTCCGACGCGCTCAAGATCGTGGACAACGAGGCGGACGACTACGAGCGGGACGACGTCCCGCTGTCGCGCGTCGTCTCGGATCCGCAGCTCGACGTCTCGGTGCTCAAGGCGGCGCAGCCCTTGCCCGTGATCCCGTGGCGGGTGGGCCGGAGCGCGGCGCTCCGCGAGCGGAACGTCGTGAACGTCCGCGGCTTCCCCCTCGGCGCCTTCCGCGCGGACAACGGCGGGAAGGTGATCTCGCCGTTCGACCACGACGATCAGGGCGACTGGGACCACGACGACTTCGTGGTGGACGCGCTCCTCTCGCCCGGGAACTCGGGCAGCCCCGTCCTCGCCGTCTCGTGCAAGACCGGGCAGCTCGAGCTCGTCGGCATCTACCACGCGACCTACTCCCGCGGGACCGCGCTCAACGTCGTGGTCGGCATCGACCAGGTCCGGGACCTCATGACGACGCTGAAGCGCCCGTCGAAGCCGCGCGCCACGGCCCCGCCCCCGCTCGACGCGCAGGCCCGGGCCGCGCTCGCCGCCGCGGCGAGCGCCTCGGCCGAGCCCTGGTTCCCGTTCGGCAAGCACCCCGCCACGGTCCGCGTCCGCCCCGATGGCGCGCTCGTCTTCGAGGTGTTCCCGCTCGACTTCCCGGCTCGCGCCGATCCGCTCCTCGCGATCGAGGACCTCCCGCCTCCCGATGGCACCGGCTTCGGAGCGCTCGGCCGCGTCTGGGCCGGGCGCGGCATGCGGCTGAAGGCGTACCCGCGCTCCGCGCTCGACGCGGACGCGCTCGCGCAGCTCGATCACGCCCTCGACGCGCTCCGCCGCGAGGCGCGCCGCGCGTTCGAGCTCCGCGCCGCCGAGCGGGACTCGGACGGCTCTCGCCCGGCGTTCGATCGCGTGGCGCGGCTTCGGCGCGAGCAGCGGCGCGCGGCGACGGCGCGCGAGGACTTCGCCGACTCCGTCGCGGACCTCGCCGACCGGCTCGCCCCCGCTCCGGGCGAGCCGGCCGGATCGCTCGCGGACGCGCTCGTGGCTCCCGCCGCTCCTGCGGCCGTCCTCGCCCCCGTCCCCGCGATCGCGCCAGCGCCGGCCGGCGCCGGCCCCGGCGTGAAGTGAGCGACCCGCTCGCCCGCGCGAGCGGGTCAGCGGAAGAAGATCCAGGTCACGGCGGCGAAGAGCGGCAGGAGGATCGTGCCGCTCCAGAGCATGTAGCGGAAGAAGCCGGGCATCCGGACGCCGCCGAGCTCGGCGATCGCCTTCACCATGAAGTTGGGGCCGTTCCCGATGTACGTGTTCGCGCCCATGAGCACGGCGCCCGCCGACACGGCGAGGAGGATGCGCGGGCCCTCCGGGTGGGCGAGGAGCGCGCCGAGGTCCGCCGCGTCGGTACCGAGGACCCCGCTCCCGACCGAGGCGAAGGTGAGGTAGGTCGGCGCGTTGTCGAGGAAGGACGACAGGAGGCCGCAGGCCCAGAAGAACTTCCAGTGCGCGTCGATCCCGAGCGCTGCGCCGCGCGCATTCAGGACCGCGAGCGCCGGGATCATCGTCGCGAAGATCCCCGCGAACAGCGCCGCGACCTCGACGATGGGCGCGAAGCTGAACCCGTTCTCGACGCGGAGCGCCTTCGGCGTGGTCGTCCAGGCGAGGGCGACCATGACGATCATCCCCGCCTCCTGCGCGCCGGGCGGGAGCCCGAGCCATCCCGCGGCGACGAGCACCCCGACGACGCCCGCGAGCCAGGCGAAGTTGAGCCTGCCCGCGACGTGGACGGGCACCTGGTGCGCCACCGCGACCTCGTCGAGGTCGCCTGGCGTCGCGAGGTCCTCCTTCCGGAAGATCGTCGAGTCCACCACGTAGAACAGCACGAGGAGCGCGCCGTTCACGAACGCCCAGATCGGGAACAGCCGGAGCGTCCACAGGAACGGCACGCCGCGCAGGAAGCCGAGGAAAAGCGGCGGGTCCCCGAGCGGCGTGAGGAGCCCGCCCGCGTTCGCCACGACGAAGATGAAGAAGACGACGACGTGCGCATTGTCCCGCCGGACCGAGTTCGCGCGCAGGAGCGGCCGGACGAGCACCATCGACGCGCCCGTCGTCCCGATGAGGGACGCGAGCACCGCGCCGATCGCGAGGAGCAGCGTGTTCAGCCCCGGCGTCCCCGCGAGCGTCCCGCGCACCACGATTCCACCCGAGATCACGAACAGCGCGCCGAGCAGCACGATGAACGCGACGTACTCGCGGCCGGCGTGGAGGACGGCCGCCGGCTCGAGCGCCGCGACCCAGATCGCGACCGGCGCGCCGAGCACGAGGCTCACGAGGGCCTTGTTCCGGTTCCGCTCCCAGAAGTGCGGGGCGGCGAGCGGCAGGACCGCGATCGCGAGCAGCATCAGGGCGAAGGGGGCGACGCTCCACGCGGCGAGTCGCTCGCCGAGGGGCTCGGCGGCGGCGGTCGAGGCGCGCGCGATCGACGGGAGAAGGACGGCGGACGCGGCGAGCGAGGCGACGACGCGAGGGTGGCAGCGCACGGTGGGATTGGCCCCCTGCACGAGAAGGGCCACGCGGGCGGCCCGCGGGTCAAGGGCGGACTTCGCCGGAGGGCCGGAGGCGAGTGCACGTCGAACGCGCACGTGCACCCCATCCGAGCACGGCCGGGTCCGCCCCGGGTGTGTCATCAAACGTGATTGGCCGTTCACCGGGAGGACGCATGCCACAGGAGAGCGCCGGGCCCCGGCGCCGCTGGATCCGGTCGCCGCGAGACCTCCTCGCCGGCACCACGCTCGTCGCGATCTCCGCGTTCGCGCTCCTCACGACCGCGAAGCTCGACGAGGGCACGCTCCGGGCGCTCGGGCCCGGCATGCTTCCCCGGGCCGTCGCCGCCGCCGTGGGCGCCGTCGGCCTCGCGATCGTCGCGATCTCGCTGCTCCGCCCCGGCCCGCGCCTCGGCCGCTGGCCGCTCCGCGGTCCGCTCTTCGTCTCGCTGGGCGTGGTCGCATTCGCGCTCACGATCCGCACGGTGGGGCTCGCGGTGGCGGGGCCGCTCGTCGTCGTCGTGAGCGGCTTCGCCTCGGCGGAGACCCGCCCGAGGGAGCTCGTCGTGTTCGCGATCGCGATGACCGCCTTCTGCATCGGGCTGTTCCGGTACGCGCTGTCGCTCCCCATCCCGGTCCTCGTGATCCCGGGCGTCGCGAACCTCTGAGATGACCGCGCTGCTCCACAACCTGGCGCTCGGCTTCTCGGTCGCGTTCACCCTCCAGCACCTCGGGCTCGCGCTCGTCGGCTGCCTGATCGGGACGCTCATCGGCGTGCTGCCCGGGATCGGCCCCATCGCGACCATCACGATGCTCCTGCCGATCACGTTCGGCCTCGAGCCGACCGGCGCGATCATCCTGCTCGCCGGCATCTACTACGGTGCGCAGTACGGCGGATCGACGACCGCCATCCTCGTGAACATCCCGGGCGAGGTCACCTCGGTGGTCACCACGCTCGACGGCCACGAGATGGCGAAGCAGGGGCGGGCGGGCGCCGCGCTCGGGATCGCCGCGATCGGCTCGTTCGTCGCGGGCACGCTCGGGACGCTCGTCGTCGCGGCGCTCGCGGTGCCGCTCACGAAGCTCGCGCTCCTCTTCGGGGCCGCCGAGTACTTCTCGCTGATGGTGGCCGGGCTCGCGTTCGCGGTCGTCCTCGCGCGCGGCTCCATCCTGAAGGCGATGGGATGATCCTGCTCGGCGTCCTCCTCTCCACCATCGGGCAGGACCTCGAGACCGGCGTCGAGCGGATGACCTTCGGGTACGCGCCGCTCTCCGACGGGCTCGACTTCGCCGTGCTCGCGATGGGCCTCTTCGGGTTCGCCGAGGTGCTCCGGAACCTGGAGGTCGTCGAGCGGCGCGACACGGTGGACCGGCCGATCGGGAAGCTCCTCCCGACGCGAGCGGACCTCGCACGCTCCGCGCTCCCCATCCTGCGGGGGAGCGTGCTCGGCGCCGCGCTCGGCATCCTCCCCGGCAACGGCGCGGTGCTCGGCCCGTTCGCGTCCTACGCCGTCGAGAAGCGGCTCGCGAAGGACCCGGGGCGCTTCGGGCGCGGCGCCATCGAGGGCGTCGCCGGCCCGGAGTCGGCGAACAACGCCGGTGCGCAGACCTCCTTCGTCCCGCTGCTCGCGCTGGGGATCCCGCCCAACGCGGTGATGGCGCTCATGGTCGGCGCGATGACGATCCACGGGATCGTGCCCGGCCCGCTGGTGATGACGCGGAACCCGTCGCTCTTCTGGGGCGTCATCGCGAGCATGTGGATCGGGAACCTCATGCTCCTCGTCATCAACCTGCCGCTCGTCGGGATCTGGGTGAAGCTCCTCGCCGTCCCCTACCGGCTGATGTTCCCCGCGATCCTGCTCTTCTCCTGCATCGGCATCTACTCGGTGAACAGCTCGCCCGGCGACGTCCTCCTCACCGCCGGGCTCGCGCTCGCCGGGTACGCGCTCTCGAAGCTCGACTTCGAGACCGCGCCGTTGCTCCTCGGGTTCGTGCTCGGACGCCTGATGGAGGAGAACCTGCGCCGCGCGCTCGTCCTCTCGCGCGGCGGGCTCGCCACCTTCGTGCACCGCCCCATCAGCGCGGGCCTGCTCGCCACCGCGCTCGTCGTGCTCGCGCTCGCCGTCGTCCCGACCATCCGCCGGCGGCGCGAGGAGGTCTTCTCGGAGTGAAAGGAGAGCACCGCATGAAGTCGCTCGTCTCGTCGCTGGCCCTCGCGGCCGTCCTCGCCTCCCCCGCCGCCGCCCGGGGCGCCTACCCGGAGCGGCCCATCACGATGATCGTCCCGTTCGCGGCCGGAGGCCCGACCGACGTGGTCGCCCGCCTCGTCGCCGAGCACATGTCGCGCACGCTCGGGCAGCAGGTCGTCATCGAGAACGTCACCGGCGCCGGCGGCACGACCGGGATCACCCGCGGCGCGCAGGCCACCCCCGACGGCTACACCATCATGATGGGCCACATGGGGACCCACGGCGCCGCGCCGGCCGTGTACCCGGACATCAAGTACGACCCGGTGAAGGACTTCGCCCCGGTCGGGCTCGCCGCCGGGACCCCCATCGTGATCGTGGCGAGGAAGGACTTCCCCTCGAAGGACCTGAAGGAGTTCCTCGCCTACCTCAAGGCGAACTCCGAGAAGCTCAACGAGGCGCACGCGGGTGTCGGCTCCGTCTCGTTCACCACGTGTGCGCTCTTCAACTCGCTCGCCGGCGCGAAGCCGACCCGCGTCACGTACCGGGGCACCGGCCCCGCGCTCAACGACCTCGTCGCCGGCCAGGTGGACTACATGTGCGACCAGATCGTGAACCTCGTGCCGCAGATCCAGGCCGGGACGATCAAGGCCTACGCCGTGGCCCTCCCCCAGCGCTCCCCCGCGCTGCCAGACGTCCCGACGACCCGGGAGGGGGGGATGCCGGAGTTCCAGGTCTCTGCGTGGAACGCGGTCTTCGCGCCGAAGGGCACGCCGCCCGACGTCGTGAAGAAGCTGAATGCCGCGCTCGTCCAGGCGGTGGAGGATCCCGCGACGAGCAAGCGCATCCTCGACCTCGGCGGCGACCTCTCGAACAAGGAGGCCCGGACGCCCGAGGGGCTCCGCAGGCTCGTCGAGAGCGAGGTCGCGCGCTGGAACAAGGTGCTGAAGCAGGCGAGCCCGCCGGCGACCCCGAAGTAGTGCCCGGTCACCACCCTGAGTCCCCCTCTCTCCCCGGCGGAGCAGCGGGAGAGGGTCGGGAAGAGGCGGAGGGCTCCTTCACGTCGCCGCCGCCGCGGGCGGCGCCTGCGTGCGGGGGCGCCGCCGGCCGACGCGACGCGCCGGGACGCCCGCCCAGATCTCGCCGGGCCCGACCTTCGTCCCCTTGGAGAGCACGGAGCCCGCCGAGATCATCGCGCCGTCGCCGATCGTGCAGCCGGGGAACACCACGGCCATGAGCCCGATCGTCACCCCGCGCCCGATCTTCACCGGCGCGGTCACGAGGTGACCGCCCTCCGCCGAGTGGCATACGAGCGTCACGTCGCCGCCGACGACGGTGTCGTCGCCGATCTCGATGAGGTTCTGGTCTGCGACGACGGCCGTGTTGATCTGCACGCGCCGGCCGATGCGCGCCCCCATGAGCCGGTGGTAGAGCGGCAGGAACGGCGTCACGCGGATCCAGTTCACGAACGTGAACCGCACCATGAGCGTCAGCGCGTTGTAGCTCGCCCACCGCCACGCCCCGGTCGACAGGTACGGGAATCGCCCGACCGGCGTGCCGCGCGCGAACGTCACCCAGCGCGCCACGGGCACGACGACGAGGAGCGCGAGGCCGAACGCGAAGTACCCGGCCGCGAGCGCCACGCCGAGCCCGAGCGCCCGGGCCGCGCCCGCCGGCGGGAGCCGCGGCTCGGCCCAGGCGAAGAGCGCCACCGCGGGCGAGAGCGCGGCCCCGAGGATCGCGATCGCCTCCGCGAACAGGAGGAGCGTCATGACGACCTGAAGCGGCCCGAAGAGCCGCGCCTTCCAGCCGCCCGAATCCATGAGACCTCCTCGCACCCGTACCGTCGGTTCTTGATTCACCTTACGTGATGTACCCCGCTGAGGAAAACCTGCGCGGCACGCAAGGCCACATCCGGGGCTCGGCCGAAGATCTCCGGATGCGACCTCCGGTCGCGGGGGCGAACGGCTAGGATGCGCGTACTTTCGAGCACCCCTCGACGGGAGCCTTGCCCATGAACGCCATGCCTTCCGAGCGCCGCCTCCGGATCCCGCTGCCGATCGCCGCCCTCGTCATCGCCGCGCTCGCCGCCCTCCCGCGCCCCGCGCGCGCGCTTCACCTCCTCGACCAGGAGCTGTCCCTCGACGGCGGGGGCGCCCGCGCGCCCCTCGTCGTCGCGCTCGCGGCGGCGCCGCCCTCGAGCTCGCTGGACTTCGACCTGCTCGGCAAGGCGACCGCGCCGCCGCCGTCCGCGGAGGACGCGCGGATGAAGAAGCGCCGCTCCTACCTCCAGTGGCACCAGAGGGTCGGGCTCGCCATCCTCGGTCTCGAGACCGCGACGGTCGTGGTGGGCCAGCTCAACTACAGCGACAAGTTCGGGACCGCGAACACCGGGAAATACGTGCTCCCGCACAAGGTCCTCGCCTACACCACGTTCGGAGTGTTCGCGGTCGGCGGCACCCTCGCCCTGCTCGCGCCCCGCCCGGCGCAGAAGCCGAACCGGGGGTGGGACCGTGTGCGCGTGCACAAGATCTTCATGGCCCTCGCCACGATCGGGATGGTCGCGCAGGCCTACACCGGGATCCAGACCCGCAACAGGGAGGGCTACCTCGATCAGCAGCAGACCGCGAAGACGCACCTGATTATCGGTTACGGGACCCTGGCCGCCACCGGCATCGCCGTCGGCGCGCTCGTCTTCTGAGGAGACCGCATGACCGCAGCCCTCGCCGCCCTCGTCCTGCTCGCCGCCGGCGCCTCCGAGCCGCAGGCGTACACCGTCGACCCGGCGCACAGCGCCATCCGCTTCCACGTGGACCACAAGCTCCACGCGAGCGACGGCCACTCCTCCGCGATCGAGGGGAAGGCCATCATCCAGCCGGACGGCAAGGTGCTGACCATGATCCGCGTCCCGGTGTCGAGCTTCGACTCCGGCGACGCGAACCGCGACTCGAACATGCGCGAGACGCTCGACGCGTCCCGGTACCCGTTCGTCGTGTTCAAGGGCGTGACGAGCCTCGTGCTGCCCGCCGCCCACGGGAAGCCGCTCCCGACGACCATCCAGGGCGAGCTCGACTTCCACGGCGTGAAGCACCCGGTGGAGGTCCCGGTCACGCTCCAGTTCGCCGACGACGGCACCGCGACGGTGAAGGGGAAGATGAAGCTGAGCCTCGAGTCGTACAAGATCGAGCGGCCCTCGCTGCTCATGATCAAGCTCGACGACGACTGCGCGATCGAGTTCGAGCTCCGGCTCCGGAGAGGCGCTTGAGGCGCCGCGCCGTCGCCCTCGCCGCCCTGCTCGGCGCGGCGTGCATCCCGGAGAACGGGCCGATGATGGAGCCCGGGTCGGACTGCCTCGAGTGCCACGGCGGCCGCGGCGGCGAGGAGGACGCGGTGGCCTGGACGGTCGCGGGGACCTGGAGCGGGCAGGGTCTCCACGTCTACGTCCAGGACTCGGCGGGGAAGAGCTTCACGATCCGGACGAACCAGGCGGGGAACTTCTACACGCGGGAGCCGATCCAGTTCCCGATCCGCGTCGCGGTGGAAGGCCGGTTCATGCCGGCCAACGTGGCCGCCTCGGACGCCAGCTGCAACCGCTGCCACGGTTTCGGCGGCGAGGGCGGCGGCGGCGACTAGAGGGCGCGGTGGCGCGCGGCACAGGCCCGTGGCGCCGTCCCACGGGCCCGCCTAGATCCGGCGCATGCCCGTCCTCGTCGCCGTCCGCGATCTCCCTCTTCCGCTCCCGGATCCAGGCCGCCGCCCAGCGGCTCGGGGTCGACGTCCGGCTCCTGCCGCGCGGCACGCCGCTCTCGGAGGGCGCGCGCGCCCTCGGGGGCGGGACCATCCTCGCAGACCTCTCCGAGCCCGGCGCCCTCGACGAGATCCGCGCGGCGAAGGGGGCGGGCGGCGTCCGCGTCGTCGGCTTCCTCGGCCACCTCGAGGTGGACCTCGCCCGCGCCGCGTCCGAGGCCGGCGCCGACGAGGTGCTCTCGCGCGGGGAGCTGTCGCGGCGCCTCGACGAGGTGCTCCGCGGCGCGTCGGCCGCACCGCCGCCGCAGCGCTAGGGAGCGCGGCGCGCGTGCTCGGCGAGCCGGCGATCCGCGCCGTCGATGTGCGCGGCGAGCGCGGCCCGGAGCTCGAGCGAGGCGACGAGCGCTGCCTCGCCGCCCGCGCCGTCGTACCCCTCCTCGAGCTCCCGCATCTGCACGAGGAACGCCGCGTGCTCGCTCGCGTGCGCCGCGCGCGGCCCGTACCCGCTCGCCTCCATGAGCAGCTCCTCGCTCCCGAAGTGCACGGTGCTGTACCGGACGAGCTGCTCGGCGAGGCGGCGCGCGAGCCAGGGCCGCCGCTGCTCGACCGCGTCGGTGAAGCCGGTGAGGAGCGCGAGCTGGAGGTGGTGCTCGTGGTCCATCGCCTCGTTCGCGAGGTCGAGCTTCTCGTTCCAGGGGTGGGCCTCGACCATGACGTGCTCCGTCCGCGCGGGATGCGCACCACCGCTTCCCTGGGTGAGGGGCCCCGCGGGGGCAAGGCCCGGTCGGGTGCCGCGCCGCGCTACTTCCCCTCGGACCAGAGCTTCTCGAGCTCCTGGTACGACTTCGGGAACTCCGCCTGGAACCGGAGGTAGACCGGGATCGGGTACCGGACGCCGCCGGCGTGCGTCCCCTCGAGCCCCTTCACGATCTCCTCGGCCATGGCGAACGGGAACGTGAAGGCCATCTCGTCGTCGGCCGTCATCCCGAAGATCCGGTCGCCGTAGCAGGGGAGGACGAGCTGCGGCTCGCCGGTCCTGCGCGAGCGGATCACGATGTCGGCGCAGTCGCCGCGGCCGGTCGACTCGGCGCGCATCGCGCCCCCCTTCTCGAAGAGCGAGGCGTTCACGAGCCGGAGCACCTGCGCCGGGTTCCCGTAGACGAGCACGGTGTCCGGCGCGAAGTCGATCCGCGACAGCGGCCCGACGACCACCGCGCCGACCTCGTTCCGCTCGTACTTGGGCAGCGCCTCCTCGAGCCGCGCGCCCGCCTCGCGGCAGGAGGCGTACATGCCGTCCGCGAGCGCGCCGGACGTGTAGTAGTCGTTCCGGTCGGCGAACCCGAACGCCGCCTTCGCGATCGGGCAGGAGAGGTCGTCGCCCGAGAAGGCGAGCGTCCACCCGTAGCGGCGGGCGAACCCGACGGCCTGGCAGATGGCGACCTTGATCCCGAGGTCCTTCGCCGGCCGCTTCGCCTTCGGCGGCAGCGGCTCGCCCGGCGCGAGCGACCGGACGCCGACGGGGAAGGTGGAGACCCGCAGGTGCTTCTCGAGGTGGCCGTTCAGCGTCGCCGCGTCCATGGCGCCTCCCGCGTGAGGCCGGGATGATGCCGCGCGCCCGCGGACGCCCGCAACCACCCCGCCCCACCCGAGCGGCCCGGCGCCGGGTAGACTGCGCGCTCTCCCGGAGGCTCCGATGCCCGCGATCGATCCCGCCACCCTCGTCCGCCGCGTCATGCGGGGCGACCGCTGGGCCGCGGTGGCCGGCGCGCGGCTCGTCGAGGTGCGCGAGGGCTACGCCCGGGTCCGGATGCGCCTCCGCCCCGACCACCTGAACGGCGTCGGCGTCGTGCAGGGGGGCGCGGTGTTCACGCTCGCCGACTTCGCGTTCGCGGTCGCGTCCAACTCGCACGGCACGGTCGCGGTCGCGCTCGACGTCGCCATCACCTTCGCCCGGGGGGCGCGGGCCGGCGTCCTCACGGCGGAGGCCGTCGAGGAGTCGGTCTCGCGCCGCGTGTCGGTGTGCAACGTCCGGGTGACCGACGCCCGCGGCGAGATCGTCGCGCTCTTCCGGGGAACCGCGTTCCGCAAGGAGGAGCCGCTCGCGGCGGTGCTCGCGGCCGCCAGGCAGGCGCGCTCGCGCCGGCCCGCCCGCGGGCGCCGCGCGGCCTCGCGCTGACCCGCGCTAGCGGAGGCAGGCGGGCCTGTGCCGGTACCGCCAATCGAACGGGACGTAGACCATGCACGCCCGGTCCGGCCCGTCGCCGACGCACCGCTCCTCGCACACCGCGTACACGCGCGCGTGCGGCCGCGCCGCGGCGACGCCGGTGCGGGTATCCGCGACCCGGTCGTACGCACCGCGCGGTCCCAGGTCCGGCTCGTCGGCGGAGTGGAGGCTCGTCGGGACGAGGGGCGGGACGCCACCCGCCCAGATGCCGGCGCGCGCCGCCTGCGCCGCGCGCTGCGCCTCGAGGAGCCGCGGCGCCGGCGGCGCATCGACCGCGAACACCATCGCGTACCCCGCGCGGACGAGCGCCTCGGCGGCATCCGGGCACCAGACGAGGAGCCGCCCGTAGCCGTCCGCCGCGCCGTCCGCCGCGCAGGTCCACACGCGCGCGGCGGCGAGCGGGGCGGTCGCCCTCGCGATCGCGTGCAGCGCGGCGGGCTCCATCGCCCCGATCCGGTGGACCGGCCCGAACGTCTCGAGCGCGTTCACGCCGACGAGCCGCCCCGCGCGCCCCGCGAACCGGCCGGCGGCGATGCGGAAGCTGTCGCCGTCGGTCCAGCGGACCGGGACGCGCTCGCCGGCGAGGACCACCTCGCCGTGCGTGTCGCGCGAGCGGGCGCCGTGTGGGCGCTGGCCGGAGGCGCCGCCGGTCGCTCCGGATGGGACCGCAGCGGCCGCGGCGAACGCGAGCGCGGTGGCGACGGCGCGAGCGACGAGCACGCCTCCATCGTACCCGCCCGGCGGACGTCAGCGGAGCCCGACGACGAGGATGACGAGGGTGAGCGTCGACGAGCCGACGAGCGCCCACCCGAGCTCGCGGAGGCGCCGCGGCGAGAAGCGCGCGAGGCACACCGCGATCGAGACGACCGCCGTCGGGAGCGTCGCCCACGCGAGCACCGCCGGGAGCCCGGCGAGCGAGAGCGCGACGCCCGCGGCGACGAGGAGCGCCGCGAGCGCGGCGTGCAGCCGCCCCGGGTCGCGCGCGCCCTTCGAGCGGACGCGGACGAGGATGACCTGCACGGCGAGCGTGGCCGCGACGAACCCGAGCGTCCACGCGGCGGCCGCCGCGACCGCGCGCGCCGGCTCGGCGCCGCCGGCGAGCGCCACCGCGGCGCCGGACGACGCGAGCGCGGCCGCGACGGCGGTCTCGCCGGCCACGGTCTTCTCGCGCCGCGCGAGCACGAGCGCGACGATCGCCACGCCGAGGAGCGCCGGGACCGCGAGCGCGAGCCGCGCGAGGGGCGGCGCCAGCGCGATCCCCGCCGCGCCCGCGATCGCGCCGAGCGCGCCCGTGACGAGGAGCCAGCGGAGCGCGCGGGCGCCATCCTCGTCGCGCGCGCGGCGCCCGCGCTGCCCGAGCAGCACGATCGCGGGCTCGTGCGCGAGGAACGCGAGGACGACCGCGGCGGCGAGGGCGAGCCCCGACGCCGTCGGGCGGCCGAGCGCGAACGCGGTGAGGAGCGGCATCGCGAGCTGCCCCCAGGCCCCGTGCTCGTGCGGGAGCATGGAGCGGCGGGGCGGGGCGGCGGGGGTCGTCACGGTCGTTCCTCCGGGCAGTTCGGCCCGATCACGAAGCAAGGTCGCGGCCAGGACTCAACGGCTGGGAACCAGGAACGTTTTCGGCACGGAGGGATCCTGACGCACCGGCATCTCGGTCGAGGCGCACCGAGGGGCCGGTGCGGGGGCGGGGGCAGGTTCCGGGTCCGGGTCCGGTTCCGGGTCGGGTCGGGGTCGGGGTCGGGGTCGGGGTCGGGGTCGGGGTCCGGGTCGGGGTCGGGGTCCGGGTCGGGGTCGGGGTCCGGGTCGGGGTCGGGGTCCGGGTCGGGGTCGGGGTCGGGTCGGGGTCGGGGTCCGGGTCGGGGTCGGGGTCGGGGTCGGGGTCGGGTCGGGGTCGGGGTCGGGGTCCGGGTCGGGGTCGGGTCGTCCCTCCCCCCCCCGCGTGGCGCGGCCGGCCGTGCGCCGCGATACATGCTGTGCCGCCGGCGCGCGCGCCGGGACGGAGGTGCGACATGCGGTGGCCCCGAATCCTCGCCGACCGGATCGGCGTCGAGTACCCCGTGTTCCAGGCGCCGATGGCCGGCGGCCCCTCGACGCCGGAGCTCACGGCGGCCGTGTCCAACGCGGGCGGGCTCGGGTCCATGGGGGCGGGGTACGTCCCCGCCGATGCCCTCCGCGACGCGATCCGCGCGACCCGCGCGCTCACGTCGCGCCCGTTCTGCATGAACCTGTTCGCGCCAGAGCCGGTCCCCGCGCCTGCGCCCGAGGACGTGTCGCGGGCGCAGGCGGCGCTCGCGCCGTTCCGGACCGAGGTCGGCCTCCCCGCCGCAGCGGCGCCCGCGGCCGGGCAGCCGTTTCGCGAGCAGCTCCGGATCGTGCTGGAGGAGCGCGTTCCCGTGTTCAGCACGACCTTCGGCGCGCTCTCGCCCGAGGACGTGGCGGCGCTCGCGAGGAACGGCGCGATCGTGATGGGGACCGCCACGAACGCGCGCGAGGCCCGCGCGCTCGAGGCGACCGGCGTCCAGGCCATCGTCGCGCAGAGCGGCGAGGCGGGCGGCCACCGCGGCACGTTCCTCGGCCCGGTGGAGGGCGGGCTCGCCGGGACGCTCACGCTCGTGCCGCAGATCGTGGACGCCGTCCGCGTCCCGGTCGTCGCCGCCGGCGGGATCATGGACGGGCGCGGCATCGCGGCCGCGTTCGCGCTCGGGGCGTCCGCCGTCGCGCTCGGCACGGCGTTCCTCGCCTGCCCCGAGTCCGGCGCGAGCCGGCCGTACAAGGAGGCGGTGCTCGCGCGCCGCGACGCGGACGAGACGACGCTCACGCGCGCGTTCTCCGGCCGGTGGGCCCGCGGGATCAGGAACCGCTTCACCGAGGCGCTCGCGGCGGCGCCGGTCTTGCCCTACCCGCTCCAGAACTCGATGACGGCGGACCTGCGGCGCGAGGCGGCGAAGGCCGGCAAGGCCGACCTGCTCTCGCTCTGGGCCGGGCAGGGCGTCGCGCTCGCCCGAGCCCGGCCTGCGGCCGATCTCTTCCGCGACCTCGTCCGCGAGACCGAGGAGGCGGTCGCGCGGCTCGCGGATCGTTGACCGCGGAGGCCCCGCCCGCGGAGGCTACCGCGGCGCCAGCGCCTCCGCCGTGACGAAGCGCGGCGCGACGTCGACGGGGATCCCGGCGAGCCGGTCGAGGACGCGCTTCACCTCCGGCCGGACGACGCCCATCCGGTCGAGGAGCGCCCTCGCGGCGGCGCGATCGCCGCGCGCCTGGATCGTCATGATCTCGCGCGTGAGCGAGACCACCGCCTCGCGCGTCCGCGCGGCGTCGATGGCGAACGTGCCATCCTGCCGCGGCCTCACCGCGCCCGCGTCGAGGAGCCAGTTGAGCTGGAGCGCGGTGCCCTTGCCGTGCGCCTCGCCGAGGCCGAAGCGCAGCGAGCGGAACGCCGACGCGACGAACGTCGGGTAGAGCGTCCGCGCCATCGCGCGGTCGATCTTGCCGTCGCCGAGGAGCTTCTGGAGGGCGAACAGGCCGCCGACGTCGGCCTTCGCCTCCTCGAGCGCGCTGTAGGTCTCGCCGAGCGCCTCGCGGACCGCGGTGCCCGTCCCGGTCACGGCGTGCGGGCCGAGGCCGTGGACGAGCTCGTGCATGAGGACGTGCGTGAAGAACGCGTCGAACGAGACGGCGCCGCGATCCGCGGGCTCGAGCGCGATCCGCGCGATCGGGACGAGCACCTTCGCGAACTTGGCCTCCTGCACGTTCTTCAGCATGACGCGCTTCGTGCCCATCTCGCGGACGACCTCCTCGTCGTTGGGGAGGTTGAAGGCCGCGGTGGTGACCCCGTGCGCCGCGTCGCCCGCGGCGAAGATCTCGTTCACGACGCGGATGGGGGCCATCGCGCCGAGCTTCGGGTTCCGGAGCGGCGGGTCGATCGGGAGCGCGTCCTCGATCCCCTGCAGCTCCGCACCGAACCGCGCGAGCTTCGTGGTCTCCGCGTCGTCGCGCACGCCCACGAACGCCTCGAACGCCGCCTTCGCCGCGAACCAGCCGTCCTCGTAGACCTCGTAGGGCCCCACGGTCGGCTCGACCGCGGAGTCGAGCTTCATCCAGTCGACGTCCGAGGCGCGGTAGTCGTTCGTGACGAAGGCCTCGGCACGGGCGAGGAGGAAGGTTCGGAGCGACGCGTCGGCGGTCGCGTCCGCCGCCTCGCGGAGCAGCGCGGCGGCCCGGGCGAGCTCGCCCTGGTACTCGACCGCGTACGGCACGATCGCGAACCCGCCCGCGGGCGCGCGCCGGATCGCGGTGAAGAAGCCGAGCGCGTCGCGCCGCGCGGCCGGGGCGAGGCCCGCGAGCCACGCCTCGACGTCGGCCTTCGTCGCGCCCGCGGGGTAGAAGTTCGCGGCCTCGGGCTTCTCCGGGACGCCCGGGAGGAAGGCCCGGTCGCCCTCGAGCCGGTCCCACGGGCCCTTGTCGCGCAGGAACGCGGCGAGGCGGGCGCGGCCGAGCGGTGAGGAGTCCTGCGCGAGCTCGAGCAGGAGCGCCTCGTTCCCCGCCCAGACCTGGCGGAGGTAGATCGCGTCCATGACCCGCGCGGCGAGGACGAGCTTCGCGAGCGCGGTGCGCTCGGAGGCGGGCAGCCTCGAGAGGTCCACGCGGAGATCCACCGGGGCGAAGCGGGCGTCCGCGCGCCGCAGGGCGGCAGCGTCGGGGAACGGCGGAGGCGCGGCGGGGCCGCTCGCTCCGGCGGCGGGGGAGGCCGGCGCCGCGGAGGCGGCGGAGGCGGCGGTGACGAGGGCTGCGACGAGACGGCGCATGCGGGGGTCTCCTGGCGCGATTCGTCTTAGCACCTTGACCCACGGGTCGCGCGCTCTTCCCCCATCCGGTGAAGCGGCGGAGGGCGTCAGCCGCTCCGCCACGGACCGTGAACTGGGCAGCCGGCGGGACCGGGGCATCCTGAAGCCAAGTCTCGTCTCCGGATTGCGGGACAGGCTGCAATCGAGCGCGCCGAAGATGTGGGCAAACCAGCGCCGGTCCGCTCACATCCCCGCAGATTTGCCGACTGTCTTTCGGGCCCGCTTCTTTGACGGCCGCGCGTTTGCATTTACGGTGCGTATCAGCTGCTCCCCGCCCGTCGTTCCACGCATCCAAGGAGTCGTCATGAAGAAGTTCCTCGCAGTCGCCACCGCCCTGTCCGCGCTCGCCGCCGGCGACGCAGTCGCTGCCAACGCGACCAGCACGTTCACCGTGAGCACCAAGGTGAACCCGGCCTGCACCATCTCGGCCGCCAACCTCGTGTTCCCCGACTATGATCCTTTCGCGGCCGCGGACACGACAGGCACGAGCACGGTTACGCTCACTTGCTCGAAGAACACGTCGTACTCGGTGACGCTGTCCCCCGGGAGCAGCACGACCTTCCCCGCCACCCGGACGATGAAGGGCACCGGCACGCACACGATCGATTACAACATCTTCACCGAAGTGGCGCATACGAACGTGTGGGGCGATTCCAGTGGCGGCGTCGCGGTCGCCAACTTCGCGCCCAGCAAGGCTCCGTTCAACCTGACGATGTACGGCAACATCACGCTGGGACAGGACGTCTACGTGGACAACTACAGCGACTCGATCACCGCGACCGTCACGTTCTGATCCGCTGATGAAGCGCCTGCAGGTCCTCTGGCTCGCGGCGTTCCTCGCCGGGCCCGCGTCGGCTGCGATCGAGGTCTCCCCGATCCGGATCGAGCTGACGCGGGCCGCCCCCAATACCCTCGTCGCGCTGGTCAACACCGGCACGGAGGAGACGCGCTTCGAGCTGCAGCTCGTCTCCTGGAAGCAGGACGAGAACGGCAAGATGCAGCTCGAGAACACGAAGGACGTCCTCCTCTACCCGCCGCTCCTCACGCTCAAGCCCGGCGAGAAGCGCAACGTGCGCGTCGCCGTCGGGCCCTCGCTCTTCGGGCCGGTGGAGAAGACGTACCGGCTCATCGCGCAGGAGCTGCCGCGCGCGCCCAAGGCGGGCGCGCCGCCTCAGGTCCAGGTGCTGACGCGGCTCTCGATCCCGATCTTCGTGATGCCCGACAAGCCGGTCCAGGACCTGCGGGTGGAAGGGCTCGCGCTGGAGAAGGGCCGCGCCTCGTTCCAGCTCTCGAACGCCGGGAACGTGTCTCAGCGGCCGCTCGAGGTGGCCATCGACGCCCTCGACGCGGCGGGCAAGGTGGTCGCGAGCGAGCGCTGGGAGGGGTGGTACGTCCTCGCCGGCGAGCGCCGCGCCTACGCGTGGCCGGTCCCGGCGGCATCCTGCAAGCCCGTCGCCTCGCTGTCCGTGAAGGTGAAGCTCGAGAGCCGGGAGCTGGCGGTGAAGTCCGCGGCGCCTCGAGGGGCTTGTGAATGAGGCGATCCTCGCGCTCCTGATCGCCGCGCCCGTCGTCGCGCGGACCGGGTTCGTGGCCAGCGAGCCCCCTCCGCCGGTGCGCGACGCGAGCGAGCAGCGCGCCGCGCTCGACCTCTTCGTCAACACCGAGCCGAAGCGCGCCGCGGTCCTCGTGGTGCTGCGCGGAAGCGACGCGCTCGTCGCCGTCGCCGACCTGAACGACGCGGGGCTCCGGGACTTCGCGGGGACGCGCTCGCAGATCGACGGGCGCGAGCACGTCTCGCTCGCCTCCCTCGCGCCGCGGCTGACCTTCGCGGTGGACGAGGGGGCCCTGGCGCTGCGGATCACGGCCGACCCCTCGCTGTTCGAGCGGCGGATGATCGACCTCCGGCAGTCCGCCCGGCCCGCCGATCTCGAGCAGCGCCGCGACACGAGCGCCTTCCTCAACTACTCGGCCCGCGGCGACACCGGCGGGACGCTGAGCGGGTTCGTGGAGGCGGGCGCCAGCGTGAGCGGGAGCCTGCTCTACACCGGGTGGTCGCGGCTCACCACCGGCGAGCTGGTGCGCGGCCTCACGAACGCCACCTTCGACGAGCCCGACGAGCTGCGGCGCTGGATCGTCGGCGACGCGGTCGAGGGCGGGTCGCTCCTCGGCGGGGGCGGGACGCTCCTCGGCCTCACCGTGCGGCGCGAGTACTCCCTCGACCCTTATTTCCTGCGCACGCCGCTGCCGTCCACGCGAGGGTTCGCGGCGACCCCGTCGACGCTCGAGGTGTACGTGAACGGCCAGCTGGTGCGGAGGGAGCCCATCGCGCCCGGCGCGTTCGACGTGCTCAGCCTGCCGGCGACGAGCGGCGACGGCAGCTACCGCACGGTGGTGCGCGACGCCTTCGGGCGGGCCACCGACGTGAGCGCGAGCTACTACTACTCGACCGGCGTGATCGGGAAGGGCTTCCACGAGTACGATTACTCGATGGGCCTGCAGCGCCGCGCGTTCGGCACCGCGAGCTTCGACTACGGCGACCCCGCGCTCCTCGGCTCGCACCGCTACGGCGTGACCGACACCTTCACCGCCGGCGGCCGGCTCGAGCTGACGCCGACCCTCGCGAGCGGCGGCGCGCAGGCGACCGTGCGGACCCCGGTGGGGGAGGTGGAGCTGTCGGTCGCGGCGAGCGGGGCATCGCACCTGCACGGCACCGCCGGGTCGCTCTCCTGGTCCTGGCTCTCGCAGGCGTTCTCCGTGGGCTTCCTCGCGCGCCTCCAGAGCGATTCCTACGCCAACCTGTCGCTCGCGCCGGAGGCGGATCGCGCGCTCGCGCAGGGCAACGCCTTCCTCGCCTTCCGCCCCGGCGGCCCGCTGGGCCTCGTGGTCGAGACGCAGGCGAGGCACCTCCGCGACGGAGGAGACCAGCTGCGCGCGTCGCTGCGCGCCGACCTCACCGTCTTCCGGAACGCGTCCGTCTCGGCGTCGATCGCACGCACCGCCGGCGCCTCCGGGGCGACCGAGGTCTTCTTCGGCTTCAGCTCGTACCTGGGCGACCAGACCAGCCTCTCGGCGGGCGCGACGTCCGGGAGGGGCGGCAACGCCGTCGTGCAGCGCTCGATCGGCGACATGTCCGGGGTCGGATACCGGGTCGCGACCAACCACGACCGCCTCGCCGGCGACTCCATGGAGGGCGATCTGGTGGGCCAGGGCCCCCACGGCCGCGTGGAGGCGACCGGCGACTATTACTCCCGCTCGGGCGCCAGCGGCGGCTCGCTCGCCGTGTCGGGCGGGCTCGTGGCGATCGGGGGCGACCTCTTCTTCTCGCGCGCCGTCCAGAACGGCTACGCGCTGCTGCAGGTCCCGGGCGTCGCCGGCATCCGCGGGCTCGTCAACAACCAGGTGATCGGCCGCACCGACCGCAGGGGGAACCTGCTGCTCCCGAACCTGATCCCGTACTTCGGCAACCGGGTCGCGATCGATCCCGTCGATCTTCCCCTCGACCGCGAGGTCGGCGTCCTGGCGCGAAACGTCGCCACGCCGCTGCGCGGCGGCGCCCTCGTGCAGTTCCATGCGCCGCGCCTCGACTTCGTCACCGGCGAGCTCGAGATCCGAGAGCAGGGGAGCACGCGCATCCCGGCGTTCGGCGAGCTGTCGGTCTGGACGCCGGAGGGCGAGCGCCGGTCGCCCATCGGCAGCACCGGCCAGTTCGCGCTGGAGAACCTCCCCGCGGGCAGCTACCCGGCGCGGATCGAGACGGAGCGCGAGGTCTGCGACCTGGAGCTGACCGTCCCGCAGAACGCCGGGGGCAGGCTCGACCTCGGCCTCGTCTCGTGCGCGGCAGCGCCGCGGCTCCGGGTGCGGTGATGGGGCGCGCGTGGCTCGTCCTGGCGCTGCTCCTCGCCTGGCGGGACGCGTGGGCCGCCTCGGGCTGCACGCTGACGCTCGCCTCGGTCAACCTCGGCAGCTACGACGTCTTCTCCGGGGCCGACCTGACTTGGTCCGCCACGCTCAGCTACGAGTGCACCGGGAACGCGGACGGCCCCATCATCATCGACTTCAGCGCTGGCACGTCGGGGAGCTTCGCGCAGCGCCAGGCGGCGAGCGGGGCGTCGCGGCTCGGCTACAACCTCTACACGGACCCGGCGCTCCAGACGATCTGGGGCGACGGGACCGGGGGGACGGGGGAGTACTTCACGGCCGCCAGCCCCGCGAACAAGACGACGTACCTCGTCCCCGTCTTCGGGCGGATCCCTGCGCGGCAGGACGTCGGCGTCGGCGCATACGCCGACACGCTCACGGCGACCATCTACTGGACCAAGAAGCTGGCGACGAACTCGTCGTCGATCTCGGTGCCCGTCTCCGCGGCGGTGGCCTCGAGCTGCAGCATCGCCACCGCCGCGATCGACTTCGGCACCTACGACCCGGTGGGCGCCAACGCGACGGCACCCAGGAACGCGACGGGCGCGGTGACGACCACCTGCACGCGCGGGGCGGCGACGACCATCGCGCTCGACGCCGGCCGCAACCCGTCCGGCACGCAGCGGCAGATGACCGACGGCGCGGCTCACTTCCTCGCGTACGGCCTGTTCCAGGACGGGGCGCACGCGATCCCCTGGGGAGGCAGCGGAGCCGAGCTGCTGTCGCCGCCGGCCGCGCCGGACTTCAATCCGCGCACCTTCACCGTGCACGCGCAGATCCCCGGCGGCCAGGACGCCTGGGCCGCGTCGTACGGCGACACGGTCACCGCCACCGTCACGTACTGAGCTGCTCCGCCGCCGCGCGACGCCATCCGCCGCCGGGACCGGCCGTGGGCCGCACACGCTTCGTGGAGCCGCGATCGCTCGGCGCCCGCGACGTTCACCCACCGTGACGTACAGCCCGGGTCGCACGCGCGAGAGGGGCTCCGCCGAGGACCGAGACCGAGTCCCGATCGCCGATCTCGCGCCCGCCGAGCTCCGAAATTCCTCCCCGGACCGCGCCTGCGTCGAAAAATCGCACACGCAAAATTGGTAATGGATTGCACTGGTCAATGTTGTCCGGCGGAGTCCACAAAGCCGCCACGACTCGCTGCTTTGCGGTTGCAGACTGGGGAATGCCTGACGCGTATCAACCGAGATCGCGTCAGGACGGTGCGCTGCGCGGCCCTGTCGCAGCCCCACGCCGGCAGAGGAACGCAAACGCTGCGCGCTGCCAATCGGGAAAACCCCCACGAATTTAGGCGGTTGTAATTCAACTCCATGGAGTTAGGCTCCGCGCACCCGGAGGAAGGAATGAACGACATGGGCTCCAACGCTCTCGCGCGGAACGGGATCGGCGACTTCTCCCGCCGCGACTTCATCAAGGTCTGCTCCGCTGCGGCCGCCGCGGTCGGCCTGCCCGCGTGGGCCGGCGAGAAGATGGCCGAGAAGGTGGCGAAGGGCCAGAAGCCCTCCGTCGTCTGGCTGCACTTCCAGGAGTGCACCGGCTGCACGGAGTCGCTGCTCCGGACGAGCCACCCGGACGTCGGCAGCCTCATCCTCGACCTCATCTCCGTCGACTACCACGAGACGCTCTTCGCGGCGGCCGGCCACCAGATCGAGGCCGCGCTCGATGCCGCGGTGAAGCGCGGCGGGTACGTCCTCGTGGTCGAGGGCGCGATCCCCGAGAAGGACGGCGGCATCTACTGCCAGGTCGGCGGCAAGAAGGCGATCGACACGCTGAAGGAGGTCGCCGAGAAGGCGGCCGCCGTCATCGCGATCGGCTCCTGCGCGTCCTGGGGCGGCGTGCCCTCGGCGGCGCCGAATCCGACCGGCGCGACCGGCGTCCCGCAGATCTTGAAGGGCAAGCCGGTCGTCACGCTGCCCGGTTGCCCGGCGAACCCGTACAACCTCCTCGGCACCGTGCTCCAGTTCGCCACCTTCGGGACGCTCCCGAAGCTCGACGACAAGGGCCGTCCGACCTTCGCCTACGGCCGCGTCATCCACGAGGACTGCCCGCGCCGGCCGCACTTCGACGCCGGCCGCTTCGCGCAGGTGTACGGCGACGAGGGCCACCGGAACGGCTGGTGCCTCTACAAGCTCGGCTGCAAGGGGCCGCAGACGCACGCCAACTGCTCGCTCCTCTCGTTCTGCGAGGTGCCGGGCGCGTGGCCCATCGGGATCGGCCACCCCTGCGTCGGCTGCACGGAGCAGGGCGTCGTCTTCAACGTGCCGATCTACGAGAACATGCCGATCGACGCGCCGACCGCCCCGATGGCGTACCCGGCGATCCACCCCGAGCACGGCGTCGTCGGCAGGAGCGCGGTCGCGGTGGGCGTCGGCGGAGCGATCGTGGGCGCCCTCGCGGGCGCCGGGTTCATCGCCTCGAAGAAGATGACGGCCGAGTCCGAGAAGGACCAGCCGAAGGAGTAGCCATGAGCATCACTCGACGAGACCTCCTGAAGGGAGCGGCCGTGGCGGGAGCCACCGCCGCCCTCCCCGGCCGCGCCGAGGCGCGCCACAAGATCGAGCCCTCCCCCTACGCCGTCGGGATGCTCTTCGACTCCACGCTCTGCGTCGGCTGCCGCGCCTGCCAGACCGCGTGCAAGGTCGCCAACAAGCTGCCCGCCGACAAGGTCGAGGCGAACGGGGGTGTCTACGACGCCCCTGCCGATCTCAACAGCACGACGAAGAACGTCATCAAGTCGCTCCCGACCGACGACGGCGGGCAGGTCTTCGTGAAGCAGCAGTGCATGCACTGCGTCGACCCCTCCTGCGTGTCCGCCTGCATGCTGGGCGCGCTCCACAAGGAGGGCGAGGCGAAGCGGAAGATCGACGGCGAGAAGAAGGGCAGCGGGATCGTCCTCTGGGACAAGCTGACCTGCGTCGGCTGCCGCTACTGCCAGATCGCGTGCGCCTTCAACGTGCCCAAGTTCGAGTGGTACGAGGCGTTCCCCGCGGTCGTGAAGTGCGAGCTGTGCCGGCACCGCGCCGACCCGAAGAAGGAGGGCGCGCTCGCGGTCGCGAACCCGGCCTGCTGCGAGGTGTGCCCGCGCGAGGCGGTGATCTTCGGCAAGCGCGAGGAGCTGCTCGCGAAGGCGAAGGCGCGCATCGCGAAGGACCCGAAGCGCTACGCGCCCACGGTGTACGGCGAGAAGGAGGGCGGCGGGACGCAGGTGCTCTACCTCGCCGCCGCCGGCGTCACCTTCCAGCAGATGGGCTTGCCGGCCCTCGGCGAGAAGTCCGCCGCGCAGTTCTCGGAGACCGTGTCCCACACTCCGTACTTCCACGGCATCACGCCCGTCGCGCTCTACGCCGCGATGGCCTTCGTCATCCACCGCAACAAGAAGAAGGAAGACGCCGCCGCGCACGGCGAGGAGGAGAACCGATGAGCGCCCACGCCCATCCCCGCCCGCTCGGCGGGAAGCTCCTCGACCGGCCGACGCTGGTGCTGCTCGCCATCTTCGGCGTGGCGAGCCTCGTGATGGCCTACCGCTTCTTCTTCGGCATCGGCTCGGTCTCGAACATGACCGACGGGTTCACCTGGGGCATCTGGGAGCCCGTGAACGTCGTCGTGTTCACCGGCATCGGCGCCGGCGCCTACGGCGTCGGCCTGCTCTGCTACCTCCTCAACAAGGGCCAGTACCACGCGCTCGTCCGGCCCGCGGTCCTCGTCGGCGCGATCTCGTACACGCTCGGCGGCAGCTCGATCGTGGTCGCCCTCGGGCGGTACTGGAACGCGGTGATCCTCCCGGTCGTCCCGTGGTGGAACCTCTCCTCGGTCCTCCTCGAGGTCGCCGTCTGCGTGATGAGCTACATCTTCGTGCTCTGGGTCGAGGTGCTGCCGTCGGTCTTCGACGGCGCGGCCGAGGCCAAGAGCCCCCGCTGGTCGAGCTTCGGCAAGCGGTGGGGCGCCGCGCTCGCGAAGAAGATGCCGTACGTCATCGCGCTCGCGATCCTGCTCCCGACGATGCACCAGAGCTCGCTGGGCGGCCTGATGCTGCTCGCGGTGACGAAGGTGCACCCGTTCTGGCACACGGCGCTCCTCCCGCTCCTGTTCCTCATCTCCTGCCTCTCGATGGGCTACGGCGCGGTCGTGGTGCTCGTGTCGCTCCTCAAGCTCGGCTACAACGCGCAGCACGACCAGAAGCTCTTCGCGAGCATGTCGAAGGTGAACGCGGGGCTCCTCGTCGCGTACCTCGTCCTCCGCGTCGGCGACATCGTGCTCGCCGGCAAGCTCCGCTACCTCGGGGCGAACTGGCCGACGTTCTTCTTCGCGATCGAGCTCGCGCTCTTCGCCGTCCCGGCGGTCCTCTTCTTCCTCCCCAAGGTGCAGGCGAACCGCGGCCGCCTCTTCGGCGCCGCGCTCCTGTCGCTCTGGGCCGGGGCCGTCTACCGCGTCGACACGTACATGACGGCGTACCGCCCCGCCGGCTGGGGCGCCGACGGCGAGCCGGTCCCGGCGGGCTGGAGCTACTTCCCGTCGCTCGGCGAGACCGTCGTCACGGTCGGCATGGCCGCCATCGGCATCGCGGTCTTCCTCCTGGTCTCGAAGCTGTTCCCCGTGGTGGTCGTCGACGACGTCCGCACGCACACCCCCGTCGGCGCGAAGTCCGCCGCCGCGAGCTGAAAGGATAGAGGTCAACGTCCATGGGCAAGCTCATCACGATCGATCCGGTCACGCGGATCGAGGGTCACCTCCGCATCGACGTCGAGGTGGAGGGCGGCGCGATCAAGAACGCCTGGTCCAGCGGGACCATGTGGCGCGGGATCGAGACGATCCTGCAGGGCCGCGACCCGCGCGACGCCTGGGTCTTCACGCAGCGCATCTGCGGCGTGTGCACCACCGTCCACGCCATCGCGTCCGTCCGGTCGGTCGAGAACGCGCTCGGGCTCGAGATCCCGCTCAACGCGCAGCTCATCCGGAACATCATCATCGGCGCGCACGCGCTGCACGACCACGTCGTCCACTTCTACCAGCTCTCGGCGCTCGACTGGGTCGACGTGACGAAGGTGCTCGAGGCCTCGCCTGAGAAGGCGGCCGCGTTCGCCGACTCCCTCGGCCTCACCTGGGCCGGCAACTCGAAGCACGCGCTCGCCGCCGTGAAGGAGAAGGTGAAGGAGTTCGTGGCGGCCGGCCAGCTCGGCATCTTCACGAACGGCTACTGGGGCCACCCGGCGATGAAGCTCTCGCCGGAGGTGAACCTGCTCGCGGTCGCGCACTACCTCCAGGCGCTCGACGTGCAGCGGAAGGCGAACCAGGTCGTCGCGATCCTCGGCTCCAAGACGCCGAACATCCAGAACCTCGCGGTCGGCGGCGTCGCGAACGCGATCAACCTCGACAGCCCCGCCGCCCTCAACATGCAGAAGCTGTACGCGGTGAAGGACCTGCTCGACCAGGTGTCCGGGTTCATCACGCAGGTGTACCTGCCGGACGTGGCCGCCATCGCGGCGAGCTACCCCGACTGGCTCAAGTACGGCGCGGGCGTCACGAACTACCTCGCCGTGCCGGACATGCCGGTCGACGCGAAGATGACGAAGTTCGACCTCCCGGGCGGCGTCATCTGGAACGGCGACCTCTCGAAGGTCCGCCCCGTCACGAGCTGGAACGACGATTATCTGAAGGCGAACGTGACGGAGTCGATCGCTCGCTCCTACTACGAGGGCGACTGGAACCGCGGCCCGTGGGAGGAGGAGACGAAGCCGAAGTACACGGGCGAGTGGAAGCAGGAGTCCCCGGCGCCGGAGCGGTACTCGTGGGTGAAGGCGCCCCGGCTCGAGGGCAAGCCCGTCCAGGTCGGCCCGCTCGCGCAGGTGCTCGTCGGCTACGTCCAGGGACACGAGGGCATCAAGAAGTGGGGGGACTGGATGCTCGGCACCGCCGGCAAGATCGCCGGCGCGAAGCTGACGCCTGCCGTCCTCCACTCGACCCTCGGCCGCCACGCCGCCCGCGCGATCCGCTGCGCGGTGCTCTCCGAGCTCGCCCAGAAGCACTGGAAGCTCCTCGCCGAGAACATCGGCAAGGGCGACACGACGATCTTCGTCGACCCGCTCAAGAACCTGAAGCCCGGCACGTACAAGGGCGTCGGGTTCCACGAGGCGCCGCGCGGCACGCTCTCGCACTGGAGCGTCATCGAGTCCGACGGCAGGTCGATGAAGCTCAAGAACTACCAGGCGGTCGTGCCCTCCACCTGGAACGCCGGCCCGCGCGACGGGAAGGACCAGAAGGGCCCCTACGAGGCGTCGCTCGTCGGGAACCCCATCGCCGATGCGAAGCTGCCGCTCGAGGCGCTCCGCACCATCCACTCGTTCGACCCCTGCCTCGCCTGCGCGATCCACACGGTCGACCAGGACGGCGAGGAGATCGCCCGGGTCAAGGTGCTGTAGGCCGTCGTGACGGGGGGCCCTCGCCCTGCGGCTTGCGCCGCGGGGCTCGGGACCCCCCGACCCCCCCCGGCGCTCGCTCCGGCGCAGCCTCATCCGGCTGCGCCTGCGCTCGGGGTGCAACATGCGCGAGCGTGCCAGCAGCGCTAGAGTCGCCGCGTGCCCAAGATCGCGATCATCGGCATCGGGAACGTCCTCACCGGCGACGACGCGGTGGGGCCCCACGTCGTCCGCGTCGTCGAGGCCCGCTACGACCTCCCCGAGAGCGTGCAGGTGATCGACGCGGGCACGCCCGGGTACGACCTCACCGCCTTCCTCGTCGGGCTCGACGCGGCCGTGCTCGTGGACGCGGTGAAGGCGAAGGGCACGCCCGGCGAGCTGCGGGTGTACGAGAAGGCGGAGCTGCTGACGAAGAAGCCCGTCCTCGCGATGAGCCCCCACGAGCCGGGCGTTCGCGAGGCGCTCCTGAACGCCGACTTCATGGGCGTGACGCCGCCCGTCGTGCGGCTCGTCGGCGTGATCCCGGCGCGGACGGAGACCGGGATCGGCCTCTCGGCACCGGTGCGAGCGGCGATCCCCGCCGCCGTGGAGCGCGTCGCGGCGGAGCTCCGCGCGCTCGGCCTCGCCCTGGAGGAGCGCGTGCCGCCCCGGGAGCCGGACCTGTGGTGGGAGCGCGAGCCCGGAGCCCCGTGACGGCACCCCACCTCGGTGGTATAGTGCCCCGGAATCCCAAGGACTTTTCGCTATCCTCCGCCGCCGTCGCTCCGGAGGACAGGACCTCGCGCCGTCTCGCCTCATGACTCCGGAGACACGAGAGGGCGGGCTCGGGCCCGGGGAGGGGAGACGGATCGTGCTCACCGGCACGGTCCAGGGCGTCGGCTTTCGCCCGTTCGTCTACCGCCTCGCGCACGAGGTGGGCGTCCGCGGCCGGGTCCGGAACGACGCGTCCGGCGTGACGATCGACGCGTTCGGCCCGCCCGCCACGCTCGACCGGTTCGTGTCGCGCCTGCGAACGGACCACCCCCCGGCGGCGAACGTCGAGGACCTGCGCTCCGCGCGGATCGCGGCCGAGGACGTCGCCGGCTTCGAGATCCAGGAGAGCGGCGGCGCGGCCGAGCGGCGCACCGCGATCCCGCCGGATCTCGCCACCTGCCCCGACTGCCTGCGCGAGCTCGAGGACCCGTCGGACCGCCGCCACCGCTATCCGTTCACGAACTGCACGAGCTGCGGCCCCCGGTTCACGATCGCGCTCGGCGCGCCGTACGACCGCCCCGCGACGACGATGGCCGGGTTCCGGATGTGCCCCGCCTGCGCGCGAGAGTACGCGGACCCGCTCGACCGCCGCTTCCACGCGCAGCCGAACGCGTGCCCCGCCTGCGGCCCCCGGGTGTCGCTGCGGGACGCGTCGGGCGCGCCGGTCGCGACGGAGGACCCGATCGCCTTCGCTGGCCGGGCCCTCGCCGAGGGGCGCGTCGTCGCGGTGAAGGGGATCGGCGGGTTCCACCTCGCGTGCGACGCGACCTCGCCCGCCGCGGTCCGGACGCTGCGTGACCGGAAGCGCCGGGAGGAGAAGCCGCTCGCGGTGATGGTGCGGGACCTCGCGGAAGCCCGCGCGCTCGCGGACACGACCGCGGAGGAGGAGGCGCTCCTCGCCTCCGTCGAGCGCCCGATCGTGCTCTGCCGCCGCCGCGCCGCCGCGCTTCTCGCGCCGGAGGTCGCGCCCGACAGCCCGCTCGTCGGGATCCTGCTCGCGTACGCGCCGCTCCATCACGTCCTCCTCGCGGAGGCGCGCCGGCCCCTCGTCATGACGAGCGGCAACCTCTCCGACGAGCCCATCGCGTTCGAGGACGACGAGGCGCTCCGCCGGCTGGGCGGGATCGCGGATCTCTTCCTCGTCCACGACCGGCCCATCGCGTCGCGCTGCGACGACTCCGTCGCGCGGGTCGTCGCGGGGCGCCCGCTCGTGATGCGGCGTTCGCGCGGGTTCGTGCCGCGCCCGGTGCGCGTCGCGCGCCGCTTCGCGCGACCCGTGCTCGCGGTCGGGGCGCAGCTCAAGAACGCGGTCTGCCTCGCGCGCGGCGACGAGGCCGTGCTCGGGCCGCACGTCGGCGATCTCGACGCGCTCGAGACGTACGCGGCCTTCGAGGCCGCGATCGCCCGGCTCGAGGCGTTCCTCGCGCTCCGGCCCGAGGTCGTCGCCTGCGACCTCCACCCGCTCTACCTCTCCACCCGCTTCGCCCGCGAGCGGGCCGCTGCGCTCGGCGTGCCGCTCGTCCCGGTGCAGCACCACCACGCGCACGCCGCCGCGGCGATGGCCGAGCACGGCCTCGACGGCCCGGCCCTCGCGCTCGCCTGGGACGGGACCGGCCTCGGCACGGACGGGACGGCCTGGGGCGGCGAGCTGCTCCTCGTCGAGCGCGGCCGGTTCGAGCGGCTCGGCACGTTCCGCCCGCTCGCGCTCGCGGGCGGCGACCGGGCCATCAAGGAGCCGTGGCGGATCGCGCTCGCGGCGCTCCTCGACGCGTTCGGCGAGGACGCTCCGCTCGACCGGATCCCGCTCTTCCGCGCGGTCGACCCCCGGGAGATCGCGGTCGCCCGCCGGATGCTGGCGGGGGGCGTGAACTCCCCGCGCGCGCACGGGGCCGGGCGAGCCTTCGACGCCGCCGGCGCCCTCGCGCTCGGCCGGCCCTCCTCGCGCTTCGAGGGGCAGGTGGCGCTCGCGCTCGACGCCGCGGCCGGCGCCCCCGAGGCGCCCTACCCGTTCGACGTGGCGGTCGAGGGCGGGCTCGACGTGCTCGACCTGCGGCCGCTCTGGCGGGCGCTCGCCCGCGACGTCGTCGCCGGAGCGCACCCGGCGGCCGTGTCGTCGCGGTTCCACGCCGCGCTCGCCGCGGCGGGCGCGGAGCTGGTTCGCGGCGCGGCGCGCCGGACCGGCCGCCTGCCGTCGTCCTGACGGGCGGGTGCTTCCAGAACGCGCGGCTCGCCGAGGGGATCCTCGGCGAGCTTTCGGGAGCTTTCGAGGTATACCCACACGGCCACGTGCCCCCCGGCGACGGCGGGATCGCGCTCGGCCAGGCGGTCGTCGCGGACGCGACGGCGTGACGGAGGATTCGCCCATGTGCCTCGGCGTTCCAGGGAAGGTGGTCGCGATCGACGGGCTCAGCGCCACGGTCGACTTCTTCGGCGTGAAGAAGGAGCTCCGGCTCGACATCGTCGACGAGCCGGTGCAGGTCGGCGACTACGTCCTGAATCACGTCGGGTTCGCGATCCGGCGGATCCCGCCCGAGGAGGTCCAGGAGACGCTCGCGCTCTTCGACCAGATCCTCGACGTCACCGGCGCGAAGGAGGACCTCATGGCCGCAGACGTCCGCGGCGAGCTGGCGGCGGGCAAGGACAAGCCGTGAGCCGCGATCTCTTCGCCGAGCTGAAGTTCCGCGATCCGGCGCGCGCCCGCGCGCTCGCGGACGCGCTCGCGCGGAACGTCGCCGCCATCGGCCGCCCGGTCTCGGTGATGCACGTCTGCGGGAGCCACGAGCAGGCCATCGCGCGGTTCGGGCTCCGCGCGGTGCTCCCGCCCGAGCTCACGCTCATCATGGGGCCGGGCTGCCCCGTGTGCGTGACGGACGGTCCCGAGGTGGACGAGGCGGTGGCGCTCGCGGCGCAGGGCGTGCGGGTCTGCACCTACGGCGACATGGTCCGGCTCCCGGGCACCGCGCGCTCCCTCGCCGACGCGCACTCGGACGGCGGGAAGGTCGAGATCGTCTACTCGGTCGCGCAGGCGGTGGAGATCGCGCGGAAGCACCCCGGCGACGAGGTCGTGTTCCTCGGGAGCGGCTTCGAGACCACGGCGGTCGCGACGGCGGCGGTGGCGCTCGGGCCGGTCCCGCCGAACTTCTCGATCCTGTCGGTGCACAAGTACGTCCCCGCCGCGATGGAGGTCGTCGCCCAGAGCAAGGAGACGCACATCGAGGGGTACCTCGCCGCTGGCCACGCCGCGATCATCACAGGCTGGGGGATCTTCGAGCCGTTCGCCGCGCGCACGGGCTCCCCCGTCGTCGTCGCCGGGTTCGAGCCGCTCGACATCCTGGCCGCGATCGTGAAGGTCACCGAGCTCGTGAAGGAGAAGCGCCCCGAGGTGTTCAACGCCTACCCGCGGTGCGTCACGAAGGAGGGGAACCTCCCGGCGCAGAGGAGCCTCTGGAAGGTGTTCCGGACCGTGACCGGCACCTGGCGCGGGATCGCCAGGGTGAAGGACGGAAACCTCGACCTCCGGCCGGAGTGGGCCGCGATCGACGCCCGGAAGCGCTTCCGGATCGACACGTCCGGCGTCCGCGACGACGAGGCGGAGGAGGCCGCGAGGGGCTGCATCTGCGGCTCGATCATGCTCGGGCTCGCGGTCCCGACCGACTGCGCGCTCTACGGGAAGACCTGCGTCCCCGAGTCGCCGGTCGGCGCGTGCATGGTGTCGTCGGAGGGGCAGTGCCGGATCTGGCACACCTACGGCGGCGTGCCCGACCTCAGGAAGGTGGGCACGTAGATGCAGAAGCCGGGCCTCCGGATCGGGATGAAGCACGGCTCGGGCGGGCGCGCGATGCGCCAGCTCATCGAGGACGTGTTCCTCTCGCTCGCGACGCCGGTGGACGGCGTCGGCCTCGCGGCGCTCGACGACGGCGCGGCGATCCGCGTCGGCGAGCGCTGGCTCGTGATCACCACCGACTCCCACGTGGTCCAGCCCATCTTCTTCCCGGGCGGCGACATCGGCCGGCTCTCCGTGTCCGGGACGGTGAACGACCTCGCCATGATGGGCGCGACGGACCCCGTCGCGCTCACCTGCGCGGCGATCATCGAGGAGGGGTTCGCGCGCGCGGACCTCGAGCGGATCGTGGCGTCGATGCGCGACACCGCGCGCGAGGCGGGCGCCCCCGTGGTCACCGGCGACACGAAGGTGATGGGCAAGGGCGAGCTCGACGGGATCGTCCTCAACACCGCCGGGGTCGCCTTCACGGACCGTGTGGTGACGGACGCGGGCCTGCGCGCGGGTGACAAGCTCATCGTGACCGGGACGATCGGCGATCACGGCATGGCGATCATGTCGGTGCGCCACCAGCTCGGGCTCGAGGGCGACCTCCGCTCCGACGTCGCGCCGGTGAACGGCCTCGTGCGCGAGGCGCTCCGGGCGGGGGGCGAGGCCGTCGTCGCGATGAAGGACCCCACCCGCGGGGGCGTCGCCGGGGTGCTCCACGAGATGGCGGCGAAGGCGAAGGTCGGGATCGTCCTCGAGGAGCAGGCGCTCCCCGTGCGCGACGAGGTCCGCGCTGCGAGCGAGATGGTGGGCATCGACCCGCTCCTCGTCGCGAACGAGGGGAAGGCGGTCATCGGGGTGCGCGCCGCGTCGGCGGAGAAGGTGCTCGCCGCGATCCGCGCCCACCCGCTCGGGCGCGAGGCCGCGATCGTGGCGACCGCGATCGCCGACCGGCCCGGCGCGGTCATCCTCGACACGGGACTCGGAAAGCGGATGCTCGCGGAGCCGGAAGGCGAGCTCCTGCCGAGGATCTGCTAGGCGCCGCGCATGCACGAGTACTCCCTGGTGCAGAGCCTCGTAGAGCGCGTCGAGCAGGAGGCGCGGAAGCGCGGCGCCATCGCGGTGCACCGGCTGTCGGTGCGCGTCGGCGAGCTGTCGGGGGTCGATCCCGAGCTCTTCCGGACCGCGTACGAGACGTTCCGCGAGGGGACGATCTGCGCCAAGGCGCCGCTCGCGCTGACGAGCGTGGCGGCGAGCTGGTCCTGCCCCAGGTGCGCGAAGCCCATCGCGCGCGGCGGGATCCTGCGCTGCGCGGCCTGCGAGGTGCCCGCGCGCCTCGACGACGGTGGCGACGCGCTCACCCTCGACGGTATCGAGCTGGAGGTGCCCTGATGTGCACGACCTGTGGATGCGGCGACCCGGAGCTGGTGCCGGTCGAGCTGCACGAGAAGATCCTCGCCGGCAACGACCGCGCGGCCCGTCACAACCGCGAGCACTTCCTCGAGGCGGGCGTCGTCGCCCTGAACCTCATGGGCTCGCCGGGCGGCGGCAAGACGGCCGTGCTCGAGGCGACGGCGCGCGCGGCGGCGGCGAAGGGATGGCGCCTCGCCGCCGTCTCGGCCGACCTCGCCACCGACAACGACGCGCGGCGGCTCGAGAAGGCCGGGATCCCCTCGAAGGCCATCACCACCGGCCAGGCCTGTCACCTCGACGCGGAGCTCGTCCACCGCTCGCTCCACGACTTCCCCTGGCGCGACGTCGACCTCTTCTTCATCGAGAACGTCGGGAACCTCGTCTGCCCCGCGATCTACGACCTCGGCCAGGCGGCGAACGTCGTCGTGCTCTCGGTGACGGAGGGCGAGGACAAGCCGCTCAAGTACCCGGTCATGTTCAAGGCGGCCGATCTCGTGCTGCTCGCGAAGATGGACCTCGTGCCGCACCTCGACGTGGACCTCGCGAAGGTCCACGACGCCCTCGCGCGCGTCATGCCGCGGCCCCGCGTCATCGAGGTCTCGGCGCGCAGCGGCGCGGGGATGGACGCGTGGGTCGCGTGGCTCGCCGAGCTCCGCACCGCCGTAGCGCCCGCCGGCCGGCGCCCGGTCGCCCACGGACACTCCCACGACCCCGAGCACGTGCACGACCACGGTCATTCCCACGAACACGACCACGGGCACGCCCACTCGCACGAGCACGAGCACGGGCCGGCCCGCGGCCGGGGTCGCTGAGACCCCGTCGATCCGCAGGGTCGCGAGCCGGTACAATCGGCCCGTGGCCCATCCGCCCGACGCGCTCCGGTTCCAGCGGCTCGTCGAGTCGTCGCCGATGGGGATGCACTTCTACCGGCTCGACGCGGGCCGGCTCGTCTTCACCGGTGCGAACCCCGCCGCGAACCGGATCCTCGGGATCGAGCACGCGTCGCTCGTCGGGAAGACGATCGAGGAGGCGTTCCCGCCGCTCGGCGCGACCGAGATCCCCGCCCGCTACCGCTCGGCGATCGAGTCCGGCGAGGCCTTCCACACCGAGCAGGTGGAGTACCAGGACGATCGCATCGTCGGCGCCTTCGAGGTGCACGCGTTCCGGACGGCGCCCGGCGAGCTCGCCGTCACGTTCCTCGAGATCACGCCGCGCAAGCGCATGGAGGAGGCGCTGCGCCGGAGCGAGGAGAAGTACCGGCTCGTCGTGGAGAACCAGGAGGACCTCGTCGTGAAGCTCGACCGGGACCTCCGGTTCGTGTTCGCGTCCGAGTCCCTCTGCCTCCTGCTCGGGAAGACGGAGCCGGAGCTCCTCGGGACGTCCTTCGCCGAGCTCGTGCCGCGCGAGGACCGGCCGCTCATCGCGGCGGCGCTCGCCGAGGGGTCCCGGCCGCCCTTCGTCTCCCGGGCCGAGCACCGGGCTGAGACGGCGCGCGGACCCCGGGTGCTCGCCTGGACGGGGAAGGCGGTGCGCGACGAGGCGGGAGAGGTGACGGCCGTCGTGGCGACGGGCCGCGACGTGACCGAGCGGCGGCAGATGCAGGATCGGCTGCGGCAGGCCGAGAAGCTGCAGGGCATCGGCCGGCTCGCCGGCGGGATCGCGCACGACTTCAACAACCAGCTCACCGGGATGCTCGCCAACGCCGACTTCCTCGTGGAGGCGCTCGCGGGCGCGCCCGAGCTGCGCACCGCCGCCGAGGAGATCCGGGCGGCGGCGCAGCGGTCGGCTCGCCTCACGCGGCAGCTCCTCGCCTTCGCCCGGAAGGGCAACGTGGTGGCGATCCCGGTCGACGTCCACGAGGTCGTGGCGGACGTGATCACGCTGCTGCGGCGCTCGATCGACAAGCGGATCGCGATCGCGACCGACCTCCGGGCGGTGCCGTCCGCGGTCCTGGGCGACCCGACGCAGCTCCACAACGCGCTCCTGAACCTCGCCCTCAACGCCCGCGACGCCATGCCCGAGGGCGGCACGATCCGGTTCGAGACCCGGAGCGTCGACCTCCCGCCCGAGCGGCGCGCCGACCTCCACGCCGCCCTCCCGCCCGGGGCGCTCGTCGAGATCACCGTCGCGGACGACGGCGCGGGCATGGACGCGGAGACGCTCGCGCACGTGTTCGAGCCGTTCTTCACGACGAAGCCCGCGGGTCAGGGCGTCGGCCTCGGGCTCGCCGCGGTGTACGGCACGATCGAGAGCCACGGCGGCGCCATCACGGTCGAGAGCGGCCCGGGGCGCGGGACGTCCTTCACGATGTGGCTCCCGCACGCCGAGGGGGACGCGGAGCCGGCGGAGCTGCCGCGCGCGGCGCCGGCCCACCGGGCGCGGATCCTCGTCGTCGACGACGAGCGCGTGGTCCGTGCGACGCTCGAGCGCATCCTGCGCCGCGACGGCCACGAGGTGATCACCGCCGCGAACGGGGTCGAGGGCGTCACCGTCTACTCGGGCGCCTGGCGCGACATCGACCTCGTCGTGCTCGACATGGTGATGCCCGACGTCGGCGGGCGCGAGGTGCAGCGTCACCTCGCCGCGATCAACCCCGCCGTGCGCGTCGTGCTCTCGTCCGGCTACGCCCTGGAGGGCGCGATGACCGAGGCGGTCGCGGGCGGGCGCGCGTGGGTGCTCCAGAAGCCGTACGCGCTCGAGGACGTCCGCCGCGTCGTCGGCGAGGCCCTCGCCGCCGTCTGACCGTCGTCAGCGCGCCGCGAGGAGACGCGCCACCGCGGCCGTGATCGGCTGCCCGGTCCGCTGCTCGACGAAGAGCCACTGGCCGGACGGGTTCACCTCGAGGAAGACGTGCTCGCCGTCGTCGCGGCGGCGGAGGTCGATCGCAGCGTAGCGCAGGCCGAGCTCGGTGACCAGCCTCCGGAGGCGCAGCTCGACGCGCTTCGGCAGCGCGCACGGCGCCATGCGAGCTTCCTTCCATACCTGCCTGAAGTCCTCGGGTGAGGCCGTCTCGCGGGCGTCGATCTCGGCGGCGAACACCTCGTCCCCGACGACGGTCACGCGGACGTCGACGCCCGGCACGTACTCCTGGAAGATCACGGGCGCCCAGGGGAGCGCGTCCAGTCGCGCGCGATCCGACGACCGGACGAGCCGGGTGGGCCTCCAGTCGTCGCCGATCCCCTGGAGCGTCTTGTGCACCGCGCCGGTCCTGCCGCGCCGCGCGAGGAACTTCCGCGCACGGTCGGGGTCGTTCGTCACCAGCGTCGATGGGACGCGGAGGCCGAGCCGCCCGGCGAGCGCGAGCTGCCCGGGCTTGTGGGACGCCGCCGCGTCGCGCCAGGGATCGTTCACCCAGCGCGCGTCGAGCGATGCGGCGAGCCCGGCGAGCGCCTCGAGGGCCTGCCGGAACGAGAACGCCGCGTCGGCGCGGGAGAGCCCTCGTCCGAGGTCGAAGGGCTCCGGCCGGCGCCACCAGACCGCCCGCACCCGGTCGGCGCGCAACGCGCCGGCCGCCGTCTCGAGCGTCGCGCCGCGCGAGCGCTTCCCGTACTCGAGGGCGATCCGGCCCCGCAGCGGGAAGTCCGCGAGGTCGAGCAGCACCACCCGCTCGCGGAGCCGCCGGAGGGCCGCGAGCACGGGGGGTGCGTGCTCGTCCCGCGCGTGCGAGACGGCGACGATCACTTCTTCCTGCGCGGCGGCGGTGGTGGCGTGCACTCCACCGCCTCCTCCACGACGAGCCGCGCGAGCCAGAATCTCGAGCCGCTGCATGTCCCGGATCTCGTCGGCGGTCGTCGCGCCCTCGGCGAGCGCCCTCTGCGCGGTCGCGAGGAGCTCCTTCGCCTGCTTGATGAGGTCCTTCCGGAACCCGGCCCGGGCCTTCTCGGCCTCGCCGGTGTGCCCCGGGTGCTCGCGCCCGAACGGCTCGTGCGCGTGCCCCTCGTGACGCTCGCAGCCGCAGCGGCAACCGCAGCCGCACGGGTGAGCAGACAGCTGGTCGATGGTCATGGCCAGCAACTTCGGCTGGTCACTCGGGTTGCTTCCGCTGGACATGTGCTTCCCCCAGTGAGGGCGTATCGAGGTCCCTCGGCCGCCGCCCCCGCGATCGGCGGCGCCATCCTACTTCACTTCGGGAGACTGCCGTCCAGCCGGCGCAGGGCGGCGACGAGCGGCTCTCCGTGATCCGCGCGCCGGAGCAGGTCGCGCAGGCGCCCGGCCGCGTCGCGGGCGCCGGCGGCATCCCCCGTCCGGTGGAGCGCGATCGCCGAGAGGTACAGGCTGCGAGGGTACGCCCACCCGCGCCAGACGCCGCGCGGCCACAGCGCTCGGTAGCGCTCGGCGGCGCCGGCGGCCTCCGCCGGATCCCCGGCGTCGAGCGCGATCTCCGCGACGAGGTAGGCGGGGGGGAGACCCTGCTGAGGCCACGGCGCGCTCGCCTCCAGCGCGGCGAGCTTCGCGAGCGCCGCGGAGGCGTCCCCCTCGCGCCAGGCGACGATCGCGTCGTACTCCACGGCCGCGGCGGAGCCAGGAGCCGCCGCGCCGGCGAGCGTGCGCGCGTGGGCGAGATCGCCCGCGAGGGCGAGCAGCACGGCGAGCGTCGCGGCGCTATCGGGCTGCAGTGCGTCCGATCGCGCGGCCTCCCGCCAGAGCGCCTGCACGTCACCGTCCCCCGCGATGAGGTACGCGCGCGCGTACGGGTGCGTCGTGTCCACGATGGCTCGCTCCGCGTCCCCGATCACGCGCAGCGCCTCCGCGCGGCGCCCCTGCGCGCGCAGCGCGACCGCGAGCCAGCGCCGCGCGAGGAGGTCCGACGGGTCGTCGTTCACGAGGCGCCGCAGCACCTCCTCCGCCTCGGCGAACCGTCCGCCAGCGCTCAGCGCGGTCGCGAGGTCGCTCCGCGCCGCGGGCGTGCTGCTCGCCTCGACGGCACGCTGCGCGACCTCGATGCTTTGGCCGGGGTCGCCGAGCCACCCGTGCGCCCGGACGAGCGCGTGCCAGACGGCAGCCGTCCGCGGCCCGGCCTCGAGGCGCGCGAGGAGCTGGGCGAGCTCCGAGCGGCGGCGCTCGACCCCGAGCGCCGTCACGAGGTAGTCGAGGGGCCACTCCGCCGCCGGGTCGAGCGCGAGCAGCTTCTGGAAGAAGGGGATCGCCGCGGACATCTCGCCGCGCTGGAAGTAGAGGTGGCCCGAGAGGAACAGCGCCTGCGGGTCGTCCGGGAAACGCTCGAGCACGCGCGCGTAGGCGGCGAGCGCGTCGTCGTCCCGCCCATCGAGGTGGGCCTTCCAGGCGCGGATGAGGTCTCCCTCCTTCGGCGGCACGCGGTCGATGTACCGGAGCGCCGCCTCGGCGTGGGTCTGGACGTCGCGGGGCGCACCCATGCCCATCCCGAGCAGCACCGCGAGCTCGTGGTGCGCGAGAGCGAAGGTCGGATCGAGCTCGAGCGCCCGCCGGAAGCGGTCCGCGCAGCTGTTCACGGACGTCCAGTTCGCCGACAGGCTCGGGCGCGCGACGCAGTCGGCACCCTGGAAGTACGCGTCGTACGCCTCGACGCTGGAGGTCACCGCCTGCGCGACCCGGATCCGCGAGGCGCGGACGTCCTCCTCCGGCTCGTGCAGGGCCTTGCGAGCGGCGTCGGAGATCCGGTCGATGGCGGCGAGGAGGTCCGTCCTGGCCTCGGCGCGCTCGCGGAAGGCCCGCGCGCTGCGGCCGTCCTTCGGGTCGACGAGCCTCACCTCCAGCGCGATGGCGTCGCCCGTCTTCCGGGCGGAGCCGGCAAGGACGAACTGCGCCCCCGCGGTGCGCGCGAGCTCCCGCGCGATCGTCTCGTCGATCCGCGGCGCGTCCCCCCGCCCTCGGCTCCGGAGCAGCGAGAGGAGCCGCCCGCGCGCGATCACCTGGAACCGGCGCGACTGCTCGAGCGAGGTGACGAGGAGGCCGGAGAGCCCGTCGAGATCCCGATCGCCGGTGCCGTTCTCGAAGTCCGCGACCGCGACGACGAAGGGGGTCGGTGGGACCGGGGGCCCCGGCCGGATCGCGTAGGCCACGCTCGCGAGCGCGGCCGCCCCGGCCAGCGCCGCCGCTGCGACGCCGGCGCGGCGCAGGCGCCCATCGACCCCGCGCTGGACGCGCTGGAGCTCCGCGGCGACCTCCGCTGCGCTCTGCGGGCGCTCCGCGGGGTCCTTCTCGAGCATGCGCCGGACGAGGCGGCGGACGCGCTCCGGCGCGAGGCCGCGGGGCAGGGCGGGCGGCGGCCCCGGCTCCTGCGCCTCGCTCCGCTCGCGCGAGCCCTCGCGCGCGACGCGGTAGGGCACCGTCCCGGACAGCATCTGGTGGAGCAGCACGCCGAGCGCGAACAGGTCGGTCCGCTCGTCGCCGGGCTCGGAGCGCCACTGCTCGGGGGCCATGTACGCCGGGGTCCCGCCGCTCACGGGCCCGCCGCGGCCGAAGAGGTGCGCGAGGCCGAAGTCGAGCACCTTCACCGCCCCGCCCTCGCACAGGAAGACGTTCCCGGGCTTCAGGTCGCGGTGGACGACGCCCGCTCGGTGGGCGTGGTCGAGCACCCGCGCCACCTGCGCGGCGAGGGCGACCGCGTCCCGGAGCGCGAACGGGCCGCGCCGGAGCCGCTGCGCGAGCGTCTCGCCGTGGAGCAGCTCGAAGATGAGGTACGGACCCGTCGGCGCGGCGCCGAGGTCGTGCAGCGTGACGATGTTCGGGTGGTTGAGGCAAGCGACTGCCTTCGCCTCGCGCTGCACCCAGCCGTCGTCGTGGCTCGCGAGGCGGCGGCCCGGGAGCACGGCCTTGAACGCGACCTCGCGCCCGAGCTCGCGGTCGAGCGCCTCGAAGACGAGGCCGAAGCCGCCGCGTCCGAGCTCGCGCCGGAGCTCGAATCGTCCGGCGACGACGTCCCCGGGCCGCACCGCCGGGGTCCACCCGGCCGCGACGTCCACGGCGACCTCGGGCGTCCGCGCGAGCTCCGCGAGCAGGTGCGAGAGCTCGGCGGAGGCGTCCTGCAGGTCCTCGTCGGCGGTCGGCAGGTTCGGCGGGTTCGCGCCGGCGTCGCCGCGGTCGTCCGGCATCCGCTCCTCCACGGCTGCGGGGACCGAGATCTGTACCAGATCGGCGAGCGTCAAGGATGGTGTGTGGGACAGCGGCATCGCGGCACCGGAGAGGGGCTCCTCTTTTCTCCGGACAGCGGTGCGGCGGGCGTGTGACGCGCTACCCCGCGGGATCCCGCAGCATCTCGGCCAGGCGATCCTTGAGCCGCTGGAAGCGCTTCCGGAGCGCCGGCGCGTCGACCGGCTCTCCGCTCGCCGAGACGACCTCGGCGATCTCCTCCCAGGAGAGCTGCTGGTCGATGCGGAGCGTGAGGAGCGTCTGCTCCTCGGGCGTGAGCTGCGCCCGGATCTCCTCGAGCCGGCTGCGCTGGCGCTCCTCGCGGACCGCCGTCCGGGTCCGGATCTCCTCCGCGAGGAGGGAGGCCTCGCCCGTCTCGAGCGGGCGGCCGAGCCGCCGCCAGGCCTCGTTCCTCACGTTGAGCGCGGCGTTGTAAGCGATCTTGAACGCCCAGGTGCGGAAGGAGGACTCGCCGCGGAACGACTCGATCCCGCGCCAGAGGTGCTCCGCCCAGACCGAGAACGCGTCCCCCGCGTCCGCCTCGTCGCGCAGGATCGAGCGGAGATAGCCCAGGATCTTGGGCCCGAAGGCCCGCATCGCCTCCGTCGCCGCGCCGCGCGCGTCGCCGGCCGCGAGGCGCTCGCGGATGCGGTCCTCGGCGTCCGCGGGAGCCCCGGCGTCCATGGCCCCCATGGTACCGGGTCCGCACCTTCGGTGACAGCAGACGATGCAGCCGGCGAGGGGCGAGGCCCGGGCGCCCCCCCGAGGGCCCGGAGGCTGCGCCCCCCGCACGGCTGAAGGAGGGACAGCGCGGAGGGCAGGATGTGACGCGGGGGGTCGGGGGCGGGGTCGGGGTCGGGGTAGGGGTCGCGGTCGGGGTAGGGGTCGCGGTCGGGGTCGCGGTCGCGGTCGCGGTCGGGGTCGGGGTCGGGGTCGGGGTCGGGGTCGCGGTCGGGGTAGGGGTCGCGGTCGGGGTCGCGGTCGCGGTCGCGGTCGCGGTCGGTCAGCGCCCGGTCTTCTCCCCTCCCCCGCCGCTCGGCTCGTCCTCGAACGGCGCCGTGCGCCACCCGAACCGCACCGAGAGCTCCCTCAGCGCGAACGCGATCGACACGCACGCCGCCGCCGCGACGGCGTCCGGCATCCCCGCGACGCGCGCGAGCACGAGGAACGCGGCCCCGCCGCCGATCGCGGCGATCGCGTACAGCTCGCCGGGCCGGAAGAGGAGCGGCACCTCCCCGCACAGGAGGTCCCGCAGCACGCTCCCGCCGACCGCGTTCACGCTCGACACGAGGAGGGCGCCGAGGAGCGGGAGCCCGGCCTCGGTGGCCTTCTGCGCACCCACCGCCGCGTAGAGCCCGAGCCCCGCGGCGTCCGCGAGCCGGAACAGGAGCGAAAGCCGGTGCAAGTGCGCCGCGAACCAGGCGCCCGCGGCGCCCCCGGCGAGCACCGCTGCGAGGTAGCGGCCGTCGCGGATCACCACGGGGGGACCGGACTGGAGGAAGAGCCCGTCGCGCAGGAGCGCGCCGCCGAGCCCGGCGACGAGGGCGAGGACGGCGACGCCGACCACGTCGAAGCGCTTCCCGCGGGCGGCGACCGCGCCCGTGACCGCGAACACGCAGGTCGCCGCGAGGTCGAGCGCGAGGGGGAGGTGGAAGCCGGAGCCGGGCACGTGCCCCAGATGCTAACGCGGGAACGTGCCGGCGCGCCCACCGCGACGTCCCGACCTCGACCTCGACCTCGACCCCGACCTCGACCTCGACCTCGACCCAGACCGACCCCGACCCGCGATTGCGTCCTAGCGTCCGACCGGCACGAGGTCGCTCCCGTCCGGCAGCACGAGCACGTCGAGCACGTCCCTGCCCGCCGCCTCGCGCGCCCGCTCGAGCGCCCACGCGACGCTCGGCGCCCAGCGCGCGTACGTCTGGCGCACCGTCGCCTCGTCCATCGCCGAGACGAGGTACAGCGCGTGATGCTCGGGCAGGTACCGCCGAATGCCCAGCTCGAAGATCTTCTCGTTCACCGTCCGGAGCGGCCCCGTACCACCGGGGCACTCGGCGGCGAGGACGACGGCGCCCCCGTCCCGCAGCAGGAGGGCGGCGGGCGGGACGAGCTTCGAGGCCTGGTACAGCGAGCCGGACACGGGGAGCGGCGCGGACACCACCACCGCGTCCGCCGGGTCCGCCTCCACCTCGCACCAGGGTCGCGCCATCCGGACGCCCTCGCGGTGCGCGAGCACCACGTCGCCCGCCACGGCGCCGAGCACGGCGCCGCCCGCCTCCACGACGTTCACGAGGTAGGTGTCGCGCCCGAGCCGGCGCACGGCCTCCTCGAGGTCCTCGCGGCACGGGTTCGCGTCGGCGCGGCCGAGCGACGAGGCGGGATCCGCCTTCAGCTCGTGGTTCTTGCGGACGTCCTCCTCGAGACCGAGCCCCGGGAAGATGCCCTTCGCGCCGCCGCCCCATCCCGCGAAGTAGTGCGGCTTCACGCGACCGGTGGTGACGACGAGGTCCGCCTCCGCGACGCAGCGGTTGACGCGAACGCGCGTGTCGCGGCTCGTCAGGCCCATCTCGACCGTCGAGGCGGCGTCTCGGCCGTCGTGGTTCACGACGCGGTGGCGGCGGAGGACCTCCGGGGGGAGGAGCTCCTCGACCGGTCCGGGCGCGTGCGTCCCGTTCGCAATCGCGATCGCGAGGTGGTCGTCGGGCACCGCCGCGAGCGCCCGCCGCACCGCCGCGAACAGCTCGGCCCGGGGCTCGTCACGGGAGGCGTCGGAGACCACCACGACGACGCGCGTCCGGGCGGTCGCGACGGTCGAGAGCGGGCGCGCGCCGGTCGGGTGCGCGAGCGCGGCGTCGAGCGCAGCGGCGAGGTCCGCCACGGGCGGCGGACGGGGCGGCTCGAGCATCCGGAGTCGGACGCCCGGGGGCGCGGGGCACTCGAGCGGCCGGGCGCCCCAGCCGAGCAGGACCGGCATGGCGGTGAAGACTGCCACGGACGGGCACGCCCGGCGAGCCCGGGCGCGTCCCGCGTCAGTCGAGCGCCGCCGCGAGCTCCCGCTCCGCCGCCTGGATCCTCGCGCGGACGTCGTCCCGGAGGCGGACCGCGTCGCCGGCGTAGGGCTCCACCGCGACGGGCGCCAGGATCCGAGCGCGGGCGCGGCACGGGTTCACCCACGGCCCGCCCTTCGGCATGCCGCGCGCCGTGCCGTGCACGGCGACCGGCAGCACGCGGACGCCCGCGTCGAGCGCGAGCCGGAACGCGCCCGACTTGAACGGGAGGAGCGCCCCCGTCCTGCTGCGGGTCCCCTCGGGGAAGATCATGACGCTCATCCCGCGCGCGAGGTACGTCCTGGCGCGCGAGAGCGCCTCGCCGCCGCTCTCGGCGTCGCCACGCCGGATGGCGATGTCGCCGCTCATCCGCAGCATCGTGCCGATCCACGGGATCCGGAACAGCTCCTCCTTCGCGACCCACTTCATCTCCCGCGGCATCCGCGAGAGGAGGAGGATGTCGAGGATCGACTGGTGGTTCGCGACCACCACGAACGGCCCGCCCTCGGGCCACGCGCCCTCGACCCCGAGCCGCCACGGCGGGAAGGTCTTCGAGATGGCGACGCCGACGAACCGCAGGAAGCGGCCGGGGACGGCACGGTTCCGGTCGAACGGGGCGCTGAGGAGGAGCAGGATCGCCTGGACCGGAAGCGCGACGACGATGAGCGCCATCGCCACGGGGTAGCCGATGATCGCGAGGAGGACGTTCACGGGACGGGATGCTCCTTCCTCGGCGTCACCGCCGCGTCACGGCGCCGGCGCCGGGCCGGGCCGCCGGCTCCTGTGGCCGCTGCAGGTGGTGGGAGGTCCGCGACTGGAACGACACCGCCGCGGAGAGGAGGCGCGCATCGTCGAGCGGCGGTCCGACGATCAGCGCGGAGAGCGGGAGCCCCTTCGCGAAGCCGATGGGGATCGCGGCGGCCGGCAGCCCCGCGAGCGCGATCGCGGCGCCGAGCGGGTCGTGCGCGCCCCTCGCCGCCCCGACCGCATCCCCGACCTTCGGCGGCGCGAACGGGAGGTTCGGCGCGAGCAGGAGGTCGTGCCGCTCGAGCAGCCGCGCCATCGCGCGCTGCGCCTCGCCCCGGATCCGGGCCGCGCGGACGTAGTCCGCGGAGGTGGCGCGGGGCGCGTAGTCGTCCGGCCCTCTGTTCCGATGTGAGGGGTCGTCGAGCTCCCGGGTGCGTCCGCTCCGGACGAGGTCCTCGAGCGCGTTCACCGCCTCCGCCTCGAGCAGGATCGACGCGGCCTCGTCGAAGGGGAGCGCGGGGAGCTCGGCGTCGGCCACGATCGCGCCGCCCGCGCGGAGCACGTCCTGCGTGGACGCGAGCGCCGCCGTCGCCGCGGGGAGCGGATCCCGGTCGGGCGCGGGGGCGAGGACCCCGACGCGCAGCCCGCGAGCGATCTCCGGCCGCACGCGCGAGAGGGCGGGGGGCGGCGAGATGGAGGACGGATCTCGCGGGTCGGCTCCGGCGAGGACCGAGAGGACGGCCGCACAGTCCCCCGCCGAGCGCGCCACCGGCCCGACCGCACCGAGGGTGTACGCGCCGACCGCTACGCCCGTGCGGGGCAGCGCGCCGTAGGTCGGCCGGAGCCCCGTGACGCCGCAGAACGCCGCGGGCCCGGTGAGCGAGCCGCGGACGTCCGCTGCGATCGCGAACGCCACGACGCCGCCCGCGACCGCGGCCGCGGCCCCTCCCGCGGCGCCGCCCGCCCACCGGTCCGGGTCCCACGGGTTCCGGCACGGCCCGGTGAGCGAGGCCGCCGAGCTCTCGTACCCGAGCCGGCCGCCGAGCTCGATCGTGGCGAGCTTCGCGACGAGGACCGCGCCCGCGTCGCCGAGCCGGGCCGCGATCGTGGCGTCGCGATCCGGCACCCGGTCCGCGTAGGGTCGCGCGCCGCGCGTGGTCCGGACCCCACGGGTGTCGACGAGGTCCTCGAGCCCGAAGGGGATGCCGTGCAGCGGCCCGCGCCAGCGGCCGCCGGCGATCTCGGCCTCGGCGTCCCGCGCCGCGGCGCGCGCGCGATCCGGGGTCGTGGTCACGATCCAGCCGAGCCGCGCCGCGGCGTCCGCCCGCGCGAGCGCGGCCTCGACGAGGTCGACCGGCGAGAGATCGCGCGCGCGGACGCGCTCCGAGAGCGCGGCGACCCCCGCGAAGAGGACGTCCGAGTCCGCGGCCACTACGGCTCTCCCGGCCGGACCGATCCGGCGCGGAACACGAACGCGGGCTCGGCGTCCGGGGGGAGCTGCTGGTCGCGGACGGTCCGGGTGGCCGCGTCGGGCGCGGGCGCCGGGGTGGCTCCGCCCCGCGGCGCGGCGGGCGGCCCGCCAGTCGCGGCGCCGGCCGCCGCCGCGGTGGCGCACCCGGCCAGCGCTGCCGGCGCGACGGCGAGCGCGCCGAGGAAGCGGCGCCGCGCGAGGCGCGCGCCGGGGGAGGACCGGTCAGCGGGCATGGGCGTTTCTCTAGCACGGTGGCGAGGGCGGCGGGTGCGCGCCCGCGCGCACCTCCAAACCTCTGGCATGCCGAGGGTTTCAGCCCGCGCGGGCCGCGCGCGCCTTCTGCTAACCTCGTTGGCGTTCACGCTTCCGTTCAGGTGAACACCCGCGAGAGATCGAGGCTCTCAGAGGACATGCCGTCGGTCCCATTCCTAGGCTTCGGCTCCGAGGCGAACCTCCGCGAGATGGCGGACGCGCTGCCGGACGGGCTGTTCACGACCGACCCCGAGGGCATCGTCACCTTCTGGAACCGCGCCGCCGAGCGGATCACCGGCTGGTGCCGCGCCGAGGCGATCGGCCGCCGCTGCTCGATCCTCGCGGGCGACGCGGTGCGGGGCTGCGCCTGCGGCGTCGGCCCGATCCGCTGCGGGCTCGTCGAGCGCTCGCGCAGCTCGAAGTGCTGCACCGTCCAGACGAAGGACGGGCGGCTCGTGCTCATCGTGAAGAACGCGGTGCCGATCCACGCTGCCGACGGCCAGCCGATCGGCGCGCTCGAGAGCTTCACCGAGGTCGGCGCGGCCGAGGCGTTCGACCGGTGCGTGCCCGAGGCACGCCGGGAGCCCGGCACGGGCGACTTCCTCGGCATCGTCGGCCGCCACCCCGCGATGCAGGAGCTCTACCGGATGATCGAGCTCGTCGCGCGCTCGGACTCGACCGTCATGATCCTGGGCGAGAGCGGGACGGGGAAGGAGATGGTGGCGGAGGCGATCCACCGGTCGAGCGCGCGGGCCGCAGGGCCGTTCGTCCGGGTCTCGTGCTCGGCGCTCGACGAGAACCTGCTCGAGTCGGAGCTGTTCGGCCACGCGAGCGGTGGTTCCAGGGGAGCGCCCGGCGACCGTCCGGGCCGGTTCCAGGAGGCCCACGGCGGGACCCTGCTGCTCGACGAGATCGGCGACGTGTCCCCCGTCGTGCAGCTGAAGCTCCTCCGCGTGATCGAGCAGCGCGAGATCGCGGGCCTGGGCCACTCGCAGCCGGTCAGGGTGGACGTGCGCCTCCTCTGCGCGACGCACCGCGACCTCCGGCGCCTCGTCGCCGAGGGCCGGTTCCGGGCGGACCTCTACTTCCGGCTCGCCGTGTTCCCCCTGCGCGTCCCGGCGCTCCGGGACCGCACCGACGACGTCGCGCTCCTCGCGCAGCGGTTCCTGTCGCGGCTCCAGCCGCCGGCCGCCTCGAGGGTCCGCGGCGTGTCTCCGGAGGCGCTGCGCGCGCTGCGCGCGCATCCGTGGCCAGGGAACGTGCGCGAGCTGCAGAACGCGATCGAGTACGCGGCGCTCCAGGCCGGCGACGGCGACGTCCACGTCGAGCACCTGCCTCCGGACGTGAGGGAGCGCGCGGCCGCGCCGCGGCGTGCGCAGGGTCCAGCGGATGTGGCCGATGCGCTCGCATCCACCGAGCGGGAGGCGCTCCTCGACGCCCTCGACCGGGCCGGGTGGAACCGGACGCGCGCCGCCGCTGCGCTGGGCGTCTCGCGCGTGACGCTGTGGAAGCGCATGAAGCGGCACGGCGTCGTCGGACAGTCGTAGCCGGAGCCGGCTGCCCCTGCGCTGGCGCGACCGCTGCGAGCGTGGCGCCGGCGGCCGACGCGCGGCAGGATCACCCCGTGCCGGAGCTGCCGGACATCGAGGTCTACGTCGACGCGCTCGCCGCGCGCGTCGTGGGCGCGCCCCTCCTGAAGGTCCGGCTGGGAAGCCCCTTCCTCCTGCGCTCCGCGGGGGTGCCGCTCGCGGAGGTGGAGGGTCGCCGGGTCGAGGCGGTCCGCCGGCTCGGGAAGCGGATCGTGCTCGCGCTCCAGGGCGACCTCTTCGCCGTCGTCCACCTCATGATCGCGGGCCGCCTCCACTGGAAGGAGGCGGGGGCGAAGCTCCCCGGCCGCGTGGGCCTCGCCGCGTTCGACTTCCCGGGCGGCACGCTGGTGCTCACCGAGGCGGGGACGAAGCGGCGTGCGGCGCTCCACGTCCTGCGGGGCGAGGCGGCGCTCTCCGGGCTCGACCGCGGCGGGCTCGAGCCGATGTCGGCCGACCTCCCCGCGTTCCGCGCGGCGCTCCTCCGCGAGAACCACACGCTGAAGCGCGCCCTGACCGACCCGGGCCTCTTCTCCGGGATCGGAAACGCCTACTCGGACGAGATCCTCCACCGTGCGCGCCTGTCGCCGGTGAAGCTCACGGCGCGGCTCTCGGACGGCGAGATCGCGACGCTCTTCCAGGCGACCCGGGCGGTGCTCGCGGAGTGGACGGAGCGGCTCCGCGGCGAGGCCGCCGGCCGGTTCCCCGAGGGCGTCACGGCCTTCCGCGAGGAGATGGCGGTGCACGGGAAGCACCGCCGCCCCTGCCCCGTCTGCGGGACCGCCGTGCAGCGGATCGTGCGCGCGGACAACGAGGTGAACTACTGCCCGCGGTGCCAGACCGGCGGGCAGATCCTCTCGGACCGGTCGCTCGCGCGGCTCCTCAAGCAGGACTGGCCGAGGACGGTCGAGGAGCTCGAGCGGAACCCGGTCCTCGGCGCCGTGCGCTCGGCGCCGCCGGCCCGCGGAGGGAGAGGACGATGACGCACACGGAGATCGTGGCCGCCCTGCGCGAGAAGGCGCGCGTGCTCTACGAGGGGAAGGTCACGCCGCACCGGAGCTGCGGCATCGCGCTCGCCGAGGCGTTCGGCACCGCCACCCATCCCTACCAGGCGCTCCGGCGCGGCGGGCTCACCGGCGAGGGGCAGTGCGGCGCGATCGTCGCGGGCCAGCTCCTCCTCGGCGAGCTGCTCGGCGATCCGGATCCGACGGGGCCGCCCCGGCCCGCGCTCCGGGACGCGATGGCCGCGTACCGCGCGGAGATCGCACGGCGCGTGAATACGGGGGGCGCGGCGACGCAGATCTGCAACGACCTCGTGGCGCGGTTCCCGGTGTTCCAGTCGGACGAGCGGGCGGCGTTCTGCACGGACATCGTGACCACGGTGGCGGAGGTCGTGGCCGAGATCGCGCTCGCGCACGGCGCGACGCTCCACGCGCCGGCGCCGACCCGGACCTGAGCCTCGAGACCGCGGCCGGGGATTCGCCGAGGCGGGCAGCGCCCGCTCGCTCCTGCCGGGGGTGCCGGGGTCCGTCGCGATCCTCCGACCCGGGCGGGCGTGACGCGCGGGCGTTAGACGGAGGGCATGGAGCTCTGGCACGCCTGGGTCTGTCCGTACTGCATGCGGGTGCGCATCGCGCTCGCCGAGAAGCGGCTCCCGTACCGCGAGCGCGAGATCGACCTCGCGAACAAGCCGCCCGAGCTGTTCGGCGTGAACCCCTCGGGCGGCGTCCCGGTGCTCGTCGTCGAGGGCGGCGCCCCCCTCCCCGAGTCGACCGTCATCCTGCAGTACCTCGAGGACCGCTGGCCCGAGCACCCGATCCTCCCCGCGGATCCGCTCGCCCGCGCCCGCGCGCGGCTGCTGTACGACCGGATCACGGCGGCGCTCGGGACCCCCTCGTTCAAGCTCGCGCGCGGGACCGACGCGGAGAAGGCGGCGGCCGAGCAGGCGGTGCGCGAGGCGCTCGCGAAGCTCGAGGCGGAGGCCCCCACGGACGGCTTCCTCGCCGGGCCGTTCTCGATCGCGGACATCGCCCTCGCGCCGTTCGTCGCGAAGCTCCCCGAGCGGCTCCGGCCCGGCGCGCTCGGGCTCCCGCGGCTCGCGCGCTGGGAGGCCGCGGTGATGTCGCGCCCATCGGTCGCCGTGCACACCGCCCCGCGGCGCGCGGCCTAGCGCCATGGCCTTCTACCAGGACCCTCCGCGCCTCGGCGACACCTACGCGGCGGACCCGCTCCTCCGCGAGCACCTCGCGCGGACGCTCGCTCCCGAGACGCTCGCGGCGATCGAGCCGGAGCTCTCGGAGCTCGGCGCGCTCGCCGGCGGACCGCTCCTCGACCTGCAGGCCGCGGACCGCCTCTCCGAGCCGCGGCTCGTGCAGTGGGATCCCTGGGGGCGGCGCGTCGATCGGATCGAGCTCACGCCGCTCTGGCGCGAGGCGGCGGTGCTCGCCGCCCGCCACGGCCTCGTCGCGGCCGCCTACGAGCGGCGCCACGGCGCTGGCTCCCGCACGCACCAGCTCGCCATGGTCTACCTGCTCGAGCCGTCCATGGACGTCTACGGCTGCCCGCTCGCGATGACGGACGGCGCCGCCCGGACGCTCCTCGACCTCGGGAGTCCCGCGCTCGTCGAGCGGGCGGTCCCGCGGCTCACGTCGCGCGATCCGGCCCGGGCGTGGACGAGCGGGCAGTGGATGACGGAGCGGACCGGCGGCTCCGACGTGTCCGGCACCGAGACCGTCGCCCGGCGCGACGGCGACGGCTGGCGGCTGCACGGGACGAAGTGGTTCAGCTCCGCGACGACCGCCGAGATGGCGCTCGCCCTCGCGCGCCCCGAGGGGAACCCGGCCGGCTCGCGCGGGCTCGCGCTCTTCTACGTCGAGACGCGAAACGAGGACGGGACGCCGAACGGCGTCCTCGTGAACCGCCTCAAGGAGAAGCTGGGGACGCGCAAGCTCCCGACGGCCGAGCTCACGCTCGACGGCGCGCGGGCGGAGCCGGTGGCGGGGCTCTCCGGTGGCGTGCGGAACGTCGTCCCCATGCTCGAGGTGACGCGCACCTGGAACGCGGTCGTGGCGGCGGCCGGCATGCAGCGCGCGCTCCACCTCGCGCGCGACTACGCGCGCCGGCGCGTGGCGTTCGGCGCACCGCTCGCGGTGAAGCCGCTCCATCGCGACACGCTCGCCGGTCTCGAGGCGGAGCGCGAGGGGGCGTTCCTGCTCGCCTTCCGCGCCGCCACGCTGCTCGGGCGGCGCGACGCGGGCGAGGCGACCGCCGCGGAGCGGGCCCTTCTACGGATCGCGATCCCGCTCGCGAAGCTCACGACGGGGCGCCAGGCGGTCGCCGTCGCCTCCGAGGCCCTGGAGTCGTTCGGGGGCGCCGGGTACGTCGAGGACACCGGGCTCCCGCGCCTCCTCCGCGACGCGCAGGTGCTGCCCATCTGGGAGGGGACGACGAACGTGCTCGCGCTGGACGCTCTCCGCGCCCTCGCCGAGGAGGGCGTCGCGGAGGCGCTCGAGGCGGAGGTCGAGGGCAGGCTCGCCGAGACGCGCGACCCGTCGCTCGGGGCGGTCTGCTCCGCCGCCCGCGGGGCGCTCGACCACGCGCGCGCGCTCCTCTCGGGCGCGGGCGGTCCGGAGGCGCGCGAGGCCGGGGCGCGCCGCGCGGCCCTGTCGCTCGGCCGCGCGCTCGAGGGGGCGCTCCTCGCGGCGCACGCGCAGTGGTGCCTCGACGCGGGGCGCGGGCGGCGTGCGCTCGCCGCCGCGCGGAGGCTCGTCCGGAACGGGCTCGACCTCCTCGACGCCCCGGAGCCCGACGGCCACGACTCCTCGCTCCTCGCGGACGGCGGCGCCTCGTAGCCGCGCCGCGTGCGTCGGCAGCGCCGCGCCGGTGCGACGCGCGCGACGCACTCTCGCGGCGCGCAGAACGATCACTGACGGTCAAAGTGCCCGGAATCCGGCCCGTCGGCACCTCGACGCGATGCGCCGCGGCACGCCGCGGACGCACGTCAGCGGTCAGGCGGCCCCTAATTGCAAATGTCGTGCCCCGCCGGGGCGCGTCCTTGACATGCCCTGCTTTCTGCGGTTTTTTGCCGTCTCCCACTCACGCGAACCTTCCGTCCCGCGGTCGCGAGGAGCCTCATGGCCACCGACTTCAACCCTCCGCAGAATCCCCCCGGCAGCCCCGTCGCGAAGAAGAAGATCCGCCGCGAGGACGCGCTCGCCTATCACTCGATGGGCCGCAAGGGGAAGATCGAGGTCGTCCCGACGAAGCCCACGGCGACCGCGCGCGATCTCGCCCTCGCCTACACCCCGGGCGTCGCGGAGCCCTGCCTCGAGATCCAGAAGGACCCGGACCTCTCCTACCTCTACACGGCGCGCGGGAACCTCGTCGCGGTGGTCTCGAACGGCACCGCCGTGCTCGGCCTCGGCAACATCGGCCCTGCCGCCGGCAAGCCGGTGATGGAGGGCAAGGGCGTCCTCTTCAAGCGCTTCGCGGACATCGACGTCTTCGACATCAACATCGACGCGAACGAGATCGAGAAGGTCTGCACGGTGGTGAAGGCGCTCGAGCCGACCTTCGGGGGGATCAACCTCGAGGACATCAAGGCCCCCGACTGCTTCATCATCGAGGAGCGGCTCAAGAAGGAGATGCAGATCCCGGTCTTCCACGACGACCAGCACGGGACCGCGATCATCTCCGGGGCGGCGCTCCTCAACGCGCTCGAGCTCGCCGGCAAGGACATCTCGAAGGTGAGGGTGGTCGTGTCGGGCGCCGGCGCTTCCGCCATCGCCTGCACGAAGTTCTACCTGACGCTCGGCGTGAAGCGCGAGAACGTCACGATGGTCGACACCAAGGGCGTCGTCTACAAGGGACGCACCGAGGGCATGAACCCCTGGAAGCAGGAGTTCGCCGCCGACACGAAGCTGCGCACCCTCGCCGAGGCGGCGAAGGGCGCGGACGTGCTGCTCGGCTGCTCGGTGAAGGGCATGTTCGACCAGGCCATGGTCCGCTCCATGGCGAAGAACGCCATCGTGTTCGCGCTCGCGAACCCCGACCCGGAGATCAGCTACCCGGAGGCGAAGGAGGCGCGCGAGGACATCATCATGGCGACGGGCCGCTCGGACTACCCGAACCAGGTGAACAACGTCCTCGGGTTCCCGTACATCTTCCGCGGCGCGCTCGACGTGCGCGCCAAGGCGATCACCGAGGACATGAAGATGGCCGCGGCGAGGGCGCTCGCGGAGCTCGCGAAGCAGGACGTGCCCGACTCCGTCTCCCGCGCGTACGGCGGCGAGCGCTTCCGCTTCGGGCCCGACTACATCATCCCCAAGCCGCTCGATCCGCGCGTGCTCCTCTGGGTCGCCCCGGCGGTCGCGAAGGCCGCGATGGACGGCGGCGTCGCCCGCGTGAAGATCGACATGGGCGAGTACCGCGACCGGCTGCGGAAGATGCAGAGCCGCTCGCACGAGGTGATGGGCGCGGTGTTCAACAAGGCGAAGAAGAAGCTCGTGAAGATCGTCTTCCCCGAGGGGCACCACACGAAGATCCAGCAGGCGGCCGAGATCCTCCGCGAGGAGGCGATCTGCGAGCCGATCCTCCTCGGGCCGGTGGACCAGATCAAGAAGTCCATCGCCGAGCAGCGGCTCGACGACCTCGAGGGGATCACCATCATCAACCCCGAGGAGAGCGCCGACTACGCGCGGTACGTGAGCCGCTTCTGGGAGCTCCGCCAGCGGCGCGGCGTCACGTACGAGGAGGCCCGGCGTCGGGTGCGGCTGCGCTCCTACTACGCCACGGCGATGCTCGAGCAGGGGACAGCGGACGGCCTCGTCACCGGCCTCACCACCGGCTACGCGGACGCGATCCGGCCGGCGCTCGAGGTGATCGGCACGCGCACCGGCAAGCGCGCGGCCGGCGTGTACATCGTCGTGACGAAGAACGACTTCAAGTTCTTCGCCGACTGCACGGTGAACATCGACCCGACCGCCGACGAGATGGCCGAGATCGCGCTCGCCACCGCCGACCTCGCGCGCTACTTCGACGTCGTCCCGCGCGTCGCCATGCTCTCGTACTCGAGCTTCGGCAGCGCCGGCGGCAGCTCGCCGCGGAAGGTGCGCGAGGCCACCGAGCTCGCGCGGCAGCGCCGCCCCGAGCTCGAGATCGACGGCGAGATCCAGGTGACGCCCGCGACACACTCGGACGTCCGCGTCCCGGAGTTCCCGTTCTCCGCGCTCAAGGAGGACGCGAACGTGTTCGTGTTCCCGAACCTCGACTCCGCGAACATCGCCTACCAGCTGCTCGAGGCGATGGGCGGCGCCGAGGTCATCGGCCCGGTGCTTCTCGGCATGCACAAGCCGGTGAACGTGCTGCAGATGGGGACGAGCGTGCAGTCGATCGTGAACCTCGCCGCGATCACCGCGCTGCGGGCCCAGGGCGATCAGTTCCTGTTCTAGCGGGACCTCTCCCTCCTGCGAGGCTCGACGCTTCCGCTCCCCCCGCCGCCGGCGGGGGGAGCGGCCAGTGAGGGGGGTCCACGGAGGTCGACGTGGCCGATCGCCAGGAGCACCTCGCCCGCGTCGCGGCGTACCAGGCCTCGCTCTCCGCGAGCGGCCTCGCCGGCGCGCTGCTCCTCAACGCCGTCGACCTCTTCTACCTCGCCGGAACGCGCCAGAACGGCGCGCTCTTCGTCCCGGCTGCGGGCACACCCGTCCTGCTCGTCCGCAAGAGCCTCGCACGGGCGCGCGCGGAGAGCGCCGTCGAGGACGTCCGGCCGTTCCCCGCGTCGCGAGAGCTCGCCTCGGTCCTCCGCCCGTCCGGCAAGATCGGCGTCGCGTTCGAGGCGGTCCCGGCCGCGACCGTCGAGTGGTGGCGCCGCCAGCTCGCCGGGGCGGAGCTCGTGGACGCGGGCGGGAACCTGCGCGACCAGCGCTCGGTCAAGTCCGAGGCCGAGGTCGAGACGATGCGCGAGGGCGGCCGCCTGATCTGCGGCGTCTTCGCGGAGATCCCGTCGTTCCTGCGCCCGGGCCTGCGCGAGCTCGACGTGTCGGCGGAGGTCGAGTACCGGCTGCGGCGCGCCGGCAACGAGGGCGTCCCCCGGCTCCGCGCCTTCAACGCGGAGCTCTTCATCGGCCTCGCCGTGGCGGGCGACGGCGCCGCCGCGCCCGGCTACTTCGACGGCCCGGTGGTGGGCGCCGGGCTCTCCGCAGCGTACCCGCAGGGCGCCTCCGCGCGCACGGTGCGCGCCGGCGAGCCGGTGCTCGTGGACTTCACCGCGGTGCACGGCGGGTACGTCGTGGACATGACCCGCGTCGCGGTGTGCGGCGCGCTCGACCCCGCCCTCGCCCGCGCTTTCGACGTCGCCTGCGCGATCCAGGACGAGCTCGCGCGGAGCCTCCGGCCCGGCGTCCCCTGCGCCGAGCTGTGGGAGCACGCGCGGGCGATGGCAGAGCAGGCCCGGCTCGGCGACTACTTCATGGGCCCTCCCGGCGACCAGGCGCGGTTCGTCGGCCACGGCGTGGGGCTCGAGCTCGACGAGCTGCCGGTGCTCGCGCCGGGGTTCAAGGCCTCGCTGCGCGCGGGCCAGACGGTCGCCGTCGAGCCCAAGTTCGTCTTCCCCGGGGCGGGCGCGGTCGGGATCGAGAACACCTACGTCGTGCGGGACGGCGGCGGCGAGAAGCTCACCGCGACGCTCGCCGACGGGGTGCTCGTCGCGCCCGCCGCGTAGCGTCCTGGCTCGCGCGCGAGCGGATCAGCAGCCGCGCCGGTCCCGCTCCTCGTCGCCCTGCGCGTCCGCCCCGTCCCGGGGGCGGCGGGGGACCGCTCAGGTGGGCACGCCGAGCCGCGGCAGGATCACGTACTGGAGGGCGATCCAGACGGCGAGGATGACCAGGGGTCCGAACGCGTCGCTCATCGAGGGACCCGTACCGCGGATCGCTACAGGCCCGCAAGCGCTCGCGACAGCCGCTCGCGCACCTGCTCGGCGATGGGGCGCAGCGCCGGGCTCGCCGACGCGATGGTCTGCAGGGGATCGACGGCGTTCACGGTGACGCGCCCGTCGTCCTCCTCCCACACCGCGACCGGACACGGGAGCATCGCGCCGATCCCGATCTCGGCCGTGAGGGCCTGGTGCGCGAGCTTGGGGTTGCAGGCGCCGAGGATCTGGTACCGGCGGAAGTCGACCCCGATCTTCTCCTTCAGCGTCGCCTTCACGTCGATGCGCGTCAGCACCCCGAAGCCCTCCGCCTTGAGGAGTTCCGGGAGCTTCGCGAGCACCTTCTCGTAGTCGCCCTTCACCGTCTTGCGGATTCCGATCTCGGCCATGGCATGACCCTCCGCGTGAGAGCCTATTCCGGGCCCGACGGTGAGCGGCAACCAGGAAGGGGCGCGCGCGGCGGCCGCACCCCGGCCCGCCGCCCCTGCGAGCGGAAGCACCGGCCCGGGGCTTACAGGCTCACGCGCAGGGCGATGCCGAGGTCGACGAGCGGCCGCTGCGTGACGTAGCCGCCGGAGGTGAGCACCGGCCCGAGGTCCGGCACGGCGAAGTCGAGCCGGAACTCCCCGCCCGCGTGGCCCATGTGCACGGCCGCGAAGGTCTCGACGCGCAGGTACGTGAGCACGAGGACGGAGTGGTCGAGCCGGGCGAGGAAGCTCCGGTCCGAGAGGTTGCCGAGCACGGAGAGCGTGAACGTGGTGTCGTTCCAGGATCCGGGCGAGGGGAGCGACACGAAAGCGCCCGCGTACTGCCGCCCGAGCTGGAACCCCGTGAACGCGGACGGCTCCTGGCGGAACACGGAGACGTTCGGGTCCGTGACGGGTGCGGTGAGGGCGGGCGCCCCGAGCGCGAGGAAGCCGTACGCGTCGGCGTCCGAGTACCCGGAGTCCTGCCAGAACCACTCGGCGCCGAAGGTGACCGCGTCCTCGTCGGAGTACTTCTCGGACAAGGTCCCGCCGAGCACCACGCGCGGCGACGCGCCGCTCGTCTCGCGGAGCTCGTACCGCCCGAGCCCGGCTTCCGCGACGACGGGCGCCGCCGGGTCGCGCACGCGCCAGCGCGGCCGAGCGCCGCCGACGGCGACCTCTCCGTAGAGGTCGAGGTCCCAGACGCCGGCCGACACGTCGAGCCCGTACCGCGGGGGCGCGCCGGGGCCGGCGAGGGCATCGAGACCGAGCTCCACGGTCCCGAGCACCGCCTCGACCCGCCCGCCGACCGGGATCCCCGCGAGCGTCCCCGACCGGTCGCCGCCGCCGTAGCGCGGGTCCTCGAGGAGCGCGACGGCGTAGGCGTTCCAGCCGCGCGCCTCCCACGGGAGGTGCGCCTTCACCATCGCGGTACCGATCCGGATGTCGAAGGGATCGAGCGGGTCGCGCGGCGCGCGGTGCAGGAAGTCCGTCGGGTTCCAGAACCGGCCGACGCCCCACTTGACGTGCTGCCGGCCCGCGGTCACGAACACCGTGCGCGCGACGTCGAAGTTCACCCAGAGCTGGTCGAGGGCCACCACGGTCGTGGGGAGCGGAGCGAGCCCGAGACCGCTCGCGATCGCGGGCGGGATCCCGGCGGACGGGTCCACGGTGATGGCGTTGTACGCCGTCCGCGCGAGCCCGAACGCGCGGACCCGGTCGTTCGGCCGCACGTCGAGGAACACGTCGAGGAGGTTCGGCGAGACGGCCGTCCAGTCCGCCGGCGCGGTGTCCTCCTGCGAGAAGACCTGGAACCGGAGGTAGAGCTGCCCGCCGATCTTGAGCGGGTCCTCGCGCTCCCTCGAGAAGATCCCCTCGGGCGGCGGCGGGAGCGCGTTCGGCGGCGTGGAGGGGGCGGGCCCCGCGGCCGGAGGCCGGGCCGGCGGCGCCCCGAACAGCTCCTCGTCCGACGGGCGGTCCTGCGCGGCGGCGGGCGCGGCGAGGCCCGCGGCCACTCCGAGGGCGAGGGCGAGCGTGCCTGCGCGCGCGGGGATCGCCATCAGCGGCTCCGCGACTCCAGCCACGCCTTCGTGAACAGGTTCGCGTCGAGGGCGCGCAGGTCGATCTGCTTGATCAGGATGAGCGTCGAGTTCTGCTTCTCGATCTCGTCGTAGATCCGGATCTCCTCCGGGTACCAGACGTCCGCTTTCTTCGACTCGGAGAAGATCTTCCGCCAGCGCGGCTGGAGCACGGTCCGCATGAGCCGACCGGAGAGCGCGAGCTCCTGGCGCTTCAGCACGTTCATCGTCGCCCGATCGACCCAGATCCGGACGACCGGGAACGCGACGTCGATGCCGGGCTTCGCGGTGAGCAGGATCCTGTGCACCTCGTAGACGCCGAGCTTCTCGTCCGCCTCCCACTTCGCGTCGTACTCCTCGACGATGCGCGACTCGTCCAGGTCGCCGCGGCGGGTGTTCGTGCCCCCGATCCGCTCCCGCTCGGTGCGGCGCTCCCACCGGCCGGTCGCGGGATCGTACAGCCAGAGGTTCTTCTCGATCCGGAGGTAGCCCTTCCCCGCCTCGGACTTCGGCTTGGTGAAGAGGATCATCTGCTTGTCGTCCGCGTCGCGCCGGAAGACGAGCAGCTCGTAGACGACGTCGGTCTTCCCCTTCTCCTTCTGCTCCATGTAGCAGAGGGCCTTCCAGTCGCCCTGGTTGCGCTGGCGCTCGTCGATTCTCGCCGACGACCTTCGCGAGCTCCGGGTCGGTGAGCGCCCGCGCGGCGGCGGGGACGAGCGAGAGGACCGCGGCGAGGACGGCGCTGAGGCGCATGGCGGTCACCCGACGTGGTACATCGCCGTGACCGGCCGCAGGCGCGCGGCGCGGCGCGCGGGCAGCCAGGAGGCGAGGACGGTGATGGAGGACAGGAGGGCCACCTTCGCCACGATCCAGCCGGGCTCGAGGAGGAGGGTGAGCCGCTCCTGGGCGATGAAGATCTGCATCGCCTCGGGCACCCCGATCCGGAGCGCGTTCACGCCCACGGCGACGCCCGTCGCGAGGAGGGCGCCCGCCGCGGTCCCGGCGAGCCCGAGCATGCGACTCGAGGAGGAACGATCCACAGCACCTCGCGCCGGTGCATGCCGATCGCCCGCAGCGTCCCGATCTCGCGGGTCCGCTCCCGGATCGCGATCGACATGGTGTTCAGGATCCCGATGATGACGACGCGATCAGGATGATGATCAGGACGCAGGGACAGACCCTGCAGCCCGTAAGGTCAGGTCATGAACGAGATCTCGTCCTCCCGGTTGGTGACGTCCAGCTTCTGGCCGGTCCAGTCCTCGCGCGCGACCGACTGGAACTTCATCCAGAACGCGCGCGGGTCGGCGGCCATCACCCGCCAGCCGGCCTGCTCCAGCGCCTGCGCGCAGCCGCGCCGCGATCGCGGGGATGTCGTCGCAGGTCCTTCCGGTCCAGCATGATCTGCACGACGCCGGTCGAATCCTGATTGAGCTGGTAGAGCGCCCGCAGGCTGTCCATCTGCACGAAGCAGTTCCAGGTGCTGAGCAGCCCCGAGGCTGTGCGCGATGGCGACGATGCGCACGTCGAGCGGTGTTGTTGGTGCCGCGGGTCGTGGGCGCGGAGATCGTCAGCGCGTCGCCCACCTTGACGCCCAGCTTCTCGCGCCTGGTTGTCGAAGATCAGCATCGTGCCGGGCTGGGCGAGATCCTCGAGCTTGCCGCTCACCAGCGTGCAGCACCGGCGCGAACTTCGGCTCGCTGCGTGACGTCGATGCCGGTGATGCCGAGCTGCATCGAGGTGTTCGGAGACGACCTTCGCCCAGCCGCGGCCGCGGTGGACCGCGAGTGTCATCTCGGGGACGGCGCGCTTCGCGACCTCGAGCACCTTCTTGTAGTCGGTGACGACCGGCGCCGCCTGGCCGCGCCGTCACCTTGAAGAACCCGCCCACGTTCACGTGGCCGGTCGACAGCGTCGTGGCGGTGTCGATCATGGTCGCCTCCACCCCGGTCGAGCGCGCCGAGCAGCACCAGCAGCGCCGTCACGGCGGCGATGGCGGTGCCGAGGAACAGGCTGCGGCGCCGGTGTGCGCCAGGCTGCGGAACGCAATCGTCAGGTCCACCCCGAGCTTGGACATGGCTATTCGTCCTCCTGCATCGCCTGGCGCGGGCGTGACCCTCATCGCGAGCCAGGCGGGGTAGAAGCTGGAGAGGATCGCTCACCGCGAGGACGATGACCGTGGAGATCACGCGGCTGGTGCCCGAGCGGCGGCAGGAGCGCCGGGCCCGAGAAGAAGAAGAACCAGACGTCGGACGTCGCCGGGATGCCGACCTGCCGCCGATGATCCGACCGCACGGCGCCGAGGCCGCGCCGCCAGCGCCGAACACGAGACCGACGCCGCGATTCGATCACCAGCATGGCCAGGATGAAGCGCCGCTGGGCGCCGATCGCGCGCAGCGTGCCGATCTCGCGCACGCGTTCCAGCGTCGCCATCACCATCGCGTTGTTGATGATGACCAGCGCGACGAAC
>CAWGDE010000031.1:0-93110 GCA_963821195.1 uncultured delta proteobacterium
TTCGGCCAGCGGACGGACATCGAGGACGACCACGTCGCCGGCCTTGCGACGAGCTTCGAGCTCGCGCCGGGTCACCGGTTCCAACCCGCTGCGGTCACCGACATAGGCCTCGGCGAGTTCAGCGACGCCGTCAACGTGCGCCGCGGCCACGTCACGCATTGCCGCCCACACGTCGCCGACGCGGTCACTGGCGAGCATGTAGACGATGCGGGTGCCTTTCGCGGCGGGTGCGCAGGACACCCGCTCTGGCCATCGCTCGCAGATGATGCGAGGTGTTGGCGACGCTCTGGCCGATCTCGCCGGCGATCTGCTCGACCGAACGCTCGCCCTGGGCGAGGACATCGACGATCTCGGCTCGCCGTCCACTGGCCAACGCCTTGGCCACTTCGGCAAACGCGTCGAACAGCGCGTCCTTCGCTGCCCTGTCTCCCACACCGACCTCCCACTCGTTGTTATTCAAAGTACTACTTGAATATCCGCTTGGCAAGGACTATGTTCAAGGACTGTTTGAATGATGGAACGGGAGGGGGGAGATCGTGCACAAGTTGGCATCTCGGGAGGTCGCTGGTCTCGATCCGTACAAGTTCATGGCGTTGATCGGCAAGCGCGTGATCCACCCGGGGGGCAGAGCCTCGACCGAGGCGTTGTGGGCACGGGTCCCGTTCCTCGGCTACATCCTCGTCGCCGGCCGCAAGCCCGCCGTGAGCCGCTGACGGATGAAGATCTACGACTTCGTCGACGAGGGTCTCGGGCATTCGTCGTACGTGATCGACCTCGGCGACGGCACCGCGGCGATCGTCGATCCGCCCCGATTCCCGAACCGCACAGAGAGGCGCTGTCGCCTCGCTCGGGTTGCAGCTCGCTTGGACCTTGGACACGCATTCGCACGCCGACTACGTGACGGGCAGCCCGGCGCTCGCCGCCCGGACGGGTGCGACGTTCATCGCTCCGGCCGCTTCTCAGCTCGAGTCACCGCACCGACCGGTCAGCGACGGCGAACACGTCGTGCTCGCCGAGGGTCTCGATCTGGTCGCGTTGGCGACGCCCGGGCACACACCCGACCACCACGCCTATCTCCTCGTCGAGCACGGCGCACCGGTCGCGCTGTTCACCGGCGGTTCGCTGATGGTCGGCACGGTCGGGCGAACCGACCTGTGCGGTCCGGACCTCGCCGAGCCGCTGGCCCACGAGATGTTCCACTCGCTGCGCCGCTTCGACGAGTTGCCCGACGATCTCGCCGTGTACCCGACGCACGGCGCCGGGTCGTTCTGCTCGGCACCCGGCGGCGTCGAGCGCACCACCACGCTCGGCCGCGAACGTGCCACCAACCCACTGTTCGTCGATCACCGACGAGGACGTGTTCGTCGAACGGCTGCTGGCCGGGTTCGGTACCTTCCCCACCTACTTCGCCCGGCTGCCCGAGCTGAACCGGCTCGGCCCGACCCGCTACGACTCGCTCCCCCGCCTCGCCGCGCTCGAGCCCGACGACGTCGAGCGCCACCTCGCCGACGGTGGCGCAGTCGTCGATGCCCGACCGGTCGCTGCGTTCGCCGCCGGTCACATCCCGGGCTCGATGTCGAACACGCTGCGACCGGTCGTTCGCCAGCTGGCTCGGCTGGCTCGTCGAACCGGACCGGCCGCTCGTGTTCGTCCTCGACGACGATCAGGACCGCGACGAGCTCGTCCGCCAGTGCCTCGACATCGGCCACGAGCACCTCGTCGGCGAGCTCGACGGCGGCATCGACGCCTGGACGCGCTCCGGGCGGGCCGTGACCACGATCCCACTCGTCGAACCCGCCGGGATGACCGGCCAGGTGATCGATGTCCGCCAGGCCAACGAGTACGCCACCGGTCACGTCCCCGGCGCGATCAACGTCGAGCTCGGCGCCATCGCCGACGCGCGCCTCGCGGCCGGGCCGGTGACGGTGATGTGCGGCCACGGCGAGCGGGCGATGACCGGCGCCAGCATCCTCACCGCCGCGGCCACGACGGTGTCGTGGTCCTCGACGGCGGACCCGACACCTGGGCGGCTGCGACCGGCAACCCGCTGCGAGACCGGACGATGAGCGCCTCGACCACCGAGGCACCGCTCCGGCTCGGCCTGCGGGAGAACCTCGCCCAGTTCTCGCCTCCTCGTCGGCGTCAACGCGCTCGTCGGCGGCATGATCGGCCAGGAACGCACCGTCCTGCCGCTGCTCGCCAAGCGAGGAGTTCGGGCTCACCGCGTTCACCGCCACGCTGACGTTCATCGTCGCCTTCGGCGTCGTCAAGGCCGGCGACGAACTTCTTCGCCGGCACCCTGTCGGACCGGTACGGCCGCAAACCCGTGCTCGTCGCCGGCTGGATCATCGGCCTGCCGGTCCCGCTGCTGCTGATGTGGGCGCCGAGCGTGGGGATGGGTGGTGTTCGCCAACGTCCTGCTCGGCGTCAACCAGGGGCTCACCTGGTCGACGACGGTGATCATGAAGATCGACCTCGTCGGCCCCGCCCGACGCGGCTTCGCGATGGGCTTCAACGAGGCCGCCGGCTACGGCGCCGTCGCCATCACCGCGCTCGCCACCGGCTACATCGCCCAGCACGCCGGGCTGCGCCCGGAGCCGTTCTTCCTCGGCCTCGCCTACGCCGGCCTCGGCCTCGGCCTGTCGGTGTTCTTCGTCCGCGAGACCCACGCCCACGCCCGCCACGAAGCCGCCAACCACGTCGCCACCAGCGACACCCACCACGAGGGGCTCACGACCCGGCAGATCTTCACGCTCACCTCGTTCCGCGACAAGGCACTGTCGTCGTGCTCGCAGGCCGGGCTGGTCAACAACCTCAACGACGGCCTCGCCTGGGGGCTGTTCCCGATCTTCTTCGCCGACGCCGGGCTCTCCGTCGGCCGCATCGGCGTGCTCGCCGCGCTCTACCCGGCGGTGTGGGGACTCGGGCAGCTGTACACCGGCGGCCTGTCGGACCGGATCGGCCGCAAGCCGCTGATCGTCGGCGGCATGCTCACCCAGGCCGTCGCCATCGCGTGGATCGCCGCGTACCGGCAGCTTCCTCGCCTGGGCGGTCGGCGCGATCGTGCTCGGCGCCGGCACGGCGATGGTCTACCCGACTCTGCTCGCCGCGATCGGCGACGTCGCCCACCCGACCTGGCGGGCCCGCTCGGTCGGCGTCTACCGGCTGTGGCGCGACGGCGGCTTCGCCGTCGGCGCCCTGCTCGCCGGCATCCTCGCCGACCTGATCTCGATCCCGGCCGCCATCTACGCCGTCGCCGCGCTCACCGCCGTCTCCGGGCTGGTCGTCGCCGTTCGCATGTACGAGACCCACCCGCGATGAACGACCATGGGGGCGTGACACACCAAACCGCAGTGACGCGCGCCAGGGACGGGGTTCGGCTGGCTGAGCTGGTGGCGGCGCTGTCGCTGGCGACGGATCTCGGGTTGGGTCAACCGCAGCAGCACATCATCCGCCAGACGCTGATCGCCATGCGCATGGCGGAGCTCGAGGGCTTGTCCGACGACGAGCGGGCTGCGATCTATTACGTTTCGCTCCTGGCGTGGGTTGGTTCCGCGTAGCCGACGCACATGAGATGGGCAAGTGGTTCGGCGACGACATGGCCGTGCGGGCCGACAGCTACCTCGTCGACATGACCGGCCTGCCGATGATGCGCTTCATGATCGGCCACATTGCCAGCGGAAGCTCGCCGGTCCGGCGCCTGACGATGATCGGTCGGTTCCTCGCGGGTGGGTCGAAGGAGGTCGAGCGGTCGATGGCTTCCCATTGTGAGACTTCGGGCGAGCTCTCGTTGCGGGCTTGGCCTCGGTCCCGAGGTGCGTGACCCGCTACAGCAGGCGTTCGAGCGCTGGGATGGCAAAGGCTCCCCGGCGAGGCGGTTGTCAGGATGCGAGAATCGCACGCATCATGCGGATCATCCACGTGGCCAACGACGTCGAACCGTTGCATCGGATCGGTGGGGCTTCCGCTGCAGTCGAGATGCTCCGTTCCCGACGCGGCACAGAGTTCGATCCCGAGCTGGTCGATGATTTCTGCGCGCATACGGCCGAGGTGTTCGCCGCCATCGACGAGCTCGACGGCTGGGACACGCTCATCGGCACGCACGGCGCGCTGGGCCGCGAGCTCACCCGGAGAGGAGCTCGATCACGCATTGGAGGCCTTCGCCGACTATGCAGACATCAAGTCGCCGTTCACACTCGGACATTCACGAGGAGTCGCACAACTCGCTGCGGCCGCGGCCGTCACGATTGGCCTGCCGAGCGATGACGTCACGCTCGTACGGCGAGCTGCCCTCGTCCACGACGTCGGCGTCATCGGCGTGTCTGCGGGGATCTTGGACAAGACCGGGCGGCTGACCGAAACCGAACGTGAACGGATTCGCACCCACCCGTATCTCACGGCGCGAACCTTCTCGAAACCCGCGGCGTTGACCGCGATCGGACAGCTCGCAGCGATGCACCACGAACGAATGGACGGGTCCGGGTACCCGTCGGGCCTGACGGCCGACGCTCTCCCAATGACCGCGGCGTGATCGCCGCCGCCGACGTGTACCACGCACTGCTCGAGCCGCGACCACACTGCGTCCGCTCGTCGCCGGACACGGCCCGGCAGCTGGTCGCGACAGAGGTGGCCGACGGTCGCCTCGACGGCGACGCAGTCCAGGCCGTTTGCGGCGCAGCCGGGCACAGAGTCCGCCGTCCCGCCGGGTATCCGGGCGGGCTCACCGCCCGCGAGGTCGAGGTGCTAGTGCTGCTGTCTTCGAGGCTTCGGCTTACAAGCAGATCGCGCAGCGTTGACCATCTCGGTCAAGACCGTGAATGCTCACGTCGAGCACGTCTACGCCAAGCTCGGCGTGACCAGCCGCGGCGCAGCCGCACTCTTCGCCATGCGACACGGGTTGATCGCGGTGACCGACGTCAGCGACTGAGAACGCGAAATAGGGCGAAGACCCGATACAGCGACGGGCATCGGTGGCGTACAACGGGTGCATGACTGATCCGTGCAGAGTGCCGTTCGAGATCAACACCCGGACAACAACGAAATGGTCGATCGGCGGCCTGCTCCTCGAGGCGCTAGCCGCGCGGGATTTCGCCTCGATGTCCGACTGCTTCGAGCCCGCAGCAACAATTCGCGCTCTGCTTCCAAGCGGGCCCGCCGAGTTCCAAGGCGCAGAGCAGATCGCAAAGAGCTTCCGGTGCTGGTTCGGGGGCGCGGAAGATTTCGAGATCCTTGACGGCACCGTGGGTGACGTCGGGAGTCGTCTCCACGTCGCCTGGCGGCTCCGCCTCCGCCCGACGCCATGGGGCGATGACGACTGGCACCTACTCGAGCAGCAGGCCTACCTGCGAACGAGCGAGCGCATCGACCTCCTCGACCTGTTGTGCTCCGGGTTCATGCCCGACACTCACGGGTGACCAACTCCGAATTCACAGAAACACCACAGAAGGGAAATGACATGCCACAGAACATGATCGACTGCACGAGGCCCGAGCGATGAGCAACAAGGCCGTCATCAGCCTCACAACCGGACTCGAGGACGCCGAACGCGTCACGGTCGCGTTGCTCGTCGCCGTGGGCGCTGCCGAAAGCGGTCGGCCCACCCTCACGTTCCTCACCAAGGAAGCCGTCCGACTGGCCCTCGACGGCACCGCCGTCGGCACCGCATGCGAGGGCTGCCCGAGCATCCCCGACCTCATGAGCCGCTACGCAGCAGCAGACGGCCACCTGCTCGTGCGCCCCATCTGCTTCAACAGCAAGAAACTGGACCCCACAGCACTCGTGGCGAACGCTGAGCTCGGCGGCACCGTGCAACTGTGGGCATGGATCGGCGACGAGGGAGCCACGACCTTCAGCTACTGAACACGGCGACGCGTCGCGTGTCGACCAACCACGCCCCGGTTCCGAGCTCGACGCCAAGACCCGGCTCGTAGTAGTCGGCGAGCGCGTCGGTCACTGCGTCGATGGCCCTGTGACGCGCGTCAGGTGTTGCATCGGCGAACAACGCGGCGGGCGATACCGGTACCGAGCACGAACTCGACGGTCTCATGGAGATCGCCGCCGCCACCCAGTGTGATCGAGGGCGCGACCGGATCGATCTCGATCTCGATGTCGCCCCGACACGACCTCGAAGGAGGCACGCGATGAAGGTCCTGCTGATCATCAACGGCTCGGCCTACGGGCTGGACTCCACCCGGGCGATCCGGCCTGGACGAGGTGCTGGGCGAGATCGACCTGCGCGTGGCGGTAGAACTGGCCAAGGCCGGCATCCGCTAGTTCCGCCGGCCCGCGACTTTCACAATGTCCAAAATTGGTCACCCGGCGGCCTTGGGGCAGGGCGCCCGGTTTGCGGAGAATTGGCTCAAGTCACTGGAATGTCACAATAAACGATCCGTTCCGCCGACTGTATTCGGATATTGTCCGAAGCTTGGCGCCCGTATATAAGCCTGCCGCACCGGGAGGGTGGACTTCGCGGCCAAGAAAATAAAAAGTCAGGGAGTTCAGCGGGATGTTGGCCAAGACCAAAATCTATCGGCCGTCCGACAAGGAGCCGTTCATGAGCGAGCGCCAGCGGGACTATTTCCGCATGAAGCTGCTCGCTTGGCGGGAAGATATCCTCAAGGAGGCCAAGGAGACGCTCCTGCATCTGCAGGAGGAGAACCAGAATGACCCGGACATCGCCGACCGGGCGTCATCGGAAACCGACCGCGCCATCGAGTTGCGCGCGCGCGACCGCCAGCGCAAGCTGATCGCCAAGATCGACGAGGCGCTCGGTCGCATCGACGACGGCACCTACGGCTACTGCGAGGAGACCGGCGAGCCGATCGCGCTGCGCCGGCTGGAAGCCCGCCCGATCGCGACGCTGTCGGTGGAGGCGCAGGAGCGCCACGAACGGCGCGAGCGAATTTATAGAGACGATTGAGGGCTCTTACTTTCGCTCCTACGGACACGGATTTGCCGCATGCCAAAAGGGGTCGCCTGACTAAGCCAGCGATTTCAACGATAGCCAAGAGGCCCAAGCGTTGACATGCGGCAATGCGGCAATCGAAGACATATACTTGTTGTTTTGCTTGCCGCGCTGACGTCCGCTTGTTCCGGCGTCCTGCCCAGTACGCAGCTTACGACCGCGTCCACCCCGCCACCTGCGGCGCCGCTCGCCACGCCGCCCGCCGATTACCGGAAGATTATCCGCGCCGGGGTTCCGGCGCCGATGACGAATGGCGCGCAGGTATCCGAGTTGCGAAAGACGATCGGCGGCGGACAATCCGGCGACTGGGTCGCCTGTGTGAAGTCCGACACAAAACCGTTTATCGGATTTTTCGCGGTCTTCATCGAGAACGACAAGGTCGTCGATTTCCGCCGCGCCGTCGGCATCGACCGCTGCGAAGCCGCGACCTATTCGCCGCTGCCGCCGCCGGTCGTTCAAAAAAAGACGCCGCCCAAGCGCAATAAAATCCATCCGGCGTCGGCAAAAGATTGAACCTGCGCCGCTGCAACGCACGCGGCCTCCGGCAGGGGAGCCGCCGGAGGCCGCGACGTTGACGCCGTCTACGCTCGCGAAACGCAGAAGGCGCGGGAGCCCACGAAACTCACTCGCGGCAGCAACAAACTTACGTAATTCATTGCCGAACCGCCGCATGGATTGCCGGGTCTTCAGGCGCAAAGACGGTGCTTCGCACCTTTCGCCCGGCAATGACAAAACAAACGCGAAGCGACGCGACTAACTAAAACGGCAGCACCACGTCGAGCACCTGCTGGCCGTAACGCGGTTGTTGCACATCGGTGATCTGGCCGCGCCCGCCATAGGCGATGCGCGCCTGCGCGATCTTCGAGGAATTGATGGTGTTGTCGCTCTGGATGTCCTCCGGCCGCACGATGCCGGCGACGATCAGTTCGCGCACTTCGAAATTGACGCGGATCTCCTGGCGGCCCTCGACCACCAGGTTGCCGTTCGGCAGCACTTGCGTCACCACCGCGGCGACGTTGGTCTGCAACGCCTCCTGGCGGTTGACCGAGCCCTTGCCGTCGCTCGCCGAGGTCGAGTTGGCGGTCAGAATACGGCCGGGCAGCGCAGACCGACGAGGCCCCGCGGAAGTCCTTCACGGTCCGAGCAGCCGCAAGCAGCGTCTCCTGCAGGACGTCCTTGGCGTCCTCGGGATCGCGGCACATCTTCAGCCCGAACCGATACACCCTGCGTTGATGGCGCCCGATCAGATCCTCGAGCGCGCGCCGATCGCCGGTGCGCGCCCGGTCGAGCAGGGAGGCGTCGGAGGTTTCCATCAGGGCCACTCCTTGTAATCCAGACGAGGGGGGTGAACAAGCGCGCGTGAGCCGCAGCGCGGCCGCGCGCCGGACCGCGAGCGAGCGCCTCGCCCCTTTCGAGACCTACCGCGCGGCGATCGCGTCGGACAACTTACGCCCCTAGCGCGGGCTCCGGACCCGAAGCGTGGAAGCCGTGCCTCCCGGGCGCGCGACAGCGATGACCGCACTGTTCACCCCCAGAGCGAACGGGATCTTCAAGGCGGTGCTGGTGATCCTGGTGACGGGCGCCGCCGGCACCGTGGCCGCCCTCATGACGTACGCGCGCGTGCCGTACGGCACCGGACAGCAGCAGCCCATCCAGCAGCCCATCATCTTCGACCACCGGCACCACGTGAAGGACGATCTCATCGACTGCCGGTACTGCCACGACACGGTGGACCGCGCGCCGAGCGCCGGGATCCCGTCCACCGAGCTGTGCCTGAACTGCCACTCGCAGGTCTGGAACAAGAGCCCGCTCCTCGATCTCGTGCGCGCGAGCTGGTTCTCCGGGACGCCGATCCGGTGGGTCCGCGTCCACCGGCTGCCGGCCTTCGTCTACTTCAACCACTCCGCCCACGTGAACAAGGGCGTCGGGTGCGTCGAGTGCCACGGCCGCGTCGACCGCATGCCGGCGATCGAGCAGGTGGCCCCGCTCAACATGGGCTGGTGCCTCGACTGCCACCGGGACCCGTACCCGCGGCTGCGGCCCCTCGAGGAGATCACGAGCATGACGTGGAGTCCGGAGGGCGACCGCGCGCAGCTCGGGCGCGAGCTCGCGAAGAAGTACGACGTGAAACCGCGCACGAGCTGCTACACATGCCATCGCTAGGGCTCCCCATCTACGGCCAGCAGAGCGGCCTCGACGCGCGCCGCTGGCGCACGCTCGAGGAGCACGACGCCGGCGCCGCCCCGCCCGTCGCGCGCGAGTTCCCGCCGGGCGCCGACGCCGCGCCCGACGGCTTCGGCCGCCGCTCCTTCCTCCAGGTCCTCGGCGCGTCCGCCGCGCTCGCGGGGCTCGAGGCGTGCCAGCCGCCGCGCGAGAAGCTCGTCCCCTACGTGCGCCCGGCCGCCGGCGTCGTGCCGAGCGTGCCGAACGCCTACGCGACCGCGACGAGCGATCGCGGCTACGCGATCGGCCTCGTCGTGACGTCCTGGGAAGGACGGCCGACGAAGATCGAGGGGAACCGCGACCACCCGGCGAGCCTCGGCGGCACCGACGCCATCCGGCAGGCGCTGGTCCTCGATCTGTACGACCCCGCGCGCCTCGCCGGCTTCCGCCACGACCGGCGGGACCTGTCGTGGACCGCCGCGCTCGCCGAGCTCGCCGCGCTCGCCCGGACCCACGAGAAGGACCAGGGTGCGCGGCTCCGCTTCCTCGTCGAGCCGACCTCCTCGCCGACGCTCGGGGACCTCCGCGCCCGGATCCTGCAGCGGCTCCCGCGCGCGCGCTTCGACGCCTGGTCCGCGTTCGGCGACCCGGCCGGCGAGGGCGCCCGGATCGCGTTCGGGAGGCCCGTCGACGCGGTCCACGCCATCCGCGCGGCGGACGTCATCCTGTCTCTCGAGTCCGACTTCCTCGCCCACGACGGCGACCCGCTCCGCCACGGGCGCGAGTTCGCCGCCCGGCGCGAGCCGGCGAACCTGAACCGGCTCTACGTCGCCGAGGCGGGGTTCACCGTCACGGGCGGCACGGCCGACCACCGCTTCCGGATGCGCTCGGCCGACGTGCTCGGGTTCGCGCGCGCGGTCGCGGGCGAGCTCGCCGCGAGGCACGGGCTCGCGGCCCTCGCGCCGCTCGGCGCGCCGGCGCAGGGCCCCCACGCGAAGGCGGCGGCCGCGGTCGCCGCCGACCTCGTGCGCGCGCGGGGCAGGTCGCTCGTGCTGGCCGGGGCGACGCAGCCGGCCGCGGTGCACGCCCTCGCGGCGGCGATGAACGACGCGCTCGGCAACGCCGGGAAGACGGTCACGTACCGGGAGAGCGTGGTCTTCCGCGGGGCCGGCGGGGGTCCGCAGGCGCCGCTCGGCGAGCTCGCGGGGGAGCTGCGCGCGGGCGCGGTGGACACGCTCGTCGTCACCGCCTGGAACCCCCTGCACACGGCCCCGGCCGAGCTCGGGCTCCGCGAGTCCTTCCCCAAGGTGAAGAACTCGATCGTGCTCGCCTACCGCGACGACGAGACCGTCCAGGCCGCGAGGTTCCGGGTCGCCCAGGCGCACGTCCTCGAGTCCTGGGGAGACCTGCGCGCCCGCGACGGCACGGCGACGATCGTCCAGCCGCTCATCGCGCCGCTCGTCGAGTGCACGACGGAGGTCGACCTCCTCGCCGCGTTCGCCGGGATGGGCGACCGCGGCGCGTACCGGATCGTGAAGGACGGCTGGCGCGCGCGCGGCGGCTTCGGCCCGCCGCCACCGCCCGCGGCCGGGGGCGCGGCGGCGGCGAGCCCGGTCGGCACCAACAAGGGCGTCCCGCCCGATGCGTTCGAGCGGCGCTGGGAGGAGTGGCTCTCGGCGGGCCTCGTCCGGGAGGACCTGCCCCCGCCGCCGGCCCCCGCGCTCGACGCTGGCCGGGTTGCGCAGGCGGTCGCCGCGGCCGCGCCGCCGGCCGCCGGCCTCGAGGCGCGGATCGTCCCCGACTCCAAGGTGCTCGACGGCCGGCACTCCGAGAACGCCTGGCTCCGCGAGTTCCCCGACCCGGTGACGAAGCTCACCTGGGAGAACGCGGCGCTCCTCTCGCCCGCGACGGGGCGGCGCCTCGGGATCTCCTCCGGCGACGTCGTCGAGCTCGCGCGGGCGGGCCGGAAGCTCACCGCGCCCGCGCTCGTCGTCCCGGGCCACGCCGACGACTCCGTCACGCTCCCGGCCGGCTACGGCCAGAAGGTGCAGGGCGCGGTCGCCCGGGTGGGCGGCTTCGACGCCTACGCGCTCCGCACCGCGGACGCGCCGTCGTTCGCGGCCGGCCTCGAGCTGCGCCCGACCGGGCGCCGGGTGGACCTCGCCATCACCCAGGGTCACTTCACGATGGAGGACCGCGAGATCGCGCTCGCGTTGGACGCCGCGAAGCTCGGCGAGGCGAAGGAGAGGCTCGCCGAGCTCCGCGGCCCGCAGCCCACGATCCAGAAGCCGGTGGACTACTCGAAGGAGGAGTACCGCTGGGGCATGGCGATCGACCTCTCCCGCTGCATCGGCTGCGGCGCGTGCACGGTCGCCTGCCAGGCCGAGAACAACATCGCCGTGGTCGGCAAGGACCAGGTGCTCCGCAGCCGCGAGATGCACTGGCTCCGGGTGGACCGGTACTACGAGGGCACCGCGGAGGAGCCGAGGTCCGTGTCGCAGCCCCTCATGTGCGTCCACTGCGAGGCGGCGCCCTGCGAGTACGTCTGTCCCGTGAACGCCACCGTCCACTCGGAGGAAGGCCTGAACGAGATGGTCTACAACCGGTGCGTCGGGACCCGCTACTGCTCGAACAACTGCCCGTACAAGGTCCGCCGCTTCAACTGGATCGACTGGCGCGGCACGATGGCGCCGACGCTCAAGATCCTGCAGAACCCGGACGTCACCGTCCGCGCGCGCGGCGTGATGGAGAAGTGCACCTACTGCACGCAGCGGATCGAGCGCACCCGCATCGACGCGCGGACCCACGGCCGGAAGATCGGGCCGGACGAGGTGGTCCCCGCCTGCGCACAGGCCTGCCCGGCCGAGGCGATCGTCTTCGGAAACCTGAACGACCCGTCCGCCCGCGTGTCGCGCCTGCACGGCGACGAGCGCCGCTACGACCTGCTGCACGAGCTCGGCACGCGCCCCCGCACCGCCTACCTCGTCAAGGTCCGGAACCCGAACCCCGAGCTCGAGCGCGCATGAGTATCGCGTCGAAGACCCTCGAAGACGTCCACGCGCTGGAGGGCCCGCCGGTCCTCGTGGGCCGGCCAGGCGACCAGGCCCTCACGGAGAGCCTCCTCGCGCCCGTGCTCGGGCCCACGCGCAGGGGCTGGCTCCTGCTCCTCCTCGCGCTCGGCTGCGGCGTGGGGTTCTGGCTGATCTCGCTCACCGCCACGTTCGCGATCGGCATCGGCGCCTGGGGCAACAACATCCCGGTGGCGTGGGCCTACGACATCACGAACTTCGTCTGGTGGATCGGCATCGGCCACGCCGGGACGCTCATCAGCGCGATCCTCCTCCTCTTCCAGCAGAAGTGGCGGACCTCGATCAACCGCTTCGCCGAGGCGATGACGCTCTTCGCGGTCGCGATGGCGGGCATGTACCCGATCATCCACCTCGGCCGGCCGTGGCTCTTCTGGTGGCTCATCCCGTACCCGTCCACCATGCAGGTCTGGCCGAACTTCAAGAGCGCGCTCCCCTGGGACGTGTTCGCGATCTCGACCTACGCGACGGTCTCGTTCCTCTTCTGGTACCTCGGCCTCGTCCCGGATCTCGCGACGCTGCGCGACGCCGCGAAGGACCGCACCCGCCGGATCGTCTACGGGATCATGTCGTTCGGCTGGCGCGGGTCGGCGCGCCACTGGCAGCACTACCGGATCGGCTACCTGCTCCTCGCCGGGCTCTCCACGCCGCTCGTCGTCTCCGTCCACACCATCGTCTCCTTCGACTTCGCCATCTCGCAGCTGCCCGGCTGGCACACCACGATCTTCCCGCCCTACTTCGTGGCGGGCGCGATCTTCAGCGGGTTCGCGATGGTCGTGACGCTCATGATCCCCGCGCGCCGCCTGCTCGGGTACCAGCAGGTCGTGACGCCGCGACACCTCGAGAACATGGCGAAGGTGATGCTCGCGACCGGCCTCATGGTCTCCTACGGCTACGTGATGGAGCACTTCATCGCGTGGTACTCCGGGAACCCCTTGGAGCAGTTCGCGTTCTTGAACCGCTGGAACGGCCACTACCGGGCGATCTGGTTCGTCCAGCTCTTCTGCAACGTCCTCGTGCCGCAGGTCTTCTGGTTCAGGTGGGCGCGGCGGAGCGAGGTCGTCCTCTTCGTCGCCTCGATCCTCATCAACGTCGGGATGTGGGCGGAGCGGTTCGTCATCATCGCCGTCTCGCTCACCCGCGACTTCATCCCGTCGTCCTGGGCGAATTACGCGCCGACCTGGGTGGACTGGGGCCTCCTCTTCGGCTCCATCGCGACGTTCGGAGCGCTCTTCCTCCTGTTCCTGCGGTTCCTCCCCGCCATCCCGATCTTCGAGGTGAAGGAGCTGCGCCGCGAGCTCGAGCACCACGCGCCGGGCGTCCCGCACGTCGAGCACGGCGCGGGGGAGGTGCGGTCATGAGGGCCTGGGTGCTCGGCGAGTTCGCGGACGAGGGGGCGCTCCTCGCCGCTGCGCGGGGGCTGCGATCCCGCCGCGCGGGCGCGCACGTCGACCTCCACTCTCCATACCCGCTCCACGGCACGGACGAGGCGCTCGGGCTCCGGCGCTCGACGGTGCCCCTCGTCGCGCTCGCGGCGGGCGTCACCGGCGCGCTGTCCGGCTACCTCCTGCAGTGGTGGACGGTCGGCGTGGACTGGCCGCTCAACGTCGGCAACCGGCCCCCGCACAGCCCGCCCGCGTTCATCCCGGTGACCTTCGAGCTCGGCGTGCTCTTCGCGGCGCTCTCGATCTTCGGTGGCCTCCTCTTCGGCTACTTCCGCTTCCCGCGCGTCCACCACCCGGTCTTCGAGGTGGAGGCGTTCCGCTCGGCGTCGATCGACGGGCTGTGGCTCTCGGCCGAGGTGGACGCCGCGGAGGCCGAGGCGGTCGCCTCCGACGTCCGCGCGCTCGGCGGGCGCCAGGTGTCGATCGTGGGGGAGGCGCTGCGATGAGGGGCCGCCTCCTCCTGCTCGCGCTGCTCGCCACGACCGCGTGCCCGCGGCTCGACCCGATGAACACGGGCGAGAACAAGCGGAGGGCGTACCAGGAGAGCGAGCAGTTCGCGGACGGGCTCGCGATGCGGCACCCGCCGGCGGGGACCGTCCCGTACCGCTCCGCCCTCGACCCGATCGTCGCGACCGGGCTCGGCGCGGACGGGCGGCCGATCGCCGAGGCGCCGGTCGAGATCACCGCGGCGACGCTCGCGCGCGGCCGGGCGAAGTTCGACGTCCTGTGCGCCGTCTGCCACGGCGTGCTCGGCGACGGCGAGAGCCAGGTGGCGCTCAGCATGTCGCTCCGGAAGCCGCCGTCGCTGCACGCCTACCGCGACGTCGGGGACGGGTACATCTTCCGGGTCCTCTCGAGCGGCTTCGGGCTCATGCCCTCGTACGCGAACGTGCTCACCGTCGAGGACCGCTGGGCGGTCGTGGCGTACGTCCGGGCGCTCCAGCTGTCGCAGCACGCGGCCGTGGACCAGCTCCCCCCGGAGGCGCGCCAGCGCCTCGAGAAGGAGGCGCGATGACGCTCTCCCCCTGGCAGGGCGGCCGGCGCCTCGCCGTGCTCGCCGGCGGGATCGGGCTCGCCGGGCTCCTGCTGACGCTCGCGGGCGGCTTCGTCGCCGGCCCGCGCCGCGCGCTGTTCGCTTACGTCGTCGCCTTCACGTACTGGCTCGGCATCGCCCTCGGCGCGCTCCTCCTGCTCGGCGCGCTCCACGCGTCGAACGCCCGCTGGTCGATCGTGCTGCGGCGGTTCGTCGAGACGCTGCCGCTCGTGGTGCCGGTCTTCGTGCTCCTGTTCCTCCCGCTCGCGTTCGGGATGCGCCACCTCTACCCGTGGTTCGATCCGTCCAAGCTGGAGGGCGAGCTCCGGCACGCCGTCGAGCACAAGACGGCGTACCTCAACGCCACCGGGTTCGTGACCCGCGCGGCCGTGTACTTCGTGGTCTGGATCGTCGTCGCGGCGCTCCTCCGCGGCTGGTCCGTCCGCCAGGACTCGGCGGGCGGCGTGGCGCTGACCCTGTGGCAGCGCCGGCTCGGCACCGGGTCGATCCCCTTCGTCGCGCTCGCCATGACGTTCGCGTCGTTCGACTGGATGATGTCGCTCGACCCGCGCTTCTACTCGACCATCTTCGGCGTCTACTGGTTCGCGGGGAGCTTCGTCTCGGCGTTCGCGGTGGTGATCATCGGGGCGGCGGCGACGCGCGCCGATCCGGCGGGGTTCGGTCACCACATGAACGCCGACCACTTCCACGCGCTCGGCAAGTTCCTCCTCGCCTTCGTCGCGTTCTGGGGCTACGTCGCGTTCTCGCAGTTCATGCTGATCTGGATCGCGAACGTCCCGGAGGAGGTGCCCTGGTACATCCTCCGCATCAACGGGGGCTGGCGCTGGGTCGGCGCGTTCCTCGCGCTGTTCCACTTCCTCGTGCCGTTCTTCCTGCTCCTCAACCGCGCGATCACGCGCAACCCGCGCCGCCTCGCGTGGGTCGCCGGGTGGATCCTCCTCGTCCACTGGATCGACCTGTACTGGCTCGTGATGCCGCACCTCCACCCCGACGGGCCGCGGCCGTCGCTCCTCGACCTCACCGCGTTCGTGGGCGTGGGCGGCGTCGCCGTCGCCTGGACCGTCCTCCGCATGCGCGGCGTCGCCGCCGTCCCGGTGCGCGATCCGTACCTGGAGGACTCGTTGAGGTACCAGCCGCAATGACCGATCCACACGGAGCGCAGGGCGAGGCGCACGGCGCCGTCCGGTCCGAGGACGACCGGATCTCGACCGGCACGATCGTCGCCGTCGGCGTCGCCTCGCTCGTCGTCTTCTTCCTCGCCGGCCTCGCCTCGTCGGTCTACCTGTCCGTGCGGCAGGGCGAGCACGGACCGCTCCCGATCCCGCCCGAGGTGGGGCAATCGAAGATCGGGCTCGTCGAGCAGCAGGACTTCGACCTCTCCGTCCGCGGCGAGCGCGACCGGGCGGCGCGGCGCGAGCGGCTCGGGTCGTTCGGCTGGGTGGACCGCTCTGCGGGCGTCGCGCACGTGCCCATCGACCTCGCGATGGACCTCGTGGCGAAGGGCGTCCGCGCGTCGCCCGGGCCCGCGCAGGAGGGGCGCCAGGTCCCCGGAGGGCAGCCCTGATGCCTCGCGCGCACCTCCGCTCGCGCGTCCTCGCGCTCGGCCTCGCGCTCGCCGCGTTCCCCGCGCGCGCACAGTTCTGGACGCGGCCGGATGCCGACCAGCAGCAGCCGTCCACCGTCCCGCCGGCGATCCTGCAGGAGGTGCGGATCGACGAGCGGCTCGGGAACCGCGTGCCGCTCGACCTCGAGTTCGTGGACGGGAGCGGGGCGCCGTTCCCGCTCCGGAGCGTCTTCGACGGCAAGAAGCCGGTGGTGCTCGCGCTCGTCTACTACGACTGCCCGATGCTCTGCGGCCTCATCCTCTCCGGGATGGCGAAGGCGATGCGCGAGAACGGTCTCGTGCTCGGGAAGGACTACGAGGCGGTCACCATCTCGTTCGACCCGACCGAGAAGCCGGCGCAGGGCGCGGAGCGCCGCCGCGGCTACCTCCAGTCGATGGGCCTCCCGGACGCGGGGCGGAGCTGGCCGTTCCTCGTCGGCACGGAGCCGGCGTCGCGCGCGCTCGCCGACGCGGTCGGGTTCCACTACGCGAAGGACGCCGCGACGGGCGAGTGGGCGCACATGGCGGCGATCTTCGTGCTCGGCCCCGACGGCACGGTGAGCCGCTACCTGTACGGCATCGAGTACCCGCCCAAGGACCTGCGCCTCGCCCTCGTCGAGGCGGCGGGCGGAAAGGTCGGGACGAGCTTCGACCGGTTCCTCCTCACCTGCTACCGCTACGACCCCGCCTCGCGGAAGTACGAGCCCTACGCGCTCGGGATCGTCCGCGCGGGCGGCGCCCTGGTGCTCGCCGGCCTCGTCGCGCTCATCGGCGGGCTGCTCTGGCGGGAGCGGAAGATGAAGGCGAGGCCCGCCGCATGAACGACCTCCTCCGCCGGATCCTCTTCCTCCCTCCCCAGGCGTCGGAGTACGCGCGCCAGGTGGACGCGCTCCACTACTTCGTCATCCTCACGACGATGGTGGGCGCGTTCGGCGTCTTCGCGACCGCGCTGTTCTTCTTCGTCAAGTACCGCCGCCGCTCCGACACCGACGTCACGCCGCACGTCGTCCCCCGGCTCGCGCACGAGGTCCTCTTCATCTTCGGCCCGCTCACGCTGTTCCTCGTCTGGTTCGCCATCGGCTACCCGCAGTACGTGAGCCGGACGCTCCCGCCGAAGGACGCGATGGACGTGTACGTGCAGGGCAAGAAGTGGATGTGGAAGTTCGCGTACCCCGGCGGCCCGAGCGCGATCGACACCCTGCGCGTCCCCGCCGGCCGGCCGGTGCGGCTCCTCATCACCTCGCGCGACGTCATCCACTCGTTCTTCGTGCCGGCCCTCCGGCTCAAGCAGGACGCGCTCCCGGGTCGCTACACCCAGACCTGGTTCGAGGCGAACCGGCCGGGTCGCTACGAGATCTTCTGCGCGGAGTACTGCGGCCTCTCGCACTCGGGGATGCTCGCCGAGCTCGTGGTGATGCCGGCGGCGGAGTTCGACCAGTGGATGACCGAGCAGCGGCGCGGGATCGAGCTGGCGCAGGACTCGGCCCCCGCGCCCGGAGAGCCGGTGCGCCCCGCGTCGAGCCTCGTCGAGGAGGGGCGCCTGGTCGCGTCCTCGCAGGGCTGCCTCAAGTGCCACTCCCTCGACGGCACCCGCCACATCGGCCCGACCTGGAGCAACCTGTACGGCCGCGACGAGAGGCTCCAGACCGGCAAGATCATCCACGCGGACGAGGCCTACCTCACGAAGTCCATGATGGATCCGGCCGCGGACCTCGTCGCCGGCTACCAGAACGTGATGCCGACGTACCAGGGCAAGCTCTCGCCGCCCGAGGCCGCCGCCATCGTCGAGTTCATCAAGTCGCTCAGGACGTCGGCCGTAGGCTCAGGCCCGTCGGAACCCCCCGCCTATGAATCCGTCCCCGCACGCAAGTGAGCTCGCCGAGGGGTACAACCCCCGGAACTACCTGAACTCCCCCGCGACCGGGCTCATGTCGTGGCTCAACACCCGCGATCACAAGCGGATCGGGGTGATGTTCCTCGTCGGGACCACGGTCGCGCTCTTCCTCGGCGGGATCTTCGCGCTCCTCATCCGGATCGAGCTGCTCACGCCCGGCCCGACGATCGTGGACGCGATGACGTACAACCGCCTCTTCACGCTCCATGGCGTGGTCATGATCTTCCTCTTCATGATCCCCGCCATCCCGAGCGGGTTCGGGAACTTCCTCCTGCCGATCATGCTCGGGGCGAAGGACGTCGCGTTCCCGCGCCTCAACCTGCTCTCGTTCTACCTGTACCTCGCCGGCGCCGCGGTCGCGCTCTGGGGGATGATCCAGGGCGGCGCCGACACCGGCTGGACCTTCTACACGCCCTACTCGACGACCACCGTGACGAAGGTGGTCCCCATCCTCCTCGGCGCGTTCATCCTCGGGTTCTCGTCGATCCTCACCGGCCTCAACTTCATCGTGACGACGCACACGATGCGCGGGCCGGGAATGACCTGGGGGCGGATGCCCCTCTTCGTCTGGGCGATCTACGCGACCTCGGTGATCCAGATCCTCGCCACGCCGGTGCTCGGGATGACGCTCCTGCTCGTCGCGGTGGAGCACGCGTTCGGCTGGGGCATCTTCGATCCGGCGCGCGGCGGCGACCCGGTGCTCTTCCAGCACTTCTTCTGGTTCTACTCGCACCCCGCCGTCTACATCATGGTCCTGCCGGCGATGGCGGTGATCTCCGAGGTGGTCTGCGCCTTCTCTCGCAAGAACATCTTCGGCTACAAGGCGATCGCCTACTCGTCGCTCGGCATCGCCTTCGTCGGCTTCTTCACCTGGGGTCACCACCTGTTCACGTCGGGCCAGTCGCCGCTGACGGGCGGCATCTTCGGCGTCCTCTCGATGTTCGTGGGCATCTTCACGGCCATCAAGGTCTTCGTCTGGACGGCGACGCTGTACAAGGGGTCGATCTCGTTCAAGACGCCCTTCGCCTACTTCTTCGGGTTCCTGTTCTTCCTGGTCTTCGGCGGGATGACGGGCGTCGCGGTCGCCACGATGTCGCTCGACGTCCACTGGCACGACACCTACTTCGTCGTCGCGCACTTCCACTTCATCATGGTGGGCGCGACGATGATGGCGTTCCTCGCCGCGCTCCACTACTGGTTGCCGAAGATCTCCGGGAAGATGTACTCGGAGGGCTGGGGCCTCGTCGCGGCGGTGATGATCGTGCTCGGCTTCAACTTCACGTTCATCCCGCAGTTCCTGCTCGGGAACATGGGGATGCCGCGCCGCTACTACTCGTACCCGGAGCGCTTCTGGCCGCTCAACGTGGCGTCCACCGCGGGCGCCTCGGTGCTCGCGATCGGCCTCCTCATCGTCCTCGTCTACACGCTCGTCGCGCTGAAGTGGGGGCCGGTGGCCGGCGCGAACCCGTGGCACTCGCACGGCTTCGAGTGGGACACCCCCTCGCCCCCGCCGCCCGAGAACTACGAGACGACGCCCGTCTACACCCACGGCCCGCACGAGTACGACCAGGACACCGCCCCGGGGCGCGTCCCCCTCCCGGAGCCCAGGCATGTCTGACGCGACCGCCCCGATCGCGAGCCCGCTCGCGCACCACTTCGAGAGCCTCGAGAAGCAGACGCACGCCGCGCGCCTCGGGATGTGGCTGTTCCTCGCGACGGAGGTGCTGCTCTTCACGGCCCTGTTCGCGGCCTACGCCGTGTACCGCTACCTCTATTCGCCGGACTTCGCGGAGGCGAGCCGCGGGCTCCAGACCTGGATCGGCCTCGTGAACACGATCGTCCTCGTCTCGAGCTCGTTCACCGTCGCGCTCGGGCTCGATCGCGCGACCCGGGGCGACGGGAAGGGGACGCGGGCGCTCTTCGGGCTCTCCGTGCTCATGGGGCTCGCGTTCCTCTGCTTCAAGTACGTCGAGTACGCGCACCACTTCCACACCGGGGAGCTGCCGGGGCGGTACTACGCCGGCGAGGTCCAGGGTCCCGGCGCGCCGATCTTCTTCGCGCTCTACTTCCTCATCACCGGGCTGCACGGGATCCACGTGATCGTCGGGATGACGGTCCTGGCGGTCATCGGCCTCCGGGCCGGCCGCGGCGCGTACTCGCCCGAGTACCACGTGCCCGTGGAGCTCGCGGGGCTCTACTGGCACCTCGTCGACCTCATCTGGATCTTCGTCTTCCCGCTCATCTACCTGATCTAGGAGCCGACCCATGGCCGACCCCGGCGCCGCCGCGCGCCACGACGACACGCACGGGCACGGCTCCCACGTCGGGCGCTACGCGATCGTGTGGATCGCGCTGCTCGCGTTCACGCTGCTCACCTGGGGGCTGTCCCGGCTCCACATCCCCGGTGGCTGGGGCGTCGCCGTCGCGCTCGGGATCGCGTGCACGAAGGGCGCGCTCGTCGCGCTGTTCTTCATGCACCTGTGGGACCAGCGCGGCGCGAACCGGCTCGTCTTCCTCACGTCGCTCGTGTTCGTGGCGCTGCTCATCGGGCTCACGCTGTCCGACAACGCGACCCGCTTCAAGCTCGCGAACCCGCCGGGCACGGAGGGCGCCCTCCCGGTCGCCCCGACCGACTACCCGGGGCCGCCGCCGGTCCCGCCGCGCGGCCGCGGGATCAGCGACTAGGCCGCCCCATCTCCGGGCCAGGCGCTTTTCCAGGCCGTCCCATCTCCGGGCCAGGCGCTTTTCGCGGAGCGAAATGCGCCGGCCCGCTCCCTGCGGCCTGCCGAGGGCTACCCCGCGCCGTCGAGGATCAACTCGTACACGTCCCGGTCCCCCGCCGAGAAGCAGCAGAAGACCACGCGCTCGGGCGGGCCGCCCGCGACGAGGGCGCGACGGACCTCTTCCACCGCGATCCGCGTCGCGCGCTCGACCGGGAAGCCGTACGCGCCGGTCGAGATGGCCGGGAACGCGATCGAGCGGAGCCCCTCCTCGGCCGCGATCCGCATCGCGTTCCGGTAGCAGCGCGCGAGCGCCTCGTCCTCGCCCGCGCCGCCCCCGCGCCACACGGGCCCGACCGCGTGGAGCACGCGCCGCGCGCGCAGGCGGTGGCCCCCCGTCACCTTCACCTCGCCGGTCGCGGCCCCGCCGAGCGTCCGGCACTCCTCGAGCAGCCCCGGTCCCGCCGCGCGGTGGATCGCTCCGTCCACCCCGCCGCCGCCGAGGAGCGAGGCGTTCGCCGCGTTCACGATGGCGTCGACGTCGAGCCGGGTGATGTCGCCCTCGACGACGCTCACCCGCGCGCGCCAGGTCCCGTCCATGTCCGTCTCGTACGCCGGCGAGATCGCCGCCGCAACGGCCGCCGTGCACGGGGCGAACCGGTGGACCGCGCACCGAGTTCGCCTGTGGGGGACGCGCAGACCCGTCGGGTCGGCGCACGACCTGTTGCGGCGCGATCGCCAGGAAAAGGCGTGGCACGCCGGCGGTTGCCCGGCGATCGACGCTGCTCCACAGGGCCGAGCAGGGCGTAAACGCGCAATTCGTGCACGCAATGATGCGCTGGAGGCGGGTACGGCCCTTGCTATCCACGGGCGAGCCGAGATGAGACGCGACCGCATCCTGATCGTCGATCCGAACGCGCTCGACGGCGCCGCCCTCCGGGCCGCGCTGTGCGAGAGCGGCTTCGACGCGGTGGAGTCGGCCTCGGCCGACGGCGCCCTCGCGCTCGTCCCGAGCTTCCAGCCCGCGGCCGTGCTCGTCGACGCGGCACTGCCCGACGTGGACCCGGCCGCGTTCGTCGCGCGCCTGCGCGCGCTCCGGTCCGACGCGGCGGTCGTGGTGGCGACCGGCCACGAGCACCTGGAGGCCGCGGTGACGGCGCTCCGCGCGGGCGCGGAGACGTACGTGGTCCGCCCGCTCGACCCAGGGCAGGTGCTCGTCGTCCTCGACAAGGCGCTCGAGCGGCGCCGGCTGCGCAGCGACAGCGCCGCGCTCCGCGAGACGATCCGGCGGCGGCTCCAGATCGTCGGCGCCGCGCCCGAGCTCCAGGCCGTCGTCGAGGTCGTGAGGCGCGTCTCGCCCACGAAGGCGACGGTGCTCGTGCAGGGCGAGGCGGGCACCGGCAGGGCCCACGTCGCGCAGGCGCTCCACGAGGCGTCGCCCCGGCGCGACCAGCCGTTCGTGCGCGTCAACTGCGCGGCGCTCTCCGAGGCCCTCCTCGAGTCCGAGCTGTTCGGGCACGAGAAGGGCGCGTTCGCCGACGCGGACGAGCGGCGCATCGGGAAGCTCGAGCTCGCGAACGGCGGGACGCTCCACCTCCACGAGGTCGGGCGGATCTCCCGCCGGCGTCCAGGTGAAGCTCCTGCGCGTGCTGCAGTCGGGCGACTTCGAGCGGGTCGGCGGCCGCGAGACGGTCCACGTCGACGTGCGCGTCGTCGCCGCGTCGCAGCGGGATCTCGCCGAGGAGGTCCGGGCGGGCCGCTTCCGCGACGACCTCTACTACCGGCTCAGCGTCGTCTCGGTGTCGCTCCCGCCGCTCCGGCAGCGCAAGGGCGACCTCCCCGCGCTCGTGAACCACTTCATCGCGCTGCACGCCGCGGCGCAGGGGAAGGAGATCGGCGGCGTCACCGCCGGCACGCTCTCCGCGCTGTTCGCCTACGACTGGCCCGGCAACGTCCGCGAGCTGTCCAACGTGGTCGAGCGGGCGGTCACGTCGTGCCGCGGCCGCGAGATCACCGCCGAGGACCTCACCCCCGTGCTCCACGGCAGCCGCCCCGAGGAGCGCACCGCCTCGGCGCTCATCCCCGGCGCGACGCTCTTCGAGATCGAGCGCGAGGCGATCCTGCGTACGCTCGACCAGTGCGGCGGGTCGACCGCCCGCGCGGCCGAGGTGCTGGGCGTCTCGATCCGGAAGATCCAGTACCGCCTGAAGGAGTACCGCTCCGGCGTCCCCAGCCGGCGCGCGCGGGCGGGGTTCCCGGAGATCGGGAAGTAGCCCGCCCGGCCCGGAGACGCGAAGGCCGCCCGATCTCGCGATCGGACGGCCTCGAAGGCACCGTCGTCGCCGGCGCGCTACCCGTTCCCGGAGTAGACGTGCGCGCTCTCCTCCGCAGTGGGGAGGAGGTGCATGCCGAGGTACGTGAACATCACGACCGCGAACCCGACGATGAGGAGCCAGGCGCCCTTCTCGCCGCGCCAGCCGCGCACGCGCCGCAGGTGCAGGTAGCCGCCGTAGATGAGCCACGTCACGAGCGACCAGTTCTCCTTCGGATCCCACACCCAGAAGTCGCCCCACGCGCTCTTCGCCCACACCGAGCCGACGAGGAGGCCGACGGTGAGGAGCACGAACCCGAACCGGACGAGGTCGTACGACATCTTCTCGATGTCGAGCGGCTTGCCCGTCATGATCGTGCCGGCCTGCACCGTGAGGAGCCGGCCGACCATCTTCACGCGCGGCGCGAGGAGCTGGATCACCGCGAGCGCGAACGCGATGGCGACCGCCGCGTAGCCGACGAAGTAGACCATCACGTGCGGCACGAACCACGGCGACTGGAGCGCCGGCGGCAGCTTCACGATCTCGGCGTCCCAGCGCCCGACCGCGTAGAGGAGGCAGCCGAGCGCGAGCAGCATCGCCGGCACGCCGAAGGCGCGCGTCTTGTAGATCATCTCGAAGAACACGTAGACGATCGCGATGCAGAGCGCGAAGAAGACGAGCGACTCGAACAGCGACTTGAGCGGCGCGCGCCCGGCCTCGTGCCAGCGCATGATGAAGAGGCCGAGGTTCAGGACGAGCGCGGCGAGCATGAGCGCGGTCCCGGCCTGCGCGACCACCTTCCTCGTGGACTTCCACGCGGCGGCGTAGAGCGCCATCGCGGCCGCGTAGAGCGCGCCCGTCGCGGCGAAGAGCGGGTACTCGAGGGCGATGTACTGAAGCTGTGCGACCATGGTCTCTCTCTCCGGGCTACGCAGCCGGGGCGGCGGCAGGGGCGGGGGCGGTGGCCTTCCTCTTGAGCCGCGGCTCCACGTAGAACATCCAGGCGACGCCCAGGCTGATCAGGAAGAACCCGGTGAACACCCAGGCGACGCCCGGGTCGTACACCGCCTCGAGCCCGGAGTAGGTCGGGTCCTCGGGGTTGTAGTTCACCTGGTAGATCGTCCAGCCCGCGTAGGTCATCGGGTCGTTCACCGAGACGACGCTCTTCGTGGCGCTCGCCCCCTGCTGGGCGGTGACCCACGAGATGTACGCCCGCTTCTCCTCCGGGCGCTTCTCGAAGACGAGCACCCGCGTCGGGGAGAGGAAGAACGCGCTCGGGGTGCCGGCGACCATGAGCTGCTCCTTCGGGAGCCCGCCCTGGTTGATCTCCGCGAGCACGGCGTGCGCCTGCGTGTTCACCGACTTGACCCGGAACGAGTCGCCGTTCGGGAGCCGGTGCTTGTCGGCGTCCGGGTCGAAGCTCGCCTTGAGCGACCAGCGGTTCCGGACGCGGCCGTCCTCGTCGACCGCCGGGGCCTGCTCGTAGTAGCCGACGCGGTACTCGGTCTCGTAGGACTCGGCCTTGAACCGGTCGAGGCGGAGGTCGAAGCCGAGCTGGGCGTACTCGCCCGTCGGCACCCCGCCGCGCGTGAGGCGGACGTGCTTCGCGGTCTCGCCGCCGGCGTGGAGGTCGATCCGGCCGCGGAGGGCGAGCGTCGCCGAGGCGGCGGCGCCGGCGAGCGAGGTCATGAGGCCGACGTGGCAGATGAAGAAGCCCGAGGTCCGCCAGGCGAGCGGCCAGCGCAGCGTCGCCGAGGCGATCACCGCCGCGCCGAAGAGCGCCATGACGAGCGCGAACGGCAGGCCGTGGAACACGTCGTCGAACCGGAGGGCGACGATGAGGCGGCCGGCCAGGCCGTAGCGGTCGAGGTAGAACGCGGCGGGCTTCATCTGCAGGACGAGGGTCCCGAGCATCGCGAACACCGCGAGGACGAAGAGCAGCGTCGCGATGAAGCGGAACCCGGCGATCGTCTCGCGGAGCCGGCCCGGGACCACGAACGAGAGCGCGACGACGACGAGGCTCGCGAGCCCTGCGCCGGCGACGAGCGTCACGCCGCCGGGCGGCAGCCAGACCTGGACCACGAGCCCGATCAGCAGGGCCGCGACGACGAGCAGCGTCGTGAGCCTGACCTCGCGCTGCGCGACCGAGAGGGCGGGGGTGGACGGCGCCGGGACCGCGGCGGCGCGGGGAGCGGACGACGGGATGTTCACGTGGAGACCTCCGTGCGGGACGGCCCGGAGCAAGGTCTGTGCCCCGCGTGACGGTCGCAACCCCTCGTGATCTGGGACAATCTGGCTCTCCAGGACGCGGCGCCGCCGCAGGAATGGCGGAGTTGCTCTGGATCAGCGCAAACGCTGCGCACGGACACGCCGCGCCGCCGGAATGCGCGAAGGTGCACTGGGCGCCCCGCGACGTACCGGAGGATCCGGAGCAGCCGCACGCCGTTGCGGAGGCTCCGCCGCTCGCCCCGTCGCCACCCGACCGCGACGCCGCCGGCCTCTCCGCAACGCCGGCCGGCGCGAGCGGATCGAGGAGCGCGGTGGGCCGCGCCCGGAAGACGCGCAGCATGCGCGAAAACGGAGCAGTCCTGCACGCTTGACTGGCCGGTATTCGTTCGTGGAAACTGACCCGCCCTACCTTACAAACCCCTCCTCCGCGGGGCGCCGGGGGTTTCCCGGCGAGGTGGGAGATCGTGCCCGAAGGACGAAGGTGAGATGAGCGAGACCGGCTATCCGAAGAGGCAGGGGCTGTACGACCCCGCGAACGAGCACGACGCCTGCGGGTTCGGGTTCGTGGTCGACATCAAGGGGCGCCCGTCGCACGACATCGTGGTGAAGGCGCTCGACGGTGCTCGTGAACCTCGAGCACCGCGGCGCGGTCGGCGCCGAGAAGAACACCGGCGACGGCGCGGGCATCCTCTTCCAGACGCCGCACGCGTTCCTCGAGGCCGAGGCCGCGAAGCTCGGCATCACGCTGCCGACGCCGGCGCACTACGCGGCCGGAATGGTCTTCCTGCCGCCGCACGACGCCGGGCGCGCGGCGTGCGAGCGAGATCTTCGAGCAGGTCGTGCGCGACGAGGGCCAGGTCTCCTCGGCTGGCGCGACGTGCCCGACCGACAACGCGACGCTCGGCGCCGACCGCGCGGGCGATCCAGCCGGTGATCCGCCAGGTGTTCGTCGGGCGCGGCACGAACTGCCCGGACGACGATGCGCTTCGAGCGGAAGCTCTACGTGATCCGCCGGCTGGTCGAGAAGAAGGTCTCGCGGTCGGCGACTCCCGGCGCGCAGCGCACTTCTACGTCCCGTCGCTCTCGAGCGAAGACCATCGTCTACAAGGGGATGCTGAACGCGCCGCAGCTCCGCGAGTTCTACCGCGGACCTCAACGACCCGTCGCTCGTCGTCCGCCATCGCGCATGGTCCACTCGCGCTTCTCGACCAACACGTTCCCGTCGTGGTCGCGCGCCCACCCGTACCGCTACATCTCGCACAACGGCGAGATCAACACGCTGCGCGGCAACATCAACTGGATGCACGCGCGCCAGTCGATGATGCGCTCGACGCTGTTCGGCGAGGACCTGAAGAAGATCCTCACCGTCGTCGACACCGAGGGCTCCGACTCGGCGATGTTCGACAACGTCCTCGAGCTCCTCACGCTCGCGGGGCGCGAGCTGCCGCACGCGATGATGATGATGGTGCCGGAGCCGTGGAGCGCACGCACGAGTCGATGAGCGCCGCGAAGAAGGCGTTCTACGAGTTCCACTCCTGCCTGATGGAGCCGTGGGACGGCCCGGCGTCGATCGCGTTCACCGACGGCATCCGCGTCGGCGCGCTGCCTCGACCGCAACGGGCTGCGTCCCTCGCGCTACTACGTCACGAAGGACGACCTCGTCGTCATGGCCTCCGAGGTCGGCGTGCTCGACATCCCGCCCGAGCAGGTCGTGCAGAAGGGCCGGCTCCAGCCCGGGCGCATCTTCCTCGTCGACACCTCGCGAGGGCCGCATCGTCTCGGACGACGAGCTGAAGGAGCGGATCGCCCGCGAGCAGCCGTACCGCGAGTGGCTCGAAGCGAGTACGCGGTGCAGCATGCGCGACCTGCCGCAAGCCCGCGAAGGTCCTCGAGCCGGACCACGAGACGGTGCTCCGGCGCCAGGAGGTGTTCGGCTACACCTCCGAGGACGTGAAGATGCTCATCACGCCGATGGCGACCAACGGCGACGGAGCCGATCGGCTCGATGGGCACCGACACGCCGCTCGCGGTGCTCTCCGAGAAGCCGCAGCCGCTCTTCAACTACTTCAAGCAGCTCTTCGCGCAGGTGACCAACCCGCCGGTCGACGCCATCCGCGAGGAGATCGTCATGGCGGTCGGAGACCGCCGTCGGGCCGGAGGGGAACCTCCTCGAGCCGACCCCGGAGTCCTGCCGGCAGCTCGCGCTGCCTGAGCCCGGTCGTGCGCGAACGAGGAGCTGGAGAAGCATCCGCGGGCTCGACGGCGGCCACGCCTCCCGCGGCCTCAAGGCCATCACGCTCCCCATCCTCTTCCGCACGAAGGACGGCGGCGCGGGGCTCCGCAAGGCGCTCGAGGACCTGCGCTGGAAGGCCTCGGAGTCGATCGCCGAGGGGTACAACATCATCATCCTCTCCGACCGCGGGCACGACGCGGAGGACGCGCCGATCCCGTCGCTCCTCGCGTACGTCGGCGGTGCACCACCACCTGATCCGCGAGGGGACGCGCACGCGCATCGGCCTCGTCCTCGAGACGGGCGAGCCGCGCGAGGTGCACCACTTCGCGCTCCTCGTCGGCTACGGCGCGCGCGCCATCAACCCGTACCTCGCCTTCGAGACCATCCACGACCAGGTCAAGCTCAGGGATGATCCCGGGCCCGGCCGCGGAGGCCGAGAAGAAGTACGTGAAGGCGGTCGAACAAGGGGATCGTGAAGGTGATCTCCAAGATGGGGATCTCCACGATCCAGAGCTACCACGGCGCGCAGGTGTTCGAGGCGGTGGGCCTGAACCAGGACTTCATCGACGAGTACTTCACCTGGACCGCGACCCGCGTCGGCGGCGTCGGCATCGACGTCGTCGCGAAGGAGGCGCGGATCCGGCACGAGCGCGGCTTCCCGCCGAAGCGGCCCGTCGACCACACGAGCCTCCCCGCCGGCGGCCAGTACAAGTACCGCGCGGACGGCGAGCACCACCTCTTCAACCCGGAGACGATCCACAAGCTCCAGTTCGCCTGCCGCACCGGCGACTACCGGCTCTTCAAGGAGTACACGCGGCTCGTCGACGACCAGGCGAAGACGCTCAACACGCTCCGCGGCCTGATGGACTTCCTCCCGGCGGCGAAGCCGGTGCCCATCGAGGAGGTCGAGCCGGTCGAGTCGATCGTGCGCCGCTTCAAGACGGGCGCGATGAGCTACGGCTCCATCTCGAAGGAGGCGCACGAGTCGCTCGCCATCGCCATGAACCGGATCGGCGGCAAGTCCAACACGGGCGAGGGCGGCGAGGACCCCGCGCGCTACGTGAAGGAGCCGAACGGCGACTCGAAGAACTCGGCGATCAAGCAGGTCGCGTCGGGCCGCTTCGGCGTGACGAGCGAGTACCTCGTCAACGCGCGCGAGCTGCAGATCAAGATGGCGCAGGGCGCGAAGCCCGGCGAGGGCGGGCAGCTCCCCGGCTCGAAGGTGTACCCGTGGATCGCGAAGACGCGCCACGCGACGCCGGGCGTCGGCCTCATCTCCCCGCCGCCGCACCACGACATCTACTCGATCGAGGACCTCGCGCAGCTCATCCACGACCTCAAGAACGCGAACCACCGCGCGCGCATCAGCGTGAAGCTGGTCGCGGAGGTGGGGGTCGGCACGATCGCCGCGGGCGTCGCGAAGGCGCACGCCGACGTGGTGCTCATCTCCGGCTACGACGGCGGCACCGGCGCGTCGCCGCTCACCTCGATCAAGCACGCGGGCATCCCCTGGGAGCTCGGCCTCGCCGAGACGCACCAGGTGCTCGTCATGAACGACCTCCGCTCGCGCATCGCGGTGGAGGTGGACGGGCAGCTCAAGACCGGCCGCGACGTCGTCATCGGCGCGCTGCTCGGCGCGGAGGAGTTCGGCTTCGCGACGGCGCCGCTCGTCGTGCTCGGCTGCATCATGATGCGCGCCTGCCACCTCAACACCTGCCCGGTCGGCGTCGCGACGCAGGACCCGAAGCTGCGGGCCAAGTTCACGGGCGACCCCGCCCACGTCGTGACGTTCATGCGCTTCATCGCGCAGGAGGTCCGGGAGCTCATGGCGGAGCTCGGCTTCCGCACCGTCGACGAGATGGTCGGGCGCTCGGAGCGGCTCGAGATGCGCCGCGCGGTCGAGCACTGGAAGGCGCGCAACCTCGACTTCACGCGGATCCTCCACAAGCCGACCGTGCCGAAGCACTACGGCCGCACCTGCCAGATCCCGCAGGACCACGGCATCGAGGCGACGCTCGACGCGACGACGCTCCTCGAGCTCGCGAAGCCCGCGATCGAGGAGCGCAAGCCGGTGGCGGCGACGCTCCCGATCCGGAACACGAACCGCGTCGTCGGCACGATGACCGGCTGCGAGATCACGCGCCGCTACGGCGCGGTCGGGCTGCCCGAGGACACCATCAAGTTCCACTTCAAGGGCTCGGCGGGCCAGTCGTTCGGCGCCTTCATCCCGAACGGGCTGACGCTCATGCTGGAGGGCGACTCGAACGACTACATCGGCAAGGGCATCTCGGGCGGCAAGATCGTGGTCTTCCCGCCGCGCGAGGCGACCTTCGTCCCCGAGGAGAACGTCATCGTCGGGAACGTCGCCTTCTACGGCGCGACCGCGGGCGAGGCGTACATCCGCGGCGTCGCCGGCGAGCGCTTCTGCGTCCGGAACTCCGGCGTCGACGCGGTCGTCGAGGGCGTCGGCGACCACGGCTGCGAGTACATGACCGGCGGCACGGTCGTGGTGCTCGGCCCCACCGGCCGGAACTTCGCGGCCGGCATGTCGGGCGGCGTCGCGTACGTGCTCGACGAGGACGGCAACTTCGTCACCCGCTGCAACAAGGAGATGGTCGGGCTCTCGCTCCTCGAGGACCCGGCGGAGCTCGCCGTCGTGAAGGGGATGGTCGAGCGCCACGCGGAGTGGACGCACAGCGCGCACGCGAAGCGGATGCTCGACCGGTGGAGCGACCACGCGGGCAAGTTCGTGCGCGTGCTGCCGAACGACTACCGGCGCGTCGTCGAGGCGCAGGCGAGGATGCGCGAGAAGGGGCTCCCGCCGGAGGAGGCGGAGATGGCGGCCTTCGAGCAGAACGCGCGCGACGCGGCGCGGGTGAGCGGGAACTAGGACATGGGCAAGCCGACCGGGTTCATGGAGTACGGCCGCGAGCCGAAGCACGAGCGGGTCGCCGCAGAGCGGGTCAAGGACTGGAGCGAGGCGCACCCGCCCTACTCCGAGGAGACCCTCCGCAAGCAGGGCGCGCGCTGCATGGACTGCGGCGTCCCGTTCTGCCACACGGGGAAGCTCATCGCCGGGATGGCCTCGGGCTGCCCGGTGAACAACCTCATCCCGGAGTGGAACGACCTCGTCTACGCGGGCCAGTGGCGCGAGGCGTACATCCGGCTCGCGAAGACGAACAACTTCCCCGAGTTCACCGGGCGCGTCTGCCCGGCGCCGTGCGAGGGCAGCTGCACGCTCGGCATCAACGAGCCGCCGGTCACGATCAAGCTCATCGAGTGCGGAGATCATCGATCGCGCGTTCCGCGAGGGCTGGGTCGAGGCCCAGGCGCCGGCCGTCCGCACCGGGCGGAAGGTCGCCGTGGTCGGCTCCGGCCCCGCCGGGCTCGCCGCCGCGCAGCAGCTCAACAAGGCCGGGCACACGGTGACCGTGTTCGAGCGCGCCGACCGCGTCGGCGGCCTCCTCATGTACGGCATCCCGAACATGAAGCTCGACAAGGGGATCGTCGAGCGGCGCGTCCGGCAGATGAAGGACGAGGGCGTCCGCTTCGTCACCGAGACCGAGATCGGCAAGCACATCCCCGCCGACCGGCTCGTGAAGGAGTACGACGCGGTGGTGCTCTGCGGCGGCGCCACCCAGGCGCGCGACCTGCCGGTCGAGGGCCGGAACCTCGGCGGCATCCACCTCGCGATGGAGTTCCTCCACGCGAACACGAAGTCGCTGCTCGACTCGAAGCACGCCGACGGCCAGTACATCTCCGCGAAGGGGAGGGACGTCGTCGTCATCGGCGGCGGCGACACCGGCACGGACTGCGTCGGGACGTCGATCCGCCACGGCGCGAGGAGCGTGACGCAGCTCGAGATCCTCCCCCGTCCCCCCGACGAGCGCGCGGCGGACAACCCGTGGCCGCAGTGGCCGAAGACGCTCAAGACCGACTACGGCCAGGAGGAGGCGAAGGCGCTCTGGGGCAAGGACCCGCGCATCTTCTCGATCCTCACGAAGCGGTTCGCGGACGACGGCAAGGGCCGCGTGAAGGCGCTCGAGACCGTGCAGGTGGAGTGGAAGAAGGGCGCCGACGGCCGCTTCGGCCCGCAGGAGGTCCCCGGGACGCAGAAGACCATCCCCGCCGACCTCGTCCTCCTCGCGCTCGGCTTCGTCGGCCCGGAGAAGCCCGCCCTCACCCAGCTCGGGGTGAAGCTCGACGAGCGCGGGAACGTGTGGACGGACGAGCAGAAGATGACGAGCGTCCCCGGCGTCTTCGCCGCGGGCGACATGTCCCGCGGGCAGTCGCTCGTCGTGTGGGCGATCAAGGAAGGCCGGCAGGCGGCGCAGGCCGTGGACCGGTTCCTGTCGTACGGGGAGACGGTGCTGCCGAGGTAGGCGAGCGGTTCCCGAGGGGTTGGCGCCATTTGCCGCCCGGGTCCGCGACAGCGGGGCCGGGCGGGCGTGTCTCTGGGGCGGCACCGGCGCCTGGGACATGGCGCCAGCGGCCCGGCGCTCCGCCGCACCTGGCGAACGCCTCTCGTATCTGCGACCCTGAGTTCGAGACTCCGGCACGGGAGGAACGCCATGCGGATGGCCCACGCGTTGGTGACCGCAACGCTCGGCCTGACGATCGCCGACGGGGTCTTCGCGGGGGACCGTTCGGCGCCGCGGGCCGCTGCCGAGCGCCTCGCGAGATACCTGCCCCATATGACCTGGGAAGACGTCGCCGGGTACCTGCGGCGCGACGACATGGTGATCGTGCCGGTCGGCTCCATCGAGCAGCACGGCAGGCACCTTCCCCTCGGCTCGGACTCCATCGAGGCCGTCGAGTTGAGCCTTCGCGTCGCGGAGCGCGCCAACGTGCTGGTCGCGCCGGTGGTGCTCGCCGGCGTGTCCGACTACCACCTCGGGTTCCCGGGAACGATCGCGCTCAGCCCGGCGACGTTCGAGGCGGTCCTCTTCGACACGGCGAAGAGCCTCGCCTCCCATGGCTTTCGTCGGATCCTCTTCTACAACGCACACGGAGGGAACGCGCCGTATGTCGCTTCGGTGGTGAACCGCATCAACCGGGAGACGCGAGCAACGGCCATCGACCTCGCCCGCTTCGATCCGCCGCCGAAGGAACCGCAGCTCCAGAAGCTGAAGATGGACTTCCACGCCGGGGTGGAAGAGACCTCCGTCATGCTCTACTTGGCGCCCGAGCTGGTGAGGCTCGAGCGCGCCGAGAACCCGAAGCTCACGCTCCCGCCCTCGCTCGAGGCCATCTACCGGCAGACCGACGGCGAGACGGAGAAGGCGCTCGACTGGGCGACGGCGTTCCTGCCACGAGAGACCGGAAAGGGAACGTCGACGCGCGAGATGACGGACAACGGGGCGTTCACGGACGGCGACCTCCGAGCCGCCCAGCCCGAGCTCGGACGGGTGCGGGTCGAGGACCGGGTCGGGGCGGCTGCTCGGTTCATCGAGACGTGGCGCAAGCTCCAGCCCGCCAGCACCGTGGACGCAACCAGATGAACCGCTCGAGCCGCACGCGTCAGCCGCGGGACGGCGGTTCGTCCTAGACTCGTGCACATGGCCCGGTCCGCTCCGAATCGGACGTTCGTGCTGAGCTCGCCCGACGGTCGGGACCTCCTGCGCCTCGGCGCGAACCGGCGCGACTCCGGCTACCCGAGCCTCGAGGTGCGGGTCGAGGCGGCGGCGAAGGGCTTCACCGGGGCCGCCGACGTCTGGATCGACGGCTTCGCGCTGAAGGAGTTCACGGCCGCCCTGCGCGCGTTGGAGAAGAGCCGGCAGGGCGCCGTCGAGCTCCGGTCGATGAACCCCGAGGAGCTCCGGCTCGCGGTCCGCTCGAGCGCCCCCGCAGGCCACCTGCTCGTGGAGTTCGCGATCTCGAAGACCGCGCGGGTGGGCGAGGGGCCGGAGCCGGTCCTGCTCCGCGTCGCGGGGGCGTTCGAGCTGGACCCCGGGACGCTCGGCGAGGTGCTCGCCGGGTTCGGGCAGCTCGTGAGGGCGGTCGCGGCGTAGTCGCGGCGCCCCGCCCCGGCGGTCGTCCTCGCACGGCGCTCCGAGGCTCCGGCACCATCGCCGCTCAGCGGGCCACGCCCGCCGCGCACTCGGGCGCGCCGCGGACGACCTGCTGCTCGACGGCGACGTCCTTCAGGCCGGGGTTCCGGGCGCGCACCAGGGCCAGATCGCGGTCCCGCCGGTCTCGCACCGACAGGGAGCCGTCGGCGAGGAAGATGCTGCCGAGGTAGCTCACCGTCCCCTCGCGGACGCGGAACGCGAACTCGGGACGCCTGCTCTCGTACTGGTAGAGGACCGCGCCTCTCGCGAAGGGGTACAGACAGTAGTCGCCGGGCTCCAGGGCGACCATTCGCACCTCGCCGTGCTCCTCCTGGAAGTCGGAGGGATCCCGCGAGAAGTCGATGTTGATCGCGAGCCCGCCCCGGTACGGCGAGCCGGACCCCGCAGCCCGGAGGTCCAGCGCCGTCGAGGACATGATCGACGTCTCCCGGGAGCCGGTCGAGAAGACCACCAGTCCCTGGCCCGCCGGCACCTCGGACAGCTGACGGTCGACCGACGAGCTCATCCTGCAGGCGGAGAGCACGACGATCGGGAGGACCGGCAGGAAGCGCTTCATCCACGTCTCCTTCGGTGGCGTGCCGCGCTCGAGCCGTGCCTGTTCGCGGCCGCGATGGGAAGAACCGACCGCGCCGTTCACCCCGCCTCCCCACCCCCCTGCGGCTTCCGGAGGAGCCGCACCGCCCAGAGCGCGAGCGCCGCGAAGAGGACCGCGAGCGCCGCGGACACCGCGAGCCGGTGCCGCTCCGTGAACGGCACCTCCCTCGGGGTCTCGCGGAAGCCCGGGTTCGGCGTGGCGGGCCCGAGCCGCGCCGGCGCGGCGGTCTCGCCCGTCCGCGCGAGCAGCGCGGCGAGGTCATACGCGGGGGCGGCGACGTCGGCGCCGGCGAGGAGCCGGTGGGGTCCGGCCCGCTCCGCGCGGAACACGATCACCCTCGGCCGCCAGAGCACGCGGAGGCCGGTCACCGCGAGCGGCGGCGAGTCGCCGTCCACCACCGCGACGCGGATCCAGCGGCGGCCGTCGGACGACGCGGCGACGCGCGAGCCGGCCGCCCCGGCGTCCGCGCCCGGGCCCGGGGCGGCCGCGGAAGGAGCGGCGGGCGCGTGCCAGACCGCTCCGCCCCCCGCGGCTACCCAGTGCGCCCCGTCCGCGCTCGCGAGCACGCGCACGTGCCGCTCGAACGCGGGGGTCGCCACGTCCAGCTCCATCGCCTCGACGGGGAGGCCGGGCGAGCCGAGGTCCACGTCGAGGAACGTCTCCCTCCCGTCCGGCGAGCGGCGCGGCGCGGGGACCGCGACCGGGAGCGCGCGGAGCGGCGGCGGGCCGGCGCCGTCGAGCGCGGCGCGGGCGCCGAGGATCCGGGGCGGCGCGCCCGCGCCGGGGAGGAGCGTCACGCGCACGAACCGCGCCTCGGAGACCGGGTGGCGGACCGAGGTGTGGCGCGCGCCGGGGAGGTCGCGGATCGCCCAGACGCGCTGCCCCTCCGAGAGCGTCCCGAAGGTCCTGCCGTCGGAGGACACCTCGAGCCGCACGGGGCGGAGGAACTCGTCGCCATCGAGGACGAGGTCGAGCTCCGCGCGGCGAGGCGGCGATCTCCCGAGGTCCACGAGGGCGCGGACGGAGCCGTCGGGGAGCACGACCGGATCGACGACGACGCCCGGCACCTGGCGCTCCGCGGGATCCGGCGCGACCCGCAGCGCCCACGGGACCTCCGCGCCGTCGGGCCCGAGCACGCGCACGTCGCCGAGCGTACCCGGCGCGGCGCGGCTCGCCCGGTGCAGGTCGGCGTCCGCCTCGACGGCGTGGAGCCCGGGCGAACCGACGTCGTCCACGGGACGCACGACGCGGAACGGCGAGGCGTCGAGCGCACGCGCCGGCAGCGCGACGAGGAGCAGGAGCCCGAGGGCCGCCCCGCCCCCCGGCGGCGCGTCGCGCAGGAGCCTCGCGATCCGCTTCCCGTAGCGCGCGTAGAGGAACGCCGCCCCGAGGAGCAGGACGCCGACGCCGAGGAACACGGCGACCTGCTGCAGGCGCGAGAGGGACCACACGTCCGAGAGGAGGAGCTTCGCGAACACGACGCCGAACGTCCCGAGCCCGAGCCAGCGGTGGAAGGCGTCGCGGAAGAGGAACCCGCCGCCGACGAGGAGCGCCGCGGAGACCGCGAGCACGAGGCTCGTCACGGCGGAGAGGCCGCCACGCTGGTGGAAGCGAGCGAGGTCGACGGCGGCGCGGAACGCGTTCCACACCACGCGGTCGCCGGCCGGCGGCGGCGGAGGGAGCGCGAGGGCGAGGTCCCGCGCCTCGAGCACGACGAGCGCGATCGCAGCCGCCCAGCCGGCCGCGGCGAGGACGCCGGCGACCACCCGGCCGTCCGGGTCCGCGCGCGCGATCGCGCGGCCGGAGACCAGGAGGGCGGCCGCGAGGGCGGCGAGCGCGAAGGCGCGCGGGTTCAGGAGGAACGCCGGCTCGAGCCGGCCCTGCGCGCCCATCGACGCGAGGAAGCGCTCCGTCGCCAAGGGGATCGCCGGGACGTCGAGGCCGGCCGCGCGCACGGCGGCGGCGCCGAGCAGGAGGCACGCGCCGCCGATCCAGAGCCGGTCCTTCTCGCGCGCGCCGAGCACGGCGGCGACCGCGCCCATCGCGGCCCACGCGACGGTGACCGACGCGCCCGAGAGGAGGAACGCGGCCGCGGCGGCGAGGAGCGCCAGGGAGGCGCCGAGCAGCACGGTGCCCTTCACCCGCGCCCGCGCCAGCACCGCCGCGCCGAGCCCGAGCTCCGCCACGCCCGCCGCGCCGACGAGCGCCGCGCGGAGGACGCCGTCGTGCGGGCCGGTGAGCGCGATCGCGAACCCCGCGAACCCGAGCGCGGCCCCCGTCGCCGCCGCGGTCCGAGCCGGGGAGGGCGCCTCGCCGCCGAGGATCCACGCGCGGGCGACGGCCGCGAGGTGGGACGCGCCGACGAGGGCGGCCGCGCCGATCCAGGCGCCGTCCGTGCCGCGCGCCCGTCCGTACGCCCCGATCCAGAGGAGGCCGAAGCCGGCCGCCTCGGCGGCGACGGCGAGCCCGGGCCGTCCCTCCGGCGGGAGGAGGACCGCCGCGAGGATCCCCGCCGCCGCGAGCGCGACGCCGGCGAGGAGGGGCCGGTCCACGAGCACGGCGAACGGCGCCGCGGTCGCGAAGAGGAGGGCCGCCGAGAGCCACGCGACGGACCAGGCGCGAGGCGCGTCGAGCCGGAACCGCCGGTGCGCCGCGAGCCACGCGGCGGAGAACGCCACGGCCGCGCCGAGCGGGACCGCGCGCCGCGCGAGCGGGAAGTAGCGCCCCATCTGCTCGTCGATGGGATAGGACGCGCTCGGGATCAGGGGCGGCGGCCTCACGGAGAAGAACCGCGCGTACCAGCCCGCCGAGAGCGCCGCCGTCCCGGCGAGCGCGAGCCACGGCACGACCCTGAACCCCATCCGGACGGACACGGCGAGGGCGGCGCCGCCGAGCAGGAGGAGGTACCCGAAGAGCGCGAGCGCGCGGTCCTCGCCGGTGGAGAGGAAGACCGGCGCGAGGAAGCCGCCGACCACGGCCAGCGCGAGGAGCAGCTCCGCCCGGTGGCGGACCGCGAGCGCGCCGCCGAGCAGGGCCACGGCCGCGACCGCGGCGAACGCGACGCCGGCGGGGACGAGGTGGTAGAGGGCGTGGCTGCCGAAGGCCGCGAGGAAGAGGAGCGCGAGCCCCGCCCCCTGCAGCGCGTGGATCCAGGCTGCGCGCGTGCGCGCCCGGAGCGCCTCGCCCAAGGCGAGCGCGGCGACGCCCGCGAGCGACGACAGCGCGATGCGCCCCCAGGGGCCGAGCCAGGCGTTGTCGATGGCGTACTTGAGGAAGTAGGCCGCGCCGAGGAGGACCGCGAGCGCGCCGGCGCGCGTGAACCAGACGAGCGCGATCTTCTCCTCGAGCGCCGTCGCGGGCGGCGGCGCGGGGGCCGCCCGCGCGGGCGCCGGAGGCGTCTCGGTGCGCGGCGGAAGCGGCGGCGGCCGCGGGACCGCGGCCGCCGCCGTGGCGGGAGCGGCCTCGGGAGGCCCCCAGCGCTCCGGGGGCGGGGCGGATGGCACGGCATCGGGCGCCTCCGCTCGCTCCGCCGGGCCGGGCGGCGGGCGTGCGACGCGCCACGCCGCGCCGGCGGCGGCGGACGCGCGCTCGGCCTCGGCGAGCGCCCGGTTCGCCCGGACGAGCGCGGCGATCGCGAGCGCCCAGGGGCCGAGCAGCAACACTCCGGCCAAGAGGACCCAGAGGATCTCCATCGCCGAAGCGTGTCACGGAGCGTCCGGGCGGGCAATCCGCCGCGGTCACGCCGGCCGCCGGCTGCACCGCGATCGATTCCGCCGATCTCGAGATCCGGGATGGGATGGCGGACGCGGCGGATCGCCGCATCGGCCCGACACGGACGTGCGCACCGTCCCTGGTGTCCGGAGGACGCGTGGGCTACTCCACTTCCGCGCTCCAGGGCACCAGCGCGGATCCTGCCCCGGATGGATACGCATCGGGCGGTGGGCCTTGCGCTAGGCTGCTTCCGGGGAACGACCGGGCGAGCGGCTCCGGGGCGGAGGGTGCTCGCGGGCGTGCGGTCGAGATGTCCTTCGCCCGCGGTGGGCATGATTCCAGGCGCGGTCGGCCTCGCTGGACCCGGCGTGAGAAGGAACGCTTCGATGTCCGAGACCTCCGAGACGAGCCGCGGCTTCACTCTCCTCCCCGTGCCGTTCGCGGTGGCCGCCGCCGCCGGGCTGGCGCTCGGCGTCGGGGTGTACGCCTTCCACTACGCGAAGGGTGAGTCGTACCTCGGCAACGATCCGGCCACCTGCGCCAACTGCCACGTCATGGTCGGCCACTACGACGGCTGGCAGGCCGCGCCGCACCACCTCGTGGCGACCTGCAACGATTGCCACACGCCCGCCGCGGGGATTCCCAAGTACGTCGTGAAGGCGCTGAACGGCTATCACCACTCGATGGCATTCACCCTCGGCGGATACCCCGACGTGATCCGGGCAAGGCCGGAGAGCGTCGCCATCGTCGAGGCGAACTGCCGGCGGTGCCACGCCGCCCTCGTCGACGGCATCGCCCACGGCGGGGACGTCTCCTGCGTCCGCTGCCACGCCTCGGTCGGCCACCTGCGCTGACCCTTTCCTCACGCTGCAAACGCAACCAAGGAGCGCCTCATGTCCGCGGATCCCCAGCCCCAGAAGAAGCGCGGGCTCCTCGTCGCCCTCGTCGTCGGCGTCTTCGCCCTCGTCGCGGTCGGCGTCGCCGCCCTGCTCGTCAACATCGCCGAGCGCAAGCAGGAGGCGAAGCACGCCTTCGTGAAGCTCGTCGAGGTGACCGAGAACGACGTCGACCCGGCGAAGTGGGGCAAGAACTGGCCCCGCGAGTTCGACGGCTACAAGCGGACCGCCGAGCCGACCAACACGAAGTACGGCGGCGCCGCGGGCGCGAGCGAGGGCCAGCCCGCGCCCGAGAAGTTCGACCGCGACCCGTGGCTGAAGCGCATCTTCGCCGGGTACCTGTTCGCGGTGGACTACCGCGACCGGCGCGGCCACGCGTACATGCTGTTCGACCAGGAGACCACGAAGCGCAACGTGCCGGCCGAGGCGAAGCAGTCGGGCAACTGCCTCCACTGCCACGGCTCGATCATGCCGCTCTACAAGAAGCTCGGGAAGGAGGCGGCCCCGCAGGCGAGCGAGGCCGAGCAGATCCAGGCGGGCCTCGTGAAGGTCGGCGAGCTGAGCTACTGGGACGCCCACAAGGCAGCTCGAGCAGCTCACGGGCGGCAAGGTCCACCCGGTCTCGTGCGTCGACTGCCACGACCCGCAGTCGATGGAGCTCCGCGTCACGCGGCCGGGCTTCATCGCCGCGATCCAGAAGGTCGCCGCGTCGAGCGCCGACGTGCCGCACCTGCCGTCCGTCGAGCGCTGGCGCAAGGGCGACCGGTCGAAGGCCTACGATCCGAACCTCGACGCCACGCGCCAGGAGAAGCGCGCGCTACGTCTGCGGCCAGTGCCACGTCGAGTACTTCTGCGGCAAGGGCCAGACGATCTTCTTCCCCTGGGCCGAGGGGCTCAAGGTCGAGCAGATGGAGCAGCTCTACGACACCACGCAGGTGAAGGGGAAGCGCTTCAAGGACTGGGTCCACGCCGAGACCGGCTTCGAGCTCCTCAAGGCCCAGCACCCCGAGTTCGAGATGTGGAGCCAGGGCATCCACGCCCGGAGCGGTGTCACCTGCGCCGACTGCCACATGCCGTACAGGCGAGAGGGCGCCCAGAAGCTCTCGGATCACTGGGTGCGCAGCCCGCTGCTGCAGCCCGAACCGCGCCTGCGCCAGCTGCCACCCCTACGGCGACGACGAGCTCAAGGCGCGCGTCCTCGGCATCCAGGACCGCCACTTCGCGCTCCTGACCCGGGCGGGCGAGGCGGCGGTCGCGGTGATCGACGCCATCGTCGCGGTGCGAAAGCCCTACGACGACCGCGCCCACGACGCGGCGGTCGCGAAGGCGAAGGCGACGGTGGAGAAGCAGGAGGGCTTCGCGAAGCTCGCCAAGGAGGATCAGGAGAAGAAGCTCGGCGCGGAGGTGAAGGCGAACCTGCTCGGCGCCTGGCGCGAGGCGGTGGAGAAGACCCCGGCGCTCCAGGAGCTCGAGAACCTGCAGCGCGCCGCGCAGTGGCGCCTCGACATCGTGGCGGCCGAGAACTCGATGGGCTTCCACGCGCCGCAGGAGATGGCGCGCATCCTCGGCGAGTCGATCGACCTCTCCCGGCAGGCGCAGGTGAAGGCGGCGCAGCTCGGGGGCGGCGCGCTCGCGCTCGCCCCGGCGGCGCCGGCCGCTCGCAAGTAACGGAGGCGCAGCCTGGCCGCATCACGCCGCCCGCTCCGGCCGGCGGCGTTGCGCCGCTCACGCTGCTCCGGGCACGCGCGACCCGGGCGAGCCGCCTTCGAGGGACGGCGCCCGCCCGCGCGCGTGGTCGTCTCGCCGCAGCCGTTCCAGGTGCGCCGCGGCTCGGGACCTGCGCCCCTGGGCCGCGGCACCCTCGGCCCGGCGGCGCATCTGGCCGCAGCCGTTCGACGTGCGACGGCGCGCCGACGCCACTAGGAACGCCTCGCGATCGATGCGCCGCGGAGCCCTCGCCGTGGGGGTCCTCCTCCTCGCCCTCGCGGTCGCCCTCGGCGCGATCGCTGCGTGGCTCCGTACCCGCGATCCCCTCGCGAGCCTTCCCAGGGACCATCCCTCCGCACTGGTGGTCGTCGAGGAGCGGCCGGAGGCGTGGCGGGGCCGGACCCTCCTCCACGTCGCGCTCGAGGGGCCCGCCGTCGGGCGCGTCCGCTTCGTCGTGAGCCTCCCGGAGCCGCTGCCGTCCGGCCGCATCCCGCTCGTGGTGATCCTCGGCGGGTTGCGCGGCGGCTCGGACAGCATCCGCGAGATCGCGCAGGTCGTCGGCGATCCGGGGCCGAACGCCTTCGTCGGCTACGACTGGCCGCTCCCCACGCGCGAGCCCAGCGTCGCCGAGATCGTGCGGCGCCTCCCGGAGTTCCGTCGCAGCATCCTGTCCGTCCCGGGACAGGTCGACGCGATCCTGGCGTGGGCGGGGCGGCGGCCCTGGTCGGATCAGGCCCGCACGAGCCTCCTCGGCTTCTCGCTCGGCGCATTCGTCGCCCCGGCGGCGCAGCGGATCGCGCAGGAGCGCGGCGTGGCGATCCACTGGACGGCGATCGCGTACGCGGGCGCGCCGATCGGGGCCGTCGTCGCCGGGCACCCCGGGGCGGGGCCGCGGTGGCTGCGGCCGGCGCTGGGCGCTGCGGCCGATCTGCTCCTCCGCCCCGTCGAGCCCTCGAACCACCTCCCTCACCTGCACGGCCGCTTCCTCGTGCTCGGCGCCGCGAACGACCGGCTCATCGCGCGCGCCGCGGTGGAGCGGCTCGCGACGCTCGTGCCGGAGCCGCGCACCGTCGTCCGGATCGAGGGCGACCACATGGGGGTCGGTCCGGAGAAGCTGAAGCTGCTCGCGCGCGTCGCCGCGGTCACGCGGTCGTGGCTCCTCGAGCAGGGCGCGATCGATCCGCCGCCGCTGCCTGCGCGCGCCCGGCAGGCGGGCTGAGGGACACCGTGCCGCCCGCGTTCCCCACCTTCGGCCCCGCGCACCTCGCCATCCTGGCGGCGGTCCCGCTCGCCGCCGCGGCACTCGCGGCGTTCGCGCGGCGGGAGCGCCGCGCGGAGCGGCCGATCCGGCTCGCCCTCGCGGCGGGGCTCGCCGCGAACGAGCTCGCGTGGTACGTCCACGCGATCCGGGAGGGATGGGTCCACCCGCCGCACGGCCTTCCGCTCGATCTCTGCGACGTCCTCCTGTGGCTCACGGTGTGGGCCCTCGCCGCGCCGAGACCGTGGACCCTCGACGTCGTCTACTACCTCGGCCTCGCCGGCTCGGGCATGGCGCTCCTCACGCCCGACCTGGGGGCAGCGCTCGCCTCGTACGGCGGAGCGAAGTTCTTCCTCGCCCACGGGGGCGTCGTCGGCGCGATCCTGTTCCTGGCGCTCGCCGGAGCGCTCCGCCCCCGGCCCGGGTCGTGGTGGCGAGTGTTCCTGTGGGTGAACGCCTACGGCGCGCTCGTCGCGCTCTTCGACTGGCGCTTCGGCACGAACTACATGTACCTGCGCGAGAAGCCCGCGTCCGCGTCGCTGCTCGACGCCCTCGGGCCCTGGCCCTGGTACGTGCTCGCGGCGGAGCCCGTGGCGCTCCTGCTCCTGTGGCTCCTCCACCTCCCGTTCAGCGGAGGTGGAGGAGCGGAGGGGACTACGCGCCGGCGCGCGCCCGCCGCGTGAGGCCCCGGTAGAACGGCCCCTCGCGCTTCTCGCCGGGCTTGCGGGTCACGATGGGGAGGATCATCGAGAGGAGCAGGAGGATCGCGATGACCGGCAGCGCGCCCGAGAACGAGCCGGTCCGGTCCTTCACGATCGACACGAAGATCGGGCCGACGACGCCGCCGACGCCCCACGCGAGCAGGATCCACCCGTAGTTCACGCCCATGTACTTCGTGCCGAAGTAGTCGGCCGTGAACGAGGGCATCGTCCCGAAGCCGCCGCCGTAGTCGAGGAGGACGAAGGCGAACAGCGCCGCCACGAGCCAGAGCACGTGGACGCCGCCCACGACGAAGAAGATGACGACCTGCGTCCCGTAGATGAGGAGGTACGCCATGTTCCGGCCGATCCGGTCGGACACGGCGCCCCAGAAGAAGCGGCCGAGGCCGTTGAACAGCGCGATGAAGCCGTAGACCGCGAGCGCGGTCGCCGGCGCCGCGCCGGTGAGCTCGCGCATGATCGGCACCGCGTTCGAGATGAAGAGGATGCCGGCCGTGACGTTCAGGAACAGCATCGCCCAGAGCGCCCAGAACTGCGGCGTCCGGAGCGCCTGCGAGGGCGCGTAGTCGACGAGCGCGCCGGGGGTCGAGGTCGGGGCCGGGGTCGAGGTCGAGGTCGGGGTCGAGGTCGCGATCGTCGGGTTCCGCATGAACGACGCGCAGATCCCGCCGATCACCGCGAACACCACACCGGACCAGACGAAGGTCGACATGAGCGTGCCGCGCGAGGCGTCGGACAGCATCCCCGTCGCCCCCTGGCCGCGCGCCGCGACGACGCGCCCCGCCTCGGCGGCCACCGCCGAGAACGCCGGGATCGCCTTCAGGATGTTGTTGTAGAGGAACGCGCCGAGGCCGAAGCCCATCACCACCATCCCCGTGGCGAGCCCGCGCCTGTCCGGGAACCACTTGGTGACGGCCGCGACCGGCGTCACGTACCCGAGGCCGAGGCCGATGCCGCCGATGAGGCCGTAGGTCAGGTAGATCCACGACGCGCCGAAGCGGGCCGTGCCGAGGCCGGCGAGCACGTTCGCGATCCCCCAGAGCACGACGCCCGTGACGGCGACGGGGCGCGGGCCTCTGCGGTCCTGCCAGCGGCCGCCGACGATCGCGCCGACGCCCGAGGAAGAAGATGGCGAGCGCGAACGTCCAGGTGGTGGTCGTGTTGGACCAGCCGAACGCCGCGATCAGCGGCTGCGTGAACAGGCTCCAGGAGTACACGGTGCCGAGGCAGATCATCGCCATCGTTCCGGCCACCGCGATCGCCCAGCGGTTCGACCTCATGCGTCCCCCTCCCGCGACGCCCGGGGCGCCGCTCACCCGCCGATGCCCCGCATCGGCAGCAGCACCAGCCCTCCGTCCACCGCGTCCATGTGGTGGCGCGGCGCCTTGCGCCCCAGCGCGCCCCGGATCGCCTCGACGAGCACGGCGTCTTCCGCCCCGGCCCGCATGAGGTCCCGGAGCGGCGCCCGGTCCTCGCCCCCGAGGCAGGCCTGGAACCCGCCGTCGGCCGCGACGCGCGCGCGGTTGCACGCGATCGCAGAAGTTCTCGGTCATCGCGCCGATCAGCCCGACGAGCCCCTCGCGCCCGTGCGCGTCGCGGGCGCGCAGGTGCTTCGCCGGACCCCAGCCACGGTGCGGGTCGGGGCGCAGCGTGAACCCGGCGGCCTCGAGGCGCAGCCGAACGTCCGCGAGCGGGACGGGGACGCCCCCGCCGAACGGCATCTGCTCGATGAAGCGGGGGATCGCGCCGTGCGCCCAGGCGTACCGCACGAGCTCCGGGACCTCGTCCTCGTTCACGCCGCGCATCACGACGGTGTTGAGCTTGAGCGCGCGGAACCGGCCGACCGCGGCGTCGATCCCGGAGAGGATCCGGTCGAGCCGCGCGCCGGCGCCGGACACGCCCGCGAGCCGGTCCGGGTCGAGCGTGTCGAGCGAGACGTTCATGGACCCGAGCCCTGCCCTCGCGAGCGGCTCGGCCAGCGCGGCGAGCCGGTGCCCGTTCGTCGTCAGGGCGACGTCCTCGATGCCCGGCGTCGAGGCAGCGTCGTGGACGATCTCCACGAGGTCGCGGCGGAGCGTCGGCTCCCCCCGGTGAGCCGGATCCGCCGGACGCCGAGCGCGGCGAACAGCTGGAACGCCCGCGCGAGCTCGTCGCGCGTGAGCAGGTGGCCGTCCGGCTCGTCCTCGGCGGGCGAGCAGTACGTGCACTTGAAGTTGCAGCGGTCCGTGAGCGAGACGCGCAGGTACGAGATGGTGCGTCCCTGGGCGTCGGCGAGCTTCGCGCCGCACGGCCCCGGGTTGGCCGGCGGGGCCTGCTCGACGATGCGCTCGGGGAGTGAGGCCATGCTGGTACGTCTCCTTACCGGTCGGCTCGGCGCCGGGCAACTTCGGCATGCGCGGCGGCACCGCCGGGGGCCGGCGTGAAGCCGGCTCTTACGCCCCGGACGGATGAGCCGCCCGACGGGAGGCTCATCCGTCCGGGCCCGCAACGTGGGGAACCGGCACGGATGCGGCGACTCGCGGGTCAGCCCCGCTCTTCGAGGCCGAGCCGCCAGGCGTGAGAGTAGACGTTCATCGCGCCGCCGCGGACGAACCCCGCGAGCGCGATGCCCGCTGCCTCGGCGAGGTCCACGGCGAGCGACGTCGGGGCGGACACGCTCGCGACGATCGGCACGCCGGCGGCGGCCGCCTTCTGGACGATCTCGAACCCAGCGCGCCCGCTGACGGCGAGGACGGCCGGCGGCTCCCCGGACGCCCCGGCACCGAGCCGGGAGGCGCGCACGAGCGCTCCGATCGCCTTGTCCACGGCGTTGTGGCGTCCGACGTCCTCGGCGGCCGCCAGCACCGCGCCGTCGTCGCAGACGAGGGCCGCGGCGTGGAGCGCGCCGGTGCGCGCGAAGCCCGGCTGTACGCGAGAGAGCGCGTCGACGGCCGCTGCCACGAGCGGCGCGCCGAAGCGCCGGTCGGAGTCGACGGCCGCGATGCGCGAGAGGAGGCCGTCGATGGCGCGCCGGCCGCACACGCCGCACGCCGAGGTGACCGGGATGAAGCGCCGTCCCTCGAGGATGCGGTCCGGGTCGAGGCGCGTCCCGCCTGCGGAGCGGACGTCGAGCACGTTGCCGTACCCCTCCTCGCCGGGACGGCCACAGTGCGCGATGCTCGACACGTCGCGGGCGCCGCCGAGGATACCCTCTGCGAAGAGGAAGCCGAGCGCGAGGTCCGCGTCGGCGCCGGGGGTCCGCATCGTCGTCGCGACGGCGTCCCCGTCCACCCGGATCTCGAGCGGCTCCTCGACGGCGAGCGCGTCCTCGACGCGCTCGCCGCGGCGCAAGATCGCCCGCGTGGCGATCGGCCGCCGGGCCGGGTTCCGCGAGGACGAGCCGGGTGGGGCCGGGTGCTTCATGCCGTCAATATAGGCGGAAATGCGGGGCGCAGGCCGGCCTCGCCGGCCCACGCCCCGGAGCCGCCGCCGTGATCGGCGGCTCGCGATGGGGGGTGGCTAACGGCCGGACGGCGGGCGTGCCCGGGAAACGGTAACCGCTCGGGTTCCATTCAGGGTGGAGGGCAGGGGTCGGGGTCCCGGTCGCGGTCGAGGTCGGGGTCGAGGTCGAGGTCGAGGTCGGGGTCGGGGTCGGGGTCGACGCGCGCCGCCGTGGCCAGGCCCTGCGTCGCGCAGGGGCGGGGGAGGGCGCCACGGGCGCGCTCCAGGGTGACGACGGGTTCGGGGCGGGCGTCCGTGCGAGCCCCGCCGCTGGCGCTTAAAGGAACGCGTCTTGACCTGGAACCGCACGGAGGCGGACGCCATACGGGACCCCGACGCCGAGCTCACCGAGGCGGAGCGCGCCGTCGTCGAGGAGGAGGAGGGGCTCCTCGCCTCGGTCCGGGCGGCGCTCGCCGCCCGCCGGGCCTCGGGCCGCGGCGACGGCGACCTCGTCACGAGGCTGCGCGACCTGCGCGAGGAGGCGCTCGAGTCCACCTCGAAGGACCTCCCCACCCTGTTCCAGGAGATGGGCGTCGTCCGCGCGGTCATGGAGCGCGCCCGGCCCGACGCGCTGCCGGAGCCCGCCGCGCCCTACTTCGCGCACCTGCGCGTCCGGGAGGGCGGCGAGGTGCGCGACTACTGCCTCGGGCGGCACACCTTCGTGGACCGGGCGGCGGGAGTCCGGGTCGTGGACTGGCGGTACGCGCCCGTCGCCGCGCTGTTCTACCGGTACCGCGAGGGCGAGGAGTTCGAGGAGCCGTTCCCGGGGCGGATCTCGACCGGCGTCGTCGTCGCGCGGCGGGTCGTGGTCGTCGTGCGCGGCCGGCTCGCGCGCGTGTCGATCGACGGCGCGACGCTCGCGCGCGGCCCGGACGGCCGCTGGCGCGCGACGCGCGGCGAGCACGCCGCCCTCGGCGGCGGCGCGGGGCGGGCGGCGCGCGCGGGCGCCCTCGGGACCGGCGCGGGCGGCGCGGGGCGGGCGGCGGCGCACGAGGTGACGGCGCTCCTCGACCCGGAGCAGTTCGCCGCGATCTCGGCGCCCCCGGAGACGCCGCTCCTCGTCCTCGGCAGCGCCGGGAGCGGGAAGACGACGGTCGCGCTCCACCGGCTCGCGCGGATCGCATTCGAGGACCCGCGCCGGTTCCCCGCGGGAAGGCTCCAGGTCGTGGTCCCGGAGGTCGGCCTCGCGCGCCTCGCGGCGCGCCTGCTCGAGCCGCTCGGCCTGGAGAAGGCGACGGTCCGCACGCTCGACGCGTGGGCGCGGGGCGCGTTCCAGAGCGCGTTCGGCGTCCCGCCGCCGCGCCTGTGCGACGAGCCGCCCCCGCTCGTCTCGCGCCTGAAGCGTCACCCCGCGCTGTACCAGGCGCTGCGGCGCCGGCCCCGGCTCGCGGACCCGAGCCCGGCGCTCAACAAGCTGCGCCGCGAGCTCGGCGACCTCCTCGTGGACCGCGCGTTCCTCGAGTCGGTGGTGCAGGGCGCGGCCGGCGATCTCCCGGTGACCGCGATCGAGGACACCTTGCGCCACACGCGCCTCCAGCTCGCGCCGCCGCCGGGCGATGCGCTCGCCGGCATCGACCCGGACCGCCGCGAGACGCTCGACGGGAAGCCGATCGAGGAGGGCACGCCGGAGGCGATCGCGGGGACGCTCGACCCCGAGGACCTGCCGATCCTCCTGCTCATGGCGGCGCTCCGCGGCGGCCGCGCGGCGCGGCGGAGCGCGCACCTCGTCGTCGACGAGGCGGAGGACGTGTCGCTCCTCGAGCTGCACGTGCTCGGCCGCCAGCTCGCGGGCCGGAGCGTCACCGTCGCCGGCGACGAGAGCCAGCAGACGTTCTCGTCGTACGCGGGGTGGGCCGACGCGGTCGCGGCGCTCGGCGTCGAGCGGGCCGAGACGGTGCGGCTCGAGACGACCTACCGGTGCCCGCGCCCGGTGGCGGAGCTGGCGCACGCGATCCTGGGCCCGATCGCGCCGGCGCGGCCGCCGCGCGCCGGCAAGGAAGGCGCGCCGGTCTCGCGCTTCGACTTCCCGACCGAGGCCCACGCGCACCTCTTCCTCGCGGGCGCCGTGCGCGACCTCCTCGAGCGCGAGCCGCAGGCGTCCGTCGCCGTCATCGCGAACGCGCCCGACGTCGCCCGCGCCTTCCACCGGCTCCTCGCCGACCTCCCCGAGGCGCGCCTCGCGCTCGACGGGCGCTTCACGTTCCGCCCCGGTGTGGACGTCACCGACGTCGCGAGCGTGAAGGGGCTCGAGTTCGACTACGTGGTCGTTCCCGACGCGTCGCTCCGGGCCTACCCCGACACGGAGGAGGCTCGCCGGCGCCTCCACGTCGCCGTGACGCGCGCGGCGCACCAGCTCTGGATCGCCGCACCGGGGACGCCGTCGCCGCTCGTCGCGCGCGTCCCCGCGAGCTGAAGGCGCCCCTGGCGGGGGGGTGCGACCTCGCGGGCGAGCGGTCGCTCGGGTCGACGGCTACATTCGGGCCTGCTCCGACAACCCGAGGGAGGTGAGCCACCATGGCCCAGGTGACGCTGAAGGGGAACCCCATCCACACGAACGGCGACCTGCCGAAGGTCGGCGCGACCGCGCCCGCGTTCAAGCTCACGGCCGGCGATCTCAAGGACGTCACGCTCGCCGACTACAAGGGGAAGAAGAAGATCCTGAACATCGTGCCGAGCCTCGACACGCCGACCTGCGCGACCTCGACCCGCAAGTTCAACGAGTCGGCGGGCAAGCTCCCGAACACGGTCGTGCTCGTCGTCTCCGCCGACCTGCCGTTCGCGTCGAAGCGGTTCTGCACGACGGAGGGGCTCCAGAACGTCGTCCCGCTGTCGCTCATGCGCGACAAGAACTTCGCGAAGGACTACGGCGTGCTCCTGCAGGACGGCCCGCTCGCCGGCGTGTGCGCGCGCGCCGTGGTCGTCCTCGACGAGAACGACAAGGTGAAGTACACGCAGCTCGTGCCGGAGATCGGGCAGGAGCCGGACTACGACAAGGCCCTCGCCGCCGCGAAGTAGCCTCCCGACCGGGCGCACCCCGGGTGCGGGGGTTCCATCCCGCGCGCGGGCGGTTACCATGCGGTCGTGAGCCGCGCCCCACGACCCGCCGCGCTCGCCGTGGCCCTCGCCGGGCTCCTCGCCTGCTCCGGCGAGGAGCACCACGCGCCGCTCCTCGTCCAGGCCCGGTCGGGCGCGGTGGTGGACCTCTCGCGGACGGCCTGGGAGGCCTGCCGCGCGGACCTCCCCTACCTGGGCGCCTCCGAGCGGTTGCGCGAGGAGCACGGCCCCGAGGGCGGCGTCGTCTACACCGTCACGCACTACGAGGTACCCGGCTGCGCCGGCGACCCCGTGTCGCTCGCGAGCCTCGGCACCATCGCGTCGGCGGTCGGAGAGCGCTCCGTCGGCTTCACGGGGACGCCGCCCGACGGCCTCGGGTCGAGCGTGCTGGCGACGAAGGTGTACGTGGACGCCGGCGCGGCGGGGATCGGCCTCGACTGCTACTGGCTCGACGACACGGTCACGCCGCGCGTCCTGTACACGGGCGATCCGAACGCCACGCGAGACGCGGAAGGGTATCCGAACGCCTTCATCGCGGGCGGGGAGCAGGAGCTCCCGTACCCGGTGCCGCGGTAGCGGCCCTCGCGCCTATCCGAGGTACGCCGCGAGCACCCGCTCGTCGCGCCGCAGCTCCGCCGGCGTCCCGGAGACCGCGATCTGCCCGCGCTCCATCACGTAGGCGTGGTCGGCCACCTCGAGGGCGGTGCGCGCGAACTGCTCGACGAGGAGCATCGTCATGCCCTCCGCCTTGAGCCGCCGGATCGTCTCGAACACCTCCTGGACGATCACCGGGGCGAGCCCCATCGACGGCTCGTCGAGGAGCATCACCTTGGGCCGGGCCATCAGCGCCCGTCCGATGGCGAGCATCTGCTGCTCGCCGCCGGAGAGCGTCCCGGCGAGCTGCCGGCGCCGCTCGGCGAGCTTGGGAAAGAGAGCGTAGACGCGGTCGAGATCGGCCGCGGCGCGCTGCCGGAACCCGAAGAAGCGGGGGAGGCTGCGGTACGCGCCGAGCAGGAGGTTGTCCTCGGCGGTGAGCGGGGCGAACACCTTCCGCCCCTCGGGCGCGTGCGCGAGCCCGAGCCGCGCGATGCGGGCCGCGCCGAGGCCGTGCACGGGGACACCGTCGAGCACCACCTCGCCGCGCGTCGGCGTGAGGAGGCCGGAGACCGCGCGCATCGTGGTGGTCTTCCCGGCCCCGTTCGCGCCGATGAGCGCCACGACCGACCCGGCCTTCACCTCGAGCGAGACGCCGGCGAGCACCTCGGAGAGCCCGTAGCCGGCGCAGAGATCCCGGACGGCGAGCATCAAGCGCCTCCCCGGGCCGGCGCCGGTACGAGGGGCAGGGGCGGCGTCTCCTCGGCGGCGCCCAGGTAGGCGGCGATCACGGCGGGGTGGCGCTTCACCTCGTCGGGCGTCCCCTCGGCGATCACCCGGCCGCCGTCGAGAACGGTCACGACGTCGCAGAGCTCGGTGACCACGTCCATGTGGTGCTCGATGAGGACGATCGTCACGCCGCGCCCGTTCACGCGGCGGATCATCTCCTTCAGCTTCGTGACGTCGGGGAGCGCGAGCCCGGCGGCGGGCTCGTCCAGCACGAGCAGGTCGGGGCTCCGCGCGAGCGCCCGGGCGATCTCGAGGAAGCGCTGGCCGCCGTAGGTGACGTCCCGGACCGGCGTCCGCGCCTGGTCGCGGAGCCCGACCATGTCGAGGAGCGCGAGCGCGCGCGCCTGCGCCGCCCGCTCCTCCCCGCGGCCGAGGCCGGTGATCAGGATCGGGACCGGCAGTCGGTAGGCGCCGCGCAGGGCCACCATGACGTTCTCGAGCGCGGTCATGCCCACGAAGAGCTGCAGGTTCTGGAAGGTGCGGGCGAGTCCCGCCCCCGCGGCCCGCACCAGGCTCCCGCGCGGCAGGGGCGCCCCGCGGAGCGTCATCGTCCCGTCCGTCGGCGTGTACAGGCCCGAGAGGACGTTCACGAGCGTGCTCTTCCCCGAGCCGTTCGGCCCGATGAGCCCGTGGATCGTGCCGGCGCGGACCGTGAGGTCCACGCCGTCCACGGCCTTCACGCCGCCGAAGTGGCGCTTGAGCCCCCGGACCTCGAGGAGCGGCGCGCCGTCCGCGGCCCGCGCCGGGAGCACCACGTCGAGCGGCGCGGGCTCGGGGAGCGGCGGCGGGGCGATGTGGAACAGGCGCGAGAGGGCCCGCGAGGCGAACCCCATGAGCCCCTCGGGGAGCCCGACGACGACGGAGAAGAGCATCAGCGCGAAGATCGCCTTGCGCCAGTCCTCGGTGTTCTCCACGAGGAACGAGCCCGCCACGAGCACGCCCGTCGCGGCGATCGGGGCGAGCGCCTGGAACGGCCGGCTCGTGCGCCGCGCGAGGCCGCGCGCGCCGGCGGCGAGCGCGATGGCGAACCCGGCGGAGGCGAACGCCCGGAAGAGGACCTTGCTCGAGAGGAGGTTCGGCAGGAGCGCGACGAGCGTCGCGCCCACGACGGCGCCCCAGAGGCTCTTCCGCCCGCCGAGGACGACGCCGAGGAGGAAGATGACCGTCAGCTCGTAGACGAACGAGTGCGGCTGCAGGTACTGGAAGTTGAAGGCGTAGAGGGCGCCGGCGAAGCCGCCGAGCCCGGAGCCGAAGGCGAACGCGGCGACCTTGTGCCGGTAGGTCCCGACGCCCATCGCGTCCGTCGCGATCGGGCTGTCGCGCAGCGCCTCGAACGCACGCCCCCACTGCGACGACATGAGGTTGCGCATCGCGATCCAGACCACGGCGAGGAGCGCGAGGCAGAGCCAGAAGAAGTCGCGCGCCGAGAGGACGTGCCCGAGGAGCGGCGGCCGCTGGATCGAGAGCCCCTGCGCGCCGCCGGTGAGCCCCTCCATCTCGTTCAGGAAGGTGGTCGCGAGCGCGGTGAAGGAGAGGGTGGCGAGCGCGAACTGCGGCCCCTCGAGCCGCAGCGAGGGGAGCGCGAGGAGCGCGCCGAGCGCGGTGCAGATCCCTCCCGCGACGAAGATCGCGAGCGGGATCCCGATCCCGAACCGGACGGCGCCGATGCCGGCCGCGTAGGCGCCGAGCCCGAGGAAGGCGGCCTGGCCGAGGTTCACCTGCCCGAGGTAGCCGACCGTCACGTCGAGCCCGATGAGGACGATGCCGTAGATGGCGAGGAGCGTCAGCAGGCCGAGCGCGTACGGGCTCGTCACCGAGAGGGGGATCGCGGCGAGCACTGCGAAGAGGGCGATCTCGGCGCCGCGGACGAGGAGGAGTCGCTTCAGCACGGGCCCCCTACACCTTCCGGATGATCGCCTTGCCGAAGACGCCGGTCGGGCGCACCGCGAGGGCGAGGATGAGGAGGAGGAGCCCCGGCGCCTCGCGCCAGCCGCTCCCGACGTAGAGGCTCGCGAGCCCCTCGAGCGCGCCGAGCACGAGCCCGACCACCACCACGCCGAAGCCCGACTCGAGCCCGGCGACCACCGCCACCGAGAAGGCCTTGAGGACCAGCGCCGACGCCATCGTCGGGCCGACGGTGGTGATGGGGGAGACGAGGATGCCGGCCACCGCCGCGACGGCGCCGGAGAGGGCGTAGGAGAGCATCACGGTGTGGGTGGCCGAGATTCCCATGAGCTCGGCGGCGTCGCGGTCGGCCGACACGGCGTCGAACGCCTTGCCGAGCAGGGTGCGGCGCTTGAAGACCTCCACGAGGACCATCACCGCGAGGACGCCCGCGAGGACCGACAGCTCGAGCCCGGTCACGTCCACCCCGAAGATCCGGATCGGCGTGCTCGGGATCGGCGTCGGGAACGGGCGGTCGTCGCGGCCCCAGACGTTCTCGGCGAACGAGAACAGGAAGAGGCCGACGATGATGGTGAGCAGGATCCAGCCCTCGCTGCGCTGCTCGAGCGCGAGCCGCACCGCGGCGCGCTCCACCGCGAGCCCGAGCAGCGCGCCGAAGAGCACGCCGAGCGGCACCACCGCCCAGTAGGGGAGGCCCGTCCCGAGCAGCGACAGGCTCGCGAACGCCGAGACCATGACGAGCTCGCCCTGCCCGAAGTTGATGCTCTTGCTCGTCGCGTAGGTGAGCTGGAACCCGTACGCGACGAGCGCGTACACGAGCCCCATGAGCGCGCCGCTCACGGTGATCTGCGCGACGACGGAGAAGGGCACGGGACGGTCGGGCGGGGAGGAGGCCGGAGCCTCCTCCCAGCCGCAGGTCGGCTACTTCTCGCCGCGCTTCTGGAGCCGGGCCCGGTCGGACTCGTTCGCGAACACGACGCGCCCGTCCTTCACCATGCCCATCACCGTCTGCTCCTTGCGGAACGCCTCGTGCGTGGTGACGTCGGTGGGGCTCCACCTGGAGTACGGCTTCTTCCAGGTCGCGATGACGCCGTTCACCGGCTCCTTCAGATCCTCCAGCGCGTCGCGGATCTTCAGGCTGTCGGTGCTGCCGGCCTGCTTCACGGCGGCGGCGAAGACGAGGACGGCGTCGTAGCCCTGCGCGGCGGCCACCGGCGAGGGGATGCGGGTGACGTTGTAGGCCTTGTGGTAGGCCTCGATGAACGCCTTCGCCCGCGGGGTGACCGGCTCCTCGATGAAGGTCTGCGGCATGAGGGTGCCGTTGCCGTTCGGGCCGGCGTTGTCGATGTAGTTGGACATCGAGAGCGTCCAGCCGCCGATGAGCGGGACCTTGTACCCGAGCTTCGCCATGCCGTTCGAGACGGCGGCCTCCTCCGGCCCGATGGCCCAGATCAGGATGCCCTGCGCGCCGAGCGACTTCGCCTTGAGGATCTGCGCGGTCATGTCCTTGTCGCCGATCTTGAACTTCTCCTGCGTGACGACCTCGAGCTTGTTGCCCTGCTTCGCGATCTGGTCGAGCAGGTCGTCGCGGCCGGACACGCCGTAGTTCGTGTCGTCGTGGAGGATGGCGACCTTCGTGAGCTTGCGGGCGATGGCCTCCTCGACGACGAGCGCCGCCTGGATCGCGTCGTGCGCCGCGAAGCGGAAGATGGAGAGCCGCTCGGGGCCGGGCTTCTCCGGCTTCGTCACCCACTGCGTCATCGACGCGGAGCCCGCGGCCGGGCAGATGATCTTGGTGATCCCGGTGTCCTGGAAGTACTTGTCGCCGGCCATCACGACGCCGGTGTTCACGCTGCCGATGACGCCGGAGAGGTCCTTCATCGCGGCGAGCTCCTGCGCGATGAGCGCGCCGCGCTCGTTCTTCGCCTCGTCGTCGCGCTCGACGATCTCGATCTTCAGCTTCTTGCCGCCGACGGGGATCCCGCCCGCGGCGTTGATCTCGGCGATGGCGAGCTTCGAGCCGTCGCGGGTGGAGGTGCCCATCGGCGCGGAGCCGCCGGAGTAGGGGCCCGTGAGGGCGATCTTGATCGTGCCCTGCGCGAGCGCGGGGCTCGCGAGGACCGTGAGGAGCAGCGCGAGGAGCCTGTTCATGGGTTCGCCTCGGGGTGGGTGACTTTGGGTGAAAGCGACGCTGCGGGACGGTGCCTTCTTGGCGCGGGAGCGCCGGGAAGTCTACCGCGAGCGCGCCCAAGACCCCAACGGGGGTTTGCCGGCGAACGTGCCGGGACGGACGCCGGAGCACGGCGGGGCGTCGGAAGAGCCCGTGGCTGCCGAAAGGGATTCGGCGGGCCCCTCCTCAGGGCGGGCTCGGCACGTAGAGGAAGAAGTCCGAGCGGTCGGTCTCGATGACGTCCGGGCTCATGGCCCAGACGAGCGGGATGTCCGCCACCGCGTCCTGGGGCTCCGGCACCGTCCAGACCATGACGTGCAAGCCCACCTGGCGCAGCCCCGGCGCAAACGTCGGATCGAGCGGCGCGTTGCCGTACGGGTAGGAGATGCCCGACGCGCCCTGTTTCGCCGCGTCCTCGATGATGGGATCGACGTCGCCGTACCCCTCGATGAAGAGGAACGTCTGCGTCCCGTTGTCGTGGAACTGGCTCACGAAGGTCCTCTGGTCCGTCTGGACGAGGAGGCGCCAGTCCATCTGGTACTTGGTGACGAGGCCGTGGAGCGCGTTCGCCATCGTCTGCGACTCCGGGAGCCCGCCGGTGATCCCGCAGAGCTGGTCCTTCACGTCGAGGGAAAGGAGCTTCTGGAGGAGGGTGGGGTCGGTCGAGAACCGCTGGAACACGTCCTCGAGCCGGACGTAGTGCTGCTCGCACGTCGAGGCGGAGAGGTCGGTGCAGGGGGCGGCGGTCGCCGTGTCGCAGTACGCGTACGTCTCGATCTCCGCGTCGCCGAGGTTCTGGAAGCAGTCCACGACGGCGCCGCCCGTGGGGCCGCCGGCGGGGTCGCTGCAGTCGTGGACGTCGTTGTCGTGCCCGAGCCAGAGCGTCCCGCCCTGGCTGAGCTGCACGTCCATCTCGGCCCCGTCGTAGACGCCCGCACCGTAGACGATCGCCGGCAGCGTGTTCTCCCGGTAGTCCGGGTTCCCCTGTCCTCCGCCGCGGTGCATGATGACGATCGGCTGCGACGCGAGGGGCGCCACCGGCGTGCCCTTCACCGAGGTGAACTGGTCGCACCCACCGAGGAAGAAGGCCGCGGCCGCGGCGACGAGGGCTCGCTTCACCATTGGTAGAACCTGTACCGGAGCTCCAGGCAGACGCTTCCGTTCCAGCGGGTGACATACTCGTAGTTCACGTTCTGCTTGCGGACCCCGTCGATGGTGAAGTTGAGCGCGGCGCCGCCGTCGAGCGCGAGCACGACCCGGGGGAGGATCTCGCGCGCCAGGTAGGCGCCGAGGACGAGCGTCGCCAGCTTCCAGTCGTAGTCCGGGTTCGACTGGGCCCAGTACATCGCCTTCGCGTCCCAGCCCACCTCGAACCCAAGCACGGAGCCGCCCACCGCGTGGGCGTAGGAGAGCCCGACGTTCCAGGTGCTCGCGTCCCCCATCCCGAAGTCCGTGCCCGCGAAGACCCCGATCGACGATCTCGGGCCTGGCTGGAAGGCGACGCCGGCGTGGTATCGCTCGTAGTAGCCGTACCCGATGGTGCCCTGGTACCCGCGACGCCACGCCGGCGCGGCGGCCTGGACCGTGTGGACGGGCGCGGCCGGAACCGCTGCGGCGGGGGGCTCGACTGCGGGGACGGGCTCGGCCGGAACGGGCGCGGCGGTCTGAGGTGCGGCCTCGGCCGGGCTCGGGTCAGGACCCTCGGCGCCTTGCGCCGCGCCGGCGAGATTGGTCGCGGACGCGCGAGCCGCGGAGGAAGCCAGCACGGCGGTCGCGACGATGAATCTCCGCAGGCGTCCCAAACGGTCTCCCTCGTCGAGGCGTGCACCACCATGCCGCACGATGTCCGTTCTTCCCCTGCATGATAGGTGCGCGGGTCGACCTCAGGACCAGGTCTTGCGGGGCGTCGGGCGCGGCCTTCACCTCGCGGTCCGCCGTTCCGGGCCGGCTCACGAAGCTCCGGGCGTGGGCCATCCGCGGGGGCGCGCCTGTCAGGCGTCGCTCGCGAGCGCCCCGAGCCGCTCCTGCGCAGCCTCCCACGCCGCGTAGAGGCCAGCGAGCTCGTCCTTCGCCGCGCGCTGCCGGTCCATGACCGGCTTCGCCTTCGCGAAGTCCTGGTAGAGCGCGGGATCCGCGAGGGCCGCCGTCGTCTCCTTCTCCTCGCGCTCGAGCGCCTCGATGCGCGCCTCGAGCCGGGCGATCTCGTCCCGGAGCGGCTTCTCCAGGCGGTAGCGGGCGTTGCGGGCCTCGGCCTCGGCGCGCTTGCGGTCCTTCTCGGACAGGCCCGCATCTCCCTCCGCGGAGCGGGAGAGAGGGGGGTGTCACCGCTCGAGGCGGCCTCCGCCGCGAGCGACTTCTGGTGGTACCACCAGTCGTCGAGGTTCCCCGGGAACGGCAGGACCCCGCCGTCCTTCACCTCCCAGATCACCGTCGCGAGCTGGTTCACGAAGCTCCGGTTGTGGGAGACGAAGAGGAGCGTCCCGCCGTAGCCCTTCAGCGCCTCGATGAGCGCCTCGGAGGAGTCGAGGTCGAGGTGGTTCGTCGGCTCGTCGAGCAGGAGCAGGTTCGCGGGGACGAGGAGGAGCTTCGCGAGCGCGACGCGGGCGCGCTCGCCGCCGGAGAGGACGCCCACCTTCTTGTCGACGTCGTCCCCGGAGAAGAGGAACGAGCCGGCGACGCCGCGGACGTAGGCCTCGCCCTGGTCCGGGACGAGGTCCCAGAGCGTGTCGAGCACCGTCCGATCGGGATCGAGCGTCCCGAAGGTGCGCATCGAGCCCGCGTCGTCGCCGTGCTCCGGCCGCTCGAAGTGGTGCTGGGCGTAGTAGCCCGCCACGACGGAGTGCCCGAGCTTCACCGTCCCGGCGTCCGGCGCGAGCTCGCCCGCCACGAGCTTGAGGAGGGTCGACTTCCCGGCGCCGTTCGGCCCGATGACGCCGATCCGCTCGCCGCGCAGCACCTGGGCGTCGAGCCCGGCGTAGACGACCTTCGGACCGAAGGCCTTGCGGAGCCCCTCGATCCTGAGGACCTCCTTCCCGGAGCGCTGCGCCTCGGGGAAGCGGAAGCGGAGGGTCGCGCGCCGCTCGAGGAGCTTCACCTCCTCCATCCGCTCGAGCTGCTTCTCCTTCGACTTGGCCTGCGTCGCCTTCGTGTTCTTCGCGCCGAAGCGCTCGATGAACTCCTCGAGCTGGGCCCGCTTCGCGGCCTGCCGCTTTGCGGCCGACTCGAGCCGCACCTCTTCCTCCGCGCGCTGGCGCTTGTAGTCGTCCCAGTCGCCCGCGTAGGACCGGAGCCCCTCCGGCTCGAGCGCGAGGACGCGGTCGATTCTGGCGGTTCAGGAACTCGCGGTCGTGCGACACGAGGACGAGCGCCTTCCGCGAGGCCCGGAGGAACGCGTCGAACCACTCGAGCGTCGGCACGTCGAGGTGGTTCGTGGGCTCGTCGAGCAGGAGCAGGTCGGGGTCCTGCAGGAGGAGGCCTGCGAGCGCGGCGCGCATCTTCCAGCCGCCCGAGAAGGTCTTCGCGGGACGGTCGAGGTCGTCGGGCCGGAACCCGAGGCCGGAGAGGATGCGCTCGGCGCGCCGCCTCCCGAAGCGCTCCTCGAAGTGGTCCACCTCCTCGTGCAGCTCGGCGAGCGCCTGCGACAGCTCGAGCTGGTCCGCGGGCTCGCGCGCGGCGGCGAGGTCCGCCTCGGTCTGCGCGAGGCGCGCGTCGAGCGCCGCCCGCCCGGGGACGCTCGAGAGGACGGCGTCGACGAGGGGCAGGGCGGGCAGGCTCGCGACGTCCTGCGGCAGGTACCCGGCGCGGGTGCCGCGCCGGGCCACGATCTCGCCCGAGTCCGCGTGCAGCTCCCCCGCGAGGATCCGCATGAGCGAGGACTTCCCGGTGCCGTTCGCGCCGACGAGCCCGATCCGGTCGTGCGGCCCGATGGCGAGGGTGGCACGGTCGAGGACGACCCGGGGGCCGTAGGCGAGCTGGAGGTCGCGCGCGGCGAGGAGGCTCACGGAGGCTGTCCTGTTAACGTTTCTTCAAGATTCGAACAAGGCCGGGCAACCGGGCCCGCGCATCCTCTCCACCGTCGCCGCCCGTCCCGGGCGGCAGGAGAAGGCAAGGAGGACGTCATGTGGAAGAAGATCGGCGCCGTCGCGGCCGCGCTCGTGCTGCTGGGCGTCGGGCTCGTCACGCTCACCGCGTTCAGCGGCGGGGGGTGGTGCCACGGTCACAGGGGGCACCGCGACCCGGCGCAGATGGCCGCGTTCGTCACGAACCACGTGGAGGACGCGCTCGACGACCTGCAGGCGACGCCCGACCAGCGCGCGCGCATCCTCGCGGTGAAGGACCGCATGCTCGACGCGGCGCAGCAGGTGCACGGAGACCGGAAGGCGACGCACGAGGCGCTGCTCGCGGAGTGGAAGAGCGACAAGCCGGACGCTGCGAAGCTGCACGCCCTGGTCGACCAGCGCGTCGAGGAGATGCGCAAGCTCGCGCACCAGGCGGTGGACGCGGGGATCGAGGTGCACGACACCCTCACGCCCGACCAGCGTGCCCAGGCTGACGAAGAAGATCGAGCGGTGGCACAAGTAGGCGCGGGGTCCCCCTCTCCCCTGGCGCTGCCAGGGGAGGGGTCGCGGTCGCGGTCGGGGTCGGGGTCGAGGTCGAGCCTCCGCCGGGGGCTACAATGACCCCCGTGTCCACCTCCCCCATCCTCGCCCTCCTCGTCGAGGACGACGCGCGGCTCGCCGCGCTCACGAAGGAGTACCTCGAGGGGCACGGGGTGGCGGTGGTGCACGTCGGCGACGGGCGGCGCGGCCAGGAGGAGGCGCTCACCGGCCGCTACGACGCGGTGCTCCTCGACCTCATGCTCCCGGGCAAGGACGGGCTCGAGGTGTGCCGGGAGATCCGCGCCCGCTCGGACGTCCCCATCGTCGTGCTCACCGCGCGCGGCGAGGAGGCGGACCGCGTGATGGGCCTCGAGCTCGGCGCCGACGACTACCTCGCGAAGCCGTTCTCGCCGCGCGAGCTGCTCGCCCGCATCCGCGCCGTGGTCCGGCGCGCGAAGGGGCGGGCCGGCCCAGCGAAGGACCTCGTGCGCGTCGGAGCGCTCGTCGTGGATCCCGCCGCGCGCCGCGTGACGCTGCGCGGCCGCGAGGTGGCGCTCACCGGGTACGAGTTCGCGCTCCTCGAGGCGCTCGCGCGGCGCGCCGGCCGCGTGCTCTCCCGCGAGCAGCTCATGGAGCTCGCGCGCGGGAGCGCGGAGGAGGCGTTCGACCGGACCGTGGACGTGCACGTGTCGCGGCTCCGGCAGAAGCTCGGCGACGACCCGAAGCGGCCGCGTCTCATCAAGACGGTCCGCGGCGCCGGGTACGTGCTCGCGGGGGCGGGCGAGTGAGCGGCCGGCACCGCCACCGCCACGGCCCGATCTTCTGGCGGATCTACCTGCACGGGGTCCTGCTCCTCGTGCTCGTCGGGATCGCCGTCGGCGTCGTCGGGTTCGCGCTCCGGCACGGGCGCGGTGACGACTCCCGGCGGGTGGCAGGCTACGCCGCGGACCGGATCGCTCAGCTCGCGGGAACCCCGGCGCGGCTCGACGAGGAGCTGCGACGCGTCCGAGAGGTGTTCGGCGTGGACGGGACGGTCTACGGCCGGGACGGACGGCCCATCGCGACGAGCGTCGAGCCGCCGCTGGAGACGCCTTTCGGCGGTGGCGCGCCGCCGCGGGAGGGACCGGTGCACGTGCGGGGGCGGGGCATCGGCTGGGCGGTGCCGCTGCCCGGGATTGGCGGCCACCTCGTCATCTCCGGCGAGCCGCGCGGGCACGACCCGATGCGCGGGCTCCTGTTCATCGGGGCGGTCCTCGTCGCGCTCGCCCTCGGCTCCGTCCCGCTCGCGCGCTCGATCTCGGCGCCCCTCGAGACGCTCACCGCCACGGCCCGCAGGATTGGCGCGGGGGACCTCTCCGCGCGCTCGAACGTGAAGGCGCGCGGCGAGGTCGGGGAGCTCGGGCGCGCGTTCGACGAGATGGCCGCCCGGCTCGAGGCGCTCGTCCGCGGCGAGCGCGAGCTCCTCGCGAACGTCTCGCACGAGCTGCGGACGCCGCTCGCCCGGATACGCGTCGCGCTCGAGCTGGCCGCCGAGGGCGATCGCGAGCGGGCCCGCCGCCACCTCGCGGAGATCGGGGCGGACCTCTCGGAGCTGGACGCGCTGATCGACGACGTCCTCACCGCGGCGCGGCTCGACGCGCGCGGCGCCGGGGCGTGGCCGGTCGCGCGCGACCCGGTGGACCTCGCCGCCGTCGTCCGCGACGCGGCAGAACGGTTCCGCGAGGCCCACCCGGACCGGCTCCTCGAGGTCGACGTCGACCCCGCGGCGCCGCCCGCCTCCGGCGACGCCGCGCTCCTCCGGCGCCTGGTCGCGATCCTCCTCGACAACGCCGCGAAGTACTCGGACGCCCCGGCGCCGGTGACGCTCGCGCTCCGCGCCGCGGCCGCAGGCCCCGCGCTCGAGGTGAGGGACCGGGGGATTCGGCGTGGACGCCGCCGACCTGCCGCGGCTCTTCACGCCGTTCTTCCGCACCGAGCGCAGCCGCGCGCGCGGGACGCGGGGCACCGGCCTCGGCCTCGCGCTCGCCCGCCGCATCGCCGAGGCGCACGGCGGGACGATCCGCGCCGAGAGCGCGCCGGGAGCGGGGACGACGTTCCGCGTGGAAGTGCCCGCTGTCACTCCGGGCTGAGCGCGGCGCCGGCGCGCCGCCGGGATCCGGCTACTTGAAGTACAGGCGCAGGAAGGCGAGGCCGGTGGTGAACCAGCCGGAGTCGTCGCCGTTCACGGTCCCGTGCTGGTACAGGCCGAGCTCGCCCTCGAGCCCGACCGAGAACTGCGGGACGAGGTAGTACTCGCCGCCGAGCGCCGCGGCGATCGAGAGGTCGGTGTCGGAGTCGCTCGTGACGCCGTTGTCCGAGTGCGCGAAGTTGAGCTTCAGCCGGCCGCCCATGTACATGTCGATCGGGGCCGCGATCGGCTTCACGAAGAACGCGCCGACGCCGAGCGTGAAGTCGCGGGTGTCGGTCCCGCCGGCCGGGACGTCGCGCGAGAAGATCCCGATCGACGGCTCGAGCCGGAAGTTCGGCGCGATGCGGATCGGCACGTAGAGCTCGACCGTGGGGCCGACGACCTCGAGCGGGACGACGGAGATGCCGAGGCCGAGCGTGGGCCGCTGCTGCTGCTGGGCGGCGGCCGGGGCGGCGAGGGCGAGGGCGCAGAGCGCGAGGGCGAGGCGGACGACGTTCTTCATGAGAGTCCTCCCTTGGAGTGAAGGCCGGGCGAGCCGGCCGGAGGACTGTACGCGTGATCGACCGCACCGCAAGTGCGCGTCCCTGCGCTCATGTGCGCCGATCAGCGCTCGCGCATGTACGGGTACTCGAACCGCTGCGGCGGGTCGAAGGTCTCCTTGATCGCGCGGAGCGAGATCCACCGGTACAGGTTCGCGATGCTCCCCGCCTTGTCGTTCGTCCCGGACGCGCGCGCGCCGCCGAACGGCTGCTGGCCGACGACGGCGCCGGTCGGCTTGTCGTTCACGTAGAAGTTCCCGGCGGCGTCGGCGAACCGCCGCGTCGCGTCCACGATCGCGTCGCGGTCCCGCGCGAAGAAGGCGCCGGTGAGGCCGTACGGCGAGGTCGTCGCGCAGAGCTCGAGCGCGTCGTCGAGCCGGATGTCCGCGTAGACGTACACGGTGAGGACCGGCCCGAAGATCTCCTCCTCCATGAGCTCCGAGCGCGGGTTCACCGTCTCGACGATCGTGGGCTCGACGAAGAAGCCCTTCGCGTCGTCGGCGCGCCCGCCGGCGAGGATCTTCGCCTGCGAGGAGCTCCTCGCGAAGGCGATGGACCTCTTGATCCGGTCGAACGCTGCCCGGTCGATGACCGCGCCCATGAAGGTCGTGAAGTCCTCGACGTCGCCCATCTTGATCTCCGCGGTCATCGCGAGGAGCCGGTCGCGGAGGTCCGGCCAGAGGCTCTCCGGGACGTACGCGCGCGAGGCGGCGGAGCACTTCTGCCCCTGGTACTCGAACGCGCCGCGGACGAGCGCGACCGCCGCCGCCTGGACGTCCGCGGACGGGTGGACGAACACGAAATCCTTCCCGCCGGTCTCGCCGACGATGCGCGGGTAGCTCCGGTAGTGCCCGAGGTTCTCGCCGATGGTGCGCCACATCCCCTGGAAGACGCCGGTCGAGCCGGTGAAGTGGAGCCCGCCGAGCTCGGGGCTCGCGAGCGCCGGGTCGCCCACGGCGCGGCCGGGGCCGGGGACGAAGTTGATGACGCCGGGCGGGAGCCCCGCCGCCTCGAGCAGCTTCAGCACGTGCCAGGCGGAGTAGACGGCGGACGACGCCGGCTTCCAGACGACGGTGTTCCCCATGAGCGCAGGCGCCGTCGGCAGGTTCGCCGCGATCGACGTGAAGTTGAACGGGGTGACCGCGAAGACGAACCCCTCGAGCGGCCGGGCCTCGAGCCGGTTCCACTGGCCCGGCGGCGAGACCGGCTGGTCTTCCAGGATCCGCTCCATGAACCACGGGTTCCACCGCCAGAAGTCCACGATCTCGCAGGCCGAGTCGATCTCCGCCTGGTACGGCGGTCTTCGACTGGCCGAGCATCGTCGCGGCGTTGAGCGTCTGCCGCCACGGCCCGGCGAGGAGGTCCGCCGCCTTGAGGAAGATCGCGGCGCGGTCGTGTGGATCCATCGCCGCCCAGGACCGGCGCGCCGCCTGGGCCGCCTCGATCGCCGCCTGCACCTCGGCCCTGCCCGCCTCGTGGCAGCGCGCGAGCCGCTGCGCGTGCCGGTGCGGGACGCGGACCTCGGCGATCCGCCCGGTCCGGATCTCGCGGCCGCCGATCACGAGCGGGATCTCGATCTCCCGCGCGGAGAGCTCGGCGAGCCTCGCCTGGAGCGCGGCGCGCTCGGGCGTGCCGGGCGCGTAGGAGAGGACGGGCTCGTTCCGGGGCGCGGGGACTCGCGGGCGGGCATTCGCCATGATGGGGACCTCCGTGTGGACCGGCGCGAAGATAACGCTTCCGGGCGGGGCGGGCCGCCCCGACCGCGACCCCGACCTCGACCCCGACCGCGACCCCGACCTCGACCCCGACCGCGACCGCGACCTCGACCGCGACCTCGACCGCGACCGCGACCTCGACCGCGGCCTCGACCCCGACCCCGACCCCGACCGCGACCCCGACCGGCGGCAGCGCCCGCGCGGGCGGGAAGCTGGGGACGGCCGCGCGCTACCGCTCGCCCGGCCCGTCGCCTTCCTCGGCGTCCCCGGAGGCGAGCCCGAACCTCCTGAGCTTGTCGTGGAGGGTGACGCGCGAGACGCCGAGCCGCCGCGCCGCCTCGGTCCGGTTCCCCCGCGCCGCCCGGAGCGCCTCGACGACGAGGCCGCGCTCGTACGCCTGGACGCGCTCCTTCAACGGCAGGCGCGGCCCCTCCGCGGCCGGCGCGCCCGCCCCCGGCAGGAGCGACAGGTCGAGCCCGTCCGGCGGCGAGAGGGCCACGAGCCCCTCGATCGCGTTCTCGAGCTCGCGGACGTTCCCGGGCCAGGCGTGGGCCGCGAGGCGGTCGAAGAGCGCGTCCGGCACGCGCAGCGGCTCGACCCCGAACCGGTGCGCGAACCGATCGAGGAAGTGGCGCGCGAGGACGGGCACGTCCTCGGGGCGCTCGCGCAGCGGCGGGATCCGGAGCTTCACCACGTCGAGGCGATAGAGGAGGTCCTCGCGGAACCGCCCGGCGCGCACCTCCTCGGAGAGGTCCCGGTGCGTCGCCGCGACGACGCGCACGTCCACGGTGCGCGCGCGCTCCTCGCCGACCGGCCGCACCTCGCCCTCCTGCAGGACGCGGAGGAGCTTCGCCTGCGCGGGCGGCGCGAGCTCGCCCACCTCGTCGAGGAGGAGCGTGCCGCCGTCCGCCTCGCGGAACAGCCCCGGGCGCGCGCGCGCCGCGCCCGTGAACGCGCCCCTGGCGTGCCCGAACAGCTCCGCCTCCGCGAGCTCGGGGGCGAGCGCGGCGCAGTTGAACCGGACGAACGGCCGGTCGGTCCGCGCCGACGCGAGCACGATCGCCTCGGCGACCCGCTCCTTTCCGGTGCCGCTCTCGCCCGTGAGCAGCACGGTCACGTCGCGCGGCGCGACGCGCGCGACGAGCACGGCGAGGCGGCGCATCGCCTCCGACGCGAACACCATCGTCCGGGAGAGGGCGAGCTCGCCGGCGAGCCGCTCGTTCTCGTGGGTGAGCCGCACCGCCTCGAGGGCGCGCCGGACGACGGCGAGGAGCTCGTCCGCGTCGAAGGGCTTGCGGAAGTAGTCGAAGGCCCCCGCCTTCATCGCCTCGACCGCCTGGCGCTCCGAGCCGTGCGCCGTGACGAGGACGACGCGGGGCGCCGGCGCGCGCGCGACGAGGCGGCGGAGGAGCTCCATCCCGTCCATCCGGGGCATCCGGAGGTCGGTGAGCACGAGCGGCGCCGGGCTCGCCTCGAACCGCGCGAGCGCGTCGACCCCGTCCCCCGCCTCATCGACCGCGAGCCCCTCGGCCTCGAGGATCTCCCGGAGCGTATAGCGGACGCCGGGATCGTCGTCGACGACGAGGACGCGGGTGGCGGTGGGCTGGGGCACGGCGCTCGCAAGATACGACGTCTCGCCGGCCGGGGCTCGTCCGGGGGCTCTGGGCGGCCGGGCGGGCGGGCGCATTTCGGGGATCGTAAACGGCCCGGATTGCGTCTAAGATGCGGCCCCTTCGAGACATGGGTCTCGGCTTTCCATACGCCTCACGGAGGTCTCTCTACATGCGTCGTCTGTCCGTCGTCCTGCTCGTCGCCTTGACCGTGGCGGGATGCAAGAAGAAGGAGTCCGCCCCGCCGGTCGTCGCCGGTGCGGACGCGCCGGCCCCGGCTCCCGCCGGCGCCATGCAGGGCAAGATCCTCGAGCGCCTCGACGCCCCGCCTTACAGCTACCTCAAGCTGCAGACGGCGCAGGGCGAGGCGTGGGCGGCGGTCCCGAAGACCGACGCCGCGACGGGCACCGACGTCACGATCCAGGGCGCGATGCCGATGCAGGGCTTCGAGTCGAAGACGCTCAACCGCAAGTTCGACGTCGTCTACTTCGGCACGCTCGCCGGCCCCGGCGGCCAGGCCGCTCCGGCCGCGATGCCGGGGATGGGCGGCGGCGCGCCGGGCGGCGACATGCAGGGTCCGCCCCCCAACATGGCGGCGCAGCACGCGGCCGCCGCGGCCGGTCCGGCCGACGTCGGCGACGTGAAGGTCGCGAAGGCCTCGGGCGCGGACGCCCGCACGGTCGCGGAGATCTACGCGCAGAAGGCCGCCCTCAAGGAGAAGCCCGTCACCCTCCGCGGCAAGGTGGTGAAGTTCAACGAGGGCATCATGAACCGCAACTGGATCCACCTGCGCGACGGCACGGGCGCCGCCGGCAAGGACAACGACATCACGGTCACGACGGGCGACAGGGCCGCGGTGGGCGACGTGATCGTCGTGAAGGGCATCGTCCGCCTCGACAAGGACTTCGGCGCGGGCTACGCGTACCCGGTCATCGTCGAGGACGCGAAGGTCTCGAAGTAGGCGGTCCTCGAGCGCCGGGCCTTCCAGCGGGCGCGATCCGGATTGGGTCGCGCCCGCTTTCCCTTTCCCGCGGCGGGAGGCGCCCGCGTCCGACCGGCGTCGTACAGTCCACCCCCTCGTGTCCCCTCCTCCCGCGAACCGCGCAGCCGCGCTGACCGTCGAGATCGACGCGCTCGCCGAGGCCGCCGAGGCGCCGCCGGAGGACGCGCGCCTCGCGGAGGCCGCGGCCCGCCTCGAGGTCCTGCGCGGGCGCTGGCGCGAGGATCCGGGCGTCTTCCCGCCGGGCGCGGTGGAGCGGCTCCGCGCGATCGCCGACGCGATCGCCCGCCTGTCCTCCGGAGCGAATGCGAGGGAGGGCCTGTCCTCCGGAGCGAATGCGAGGGAGGGCGCCTCTGCCGCGGCGCGCGGCGATCCCGCCGACGTGCTGCAGGCCGTCTTCGGCCACCCCTCGTTCCGGCCCGGGCAGCGGGAGATCGTCGACGCGGTGCTCGCCGGCCGCGACTGCATCGGCGTCATGCCGACCGGTGCGGGGAAGTCGATCACCTACCAGATCCCGGCGCGCATGCTCGGCGGCACGACGCTCGTCGTGTCGCCGCTCGTCGCGCTCATGAAGGACCAGGTGGACGCGATGCAGGGGGCGGGGCTGCGCGCTGCGTTCCTGAACTCGACGCTCTCGCCCGAGGAGCGACGGGAGCGGGTGGCCGCGCTCCGCCGCGGGGAGCTCGAGCTCGTGTACGCGGCGCCGGAGGGGCTCGAGGCCTCCGTGGGCGCGGCGCTCGAGGGGACGCGCCTCGCGCTCATCGCCGTCGACGAGGCGCACTGCATCAGCCAGTGGGGCCACGACTTCCGCCCCGCCTACCGGAACCTCGCCGGGCTCAAGGCCCGCTTCCGCGCCCCCGTGCTCGCGCTCACCGCGACCGCGACCCCCGAGGTGACGCGGGACATCGCCGCGCAGCTCGGCATGCGGGACCCGCTCCTCGTGCGGGGGTCGTTCTTCCGCCGGAACCTCCGGCTCCACGCGGTGAAGAAGGGCGAGGGCGTGCGCGGGCGCGACGTCATCGTCCGGCTCGTGCGCGCGCGGCGCGGCGAGTCCGGGATCGTCTACGCGCTCTCGCGCAAGTCGGTCGAGGACACGGCGGAGCTCCTCGAGCGGCACGGCGTCCGCGCCGCCGCGTACCACGCCGGCCTCGAGCCGGAGGTGCGCACCCGCGTGCAGGACGCGTTCAAGTCCGGCGCGCTCGACGTCGTCGTCGCGACCGTGGCGTTCGGGATGGGGATCGACAAGCCCGACATCCGGTTCGTGATCCACCGCGACCTGCCCCGCTCCGTCGAGGCGTACTACCAGGAGATCGGCCGCGCCGGCCGCGACGGCGCGCCGAGCGACTGCGTCCTCCTCTACTCCTGGGCGGACGTCATGAGCTGGGAGCGGCTCCTGGAGGGCCTGTCCTCCGGAGCGGATGCGAGGGAGGGGGATCCCGACGTCGCCGAGGCGCAGCGGCGGCAGGCGCGCGCGATGTACCGGCTCGCGGACGCCGCCGGCTGCCGGCACGAGCGGCTCGTCGGCCACTTCGGCGAGCGGATCGCCGCGTGCGGCGACGCCTGCGACCGGTGCGCGCCCGAGGACCTCGACGTGCTCGCGCGCTCGTCCTCCGGAGCGAAGGCGAGGGAGGAGGCGCCCCGCGTCCGCGGCCCGGGCCGGCAGAAGGAGCGCGCGCCCCGCTCGGCGGCGCGCGGACCCGGCGCGCCCGGCGCGGCGCCCCCGTTCCTCGAGACGCCGGATCCCGAGGGCGCGGCCGAGCTGTTCGAGCGGCTCCGCGCCTGGCGCGCGCGGATCGCGAAGGCGCGCGGCGTCCCGGCCTACGTCGTCTTCGCCGACGCGACGCTCGCGGGGATCGCCGCCGCCCGGCCGCGCGACGAGGACGCGCTGCTCGCGGTGAAGGGGGTCGGCCCGCGGAAGCTCGCGGAGCACGGCGCGGACGTGCTCGCGATCGTGCGCGGGCCCGCGGACGGCTAGGCCCGACCAGGGATGCGGGCCCGCGGGCTCACCGGGTAGGGGTGGGCAGGCGGGGGTAGGTCACCCCCGCGATCGGCTCGTCGAGGATCGCCTGGTGCAGCGCGTTCGAGGCCTCCACGCAGAGGGCCATCGCCTTGCGCTGCTGGTTGAGGGTCAGGGCGAGCGACGCCACGTTGGTGTTCTCACGAGACAGCGCGAGGATCCGCGACTTGAGCTCGAGGAAGCTGCCGAAGCGAGTCCGCGCCAGCGCCAGGTCCGGGTCCGCCGAGACCGAGGGGAGCGCCGCGAGGCCTGCGAGATCCTGGCTCGCCTGGCGCTCCTCGGCGGTCATGGCGGCCTCGAGCCAGTCCATCTTGTCGCTCCTCTCCTCCGCGATGTGGGGTGGGATCAGGACCTCGATGTGCAGGACCGCGATGCGAGCCCGGGCTGCGAGACGGAGCACCGCCTGGGCGTCGGCCGACTTCCCGCGCTTGTCGGCCAGCCGAGACAAGGCGGAGTCCAGCTCCCGGACGATGTCCGCGGCAGGTCCGTACGCGAGGGCGTACGCCTTGACGTTCGTGTTCTTCACGGCGAGCCCCAGGATCTGCTCGTCGAGCCGCCGGAGGCTCGCGAGCTCCTCGGAGAACTGGGCGAGGAGCGCTCGCTCACGATCGAGGCGGGGCCTCGCGAGGAGCGGGACGAGCTCGGCACGAGCGCGCTCGACCTGCGCCATGGCGGCGAGAGCCTGGCCGGCGAAGGCCTGGGAGTCCTCGTCGGTCGTGGCGAGGACGGCGCTCCTCACGGCCTCGGAGGAGGACGCAAGGCCGACCTGCACCCGGCTCACGAGATCGACCCGGGTGGCCTTGAGCGCAAGCTGCTGAGCCGGGCTCTCCTCCGGGCGGAGGCGCCAGATGAGCACGACGAGGAGTGAGAGGAGAACCACCCCTGCGAAGCTCCACTTCAGATATTCCGCGCCAGGCCTGACTCGCATGCCACCCTCCGATCCTCGACCTCGGCGTCCTCGTTCAGAACCAGGCGAGCGCGGCGGCGACCAGCGACGCCAGGAGGGCGCAACGGGTCGCAAGACGCTTCGCCGGGTGAGAGCAGGTTCGAGTCGTCATGACCGCACTACTGGCCGCTCCTGCTCGGACGCTGTTCCTCTACGTCGTGCTGACCCAGGCGGTGAAGGTGTGGTTGCTCAGGAAGGCCTGGATCTAGCGGGGTTGCCAGGCACAACGAGACCGGGGCGGCAGCTGCGCGCCGGGACGGCCGGGCCCGGCGCTACAGCAGCGAGCCCCAGTCCAGCTTCACCTCGAGCGACAGGCCCGAGGTGATGTCGGCGAGGAAGGCCGGCGTGGGCTTGTCGATCACGAGCTCCGCGTGCACCCTCAGGATGCCTCCCCGGAGGTACGGGCCGAGATCGAGGTTCGAGTTCCCGGAGACCGCGATGGTGGTCGGCGCCACGGTGCCCTGCGGCCGCACGTACGTGGCGATCACGACGGACGACGCCGGGTCGGCCGGATCGGTGAGCACCGAGATCGAGGCGAGCTTCACGCCCGAGAGGTCCTTGCCCGCCTCGGTCGCGGAGAGCGTGACGGCGACCTCGGTCAGCCGGAGGTCGTAGGTGACGCTGGGGTCGTTCAGGATGGGCACCATGCCGCCGAGGTCGTAGTCGATCGACGTCTGGATGCACGGCGGATCGGTCTGGACGGCCGAGCACCAGTCGGCGGGATTGCCCGTGTCGCTCGCGGGGAACGACTGCTGCGGCATCGTCGCGCGGATCGAGGGGACCTGGAGCTCGGCGAAGAGGAAGGGACCGCCGCAGCCCGACAGGACGACGGCACCGAGGGCAAGCGGGGCGAGGAGAACGGTCGGCGCGAGGCGCATGGGCGTCTCCCTAGAACCAGAGCTGGACGCCGACCTTCACGGACGGCATCGTGCCCCTGAGGTGCGGGTCGGTGAACGCGACGGTGGCGATCGTGCCGCCGCCCACGTCCACCTGGCTCGTCGCCGTGCCGCTCGCGGTGAGCGACACGTACGAGAGGCCGGCCTCGACGGTGATCGCGAACGCGTCGCGCGTGCCGATCTCGATCCCGACGCGCAAGGCGGCGTAGTCGTAGGCGACGTGCCGGAGCAGGGGCTCGATGTCCGCAGGGACGCCGCCGGCCTTGCCCGCGAGGAACGTCGCGTCGGCGGAGAAGTAGCGCCCCGCCTCGAGCGAGAGCATCGGCGACACGCCCATGTGCCACGGGATGACCGTCACCCCGCCCTGCACGCCCCACCCGACGTAGTTCCACATGGGCCCGGCGAAGAGCCGCACCTCGGAGGCCGGCCGGAAGACGACGTCGGCCGCGATCCCCTCCGGGAACCCGCCGCCGACGAGCAGCCCCCACCGCGGCGGCGGCTTGCCGCGCTCCTGGGTCCGCGCGAGCTCGTCGGTCGTCGCCGCCGGCGGCGGGAGCCCGGCCGTCTGCCCCCCGTCATCGGCGCGCACACCCGCCGCGACGAGGCACAGGGCGGCGCACGCAAGGACGGAGACGCAGCGCATCGAGACCTCCCGGCCGAGCGTCCGGCCGCACGGCGGGAGTGTACCCGTCCGCTCCAGGACCGCACCATGCGGGGACTTTCACTGGCTTTCCCCACACGGCTCGGTATCACTGCGGCCCGGTGGCCCTGCCTTCGACGCTCCTCCACTTCGACCTGCACCTCGCGCACGCGGACACCGGGCTCGATCGCGACCTGGCCTTCAAGGTCGCCCGGCATCCGTCCGAGACGGCCGAGCGCGTGTGGCTGCGCGTGCTCGCGTACGCCTGGAAGTGGTCGGAGGCGCTCGAGTTCGGGCCCGGGCTCTGCGAGCCGGACGCGCCCGACCTCGTGGCGCGGTTGCCGGACGGCCGGACGAGCGCCGTCGTCCGGGTCGGGAAGCCGGACCCGGAGCGCGTGGAGAAGGACGTGAACCGGAGCGCCGGGGGCGCGGTCGCCGTGCTCTTCGACTCCCCCCGCCGGATGGCGTCGTTCCTTTCGGAGGCACGCGAGCGGGGGCTTTCCCGGCTCGCCTCAGCCGAGCTGGCCGCGGTCGATCCGGAGCTGCTTCACGCGCTATCCTTCCACGAAGACAGACGAATTCGGCTGTCGCTGACCTTCGTCGCCGACCACGTCTACGCCGAGGTCGCGGGTCGAATGCACGACGCCCCCCTCGAGCGGGGCCACCTCGAGCCGATGGGCTGACGAGAGGTCGTGAAAATCGTGCCCCGCCAGTTAGAACCGTAACTGGACCGTTCCGGTCCAAGATGGCTCACACGGTTCGAGGGGCGGCCCGGCGGGTCCGGGACCCGCCCGGCCATCGGAGGCCGCCGATGATACGGATGTCGAAGCTCACCGACTACGCGATCCTGATCCTGGCGCACCTCGCGCGGTCGCCCGGGACCCTGACGGCACACGAGCTCGCGGAGCGCTCGCGGGTGCCGCTCCCGACGGTGTCGAAGCTCGCGAAGGAGCTGTCGAAGGCCGGGCTCGTCGTCTCGCACCGGGGCCGCAACGGCGGCTACGGACTGGCGCGCACGGCCGAGCAGATCTCGGTCGCCGAGATCGTGGAGGCGCTCGAGGGACCCATCGCGCTCACCGAGTGCGCCCGCCCCGGCGGGGCGACCGACTGCGACCTCGAGGACACCTGCCTCGCCCGCGCGAGCTGGGATCCGGTGTCCCGCGCGATCGAGACCGCCCTGCGCGCGCTGCCGCTCTCGTCGATCGCCCCCTTCCGCGCCGGCGAGGAGCCGGCCGCGACCCCCGTCCGCATCGGAGCGCACGCGCCCTCCCTCGCCTCCGCTCCGGAGGACAGGTCATGAGCACGGCGGAGCAGCTCAAGGAGCTGACCGAGAAGAAGTACGCCTACGGCTTCGTCACCGAGATCGACGAGGACCGGGTCCCGAAGGGCCTGTCCGAGGAGATCGTCCGGCTCATCTCGCAGAAGAAGGGCGAGCCGCAGTTCATGCTCGACTGGCGCCTCAAGGCGTACCGGCACTGGCTCACCATGGAGGAGCCGACCTGGGCGAACGTCCGGTACAACAAGATCGACTACCAGGACATCGTCTACTACTCGGCGCCGAGGCAGAAGAAGCAGCTCGGCTCTATGGACGAGGTCGATCCCGAGCTGAAGCGCGCGTTCGCGAAGCTCGGCATCCCGCTCGAGGAGCAGATGCGCCTCGCGGGCGTCGCCGTCGACGCCGTGTTCGACTCGGTCTCCGTCGCGACGACCTACAAGAAGAAGCTCGGCGACCTCGGCGTCGTCTTCTGCTCGTTCTCCGAGGCGGTGCGCGAACACCCCGCGCTCGTCGAGAAGTGGCTCGGGTCGGTGGTCCCGGCGACCGACAACTACTTCGCGGCGCTGAACAGCGCGGTCTTCTCCGACGGCTCGTTCGTCTACGTGCCGAAGGGCGTGCGCTGCCCGATGGAGCTCTCGACCTACTTCCGCATCAACGCGAAGGACACCGGCCAGTTCGAGCGGACGCTGATCGTCGCCGACGAGGGCGCCTACGTCTCCTACCTCGAGGGCTGCACGGCGCCGATGCGCGACGAGAACCAGCTCCACGCGGCCGTCGTCGAGCTCGTCGCGCTCGACGGCGCGCACATCAAGTACTCGACCGTGCAGAACTGGTACCCCGGCGACGCCGAGGGGAAGGGCGGCATCTACAACTTCGTCACGAAGCGCGGCAAGGCGATGACGAAGGCGAAGATCAGCTGGACCCAGGTCGAGACCGGCTCCGCGATCACCTGGAAGTACCCGTCCTGCATCCTCCAGGGCGACGAGTCGGTCGGCGAGTTCTACTCGGTCGCGCTCACGAACAACCGCCAGCAGGCGGACACCGGCACGAAGATGATCCACATCGGGAAGAACACCCGCTCGACGATCATCTCGAAGGGCATCAGCGCCGGGAAGGGCCAGAACACCTACCGCGGCCTCGTGAAGATGCTGAAGAGCGCGACCGGCGCCCGCAATTACTCGCAGTGCGACTCGCTCCTCATCGGCGACCGGTGCGGGGCCCACACGTTCCCGTACATCGAGGTCCGCAACCCGACCGCGAAGGTGGAGCACGAGGCGACCACCTCGAAGATCAGCGAGGACCAGCTCTTCTACTGCCTGCAGCGCGGCATCTCGCAGGAGGACGCGGTCTCGATGATCGTGAACGGGTTCGCGAAGCAGGTGCTGAAGGAGCTGCCGATGGAGTTCGCGGTGGAGGCCCAGAAATTGCTCGGCATGTCGCTGGAAGGGAGCGTGGGGTGAGCATGGCGAACGAGGGGAGCGGGCGCGCTCTGCTCGAGGTCCACGACCTCCGCGCGCGCGTCGACGACCGGGAGATCCTGAAGGGCGTGGACCTCGTGATCCGCCCGGGCGAGATCCACGCGATCATGGGGCCGAACGGCTCCGGCAAGTCCACGCTCGCGGGCGTGCTCGCCGGGCGCGACGCGTACGAGGTGACCGGCGGCGGCGCGACGTTCGAGGGGAAGGACCTCCTCGCGCTCGCCCCCGAGGCGCGCGCCGCGGCGGGGCTCTTCCTCGGCTTCCAGTACCCCGTCGAGATCCCGGGCGTCGGGAACCTCTACTTCCTCCGCACCGCGCTGAACGCCGTCCGGCGCGCGCGCGGCGAGGAGGAGCTCGACGCGATGGACTTCCTCTCCCTCGCGAAGGAGAAGATGAGGCTCGTCGAGCTCGACCCCGCCTTCGGCAGCCGCTCGGTGAACGAGGGCTTCTCCGGCGGCGAGAAGAAGCGGAACGAGGTCTTCCAGATGATGGTGCTCGAGCCGAAGCTCGCCATCCTCGACGAGATCGACTCCGGCCTCGACATCGACGCGCTCCGCGTCGTCGCGCGCGGCGTGAACGCGCTCCGCCGTGCCGACCGCGCCGTCCTCCTCGTCACCCACTACAAGCGGCTCCTCGAGTACATCCCGGCCGACCGGATCCACGTCATGGCGGCCGGGCGGATCGTCCGCTCCGGCGGCCCCGAGCTCGCGGAGGAGCTCGAGCGGACCGGCTACGCCTGGGCCGACGGCATGAAGCCGGAGGTCCGGAGCGCCGCGGGGGTGGCCGCGCCATGACCCCGACCCCGGTGGAGCGGAGCCTCGCCGCCTCGTGGGCGGCGCGCGCGGGAGAGCCCCGCTGGCTCGACGAGGCGCGCCGGGCCGCGCTCGCGCGGTTCGAGGCGCTCGGGCTGCCGACGACGCGACACGAGGACTGGCGGTTCACGAGCCTCGCCGCCCTCGCGCCGCTCGAGCTGCGCGCCCGAGCGCCGGACGGCCCGGGCGCGGCCGCGCTCCTCGAGCGCGCGCCGGCCCCGGACGGCGCCCGCCTCGTGTTCGTGAACGGGCGCTACCGCCCCGACCTCTCCACGCGCCGGGGGCTCCCCCGGGCCGCCGCCGTCACGACGCTCGCGGAGGCGCTCCGCGACGCGCCGGACGCCGTGCGCCCCCACCTCGGCCGGCTCGCGCGCCCGGACGACCACGCCTTCGTCGCCGCCAACGCGGCGCTCTTCGAGGACGGCGCCTTCGTCCACCTGCCCGCGAACACGGCGGTCGACGCGCCGATCGCGCTCGTCTTCCTCTCCGACGCGGCCGGCGGGGCCTTCGCCGCCCACCCGCGGACGCTCGTCCTCGCGGACGCCGGCGCGCGCGCGACGATCGAGGAGGTCTACCTCGGCGGCGCGGGCGCCTACCTCACGAACGCCGTCACCGAGCTCGTGCTCGGCGAGGGGGCCGCGGTGGAGCACGTCCGGCTGCAGCTCGAGTCGGCGGCCGCGTTCCACGTCTCGTCGGTGCACGCGGAGCAGGCGGCGGGGGCGAAGCTCGTCGCCCACGCGTTCACGCTCGGCGGGAAGGTCTCGCGCGTCGAGGTGCGCGCGCGCCTCGCCGGCGAGGGGAGCGAGATCGCCGCGAACGGGCTCTACATGGCCTCGGGCGACCAGATCGTCGACAACTTCTCCTGGGTCGAGCACGCGGTCCCGCACTGCACGACGACCGAGACGTTCAAGGGGATCCTCGACGGCAGGTCGCGCGGCGTCTTCGCCGGGCGGATCCGGGTGCTCCCCGGCGCGCAGAAGACGGTCGCGCACCAGTCGAACTCGAACCTGCTGCTCTCCGACGACGCGGTCGTGGACACGAAGCCGCAGCTCGAGATCTTCGCGGACGACGTGAAGTGCGGTCACGGCGGCACCGTCGGCCAGCTCGACGACGCGTCGCTCTTCTACCTGCGCTCGCGCGGGCTCGGCGAGGCGGAGGCGAAGAGCCTCCTCGTGTGGGCGTTCGCGAGCGAGATGGTCGGGCTCGTCGGCGCCCCGTCCCTGCGGGCGCGGACGAAGAACCTCGTCGCGGCCCGGCTCCCCGCCGGCGCGCGGATCCTGGAGGCGGCGTGATCGCGGGAGAGACGGCGCGGGTGGGCGAGGCGGCCCCGGCGGGCGCGCGGCGGGCGGCGGGGCCGCTCGACGTCGCGGCGGTCCGGTCCGAGTTCCCCATCCTGCGGCAGACGGTCCGGGGCAAGCCGCTCGTCTACCTCGACAACGCGGCGACCACGCAGAAGCCGCGGGCGGTGATCGACGCGATCCGCCGCTACTACGAGGAGGACAACGCGAACGTGCACCGCGGCGTCCACCTCCTCTCCGAGCGCGCGACGCGCGCCTTCGAGGAGGCGCGCGTCAAGGTGGGGCGGTTCGTCGGCGCGAAGGACCCGCGCGAGGTGATCTTCACGCGCGGCACGACCGAGTCGGTGAACCTCGTCGCGCAGACCTTCGGGCGCGCGCGCGTCGGGCCGGGCGACGAGGTGCTCGTCACCGGGATGGAGCACCACTCGAACATCGTCCCCTGGCAGATGCTCTGCGCGGAGAAGGGCGCGGCCCTGCGCGTCGTGCCGGTGACCGACGCGGGCGACCTCGACCTCGACGCGCTCGACCGGCTCCTCGGCCCGCGCACGCGCCTCCTCGCGATCACGCAGGTGTCGAACGCGCTCGGGACGGTGAACCCGCTGCCGGAGATCGTCGCGCGCGCGAAGGCGAAGGGCGTGCCCGTCCTCGTCGACGGCGCGCAGGGCGTACCCCACCTCGGCTTCGACGTCGCGGCGTCCGGCGCCGACTTCTACGCCTTCAGCGGCCACAAGATGTACGGGCCGACCGGCATCGGCGTGCTCTGGGGGAAGCGCGAGCACCTCGAGGCCATGCCGCCCTGGCAGGGCGGCGGGGACATGATCCTCTCCGTCACCTTCGAGAAGACCACCTACAACGCCCTCCCGTACAAGTTCGAGGCGGGGACGCCGCACATCGCGGGCGCCGTCGGCCTCGGCGCGGCCGTCGACTGGATCGCCGGGATCGGGCTCGACGCCATCGCCGCGCACGAGGAGAAGGTCCTCGCCTGGGCGGTCGAGGCGCTCCGCACGGTGCCGGACCTGCGCTTCTTCGGGACCCCGCGGCGGCGCGCGGGCGTCGTGGCGTTCCTCCTCGGCGAGGTTCACCCCCACGACCTCGCGACCGTCCTCGACCGCCACGGGATCGCGATCCGCGCCGGCCACCACTGCGCCCAGCCGCTCATGCAGCGGTTCGGCGTCGCGGCGACGGCGCGCGCCTCCTTCGCGGCCTACAACACGACCGAGGACGTGGACGCGCTCGTCCGCGGCCTCCACGCCGTGCGGGAGATGTTCGCGTGACCGCCACGTCCGAGCTGTCCGATCTCTACCAGGAGGTCGTGCTCGACCACGGGAAGCGCCCGCGCAACTTCGGGCCGCTCGAGGGGGCGACGCACCGGGCGGAGGGGCTGAACCCGCTCTGCGGCGACCATTTCACCGTGTACGCGAAGGTGGACGGCGGCGTCGTCCGCGAGGCGCGCTTCGAGGGCAGCGGCTGCGCGATCTCGAAGGCGTCGGCCTCCGTCATGACCGGCGTCGTGAAGGGGAAGACCGCGGAGGAGATCGAGCGGATCTTCGAGCGGTTCCACAGGCTCGTGACGGAGGGGCCCGGCTCCGGCGACGCGGAGGAGCTCGGCAAGCTGGCGGTGTTCGGCGGCGTGCACGAGTACCCGACGCGCGTGAAGTGCGCGAGCCTCGCCTGGCACGCGCTCCGCGCCGCCCTCGCAGGCGCGGGGGAGCCCATCTCGACGGAGTGATCGGCCGATGGAGCGCAAAGCGGTCACCACGACGAGGGAGGTCGAGGCGCTGCAGGTGCCGAGCGGCTACCGGGTGCGCCTGCCCGCGGGCACCTGGCTCGTCGTCCAGCAGACGCTCGGCGCGCAGTTCACCTGCATGACCGAGAGCGGCGGCCTCGTCCGGATCGACGGGAAGGACGCCGGCGCGCTCGGCCCGGAGTACGAGGCGGAGGCGAGGAAGATCGCCGAGGGGCGCGCCGCCGCCGCCGCGGGGCCGTTCGACGAGGAGAAGGTCTGGGACGCGCTCCGCCAGGTCTACGATCCGGAGATCCCCGCGTCGATCGTGGAGCTGGGCCTCGTGTACGTCGTGGCCGCCGAGCCGGCGGAGGGCGGACACCGCGTCGGCGTGACGATGACGCTCACCGCGCCCGGCTGCGGCATCGGCCCGGTGCTGGTCGAGGACGTCCGCCGCGCCGTCCTCGCGGTGCCCGGCGTCGCCGACGTGCAGGTGGAGCTCGTCTTCGATCCGCCCTGGGACCCCTCGCGCATGAGCGAGGCGGCGAAGCTGCAGCTCGGGTTCATGTAGGATCCGCCGCGGCGCGGCGACGAGGGGGGATCAGCGGACCGGGCCGAGGTAGCGGTCGTACCACTCGAGCGCCTCGCGCACGAACTGGTTCTGCGGGACCCAACCGTGGCCGACGTCGAGGACGACGCGCCTCTTCTGCTCCTCGGGCGTGCCGAGGAAGCGCAGCATCGCCTCCTGCTCCGGTTGACCGACGTCGACGTCCCAGCGGCCGCTCAGCATGAGGATCGGCTGCCGCACGCGCGGGTAATAGTTGAAGGGCTGCTCCGTCACGGGCAGGCCGGGCAGGAGGAAGACGCCGCCGCCGATCAGGACGGCGGGCCCGAGCCGCGGCTCGACCGCGAGCAGGGCCACCATGGTCTGCGCGCCGTAGCTGATGCCGAGGACGCCGGCGCGCGCGGCGTCGAGATCCTTGCGCCCCTGCAGGTAGTCGAGCGCCCGACCGAGCTCCTCGCGGTGGTGTCGCAGGAGGATGCGGAAGCGGTCGCCCCGGGAGATCGCGGCGACGCGGGCTTCCGGCCAGCGCCGCTCGAACGCTCCGTCGAAGGCCACCAGCGCGAGCGCGCGGCCGGACTTCATGAGGAAGTCGAGCCGCTGGCTCGTGGCCGACGGATCGAAGGTGCCGGTCTCCTCCGGGACCCGGAAGTAACCGGCGTGCGGCAGGAGGAACACCACCTGCCACGGCGGGGGCCGCCCCACGGGAAGGAAGAGCTGCAACCGGAACCGGCCCTCGTCGTAGCCGGTCGCGAGAGAGATCGTCTCCCGCCGCCACGCGCCCCCGCCGGGCGCGGCGGCCTCCTCGCGCGCGTCGAGCGGCGCCTCCGAGCGGGCGAGCTGATGCTCGAGCACCGCCCATGCCGCATCCTCGGCCGGGCGGAGGTCGCCGAGCTCCTTTCGCACCGGGATCGGGCCGCGCAGCGCCTCCGCGACCGGCGCGCCGTCGGCGGTCCGCATGAGGCGCAGCCCGTTGCCCGGCGAGCGATCCCACGGGTCGGCGGCGTCCAGCCTGTAGTAGAGGTAGGGCCCCTGGTTGAACGCGCCGCCGGCGATCATCCGCATCGCGCCGCTCGCCGTGGAGAGCCACTCGCGCACGTTCCCCGCCATGTCCGAGGTCCCGTACGGCCCCAGGTCGTCCCGCTCCCCCGCGGGCACGGCCCCCCGTCCCTGGAAGTTGCCCCGCCGGGCGACCGCCGCGGAGATCGACTCGGTGATCTCGTAGGCCGAGAAGGCGGCCCGATACCAGTGGTACGCGGTCGGCAGCTCCAGGCCGCGGAAGCGCGCGTACGCGGTCGCCTCGAACCAGCTCACGCCCGCGACCGGGTGGTCGCCTGCTCCGTCCGGATAGGAACCCGACTCCCACGTCGATGGCCCCGGCCTGCCGGTGGAGTCGACGAGGCGTGCCACCGCCCCTCGCCAGGAGGCCGCCGCCGGGCCGAAGGGCAGGTCGCGCCAGAGCCGCTCCATCCGGTAACCGCCCGCGTCGACGAACTCCTTGAATTCACGGTTCGTGACCTCGAGACGGCCGAGGAGGTAGGGCGCGATCTCGGCCGGCGCATCGCTCACGAGCGAGACCGGGAAGCGGGTCGCGGGCACGAGGACCATCGCGGGGGGAAGCGCGCGCTCTGCCGGAAGCGGAACGGTGAAGTCGGTTCCGGCGACGAGCTGGAGCTGGAAGCGGTCGCGCACGCTGCCGAGCTCGAGCCCGGGGTTGCGCAGCACGCGCAGGACGGTGGCGTGCCCCTCCAGCTCGAAGCGGAAGACGCCCGCACCGTGGGGCAAGCGCACGTCTCGCAGCGGAGTCCGGCCCAGCGGGCGGAAGGCGGAGTCGTCGGCGTCGTACGGCCGGAACGAGACGAGCGCGCCCGGTGGATCGGTCTGCAGGCGCACCGGCGAGGAGCAGGCCTCCGCGAGCGCCCGCACCTGGGGGTCGCCCGGCAGCTGCCGCTCGAGGCGGAGGACGAGGTCGAAGGCCGGCACGCAGTCGTCCGCAGCCACCAGCGCCTGCAACCGCGGCAGCTCGGCGGCACGCACCTCCCGCTCCCGTTCCCGTTGCCAGGAGCCGAAGGCGAGCGCGCCGGCGAGCGCCGTCACGGTCGCTACGAGCGCGCCCGTGCGCCAGCGGCCCGAGACGAGCGTGCCCGGCCGCCGCGAGGAGGCGGCCTGGCCGGGCGGCTGCCCAGGCCTGGCGGCGGGGTCCGCTCCCTCGGCGTGTCGGGCGATGGCCGCGAGCAGCTCCAGTGCCCGGGCGCCGTCCCGCGGCCGCTGCACCGGGTCCTTCCGGAGCATCGCCGCGACGGCAGCGGCGAGCGATGGCGGCGCGCCGGCGACGTCGAGGCGGCGCGCCGCGCGCCACTTGCCCGGGGCCACCTCCGGGAACGGCAGCTCGCCCGAGAGCGTCTCGTAGAGGAGCACGCCCAGCGCGAAGACGTCGGTCCGCTCGTCCTCGGGCGCGCCGCTCCACTGCTCCGGAGCCATGTAGCCCAGGGTGCCGCCTTCCGCCCGCGGCCGGCCGAACGCGTGCGCCAGGCCGAAATCCAGGATCTTCACTCGCCCGTCCTGGCAGAGGAACACGTTCGCCGGCTTGAGGTCGCGGTGGACCACCCCCTCCGCGTGCGCGTGCGAGAGGCCACGCGCGACCTCGACCGCGATGCGCAGCGCCTCCGGTACGGGCATCCTCCCGCGGGAGAGCTCCTGCGCCAGCGTCTTCCCCCGGAGGAGCTCGAGCACCAGGTAGGGCCCCTCGGGACAGCGCCCGACGTCGAACAGCGTGACGATGTTCGGATGCGACAGCCGCGCGGCGGACTCCGCCTCGCGCAGGAGCCGCTCTTCCCGAAGCTGCCGGTTCGTCGCGGCGCGGACCGCCTTGAACGCGACCGCGCGCCCGAGCTCGCGATCGCGAGCTTCCCACACGACGCCGAACCCGCCGCGCCCGATCTCGCGGAGGAGCTCGAACCGGCCGATCACGGCGCCGGCATGCAGGACGCCCGCTTCCGTCCAGGCGACACCCGCGTCGGCTTCCGGAGCGCGCGCCAGCTCCTGGAGCAGCGCGGACAGCGCCCCGTGCGGCGCCTGCTGCGCGACCGAGGGTCGGTCCCGCTGATCGGGTCCGCGCATCGAGCTCTCCGGCGCACGGATCTAGTCTTCGGGCCTCGACCGGTGGGAGTCTTCGACGCGCGGACCCCGTTCGGGTGATCGTGCGGGCCGCGTCTACGGATTCCGGGCGGTCGCCGGGTTGCGCACCGCGGCGGCGATTCGGCGGAGCGTGTTCCGGTCCACGTGGTGGAACGGGACCGGCCCGGCCGGCGAACTGGAGCACCGTGTCCTGCTCGCAGGAGCTGGTGACCAGCCCGGAGACGTGGGCGACCTGGAGGGGGAAGGCCCGGGTGGTCGTCGATGCGACCGAACGTGAGAAAGAGAACCGAGCGTAGCTACTTCGTCAGGACGACGTGGGTGGCGTCGTCCGACGAGGCGTGCTGCGCGCATCGGTAGCCGAGGGCGACCGTATCGATGCCGGCCAGTAGGTTCTCGCCCCGGCCGAGGAGCGCGGGGGCGATCGCGAGGTGCAGCTCGTCGATCAACCCGGCGGCGAGATACTGGCGAATGGTCGCAACTCCCCCGCCGAGCCGGACGTCCTTGCCCCGAGCCGCCTCCTTCGCGCGCTTCAGCGCGGCGTGAATGCCATCCGTGACGAAGTGAAACGTCGTCCCGCCCTCCATGGTGAGGGGCGCACGAGCATGGTGCGTGAGCACGAAGACTGGCACGTGGTAGGGCGGGTTGCTGCCCCACCATCCCTTCCAGCCGTCGTCGGGCCAGGCGCCACGCGACGGCGCGAACATGTTGCGGCCCATGATCCAGGCGCCGAGGTTGTCGAAGCCGCGCGCGGCGAAGTCGTCGTCGACCCCTCCTCGTCCGACCTTGTCACCGATCAGCGATCCAGCGAAGTCGCCGGCCACCCTCTGGAACGTCTTCGTGCCGAGCACCCACTGGTGCAGCGCCATCCCTCCGACGCCCATGGGATTGTCCAGCGCCTGGTCGGGACCGGCGCCGTAGCCATCGATGGAGATTCCAAATGCGTTCACCCGAAGCCTCGACATGGGCGTGACTCCTTTCGGCAAGGGTACCGGCTGATTCCGTTCGTGTAGTCGCGCGTCCACCGCGGCGCTCACCGGGGTTCGCGTGCGACGTACTTGGAGCGGCGCGAGCGCTTGCGCGTGTATCATCGGCTCCATGCCCACCGCGCCAGAGCTGCTGACCGCCTCGAAGATCGCCGCCGCGCTGAAGGTCACGGACACCAAGGTGAAGAAGGCCATCTCGGAGCTCGGCCTGAAGCCGGCCGCGAAGAAGGGCGTCTGCAACTACTACGCAGCAGGGGACGTCCCCAAGATCAAGAAGGCGCTGACGTAGTTGCGGAGGCGCCCGGACCGCGGCGCCGGCGCCCGGACCGGGAGTTCCCGGATTCGGCCGGAGGGGTCGTACGACGGACGCTGGGCCATCCGCTGCCCGAGCGGATCCGCAGGGTTCGCCGCGGCACGTTCGGTGCCACGGCGCGTCCCGTGACCGCTCCCCGGGTGCGGTACCAAGACATCGCTGACATTCACTGTTCCTTCGCGCGTATCAACGAGCCGAAGACCACGTGAGACGCGCCGGAGCCACCAGCGGTCGGATGCGTGTGCCTTCACCGCCCCAGGCCTGCGTCGGCGTGACTCCCTCGTCCGGAGCGCTCATCCTTGTCGGCCGTGCGGACAGGGGAACTCTCGGTCGGGGTTTCCACGGATCTCGTAGCACGGCCCGCGCGCGCGCGCCGGCCGGCGGCGGTGAGGCTCAGGGCACGAGCGCCATGCTCGCCAGCACGGACGCGTGCGGGTAGAGGACCATCCCGTCGAAGGCGGCGCCCGGCCGGAGCACGTTGATCGTGCCGCCGCCGTTCGCGAGCATCTGCGTGCCCGAGAACACCGGATCCTGGAAGGGCAGCCAGGCGCCCTCGGCGCCGGCGCGCTCGGCGACGATCCGCACGAGGTCGCTCGGGGGCGCGTCCGTCACGACGTCGAACGGGACCGCCACCGGGTCGTTGTAGCTCGGGCGGCGCTCGCCCCGCGCAGCGAAGAACGCGACCGACACGAGGGCCCCGGGGTCGCCGCCGTAGGCTTCCGGGTGCCTCGCGAGCCACGTCCCGACGGGCTCGTCCCACGGTGGCATCTCGGGGGCCCGCTGTGCGTGCCAGCGGCCGCAGTTCACCGCGACGCCCGCGCCCGCGGCGCGGGACAGCGCGGCGAGGATCCGCTCGCGGATCACGAGCTCCCTCCCGGCTCCGGTGTCGCCGGCGCGCCGGAGGGGCAGGCTGCGCCGCTCCACGTCCACGAGCTCCACGAGCTGCGCGTACCGGTCGGCGCCGATCGCGGCCGAGATCGCCGCCTCGTCCGCCGCGAGCACGCCCGGGAGCGCCTCGAGCGCCGCCGCGTACTGCGCCGAGTCCGGCGTCGTGGCGAGCAGCGCGTCGAGCTGCGACAAGGGGCCGAACCGCTCCTGGAAGAGGAGGAGCCCGTGGGAGAAGAGCCCGACCCCGTGGTTCATGTCGAATCCGGCGAAGTGCATCCGCTCCGCCTCGGGCAGGCCCGCGTTCATCGCCCGAACGCCGTCGAGCAGCGTCTGGTTGAGCGCCGCGACCTCGACCGGGAGCGCGTCGCTCCGGAGCAGCACGTACTCCTCGCCGGTCCACGCGGTCGCGTGCATCTGCTCCTGGAGGATCCAGCGGTACCCCGCCGCCTGCAGCCGGGGGAGCAGCACGGCGAGGAAGTCCTGGTGCTCCTGCACGTAGTGCATCTCGCCGAGCAGCACGACGCGCGCGCCGGAGAGCCGCGCGACGAGCGCGTCCGGCGCCGCCGCCGGGTCGAAGAGCACCGCGTCCCGCGCGACGACGGGCTCGATCTGCTCCCGCGACGCGAAGGACGAGTCCCCATCGGACGAGCACGACGGCGCCGCGCACAGGACGAGAGCGGCGAGCGAGACGCGCCGTGCGTGAGACCGGCGCCGCGGAGCTCCATCGGGCACGGAGGTTCGCTAGCACATCCGGTGCGAGCTGCCCACGGCTCACCGGAGAGGTGCGGCGGCTCGCCGCAACAGCAGCGTGCAGAACGCGCCCGGGAACCGCCGCTCGAGCACCGCGCACCCGAGATGGTGGAGATGCAGGCAGCGACCTCGGCTTGGGACCCGGATCGCGCAAGCCAAGGGCCTATCAGAGACGACGCCGGCCACGTCCCAATCGGGTCCCACACGCCGCGGCTTCCCGCCGCAGGCGCCGACCGCATTATCGTCAACGTCTGCTTGCAGCCTGGAGGCGGGTTGAACGCGGAGTCGATCCTCGAGACGCGCGACCTCGTGAAGGCGTTCGCCGGCTTCGTCGCGGTGAACGGCGTCTCGCTCGACGTCCGGCGCGGCACCATCCACGCGCTCATCGGCCCCAACGGCGCGGGCAAGACCACCTTCTTCAACCTCCTCACCCGGTTCCTCCCCGTGACGAGCGGCACGATCCGCTTCAAGGGCGAGGACATCACCCGCGCGCGCCCCGCCGACGTCGCCCGCCGCGGGGTCGTCCGCTCGTTCCAGGTCTCCGCCGTGTTCCCGGACCTCACCGTCCTCGAGAACGTGCGCGTCGCCCTGCAGCGGCGGCTCGGAACCTCGTTCCACTTCTGGCGCTCGGAGCGGAGCCTCGAGGTCCTCGACGCGCGCGCCGTCGAGCTCCTGCGCGAGGTGGGGCTCGAGGACCAGCGCGACACGGTCACGGTCGAGCTTCCCTACGGCCGCAAGCGCGCGCTGGAGCTCGCGACCACGCTCGCGCTCGAGCCCGAGCTCATGCTGCTCGACGAGCCGACGCAGGGGATGGGGCACGAGGACGTCGGCCGCGTCGTCGCGCTCATCCGGCGCGTCGCGAAGGGGCGGACCGTGCTCATGGTCGAGCACAACCTCTCCGTCGTGCAGGACCTCGCGGACCGCGTCACCGTCCTCGCCCGCGGCAGCGTCCTCGCCGACGGGAGCTACGCCGAGGTCTCGCGCGATCCGGCCGTGCTCGAGGCGTACATCGGGGTGCCCGCGTGACGCCGCCCGTGGCCGCCGCCGCCCGCCCCGCGGAGTTCCTGCGGGTGTCGGCGCTGCACGCCTTCTACGGGGAGTCGCACATCCTGCACGGCGTCGATCTCTCCGTCGGCACCGGCGAGCTCGTGACGCTCCTCGGGCGGAACGGCTCGGGCCGGACGACGACGCTCAAGGCGATCCTCGGGCTCGTCGACCGCCGCACCGGGTCGGTGATGGTGAACGGCCGCGAGACGATCGCGATGCCGACGCACCGGATCGTCCACCTCGGGCTCGGCTACTGCCCGGAGGAGCGCGGCATCTTCGCGTCGCTCACCGCCGAGGAGAACCTCACCATCCTGCCGACGGTGGGGTCGGGCGGGATGTCGGTGGACGAGATCTACGCGATGTTCCCGAACCTCGCCGAGCGGCGGAAGAGCCCGGGCTCCCGCCTCTCCGGCGGCGAGCAGCAGATGCTCGCGATGGCGCGCATCCTGCGCACCGGCGCCCGGCTCCTCCTCCTCGACGAGATCACCGAGGGCCTCGCGCCCGTGATCGTCCAGGCGCTCGGGCGCGCGGTGCGGACGCTCAAGGAGCGCGGCTACACCGTCATCCTCGTGGAGCAGAACTTCCACTTCGTCGCGCCGCTCGCGGATCGCCACTTCCTCCTGGAGCGGGGGAACGTCGTGGACATCGTGTCACGGCCCGAGCTCGAGGGCCGGATGGAGTCACTGCAACGCTTCCTCGGCGTCTGACCGAGGAGAAAGGACCGCACATGAGAGGCCTCGTCCGTTTCGCGCTCGTCCTCGTCGCCCTCGGCTCGTCGGGGGCCGTACCCGCCGCAGACAAGGTGTCGGACGGCGTCGTCAAGATCGGCGTCCTCACCGACATGACCGGGTTCTACTCCGACCTCGCCGGGCCCGGCTCCGCCCTCGCCGTGAGGATGGCGGTCGCCGACTTCGGCGGGAAGGTGCTCGGCAAGCCGATCGAGGTGGTCTCCGCCGACCACCAGAACAAGGCGGACATCGCCTCCAACACGGCCCGGAAGTGGTTCGACGAGGACAAGGTGGACGCCGTCGTCGACCTCGTGAACAGCGGCACCGCGTTCGCGGTCATGCCCGTCGCCACCGAGAAGAAGCGGATCACCCTCCTCTCCGGCCCGGCCACCACCGCCATCACCGGCGAGAAGTGCACCCCGTACAACGTGCACTACACGTACAACAACTGGGCGCTCGCCAACGGCACCGGCCGCGAGGTCGTGAAGCAGGGCGGCGACACGTGGTTCTTCATCACCGCCGACTACGTGTTCGGCAAGTCGCTCGAGGCCGACACCTCGAAGGTGGTCACCGACTCCGGCGGCAAGGTCCTCGGGCACGCCCTCCACCCCCAGAGCAGCACCGACTTCTCGAGCTACCTGCTCCAGGCGCAGGCGTCCGGCGCGAAGGTGATCGGCATGGCCAACGCCGGCGCGGACACCATCAACACCATCAAGCAGGCGAAGGAGTTCGGGGTCACCCCGAAGCAGACCCTCGCCGGCCTCCTCGTCTTCATCTCCGACATCCACAGCCTCGGGCTCGACATCGCGAAGAACCTCTACCTCACCACCGCCTTCTACTGGGACCTCGACGACGCGACGCGGGCCTGGTCGAAGAAGTTCCAGAATCACCCGGACAACGCGAAGAAGGCCATGCCCACGATGGTGCAGGCGGGCCTCTACTCCGCCACCACGCATTATCTCAAGGCGATCCAGGCCGCCGGCACGGACGCGGCCGACGCGGTGATCGCCAAGATGAAGGCGACCCCGGTGAACGACTTCTTCGGCAAGGGCACGATCGGGCCCGACGGCCTCTTCCGGCACGACATGTACCTCGTGCAGGTGAAGAGCCCCCAGGAGTCGAAGTACCCGTGGGACTACTACAAGATCGTGAAGAGGATCCCGGCCGCCGAGGCGTTCCCGAGCGTGGAGGCGCAGGCCTGCCCGCTCGTGAAGAAGTAGCCCGCGACGCGCCGCCGCCCGCCCCGCGCGCCGGGGCGGGCGCGCGGGCGCGAGAGGCCCCATGACCCAGGCGCTCTTCGGCCAGCTCCTCCTCGGCCTCATCAACGGCTCGTTCTACGCCCTGCTCTCGCTCGGGCTGGCGATCATCTTCGGGCTGCTCAACGTCGTGAACTTCGCGCACGGCGCGCAGTACATGATGGGCGCGTTCGCCGCCTGGATGGCGATGAGCTACCTGGGGGTCGGCTACTGGTGGGCGCTCCTCCTCGTGCCGGCCGCGCTGGGCGCGGTGGGGGTGGTCGTGGAGCGGCTCCTGCTGCGACGCCTGCAGGGCCTCGACAACCTGTACGGCCTCCTCCTCACCTTCGGGCTCACCCTGATCGCGGAGGGGCTGTTCCACCACGCCTACGGCAACTCCGGCTACTCGTACCCGGTCCCGGAGGTGCTGCGCGGCGGCGTGAACCTCGGGTTCATGTACCTGCCCATCTACCGGGGCTGGGTGGTGGTGGTCTCGATCTTCGTCTGCACGATGGCGTGGTTCGTCGTCGAGCGCACGAAGCTCGGCGCGTACCTGCGGGCAGGCACCGAGAACCCGCGCCTCCTCCAGGCGTTCGGCGTGAACGTGCCGCTCATGTCCACGCTCACCTACGGCTTCGGGGTGGCGCTCGCGGGGTTCGCGGGCGTGATGGCGGCGCCGGTGTACCAGGTGACGCCGCTCATGGGCAGCTCGCTCGTCATCGTCGTCTTCGCGGTCGTCGTCATCGGCGGGATGGGCTCCATCGCCGGGTCCATCCTCACCGGGCTCGGCGTCGGCGTCGTCGAGGGGCTCACGAAGTTCCTGTACCCGGAGGCGTCGAGCGTGGTCGTGTTCGTCCTGATGGCCCTCGTGCTCCTCGTCCGCCCGGCGGGGCTCTTCGGGAGGACGAGGTGAGCCCGCGCGCGCTCCGGATCGTCGCCTGGGCGTCGCTCCTCGCCCTCGGCCTCGCCGCGCCGTTCCTGGTGTACCCGGTGTTCGCCATGAACGTGCTCTGCCTCGCGCTGTTCGCGAGCGCGTTCAACCTCCTCCTCGGCTACACCGGGCTCCTCTCCTTCGGGCACGCCGCGTTCCTCGGGTCCGCCGCGTACGTGACCGGCTACACCGTGAGGTCGTGGGGCTTCCCCCCCGAGCTCGGCGTCGTCGCCGGCACCGCGGTCGCGACGCTCCTCGGCGCGGTGTTCGGGAGCCTCGCGATCCGCCGCTCGGGCATCTACTTCGCGATGATCACGCTCGGGTTCGCGCAGCTCGTCTACTTCCTCGTCGTGCAGATGCCGTGGACGGGCGGCGAGGACGGGCTGCAGGGGGTCCCCCGCGGGAAGGCGCTGGGGCTGCTCCCCCTCGATAACCAGTACTGGATGTACTACTTCGTGTTCGCCGCGTTCCTGGCGGGCTTCTGGCTGATCGATCGGGCGATCCAGTCCCCGTTCGGCCACGTGCTGCGCGCCATCCGCGAGAACGAGCCGCGCGCCCTCTCGCTCGGCTACGACGTGGACCGCTACAAGCTCCTCGCGTTCGTCCTCTCGGCGGGCCTCTCGGGGCTCGCCGGCTCGCTCAAGGTGCTCGTCCTGCAGTTCTCCTCGCTCACCGACGTGTACTGGCACCGCTCGGGCGAGGTGGTGCTCATGACGCTGCTCGGCGGGATGGGCACCGTGATGGGGCCCTCGGTGGGCGCCCTCGTGGTGGTCTGGCTCGAGAACGCCCTCTCGGGCGTCGGATCGTGGGTCACGGTGATCACGGGGGCGGTGTTCGTCGCCTGCGTGCTCGCCTTCCGCCGCGGCATCGTCGGCGAGGTCCGGGCGCTGCTGCGGCGGTCGTTCGTCGGCGTGAAGCCGACGGCGGAGTGAACGGGCTGCACGGCGCGGGGAGGCGCCGCGGGCGCGTCAGGACTCGACCACGTACTTCAGCACCGTCGAGGCGATGCGCAGGACGTCGCCGTGCCGGAGCGTCTGCTCCTTCACGAGCTTCGAGTTGAGGAACGTCCCGTTCGTCGAGTCGAGGTCCACGAGCACGTGGGCGCCGCCGGACACGAAGATCCGCGCGTGCCGCCGCGACGCCTGGTCGGAGGCGACGACGACGGTGTTCGTCGCGTCGCGGCCGAGCGTCACGTCTTCCTCCCCGAGCGGGAACCGCTGGCCCTGCTGCTCCTTGTCCGCCGAGTGGACCATCACGAGCGCCGCCTTGGGCGCGGCGACGCGGCCGAGGTCCTGGGGGCTCACCGCCCGGGTCTCGTCGAGGCTCATGCGCTAGGCGTTAGCACGCCGGGCCGCGGACGAGAAGGGGCCGGGGTCGGCTGGCCGGACCGTGCGCCCACCGGCGCTCGCCCGTCCGCGGAGCAAGCCGAAGGGCGCGGCGCTCAGCCGCGCACGAGCCGGCGCGGCACGCGGACCTCGAACGTCCGGTCGTCGCGGCGGATCGAGAGGAGGACGGACGTCCCCTCCGGGCCGCGGATCGCGTTCACCGCCCCCAGGAACCCCAGCTCCGTCACCGGCTGCCCGTCGACGCTCAGGATCGTGTCGCCTTGCCCGAGCCCCGCCTCGGCGGCCCCGCCGCCCGGCGCGACGGCCGTCACGACGAGCGACTCGCCGCGCGCCGCGATCCCGACGCCGATGCCGGCGAGCTCCGTGCGCGGCTCCTCGCCGGGCGCGACGGGGCGGAGCGCGATCCCGATCGCGGGCGCCTCGCCGCCCGGGCCGGCCACGAGCCCGCCGACGACGCGGGCGTGGTGGTCCGCGGCGGCCGCCTGGATCGAGAAGCGGGGCGGCAGCCCGTCGAGCACGAATCGGCCCGACGCGTCCGTCGTCGCCTCCGCGAGCACCGGGAACGTCGACGCCGCGTCGGAGCGCGCGCCCTCGACCGAGATGCGCGCGCCCTCGAGCGGGGCGCGCGTGGCCGCGTCGACCACGACGCCCGCGAGCCGGCCGCCGCGCTCGACGGCCGCGTCGGCGATCGCCTCCCGCCCGGGGTCGAGGTCTACCGCGACCTCCGGCGACGGCGCATACCCGGGGGCCGAGACGACCACCGCGGCAGGTCCGGGCCCGAGGTCGTCGAGCGCGTAGCAGCCGGAAGCGTCGACGAACGACCGGCTCTGCTGGACGGGGCGCAGGAGCGACGTCCGCCGGCCGAGCACGAGCACCGTGAACGGCGCGACGGGCGCGCCGCTCGCGAGGTCGCGGACGCAGCCGCGCAGCCGCGAGCCGTCGCCGAGCTCGAGCAGCGCGTCGCGGGTCCCCGCCTGCACGCCGCGGAGCCGTCCCGGGGCGCGACCCTCGGCGCGCGCGGTCACGCGGTAGCGGCCGGGATCGAGGTCGCGCAGCTCGAACGCGCCGTCGTCGCCGGTCGTCGCCTGGGCGACCGTGACGCCGCCCCCGAAGGCGGGCTCGCGGTCCGCGACGACGAGCGCGCCGGGGATGGGCCCGGCGCCCTTCGCGACGACCCGGCCCGCGATTGCCGCCGGCGCTCCGAGGGGCTCGTGAGGCGGCCCGAGCACGACGGTGACCCGACCCGCGAGCGAGGTGAGCTGGTCGAGCTCGGCCCGGCCGGGCGCGAACCCTGCCTTGCGCGCCTCGAGCGTCGCCCCGATGGGCGCGGAGAACCGGAACTCGCCGCGCGCGTCGGACGTGAAGCGGTCCGGGATCGAGAAGAGCGTCGCCTCGCCCGCCACGCCGAGGAGCCGCACCGCCGCATCCGGCACGGGGCGGCGCTCCGCGTCCACGACGTGCCCGACGATCGCGATCGCGGGGACGAGGTGGACGACGAGCCCGCGCACGTGGAGCCCCGCGCGCGCGTCGAGCTGGACGGGGCTGTGGCCCCACTCCGGCGCGAACGGCAGGAACGCCGGCGCGGTCACGGCGGCGAGGAGCCAGCGCCCCTCCACCGGCGGGTCGAAGCGGAACGCGCCGTCGGGGCCGGCCCGGACCGACGCGGCCGCGCCCGCGCGAGAGAACGTGAGCTCGGCGCCCGGCACACCCTGCCCGGTGGCGCGCGACACCACGCGTCCCTCGAAGCTCGCGGGGAGCGCGTCGTCGCTGCCGGGCGCGGAGGAGGCGGGAGCGGCGACCGTGATCGGGAGGCGCGTGGGGACGCGCGCTTCCGGCGATGCTGCCGCCGCGGCAGCGCCCGGTGCGGCGTCGCCGCCTGCCGTGCGCGGCGCGTCGCTTCCCCCGCGGAGGAGCGCGGCGAGGAGCAGGGCGACGAGGAGGGCGCCCGCGAGCGCGGCGAGCGAGGTGCGGCGTCGCAGGGGCATCGGCCAGGAGGATACAACCGGACGGGGGGTTCATTCCCGCGACCCCGCCCCGGGCCCTGGGGGTGACGTCGCTACGCCGCCTCCTTCAGCGGCCGCGGCCGGATTGCGAGCGCCTCGCGCCGTCCGTCGCGCACGATCCCGATCTCCGATCTCGGTCGGGTGCCCGAGCACCATCGCGCGGACCACGTCGTCGAGCGTCTCGACCGGGGAGCCGGCGGCGGCGACGACGAGGTCGTTCCTCCGAAGCCCGGCGGCGGCCGCGGGCGAGTCCGCGACCACCTCGAGGATCCGCACCGCCCGCGCCCGGCCGAGCTCGCGGGCGAGCGCCGGCTCGACGTCCTCGCCGCGAGCGGCGACGCCGACGAACGGCCGCGCGACCCGGCCCTCGCGGATGAGGACCGACGCCACCCAGCCCGCCGTGTGGGCCGGGACCGCGAAGCCGATGCCGCGCGCCCAGGGGAGCATCGCCGTGGTGATGCCCACGACGGCGCCGGATGCGTCCACGAGCGGGCCGCCCGAGTTGCCGGGGTTCACCGCCGCGTCCGTCTGGACGAGCCCCTCGAGGATCCCGTTCCTCGGCGCCTGCAAGTTGCGGTGGAGCGCGGACACGACGCCCGTCGAGACGGACCGCTCGAACCCGAGCGGGTTCCCGATTGCCACGACGACCTCGCCGACGCGGAGCCGGCGCGACGAGAGCGCGAGGGACGGAAGCTCGCCCGCGTCCGCGCGGACGACCGCGAGGTCGGTCCGCTCGTCCGCCCCGACGAGCTCGCCCCGGACCGCGCGCGCCCCCGGGAGCCGGACGCGGAGCGGGCCGCCGCCGGCCGCGACGTGCGCGTTCGTGAGGACGAACCCGTCCTGCGCGAGCACGACGCCCGAGCCCTGCCCGCGCCGGTGCTCGACGCCGACGACCGCCGGCGATGCGCGCGCCACCAGGTCCGCGAGGTCGGACGAGAACGCCTCGAGCGCGGTCACGGCCGCACCCCCCTCGCGCCGACGGTGATCGAGACCTCCCGCACCTCGCCGGCGCGGACGAGCCGCACCGGCACCGGCTCCCCGCATCCGCTCCTCCTCGAGGAGCGGGAGCAGGTCGCCGGGCTCGGCGATTGGCGCGCCGCCCAGGGCGAGCAGCGCGTCCCCCTGCAGGACGCCGGCGCGCGCCGCCGGGCCCTCCGGCTCGACGTACGAGACGAGGAGGGCACCGGGGCGCCCCTCCGCCTTCGCGAGGGCGGGCGGCAGCCGGACCGGGAAGGTGGCGACCCCGAGGTAGCCGCGCCGCACGCCGCCGTGCGCCGCGAGGGAGCGGACCACCCGCCGGAGCGTGGACGCGGGCACGACACCATGGCGGCGCCGCGCACGAGGCCCGACGTCGCGAGGCCGACGGGGCTCCCAGACGCGGCGGTGACGAGCGCGCCCGACAGTCCCGGGTGCGGCTCGATGCTGGTCTCGAGGAAGCGGTCGATCCGGCCGCCGCCCGCGCCGCGGTACTCGCCGGCGGCGGCGGAGGAAGCGCGAGCGACGCGCGCGGGCTCCGGCCGGGGCGCGCGACGGCGAGGACGAGCTCGCCCGCCGCGAGCGCGTCGGCGTCCGCCCACGGCGCGGGCGAGAGCCCCGTCGCGCGCACGCGCAGGAGCGCGAGGTCGGTCGAACGATCGCGCCCCACCACCTCGGCGGTCGCGGTCTCGCCCGAGGGGAGCCCGACCTCGAGCTCGTCGTCGCGCTCGACCGCGTGGTGGGCGGCGACGACGAGGCCGTCCGCCGACCAGACGACGCCGCTCGCCGGACCCCGGCGCCGGCCCTCGACGCGGACGACGTG
>CAWGDE010000032.1:0-326845 GCA_963821195.1 uncultured delta proteobacterium
GGCGACCTCGCGAAGGTCCGCCAGGGCGCGGTCGTCCGCGTCGTCGAGCAGATCGGCCGCCTCGAGCTCGCGCGCCACGACTGGCTCGCCGACCGCGCCGACCACGACCGGGCGCCGACCGCCGACACCGCCGCCGCGCTCGCCGAGTCCACCGAGGCGCTCGAGAAGGCCGCGGCCGAGGCCATCGCCGCGTTCTCGGCGAGCCTGTACCTGCTCCCGTCCGATCTCGCGCGGGCGGTCTCCGACGCGGGCGAGGCGCTCGCGTCTCCGGAGCGCGCGGAGATCCGCCCGATCCTGGACCGGCTCGCCGCGGTGCTCGACCCCTACCTGCCCGAGCTGCCGCGGCGCCGCACGTAACCGGCTACTTCCCCGGCTCGTACGTCGACTTGACGTACAGGTCGCGGAGCTGCTTCGTGTCCACGTCGCCGGGTGCGCCGGTCATGAGGTCGGTGCCCTTCTGCGTCTTCGGCCAGGCGACGACGTCGCGGAGCGACTCGGCGCCGGTGAGGAGCATGACGAGCCGGTCCATGCCGAGCGCGATCCCGCCGTGCGGGGGCGCGCCCATCTTGAGCGCGTCGAGGAGGAAGCCGAACTTGTTCCTCGCGTCCTCTGCCGAGATCCCCATCGCCTTGAAGACGCGGGCCTGCACCTCGGGGTCGTGGAGGCGGATCGAGCCGCCGCCGATCTCGAACCCGTTGAGCACGAGGTCGTAGCGCTAGCAGTAGACGCGGCCCGGGTCGCTCTCGAGGTACTGCACATCCTGGTCGCGCGGGCGCGTGAAGGCGTGGTGCGCGGCGGCCCACTGGCCCGACTCCTCGTCGTACTCGAAGAGCGGCGGATCGACGACCCACAGGAAGTTCCACTTCCCGCCCGAGCCGTACTCGGGGATGAGCCCCATCCGCTTCGCGAGGTGGACGCGGAGGTTCGCCATCACCGTGTGGACGACCGACTCCTTCCCGAACTGGAAGAGCAGGAGGTCGCCCGGCTGGGCGCCGGCCGCGGCGTTGATGGCCTTGCGCAGCTCGGGGGTGATCGTCTTCGCGAAGGGCGACTGGGTCCACTCGCCGCCCTCCGCGATCTTCGCGCGGGCGAGCCCCTTCGCGCCCATGCCGCGCACGTACTCCTCGAGCTTGTCGATCTCGGTGCGCGAGAGGCCCGCGGAGGCGGGGACGCGCATCCCCTTCACGATCCCCTTCGCCTTCACCGCCTCGTCGAGGAGCGGCAGGCCGCCGCCCCCGTGCTGCCTCACGAGGTCGGTGAGCACGACGTGCGGCATGTCGAACCGGAGGTCCGGCTTGTCGTTGCCGTACCTCGCCATCGACTCGTCGAACGGCATGCGGAGGAACGGGCGCGGCAGCTCGACGCCGAGCATCTCCTTCCAGAGCCGGACGACGAGCCCCTCGATGACGTCGAACACGTCGTTCTGCTCGACGAAGCTCATCTCGACGTCGATCTGGGTGAACTCGGGCTGCCGGTCGAGCCGGAGGTCCTCGTCGCGGAAGCAACGGACGATCTGGAAGTACCGGTCGAAGCCCGCGACCATGTAGAGCTGCTTGTAGAGCTGCGGGCTCTCGGCGAGCGCGTAGAACTTGCCCGGGTTGAGGCGCGAGGGGACGAGGAAGTTCCGGGCGCCGCCCGGCGTGTACTTGCCCATGAAGGGCGTCTCGAGCTCGAGGAAGCCGCTCTCGGTGAAGTAGTTCCGCGTGACGTGGTTCACGCGGGCGCGGGTCATGAGCGTCTTCTGCAGCGGCGCGCGGCGGAGGTCGAGGTAGCGCTACGCGAGCCGCTTCTCCTCGGACGTGTCGATCCGGTCCTCGATCGGGAACGGCGTCGGCTCGGAGCGGTTGAAGATCTCGAGCTCGGACGCGTGGACCTCGATCTCGCCGGTCTTGAGCTTCGGGTTCACGTTGCCGCCGCGCGAGACCACCTTGCCCCGCACGCCGACGCAGTACTCGAGCCGGAGCTGGCCGGCGAGGTCGTGGACCTCGGGCCGGACGTCCTCCTCGAAGACCACCTGGGTGACGCCCTCGCGGTCGCGCAGGTCGATGAAGACCGCGCCGCCGTGGTCGCGCCGGTTGTTCACCCAGCCGAACAGGACGACTTCCTTGCCGACGTCGGCCTTCGTGAGCTCGCCGCAGGTGTGCGTGCGCTTGATGTCCTGGATGAAGCGGGCCAAAGGCGTCCCTCCGCGGATGGGGAAGAGGCAGCTAACACTCGGAAACCTGAGGCGTCAAGGCTCCGGCGCCGCTCCGCGGGGCGCCGCGGCTCAGCCGACCGGGCGCACGTCGCGCAGCCTCAGCTGCAGCCGCCTCACGCCGTCCCACTCGTCGAAGCCGATGCGTGAAGGCCGCCTCGAGCGTCGCCGCCGCAGGCGTCGAGCTGGTCGCCCATCCCGAAGCCGATGGCGTCGACGCCCTTCCCGAGCAGCGAGCTTGAGGTGCGCGCCCGTCCGCGCCGACGTGCGCGCGCGCGCCGCGGCGCCGCGCAGCGCGCAGATCGGCTCGGGGTGTCCGGCGCCGAACGGCCCGAGCTTCGCGAGGTCGTTCGCCGCCACGCTCGCCCACGTCGCCCGCGACGACCCAGCCGTCGATCCGGCAGCGCGGGACCAGGTCCTCCGTCGCGATACCTTCGCGGCGTGCGCCTCGAAGGCCTCGCGGAAGGCCGGCACCGCGCCGGGCTCGATCGGTGACGCCGGCGGCGTGCTTGTGGCCGCCGAACCGGACGAGGTGCTCCGCGCACGCGGCGAGCGCGTCGTAGAGGTGGAACCCCTCGATCGACCGGCCGCTCCCCTTCCCCACGCCGTCCGCGCTCGCGATCGAGGACGGCCGGGCCGGTGGAACCGCTCGACCACGCGCGACGCGACGATCCCGACGACGCCCGGGTGCCAGCCCGGCCGGTGCGAGGACGAGGCCGCGCGCCCCCGCCCGCACGCGCGCCGCCGCGTCGGCGAGCGCCTCTTCGAGGATGCGCCGCTCGATCTCCTGCCGCGCCTGGTTCTCGCGGTCGAGCTCCTCGGCCAGCGCGCCGCCTCCGCGGCGTCCGACGTGAGCAGCAGCCGCACGCCGCGCCCGGCGTCGTCGAGCCGCCCCGCCGCGTTGATCCGCGGCGCGAGCCGGAACCCGACCTGCCCGGCGCCGACCGGCGTCCCGTGCGCGATCCCCGCCACGCTTCTTCAGGGCCGCGCACGCCGGGCCGCCGCGTCCGGGCCAGCTCCTCGAGCCCCCAGCGGCACCAGGATCCGGTTGGCGCCGACGAGCGGCACCACGTCCGCGACCGTGCCGAGCGCGACGAGGTCGAGCGCGTCCTTGAGGTTCGGCTCCTGCCCGGCCGGCGCCGAACCAGCCCGCGCTCGCGCAGCGCGCTTCCGCAGCGCCATCACGAGCGCGAAGGTGACGCCGACCGCCGCGAGGTCCTTCGACGGGTAGGCGCAGCCAGGCCTGGTGCGGGTTCAGGATCGCCGCCGCCGCGGCAGCTCGACCGGCACCGTGTGGTGGTCCACGACGACGGTCGTCGACGCCGAGCCGCCGTCGCCGCGCGGACCTCCTCGACGCTCGGTGATGCCGCAGTCGAGCGTCACGAGGAGCCTGACGCCCTCGCGCGGCGAGCTTCTCCGACCGCCGCCGATGTTGAGGCCGTACCCCTCGACCAGCCGGTGCGGGACGTAGGTGACGACGTCGGCGCCGGCCGCGCGCAGGAAGCCCGCGAGCAGGAGCGCCGTCGAGGTGACGCCGTCCACGTCGTAGTCGCCGTAGCAGGCGATCCGCTCGCCGGACGTCGAGTCGCGCGCGACGAGCCGGTCGACCGCGGCGGGCATCCCCTTCATCGAGGACGGGTCCGGCAGGTCCTCGAGCGGCGCGGCGAGGAACGCCTGCGCGTCGCCCGCGGAGCCGAGGCCGCGCGCGGCGAGCACGCGCGCCGCGAGCGGATGGAGCCCGAGCGCGCCCGCGAGCCGCGCCGCCGCCCGCGTCCGCGTCCACCGTCGCCTCCACCCACCGCCGCCGTCCGCCGCCCTGCACGCGCGGACCATGGCACGCCGGGCTGACAGCCCGAAGGTGGGCGCCCCGCGCCTTCGTGTTGTGCCGCCGGGCGCGCTACGGCGCGCCCATGATCCGCCCGCCGCCGAGCGTCCCGCCGATCTCGAACGCGAAGAAGTTCTTCGCGAGCGTCACCTCCGTCGGCGTGGGCGCGCCCACCGCCTGGGTCATGACGGTCATGTCGCCGCCGCCGACGACGTGGTAGGTGGCCGCGAGCCGGAAGCCGCCGAAGTTCACGCCGACCTGCGGGGACACGCCGAAGCCGCGGAACGCTGCCGCCGTCTGGACCACGGTCCCGCCGCCCGAAGCCGACTGCGTGCCGACGCCGATCCGGTAGTACCCGAGGCCGAGCCCGACGAACGGGCGCGTGCTCGCGGTCCCGAAGTACCAGTCGCCCTTGAGGCTGAACGCGCTCACGGCGCGCGCCCCCTGCGACACGGTGGTGTTCTCGCCCGCCCCGAGCGTCACCTCCTGCGTGACGAACCCGGCGCCCTCGAACCGGAGGCCGACCGCGAGGTGGTCGGTGGCGTTGTACTTGGCCTCGAGCGCCGCGCCGCCCCCCCACGAGATCGCGTCGGCGGAGGCGTAGGCGCCGTAGACCGTGAGGTCCACGCGGACGGGCTGGTAGTTGAGGGACTGCGCGCGGGCCGGCGCGGCGACGAGGGCCAGGGCGAGCGCGGCGAGGGCGAGGGCGATCCGACGGGTCATCGTGTGTTCTCCTGTGAGCCGCTGGTTGGGAGGCGCGCTCCGGGCGGCTGGGGCCGGGCGCGGCAGGGTCAGTTCACGAGCACGCAGCTCCCGCTGCCGCTCACGCGCGCCGCGCTGCAGCCGGAGGGGCACGACGAGAGGACGCCGTTCCCGGTGCCGGTGCACGTCATCGCGCAGCCGCCGCCCGCGCAGGTCGCGTCGCAGTTCCCGACGTTGCCGCACTCGAACGAGCAGGTCCCCACGCCGCCGCACGAGAACACGCAGTTCGACGCGCCGGCGCAGGAGAGGACGCAGCCTCCACCCGGGCAGTCGTAGACGCAGTTGCCCGTCCCGCAGGCGCAGATCGTCCCGGCGGGACACGTCGCGACGGCGTTCCCGAGCGTGGTGGTCTCGGTCTCGCAGGCCGCGAGCACGAGCGCGAGCGCGGCGAGCGCGAGTCGGGCGAGACGGTTCCTGCGGCGCATACCCCTCCCGGGTACATGCGACCGTACGTGAACCGAGCCGGGGGGGGCAACGGGGAACGGCTCTCACACGCGCGCACACGCGGGAACGACGAGGCCCCGCCAATCCGAGGATCGGCGGGGCCGGTCGAGTCGAGCGAGGTCGGCCCGCTACTTCGAGCCGGCGCGGGCGGCCGCGGCCGCCGGGTGCTCGCCGGCCGCCTTCTTCTTCGCGGCGCGCTCCTCGAGCCAGATGGTCATCGGGGCCGCGATGAACCAGGTCGAGTAGGTGCCGGACACGATGCCGACGAGCATCGCCAGCGAGAAGTCGAAGATGGTCCCCACGCCGTAGACGAGGAGGCCGATGAGCGACAGCGCCGTCGCGAACGAGGTGAGGAAGGTCCGGCCGAGGACCTCGTTCACCGAGAGGTTCACGATCTCGGCGAGCCCCCTCCCCTTGTACTTGCCCTGGTTCTCCCGGATCCGGTCGTAGACGACGACCGTGTCGTTCACCGAGTAGCCGACCACCGTCAGGATGACGGCGATCGAGGTGAGGTTGAACTCGCGCCCGGAGAAGGCGAAGTAGCCGAGGGTCACCACGGCGTCGTGGAGGAGGGCGATGATGACGCCGGGGCTGAAGCGGAAGTCGAAGCGCAGGCCCACGTACACGACGATGAGGGCCATGGCGTAGAGGATCGCCTTGAACCCCTGGTTGCGGAGCTCGCGGCCGACCGCCGGGCCGACGTACTCGACGCGCCGGACCTCGGGCGAGGCGTCGGCGAACCGGGTCGAGAGGTCGTGCGCGATCTTGTCCTGGATGCCCTGGGTGATCACGGCGAACGACCGCGTGCCGGCGGTGAGCCCCTGCTCCTCGCGCACCTCGCGGACCCGGACGCCCGCCGCCTCGACCGCGGCGCGGACCGCGTCCGGCGTCGGCGGCGTCTTGAACTGGAAGTCGATCTTGTCGCCGATCTCCGCGTTGAAGCTCCAGGTCTCGACGGGGAACTTCGCCGTGACGGCGTCGGCGACCTTCTTCACCGCGTCCTCGCTCATGAGGGCGATGCGGCCGACGCGGATGAGGAAGGTGTGCTCGGACTCGGCGCCGTAGGTCTGGACGGAGGCGTCCTTGAAGTCGAGGTCCTCGACCGCCTTGCGGATGGCGCCGGGGTCCACCGCCTTCGAGAACTTCACCTCCATCTCGGTGCCGCCCGCGAAGTCGACGCCGAAGTTGAGGCCGTGGACGGCGGGGATGGACCAGGCGATGACGGCGAGGTTGACGATGAGCGAGAGCACCACCGCGATGTGGCGCTTCCCGACGAAGTCGAACTTCGTTCCGTGGGGGACGATGTCGAAGGTCTTGAATTGCATCAGACGCTCAGGCGCGCCGTGTCGTGGCGCGTGAAGAACTCCATGATGACGCGGGTCACCACGATCGACGTGAACATCGAGGCGAGGAGCCCGATGATCAGGGTGACGGCGAAGCCGCGGACCGGGCCGGAGCCGTACGTCATGAGGACGAGGCCGGCGACGAGCGTCGTGACGTGCGAGTCGACGATCGTCCAGAACACGCGGTCGTAGCCCTGCGCCACGGCCCGCTTCACGGTCTGCCCGGCCCGCATCTCCTCGCGGATGCGCTCGTTGATGAGCACGTTCGCGTCGACCGCCATGCCGAGCGTCAGCACGAACCCGGCGATGCCGGGCAGCGTGAGCGTCGACCCGATCGTCGACATGATCGCGAGGACGAGGAGGCCGTTCAGCACGAGGGCGACGTCGGCGATGAGCCCGGACCCGCGGTAGTACAGCACCATGAAGAGCAGCACCACGGTGAGCCCGATGAGCGCGCCGGCCGTGCCCTTCTTGACGAGCTCGGGCCCGAGGGTCGCGCCGACGGTGCGCTCCTCGGTGATCGTCACCGGGGCCGGCAGCGCGCCCGCCTTGAGGACGAGGGCGATGTCGTTCGCCTCCTGGAACATGCGCTGCTGGTCGGTGCCGCTGCCGAGCGTGATCTGGCCGTTCGACGAGATCCGGCCCCGGATGTAGGGCGCGGTCTCGACCTTGTCGTCGAGCACCGTCGCCATCCGCCGGCCCATGTTCTCGCTCGTGAGCTTCTCCATGAGCCGCGCGCCCTCGGGCGTCATCTTGAACCCGACGACGGGCTGGCCGCGGCGCATCGGGTCGGAGTCGTCGCGGCTGACGTAGGCGTCGGCGATGTAGTCGCCGGTCAGCTCCGTCTTCGCGCGGAGCAGGTAGCTGATGTAGTAGCGCGCCTGGAAGCCGCCCTGGGCGACGACCACGTGCTCGCCGATGCCGACCACGTCCTTCGAGGGATCGAGGAGCGGCTCCGCCCTGGTCTCGATGAGCTTCTCCAGCTCGGCGCGGGTGTTCGCGACGAGCATGGTGGCCTCGCGCGAGCCGCCGTTCGGCAGCTGGACGCCGTCGGGGAGCCAGCAGCCGCCCTCGGGGAGCGGGAGCTTCGGACCGCCGCGGTCGCCCGGGCACGGCGGCACGGTCGCGCGGAGCTGGTCGAGCACCGGGTTCTCGTCGTCGGCGATCTTGAACTCGAGCTGGGCGGTGCGGCCGAGCAGCTCCTTCGCCTTCTGCGGGTCCTTGAACCCGGGCAGCTGGATCTGGATCTGCGAGTTGGCCTTCCGCTTGATGTCGGGCTCGGTCACGCCCCACTTGTCGATGCGGTTGCGGATCACCTTCTCCGCCTGCTCGACCGCCTTCGCCTGGAACTCGCGCAGGGTCTGGTCCTTGAACGCGAACTTCACCGCGCCCGGGTCCGCGCCGCCCGGCGCGTACATCTCGCCGTAGCCGTCGAGGACGGTGCTCTTGATCTTGTCGAGGTCGGGGCCCTTCACCTCGACCTGCTTGCCGCCCGACACGACGCGGGCGTCGGTGAAGGCGACGTCCTTCGACTTGAGGTAGTCCGCGATCTCGTCGCCCCGGCGGGCGACCTTCGCCTTCACGGCGCGGTCGACGTCGACGCCCATGGCGAGGTGGATGCCGCCCTGGAGGTCGAGGCCGAGGTTGAGGTGCTTCTTCGCGCCGGGCGCCCAGCGCGGGACCGACTGGTCGTAGACCTCGCCGTTGCGCTGATCGGGCGGGAGCTTGAAGTAGAACCAGCTCGGGACGAGGTAATAAATCGAGAAGAGGGCGACGCCGGCGATGATCGCGACGCGCCAATACCAGGAGCGTTCCATCTACTTCTTCGCCTCCGCCTTGACGGGCTGGGTCTCGACCGGCTTCCACTGGCCGGCGATCTGGTTCTTGACGACGCGGAGCTTCGTGCCCCCGCCGGCGTCGATGGTGACGGTGCGGTCCTCCACGAGGGACACCGTGCCGACGATCCCGCCCTGCGTCACGACCTCGTCGCCCTTCTTGAGGCCGCCGAGGAAGGCCTGGTGCTGCTTCGCCTGCTTCTGCTGCGGGCGGAAGAACACGAGGTAGAAGACGAGCGCGATCGCGACGAAGGGCAGGAACTGGACGAGCGGGTTGCCCGGCGCCGCCGGGGCGTCGGCGGTCTGCGCGTAGAAGGCATGGAGGACGGAGTGCATCGAGGGCTCCGGTGGGATCCGGGGGGATGTCGTGAAAAGCGCTGTTTTCTAGCCCGATTTCCCGGGGGTGTCCAGCGGGACCGAGCCCGGGCCGGCCGCCCAGGCCGCGAGCCGCTCCTCGCGGAACGCCGCGAACCGACCTTCGGAGGTCGCCCGGCGGGCCTCCTCCATGAGCGACAGGTAGAACGTGAGGTTGTGCAGGGTGTTGAGGCGCAGGCCCAGGATCTCGCCGGACTTGAACAGGTGGCGGAGGTACGCCCGGCTGAACGTGCGGCAGCCGTAGCAGGGGCACGCCGGGTCGACCGGCCCCGCGTCGTCCGCGCAGCCGGCGTTCCGGATGACGAGCTTCCCCCGGCTCGTGAACAGGAGCCCGTTCCGCGCGGTCCGGGTCGGCAGGACGCAGTCGAACATGTCGATCCCCGCCGCGATCCCGGCGAGGAGGTCCTCGGGGGTGCCGACCCCCATGAGGTAGCGCGGCTTCCCCGCCGGCAGGAGCGGCGCGTCGCGCGCGACCCCTTCCCACATCGCCTCGGGTGCCTCGCCGACGGCGTAGCCCCCGAGCGCGTAGCCGGGGAGGTCGAGCGCCGCCGCGTCGGCGATCGCGCGCGCCCGGAGGTCCGGGAAGAGCCCGCCCTGCGCGATCCCGAAGAGCGAGCACGCGGGCGCGCCCCCCTTCCCCGCCTCCATCCGCTGCCACGCGTCGCGGCAGCGGACGAGCCAGCGCTGGGTCCGCGCGAGCGAGGTCTCGTGATACGCGCGGCCGGCGAGCGACGGCGGGCACTCGTCGAAGGCCATGATCACGTCGGCGCCGAGCGCCTCCTGCACCTCGATCGCCCGCTCCGGCGAGAGGAAGTGGCGCGAGCCGTCGAGGTGGGAGCGGAAGGTGACGCCCTCCTCCGCGATCTCGACGAGCCCGGGGCCGGCCCGATCGCGCCCCGACGCGCGCTCGCCGAGGCTGAACACCTGGAAGCCGCCCGAGTCGGTGAGGATCGCGCGCGGCCACGCCATGAACCGGTGCAGGCCGCCGAGGCGCGCGACGCGCTCGTGCCCGGGGCGCAGGAACAGGTGGTAGGTGTTCGCGAGCAGGATCCCGACGCCGAGGGCCTCGAGGTCGCGCGGCTCGAGCGTCTTCACCGTCCCCGCCGTGCCGACCGGCATGAAGACCGGCGTCTCGATCGTCCCGCGGGCCGTGACCAGCCGGCCGCGCCGCGCGGCGCCGTCGGTGGCGAGGAGCTCGAAGCGGATCACGCCGGGGGGTGTCGCGCGGGGCACGCACCCTGTCAAGCGAAGGGGACCGATTCGCGAGCGCAGGCGCAGCCGGATGAGGCTGCGCCGGAGCGAGCCGGGGGGCGTGGGGGGTGCCGTAGCCCCTCCTTGCCGGCCGAGCATCGGATCCAGCCGCGGGGCGGAGGCCCCCCCACTTCAAGCGGCCCGCGCGCCGGACTTCGCGACCTTCTCCACGAGCGCCCGCCACGCGCGCCCGCCGCGCCCCGCCAGGACGATGCGCAGCCCCACCGAGCGCTCCACCGCGCCGCCGGGCTGGTTCCAGCAGACGATCGCCCTCGCCGTGGGCGCGAAGAACCCGCCGCCGAGCTTGATCCGGACGACGTCGCCCACGAGCGGGAGCTGGCCGGCCCAGCGGACGGAACAGCCGCCCTCCGAGAGGTTCAGCGTCGTCGCCGCCTGCGACTTCCCGGCGTGCTCGACGGCGAGCGGCCGCTCGTGCGACCAGCGCGGCTGGCGCTCCTGGAAGGTGACCGGCTCGCCGCGCGCCGCCATGGCGAGGAACCCCGCGGCGGCGATGCTGATCTTGTCGAGGTGCAGCTCGACTCCGGGCGGCAGCGCGGGGCGCCCCACCCGGCGCACGAGGGCGACCTTCCCGAACAGCGTCGCGCGGATCGTCTGGCCGAAGATGCCGACCCGGACGGCGACCTCCGCGCCGACGCGGGACTCCGAGAGCGTGGGCAGGAACAGGCTCCCCGCCTCGGGCCGCCAGCCGGCGAGGTACTGAGCAGCGTCGAGGTTGACGAAGACGCTATGCACCGCGCTCCCCCCGGGAAGGAGGCTACTTTACCACCAGCATCGCGTCGCCGTAGCTGAAGAACCGGTAGCCCGCTGCGACGGACTCCCGGTACGCGGCGAGCACGCGCTCCGTGCCGCCGAACGCGCACACGAGCACGAGCAGCGTCGAGCGCGGCAAGTGGAAGTTCGTGACGAGGGCGTCGACCGCGCGGAAGGCGTGGCCGGGGCGCACGAACAGCGCGGTCCGCCCCGCGCCGGGCGCGACCCGCGCGCCGTCGAACGCGCTCTCGAGCGTCCGGACGGAGGTCGTCCCGACCGCGACCACGCGGCCGCCGCGCGCGCGGCACGCCGCGAGCTCCTCCGCCGCCGCCCCGGAGACCTCGTACTGCTCCGCGTGCATGCGGTGCGCCTCGAGCGCCTCGCCGCGGATGGGCAGGAACGTCCCCGGGCCGACGTGCAGCGTGACCGCGGTGCGGCGCACGCCGCGCGCCTCGAGCCGGGAGAGGAGCGCCTCGGTGAAGTGGAGCCCCGCGGTGGGCGCGGCCGCGCTCCCGGGCGCGCGCGCCCAAATCGTCTGGTACCGGTCGCGGTCGCGCGCGTCGGGCTCGCGCCGGATGTAGGGCGGGAGCGGGATCCGGCCCGCGCGCGCGAGCGCCGCCTCGAGCGCCTCGCCCTCGCGATCGAGCTCGACGACGTAGAAGCCCTCGCCCTCCACTTCGATCACCCGCGCCGAGAGCCCGTCGAACGCGAGCACGGCCCCGGCGCGGATCGGCTTCGACGCCTGGCCCATCGCGCGCCAGCGCCGGCCGAGGCCGCCCGCGAGCGGCTCGCACAGGAGGATCTCGACCTTGCCGCCGCTCTCCTTGCGGCCGACGAGCCGCGCCGGGATCACCTTCGTGTCGTTGAAGACGAGGAGGTCGCCGGGCGCGAGGAGGGCGTCCAGCTCGGCGAAGCGCCGGTGCTCCGGCGGCCCCTCGGGGCGGAGCACGAGGAGGCGCGAGGCGTCGCGCGGCGACACCGGCTCCTGCGCGACGAGCTCCTCGGGGAGCGCGTAGTCGAAGTCGGAGAGCCGCATCGGTCAGTACATCCGCACGACCTCGGTGCCCGGATAGTAGCGCGCGAGGATCTCGCGGTAGCCCTGCCCCTCCCGCGCGAGCGCCGCCGCGCCCCACTGGCAGAGCCCCGCGCCATGGCCGCGGCCGCGGCCGTCGAGGACGAAGCCGCCGCCGTCGGCGCGTACGTCGAACGCGAGCGACGGCAGCCGCTCGAACCCGAGCCGCTGGCGGAGGTCCACCGCGGCGAGCGTCGCCGTCCGCCCGCCCGCGGTCACCTCCACCCGCTCGGCGCGCCCGGTCGCGGTCCGCGCCGCGACGCGCGCGGCGGTCGCCTTCCCGGGGAGCCCGGCCGCGCGGGCGAGGTCCGCCGCGCCGACCCGCAGCGTCCACGCCACGCCCGGCGCGCCGCCGCACTTCCCGCACTCGACCGGCGCGAGGTACGGCAGGTCCCGCCCGAGCGCCGCCAGCCCGCTCTCGGTCGTCCCGCCGCACGCGGCGTGGAAGTAGGCCTCGACCGGCTCCCGTCCGGCGACGAGCACCTCGCCCGCGGTCGCCTCGGCCGCGGCGCGCGCGGCGGCGCTCGGCTTCTCCGCCCACACCTGGTGGAGCACGCCGGTGCCGATGTCGAACGTGCGCCCCGCGGCCTGGGCCTCGATCTTCCGGGTCAGCGCGTAGCTGCGCGCGGCGACCGCCTGCGCCTTGAGCGCCTCGGGCGGGAAGCTCGCCGGCATCTCCCCCGAGACGACGCCCGCCACGTAGTCCTCCAGGCGAAGGTCGTGGACCTCCTTCCCGGCCTGCACGCGGAGCCGCTCCTCCGCGCGCGCGGGCAGCGCCGCGGCAAGCGCGACGCCAATCAGCACGACCGCGAGGCGCGGCACGCCGGCTCAGACCTCGTCGGCCGCGTCGGCCGGGTTCGGCGCGGATGACGCCGACCGCGCCGCGCGCGCGCGCCGGGCCTCGCCCACCCTGTGCCAGACGAACCACGCCGCGGCGAGGAGGAGCGCGACGCCGATGAGCGCGTCGAACTGATGGAAGGCCGCCTTGAGCCGCGGGTCGGTGTTCCACTTCTCGCCGAGCTTCGCGCCCACCCAGGCGAGCCCGAGGCACCAGGGGTACGAGCCGAGGAGCGTGTAGAAGATGAACTTCCCCATCGGCATCCGCGCGACGCCGGCGGGGAACGCGATGAAGGTGCGGATGACGGGGAGGAGCCGCGCGCCGAACACGACCCAGTGGCCGTGGCGGTGGAAGAGCCGGTCGGCGACGTCGAGCTCCTTGCGCGACAGGAGGACGTACTTCCCCCACCGCTCGATGACGGGCCGTCCCCCGTACTTCCCGAGGTAGTAGGCCGGGATCGAGCCGGCCACGCAGCCCAGCGCGCCGGCGATCGCCGCGCCCTGCAGCGTGAACTGGCCCGTGTACACGAGGTACCCGGCGAACGGCATGATGATCTCGGACGGCAGCGGGATGCACGCGCTCTCGATCGCCATGAGCAGCACGACGCCGCCGTAGCCCATCGCGGAGATCACGCCGGTCGTGAAGACCGCCAGCGCCTCGATGACCTTCGCGATCATGCCTGCTCGCTCTCCCCGGCGGGCGTCGCGCCCGCCTGCCCGCCCGCGCGGGTGCCGTAGTAGACCGCCTCGTAGGGACAGGTGCAATCCCGCCCCGGAGGCTCGGGGTAGAAGAAGCGTCTCCCCGCTCCGTTCCTGAGCCACGTCCCCGCCGCCCCGCCCTCCGCCCCCTCCCCGCCGCCCTCTCGCGAGGCGAGGTACGTGGGCTGGAGCGTCACCTTCCCGCCCCCCCCGGGGAGGTCCACCGCGAGGTGGGGGATGGCGAGCCCGCTCGTGGTCCCGCGCAGCGCCTCCAGGATGGCGATCCCCGCCTCGAGCGGCGTCCTGAGGTGCGCGGTCCCCTCCGCGAGGTCGCCCTGGTGCAGGTAGTACGGGCGCACGCGGAAGGTGAGGAGCCGCTCGAACAGGTCCTTCAGGATGCGGGCGGACGAGTTCACGCCGCGCAGGAGCACCGTCTGGTTCTCGACCGGCACGCCGTGGTCGACGAGCGTCTCGCACGCCTCTCGCGCCTCGGCGGTGCATTCCTTCGGGTGGTTGAAGTGGGTGATCACGAAGAGCGGCGCGTGCCGCCGGAGGAGCCGCGCGAGCGCCGCGTCGACGCGCATCGGGTTCACGACGGGCGCGCGCGTCGCGACGCGGAGGATCTGCACGTGCGGGACCGCGCGGAGCGCCGCGAGGATCTCGCCGAGCCGGTCGTCGGAGAGCACGAGCGGATCGCCGCCCGAGACGATCACGTCGCGGATCCCCGGGTGCGCGCGCACGTACGCGACCGCCTCCTCGAGCGCCGCACGGTCGTGCCCCGCCGCCTCGCCGAGCGTGAGCCGCCGCCGCGTGCAGTGGCGGCAGTAGACCGGGCAGCGGTCCACCGCGAGGAGGAGCGCGCGGTCCGGGTAGCGGTGGACGATCGCGGGCGCGGGGCGGTGGACGTCCTCGCCCAGCGGATCCCGGAGGTCGCCGGGCGCGGCGGCGGCCTCGGCGGGCGAGGGGATCGCCTGGAGCCGGATCGGGCACGAGGGGTGCGCCGGGTCCATGAGCGAGGCGTAGTACGGCGTCACCGCGACGCGCGCGCGCCCGGCGGCGGCCGCGAGCCCGCGCCGCTCCTCCGGCCCGAGGGTGACGACGCGCGCGAGGTCCTCGGCCGTCGCGAGCGCGTTCCGCTGCTGCCAGCGCCAGTCGCGCCAGTCGGCGTCGCTCGCGCCGAAGGTCTCCCCGAGGGCCCTCATGCCCCTTCCTTACCACCGTGTTAAGGAAGGGTCATGGTGAGCCCCAACGTCCGCTCGCGGTTCCGGCCCGGCCCGCGCGGGATGTGGAAGGACGTCCCCGACCAGCTCTGGAACGACTGGCACTGGCAGCAGCGCGAGCGCGTCACGCGCCTCGCGCAGCTCGAGCAGGTCGTCCGCGTCACGGACGACGAGCGCCGCGCGGCCATCGAGACCGAGGCCGAGTTCCAGATGGGCATCACGCCGTACTACGCGGCGCTGATGGATCCGGAGGACCCCGGCTGCCCGATCCGGCTGCAGTCGGTGCCCAAGATGGAGGAGGCCTTCGTCTCGGCCGTGGACCTCGAGGACCCGCTCGCCGAGGAGCGGGACATGCCGACGCCCGGCATCACGCACCGCTACCCCGACCGCGTGCTCTTCTACACGACGCACAACTGCCCGGTGTACTGCCGCCACTGCACGCGCAAGCGCAAGGTCGCGGACCCGACGAGCGCCGCGGCGAAGCGACAGATCGAGGACTCGCTCGCGTACATCGAGAAGCACGAGGAGATCCGCGACGTCGTCGTCTCCGGCGGCGACCCGCTCTCGCTCTCCGACGAGCGGCTCGACTACATCCTCGGCCGGCTCCGGGCGATCCCGCACATCGAGATCTTCCGGCTCGGGACGCGCAACCTCGTCACCCTGCCCCAGCGCGTCACCGACGACTTCGTGCGGATGCTCCGCGAGCACCACCCGGTGTACGTGAACACGCACTTCAACCATCCGAAGGAGTGCACGGCCGAGGCCTTCGAGGCCGCGCGCCGCATCGCCGACGCGGGCTGCCCGATCGGCAACCAGATGGTGCTGCTGAAGGGCGTGAACGACGATCCCGCGATCGTGAAGGCGCTGAACCACAAGCTCCTCCTCATGCGGATCCGCCCCTACTACATCTACCAGTGCGACCTCGCGAAGGGGATCAGCCACTTCCGCACGCCGGTGGAGACCGGGATCCGGATCATCGAGCACCTGCGGGGCCACACCTCCGGGCTCGCCGTGCCGCAGTTCGTGATCGACGCGCCGAACGGCGGCGGGAAGATCCCGGTGAACCCGAACTACGTGGTGCGCCACGAGGGGAAGCGCTGGGTGCTCCGGAACTACGCGGGCAAGGAGTACGAATACCTGGAGCCGTGAACGCCGCCGCCGCGGCCCGCTTGACCGCCCGCCGCGCGCGTGGTGGCATCCTCGGGCGAGGAGTGCCCGATGAGGCTCGGCGTGACGGTCGCCGCGGCGCTCGCCGCGGCAGTGGCACGAGGCGCGGAGCCGGATCCGCGGCTGTACGCGGAGCCTCGCGCCGACGACTCGCCGACCCCGTACGCGTGCACCGTCGAGACGCTCTCGGCGGGCGCGAGGTGCGTGTTCGAGTCCACGGCGCCGCCCGCGCAGGACCGGGCGCGCCAGGCGATCGAGAACGCCGAGGCGGCCGGCCGGCTCGCGGACCGGCTGTGCGCGGAGGCCGCCCGCCACCCGCTCGATCCCATCCCGGACCCGGACGCGCTCGCCGCGTGCAGGCGCGCCTTCGCGGAGAAGGCGAACGTCTGCGGCACGGACGGGACGCGTGCCGTCCTCGACGCGGAGGGGCGCGTCGCGCCCGAGTCCCGGCTCTGCTACGCGGCGCTCTCCGGGGTCCTCGCGCGCGCGCGGACGATCGCGGGCGCGTCCGCGCCCTGCTGCCGCTGCCTCGTCTCGGCGAGGTGCGCCGCCTCGGCGGACCGCTGCAACGCGAACGCCCTGGCGAGGCCGCTCGACGACGCGACGGCGAGGTGCGCCGACGAGCGCTGCCGCGACGCGTGCCGCACGTTCACGCCCTTCCCGTCTCCCCACGCGGACGCCGGGCCGCCGTCCATCGCCGCCCCGCCGCCCGGCCCGGACGTGTGGCACGAGGACGACGACCGCGATCGCCGCGACGAGCGCCGCGATCACCGCGACTGAGAGGCGATCCATGCGCGCAGCCCTGATCGCGATCGCCGGCGTCCTCGTGGCGGGCTGCGCCACCGCGCCGCCCCCCGAGCCGAAGCAGCCGTACCCGGGACACGAGCCGGGCGCCGCCCCGCGCGACGTGCGGACCCTCGACCCCGTCGCGTACGCGAAGGCGTACCCGCGTCCCGAGCTCTGCGAGGACGCGGCGCGGCGGCTCCAGAAGGCGAGCCGGGACAAGGCGTGGGAGGTCCTCCGCGCCTGCGTGGCGGCGGGGGACTTCACAACGCTCTCGCGGCTCGTCGACGGCGGCTGGAGCGAGGAGCTCAGGACCCGGCCCGACGCGAGCCTCGTGCTCGCGAAGGTGATCGCGAGCCGCGGCGGGGACGTGGACGGCGACGTGGCGCGGCTGCGGGAGCACAAAATCCCGCTCTTCGCGCTCGGGCCCGCCCTCTCGAGCCCGGAGCTCTACAGGGGCCGGCTCGTGCTCCTCCGCGCCGAGGTGAAGGACGTGAAGCTCGCCGGCGCGAAGGCGACGGCGCGGCTCGCCGAGTTCGCCGTGGGGATCACCGAGCGGTACGTCGCCTCCTCGGAGCGCCTGGTCCGCCGCGACTCGCAGTCCTACTCCTCGTCCGACGGCCCGAACGCCTACGGCGAGTCCTCGCGGACGGTGCAGCGCCAGAGGCGCTTCGTGAGCAACGTGCCGGTCCCGACCGGGCTCGAGGCGATCGCGCGGCTCGGGCAGGTGGACCCGTTCTTCGGGCCGGGGCGGCAGTACGTCGTGCTCGCCCGGTTCGACGGGGTGCGCGACCAGGAGGGCGAGGAGCCCGACGAGCCGGTGCGCGTCGCCCTCGTGTCGATCGTCGCGTACTACGAGCCGAGCCCGGCGATGGTGGAGTGACCGCGCCGCCGCGCGCCGCCGCTCAGTCGAGGACCGCGACCGCGTCGATCTCGACGCGCGCGCCCCGCGGGAGCGCCGCTACCTGGACCGTCGCCCGGGCGGGCGGATCGCTCGGGAAGCAGCGCCCGTAGACCTCGTTCACCTTCGCGTAGTCGGCGAGGTCGGCGAGGTAGATCGTGCAGCGCACGACGTGCTCGAACCCGGCGCCCGCCGCGGCGAGCACGGCGCGCAGGTTCTCCATCACGCGCGCGGTCTGCGCGGCGACGTCGCCCGCGACGAGCTCGCCCGTCGCGGGGTCGAGCGGGATCTGCCCGGACAGCCAGAGGGTGCGCGCGCCGCGCGCCTCCACGGCCTGGCTGTACGGCCCGATCGCCTTCGGGGCGCCCGCGGCGTGGACGATCTTCTTCACGAGTGCTCCTGCACGCGCTTCACCGACTGGACCCCGTCGATCCGCTCGATGCTGCGCATCACCTGGTTGAGCTGCTTCAGGTCGCCGATGGTGACCTCGAAGTCGTTCACCGCCCGCTCGCCGGGGGTGGTCGAGCGGCAGGTGGCCTGCGAGATGTTCACGCCGGCCTCGCTGAAGGTCTGCGAGATCTTCGCGAGGATGCCGGGCCGGTCGGTCGTGATCACCCGGAGCGCCACGGGCCGCTTGAAGTCGCCCTTCACGTCCCAGGCGACGTCGACGCGCCGCTCCGGGTCGACGCCGAGCACCTTCTCGCACGAGACGGTGTGGACGGTGACGCCGCGGCCGCGCGTGATGAAGCCGACGATCGCGTCGCCCGGGACCGGGTTGCAGCACCGCCCGTACCGCACGAGGATGTCGTCGATCCCGCTGATGCGGACGCCGTCCGGCTGGCGCCGCGCCATCTTCCGGAAGATCTCGGTGATGCGCGAGGTGGGCGCGCCGTCGGTGGGCTGCGGCTCGGCGAGCTTGTCGGCGGGGAGGATCTGCCGGAGCACCTCGGCGGGCGAGACCTTCCCGTAGCCGATGGCGGCGAGGAGGTCGTCGGCGATCCGGTACCCGAGCGCGTTCGCCGCCTTGTCGAGCTCGCCGCCCTTGTGGACCTTGTTGAGCGTCACGCCGAAGCGGCGGAACTCGCGCTCGGCGACCTCGCGGCCGATCTCGATGGAGCGGCGGTGCTCGGCCTGGCGGATGAACTGGCGGATCCGCGCCTGGGCGCGGCTCGTCTTCACGAAGGTGAGCCAGTCCTTCGACGGATGCGAGTGGGGCGAGGTGAGGATCTCGACGGTGTCGCCGTTCTTGAGCTTGTAGCGGAGCGGGACGAGCTTCCCGTTCACCTTCGCGCCGACGCAGTGCTCGCCGATCTCCGAGTGGATCGTGTAGGCGAAGTCGACCGGCGTGGCGCCGCGCGGCAGGCTCTTCACCGCCCCCTTCGGCGTGAAGACGAAGACCTCGTCGGAGAAGAGGTCGACCTTCACCGTCTCGAGGAACTCGCGCGGGTCGTCGAGCTCCTTCTGGAACTCGACGAGCTGGCGCAGCCACCCGAACGACGCGGCGTCCTTCTTGGAGAGCTCCTGCCCCTTCCCGTCGCGCCCGGTCTCCTTGTAGGCCCAGTGCGCGGCGACGCCCTCCTCCGCGATCCTGTGCATCTCGCGGGTCCGGATCTGCACCTCGATCCGCTCGCCCTTCGGCCCCACCACGGTGGTGTGGAGCGACTGGTACAGGTTCGGCTTCGGGATCGCGATGTAGTCCTTGAAGCGGCCGGGGATCGGCTTCCACAGCGAGTGGATGACGCCGAGCGACTCGTAGCACTCCGCGACGGAGTCCACGAGGACGCGGAACCCGATCACGTCCTGGATCTGCTCGAACTCGACGTCGAGCTCGCGCATCTTCCGGAAGATGGAGTAGACGTGCTTCACGCGGCCGGAGACGTCGGGGGTCGTGAGCCCGGACTCGGCGAGCTTCCCCTTGATGAGCTCGACGACCTCCTGGACGAACCGCTCCTTCTCCTTGGCGGTGTTCGAGACCTTCGCGTTCAGGTCGGACCACTCCGCCGGCTTCAGGTACCTGAAGGAGAGGTCCTCGAGCTCGCTCTTGATCCACTGGATCCCGAGCCGGTTCGCGAGCGGCGCGTAGATGTCGAGCGTCTCCCGGGCGATGCGCTCCTGCGACTCGGGCTTCATCGCGTCGAGCGTCCGCATGTTGTGGGTCCGGTCGGCGAGCTTCACGAGGAGGACGCGGATGTCCTTCGCCATCGCGACGACCATCTTGCGGAAGTTCTCGGCCTGCTTCTCCTCCTGCGTGTTCGCCGCGGTGAACTGCGAGAGCTTCGTCACCCCGTCGACGAGCTCGGCGATCTCCTTGCCGAAGAGCTCCTCGACGTCGGCCTTGGTCGCGAGGGTGTCCTCGATGGTGTCGTGGAGGAGGCCGGTGACGATCGACGACTCGTCGAGCTTCAGCTCGGCGAGGAGCCCGGCCACCTCGAGCGGGTGGATGAGGTAGGGCTCGCCCGACTTGCGGATCTGTCCCTGGTGGACCTTGGCGCTGTAGACGTAGGCCTTCTTGATGAGGTCCAGGTCGGGGTTCGGGTGGTACGTGGCCACCCGATCCAGGATGTCGTTCAGTCGCAGCAATCTCGAACCATCGAGCGTACCGGGCGCGACGGCGCCCGGGCAAGAGCGCCACCTACATCCGTAACGCAGCGCGGCACGCCGCGCCAGGAAGCAGCGCCATCTGAGTGGGGAAGCTCGGCGCTGCTACACTCCCCCCGGTCCCCCGGAGGTGCCACCGTGAAGTGCAGCAAGTGCGACGCGAGCATCGAGCTCACCATGAGCGCCTGCCCCGCGTGCGGCGCGGAGGTGGAGCTCGGGCGGCTCACCGGGATCCTCGGGATCGTCTGCCGCGCGTGCGACGCGTACAACGAGCCGGGCGCGAAGGCCTGCGTCGCGTGCGGGAAGCCGCTCGGGGAGATCGAGGAACGGGAGAAGAGGCCCGCGACCGGACCCAAGACGCGGGTCGTCCCCGCGATCCTGCGCTCCCCTCCGAGGCCGGCGCCGGACCAGCCCGCGATCACGCCGATCCCGCTCGTCCTCTCGTGCCCGCGCTGCGGCGCCGAGGCCGGCTCGGCCCGGTTCTGCGCGCGCTGCGGCCAGGCGCTCGGGGCCCGCGGGACGCAGGTCGTGATGAAGCCCATCCCGCCGTCGGGGCGCACCGGGACGCAGGTCTTCGGGGCGCTCGCGCCCGGGCGCGGGAGGCTCGTCCTCGAGGCGGGAGAGGGGCGGGAGGGCGCGACGTTCAAGCTCGCCGCCGAGACGGTCGAGGCGGGCCGCTCGAGGGGCGCCGTCGCCTTCCCCGACGACGCCTGTCTCGCCCCGCACCACGCGACGTTCCTCTACCGCCGCGGCGCGCTGCACGTCCGCGACGAGGGCGCGCCGGGCGGCGTCTTCCTCCGGCTGCGCGACGGCACCGCGCCGCTCCGGCCCGGCGACCACTTCGCGGTCGGCGAGCGGCTCCTGCGCTACGCGGGGCCGCTGCCGCCCGCCCCGGCGCCGCCCCCCGACGGCACGCGCCGGATCGGGTCGCCGCGCCCGGCGGCGCCCGCGATCGTGATCGAGGAGTGGCTCGAGGGCGGCACCGCCGGCGCGCGTGTTCGTCCGGGGCGGGACCGTCCGTCACGATCGGCCGCGCCGGGTGCGCGGTGAGCCTCGGCGACGACCGGACGCTGTCGGCGTCGCACGCCGAGCTCCTCGTGGACGCCGCCGGGAGCGTCCGGCTGAAGGACCTCGGCTCGTCGAGCGGGACGTTCGTGAAGCTTCCGCCGCACGCGGAGCGCGAGCTCCACGACGGCGACCGCGTCCGGATCGGGCGCGAGGTCTTGCGCGTCGCGGTGGCGTGAGCGCCTGCACGCAGAGGAGCGCACCATGGCCGTCGTGTTCCTGACCATCACGCCGCTCGGCACCGGGACGCCGAGCGTGTCGAGGTACGTCGCCGGCGTCGAGCGGATCCTCCGCGCGACGCCGCTGAAGCACCAGCTCACCGCGATGGGGACGATCATCGAGGGCGACCTCGACGAGATCCTCGCGGTCGTCCGGAAGATGCACGAGCACCCGTTCACGCAGGGCGCCGTGCGCGTCTCGACGCTCCTCAAGATCGACGACCGGCGCGACAAGGAGCACACGATCGCCGGGAAGATGGCGTCGGTCCAAGAGAAGCTCGGGTAGACGAGCCGCGCCGGCTACTCGAGCGTCGAGAGCACCGCCCGCACGCGCTCGGCGTCGGCCGGGTCCGTCGCCAGGTACCTCCGGTACCGCTCCGCCGCACGCCGGCGGTCGCCCTTCTGCTGGTAGCAGAGCCCGAGCTTCTTCTGGACGTCGGCGAGCCCCGGATTCCGCCGCCTCGGCGGCGAGGTAGAGCTTGATCGCTCCGTCCACGTCCTGCGCCCCGCGGCGCGCCTCGGCCTTCCGGACGAGGGCCTGCGCCTTGTCGCGGTCCCGACGGGAGACCGTCGTCGCGACGGGGGTCGAGGTCGGGTCGGGGTCGAGGTCGAGGTCGGGGTCTGGGTCGGGGTCGGGGTCGGGGTGGGGTGAGGTCGAGGTCGGGGTCGAGGTCGGGGTCGGGGTCGCCGCCGCCTGCGCCGGCGCGATGGTGTCGGGGTGCCCCGCCCTGCCCGCGACGGCGTCCCTCGCCATCTTCACGACGACCGCGCCCCCAGCCACCGCGACCCCCATCACGCCCACGAATGCCCAGAACCTCGCGCGCGAGCGCGGCGGCGGCGCGTGGGCGCGCGCGGCGGTCGTGCGCGGGACGGCCGCGGGTGCGGGCTGCAGGCAGGCGAGCAGGGCAGCCCGCATGTCGTCCGCCGAGGGGAAGCGCGCGGCGGGGGCCTTCTGGAGCGCGCGCGCGATCACCGCGTCGAGCGCGGGCGAGACCTCGGGGTTCCGCTCCCGCGCCGGCACGGGGACCTCCGAGAGGTGCTTCGTGAGGAACCCGACGGGCGTGTCCGACGCGAACGGCAGCACGCCGGTCGTCATCTGGTACAGGAGGACGCCCACCGAGTAGAGGTCGCTCCGCGCGTCGATGTCGGCCCCGCGCGCCTGCTCGGGGCTCATGTACTCGGGCGTGCCGCAGACGAGCCCAGCCTGCGTGAGCTTCGGCTCGTTCGCTCCGGGCGAGGTGATCTTCGCGATCCCGAAGTCGAGCACCTTCACGAAGTCGGGCTCGCCGCGCCGCGGCTCGACCATGACGTTCTCGGGCTTCAGGTCGCGGTGCACGATCCCCTGCGCGTGGGCCTCGGCGAGGGCGGAGAGGACCTGCGCTGCGATGCGGACGATGCGCGCCTCGCCGAGCGGGGACTCCTCCGCGATCAGGCGCGCGAGGTCCCTGCCGCCGAGGTGCTCCATCGCCATGAACAGCGTCCCGTCCTCCGCCTCCCCGAAGTCGAGCACCTGGATCGAGTTCGGGTGGTCGAGCCGCGAGGCGGCGCGCGCCTCGCGCTGGAACCGCTGCACGACCTGGGGATCGCTCGAGTACGCGCGGTGCAGCATCTTCAGCACGACGGGCCGGTCGAGCGTCAGGTGGCGGGCGCGGTAGACGCGACCCATCCCGCCCCGCCCCACGAGCGCCTCGATCCGGAACTTCCCGTTCACGGTCCGGCCGAGCCAGGGGTCCTCGGCCTCCCCTGCCGCCGCGACCGCCGCCCCGCAGGACGTGCAGAACCGGGCCGCGTCGTCGATGGCGCTCCGGCACTCGGGGCACTCGCGCATGGGGCGCATGATACGACGGCGGGCCCCCGAGCGCGGGCGGGCGAGGCTGCTACAATGCGAGCCCGATGGCGAAGCCCACCCGGTGCCCGCGCTGCGGGCGCGAGAACGAGCCCGGCGCCGCGTTCTGCCTCGACTGCGGACAGCCGCTCCGCGCCGCAGCCGCCGCCGGCGCGGCGTGCGCGTCGTGCGGCGCACCGCTCCAGCCCGGGTTCCGCTTCTGCGGCGTGTGCGGGAAGGCGGTCGGTCCGGCGCCGACGGCGCGCGGCGCGCCCGGCCATCCCGGCGGCGCGCCCGCCGCGGGCCCGACCGGCACCGGCCCTCACGCCGCGCGGTCCGCGCCGCCCGCCCCGAAGGGCGCGGCCGGGCAGGCCCGGTTCCGCCTCACGCTCGTGCGGAACGACGGGACCGCCGGGACGTCCTACCCGCTCCAGAAGGGCGAGACCGTGTGCGGGCGGACGGAGGGCGGGGTCCGGCTGGACGATCCGACCGTCTCGCCGCGCCACGCCCGGTTCACCGACGCCGGCGGCGCGCTGCGCGTCGAAGACCTCGGGAGCCTGAACGGCACGTTCGTGCGGCTCCAGGGGCCCCGGCGCGTCTCGATTGGCGAGGAGATCCGGGTCGGCCGGCAGGTGCTCCGGCTCGAGCCCCTCCCCCGCCCCGCCGCGCCCGCGGATCGCGGCGTGCGGGCGTGGGGGACGAAGGACCGCGGCGCGCGCTTCCGGCTCTCCCAGCTGCTCGAGGGCGGCGGGCTCGGCGAGGTCTTCCCGCTCCACGACGGCGAGAACCTCGTCGGCCGCGAGGCGGGCGACGTCACCTTCCCGTCCGACCGCTACGTCTCCGCGCGGCACGCGCGGCTCGCGGTCCGCGGCGAGGAGATCGTGCTCGCCGACGCCGGCAGCTCGAACGGCACGTTCGTGAAGCTCGTCGGCGCGGCGGACCTCGCGCCGGGGGACCAGGTCCTCGTCGGCGGGCAGCTCCTCCGCGTGGACGGGTGACTGGCGCCGCAGGAGCGGGCGGACACGCGGGGGCGATCGTCGGACGGCGCCGCGGAGGGCGGACGGCTGCCGCTCGGACTCGCGCCCGAAGGCGCGAGTCCTCGGAGCTAGCCGAACGACTTCTCCTTCTGCTCCTGCTCCTCCTTGCAGCGGATGCAGAGCGTCGTCACGGGCCTCGCCTCGAGGCGCTTCATCGAGATCTCCTCCTCGCACTTCTCGCAGATCCCGAACGTCCCGCTCTCGATGCGGGCGAGCGCCTTGTCGATCTTCGCGAGGAGGAACTTCTCCCGGTCGCGGAGGCGGAAGATCATCGACTGGCTGTACTCGCTCGACGCGAGGTCGATCTCGTCCGGGAGATCGTCGGTGTCGAAGCTCGACTCCTCGGTCAGGGTCTTCTTGGCGGACAGCAAGAGCTGCCGCTTCGAGTCCTCGAGCATCGACTTGAACCTCTTGAGATCCTTCTTGTTCAAGCGACCACCTCGGCTCGCGCCCCCCCGGGGGACGGTCGAAAAAGAGCGGAGAACCTAGTCCGCGCATGGAGGCGTTGTCAAGGCGGGCCGGAAGCAGGGGCCGCGCGCAACCTCCCGTCCCTAAAGCTTTACTCGGCGGGCCGCACGCCGCAGACTCGCGCCCATGCCCGAGGGCAAGTTCGACCGTGAGTTCCTGCGCGGGGCGCTCGCGCTGACCGGCCAATCCGACGTGGACCGGCTGCTGCTCGTCTCCGACCACCCGCTCTCGCCCGCGGAGATCCGCGGCCGGCCGATCAAGAAGAAGCTCGTCTACGCGGTGACGAGCGAGGGGATCGCGAACCAGCTCAAGTCGAAGAAGTACCTCGCCGTCCTGATCCCGCCCTACGACTACACCCGCATCGAGAAGATCAAGGTGGCGGTCGTCGCGGCGCAGTCCGCCGGGCTCGTCCGCGACGGCGACACCATCCTCGCCCTCACCGGCCCCGGGCAGGACCGGGTCGTCGACACGCTCGTGAAGGTGGACATCGGCTCCGAGGACCCGGAGGAGAAGATCCGGGTCGACACGCTCGGCCTCCCCCCCGAGTTCTCGTCGCAGGTGATCGAGAGCCTCATCCACACGGCGATGGAGATCGGCGCCGAGGGGTACGAGGGCCACCCCGTCGGCACGATCATCGTCATCGGCGACTCGACGGCGGTGATGGAGAAGAGCCGGCAGCTCATCCTGAACCCGTTCCAGGGGATCAGCGAGGCCGAGCGCAACTCGATGGACCCGCCCATCCGCGAGGCGGTGAAGACGTTCTCGGCGCTCGACGGCGCGTTCATCTGCCGGGAGGACGGCGTCGTGCTCGCGGCCGGCCGCTACCTCCTCACGATGTCCCGGGAGGTGAAGCTCCCGATGGGCCTCGGCGCGCGCCACAGCGCGGCGGCCTCGATCACCGCCGAGTCGAAGTGCATCGCCATCACGGTCTCCCAGACCACCGGGACGGTCCGGGTGTTCAAGGAAGGCGAGATCGTCCTGGAGCTCCGCCAGAAGCTCCGGCGCGTGTAGGGGAGCGGCGTTGGACCGCCGCGCCGACCGCCTCGCGCTCGCGATCGTCGCCGCCGCGACCCTCTTCCACGTCGGCTACGCCGGGCTCTTCGCGCTCTCGCCGCAGGAGGCCTACTACTGGACCTGGGCGCGCCACCTCGACCTCTCGTACTTCGACCATCCGCCGCTCGTCGCGTGGACGATCCGCGTGGCGACCGAGGTCTTCGGGGAGGGCGAGCGGGCGATCCGGCTCGCCGCGGCGTTCCACTCGGCGGTCATGTCGGCGTTCCTGTGGCTCGCCACGCGCCGCCTGTTCGGGTCGCGCGCGGCGCTCGCCGCGATGATCGCGGCGACGGCGGTGCCGCTCTTCTCGCTCGGGCAGGTGATCGCGACCCCCGACGGGCCGCTCCTCTCCGGCTGGGCGATGGCGTTCTACTTCACCGTGCGCGCGCTCGACGACGAGCGCCCCGCCTGGCTCCTCGCCGCGGGCGCCGCGACCGGGTGGGCCGTCCTCGGCAAGTACACCGGGTTCCTGCTCTTCCCGCAGCTCCTGCTCGCGCTCGCGCTCGACCCGCGCGGCCGGCGCATGCTCCGCACCGTCTGGCCGTGGGCGGGCGCGGCGCTCGCGCTCGCGCTCTTCTCGCCCGTCGTCGTGTGGAACCTGCGGCACCACCTCGAGAGCTTCGCGTTCCAGACGACGGGGCGGACCTCGACGTTCTCGTTCCGGCCGGTGCTCGTCGGGCGGTACGTGGGCCTCCAAGTCGCGCTCGTGTCGCCGATCGTCCTCGGGTACCTCGTCGAGGCGGTCGTCACGTCGAATCCGGCGGCGCGAGCTCGCCGCCTTCCGGCTGTGCGCGGTGTTCTCCGCGCCGCTCCTCCTCCTCGCGACCGTGATCTCGCCGTTCCACTGGGTGAAGGGGAACTGGCTCGCCGCGGCTTACCCCGCCGCGCTCGCGGCCGCGTCCGCCCTGTACGTCTCGCGGCGCGGTCTCGCGCGGCAGGCGGCGCTCGCGGGCGTCGTCCTCGCCGCGATCGCGAACGTCTACGTCCACCTCGTGCCCCTCGTGCCGGCGGTCCCCTTCTCCGCGCGGGACGAGGGATCGTCGGGCTGGAGGGAGCTCTCGGCGCGCGCGGAGCGGGAGCTCGCGGCGCTCCCCGCGGACGCCTTCGTCGCGGGGTGCAACTACAAGGTCTCGGCCGAGCTCGCCTACTACCTGCCCGGGCGGCCCGAGACGCGCTCGGTCGAGATCATGGGCGAGAACGGCCTCCAGTTCGGCGTGGACGCCCGGCCCGAGGCGCTCGTCGGCCGGGAGGCCCTCCTCGTGCTCGACGAGCGCGAGAGGAACACCTGCGTGCGCCGCGCCGAGGCGTGCTCCCCGCTCGTGCCGCTCGAGCCGCTGACGGTTCGCCGCGGCTCGGGCGTCGTGACGACGTTCCGCTTCTGGCGGTGCCGCTACGCCGGCGTGCCGGGCGCGGCGGGCGCCGCCGCCGCGCCGTAGCCCGCGACGTCAGGCGGCCCGCCGCCGCCCGGCGCCGCGCCGGCACGCGGCCGCGAGCGGGCACGCCGCGCAGCGCGCGGGATCGGCGCGCGCGGGGCACCCGCCGCTCATGCCGAGGTGGCACAGCGCGAAGTCGAAGCGGACGGGGTCGTCGGGATCGATCCGCCGGAGCGCCGCCGTGATCTCCACCGCGGTCCGCCAGCTCGCGTCCTTGCGGCGCGTGAGCCCGAGGCAGCGCGCGACGCGGTGCACGTGCGTGTCGAGCGGCACGACGAGGGCGGAGGCGGGCACGAGACCGCGCCACGCGCCGAGATCCACGGCGTCCGGGCCGCGCACCATCCAGCGGAGGTAGAGGTTCCACCGCTTCGAGGCGCCCGGGCCGGCGGCGTCCGGGAGCAGGTGGAGGAGGCCGCGCCGGCCGCGGCCGCGGAGGAGCCGCCCGACGGGGGGCGCCTCGCGCAGCTCGCGCGCGAACCGCGCGAGCGCCGGCCGGAGCGCCGCGGGCCCGCCGCCCTCGTCCCGGAAGAGCGCGCCGAAGCGCGCGCCGAGCGTCCCGTGCGCGGCGGCGACGTGGCCGGCGGCCGCGGCGAGGGCGGCGAGGTCCGCGGGGCGGTTGAAGCGGTACACGGCACCCCCGAACGCGTCTCGTCCGGGCGAGCGGGCGAACGCCCGCACGAACGCGGCCGGCGACGGGGCCATCGCGGCGAGCACCCGGGCGACGACGGGCTTGAACACGTCCGCCCGGCCGTACGCGAGCGCGGCGGCGACGAGGGCCGCGACCTCCTGGTCCTCCGGCGCCGCGTAGCCGCGCGGCAGCTCGACCGGGTCCGCCGCGATGCGGGCCGCCCGGTCGAGCGTGGCGTCGAGGCCGTCGAGGAGCGGCCGGAGAGCGGCCGCACGCGCCCGGGAGAGAAGGGAGGGAGGAGGGCGGTCCACCCACCAGTTCTACCGGGCGCGGCGGCCTCGCGCGAGGGCTGGTCTAGGTGACCTTGACCCGCGCGATCTCGTTCCCCTCCGCGTCCACGGTGTGGATCGCGCACGCCAGGCACGGGTCGAACGAGTGGATCGTGCGCAGCGCTTCGAGGGGGAGCTTCGGGTCCGCGATGGGGTTCCCGACCAGCGAGGCCTCGTAGGGCCCCGGCTGGTCCTTCCCGTCGCGCGGACCGGCGTTCCAGGTGGACGGCACGACCGCCTGGTAGTTCTTGATCTTGCCGTCCTCGATGACGACCCAGTGCGAGAGGACGCCGCGCGGGGCCTCGTGGAAGCCGAACCCGCGCACCTCGCCCTTCGGGAACACGGGCGCGTTGAACACCTTCGTGTCGCCCTTCCCGATGTTCTCCACGAGGAGCTTCCAGTGCTTCTGGGCCTCGTCCGCGAGCACCGCGCAGCGGATCGCGCGCGCGGCGTGGCGGCCGAGCGAGGAGTGGAGCACCGCCGGGGAGAGCTTCGCCCCCGCGACGGCGCCCGCGGTCTCCAGCACCTTGCCCGCCCAGAACGTGATGCGCTCGTGGCCGAGCGCGTACCCGACGAGCACCTGCGCGAGCGGCCCGACCTGCATGGGCTTGCCGTCGAACCGCGGCGCCTTCACCCAGGAGTACTTGCCCTTCTCGTTCCAGTCGGCGTAGGCGGGGACGGTCTCGCCCTGGAACGGGTGGAGCGGCTTGTCGCCCGTGTAGTACGAGTGGTCGATCGCCTCGGTGACGTTGTCGCGGAAGTACGGGTCGTCGAAGCTCGTGATCGCCTTCACGCCCGCGAGGTCGCCGTTCCAGATGACCCCGCCCGGCAGGTCGAACTGGGTCGCCTTCGCGTCGGTGGGGAGGTCCGGGACCGCGAGGTAGTTCGTCACGCCCGCGCCGTACTTGAGCCATTCGGCGTACATGCCGCCGATGGCGCAGACGTCCGGCACGTACACCTGCTGGACGAACGCGGTGACCTCGTCGAGGAGCGTCTTCACCTGGTACAGCTTCTCCATGTTGAGCGCGGCGGCGCTGTCGAGGTTGATCGCGTTCGCGACGCCGCCGACGGCGAGGTTCTGGATGTTCGGCGTCTTCGAGCCGAGGATCGCCACCGCCTGGTTCGCCTTGCGCTGCACGTCGAGCGCCTGCAGGTAGTGCGCGACCGCGAGCAGGTTCACCTCCGGCGAGAGCCTCATCGCCGGGTGGCCCCAGTAGCCGTTCTGGAAGATCCCGAGCTGGCCCGCCTCGACGAAGGCCTTCACCCGCTCCTTGACGGCGGCGAGGGCGTGACGCGAGTTGCCCGGCCACGACGACAGGCTCTCGGCGAGCTGCGAGGCCTTCGCCGGATCCGCGGCGAGCGCCTTCGTCACGTCCACCCAGTCGAGCGCCGACAGGTGGTAGAAGTGCACGATGTGATCGTGCAGGCCGTGCGCGATCACGATGAGGTTGCGGATCAGCTGGGCGTTGAGCGGCACCTCGAGCTTCAGGGCCGCCTCGACGGCGCGCACCGAGGCGATGGCGTGCACGGTCGTGCACACCCCGCAGATGCGCTGCGTGAACACCCACGCGTCGCGCGGGTCGCGGCCCTTCAGGATCTCCTCGAAGCCGCGCCACATCGTCCCGGAGGACCAGGCCTTCTTCACCGCCCCGCCCTCGACCTCGAGGTCGATGCGGAGGTGCCCCTCGATCCGCGTGACGGGGTCGATCGTGATCCGCTGGCTCATGAGGCCACTCCCTGCCCGAGCGCGGCCGGCACGGGCTTCGGTTCGGTGTCGGTCACCCCGGCGAGCACCGGGAACCTCCGCACGAGGTACACGTACGCCACGGTCTCGGTCGCGACGATGCCGACGGTGATCAGGATCTCGAAGTAGGACGGGAAGTAGACCCAGCCCTGCCCGGGCCGGTACGCGGTGAGGAACGCGTCGACCCGGTAGAGCGTCCCGCCGGCGAGGGCGAGCAGGGCCGCCTGGAGCTGCGCGGCGGCGCTCGCCTTGACGCCCTGCTGCAGGAACAGGAACGCCGCGGCGGCGAGGAGGAGCGTCTCGCCCCAGAAGAAGAAGGAGTACCCGCCGGAGCGAACGGTGAGCCCGAGGCGGCCGGCGGCGAAGAGCCCCGAGAACCGCACGGCGAGGAACGCGACGATGACGCCCGCGACGAAGGCGCCGAGCCGCGCGAACAGCTTCGTCTCGAGCGGCCGCCGGAAGGCGTGGGCGGAGAAGATCGCCTCGAAGAAGATGATCGCGTACCCCATGGCGAACGCCGTGAGGAGGAAGAGGAGCGGCAGGAGCGCCGTGTGCCAGAGCGGGTGGACCTTGGTCTGGGCGACGAGGAGCAGCGAGCCGAGGCTCGACTGGTGCATCGTCGGGAGCACGAGCCCGAACGCGATGAGGAACGGGAGCGTGCGCTCGATGCGGGGCAGCCAGCGCCGCGCGAGCGCGGCCTTGGCCCCCGCGCCCTCCGCGCTCCACCGCTCGAGGAACGCCGGCGAGATCTCGACGAGCAGCACGAGCGTGTACGCGAACATGCAGAGCGCCACTTCGAGCAGGATCGAGGTGCCGTTCCAGTCCCAGATCGAGACCGGGATCCGCCACGTGTTCCAGAAGCGGCCGAGGTCGAACAGGACCGCGATGCCGGCCATCGAGTACCCGAGGAAGCTCGTGACGAGCGCGGGGCGGACGAGCGGGTGGTAGCGCCCCTTGTTGAACACGTAGACGAGGACCGCCATCGCGTAGCCGCCGCTCGCGAGGGCGGTCCCGACGACGACGTCGAACGCGATCCAGATCCCCCACGGGAACCCGTCGTTCATCGCGGTCGTCGCGCCGAGCCCCTTCACGAACCGGGCGACCGCCGCGATCGTGGCGAAGCCCAGCAGGGCGATCATGATCTGGACGGACGGGGTGAGGAGCTTCCCTCCCACCGGCCGGGCGCGGGCGCTCATCGCTGCTCCTCCTTCGCGTCGGGGGCGTGCTCGGCGACCTTGCGGTTCCGCCAGGTCACGACGGACAGCGCCCCGAGCAGCGCGATCGGGGCGACGAAGCCCTGGTAGATGCCGTGCTGCACCGTCTCGGAGAGCGCCGGGGCGGGATTGGTGCCGAGGACCGGCAGGCCGAGCGTGCGGAACTCGACGGGCGAGAGGTAGAGGACGTTCGTGCCGCCGCCGTCCGCCTCGCCGTAGATCTTCGCCTGGTACGCCTCGGGGCGGGCCGCCATCCGCCGGCGCGCCTCGGCGAGCAGCTCGCCCCGCTTGCCGAAGGTCACGGCGTCGCGCGGGCAGACCTCCGCGCACGCCGGCCCCTTCCCCTGCGCGTAGCGGTGGCGGCAGAGCTCGCACTTCACGATCTTCGGCGTCGCCTTCGCCCACTCGAACTTGGGGACGTTGAACGGGCAGGCGACCTGGCAGTAGCGGCACCCGACGCACTTCGAGGCGTCGTACTCGACGACCCCGTGCGCGCCCTTGTGGAGCGCGCCGAGCATGCAGACCGAGGTGCACGCGGGGTGGGCGCAGTGCATGCACTGCGCCTTCACGAACCCGCTCGCTTGCCCGTCGTCCCAGCGCTTGATGACGGTGAGCGTCTGCGCGTTCAGGTCGAGCGGCGCGTCGTACGCGGCGCCGTCCACCACCTGGACGTCGGCGTCCTTGCCGTTCGCCTCGCGGCACCCCGTCACGCAGGCGCGGCAGCCGACGCAGCGCACGGCGTCGACGAGGAGCCCGTAGTCGTCCGCCGACGGCGTCCCCGCGACGCGCGCGTCCGCGACCTCCGGCACGCACGCGGCCGCCGCGCCCGCGGCCGCGAACGTCTTCAGCGCCGTCCTCCTCGAGATCCTCGCCATGTCAGCTCTCCCGCTTCTCCTCGGCGTCCGACTTCGCGAGCCGCCGCGACGCCGCGTACCCCGCCCCGGCGGCGACTCCGACGACCAGGCCCGCGACGCCCGTGGCGACCGCCGAGACGTGGCCGCGCTCCGTCGTGATGCCCGGGTAGGCCATCGGCGCCGTCGGCTTGTCGATCGTGACGGTGGTGTGGAGCGGGATCGTGAACGCGATCCCCTGCTCGGTGCAGCCGACGCAGGGGTGGCCGATTCCGATGGGCCACGCGCCCGGCACCTCGCAGAACGGGAGGAGCGAGCAGTTCGCGTGGGTCTGCGGCCCCTTGCAGCCGAGCCTGTAGAGGCACCAGCCGTTCCGGTGCCCCTCGTCGCCGAACGCCTGCGCGAACCGGCCCGCGTCGAAGTGCGGGCGCCGCGGGCAGTCCTCGTGGATGACGCGGCCGTAGGCGAACATCGGCCGCCCCTTCGCGTCGAGCGCGGGCAGCGTCCCGAAGGTCGCGAACTGGAGCACGGTGCCGAGCAGGTTGTACGGGTTCGCCGGGCAGCCCGGCAGCGTCACGACCGTCTTCCCCGCGAGGACCGTCGGCGCGCCGGTCGCGCCGGTCGGGTTCGGCGCCGCCGACGGGACGCCGCCCCACGACGCGCACGAGCCGATCGCCACGATCGCCGCCGCCTTCTCCGCGACGCGCTTCAGCGTGTCGACCGCGGTCTTGCCCGCGACCTGGCAGTAGACTCCGCCGTCCTTCAGCGGGATCGCGCCCTCGACGACGAGCACGTAGCCGCCGCGCTCGACGGCGGCGTCCAGCGCCGCCTCGATCTGGTGGCCGGCCGCCGCGAAGAGCGTCTCGTGGTAGTCGAGCGAGACGAGGTCGAGCACGAGCGCGCCGACGTCGGGGTGGCTCGTGCGCAGGAGCGACTCGGTGCAGCCGGTGCACTCCTGGAAGTGGAGCCAGACGACGGAGGGCTTCTTCCCCTTCGCCACCTTCTCCGCCATCTTCTCGCCGGCCCAGGCCGGGAGCCCCACGGCGGCGGCCGCCGCGCCGCAGACCTTCACGAAGTCGCGCCGCCCGTACTCGAAGTCCGCGGCGGGGGTCGTGAGCGCCATCCGATCCTCCTCGGGCGGCCGCACCACGAACCACGAACCGCCGCCCCGGTGGGCCGAATGTCACGCCCTCTCGCGGCGCGAATCGTTGACCGTGGTCAACGGACGAAAAGAACGCGCGCAACACTTGCGTTCTGGCCTGAATACAGCGACTTACGTGAGGCGCGCGGTCGCACGCGTTCGCGGGGCGCGCAGCTCAGCCTCCCTCGCGCCGCGGCGCGCGCGTCCCCTCGCCCGCCCACGCGGCGAGCACCTCGCGCTCCCGCTCCGGCGCGAGCCCGGCGCGCAGCTTCCCGCCCGCGTTCGACGGCTCGCGCTTCCACCACGCGAGCGTGTCCCTCGCCGTGTCGCCGATCGGACGGAAGCGGAGCCCCTTCGCGAGCGCGCGCGCGTTGGAGAGCGACGCGAACCCGCCGTCGGACGCGGGGACCCACGCCGGCAAGTCGGACCAGGGCGAGACGCCCCGGTCCCGCAGGAACCGCTCCGGGACCCACACGAGCGACGCCTTCGAGCCGATCGCGCCGCGGACGCCCTCGAGCATCGCGCGCATCACGAGGCGCTCCGCGGGGCCGACCGCGTTGTACGTCCCGGTGTCGCCGCGCTCGGCGACGAGGACCATCCACGCGGCGAGGTCGCGGACGTCGATCACCTGCACGGGATCCGACCCGTCGCCGGGCGCGAGCACGTCGCCCTCCCTCGCATCCGCTCCGGAGGACAGGCCGCCGCGATCGAGCCGGACCGGCCAGTAGGTGAACCGGTCCGTCGGGTCGCCCGGACCGACGATGAGCCCGGGCCGGATCACCGCGACGCGTCCGGGCATCGCCGCCTCCGCCGCGCGCTCCGACGCGGCCTTCAGGGCGCCGTAGTGCTTCTTCACGTCCTCGCTCGCGGGGTCCTCGAGCGGCACGACGGGCGCGGCCTCGTCGGCGCCCGCCTTCACGTCCTCCGGGTACACCGAGATCGACGAGACGAAGAGGTACCGCTGCACCGAGGGCGCGAGCAGCTCCGCCGACATCCGCACGATCCGCGGCACGTAGCCCGACGTGTCGAGGACCGCGTCCCACCGCCGCCCGCGCAGCGCGTCGAGCTTCCCGTCGCGGTCCCCGCGGAGCTTCTCGACGTCGGGGAACAGCTCCGGGTGCGTCTTCCCCCGGTTGAAGAGCGTCACCGCGTGGCCGCGCGCGCGGGCCGCCTCGACGAGCGCGGGGCCGAGGAAGCCCGTGCCGCCGAGGACGAGGATCCGCTTCCCGCCCGCCGCGGCGGGGCGGGCGGAGCGCGGGGCGGCCGCGAGCGCCAGCGCGGAGAGGCCCGTTCGCAGGAAGGAGCGGCGACCGGTGGTCATCGCCGTCTCTTAATCAGAACCGGAGGTCGCGCTCCATCCGCTTGCGGAGCGCCTCGTCCGGCAGCGGCCCCCGCCCCGCCGCGACGTTCTCGGCGAGGTGCCCCGGGTTCGCCGTCGCGGGGAGCACGGCCGTCACGGCCGGGTGCGAGAGGATGAACTTGAGGAACACCTGGCTCCACGCGGTCGCGCCGATGTCCGCGGCCCAGGGCGGGAGCGGCCTCCCCTTCACCGCACGGAAGAGATCCCCCTCCTCGAACGGGCGCATGACGAGGACCGCGGTCCCGGTCCCGGCGGCCGCCGGCAGGAGCCGCGCCTCCGCGTCGCGGTTCCCCGCCGAGTACGGCAGCTGGACGAAGTCGACCTTCTCCTTCCGCAGGATCGACTCCATCTCGTCGAACGCCGAGCGGGAGTAATGGGTGATGCCGAGGTACCGGATCGTCCCGCGCGCCTTCAGGGCCCGGAGCGTGGGGAGGTGGACCTCCCAGTCGAGGAGGTTGTGGATCTGCATGAGGTCGAGCGGGTCCGCCCGCATCCTGCGCATCGACTCGCGGATCTGGGCCTCGCCCGCCTCCCGGCCGCGCGTCCAGACCTTCGTCGCGAGGAAGGGGCGCGGCGCGCCGGGGAGCGCGGCGACGAGGTCGCCGGTCACCTGCTCCGCGCGGCCGTACATGGGGGACGAGTCGACGACGCGCCCGCCCGCCGCGAGGAAGGCGCCCAGCACCGCGAGGCACGGCGCGCGCTCCGCCTCGGACGCACCGACGTCGAACGTCTGCCAGGTCCCGAGCCCGACCACCGGCAGCGCCTCGCCGGTGCGCGGGATCTTCCGCGTGATCATCCCGGCTCCTCCCTCGCCTCCCGCTCCCTCGCGTGCCCGGCCGCGCGCTCCGGCGCCGAGGGCGGCCGCCGCCGCGAGGAATCGCCGCCGCGTCATCCCGCTCACCGCGGCGCCTCCCGCGCCTCGAGGGCGCGCTCGCGGCGGGCGAGCCACAGCGCGACCGCGCCCGACGCGATCATGAACGGGATCGCCGCGAGCGAGAGCGCGGGCAGCGCCAGCCCGAACCCGGCGAGCCCCGCGTGCAGCCACCCCGACGCGGCGTCCGCCCCCCGGTACACGAAGGTGTCCAGGAGGCTCTTCGCCTTGTACTTCTCCTGCGGCGTGACCACGGTGAACAGCACCTCGCGCGCCGGCCGCTCGATCGCGAAGTGGACGGCGCGGCGGACCGCCTGGAAGGCGCCGAGCATCCAGAAGGTCGGCGCCGCGGCCGCCAGCGCGAACCCCGCCACCGACAGGACGGGGACGAGCGCGAGCGCGCCCCCGAGGCCGACGGCGGAGACGACGCGGCCCGTCGCGAGCGACTGCGTCGCGAGCGCCCCGAGGCTCACCGCGAGGTCGACCTTCGCGAAGAGGGCCGCGCGCGCCGCCGGGTCGGGGAACGCCGCCGCCACGCTCCGGGCGAGGTTGAAGTACAGGAAGGTGGACCCGAGCGCGAAGAGCACGATCTGGATCGCGATGCCGAGCAGGTACGGCGAGCGCGCGACCGCCGCGAAGCCCGCCCACGCGCTCCCCCCGAGCGCCGCGTCGCCGCGCCGCGCCGCGGGCGCCGCGCCCGCCTCCGCCTCGCGGCCGGAGCCCGCCCACCGCGCGAGGGCCGAGGCGCACCGGGCGCTCGCCTCGAGGAAACCGGCGGAGACGAGGACGAGCGTCGCGACGCCGAGCCGGCCCGCGAGCCACGCCACCGTCGCGGACCCGAGGAGCGCCCCCGCGCTCCCTCCCGCGGCGACGAACCCGAAGAGCCGCTTCGCCTGCGCGCTCGTGAAGAGGTCGGCGAGCAGGCTCCAGAACACCGACACGACGAAGAGGTTGTAGACCGAGACCCAGACGAAGAAGGCGCGGGCGACCCACGCCGGCGCGACGTCCGCCCGCACGAGCGCCCAGAAGACGACGAGGTTCAGGACGAAGAAGCGGTACACCCAGGGGACCGCGCGCCGGCGCGGCACGCGCGCGACGAGCGCGGAGTAGATGGGCACCGCCGCGAGCATCGCGACGAAGGTGCCCGTGAACACCCAGTGGAGCTTCGCGACGTCCCCCCGGATCCCCATCTCCTCGCGGATCGGGCGCAGCAGGTAGTAGCCGTAGAGGAGCGTGAAGAAGTACGCGAACGCCCAGAGCAGGCCCGCGAGCTCCGGGCGGCGCACGTCCACCACGCGCCCGAGGACCGGGACCTTCCCCGCCGGCGCGTGCTCGGCGTCCACGGCGCCTACCGCCCGGCGTCCTTCCGCAGCTCGCGCACGACGTGCCCGACCTCCGGCCCGATGAGCTTCTCCCACGCGAGCCGGACGGCCGCCCTGGAGCCGGGGACCGAGAACACGGCGCGACCGCGCCACACGCCCGCGACGGCGCGCGAGAGCATCGCGGCGGCGCCGATCTCCTCCCAGGAGAGCATCCGGAACAGCTCGCCGAAGCCGTCGAGCCGCTTCTCGAGGACGCCGGCGACCGCCTCGTAGGTCCGGTCGCGCCCCGCGATCCCCGTCCCGCCGTTCACGACGATCGCGTCCGCCCCCGCCGCGGCCGCCGCCTCGAGCGCGGCGCGCAGCTCGACCGGCTCGTCCTTCACGATCCGGTAGCCGACGACGGCGTGCCCCGCGCGCGCCGCCGCCTCCTTGAGGAACGCGCCGCTCTCGTCCTCCGCCTCGCCGCGGGTGTCGGACGCGGTCACGACGAAGACCCGGATCGACCGCGGCGCCTCGTGCCTGTGCTCCTCGTGGCCCATGCCGCGGTTATAACGGACCATGCTGGACAAGTTCGAGATCGCGCGGGCCCTGCGCGAGATCGGGGCGCTCCTCGAGCTCGAGGGGGAGAACCCTTTCAAGGTGCGGGCGTACGAGAACGGCGCGCGCGCGGTCGAGGGGGTGGCCGAGGACGTCGGGGCGCTCGCCGCGACGGGACGGCTCACGGAGCTCCCCGGCATCGGCGAGGCGCTCGCGAAGAAGATCGGCGAGCTGCACCGGACGGGCACGACCGAGCTGCTCGACCGGCTCCGGGCGAGGCACCCGCCGGGAACGCTGGAGCTCCTTCGAATTCCGGACCTCGGGCCGAGGAAGGCGGCCGCGCTCCAGGCGGCGCTCGGGATCGCCGGGCTCGCGGACCTCGAGCGCGCCTGCCTCGAGGGGCGCGTGCGCGGGGTGAAGGGCTTCGGCGAGAAGACGGAGCAGCGGATCCTGGAGGGCATCCGGAGGATGAAGGCCCGCGCGGCCGACCGGCGCGTCCTCCTCGTGGACGCGCTCGAGGCCGGGGAGGCGCTCCTCGCGCACCTCTCCGCGTCCCCCGCCGCCCGGCGCGTCGAGATCGCCGGGTCGGCGCGCCGGTTCCGGGAGACGGTCGGCGACCTCGACCTCGTCGCCGCCTCCGACGACCCGGCCGCGCTCGCCGATCGGCTCGCGGCCTTCCCGCTCGTGGCGGAGGTGCTCGCCCGTGGCGAGACGAAGACCACCGTCCGGCTCGCTTCGGGGCTGCAGGTCGACCTCCGGGTCGTCCCCCCGGAGGACTTCCCCACCCTGCTGCACCACATGACGGGCTCGAAGGCGCACCACGTGAAGCTGCGGGGGATCGCGCGGGAGGCGGGGTACACGCTGAGCGAATGGGGGCTCTACCGGCTCGCCCCGGACGAGCGGCTCGATCCCGCCGCCAAGGTGCGGATCGGCAGCGAGGAGGACCTCTACGCGGCGCTCGGCCTCGCGTACGTCCCCCCCGAGCTGCGCGAGGACCAGGGCGAGGTCGAGGCGGCGCGCGACGGGACGCTCCCCGAGGACCTCGTGCGTCCGGAGGACGTCCGCGGCCTCGTCCACTGCCACACGACCTGGTCGGACGGCCGCGCGACGCTGCTCGAGATGGCGCGCGCCGCGGAGGCGCTCGGCGCCGAGTACCTGACGGTCACGGATCACTCGCGGAGCGCCGGGTACGCGGGCGGGCTCGAGGAGGACCGGATGCGCCGCCAGTGGGACGAGATCGCCCGCGTGCAGGAGCAGGTGAAGGTGCGGCTCCTGCGCGGCACCGAGTCGGACGTGCTCGAGGACGGCGCCCTCGACTACCCCGACCGGATCCTGGAGCAGCTCGACGTCGTCGTGGCGAGCGTCCACTCCCGCATGAGGATGGACGAGGACCAGATGACGCGGCGGCTCGTCCGCTGCATGTCGCTCCCGGTGTTCAAAATCTGGGGGCACGCGCTCGGGCGGCTCCTCCTCGATCGCGACCCGTTCGCCTGCCGCGTCGAGGAGGTGCTCGACGCGCTCGCCGCGTCGCGGGGCGCCGTCGAGGTGAACGGGGACCCGCGCCGGCTCGAGCTCGAGCCGCGCTGGCTCCGCGCCGCCACCGCGCGCGGGATCCCGGTGGTCCTGTCGGTGGACGCGCACGCGACGCAGGACCTCGGGTACCTGCGCTGGGCGGTCGGGACGGCGCGGCGCGGCTGGGTCCGCCGCCGCGACGTGCTGAACGCGCTCCCGGTGGACGCGTTCCGCGCGGCGGTGCGGCCGGCGGACTAGTCCGCCGACGGCTCGATGGAGAATCCGCGGACGTTCGGCAGCCCGGCGAGCGTCTCCGCGAGCCGCCGGAGGTTGTCCGACTTCACGGTCCGGATCGCCATCCGGTACTCGACCACCCGCCCGTCTTCGGCGAGGTGGTAGGAGCAGTTCGACGCCTTGAAGCCGTGGTTCCCGAGGAGCGTCCGGACGTCCGACTCGCTCATGGCCGCGCCGCGGTCGAACCGGATCGCGTGCCGGGCGTACATGTGCGTCGGGAACCGCAGCTCGATCTGCCGGAACACCGACAGCACGCCGAGCGCGAGCACGGTCGCGACCGCTCCGGGCAGGTAGAGGCCGACCCCCATCAGGATGCCGATGGCCGCGGTGGTCCAGATCGAAGCCGCCGTGGTGAGCCCGCGGACGGTCAGCCCCTCCTTGAAGATCACGCCGGCGCCGAGGAAGCCGATGCCGGTCATGATGCCCTGGGCCATGCGCGTCGGGTCGACGCGCACGGAGTCGCCGGAGGCAGGGAACCAGATCGCCTCGGAGGCCGCGACGATCATGAGGATGCTCGACGCGAGCCCCACGAGCGCGTGCGTCCGGAACCCGGCGGCGCGGCCGTGGAAGCTCCGCTCCGTGCCGATGACGGCGCCCGCGGCGAGCGCGGCCACCATGTGGCGCAACATCTCGATGAACGGGTAGGGCATCCCGCCTCCTCCCGTGACATCTTACCGCCCGCCGGGCTGCGGGCCGCATGGACGGCCGCCCCCGTTCGGCCTTGTGGACGCGGCGCGCCGCGTCTACCCTCCTCCGCCTTGAACCCCGCGCTCCTCAAGTCGAAGCGCATCGCGGTCCTGAGCGTCCTCTCCACCGCGTCCGGGATGCCGCTCGGGTGGGTCTACACGACGCTCCAGTTCTTCCTCGTCGCGCTCGGGATCCCGAAGTCGACGATCGGGCTCCTGTCCGGCGTGTCGTTCCCGTGGGTGTTCAAGTTCCTGTGGTCGCCGCTCGTCGACCGGTACGCGCTGCCGTGGCCCGGGCGGCGGCGGAGCTGGGTGATCGTCGCCCAGCTCGCGCTGGCGGCGACGTTCGGCGGGCTCGCCGCGTTCGCCTGGCGCGCCCTCGCCGCCAAGGAGGCGGGCGCATCGCTCCCGAACGCGCCGCTCGTGATCGGCCTCCTCGCCGTCCTCGTCGCGTTCCTCTCCGCGACGCAGGACATCGCGCTCGACGCGTACGCGGTCGAGGTGCTGCACCGGGACGAGCAGGGGCCGGTGTCGGGCCTGCGCATCTTCTTCTACCGGATCGGCATGCTGATCGCGGGCGCGTTCGCGGTCTCCGCGACCGACTGGCTGCCGTGGCCCGTCGTCTTCCTCGTCCTCGGCGGCGTCTTCGCCGGGTTCACGCTGCTCGTCCTCGCCGCGCCGGAGCCGGACCGGCCCGCCGAGCCGCCGCGGTCGCTCGGCCGCGCGGTCGTGGAGCCGCTGCGGAGCTACTTCGCGCGCCCGGACGCCATCGGCATCGCCCTGTTCCTCGTCTTCTACAAGTTCGGGGACAACATGGGCGGGACGATGGTGAACCCGTTCCTGAAGGACCTCTGCTTCTCGAACGCCGAGGCCGGCGCGGCGATCAAGACCATCGGCACGGTCGCGACGATCTGCGGCTCGCTCGGGGGCGGGCTCCTCCTCGCGCGCATGGGGCTCGGGCGGGCGCTCTGGATCTTCGGCGTCCTCCAGGCCGCGGCGAACGTCGTCTACTCGATCGCGGCGATGTCGCGGCACGTCCCGCTCGACGTCGCGCAGTGCGCCGGGCTGCCGGCGCTCGACGCCGCGACCCGCGCGTGGACCTACGCGGCCATCGCCGCGGAGAACGGCGCGCAGGGCATGGCGACCGCGGCGCAGGCGGTGCTCCTCCTGCGCGTCTGCGACCGCCGCTACAGCGCGACGCAGTTCGCGCTCCTCTCGTCGCTGTTCGCGCTCGGCCGCTGGGGCTCGGGGCTGCCGTCGGGATTCCTCGTCGAGCGGCTCGGCTACCCGGCGTTCTTCGCGATGTGCGCGACGGTGATGGCGGTCCCCGGCTTCGTCTTCCTCCAGCGGATCGCCCCCGTCTCGCAGCGCGAGGTGAACCTCGCGCCGGGCGCGGGGGACGCCGCCGACGGCGCTTGACCCGGATCGGTTCGCGCCCGCGCGCGCTTCGGCTAAAATGTCGGCTCCGCGCGCCTCCGCGCGCGACCCGGAGGAACACAATGTACGTTCGTCGCGCCTCTTTCGTGCTCGCCGTCGCCCTCGCCGCGCTCGTGGCCCCGTCCGTCCGCGCCGCCCAGCCCGCCGCCCAGGGCTCCGCGGGCAGCGCGAGCCAGTGGGCCGTCCTCCTCGGGATCGAGGACCTCGGAGACTCCGGGATCGCGCTCCGCGGCGACCTCGAGTTCCCCCTGCGCCCGCTCTCGACCCAGGTCGGGTTCTCGATCGTGGGTTCGCTGGGCTACAGCCGCTTCAGCAACGACTACACCGACGCCTTCACCGGCGAGTCGGTGGACCAGTCGCTCAACCTGCTCAGGTTCATGGGGGCCGCGCGCTTCAGGTTCGGCCACAACGCGCTGGTCCGGCCGTACGCCGACGCCGGGCTCGGCCTGTACTACGCCGGCTACAGCTACCATTACCGCGACCCGCTCACGGGCTTCAGCGCGAGCGACAGCCAGAGCGACATGGGCCTCGTGATGCGGTTCGCAGCCGGCGTGGCGTTCCAGAATCTCGCCGTCCTTCGCCCTCGGCGGCGAGCTCGGGTTCCAGCCGTACATCGGCGACGGCCCGGACGACACCTCGACGAACCTGCTCTTCTCCGCGAGCTTCCGGATGTAGTCGCCCGTCACCGCGCCGGAGCGGCCGGCTCCGGCGCGGGCACCGGCTCGAGCACGTCGAGCGTCTCCCGGCGCTCCACGACGCGCACCGGCCAGAGGTGGAAGGCGCGGAGCCAGCGCTCCGCCTGCGCGTCCTCGCCGCGCGGGCGGCAGATGCGGAGCGACGCCCGGTCCGCCCACCACTGGAGGACCGTCGCGTTCGTCCGGTGCGTGACGCCCCAGACCTCGCGCGCCTCGCCCCGCTCGCGCAGCACGAGGCGCGCGTGCCACACGGCGGGCCAGACGGACCAGTAGTCGCCCGCGACGAGCGCGCAGCGGGAGGCGAGGACGTCGGCGGTGTGGGTCCCGGCGAGGCGGTCGAGGTCGGCCCGCGCGCGCGCGGGCGACGGAGGCCCGTAGGCGGCCAGCGCTGCGAGCGGGACCAGGAGGAGCGCCCCGGCGCCCGCGCCGCGCGCGAGGCGCGGCAGGCGCGAGAGCGGCTCCGCGAGGAGCGACGCCGCCGCGAGGTGCACGAGCACCGCGGAGGGCGCGAGGTACCGCCAGTGGAAGGCGTTCTCCTCGACCCAGCGGAGCGACCCGGCGAAGAGCGCGTAGGCGAGCGCCGCGGCGCAGAGCGCCACCGCGCGGAGGAGCGCCGCCGGGAGCCGGGCGCGGAGGGGAGACGTCGCGAGGAGCCCGGTCCCGAGCGCGGCGGCCGCGGCGAGCGCCCCGCGCCACGCGCCCGACTCGGCCCAGGCGTTCCCGAGGAAGGCCGCCCAGGCGCGCGGCCACGCGGACGCGGGGAGCGTCCCCATCGCGAGCCGGAGCGGCTGCCCGGTGATCGCCGGGTACAGCGCGAGGAACGCCTGCCCCGCGGCGAGCCCCCCGGCGAGGAGCGCGCCGTCGACGAGGAGGCGCGCGCGGACCGCCCTCCGGTCCTCGCCCTCGAGCAGGTCCGCGCCCGCGCGCGCGGCCGCCAGGACGGCGAGGAACACGCCCGTCGCCGCGTTCACCCAGTGGGCGGCGACGACGAGGACGAGCCCCCACCCGAGGCGGACGGGGCCGCGGCGGCCGCCCGGTCCGGGCTCCGCCACGGCGAGGCCGGCGAGCGCGAGCGCGAGGGAGAGGCCGTAGGGCTGGTCCCCCAGGTACTCGAACAGCCACGGCGCCGGCGCGGCGAGGAGGAGCCCGCCCGCGGCGACGCCGCCGGCGAGCGGCCAGTCCCGCCCGGCGAGCACGTGACGGGCGAGGAGCAGGATCGCCGCGAGCCCCGCGAGCACGAGCAGCCCGCGCTGCAGGAGGAGGTTCCAGAACGGATCGCGGACGGGGAGCGCGAGGAGCGGCACGAGCATCCCGTACCGCTCCTGGTCCCAGTAGAACGGCGTCCAGCGCTGCAGCGACACGAGCACCGGGACGATCGCGTCCGCGTGCTCGAGCGCGTGGAACGCGCCGAGGTCGACGAGCACCGCCGCCGCGGCGAGGGACCCGAGGAGGACGCCGGTCCGGTGACGAAGCCAGACTAGCGCGACGCGCGCTCCTTCGCCTCCTGGGCCAGGGCGCGGACCGAGAAGCCGGGCGTCTGCGAGGCCTCGTCGGTCGCGACGGACGGGAACGGCTTCGCCCGGGCCCGCATCTCCTCGAGCTTCTCCGGCGGGATCGACGGCGAGCCGCGGCGGAGCCACGGGTCGTACTGGTACGAGACCGCCGGCCCGCGCAGCAGGCGCTTCTCGTCCCAGATCTGCGCGGCGCGCTCGTAGGACGGCGGCGTGTGCTCGCCGGAGTCCATCCGGATCGCGTCCTTCGGGCACGCCTCGACGCAGAAGCCGCAGACGATGCAGCGGAGCTCGTCGATCACGAACTTCACCGGGTACTTCTCGACGGGATCGTCGGGGTACTCGCCCGCCTCGATGTAGATGCACTGGGCGGGGCACGCCGTCGCGCACATGTAGCAGGCGACGCAGCGCGGGCGCCCGTCCTCGCGCGGCACGAGCCGGTGCAGGCCGCGGTAGCCCGGCGGGTACGGCGCCTTCTCGTCGGGGTACTGGAGCGTCGCGTTCTGCGAGCGGCTGCGATCGCGCGCGAGGACGTCGGGGTTCGCGTCGCGCGACCAGAACAGGTTCCTGAAGAAGTTCCGCGAGACGATCCCGATCCCCTTCAGGATCTCGGGGAAGTACATCCTCTCGCGGAGGTCGAGCGGGCTGTTGTCGAGCTTGTAGGGCATGTCAGTGTCCCGCGGCGGCGTGGGCCGCGTCTCCGTGAGCGTCGCCGTGGCCGTGGGCGCCCGCCTCGGCGGCGGGGGCCCGGCCGGCGGCGGCGGTGACCGCGACGATCGCCACGATCTCGGCGAGGCCGATCCAGGCGAGCAGCGCGAGCGACGGGTCGAGGAGGACCGCCGCGGCGGTGACGAACACGTTCGCGATGGAGACCGGGAGCAGGATCTTCCAGCAGAGCTTCTGGATCTGGTCGTAGCGGAACCGCGGCAGGAGCCAGCGGATCGTGAGCTGCAGCCACATGAGCGCGATCATCTTCGCGAGGAAGACGCCCGCACCGAGCGCCGCCGCCCAGACCGGGCCGATCCGCGCCGCCGCCTCCGCCTCGAGGAGCCAGAAGTGGCCGCCGCCGAAGAACACGGCGACGAGCACGCCGGAGACGACGACGATCTCCACGAACTCGGAGAGGAACATGAGGCCGAACTGCATGCCCGAGTACTCGACGAAGTAGCCGACGATCTCGCTCTCGCCCTCCGGCAGGTCGAAGGGCGCGCGCTTCGTCTCGGCGAACGCGCTCGCGAAGAAGACGAGGAAGCCGACGGGCTGGAGCAGGAGCCCGAGCTGCGCGAAGCTCCCCTGCGCCGCGGCCATCTCCTCGAGCCGGAGCGTCCGGTACGCGATCATCGTGCCGACGAGCGAGAGGCCGAGCGAGACCTCGTACCCGATCATCTGCGAGGCGGCGCGCACGCTGCCGAGGAGCGCGAGCTTGTTGTTCGACGCCCAGCCCGCGAGCGAGGTGCCGTAGACCGCGAGGGACGAGATGGCGAAGAGGTAGAGGAGCCCGGCGTCCGGGCTCGAAACTTGGAGCGCGATCCTCGCGCCGGCCGCGCGGCCCGCGTCGGAGACGATCCGCGAGACCTCGACCGGCCCGCCGATCGGGACGATGGCGAAGAGCGCGAGCACGGGCGAGAAGGCGAGCACCGGGGCGAGGTCGAAGAGGAACTTCGTCCGGCGGTCCGGCGTGAAGCGCTCCTTCGTGAGCATCTTGAGCGCGTCCGCGACGAGGAACGGGATCCCGCCGAGCGACGACCCGAAGACCCGGATCCGGTTGCAGCCGATGCGGTTCTGGATGAGCGCCGACCACTTCCGCTCCGCGACGCTCAGGAGCGAGCCCGGGATCATGAGGACCACGAGCATCAGCGTGACGAGGTTCGCGATCGTGGCGCCCCACTCCGCGGGCATCCCGTGGTTCGCGAACACGACCGCGAGCTGGCCCGCGACCCAGTAGAAGGCCCAGGACAGCCCGACCAGCGCCGCGAAGAACGCGACGAAGAAGACGATCATTCCGATGCGACGGGTCACCTGTTCGCCTCCTCGTTACGACGTCCGCGCGATCGCGCGCCGGTAGTCCTCGGTGGTCTCCGAGGGCACGCGATCCCGGTTCCCCGCGAGCCGCCCGTCCACCGTTCCGGCCGCGAGCGGCACGATCCCGAACCGCCTCCCCGCGGACGCCAGCGCGTCCCACGAGAAGTCCCCGAGCGCGCCGCCGAGCCGCCCGCCGAGCGCGGCGAACACGTCGCGCGCGGACGCGAAGCGGTGCGCGAGCCCGAGCGCGGCGCCGAGCTCGGCGGCGAGCGCCCAGTGCGGCCGCGCGTCGCCCCGCGGGAAGTACGCCATCTCGAACCGCTGCGCCCGCCCCTCGAAGTTCACGAACGTGCCGTCCGCCTCCGAGTGCGGCGCGGCGGGCAGGAGCACCGTGGCGTGGCGCGCGAGGTGGTTCTCGTTCACGGCCTGCACGACGAGGACCTCGGCCGCCTCGAGCTTCGCGGCGACCACCTCGTCCGGCGTCTCGGCGCCGACCGCCCACACCGCCTTCACGGCGCCGGAGGAGACCGCGGCGGCGAGGTCGCCGAATCGGCCGCACCGCGAGGCCGAGCGCCTGCGCGACGAGCTCGATCCCCTTGCGGTTCGGGTTCTGGTCCGCGCGCTTCAGGAAGTCGTCCTGCCAGCCGTCGGCGCGGCCGCCCACGAAGACCTCGCCCACGCCGAGCGCCTCCTTCGCGACGGTCGCCGCGGCGAGGACGTCCTCGAGCGACGCGAGGGGCGAGAGGAGGACGCCGAGCCCGCCCTTCGCGTAGGGCGAGAGCGCGCGGGCGGCGGCCGCCACCGCGGTGGCGCGGCCCTCGAACGCGGCGGTGGCGCCGCGCCCCTCGCGCGCGACGAGGACGCGGTCCTTGTTCAGGGGCTTGTAGGTGCCCCGGCCGAAGTCGCACATCCATTCCTGATTGACCGCGTCGTTCTCGCGGGGCCGGTAGCGGTAGGTGACGTCGTTCAGGTAATCGAGGAAGGTGTTGCAGCCGCGGGAGCAGCCGGTGCAGATCGACCGCGCCGAGGACATGAACCAGACGCGGCCCCGGAAGCGGAAGTCCGTCGAGGTGAGCGCGCCGACCGGGCAGATGTCGACGACGTTGCCCGCGTACGGGCTGTCGAGCGGCTCGCCCGGGAAGGTGGTGATGAAGCTCTCGTTGCCGCGCTCGGCCACGCCGAGCTGCGGCGCCTTCGCGACCTCGCGCATGAAGCGGACGCAGCGCGTGCAGAGGATGCAGCGCTCCTGGTCGAGCGTGACCGTGGGCCCGAGCTGGACGCGCTTGCCCTTCGCGACCTTCTGCACGTCGAGCCGCGACGGCTGCCGGTCGTACTTCATGTAGTAGTCCTGCAGCTTGCACTCGCCGGCCTGGTCGCAGATGGAGCAGTCGACCGGATGGTTCAGCAGGATGAACTCGAGCACGGCGCGCTGCTGGTCCTTCACGCGCGGCGTGTCGGTCTTCACCGTCACGCCCTCCGCCACCTGCATCTGGCAGGCGGGCATGAGCTTGCCCATCGGCGCGTTCGACATCTCCACGAGACACATCCGGCAGTTCGCCGCGATGGAGAGCCGCTTGTGGTAGCAGTAGTACGGGATCTCGATCCCGACGGACTTCGCCGCCTCGATGACGGTCGTGCCCGGCTTGACCACGACCTCCTTGCCGTCGACGACCGCGGTGACGAACCCGGGGTTCTTCGGCGGTGGCGGCGCGGGCGGGCCGGCCGGCTTCGGCGGGGCGGCGGCGGGCGCAGAGCCCTTCTTTTCCTCGCTCACTGCTCGACCTCCCCTGCGATGTAGTTGATCGAGTCGTAGACCGGGACGAGGTCGGCGAGCAGCGCGCCCTTCGTCATCGACGGGAGGGCGGTCAGCATCGGCCACACCGGTGCGCGCAGCCCGATCTTGTAGGGCCGGCCGCCGCCGTCCGAGACGAGGTAGAAGCCCAGCTCGCCGTTCGCCGCCTCCGTGTACGAGTAGGCCTCGCCGGCGGGGACCTTGATCCCCTCCATGATCTGCTTGAAGTGCGCCATGACCCCCTCGATCGTCCCGTAGACGAGCGGCTTGGGCGGCAGCGCGTAGCGGAAGTCGTCGACGATGATCTCCCCGGGAGCCATCTGCTGGAAGCACTGGCGGACGATCCGGTCCGACTGGCGCAGCTCCTCGACGCGCATGAGGTAGCGGTCGAGGGTGTCGCCGTTCGAGCCGACCGGGACGTCGAAGTCGAGCCGGTCGTACACGAGGTAGGGCTGGGCCTTGCGGACGTCGTAGGGCTCGCCGGTCGCGCGCAGGCACGGGCCGGTGAACCCGTAGTCGATCGCGTCCGCGCGGGAGATGGCGCCCACGCCGCGGAGCCGGTCGGTGAAGATCCGGTTCCGGGTGAGGAGCGCGTCGATCTCCTCGCGCACCTCGGCGGCGCGGTCGAGGGTCTTCAGCGTCTTCTCGATCCAGCCCTCGGGGATGTCGCGCGACACGCCGCCGATGCGCGCGTAGTTCGAGGTGAGCCGCGCGCCGCAGAGCTCGGTGAGCCGGTCCCAGACGAGGTCGCGCGCCTCGACCGCGAAGATCACGATCGTCATCGCGCCGAGCTCGAGGCCCTGCGCGCCGACGAGGGTGAGGTGGTCGCAGATGCGGTGCAGCTCGGAGGTGATCACGCGCAGGTACTTCGCGCGCTCCGGGACGTCGAGCTTGCAGAGCTTCTCGACCGCGAGCGCGTACCCGACGTTGTTCATGATCGAGCTGACGTAGTTCAGCCGATCCGTGTACGGGAACACCTGCGTCCAGGTCGAGTTCTCGCAGCTCTTCTCGAACCCGCGGTGGAGGAAGCCGATCTCGATCTTGAGATCCGTGACGGTCTCGCCGTCGAGCTCCACCTGGAACTTCGTCACGCCGTGCGTCGCCGGGTGCGACGGCCCCATGTTGAGGACCATCCGCTTCGTCGGGAGCGGCGCGACGAGCTCGTCCGGGGCAACTGCCTTTTCTTCAGCCATGGGAGCGATCGCCTCCGTGCGCTAGTCGCGCGTGGCGGGGCCGGGCCCGCGGAAGATGTCGTGGATCTCGCGCTCCTGGACGAGCGGCTGGCGGCCGCGGAGCGGGTAGTCCTTGCGGAGCGGGTTGCCCTCGAACTCGTCGTACATGAGCAGCCGGCGCAGGTCGGGGTGGCCCACCACCTCGATGCCGTACATGTCGAAGCAGTAGCGCTCGAACCAGTTCGCGCCGCGCCACACCGAGGTGACCGACGGGAGCTGCTCGCCCTCGCCGACCTTCACGCGAAGGCGAACGCGCACGTTCGCCTTCGTCGAGTAGAGGTTGTAGACGACCTCGAAGCGCGGGGTCTGGCCGAGGTAGTCGACCGCCGTGATGTACGGCGCCATGTCGAAGCCGAGGTCCTGCTTGAGGGCCCGGCAGACGTCCACGATCCTCTCGCGCCGGACGAACGTGCAGTCGTCGCCGCCGACCCCGACGTACGGGTCGTGGACCGCATCCGGGAAGCGCGCGACGAGCGCGTCGATCACAGACTTTGACATGTTCCCTCGCTACTCGCGGTCGAAGAGCTTGTGCGGCTGGTCCTGGATCTTCTTCTGGAGCAGCATGATCGCGTCGATCACCTGCTCCGGCCGCGGCGGGCAGCCGGGCACGTAGACGTCGACCGGGATGATGCGGTCGATGCCCTGCACGGTCGCGTAGTTGTCGTAGAAGCCGCCCGACGACGCGCAGACGCCGAACGCCATCACCCACTTCGGCTCGGCCATCTGCTCGTAGACGCGCCGGAGGACGGGCGCCTGCTTGCAGTTGATCGTGCCGACGACCATGAGCAGGTCCGCTTGCCTGGGGGTGAAGCGAGGGGCCGCCGCGCCGAACCGGTCGAGGTCGTAGCGCGCCATCTGCAGGCTCATGTACTCCATGCCGCAGCAGGCGGTGACGAAGGGGTACTGGAAGAGCGAATACTTACGCCCCCAGCCGACGCCCTTCGAGACGATCTTCTGCAGCCAGCCCTGCGCCTCGTCCCGGCGCGTGGCTATGACGGGGAGGGTGTCGAGGTCCGAGGACATCACTTGCTCCAGTCGAGCACGCCCTTCTTCCAGACGTACGCGAGGCCGGCGATCAGGGTGGCGACGAAGATGCCCATGGTGACGAAGCCGGGCCAGCCGAGGCCGGGCGCGCCGGTCGCCGCGTCGGGGAGAAGCAGCACCGCCCACGGGTAGAGGAAGATGGCCTCGATGTCGAAGACGACGAAGAGGATCGCGACCACGTAGAACTTCACGCTGAACCGCTCGCGCGCGCTGCCGATCGGCACCGACCCGCACTCGAACGGGGCGTTCTTCACGACGCTGTACCGCCGGGGGCCGAGGACCCCGGCGAGCACCAGCATGGCCACCGCGAGGACGCCCGCGAGGCCGAGCACCACCGCGATGGAGAAGTACGACTGCAGGGGTGTCATAGAAGGTAGGCCTGGAAGAGTGAGGGTCCCTCAAATGCCTGTGGCGAAAGGCAATGTCAACGGGATTCCGGCCCTTGACACCAGGGGATAGGCGGGTAGACTGCGCCGCCTCTTTCCCCAGTTTTGGCGACAAGATAGGTCCACAAAAGGGTCCGACCATGGGTTTCGAGTTCGGCACCATCCTCGTGTTCGCGATCGTGGCGGTCGGTTTCGCTCTGGGTGGGATCACGGCCTCCCGGCTGGTGGGTCCGCGCATCCCCAACGCGGACAAGGCGTCCATCTACGAGTGCGGCGAGCGGCCGGTCGGGGTCGCGTGGTTCAACTTCAACCCGCGCTTCTACCTGGTCGCCCTCGTCTTCGTGATCTTCGAGGTCGACATCGCCCTCACCTTCCCGGTGGTGGCCGTCTACCGGGAGTGGGCGGCGGCGAGCGATCCGACGTTCGGGTGGGTGGCGTTCGGCGAGCTCTTCCTGTTCACCGCGATCCTCATGGTCGGCCTGGTGTGGGTCTGGGGCCACGGCGACCTCGAATGGGTGAAGAACCTCGGCGCCGCGTCGTACCAGGCGCCCCCCGCCGGCCCCGAGCGCGAGCCGCGGAAGGCCGCGTAGCGCGTCGGTCTTCGAGGACCGAGAGAGGATCACGAAATGCCGGAGATGAAGATGGACGCGGGGGTGGGCGGGGACGTCACGCTCTTCCACACGAGCCAGCTCGACAAGCTCATCAACATGGCCCGCGAGAGCTCGCTCTGGTACCTGCTCTTCGGGCTCGCCTGCTGCGGCATCGAGCTCATGCAGACGGGCGGGCCGCGCGCGGACCTCATGCGCTTCGGCGCCATCCCGCGCGCCTCGCCGCGCCAGGCCGACTTCATGATCGTGGCCGGCACGCTCACCTACAAGATGGCCGAGCGGGCGAAGCTGCTCTACGACCAGATGTCCGAGCCCAAGTACGTCATCTCGATGGGCTCGTGCTCGAACTGCGGCGGCCTCTTCCAGCTCGCGTACTCGGTCTGCAAGGGCGTCGACAAGGTCATCCCGGTCGACGTCTACGTGCCGGGCTGCCCGCCGCGGCCCGAGGCGCTCACCGAGGGGCTGCTCCGCCTGCAGGAGATCGTCCGCCGCGAGCCGTGGTCCACGAAGCGGCGCGCGCCGGCCGGCGGGACGGAGGCGGCGTAGCGCACGACGCGTTTCACGCTGCGTGTTTAGGACGGGGCGAGCGAGGCCTGCAGGGACGGCCGGCTCGCCCCCGACCGTGTCAGAGGAACGAATGACGACTCAAGAGATCCACGAGCGGCTGAAGGCGAAGTTCGGCGAGGCGGTCGGGCCGCTCTCCGAGCCCAAGATCGACGCGCACTGCACGGTCGCGCGGGAGGCGATCGTCGACGTGGCCCGGTTCCTCAAGGCGGAGCCGGGGCTCGAGCTCGACTTCCTCGAGGACGAGACCGCGGTCGACTGGCCGAAGCGGAACGTGATCGAGGTCGTCTACCACCTGCTCTCGTACAAGCACCGTCACGTCTTCAAGATCAAGGTCGAGGCCGACCGCGCCGCGCCGTCGGTCCCGACCGTCGAGTGCGTCTGGAAGACCGCGAACTGGCTCGAGCGGGAGATCTACGACCTGTTCGGCGTGGACTTCCCCGGCCACCCGGACCTCCGCCGCATCATGCTGCCGGACGACTGGGTCGGCCACCCGCTCCGCAAGGACTACCAGGAGGCGGGCGGCTGGCACGGCATCTCGAACGTGCGCGAGAACCCGCTCGTCGAGCTGAAGCGGCTCGACGACGCGCGCAGGGCGGAGAAGGCGCCCGCCGCGCCCCGGCCCAGGACGCGGCGCCCGCCGCGAAGGCGTAGGGAGACCCCATGGAGAAGCTCATCCTCCGCCGCGTGGACCGTGACAACGAGGAGATGATCCTCAACTTCGGTCCGCAGCACCCCTCCACCCACGGCGTCATCCACTTCATCGTCCAGACCGACGGCGAGGTGATCACGAAGGCGATCCCGGACGTCGGCTACCTGCACCGCTCCATCGAGAAGATCGGCGAGATCGTCAGCTACCCCGGCTTCATGCCGTACACGGACCGCGTCGACTACGTCGCGGCGATGTTCGCGAACGAGGGGTGGGCGATCGCGGTCGAGCGGCTCCTCAAGCTCGAGGTCCCGGCCCGCGCCCAGTAGCTCCGCGCGATCTCGTGCGAGCTGAACCGCATCGCCTCGCCACCTCGTCTCGGTCGGCACGATGACGATGGACATCGGCGCGTTCACGCCGTGGTCCACGGCCTGCGCGAGCGCGAGACGATCAACGACCTCATCGAGGAGCTCTGCGGCGCGCGCCTCACCTACAACTACCACCGCATCGGCGGCGTCGCGTACGACATGCCCGAGGGCTGGCGCGACAAGGTGCTCAAGTTCCTCGACCACTTCGACAGGTCCTGGACGAGTTCGACCGCCTCATCTCCTTCAACGAGATCTACGTCAAGCGGCTCGCGGACGTCGTCGATCATCCCGGGCCCGAGGCGATCGACTACGGCCTCGTCGGCCCGAACCTCCGCGGCTCGGGCGTCGACTGGGACCTGCGCCGCGACATGCCGTACGGCGTCTACCCGCACTTCAAGTTCGCGATCCCGGTCGGGAAGGGCTTCTACGGCACGTCCGGCGACTCCTGCGACCGGTACTACGTGCGCTGCCAGGAGATGGCGGAGTCGTCGAAGATCGTGCGCCAGGCGCTCGAGTCGCTGCCGGACGGCGAGATCACCGCGAAGGTGCCGCGCAACATCAAGCCGGAGGCGGGCGAGGCGATCGTCGCGCGTCGAGTCCGCGCGCGGCGAGATGGGCTACTACGTCGTCTCGGACGGCGACGAACAAGGCCTACCGCGTCCGCGCCCGCACCGGCTCCTTCACCGCGATGGGGATCATCGAGGACATCTCGCGCGGCCTCATGGTCGCCGACCTCGTCGCCCTCATCGCCAGCCTCGACGTCGTCGCGCCGGAGATCGATCGATGACCGCGAAGCCCGTCACCCCGTACGCCCCGAAGAAGGCCTCGAAGGGCCTCCTCCTCGTCACGCTCGCGGTCGCGGTGATCCTGCCGCTCGCGCTCTTCGGCGGCGTCCTCGTCCTCTCGCCGATCGCGAAGCCGGAGATGATTCAGGCCTTCGTGCGCGAGGTCCTCGGGAAGGACCCCGCGACCTGGCCGTACGCGACGGCGCTCCACGTCGCGGCGGTGGCGGTGCTCGCGCTCGTCCTCCTCACCTTCGGCGCCGTGGTCTCGGGCTCGACGGTCTGGTGGGAGATGCGGGTCAGCTCCCGCATGCAGAGCCGCATCGGCTACAACCGCGTCGGCGCGGGCGGCTTCTTCCAGTGGATCGCGGACGCGGTGAAGCTCCTCCTCAAGGAGGACCTCATCCCCGCGGAGTCGGACCACCTCCTCTTCCGCGCGGCGCCCTACTTCGTCTTCACCGGGTTCGCGCTCGTGTTCGTCGCGCTGCCGTTCGGCGAGAGCCTCATCGCCGCCGACCTGAACGTCGGCATCTTCTACGTGGTCGCGGTGACGGCGCTCGTCGTCGTGGGCATCCTGCTCGCCGGCTGGTCGTCCAACTCCAAGTGGGCGCTCTTCGGCGGCATGCGGTCCGCCGCGCAGGTGATCTCCTACGAGATCCCGGCGGGCGTCGCGATCATGGTGCCGGTCGCGATGGCGGGCACGCTGTCGATGCAGGGGATCATCCGGGCACAGGGCGCCTGGCCGTGGGAGTGGGCGATCTTCACGAACCCCTTCGCGCTCCTCGCGTTCGTCGTCTTCTTCATCTCGCAGCTCGCCGAGGGCAACCGGACGCCGTTCGACCTCCCCGAGGCCGAGTCCGAGCTCGTCGCCGGCTACCTCTCGGAGTACTCGTCCTTCCGGTTCGCGCTCTACTTCCTCGTCGAGTTCGGGAACCTCTGGGTGATGGGCGCCATCGCGACGACGCTCTTCCTCGGCGGGTGGCAGGTCCCCGGCGTCTCCGCCGAGACGTTCCAGGCCGCGAAGGGCAGCGGCGCGTTCCCCGCGCTCGGCTGGTGGGGGCTCCAGGTCCTCTCGATGATCGTCTTCGTCACGAAGACGCTCCTCGTCCTGAACGTCGTCGTCTGGGTCCGCTGGACGCTCCCCCGCATCCGCGTCGACCAGATGATGACGCTCTGCTGGAAGTACCTCGTCCCGTTCGCGTTCGTCGCGTTCGTCGCCACGCTGCTCTGGATGCTCCTCGAGGCGCAGGTGCCCGGGCTGCAGCTCTGGACGGGCGTCGCGATGACCGTCCTCGCGGGCGTCGTCACCGCCGCCATGCTCCGGCAGACGAAGAAGAACATCACCGCGGTGGGCGACCGCGTCGACCTCTCGAACTGGTAACGGAGCCAAGAGCCGATGCCCACGATGACCGTCAGCGAGTACGCCGGAGCGGTGAAGGACACGGTGGTGTCCTTCTGGCACGGCCTGTCGATCACGCTCTCGCACCTCGTCCGGCGCCCGATGACGGTGCAGTACCCGGACCGCACGCCGCTCGCGGTGCGCGACATGCTGCCACCGCGCTACCGCGGGTTCCTCGAGGTGGACGTCGACATCTGCACCGTCTGCCAGGCGTGCGAGCGCGCCTGCCCGATCGCCTGCATCCAGATCACCCTCGAGAAGGACCCGGCGAATCCGAAGAACCGGTACTGCACGCAGTTCGACATCGACGAGGCGAAGTGCATGTACTGCGGCCTCTGCGTCGAGCAGTGCCCGACGGGCTCGATCCAGCACACGCGCGAGTTCGAGGGCTCGATGCGCAACATCCGGAACCTCACGTTCCGGTGGGCCGACGCCGAGAAGCCGTTCCCGGTCTACAAGGTGGACAAGAACGCGGAGTACTACCCGCGCGTGCAGCTCGGCGCGCTCGTCCGCGCGAAGCTCGACGCCCTCGCCTGGGACGCGCCGGCCCCGAGGTACCTGCCACCCGAGCCGCCGAAGGCGCCCGAGGCGAAGCCGGCCCCGAAGCCGGCGCCGGCCGCGGCCGCGAAGCCCGCCGTTGCGGCTCCGGCCGCCGCGGCAGCGAAGCCCGCGACCGCGACCCCGCCCGCGACCGCGGCCCCGACCGCGACCCCGACCGCGCCCCCGACCGCGCCCGCGACCCCGACCGCGCCCGCGACCCCGACCGCGACCGCGACCCCGACCGCGACCCCGACCGCGACCGCGGCCCCTGCCCCCGCCCCTGCCCCCGCCCCTGCCCCGGCAGCGGCGCCCGCGCCGGCCGACCCCAAGACCCCAGAGAGCAAGTGAGGCGCCGATGAACGTGAACGGAAGCAAGCTCGCCGCCTGGTTCCTCGCGGCGCTCGCCGTGGCCGCCTTCGTCATCTACATGACGGCCGAGGTCATCCGCCCCGCCGCGCTCGCCGCGCCGGTCCCGCAGGGCGGCGCGGTCGGCCTCGAGGACGTCCTCTTCTACGTGATCGCCGCCGTCACGGTGGCGGGCGCCGCGGGCGTCGCGCTCTCGCGGAACATCCTCTACTCGTCGATCGGGCTCCTCATCGCGCTGCTCGGCGCCGGCTCGCTCTACGTCTTCCTCTCGGCCGACTTCGTCGCGGTGACGCAACTCCTCGTCTACATCGGCGGCGTCCTCGTCCTGATCCTCTTCGCGGTCATGCTGACGAACCGGATCACCGAGGTGAACGTCTCGAACACGAGCTTCGGCCTGTTCGGCGGGTTCCTCCTCTTCGTGGCGGTCGCCCCGGTGCTCCTCGCCGTCGCGGCGCTCACGCCGTGGAGCACGCGGACCCCCGCGCCGCTCGCCCCCATGACGCGGGAGATCGGCAACCAGCTCCTCACGAAGTGGCTCCTGCCGTTCGAGGTCGCCTCCCTCGTCCTGCTCGCGACGCTCGTCGGCGCCGTGGTCATCGCCCGCAAGGAGATCAAGGCCGACTGACGGCCCGGAGACCCGCATGATCTCTCTCACTCACTTCCTCGTCGTCGGCGCGCTCCTCTTCACGTTCGGCCTCGTCACCGTCGCGACGCGACGGAACGCGGTCGGCGTCCTGATGGGCGTCGAGCTCATCCTGAACGGCGCCAACGTGAACTTCGTCGCCTTCAACCACTGGGTGGCGGGCGGCGTGTCCGGGCAGATCTTCTCCCTGTTCGTGATCGTCCTCGCGGCGGCGGAGGCGGCGGTCGGCCTCGCGATCGTCCTCGCCATCTTCCAGACGTTCAAGACCATCGACGTCCGCTTCGCGGACCTCATGAGAGAGTAACGATGGAACACGAGACCCTTCAGCAGGTGGCCGGGCACGGCGCCGAGGCGGTCGAGGCGCTCGCGCGCCTCGCGGTGCACCCCGCGTCGTACCTCTGGCTCATCCCGGCGTTCCCGATGGTCGGCGCGGTCATCAACGCGCTCGTCGGGTGGAAGCTCCAGCGCCTGTTCGGGAAGAAGATCGTCCACCGCATCGCGGTGACGGCGATGTTCCTCTCCTTCGGGACGGCGGTCTACGCCCTCGTCCAGATGCTGGGACTGCCGGCCGAGGAGCGGTTCCTCCAGAACACCCTCTGGAACCTGCTCACCGCCGGCCGGCTCACGGTGGACCTCGGGTTCTCGCTCGATCAGCTCTCCATGATGATGGTGCTGATCATCACGGGGATCGGGGCGCTCATCCACGTGTTCTCGATCGGCTACATGGCCGACGAGCCGTCCTACTGGCGGTTCTTCTCGTACCTGAACCTGTTCGTCTTCGCGATGCTGCTCCTCGTCATGGGGGACAACTTCGCGGTCATGTTCTTCGGGTGGGAGGGCGTCGGCCTCGCCTCCTACCTCCTCATCGCCTTCTGGTACACGGACCCGGAGAAGGCCGCGGCGGGCATGAAGGCCTTCGTCGTGAACCGCTTCGGCGACTTCGGCTTCCTCGCCGGCCTCCTGCTCCTCTTCTGGGTGCTCGGCGGCGCGTGGGCGCCGCGCGAGGGCGCGATCCGCAACCTCGAGTACGTCCCGGCCGCCGCGCTGAACGCGACCGCGGGCGCGGCGACCGCCGCCCAGGCGGACGCGCTCACGCCGCGCGGGAAGGACGAGATCAAGCTCGGCCCGACGCTGAACTTCCGCGAGCTCCGCGACCAGGTGGTGGTCGAGGGCACCGGGGTGAAGGAGCACCTCCTCGGCACGAAGATCTGGGGCCTCCCGATCCTGATGCTCATCGGGATCCTCCTGTTCGTCGGCGCGATGGGAAAGAGCGCGCAGCTCCCCCTCTACGTCTGGCTCCCCGACGCGATGGCGGGCCCGACGCCGGTCTCCGCCCTCATCCACGCCGCCACGATGGTCACCGCCGGCGTGTACATGGTGGCGCGCCTCAACTTCGTCTACGCCCTCTCGCCCTCGGCGATGGGCTGGGTCGCCCTCATCGGCGCGCTCACCGCGATCTTCTCGGCGTCGATCGGCTTCTTCCAGTACGACATCAAGAAGGTCCTCGCCTACTCGACCGTCTCGCAGCTCGGCTTCATGTTCATCGGCGTGGGCATCGGCTCCTACTGGGCCGGGGCGTACCACCTCCTCACCCACGCCTTCTTCAAGGCGACGCTGTTCCTCGGGTCCGGCTCCGTCATCCTCGGCTGCCACCACGAGCAGGACATGCGGAAGATGGGCGGCCTCAAGAAGTACATGCCCATCACGCGGTAGACGTACCTCTACGCCTGCATCGCCATCGCGGGCTTCCCGATCGCGAACGGCTTCTACTCCAAGGACGAGATCCTCTGGAAGGCGTTCACGAGCCGCCACCTCGCGCTCTTCGAGACGCCGACGCCGTGGCTCGGGCCGCTCATCTACGCCCTCGGCATCGTCGCGGCGACCGGCACGGCCTTCTACATGTACCGGTCGTACTACATGACCTTCACCGGCGAGTACCGCGGCGGCGAGGGGCACCACGACGAGCACAACGTCGACCCGCACGCGGCGCTCGCCGCGAAGAGCTCCGCGCTCTCGCACGCGGTCCACGCCGACGACGGCGCGGCCCACGCGTTCGGGCACGGGACGCACGCTCCGTCGCACGCCGGGCACGCCGACGAGGCGCACGACCACGCGGCGCACGGGCACGACGATCACGCGACCCCCGCCGCGGACGACGGCCACCGCGCCCACCACGGCGGCCCGCCGCACGAGTCGCCCTGGACCATCACCCTCGTCCTGTCGCTCCTCGCGATCGGCTCGGGCCTGACCCTCTTCCTGGGGATCCCGATGGCCTGGACCGGCCACGCGCCGCTCCTCGAGCACTGGCTGGCGCCGGCGCTGCCCGCGCACGAGTCGGTGCCGTTCTCGATGATCGGCGACGCGCACACGAACCACCTCTACGAGCTCGCGTTCCAGGGCATCGGCGTCGCGGTCGCGTTCATCGGCTGGCTCGCCGCCCGCGCGCTCTACAAGGACGCGAAGAGCACCGTCCCCGCCACCCTCAAGGCCCGCTTCGAGGGGATCTGGACGGTCGTCTACAACAAGTACTACGTGGACGAGCTCTACGCCTGGCTGGTGCTCCGGCCCTCGGTCGGCGTCGCGCGCGCGTTCGCGCGCTTCGATGGGACCGTCATCGACGGGGCCGTGAACCTCGCCGGCGCCATCGGCCGGTTCCTCGGCCGCGTCGACGCCGCCATCGACACGTACCTCGTCGACGGCGCCGTGAACGCGCTCGCGGCGGCGACCATCGGCGTCGGCCGCTCGTTCCGCTCGATCCAGACCGGCCGCATCCAGACCTACCTGTACGGCGCGCTCGGGGGCGCGCTGGCGGTGGTCCTCATCAACTTCCTCTTCTCTCGCTAGCCACGCAAGGAGCGTCGAATGCCGTTCTTCACCGAAGGGAACGTCCTCAGCTGGGCCACCTTCTTCCCGCTCATCGGCGCGGCCGCGATCGTCGTGCTGCTCGCCGTGAAGTTCGCTCGCGAACCTGCCGAAGCGGGCGGTCGACCAGGCCTCGCGCTGGATCGCGCTCGTCACGAGCGGCCTGTCGCTCCTCGCCGCGATCGCGGCGTGGGTCATGTTCGAGGGCGACCGGCTCGGGCCGCAGCTCGTGCAGCAGCTCGTCTGGATCAAGCCCTTCAACGTCGAGTACTACGTCGGCGCCGACGGGCTCTCCATCTCGATGGTGCTCCTCTCGGGCCTCATCTCCTTCATCGCGACCATCGCCTCGATGCCGTGGTGGTCGGGCGCGAAGGCGGCCGAGATGGCCGGCATGACCGACGACGGGCACGACGACCCGCACCACCCGAAGCACTTCTCGGTGCGGATGGTCCCCGGCTACATGGCCATGCTGCTCCTGCTGCAGACCGGCATGATGGGCACCTTCGTCGCGCTCGACATGTTCCTCTTCTACGTCTTCTGGGAGGTCATGCTCCTGCCGATGTACTTCCTCATCGGCATCTGGGGCGGGCCGCGCAAGGAGTACGCGGCCATCAAGTTCTTCCTCTACACCCTCGCCGGCTCGGTGCTGATGCTGCTCGCGATCATCGCCCTCTACTACAACGGCGACCGGCTTCCACCTCGTCGGACGGCACGGCGACGCCGCACACCTTCAACCTCATCGAGCTCGGGCGGCAGGGCGCCTCGGGCCAGTTCGGGAAGGCCGGACCCATCCTCGGCTTCGCCTTCGTCAAGGTCGTCTGCATCGCCCTCTTCATCGGCTTCGCCATCAAGATCCCGATGTTCCCGTTCCACACCTGGTTGCCCGACGCGCACGTCGAGGCGCCGACGCCGATCTCGGTCATCCTGGCCGGCGTGCTCCTGAAGATGGGGACCTACGGCATCCTGCGCTTCAACTTCGCGATCCTGCCCGACGCGACGACGCTGGGCCGCGCACGCCATCGCGGTGTTCGGCGTCATCAACATCGTCTACGGCGCGTTCTGCGCCATGGCGCAGACCGACCTGAAGAAGCTGGTCGCGTACTCGTCGGTCTAGCCACATGGGCTTCTGCCTGCTCGGCATGGCGGCGCTGACGCCGGCGGGCATCCCGGCGCGGTGCTGCAGATGTTCACCCACGGCATCATCACCGCGATGCTGTTCCTCTCGTCGGCGTGATCTACGACCGCGCCCACCACCGCGAGATCGACAAGTTCGGCGGCCTCGCCCAGGAGATGCCGCGAGTACACGGCGTTCATGGGGTTCGCCTTCTTCGCCTCGCTCGGCCTGCCCGGCCTCTCCGGCTTCGTCTCCGAGTTCCTGGTCTTCTCGGGCTCGTTCCCGACCTACCCGCTCTACACCATCATCTCGGCGACCGGCGTCATCATCACCGCCGCGTACCACCTGTGGGCGATCCAGCGGATGTTCCTCGGCAAGCTCAACCCGGCCTACAAGGGCTACCCGGACCTCAACTGGCGCGAGCGGCTCTCGCTCTACCCGCTCGGCGCGATCGCCATCGTCCTCGGCTTCTACCCACAGTTCATCCTCGGGGCCGTCAACACCGGCCTGCACGAGCTCATCAAGAACCGTCCGGCGCGCTGTAGGCGCCGGGAGAGACCGCGATGGAATCCTTCGTCTTCCTCGTCCGGAACAACCTGGACTCCGCGCTCTGGTTCCGGCCGGAGCTGGCGCTCACGTTCGGGACGCTGCGTCCTGTTCGTGCTCGACCTCTTCTGGAAGAAGAGCGCGCGCGCGCGTCGCCTACCTCACCGCGGCCGCGCTCGCGGTGCTCGGCGTCGCCGCGTTCCTCCTCGCGCAGCAGCCGCCCGACGCGACGCCCCTGTTCAACGGGATGCTCGCGAACGACGGGTTCGCGAACTTCTTCAAGTGGCTCTTCCTCGCCGCCGGCGCGCTCACCGTCGCTCATCGCGGCGCAGGGGAAGGACTTCCCCGCGGCACCGCATCGGCGAGTTCTTCGCGCTGCTCGTCGCCGTCGTGCTCGGCATGTTCCTGATGGCGAGCGCGACCGACCTCCTCATGGTCTACCTCTCCATCGAGCTCGTCTCGATGGTGAGCTACGTCCTCGCGGGCTTCCGCAAGGGCGACCGGAAGGCGGCGGAGGGCTCGCTGAAGTACGTCATCTACGGCGGCGTCGCCTCGGGCGTCATGCTCTTCGGCATGAGCTACCTGTACGGCCTCACCGGGACGACGAGCCTCCTCGACATCGGCGCGCGCATCGGCGCCCTGGGCGGCGCGGGCGCCTCGCTCGCCGCGACGCGCATCGCGCTCGTCGTCGCCGTCGTGTTCGTGGCCACGGGCGTCGGCTACAAGATCGCGGCGGTGCCCTGGCACATGTGGTGCCCGGACGTGTACGAGGGCGCGCCGACGCCGTTCACCGCGTTCCTCTCGGTCGGCCCGAAGGCGGCCGGGTTCGCGCTCGCGCTGCGGCTTCTTCGGGTCCGCGCTCTCCGGCCCGGCGTCGCCGGCGACCGGCTTCGCCGACGGCGATCGCGGGGATCCCCTGGCCCGCCGTGGTCGGGGTGCTCTCGGCCGTGACGATGACGCTCGGCAACTTCACGCGCGCTCGGCCAGACGAACCTCAAGCGCCTGCTCGCGTACTCGTCGATCGCGCACGCCGGCTACACGCTCATGGGCCTCTCCGCGAACTCCACGCGCGGGATGCAGGCCGTCATGATCTACATGCTCGTCTACCTGATCATGAACCTCGGCGCCTTCCTGGTGGTGATCGTGGTCGCGGAGGCCACCGGGTCCGAGTCGATCCTCGACTACAGGGGCTCGCGCGGCGCCACCCGGTCGCGGCGCTCACGTTCGCGATCTTCCTCTTCTCGCTCACCGGGCTCCCGCCGTTCGCGGGGTTCGCCGGCAAGTGGTACCTGTTCTACGCGGTCTTCGAGCGGATCGGCGGCCCGAACGGCGGGTGGTACGCGATGCTCGCGCTCATCGGCGCGCTCAACACCGCGGTGTCGCTCTACTTCTACATGCGGATCGTCCGGGCGATGTTCATCGACACGGCGTACGCCGAGCACCCCGCCCCGTTCCGCGCGGGCGTCGGCTACCAGCTCATGCTGGGCGGCTTCTCCGGCGCGATCCTGCTCCTCGGCGTCTGGTGGACGCCGTTCGTGCAGTGGAGCGAGGCGTCGCTCCAGATGTTCAGGGGATGACCCCGGAGGCTACGGCCTCCGGGCCTCCAGCCTGGCGAGGTCCTCCGCGGGCATCGTGACGTCGCCGAGGTGGCGGTCCGGCGAGATCGTCTCGCCGTGGAAGTCCGACCCCGCCGTGGGCACCATCCCGAGCTCCTCCGCCCAGCGGAGGAGCCGCTCCCGCGTGCCCGGGTCGTGGTCGGCGTGGTGGACCTCGAGCCCGACGACGCCGGCGTCGCGCGCGCGCTCCAGCTCGCGGCGGTCGAGCCTCGAGACGGCGGGGTGGGCGACGGTCGCGGTGCCCCCGGCGCCCCGGACGAGCGCGACGGCGTCCGAGACCTCGAGCCGGTAGCGCGCCACGTACGCGGGCATCCCATCGCCGAGGAAGCGGTCGAACGCCTCGCGCACCGTCGCGACGTACCCCTTCTCGACGATGGCCCTCGCGACGTGCGGCCGGCCGATGGTCTTGCCGCCGCTCCAGCGCTCGATGTCGTCTGCCCGGACGTGGACGTTGAGCGCGGCGAGCCGCTTCACGATCTCGCCCATGCGCCACCGGCGGTGCTCTGCGAGCATGTCCTCGAACGCGCTCAGCGTCGGGTGCCCGGGGTCGACGAAGTGTCCGAGGACGTGGATCTCCTTCGCGCCGAGGAACGCCGACAGCTCGATCCCGGGGACCAGCCGGAGCCCCAGCCGCCCCGACGCCTCCGCGGCCGCCGGCAACCCCGCGACGGTGTCGTGATCGCAGAGCGCCCAGACGGAGAGCCCCGCGTCCCGCGCCCGCGCGGCGACCTCGCCGGCCGGGTACTCCCCGTCCGACGCGCGGCTGTGCGAGTGAAGGTCGATCTTGCCGTGGTCAACGAACGTTCCGGGACCCGCCATGAATTGTGGACCTCTCCCGTGGTAGGATAGCGACTCTCTCTTCGCATTGGGGAAGGCTCGATGCAGCACGTACTCCGGATCTCCCGAAAGATCGACTACGGCCTCCGGGCCATGATCTACCTCGCCTCGATCCCGCAGGACTCGGTCGTACCGTTCCGCGAGATCGCCCGGCAGATGGACGTCCCCGAGGACTTCCTCGCCAAGATCCTGAAGACCCTCGTGGATCAGGGGCTGGTCCGTTCCACCCGCGGCCCGCACGGCGGGTACGCGCTCGCGCGCGCCCCGGTGGCCATCAGCTTCCTCGACGTGATCGAGGCCGTCGAGGGCCCGGTGGCCCTGAACGTCTGCCTCGACGGCGAGGACGCCTGCGGCCACTCGACCCAGTGCACGATGGTCTCCGTGTGGCGGCTCGGCCAGGAGCGGATGCTCGACGTCTACCGCCAGGCCAAGCTCTCCGAGCTCGCGTTCAAGCCCGCCGACGACGGGCAGATCGGGCTCGTGCAGCTGCAAGTTCAGTCCGCGGTGCGTACGCCCCCGGTCTGAGTGTCCCTCTCGGGCACTCGGCACCCACGGTTTCTCTCGCGTCAGGTCGCTCGTGCACGCTGGGCCCCGGGGGCGCCCTCCGGCGCGCATGCTCGGCGGCACGTGACGCGTGGCGCGCGCGCGGAACGGGCGATCCCTCCGGCGCGCCGCCGCAGGCTAGCCTCGGCAGCTGCGCTCGCTTCGCTCGCTTGCGCCGAGGCGTCGGGCAGGCGGCGGCGCGCCACAGGGTGTCGAAGCCCGCGCGCGCGACCCGCGTGTTCTTCTCGGCGCCTGCGCGACGCGCCGGCGGGCGCCCCCGGGGCCTGGCGCTCACGGATCAGGTCTGGGTGACCCTTTCTTCTTCCGTCCCCCGGGCCCAGCGTGCACGAGCGACCTGGACGCGGCGGGGATCCGTACGAACACGACGGGGCGACTGCCGCCTTGACGCTCCGAATGCCGGCCGCTAACGTCCGCGCGCCATGGCCCAGTCCCCCAAAGCCCTCCGCAAGCGCTACCTGTCGCGCCCGCCCGTCGAGCCCATGCGGCTGCGGCCGAAGATGACGGTCGAGGAGCTCGTGGACGTCTACCGGCGCGCCGGCGCGTTCAACGGCGGGCGCCTCGCCGAGGGCTGCGACCTGTTCGGCCGGATGATCGACTCCGACGCCACGATCGCGCTCACCGTGACGGGCGCGATGGCGCCCGCGGGGATGGGCGGCGCCATCCAGGCGATGATCGAGGCCGGCTTCGTGGACCTCGTCATCGCGACCGGCGCGAACCTGTACCACGACCTCCACTTCGCCCTGAAGCTGCCGGTCGTGCAGGGCCACTTCCAGGTCGACGACAGGGAGCTGTACCGCGCCGGGATCGAGCGGATCTACGACGTCTTCATCACCGAGGACTCGCTCCTCGACACCGACGCCTTCGTGCGGGAGGCGCTCGAGAAGGCGCCCGCCGCGCTGCGCCGCCACATCTCCACGCCGCAGCTCCACCACTACCTCGGCCACCTCGTGCTCCAGCATGCGCCGCTCCCGGAGAAGAGCTGGGTCGCGACCGCCGCGAAGTACGACGTCCCGATCTTCACGTCGTCGCCGGGCGACTCCTCGATCGGGATGAACGTCGCGGCGATGAAGCTCCGCGGCGGCGAGACCACGATCGACCCGGACCTCGACGTCCTCCAGTCCACGTCGATCGTGTACGACGCGAAGGTGAACGGCGTCGTCATCCTCGGCGGCGGCTCGCCGAAGAACTTCTACCTCCAGACGCAGCCGACGCTCTGGCAGATCCTCGACCTGAACCGCGGCGGCCACGAGTACGTCCTGCAGATCTCGACCGACTCGCCGCAGTGGGGCGGGCTCTCCGGCGCGACGCCGTCGGAGGCGATCAGCTGGGGCAAGGTCCAGGCGAACATGATGAAGAACCACGTCGTCGTCTACTCGGACGCGACCGTGGCCGCGCCGCTCGTCTTCGCCTACGCGCTCTCGACGCGCCGCAGGCGGAAGGCGAAACGGCTCTACCGCCGGCTGCCCGAGATGTACGAGGCGCTGCGGCGGGCGCACCTCAAGAGGCACCCCGGCTCGGGCGCGATGCTCGAGCTCAAGGAGGAGGCGAAGACGAAGACCGTCGGCCCGGGCCGCGCGCTTCCCCGCCGCTGATTCCTCGGGACCGATCACCTCCAGAGCCGCGCGACGAGGTTGTGCGCGCGCGCGAGGGCGGCGAGGTCGCTGTCCTTCGCGCGCGAGCGGAGCGCCTCCGGCGCGAGGTCGCCGGCGAGCGCCAGCGCCGAGAGGAGCGCCCACGCGACGAGCGCCCCCTTCGCCCCGCCGAGGAGCGCGCCCGCGCCGCGGTCCGCCGGCCCGCGGACCGCGCGGGCGATCCCGGTCGCGCGCAGGACCGCGGCGGCCGCGAGCGAGGCGAGCGCGAAGGTCCCGAGGAAGAGGAGCGCCGGGGCGAGCGGCCGCGCGGCGGGTGAGAACCGGCGCGCGAGGCCCGCGCCGACCGGCACGGCCCAGGCCCGCGTCGCGAGGACGCCGACCGCGACCGCCGCGAGCGACACGAGCTGCCTCAGCGCGCCGGACGCCGCCCCGGCGAGCGCCGACACGGCGAGGAACGCCAGCACGACGAGGTCGATCGTCACGGAGCGGTCACTTGATCCGGTACTGGTCGCCCTTCGGCCGGGTCTTCTCGAGCTCGCGGTCGACCGCCGCGAGCTGCTCCTTGAACTTGGCGTTCCCGGGCTCGTACATGAGCGCGCTCTTGAGCGCCCGCTGCGCGGCGTCCCAGCGCTGCGCCTGGATCTCGAGGAGGGCCGTCGCGTAGAACTTCCGCCCGTTGGGCGTCTGGCCCATCTGCTCCTCGATCTTCTTCTTCTCGCCCTCCTTCACCTCCGCCTCGTCGGCCTCGGTGAAGCGGAGCTTCCGGGCCCGGTCCGGCCCGCCGATGTCCTGGACGTACTTCGCGCGCCGCTTGTCGTCGCGCAGCACCGTGTACGCCTCGTTGACGCGCCGGTAGATCCGGCCGACGAGCTCGCGGAACGCGGGATCGGGGTACGCGGCGAAGCGGTCCGGGTGGAACGCGCGGGACTCGCGGTAGTAGGCGGCCTTGATCTCGGCGTGCCCGGCCCCCTGCGGCAGCTTGAGCACGCCGAAGTAGTCGAGCTGGTCGAGCGCCGCCGCGAGCGCCTCCGCCTCGATGACGAATCCCTGGTCCATCCGCTCCCCACCCGCCGCGGCCCGGCTAGGCGGCGCGCGAGCCCCGCGCCAGCTCGATGTCCGCGTTGTGGACCATGGCCGTCTCGATGTCCGCCTCGGACAGGCCCGACGACAGGCCGATCGTGGTGGAGGTCTTCTGGCCGGTCTCGAGGTCGGTCGCCGACACGTTCACGATGCCGTTCGAGTCGATCTCGAAGGTGACCTGGATCTGGACCTCGCCGCGGTAGCCGATCCGGAACCCGGTGAACTCGAACTCGCCGAGGAGCTCGCACTCCTCCGCGCGGCTCCCCTCGCCCTGGTAGACGCGGATCTTCACGCGGTCCTGGCCGTCGCGGCTCGTCGTGAAGGTCTTCGACTTCTCGATCGGGATCGGGGTGTTCTTCTCGATGATCTTCTCGGTGAACCCGCCCACCGTGCCGACGCGGAGCGAGAGCGGCGTGACGTCGAGGAGGTAGCTCGCCTGCCCGGCCTCGGCGGCCTGGGTGTTGAGGAGGGCGTGGGCCTGGATCGCGGCGCCGAGCGCGACGACCTCGTCCGGGTCGATCCCCGTCATCGGATCCTTCTGGAAGTAGTGGCGGACGCTGTTCCGGACGATCGGGAGGCGCGTCGGGCCGCCGACCAGGATCACCGCGTCCACGTCGGAGGCGGTGAGCTTCGCGGACTGGAGCGCCTCGTCGCACACCTTGAAGGTGCGCTGCACGAGGTCCATCACCATCCGGTTGAACTGGTCCTGCGAGAGCTTGTGCTTGAGGTCGAGCACCTCGCCCTCGGGCGACTGGCAGATGCCCGGGACCAGGATGTCCGCGGTGCCGTCGCGCCCCACGTCGATCTTCGCGCGCTCGCCCGCCTCCTTCAGCATCTGGAGGCAGAACTTGTTCTGGCGGAGGTCGAGGCCGTGCTTCGCGAGGAAGTCGTCCGCGAGCCACGTCATGATCCGGTCGTCGAAGTCGTCGCCGCCGAGGTACGTGTCGCCGGCGGTCGAGAGCACCTCGAAGACGTCCTTCCCGATCTCGAGGATCGAGACGTCGAAGGTGCCGCCGCCGAGGTCGTAGACGCAGATCTTCTGGGAGATGTCCTTCCCGAAGCCGTAGGCGAGCGCCGCCGCGGTCGGCTCGTTGATGATCCGGAGGACCTCCAGGCCGGCGATGCGCCCGGCGTCCTTCGTCGCCTGCCGCTGGTTGTCGTTGAAGTAGGCGGGGCAGGTGACGACCGCCTTCGTCACCTCGCGGCCGAGCGCCGTCTCGGCGATGGCCTTCATCTCCTTCAGGACGAGGGCGGAGACCTCGGGGATCGCGAAGACCTTGTCCTTCACCTGGAGGCGGACCGAGTTGTTCGGCCCCTCCAGGATCAGGTAGGGCATGACCGCCTGGGCCTTCTTCACCTCGTCGGAGAAGTAGAACCGGCCGATGAGGCGCTTCGCCGAGTAGATGGTGTTCTCGGCGTTGGTGATGATGTTCTTCTTCGCGTTGTTCCCGACGAGGACGGTCCCGTCGTCGAGGAACGACACCACCGACGCGTGGGTGCGCTCCCCCCACTCGTTGGGAAGCACGTGCGGGGAGCCTCCGGGCTCGGAGACCACCGCCACGGCGCTGTAGCTCGTCCCGAGGTCGATTCCGACGGCGATGTCGTCGCTCATGCTTGGATCTCCGGCGTTTTTTGCCGGGTCGCGGGCATCGTATCGACGGCTGTCGTAGACTGTCAAACGCTCGCTTCGCCCGTCTGCTGCCGAGCGGCCGTCCGGGGAAGGGATGTCCCTCGCCGGCTCGACGGTTATGAGTGTGGGGGTGGAGGGAAGAATGGGCGCGCTCGCCGCGATCCTGCAGACCGATCCGAACCTGCTCCGCTGCCAGCTCAAGCGGCTCGACTCGAGCGTCCTCCTCCAGGAGGACGATCGGCTCCCGGACGCGTACGGGTTCGGGCACTACTCCGGCGGGAGCGTCCTCCTCGGGAAGCGACCCTCGGGCGTGACCTCGGCCCTCTCCCTGGCGGACGTCGTCGGGAAGGTCGACTCCGAGGCGGTGCTCGTGCAGGCGCGCCGCGCCACGATCGGCCAGGCGAAGGACGAGAACACCCAGCCCTTCCGGTTCCGCCGCTGGCTCTTCGCCCACGACGGCACGATCGAGGCGTTCGACCTCGTGAAGCCGAAGCTCGTCGCCGCGCTCCCGGACTTCCTCCGCCGCAACGTCATGGGCGACACCGACTCCGAGCACGCCTTCATGTGGTTCCTGAAGCTGCTGCGGGACGACGGGCGGCTCGACGACCTCGAGCTCGACGCCCCCACGGCGGGGCGCGCCCTCGCCCGGACCGTGAAGCAGATCGACGCGTGGTGCCGCGGGGTGGGCGAGCAGCGGGCGAGCCGCCTCTGCTTCGTCGCCACGAACGGGCGCATCATGGTGGCGACCCGCCGCGGCGGTCCGCTCCACTACGCGCTGCTCGAGGGGATCGTCCCCTGCGCCCTCGACGAGATCGACCTCGCCACCCCGGAGAGCGACCCCCGCGTGCGCCCCCACCGGCTCGTGAAGGCGGTCGCGTTCGCCTCGCGGCTCCGCCACGCGAACGGGTTCATCGAGGTCCCCGACGGGAGCGTCGTCTCGGTGACCCGGACCCTCCAGGTCACCGTCTCGCCCATCGCGAACGCGGGCTAGGACACGCCCCAGGGGCGCGGGACGAAGAGCGCCTCCCAGGTGGCGAGCGCGAAGCGGTCGGTCATCCCCGACAGCCAGTCGGTCGCCGCCCGCTCCACCGTCTCGCCGGGGCGCTCGACGCCCGAGCGCTGCGCCAGGCGGGCCGGGTCCTCGAGGCACCACGTCCAGAGGTCGCGCAGGATCCGCTGCGCCTTCACGAACTCGTCGTGGACGACGGGGTTCTCGTACACCCGCGCGTAGAGGAAGTCGCGGAGCGCGAGGAGCGCCCCGTGCACGTCGGCGGACATCTGGATGTGGCCGCCCCCGTCCACGTCGGACGCGTCGATCACGTCGTGCACGAGGACGCGGAACCGGCTCCCGCGATCGTCGCCGAGCACCTTGCGGATGGCGGGCGGCACGTCGCCCTCCGAGAAGAGGCCGGCGCGCACGGCGTCGTCGAGGTCGTGGTTCACGTACGCGACGATGTCGGCGATCCGGACGATCTCCGCCTCGAGCGTGAGCGCCTTCTCGTCCGTACCCGAGAGGAGCACGTTCCCGCGCCCCTTCGAGTGGCGGAGGATCCCGTCGCGCACCTCGGCGGTGAGGTTGAGGCCGTTCCCGTCGTTCTCGAGCACGTCCACGACCCGGACCGACTGGACGACGTGGTGGAAGCCGCCCGGCACGACCTCCGACAGGAGCCGCTCGCCCGCGTGGCCGAACGGCGTGTGGCCGAGGTCGTGCCCCATCACCATCGCCTCGACCAGCATCTCGTTCAGGAACAGCGCCCGCGCGATGGAGCGCGCGACCTGCGCGACCTCCAGCGTGTGCGTGAGCCGCGTCCGGTAGTGGTCCCCCTTCGGCGCGAGGAACACCTGGGTCTTCCCGGCGAGCCGCCGGAACGCCTTCGAGTGGACGAGCCGGTCGCGGTCGCGCTGGAACGAGGGGCGCTCCGCGTCGGGCGCCTCCGGGCGCGCGCGGCCGCGCGACCGCGACGACCGCGCCGCGCGCGGGTGGAGCGTCCGGTCCTCGAGCGCCTCGAGCAGCTCCCGGACGTTCCCCTTGCCGGCCATGCGCGGATCTGTACCGCCGCCCCGAGGGCCTGTCACCCGTAGAAGCTCGCCTCGAGCGTCGCGATGAAGAGGTTCGAGAGCACGTGGAGCACCACCGGGGCGGCGACGTTCCCCGTCCGCTCCCGGAGCCACCCGAAGAGGAGCCCCGGGAAGAACGTCCCGAGCCGCCACGGCTGCAGCACGACGAGGTGCCCGGCCGCGAACAGCGCCTGCGTCCAGAGGAACCCCGCCCCGAGCCGGGCGCCGAATACTGTGACGCCGCGGCCCGGCGCGGCGCGCGCCCACGCGGTCTGCATCCACCCGCGGTAGAACATCTCCTCCGGCAGGGCGACCACGAGGAGCTGGACGAGCGCGAGGAGCGCGAAGCGGTCGGGCAGCCTCGGCGCGAGACGCGGGACGCCGCCGTACGGCGCGAGCGTGCGCGCGAGCGCCGCCGGGAGCCGCGGGAGGAGCTCGGCGTACGTCCAGAACCCGGCCGCGAAGACCGGGAAGACGACCGCAGCGACCCCGAGGGCGGCGATCGCGCCGCGGCCGAAGGCGCGCCAGGTGCGCGCGTCGGAGAAGCCGTGGAGCGGCACGCCGTAGTCCGCCCACGCCTCGCCCCGCCGGCGGATGCGCGCGTCCGGCAGCGCGATGAAGAGGAACGCGGCGACGCCGGCGAGGTTCGCGGCGAGCAGGCCGGTCGGCTCGGCGAGCGAGGCGAGCTTCGCGAGCGCGAGCCCGCCGATTGCCGCCGCCCACGTGCGGACGAGCTCGCGCGGCGGCGGAGGTCGGACGATGTGCGACGGCGGCTCCATGGGAGACCGGCATCGCACGGGCGGAACCTGTGGGTCAAATCGCGTGCGTGCTACGATCCGGGTCCAAGGAGCCCCCTCGATGGCCACGCCTCGCCTGCGGCGACAGCCGCTCCTCCCTCGTCTCGCCGCGTTCGCGATCGCGCTCGGCGCGCTCCCGCTCGTGGCGTCCACCTGCGGCGGCGGCTCGGGACCGCAGACGTTCGCGCGCAGCTCGCTCATCATCCCGATGGACCGCTGCTACCAGAACCAGACGGACGGGCCGACGGGCTCGGACGCGCCCTTCCAGTGCCCGCAGGCCGCGGACCCCGGCAACGTCATCCGGGCCTACGGCCTCGTCTACCAGCTCGTGCGGAACAACATCGCCGTCTACTGGATCATCAACCCGCAGAAGGCGGCGCTCACGGACGCGGACGTCACCATCTCGTACTCGAGCGGCCTGCCGGTCTTCCGGTACGACTGGAACACCGGCGGCACGGGCGCCTCGCCGGTCACGAGCCACGACATCACCTACCGCGGCGGGCCGTTCATCGTGGACGGCTCGGACTTCGCGCGGGCCTCGCAGGTCCTCCAGAACTACAGGACGCTCTACGGCGCCGTGAAGGTCCACGTCTCGAACGTCGCGTTCACCGCCAACGTCGCGAAGACGATGGCGGGCGGCTGGAGCGCGGGCGGGACGGTGCCGCCGAAGCTCGCCCTCCTCGACATCGGCAGCTCCGGCGCGGGCTCCAAGAACTCCGAGTACGTCATCCAGGGGTACCTCACGCAGGCGGGCCTCGACTTCGCGGGCGCGGGCGGCTGCGTCACGCCGGTCAACTCGGCGACCGGGCAGGTCCGCCCGGAGTGCGGGTCGGCCACGCCGACGCACGGACAGATCTACGACCGGCTCTACATCGAGGACTTCTGGCCGGACGGGACGGGGACGCCGGCCTCGACGAACCTCTTCAAGCAGGGCTACCAGATCCTGTGGGTGCCCCACTGGGCCGCGCCGAGCTCCTGCAGCGACTGCCCGGCGGGCCAGACCTGCAGCTGCAGCAACAAGTACACCGCGGCGCAGATCGACACGGCGCTGAAGACCATCGGCGCCTTCTCGGCCGCCGGCAAGGACGTCTTCGCGGAGTGCGCCGGGCTCGGCTCGTTCGAGGGCGTCAACGCCAACAACGTCTACCGGACCGGGGCCTCCGACGGCTCGACCCACTTCCAGACCGCGCCCGCCACCGCGGCGACGGCGGGCCTCTCGGCCATCAACTCCGGCTCGGGCGCCTTCTTCTGGCCGGGGAACTTCTCCTCGCCCTTCCTCCAGATCGGCGACTTCCGGTTCGTCCCCGCGAGCGGCGCGATCGCGGACTACACCTCGACGACCTACAGGCCCGACACCGTCCGCCTCGTCTCGCACGCCAACTCGGCGACGTCGTACGACGTCTTCTCGCTCCTCAACCGGACGGCGTCGCACGGCACGATCGCGTACCTCGGCGGCCACAGCTACTCGGGGAACGACGGCACCTTCCACATCGCCGGAACCCGGCTCGTCCTGAACACGCTCTTCAACCTCGGCGCCGGCTGCGTCGAGAGCGGCGTCTCGTGCAACACGGGGCTCCTCGGCGTGTGCTCCCAGGGCGTCCTCCGCTGCGACGCGAACGGCAGGCAGGTCTGCACCCAGCTCGTCGGGCCGTCCTCGGAGGCCTGCGACGGGCTCGACAACGACTGCAACGGGCTCGTCGACGACGGGCTCGACTCCGCGTGCTACGACGGGCCGGCGGGCACCGTGGACGGGAGCGGGAACCCGAAGGGCATCTGCCAGAAGGGCGTCCGGTCCTGCCAGAGGAACCCGAACGGCAGCTACGCGATGACCGCCTGCCAGGGCGAGGTGCTCCCCTCGGCCGAGGTGTGCAACGGCCTCGACGACGACTGCAACGGCGTCGTGGACGACGCGCCGGGCGGCGCCGCGAGCTCGCTCAGGCAGTCCTGCTACACCGGCCCGCAGAGCAGCCTCGACCCGGCGAGCGGCCTCCCGCGCGGCATCTGCAAGCCCGGGCAGCAGAGCTGCTCGAACGGCGTGTGGAGCGCGTGCGACGTCTGCGACGACGGCGCGAGGCCGTGGCGGACGCCCGCGAGCTACCCCGACTGCGAGATCCTCCCGCACACCGAGGACTGCGCCACCGAGGGGGGCGGCCAGCAGTACGACATGAACTGCAACGGCGTCGTGGCCGACGGCTGCGGCTGCACCGTCGGGGCCACGCAGCCCTGCTACCGCGGCCCCTCCGGGACGCAGGGCGTCGGCGCCTGCCGCGCCGGGACGCAGACGTGCCAGGCCGGCACGCCCGCGAGCTGGGGCGCGTGCAGCGGCGACGTGCTGCCGGGCGCGCTCGACTGCACGAAGCCGCCCGCCTCCCCGCCCGCGGACGCGAACTGCAACAGCCTCGCGGACTACCTCGAGCCGGACTGCAACCTGTGCCCGGCGGCCGGCGATCCGTCGCTCGTCTGCTACGTGAACGCGGATCACTCCGCCCCGCAGGGCACCTGCCAGAACGGCGTCCGCTCCTGCGCGAACGGCGTCTTCGGCGACTGCACCGGCCTCATCCTCCCCGCGCCCGAGGTGTGCGACGGCAAGGACAACGACTGCAACGGCCAGGTGGACGACGGGGCGACGTGCGCGGCGGGGCTCTCCTGCGTGAACGGCGCCTGCGTCCCGGCGAACTGCGGGACCGAGGTGCCGTGCCCGGAGGGCTACACCTGCTCCAGTAGCCAATGCGTTCTCGGGGGCTGCGGCACCGGCGCGCCGTGCGCGCTCGGCTCGGTCTGCCAGTACGGCACCTGCGTCGACCCGTGCACCGACGTCGAGTGCGGCGTGGGCGCCACCTGCGCGAGCGGCGCGTGCGCGGGCGGGAGCTGCTACTTCAGCGGCTGCCCGGCAGGCCAGCTCTGCCAGAACGGCGCCTGCGCGCCGGACCCGTGCCTCGGCGTCGTCTGCCCGAGCGGCACGTTCTGCCGGGAGGGCGACTGCGTCCAGGCGTGCACCTTCGTCACCTGCGCCGCCGGCCAGACCTGCGGGCCGGACGGCTTCTGCGTCGGCGACCCGTGCGCGGGCAAGACCTGCCCGGCCGAGCAGAAGTGCGTCTCCGGCGCCTGCGCGGCCGACCCGTGCTCCGGCGTCGGGTGCGGCCAGGGGCAGGTCTGCCAGGCCGGCGTCTGCGTCGACGATCCGTGCAACGGGATCAAGTGCCCCGCGGGGCAGTGCGCGGCTGGCCAATGCTACTCGACGGAGTTCCTCGAGGGTTCGACGACGCCGCCGGCCTCGACCGAGAAGTCCAGCGGATGCGGCTGCGGCTCGGGGGCCGGGAGCGCCTTCTCCGCGCTCCTCTTCCTCCTCGCGCTCCCGCTCGCGCGGCGGCGCCGCCGCGGCGGCGGCCCGCTCGCCCCGCTCGCCGCGGTCGCGCTCGCGGTCGTGCTCGGAGGGAGCGCCTGCCAGAAGAGCGAGGACACGCCGTTCGATCCCGCCCAGTGCGCGGAGACCTGCGGCGAGCAGCGCTGCGTGGACCTCGCGAGCGATCCGGCGCACTGCGGCGGCTGCACCACGACGGATACGAGCCACGCGTGCGCGACCGGCCAGATCTGCGTCGACTCCACGTGCGGCCCGGGGTCGGCGGTCGCGCCGTACATCCAGTCGGTCACGCCGCCCAGCGCGCCGAAGGGCTCGGTGGCGCCGGTCACCATCACGGTCGTCGGCGAGCGCTTCGCCGCCGGCGCCACGCTCCGCACCATCTCGCCGGCGGGCACCGCGACGTACCCGGCGACGGTGACGGACCCGGCGCACCTCACCGCCTCGCTCGACCTGTCGGGCAGCGCCGACACGGAGCTCCAGCTCCGCGTGGTGAACCCGGACCGGGTGATCTCGAACACCTTCCCGTTCGACGTGATCACCCCGACGCCCCAGATCACCGCCGTCGCGCCGGCGACGGTCACGGCCGGCGCCAAGCCGGACCTGTCGGTCACCGGGACCGGCTTCATGGACTCGAGCAGGTGCCACGTGAAGGGGCCCGCCACGGCCGACCTGGCCCTCCCCACCACGCCCGGCTCGCCGCTCGTCTGCGCGTTCGACACGACGGGGCTCCCGATCGGCGCGTACGAGCTCTGGGTCGTGAACGACGGCGTGCTCTCGTCGAACCACCTCCCGCTGTCGGTCACCTCGAGCGGCGCGCCTCACCTCGTCTCCCTCAGCCCCTCCGCCGCCGCCACGGGCGACACGGTCGCCCTCACGGTGACCGGGACGTCGTTCGGCCCCGCGAGCGTCGTCACCTTCGGCGGGACTGCCCAGACGACCACCTACGTCGACGCGACGCGGCTCCTCGTCCCGGCGCTCCAGACGAGCACCGCGGGCACCTACCCGGTGACCGTCACCGGCGCCGACAACTCCCTTGACTTCACGGTCTCCGCGACCGCGCCGCGCGCCGACACGATGACGCCGACGCCGGGCTCGCCGTACCAGGGGGACACGGTGACGCTCGCGTTCACGGGCGCGAACCTGACCGGCGCGAACGGCGCCACCGTACAGCCTCCCTCCGGCGCGGCGTTCACGGCGCCGATCGTCGGTACGCCCACGGCCACGTCGGCGTCGGTCACGGTGAACCTCGCGACCGCGTGCGCCCCGACGGCGACGCCCTGCCCCGCGGGCCTGTACTCCGTGGCGCTGACCTTCGGCGGCGGCGGGACCAGCTCGAGCTTCCAGTTCCGCGTGCTCTCGAACGTCGCGGTGCTCCAGTCCGTGTCGCCCGCCGGTGGCGCGCAGGGCGCCACGGTCACGGTGACGTTCACTGCGAGCAACCTGCGGGGGACCCAGGCCGCCGCGCGCGTCCTGTTCCAGGGGAACGGCGTCAACCAGTCCCTCACGCCGGCGACGTGGTCGCCGCCGACCGGCGCCACCGCGAGCCTGAACCTCACCGGACTCGACACCGGCGTCTACTCCCTCGCCGTCCAGAACGAGGGAGCGCAGCCGAGCAACGCCGTGTCCTTCACCGTGACGCCGGGACTCCCGCAGATCACGTCGCTGTCGCCCATGACGGTCACGCAGCGCGACACGCCCTGGCCCGTCACGCTCACCGGGACCAACTTCGCGAAGCCCGACGCGAACGGCAACGCCGCGTCGCAGGTGATGGTGCTCCTCGACAAGGGCTGGACGCCGAGCACGGCGTACGCCGTCGGGGCGATCGTGTCGAACGGCGACAACCTCTACCGGTGCATCACCGCCGGCACGTCCGCGGCGAGCGGCGGCCCGACGGGGACCGGCGCGTCCATCCAGGACGGCAGCGTCTTCTGGACGTGGGCGGCCACCTGGTCGCCGCTGCCCGCCGGGAACACCGTCACCGTCGCGAGCGCCACCAGCATCGTCGTGCAGTTCGACGCGCGCACGGCGGCCCCGGGCACCTACAAGATCCAGGTCTGGAACCCGCCGGGCCCGCAGAGGTCGAACGCGGTGACCGGGTTCACCGTCAACTAGCCGGCTCGACCCCGATCGCCTTCTCGACGAGGGCGACCGCGTGGGCAGGGTCGAAGGGCTTCTTCAGGATCTCGTCCGCCCCGATCCGCCGGTACATGTCGATCTCCCGGTCGCTGATCCGGGAGGACATGAGGATGAGGAACGTCTTCTTCCAGTGCGGGTGGGCCTTCACGAGGCGGCACACGTCCGCGCCGTTCAGCCGCGGCATGTAGATGTCGAGGAGGACGGCGTCCGGCTCCGAGACGGCGAGCTTGCGGAAGACCTCCTCGCCGTCCGTGGCGGAGGCCACCTCCCAGCCGGCGTCCTCGAACGCGGCTCCGACGGCGTCGAGCACCGCCTGCGAGTCGTCGACGACGAGCACGGTCTTCCGCTGGTTCATCTCCCAGGCGTTATACTCGATCGCACCATGAACCGGGAGCCCGCGGTCGCGGGACGCTTCTACACCGACGATCCCGCCGCCCTGGTGCGGCAGGTCGACCGGTTCCTCGCCGCCGGCGGACCGCGGGTCCGGGCGCGCGGGCTGGTCGCGCCGCACGCCGGGTACGTCTACTCCGGCGCCGTCGCGGGGGCGGTGTACGCGCGTGTGGAGGTGCCGCCCCGCGTGATCGTGCTCGGCCCGAACCACACGGGGCTCGGCAAGGCCGCGGCCCTCTGGCCCGGCGGCGTCTGGCGGCTCCCCTCCGGCGACGTGCCCATCGACGCGGCGCTCACCGAGGCCCTCGCCGCCTCCCCCCTCGTCGCGCGGGACATCGAGGCCCACCTCCTCGAGCACTCGCTCGAGGTCCAGGTCCCCTTCCTCGCACGGGCGCGGCCGGACGTCGCCATCGCGGCGCTCTGCCTCGGCCCGCTCTCCTACGACGAGTGCGAGGAGCTCGGCGAGGTGGTGGGACGCGCCGCCGCCGCGGCGGGCGCCCTCCTGGTCGCGTCGTCGGACATGAGCCACTACGTCCCGGCGGAGACCGCGCGCGAGAAGGACCACCACGCGATCGCGAGGATCCTGGCGCTCGATCCGCGCGGGCTCTACGACGTCGTGCGGCGCGAGCGGATCACGATGTGCGGGATCGTCCCGGCGACGGTCATGCTGGTCGCCGCGAAGGCGCTCGGCGCGAAGACGGCCGAGCTCGTCCGGTACGGGAACTCCGGCGACGTCAACGGGGACACGCGCCAGGTCGTCGGCTACGCGGGCGTGCTCGTCGCCTGACGCGCGGCCGCAGCGCGAGCGCGGCGAGGAGCAGGGCGAAGGCGCCGGGGGATCCGCCCGCCCCGCAGCCGCAGCCGGACGGGGTGGGGTAGATGGCGCACACGCCCGCGACGTCGTCCGGGGAGAGCGCGCGCTTCGAGGTCTCGCCGATGGCCGTCGACGGGTACATCGTGCGCTGCGCGTACGGGACGGTCTCCCAGGGCGGGAGCGGCGAGTCGCAGGTCGGCGTCCCCGGGTCGCCGCACGGGTGGGCGAGGCCGATGACGTGGCCGGCCTCGTGCGTGATCGTGTTCCGGAGGTCGTAGGCGTAGCAGGCCGCCTGGCCGTACGTCGTGCACGCGGGCCACGCCGGCTGCTTGTCGCAGGTGAAGTAGTAGCCGTGCGGCGGCCCCGAGGTCCCGACCGCGAGGGCCGTGCCCGCGCCCCGGCCGTCCCAGCCGTTCACCTCCATGTCGGCGTCGAACAGCCGGCCGTTGCTCGGATCGTAGAGGACGGTCGTGAGCGCCACCGTGCTCCGGTCGGCGGGGCCGTGGTCCTCGTAGCAGTCGTAGATCCCGCCGCAGTCCACGTCGGGGTCCGACATGCAGGGGTCGAGGCTCGCGACCGGATCCGCCGAGCACCAGCCCTTGCGGACGACGACGAGGTTCTCGGCGGTCCCGGCGAGGCCGGTCCGGATCTCCGGGATCCGGCCGCCGTAGACGAGCCGGAGGGCCGCGCAGCCCTGCTGCCACTCGGAGAACGACGCGCGCACCGCGTCCTCGATCGGATCGCCCCCCGCGCCCGGATCGCAGCTCGGCGACGCGAACGCCGGCGCGCTCGAGAGAATCGTAGGCGACGACGGGGAGCGGCCAGGAGACCTCCACGCCGGTGTCCCGGTCTCCCGTGCGCACGTACGCCGCCGCGGGCCCGGCGAGCGCCGCGGCCACGAGCAACGCGGCGACGGCGGCCGCGCGGGCGACGCTCACCGCGCCGCCTTCACGCGCCGCTCGAGCTCGGCGACCGGCATCGCGCCCACCTCCCGCTCTCCGCGAGGGAGGGGGGCGGCGCGCGGCAGCACCGCGGCGCCGGCGGACGCCGGATGCGCCTCGCCGCGGTCGACGCGGAACTTCCCGAGCGCGAGGCCGTTCACGTACCAGGTCGTGCCGCCGCGAGAGAGGAAGACGACGACCTCCTCCCCCACCGCGAACGCCGGCGCCGCGTCCACCCGCATCGCGACGCCCGGGAGCCTGCCGCCCGGGACGACGACGCGCACGGTGGTCCCGGGCGCGCCCTTCCAGGCCGCCCCGACGGCAATCTCGACCTCGGTCACGATGCGCCCGTCCTTCGTCGCGCGCGCGGCGGTCCCGGCGACGCGCCCGCGGACGACGGCGTCGGACGTCCGCGCGACCTCCTCCACGCTCGTCGCGGCGAAGGTCGCGGCGGCGGCCGGCCGAGAGGCCGCCGCCGCGAGGAGCACCACGCAGGGCGCGGCGAGGGCGAGCGCCCGGCGCATGCTCGCGATTGTAGCTGTGGTAGGTTGCGCCCGCCATGGACAAGCCCCGCGTACGCTTCGCGCCTTCCCCCACCGGCTACCTCCACATCGGCGGCGCCCGCACCGCGCTCTTCAACTGGCTCTGGGCGCGGCGGACCGGCGGCACCTTCATCCTCCGGATCGAGGACACCGACCAGGGGCGCTCGACGAAGGAGGCCGAGGCCGCGATCTTCGAGGGGCTGCGCTGGCTCGGGCTCGACTGGGACGAGGGGCCCGAGGTCGGCGGCCCGCACGGCCCGTACTTCCAGATGGAGCGGCTCGACCTGTACGAGTCCCACGCCGAGAGGCTCGTCTCGGAGGGCAAGGCCTACGCCTGCTACTGCACGCGCGAGGAGCTCGAGGCGGGGCGGAAGAAGGCGGAGGCGGAGAAGCGGCAGTACCGGTACCCCGGCACCTGCCGCGACAAGCCCTACGACAGGTCGAGGCCCCACGTCATCCGGTTCCGCGTTCCGGAGCACGGCGCGACGAGCTGGGAGGACCTCGTGAAGGGGCACATCGCGACGCCCCACGACACGCTGCAGGACGAGGTGATCCTCCGCTCCGACCGCGTGCCGCTCTACAACTTCGGCGCGGTCGTCGACGACATCACGATGAAGGTGAACCTCGTCGGCCGCGGCGACGACCACGTGAACAACACCGCGCGGCAGATCCTGCTGTACCGCGCGCTCGGGTACCCGGTCCCGACGTTCGCGCACTTCCCGATGATCCTCGGAGCGGACAAGACCCGGCTCTCGAAGCGGCACGGCGCGACGAGCGTGACGGCGTACCGGGACATGGGCTACCTGCCCCAGGCCGTCGTGAACTACCTCGTCCGGCTCGGGTGGTCGCACGGCGACCAGGAGCTCTTCTCGCTCGAGGAGCTCGTGAAGCTCTTCGACATGAAGGACGTCGGCCAGACGGCGGGCGTGTTCAACCAGGACAAGATGGCCTGGGTGAACCACGAGTGGCTGAAGAAGCTCCCCGACGAGGAGCTGGCGAGGCGCGCCCTCCCCCACTTCCGCGCCGCGGGCCTCCCGGCGGAGGACGACGCGAAGCTCCGGCACGTCTGCGCCGTCGCCCGCGAGCGGGCCCGGACCTTCGGCGAGTACGTCGGGCAGTTCCGCTACTTCTACGCGCCGATCCAGCTCGACCCGAAGGCGAGGGACAAGTTCCTCACGAAGGACACGAGGCCCATCCTCGAGGCGATCCGCGCCGGGATCGCGGCGCTCCCGGCGATGGAGACGGCGGCGCTCGAGGCGCTCTTCCAGGGCGAGGCCCAGGGGCGCTCGCTCGGCCTCGGGAAGATCGCGCAGCCCGTCCGCGTCGCGCTCACCGGCGGCACCGCCTCGCCCGGGATGTACGACGTCGTGCAGATCCTCGGGAAGGACGAGACGCTGAAGCGGCTCGACGAGGGGATCCGGCTCACCACCTAGATCGGAGCGGCCTAGAGCGTCGCCCGGCGCATGTCGCCGAGGACCTGGGCGAGGAAGCTCGTGAACCGCGCGGCGAGCGCGCCGTCCACGACCCGGTGGTCGTAGGAGAAGGAGAGCGGCAGCATGAGCCGCGGCGCGAACGCCTTCCCGTCCCAGACCGGCCGGATGGCGGCGCGCGACACGCCGAGGATGGCGACCTCCGGCGCGTTCACGATCGGGGTGAAGGCGGTCCCGCCGATGCCGCCCAGGCTCGAGATCGAGAAGGTGCCGCCGGAGAGGTCCTCCGGCGCGAGCTTCCCCTCCCGCGCCTTCGCGGCGAGCGCGGCGAGCTCGCGCGCGATGTCGAGCACGCCCTTCTGATCCGCGTTCCGCAGCACCGGGACGACGAGGCCGCCCGGCGTGTCGGCGGCGAACCCGACGTGCCAGTAGCGCTTCAGGACGAGGTGGTCGCCCTCCAGCGACGCGTTCACCTCGGGGAAGCGCTTCAGCGCCGCGACGCAGGCCTTCACGACGAAGGCGAGGAGCGTGACCTTCACGCCGTCCTTCGCGCCCTCCTCGGAGAGCGCCTTCCGGAAGGCGTCGAGGTCGGTGATGTCGGCCTCGTCGAACTGCGTGACGTGGGGGATCGTGACCCAGTTGCGCGAGAGCGCCGGGCCGGAGATGCGCTGGATCCGGGAGAGCGGGCGGGTCTCGACGGGGCCGTACTTCGCGAAGTCGACCTTGGGCCAGGGCGGGAGCCCGCTCACCGGGCTGGGCGCCGCCGCGGGATGCGCGAGCGCGCCCTTCACGAAGGACTGGACGTCCTCGCGGAGGATGCGGCCGTGGGGCCCGGTCCCCTCGACGCGCGCGAGGTCCACGCCGAGCTCGCGGGCGATGCGGCGGATCGACGGGGAGGCGTGAGCCGTGGCGGAGGGCGAGGAGGGACGGGCGACGGGTGCAGCGGGGGGAGGTGCCGCGGTCGGGGACGCGGCCGGGGTCGCGGTCGAGGTCGCGGTCGGGGTCGGGGGCGAGGTCGGGGTCGCGGTCGCGGTCGCGGTCGGGGGCGAGGTCGAGGTCGGGGGCGAGGGCTTCTGTCCTGCCGCGCCCGCGCTCGTCTCGAGCAGCAGCACCACGCTCCCCTCGCTCAACCGATCGCCGACCGTGACGCGCAGCTCCTTCACCGTCCCCGCCGCGGGCGACGGCACGTCGAGCGTCGCCTTCTCGGACTCGAGCGTGACGAGCGCGTCCCCCGCCGCGACGGCGTCGCCCGGCTTCACGAGCACCTCGATCACCGGGACGTCCTTGAAGTCGCCGATGGCGGGGACCTTCACCTCGAGCGCGCTCATCGTCACACCGTCCAGGGGGCCGGCTTCGCCCGGTCGATGGCGTACTTCTCGAGGGCCTCGTCGACGCGCGCGGCCGGGATCTTCCCCTCGTCCGCGAGGGCCTTCAGCGCCGCGACGGCCACGTGGTGCCGGTCCACCTCGAAGAAGCGGCGGAGCTTCTCGCGCGTGTCGGAGCGGCCGTATCCGTCGGTGCCGAGCACGACGTAGCGACGGGGCACGTAGGGGCGGATCTGCTCGGCGAAGGCGCGGACGTAGTCGGTCGCCGCGACGACCGGACCCGCCGTCCCGGCGAGCTGCGCCTCGACGTGCGAGCGACGCGGCGGCGCGGTGGGGTGGAGCTGGTTCTCGCGCTCCGCGAGCCGCCCGTCGCGCGCGAGCTCGGTGAAGCTCGGGCAGGACCACAGGTCCGCGTCGACGCCCCAGTCGGCGGCGAGGAGGTCCGCCGCCGCGATCACCTCCCGGAAGATCGTCCCCGAGCCGAGGAGCTGGACCCGCGGCCTGCCGCCCGCGGCGGCCCGGCCCGCGCGGAACAGGTACATGCCCTTCAGCACGTCCGGCGCGACGCCCCCCGGCATGGCAGGGTGGGCGTAGTTCTCGTTCATGAGCGTCACGTAGTAGTAGACGTCCTCCTGCTCGGCGTACATGCGCCGGAGCCCGTCCTGCAGGATCACCGCGAGCTCGTACGCGAACGTCGGGTCGTACGAGCGGCAGTTCGGGATCACCGAGGAGAAGACGTGCGAGTGGCCGTCCTGGTGCTGGAGCCCCTCGCCGTTCAGGGTGGTCCGGCCGGCGGTCGCGCCGAGGAGGAAGCCGCGGGCCCGCATGTCGCCGGCGGCCCAGGCGAAGTCGCCGACCCGCTGGAACCCGAACATCGAGTAGAAGATGAAGAACGGGATCATCGGCGCGCGGTGGACCGAGTACGCCGTCGCCGCGGCGATCCAGTCGCACATCGCCCCCGCCTCGGTGATGCCCTCCTCCAGGATCTGCCCCTTCTTGTCCTCCCGGTAGTTCATGAGCTGCGCGGAGTCCTCGGGCGTGTAGAGCTGCCCGACCTGGCTCCAGATGCCGTACTGGCGGAAGAGCCCCTCCATCCCGAACGTGCGCGACTCGTCCGGGACGATCGGCACCACGCGCGGGCCGATCTTCTTGTCGCGCAGGAGGACGCGCAGGAACTCGACGAACGCCATGGTGGTCGAGATCTCGCGCTCGCCCGTGGTCTCGAGGAGCCGCTCGAACGCGGAGAGCGGCGGGACCTCCAGCGCGAAGGGCGCCTTCGGGATCCGCTTCGGCCGATCGCCGCCGAGCTGGGTGCGGCGCTCCTTGAGGTACGCGAGCTCCGGCGAGCCCTCCTCGAACTTGAGATAGGGCACCTCCTCGAGCCGGTCGTCGGGGACGGGGAGCTTGAAGCGATCGCGGAAGGTGCGGACGCCCTCCACCGGGATCTTCTTCGCCTGGTGGGCGATGTTCATCGCCTCGCCGGCCGTGCCCATGCCGTAGCCCTTGATGGTCTTCGCGAGGATCACGGTCGGCTCGCCCTCGTGCTTCACCGCCGCGTCGTAGGCCGCGAACACCTTGAACGGGTCGTGGCCGCCACGGTTCAGGAGCCAGATGTCCTCGTCGGACATGTCCGCGACCATGTCCCGCAGCTCGGGCGTGTTGAAGAAGTGCTCGCGGACGAACGCGCCGTCCCTCGACTTGTAGACCTGGTAGTCGCCGTCGACCGCCTCCATCATCCTCGCGCGGAGCGCGCCGTTCTTGTCGCGGGCGAGGAGCTTGTCCCAGTGGCGCCCCCAGACGACCTTCACGACGTTCCAGCCCGCGCCCCGGAACAGGCTCTCGAGCTCCTGGATGATCTTCCCGTTCCCGCGCACCGGCCCGTCGAGCCGCTGCAGGTTGCAGTTCACGACGAAGATGAGGTTGTCGAGCTTCTCGCGCCCGGCCATCCCGATCGCGCCGAGCGACTCCGGCTCGTCCATCTCGCCGTCGCCGCAGAAGGCCCAGACCTTGCGGCCGGCGGTGTCGGCGAGGCCGCGCTCGTGCAGGTACTTCATGAAGCGGGCCTGGTAGATCGCCATGTGCGGCCCGAGGCCCATCGACACGGTGGGGAACTGCCAGAACTCGGGCATGAGCCACGGGTGCGGGTACGAGGAGAGCCCCTTCCCGTCCACCTCCTGGCGGAAGTGGTCGAGCTGCCCCTCGGTCAGGAGCCCGAGCAGGAACGCGCGCGCGTAGATGCCCGGCGAGGAGTGGCCCTGGATGAAGAGGAGGTCGCCGCCCCGCTCCGCCGTCCCCGAGCGCCAGAAGTGGTTGTAGCCGACGTCGTAGAGGGTCGCGGCGGAGGCGAAGCTCGCGATGTGGCCGCCGACGTTGGTGTGCTTGTTCGCGCGGACCACCATCGCCATCGCGTTCCACCGGACGTAGTGGCGGATGGTCTGCTCGAGCGCGAAGTCTCCGGGGAAGCGCGCCTGCCGCTCCACCGGGATGGTGTTCACGTACGGGGTCGTCGCGGAGAAGGGCAGGTCGGCGCCGGCGCGGCGCGCCCGGTCGATGAGCTGCTCGACGAGGAAGTGCGCGCGCTCCGGCCCCTCGCGCTCGAGGACGCCTTCCAGCGCCTCGAGCCACTCGCCGGTCTCCTGGGGATCCACGTCCGGCGTCTTCGCCGCCATGCGCGCCTCGCGGGTTCAGGGTGCCCGCAGGGCATATTCCGGGCGGGGCCCCGGCCAACACTCCCCGGTAGGGGCGTCCGCGGGAGGGCGCGATCACGCGGCCAGCTCGACCGGCGGTGCCGCCATCCGCCACACGAGCCGGCCCGGCGCCTCGCCGCGGACGGCGATCCAGCCGAGGTGCACGGCGTGGAGGTGGTGCGCCGCGCACAGCGAGACGAGGTTCCCGTCCGCGTCGCCGCCGCCGGCGGAGCGGAAGACGACGTGGTGGGCGTGGGCCGCCGCGCGCGAGCACCCCGGCACCTGGCAGCGGCCCGCGTCGCGGTCGAGGATCTTCTGGTGCGGCGTGCGCCGGCGGGGGACGATCGGCTCCCAGGTGGCGACGAAGTGATCCGCCGCGATCCCCAGGCACTCACCCGACTTCAGCCATCGCTTCTCCGCCTGCCGCGCGGTCCGCACGACGGCGTCGAGCAGCACCCGCACCCGGCGCGGCACCACCAGCTCGAGCTCGCCGCGCGCACACATCTGCGCCTCGTCGCCCGCCTCGATCTCGCTGCGAAGGTCGAGGACGGTCGTCGTGCGCGCGCGCTCGATCCAGGCGCCGACCGTGTCCTCGTCCGCCACCCGCGCCACGAGCCGGGCCTTCTCGTAGGGGAGACGGCCCTCCGACATCGCCTCGCGGAGCCCCGGCAGGTCGTACGAGCGCTGCGCGAGCACGGCGCGCTGCTCGAGCGTCCGCGCCGCGATCCCGAGCCGCTCCTCGCAGTAGTGGCCGAACGAGGCGAACCCCGCGTCGCGCCAGAGCCCGACCGTCTTCATGAGCATGCCGAGGTGGCCGAGGAGGACGTCCCAGCGGTCGCGCATCGCCGCCAGCTCGCGCAGGCGGGCGTCGGTCGCGAGCGGATCCGGCCGTGCCGGCCCCGGCGCGGCCCGTCCGTCCGCGCCGGTGGCCTCGAGGCCGCCCTCCCCGGCCGCCGGCGGCTCCACCGGCGCTGGCACCCCCGGAACCGGCTCGAGGAAGTCCCACCGGTCCATCTCCCGCTCGAGCGCCTCCTTGGCCCCTTCCAGCCATTGCGCCACGGGGGTGCACTCGAACCCGGCGCGCTCGTCCTCGTCCGGCTCCGCCCCGTGCGCGCCCAAGAACTCCTGGCAGATCGCCTCGAGCCGCTGCCACCTCGGCGCACCCACGCCCAGCAGGCGGCCGGCGAGCGCCATCGCGCGGTCGAGCCGGGCGCGGTCCTCCTGGGTCATGTCGAGGCGCACGCGCTCCCAGGCCTCCTCCTCGTCCGAGCCTACCCGCGCGGCGGCGGAGGACCTCTCCGCCTCGATGGTCGCGTCCACGACCTTTCTCGCCGCCGTGAGCGCGGCCGAGATCCCCGGCGCCGCCGCAATCTCCGCGTTCAAGCCACCGATCCCATGGTCCCGGCGTCCCGGCGCCGCGCCCCCGCACCGCGCCTCCCGGACCGCCACCTCGAGCGCCCGCACGGTCTCGGATCGCGCCCGCTCGACCCACGCCGCCTCGTCGTCACCGCGCGCGACCGGCAGGACGGTCTGCGCCTTCCGCGCCGAGACCTCGCCGCCCCGGACCGCGTCCCGGAGCAGGGGCCGCGCCCGCAGCTCGCGCGCGAGCTTCGCCAGGTTCCGCGCCGTGGTCGGGGAGACCCCGAGCCGTTCCCGGGCGTAGTCGCCGAGACTGGAATAGCCGAGGCGGAGGAAGTGGTCGCCAACCGAGAGCGCGTCCAATTGCTCCCCGATGGCGACGTCGAGCGCGCCGTGCCCCCGTGCCACCCGGGCGAGAAGCCCGTCCACGATGGCCGCGGCGTCCGGCCGCATGACGCCCGATCGCTCGCCAGGGCCGGGAGGGTGCAGGATCCACGTCTCGGCGACGAGCGCCTCCGGCGGCGCGGGGAGCGCCGGGCCGAGCTCGGAGGTCGCGCGCGGATCGACCATGCGTGCGGGAATAGCACGCGGGTCTGACAATTTCGTTATTGAGCGCCGCGGGCGGTCCGCCGGCGGATCGGCCAATTGGGGCGTCCCGACGGGCCCGACCCCCGACCGCGACCCCGTACTCGACCGCGACCACCGACCGCGCCCGCGATCGTCTACCTCACCGGCAGGTGCGGCTCCTGCTGCGACAGGCAGTGCAGCGTCCCGAGCCCCCACACGAGGTCGAGCGCGTGGATGCCCACCACCGGCCGGTCCCGGAACAGCTCCGCCAGGATCCCGAGCGCGATCCGATCGTTCGGATCGTCGAACGTCGGCACCAGCACCGCCGCGTTCGAGATGTAGAAGTTCGCGTAGCTCGCCGGCAGCCGCTGCCCGTCGAACACGACCGGCGCGGGCATGGGGAGGTACACCACCTCCGGCCGCGAGCCGTCCTGGAGCTTCGCCGACTCGAGCCGCTCCCGGTTCTCCTCGAGCGGCCGGTTGTTCGGGTCGTTCGGGTTCGTCTCGCGGCAGAGCACGATGAGCCGCGGCGTGACGAACCGGGCGAGGTCGTCCACGTGCCCGTGGGTGTCGTCGCCGGCGATCCCCTGGCCGAGCCAGATCACGTTCGTCGCGCCGAGCGCCTCGGCGAACACCGCCTCGTAGTCCTCGCGCGAGAACCCGGGGTTCCGGACCTGGACCTCGGGGTCGAGCAGGCACTCCTCGGTCGTGAGGATCGTCCCCTGCCCGTTCACGTCGATCGCGCCGCCCTCGAGCACGACCGCGCGGCCGCCGCGCTCGACCGGGAGGAGCGGCACGCCGAGCGCCTTCGCGACGCGCTCGGGGATCTTCACGTCGTTCTTCCAGTCCGGGTACTTCGCCCAGCCGTTGAACTTGAAGCGGACGATCGCCTTCTTCCCGTCCTTCCGGACGAAGATCGGCCCCGAGTCGCGCGTCCAGACCCGGTCGGTGCGGACGCGCCGCAGCTCGACGTGCTGGAGGTCCACGCCCGCCCGGCCGAGCGTCTTCCGGACCTTCGCCTCGTGCTCGGCGTCCTCGACGAGGAGGCGCACCCTCTCGCCGCGCGCGAGGTTGCGGACGATCTCCGCGTACACCCAGGGAATGGGCGCGAACTTCCCCGGCCAGTCGCGGACGTTGTGGGGCCAGGCGAGCCAGGTCGCCTCGTGCGGCCCCCACTCCGCGGGCATGAGCTGCGGGTGCGGACGGACGATGGGGATGGGCTGCGTGATCTCCGGGAACGGGCTCACTCGAGGAACCTCTTGTCGATCCCCTGGTACGCGTCGATGCGCCGGTCGCGCAGGAACGGCCAGCCGCGCCGGACCTCCTCGATCCGGGCGAGGTCCACCTCGCCGACGAGGATCTCCTCCCGGTCCGTCGAGCCCTCGGCGATGACGACGCCGAACGGATCGCAGAGGAACGAGGTCCCCCAGAACTCGAGCCCCGCGCCGCCCGGCGGCCCCGGCTCGTGACCGACGCGGTTCACCGCGGCGACGTAGCAGCCGTTCGCGATGGCGTGGCTGCGCTGGATCGTCCGCCACGCGTCGCGCTGGTGCGCCCCGTGCTGCGCCTTCTCCGCCGGGTGCCAGCCGATCGCGGTCGGGTAGAACAGGACCGAGGCGCCGCGGAGCGCGGTGAGCCGCGCGCCCTCCGGGTACCACTGATCCCAGCAGATGAGCGTGCCGATCTTGCCGAACCTCGTGTCGATCGCCTGGAAGCCGAGGTCGCCCGGCGTGAAGTAGAACTTCTCGTAGAAGGCGGGGTCGTCCGGGATGTGCATCTTGCGATACAGGCCGGCCGTCTTGCCGTCCGCGTCGAGGATGACCGCGCTGTTGTGGTAGAGCCCCGGCGCGCGCTTCTCGAAGATCGGGACGACGACCGCGACGCCCGCCTTCTTCGCGACCGCGGAGAGCCGCTCCGTGCTCGGCCCGGGGACCGTCTCGGCGAGATCGAAGAGCGCCGCGTCCTCCTGCTGGCAGAAGTAGGGCGAGCGGTAGAGCTCGGGGAGGCAGACCACCTCCGCGCCCTTCCTCGCCGCCTCCTCGACCCGCGCGGCGGCCTTGTCCAGGTTCGCCTGCGGATTGGGGCTCATCGACATCTGGACGAGCCCGACCTTGAACTTCGCTCCCATTGCGTGCCCTCTCCGGCTCGCCGGGTGCGGGGCCGGCGAGGGACGGGATTCTAGACGAGACGGGCGGTCCGCGCGATGCGATCCGCGCGCCGCCTCGCGGGCCGGGAACACGCGATTCGGGCGCGCGTCCGCGGGGTTGCGAGCGCCGCGCCGCTGGGATACCACCTTCCGCTGCATGGTCGACGCCCCGCGCCCGTCCAACTTCCTCGCCGACATCGTCGCGGCCGACGTGGCCGCGGGCAAGAGCGGCGGCAAGGTCGTGACCCGCTTCCCCCCGGAGCCGAACGGCTTCCTGCACATCGGCCATTCGAAGTCGATCCTCCTCAACTTCGGCCTCGCGCGCGCCTTCGGGGGCCGCACCCACCTCCGGTTCGACGACACGAACCCGGTCACCGAGGAGACCGAGTACGTCGAGGCGATCCAGGCCGACGTGCGCTGGCTCGGCTGCGAGTGGGGGAAGCACCTCTACTACGCGTCGGACTACTTCCCGAGGATGTACGAGTGCGCCGAGCGGCTCGTCCGCGAGGGGAAGGCCTTCGTCGACGAGCAGTCGCAGGAGGCGATCCGCGAGCAGCGGGGGTCGTTCGATCGCCCGGGCGTGAGCTCGCCGTTCCGCGATCGCCCCGCGGCGGAGAGCCTCGACAGGCTCCGCCGCATGAAGGCGGGCGAGTTCCCGGACGGCGCGATGGTCCTCCGCGCCCGGATCGACATGGCGCACCCGAACGTGCTCCTGCGCGATCCGCTCCTCTACCGGATCCGCCACGCGCACCACCACCGGACGGGCGACGCCTGGTGCATCTACCCCATGTACGACTACGCCCATCCGCTCGAGGACGCGTTCGAGGGCGTCACCCACTCCATCTGCACGCTCGAGTTCGAGTCGAACCGCGAGCTGTACGACTGGGTGCTCGACAGCCTCGGGCCGTGGGACCCGCGCCCGCGGCAGTACGAGTTCGCGCGGCTCGCGCTCGGCTACACGGTGATGTCGAAGCGGAAGCTCCTCCAGCTCGTGAACGAGGGGCGCGTCTCGGGGTGGGACGACCCGCGCATGCCGACCGTCGCCGGGATGCGGCGCCGCGGCGTGACCGCGGAGGCGCTCCGCGACTTCGCCGACCTCATCGGCGTCGCGAAGAACAACAGCGTCGTCGACATCGGGAAGTTCGAGTTCGCGGTCCGCGGCGACCTCGAGGGGCGCTCGCCCCGCGCGCTCGCGGTGCTCGATCCGATCCGGCTCGTCGTGACGACCTGGCCGGAAGGGAAGATCGAGGAGCTGGACGTGCCCTGGTGGCCCGGCGATCCGGCGCGGGCGAAGGACACCCGGAAGGTCCCGTTCGGCCGCGAGCTGCTCGTCGAGCGCGAGGACTTCTCGCTCGAGCCGCCGAAGGACTGGAAGCGGCTCGCGCCGGGCCGGGAGATCCGGCTCGCGGGCGCGTACGTGGTCCGGTGCGACGAGGTGGTGCGCGGGCCGGGCGGCGAGGTGGTCGAGCTGCGCTGCTCGCACGACCCGAGGTCGCTCGGCGACTCGGGCGCCTCGAAGCGCGCGTCGGGGACGATCCACTGGGTCCACGCGTCGCGGTCGGTCCCCGCGGAGGTCCGGCTGTACGACCGGCTCTTCAAGGTCGAGCTGCCGGACGCGGAGCCGAGCTTCCTCGATGCGCTGAACCCGGACTCGCTCGTGGTGGCGAAGGGGGCGCGGGTCGAGCCGGCCCTCGCGTCAGCCGCCCCTGGCAGCCGCTTCCAGTTCCTCAGGCAGGGCTACTTCTTCGCCGACCCGGAGGAATCGAAGCCGGGCGCGCTGGTCTTCAACCGGACCCTCACGCTCAAGGACACCTGGGCGACGAAGGCGGCCGCGAAGCCGGCGGAGGAGCGCCGGCCGCGCGAGAAGAAGGCCGCGCCGGATGCGCCGGCGGCGCCGAGGAAGACGCGGGCCGAGTTCCGTGCCGAGGCGCGCGGGGAGAGCCCGGAGCTCGAGAAGCGCTACGTGCTCTACACGAAGGAGCACGGGCTCTCGGGGGACGAGGCGGATCTTCTCACGAGCGATCTGGCGACGGCTTCGTACTTCGACGCCGCGGTCGCCGCGAAGGCGAAGCCGGCGTCGGTCGCGCGCTGGCTCCTGAACGACCTCGCCGGCCTCGCGGGCGACCGCGCGCTCGACGCGATCCCCCTGCCCGGCGCGAGCTTCGGGAGGTTCGTGGCGCTCGTGGACGCGGGGCGGCTCACGGCCTCCGGGGCGAAGACGCTGCTCGCGGATCTGGTCGCGAACGGCGGGACCCCGGAAGCGAGGATGAAGGCGCTTGGCCTCGAGAAGGTCGAGGACCGCGGCGCGGTGGAGGCCGCCGTCGCGCGCGCGCTCGCGGCCAAGGCGGCGGAGGTCGCGCGCTACAAGGCCGGCGAGAAGAAGCTGTTCGGCGTCCTCGTCGGGGCGGCCATGAAGGAGACGGCCGGGACCGCGGACGCGGCGCTCGTGCGGAAGGTGCTCGAGGAGCGGCTGGGGTAGACGGATCAGAGCGACCTCGACCGCGACCTCGACCTCGACCTCGACCTCGGCCGCGACCCCGACCTCGACCTAGGAGCCGAGCACCATCCGGTTCAGCGGGTGCCGCGTCTCGCCCACCGAAGAAACCCGGATCGCCGCCTCCTCGCCCACCGGGCAGCGGTTCTCGCAGATCCCGCAGCCCACGCACCGGAGCGGCTCCACCTGCGGCTTCTGAAGCTTCACGGCGGTCCCGTCCGGCCGGCGCTCCTCCACCCGCGCGACCGTGATCGCCTTGGGATCGGTCGGGCACATCTCCTCGCAGACGATGCACGGGATCTGGTTGGCCCAGGGCAAGCACCGCCCGCGGTCCAGGAACGCGGTCCCGATCCGGACCGGAGGCTGCCCGTCGTAGCCGGTCTTGCGCGCGGCGGCGAGCGGCAGGATCGCGCCGGTGGGGCACGCCTCGCCGCAGCGGGTGCAGGCGAACTCGCAGCCGCCGCGGCGGGGGACGACGATCGGCGTCCAGAAGCCCTCGACGCCGGCGACCGCGAGCGCGGGCTGGATCGTGCCGGTCGGGCAGGACGCGCCGCAGAGCATGCACTTCACGCAGCGATCGAGGAACGCGTCCTCGGCGACGGCGCCCGGCGGCCGGATGAGGCTGGGGTGGGACGCCTCGCGGCCGCCGCCCGAGGCGCGCAGGATCGGCCCACCGACGGCGCCGAGGAGCGCGCCGCCGACGAGGGCGCGGCGGCCCACGTCGGGCTTCGCGGGCCGGGCGGGCTGCGCGAGGACGAGCCCATACCGGAGCGCGTGCTCCGGGCACGCGTCGAGGCAGTTGAGGCAGACGTGGCACTCGCCCGGGCGGTGCGTGCCGAGCGGCTCGTCGCCGCCCTGGCACGCGAACGTGCAGAGCCGGCAGTCGGTGCACGCGACCTTGCCGCGGTCGATCCGGAAGAGCGCGAAGCGGCCGAACACGCCGAGGAGCGCGCCGAGCGGGCAGAGCGCGCGGCAGAAGAAGCGCGGGACCCAGCGGCTCGCGAGGAGGACGGCGAGGAGGAGCGCGAACGCGAGGATCCCGCCCGGCACGGCGGGGCGCCGGAGCACCGCGGGCCACACGCCGCTCGCGAGGCCGCGCGCGAGGAGCGAGAGCGGGTCGAGGAGCCCGGTCTGCGTGGACCCCAGGACGGCGAACGCGAGCAGGAAGGCCAGGATCGCGTACTTCCAGGCGTGCCACGGCCGCAGCCGGTTCACCTCGAGGCTCTCGCGCCGCGTGCGCGGGGTGAGGAGCCACGACGAGAATTGCTGGAGCGTGCCGAGCGGGCAGATCCAGCCGCAGAAGAAGCGGCCGAACACCAGCGTCAGCAGGACGAGCGCGGCGCCGAGGAGGAGCGCGACCGGGAACCCGCCGTCCGCGAGCGCGAGCGAGAACGCGGAGAGCGGGTCGGACTCGTGGAGGACGCCCGTCCGGAACGCGCGCGCGTCCCCGGCGGCGAGCCGCTCGAGGAGCCAGAGGAAGAGGACGAGGAACGTCCCCTGCCAGAGGATCCGGATGCGCCGCGTCCACCTCACGCCTTGCCGAGCTCCCGCACCTGCGCGATGTCCGTCGTGCCGAGTCCGCGCTTCTCGGCCTCCCCGATGAAGCCGAGGTCCCTGGGCCTGAGGTCGAGCTGGGCGGCGCCCCAGGTCTCGCAGAGCACCGGGTCCACGCCGGCGCACACCGCGCCCACCGCGCGCACGTCGTCGAGGCTCCCGCCCTGCGGCCCGTTCCCGAGGAGGACCCGCGTCGCGTCGATCACGGTGAGCGTCGGCCGGAACACGGCGCCGAGCTCCGCGACCGTCCGGTCGATGTCCTGGTGGAGCCGGGACCGACCGCGGCCGAGCACACCGAACCAGTTCTTCATCCCGAGCGTCGCGCGCGAGAGGCCGTGGTGCTTCGCGACCGGGACGTTGATGACGCGCGTCGCCTGGAGCAGCGGCTCGAAGACCTCGAGGCCGTCGGCGGCTCCGGGGATCGCCGCGGGGACCAGCCGGAGCTGGCTCCCGTCGAGCACCTCGGCCCCGGCCTCCTCAGCGGCGGCGCGGATCCCCGAGCGCGTGAAGCAGCGCCGCGGGTCGTTGCAGGAGAGGTCGGCGACGACGACCTTCGCCGCGCCCGCCGCCCGGCACGCCCGGACGATCTCGGCAACGACCTTCGGGTCGGTGTTGGCCGCCTGCTCCGGCAGCCGGTCCCACCCGACGTTCGGCTTCACGAGGACGACGTCGCCCTTCCGGACGAACGCCTCCATGCCGCCGAGCGCCGCGAGGACGCGCCGGACGTTCTTCGCGGGATCGTCGCCGCGCGCGGCGCAGGTCCGCGCGGCGGCGCCGGACGCCTTCACGCGCCAATCCGGGATGGCCGGGGCGCCCGCGGCGGCCTTCGCCCGCCCGGCGAAGAACCCAGCCCCGCCGGCCACCGCCGCGCCCGCGATCACCACCTGCGAGACGCGGATCGCGGCCTCGCGCCGCCCGATCCTGCCGTCCGGCTCGGATCGGGCGGGCTCGCCGTCGATCGCGCGCTTCGGGTCGTTCCGATCCCTCATGGCCCCTGCTCCTTCCTCCACGCGCCCGCGATCGCGGCGAGCGCCTCCGGCCCGCCGCCGCCCGGCGAGAGCACCGTCAGCTTCAGGAGATCGCGGCCCGCGACGACGAGGAGCACCGCCCCGTCGCTCGTGGCGCCCGGGATGCCCTCGACGGCCGCTGCGCGCGGCGGCGCCTCGCCAGCCGCCTGCGCCTTCGCGCCATCCGCGCGCTCGAACCGGTGCGCCTCGGCAGCGACCTCGACGGCGCCGCCGGCCCCCTCCCTCGCGTTCGCCCCGGAGACCGAGCGCTCGAACGCGTAGGTCGCCATCACCGCCGAGACGAAGCCGTTCCGGAGGTAGCCTTCGGCTGCGCCGTCGATCACGTCGGCGAGCGTCTCCTTCGCGTAGCGCGCCGGGGCGGTCGCGGAGGAGGCGCCGGCGCTCGCCGCCGAGGGCAGCGAGGGGCCACGCGACGCGCGCAGCGCCCGGAGCACGTCGGCGGGATCGTCGCGGGTGCGCCGGCCGGGGAGGAGCACGGCCACGACTGCCGCCGCGAGCGCGAGGACGAGCGCGAGGTGGACCGGGCGGAGAAGCCGGCGAGTCACGCGACGAGCGTACCAGAAGGAGCACGGCGGCGCGCCGGGCGCACATCGCGGGCGTCCGGGCGCGGCGTGGCCTGCGCGTCACGCGTCAGGCGTGACGATGGGTCGTCTCGTAGAGCACCGGACGCAGGAAGCGCGCCGCGTCCGCCTCGGAGACGCCGACGTCCTCCGGCGGAACCTTCACGACGGGTCTCCGGCCATCCGGAAGGGCGAAGGCGACCAGGAGGAGCCGGGGCGACAGCACCTCCAGCACGATGCCGCCCTCGCCCCTGAGCGCTGCGTGCTCGCTCCCGCGGTAGACGAACGGCTGGCCGACCGCGAGTCGACGGGTCATGGCATTCACCTCCTCGATGAAAGCGTACGCCACGCCCTCAGGCCGAAGCCTGTGGCACGTCACCTCGCCCGCGAGTGTCGCTCCGGCCGCGGCCTGCGCGCATCGGAGGACTGCAGAAAGAAGAACCCCGCCAGCCGGACGAGAGCTGGCGGGGCAAGATGGTGACCCCTACGGGACTTGAACCCATGTCTTCGACGTGAGAGGCCGACGTCCTAACCACTAGACTAAGGGGCCACGAACCTTTGCTTTCCTAGCCCCGGGCGCTGCGGCAGTCAACGCTCGGGATTTCCCAGCTGGCTGGGGGACTAGGATTCGAACCTAGATAGCCAGATCCAGAGTCTGGCGTCCTGCCGTTAGACGATCCCCCAAGGTCTCACTTCGGTTTGACGAGCACGAAGACGCGGGTCTCGTTCTTCAGCTCGTAGACGTTCAGCCCTTCCCACTGCCCCGGCTTCGCGACGTCGGGGTTCTCGATGTGCACGGCCTTCACCGTCGGCGTGTCGGCGATCGGCCGCCTGGTGTACCGGGGACCGTAGACGCTCTTGAAGAACTTGAGGGTCTCCTCGTAGCTCTTCGGGATCCGGTACCGGTTCTCCCCGACCTTCACCGACTCGTCCGGGAGGACCGCCCCCGCGACCTTCTCCGCCCCGGCGAGCGCCGGGAGGGCGAGAAAGATCACGGCGAGCGCGGCCTTATAGCGAGGGACGGGGCCCATGGTCAAGCCGGACGTGTACCCACCTCCCGGCCCTTCGTCAACCGTCCGCGGGCGCGCCCGCCCCTACCTCCAGACCCCCACCAGCTTGCCCCTGTGCCCCTCCTCCCGGAGCACGAGCTCGCCCCGCTTCAGCGCCCCGGCCGCGTGCGGGCCGACCCAGAAGCCCTTCGGCTCGCTCCGCCGCCAGCTCTTCCTGAAGAACCCCATGATCTCGTCGAAGAGCGCCCGGAGCGCGAGCGGCTTGCCGCGGCGGTCGTTCGCGTCGTCGGTGACGTCGAGCTCCGCCCAGAGCCGGCCCGACACGAGCTCGCCCTCGTCGTTCCGGACCGAGCGCACGTAGTGGAAGACCGGCGACGGCACCTCCTCGACGACGAGCATGCCCTTGTCCGGCCCCCGCTTCACCGGGTGCACGATCACCGGCCCGAGCCGCTCGACGGCCATGTAGTACGCCGCGTGCTCCAGGCGCGGGACGGCGCTCGCGTCGACGCGGATCGGGACGTGGCCCGGCGGGACGAGCTCGGGGTAGAGCGTCAGCTCCCTGCGCTCGAGCATCCGGAAGAGCGACGCCTCGTCCTCGGGGAGCATGAAGTAGTGGACCGTCGCGGCCATGGGCGTCAGCCTACCTGCTCGAGCAGCGTGTCGTAGCTCTTCGCGATCCGGGTGGCGAGGATGAGCAGCTCGCCGACCCCGCCCGCGTCGACGAGCGCGCCCTTCCCGCCGTCGGCGTAGAAGACGTTCACGACGCGCCCCATCGCGAGGATCGGCACGACGAGCGCGTTCGCCGGGACGCCGCCGCCGATCGCCTTGAGGAGCCGGATGTTGGCCTCGGTCTTGGGGATGGGGCCGAGGAAGTGCGCCTGCGTCCGGACGACCGTGTCGACGATCCCCGGCGTGCCGAGGGCGAGGTGGATGTGCCGCACCGTCTCGCGGCCGAGCCGCTCGCCGAGACCCGCCCAGCCGTGCGCGGCGCCGCCGTGGACCGTGAAGAGGACGGCGCGCGAGAACCGGGAGCGCGCGAAGCGCAGCACGGCCGTCGCGATCGCGTCGCGCTCGCTGACGCCCTCGAGGAAGCGGACCGCCTCGGTGAAGCCGAGCGGCGACGGCTCGGGCTCGGGCGGCCGCGGCGCGCGGACGAGGTGCGCGGGCGGAGCGTGGCCGGTCCCCGACGAGAGGGCGGTGAGCACCTGCGCGGCGAGGTCGGGCGCGGGCGGAGGCGCCGGGGCCGGAGGCGCCTCGATGAGGTCCGTCAGCTCGATGACGCCGTCGGCGGGGATGGGCGTGAGCGCCGGGCGGGCGGTCGAGGGGGTCGTCGCGCTCGAGGTCGGGCGCGCGGTGGCGGGCGGGGTCGGGCGCAGGGTCGCCGGTGGGGTCGGGCGCGCGGCCGCGGGGAGCGGGGTCTGCGCCGTCGCCGCGTAGAGCGCGTCGAACGCGCTCTCGTCCATGAGATCCGGCCCCGCTCCGGCGCGGGGCGCCCCGGCCGGCGCGCCGGCCGGGCTCGCCTTCCTCATCTGCGCGAAGTCGACCTCGATCCCGCGCAGGTGGCGGTCGATGCCGTACGTCTCGCGCAGGAGCGCCCACACGCGCGCCTCCGGGGCGACGAGCGGGTACACCTGCTTGCCCGTCGCGAAGGCGACCTCGTCCAGCATCGCGAGGTCGTTCGGGTCGACGACGACGAGCGCGAGGCGCCGGTCGGCGAGCGCGTAAGGGACGGCGTCGTAGCGGTCGGCGATCTCCGGCGTGAGGAGCGCCGTCGCGCGCGGGTCGAGCTTCATGCGGCCGAACAGCGCCGGCAGCCCGTGCTGCCGCCCGAGCGCGCGCGCGAGCGCGTCCTCCGAGACGGCCTGGATCTCGAGCAGGTTCGTCCCCAGCCGGCCGCCGAAGATGATCTGGTTCTTGAGTGCGTCACGGACCGCGTCCGGCGTGCACGCGCCTTCCTTCACCAGCATCTCGCCGAGCCTCGGGGGCACGCGGCATGATACCCCACCGCCTGCGCGACCCCGACCTCGACCCCGACCTCGACCCGGACCTCGACCTCGACCCCGACCTCGACCTCGACCCTCAGGCCCGCCCCGGCCGCGTCAGCTTGGCCGGATCGAGGAGCCGCCGTGCCTCGGCGGGCGAGAGCCCGCCCAGCTCCGCGGCGAGGTCCACGATCGAGCGGCCGGTCTCGACCGAAGCCTTGACGATCTCCGCCGCGCGCGCGTACCCGAGCCGCGGCGCGAGCGCCGTCGCGAGGCTCACGGTCCGCTCGGCGTAGTGGCGGGCGCGAGCGGGCTCCGGCTCGAGCCCCCGCGCGCACCGCACGTCGAACGCCCGCACCCCGTTCGCGAGGATCTCGAGCGCGTGGCAGAGGTCCCACGCGACGAGCGGCATCATGACGTTGAGCTCGAGCTGGCCGCCGCTCGCCGCCCACGCGATCCCCGCGTCCATCGCCATGACCTGGTACGAGACCATCGCGAGCATCTCGGCCATCGAGGGGTTCACCTTTCCCGGCATGATCGACGACCCGGGCTGCACCGGCGGCAGGCGCAGCTCGCCGAGCCCGGTGTTCGGGCCGCTCCCGAGGAGCCGCACGTCGCCGCCGATGCGGACGAGCTCGAGCGCCGCGGTGCGGAGCGCCGCCGAGAGCGCGACCGCCGGGGCGAGCGACTGCATCGCGTAGAACGGGTTCGGCGCGGGCGTGAGCGGCACGCCGGTGAGCCGCTCGAGCTCCTCGACGACGAGGGCGCGGTAGCGCGGGTGCGCGTTGAGGCCCGTCCCGACCGCCGTGCCGCCGATCCCGAGCACCGAAAGCTCCGGCAGCGCGTCGCGGACCCGCCCCGCGGCGGAGCGCAGCGCCGCCGCCCAGCCGGACACCTCCTGGCCGAGCGTGATGGGCGTCGCGTCCATGAGGTGCGTGCGGCCCGACTTGACGATCCGCTCCCACCGGCGCGCCTTGCGCTCGAACGTGTCCGCGAGCCCTGACAGCGCGTCGACGACGGCGGGCGCGAGGTCGAGCGCGGCGAGGCGGATCGCGGTCGGGACGACGTCGTTCGTCGACTGCGCCATGTTGACGTCGTCGTTGGGATCGACGAGCCGCTCCGCGCCGCGGCGGCCGCCGAGCAGCTCGGTCGCGCGGTTCGCGAGCACCTCGTTCACGTTCATGTGGTGCGAGGTCCCGGCGCCCGCCTGGTAGACGTCGACCACGAAGTGCTCGCGGTGCCGTCCGGCGAGCACCTCGCGCGCCGCCGCCTCGATGGCGCGCGCCTTCTTCCGCGGCAGGAGGCCGAGCCGCGCGTTCACGCGCGCCGCGGCGAGCTTCACGCGCACCGTCGCGTCCACGAACGCGGGGTGGGCCCGGAGCCCCGAGATCGGGAAGTTCTCGACGGCGCGGGCGGTCTGCGCGCCCCAGAGCGCCGACGCGGGGACCCGCATCTCGCCCATCGTGTCCTTCTCGATCCGGGTCCGTGCGCCGCCCCGCCCCGCCTTCCGCTGCGCCATGGCCGTCGTCTCCCGGGGCGGGCGCCCGGCGACGCCGGCGCGCGATCCTCGCCCACGTGGCGAGCGTATCAGCCGACGAGCAGCCGGACCGGGGATTCGAGGGCCGCCTTCAGGGTCCGGAGGGAGCGCGCCCCGGCCGCGCCGTCGACCGGCGCGTCATGGGGCGCTCGCCAGCCGGGCCGCGAGCCGCCGGAACGCGAGCTCGCTCTTCGCGTCCTCGATCTCGCCCGCCTCGCACGCGGCGATCGCGGCGCCGAGCTCGCGCCACTCGAGCACCGCGCCCTCCTCGAGCGGCGAGCCGTCCCCCTCGTGCGGCGCGGCGTGCCGTCCGGACGCGGCGCCGCGCTCCACCTCGACGGCGAGCAGGTGGATCTTCTCGGACGAGATGCCGGGCAGCGGGAAGAACGGGCCGCCGAGCGGCTGAAAGCCGCTCCGGCGCGACCGCGATCCCGGCCTCCTCGAGCGCCTCGTCGGCGCCGCGCCTGCGGAGCGCGTCGAGCCCGCGCTCCCCCGGCTCGAGCACGCCCGCGACGATCTCCTCGACGAGCAGGTACTCCGGCTCGGGCAGGGCCGGCGTCTTGCCGCGCCGGAAGTACGCGGCGGGCCTGAGCCCGCGGCGGGTGAGGACCTCGACGCCGCGCGGCGTGCGGGCCCACAGGCAGACGCCGACCGCGTCGAGCGTGGGGCGGTCGATGACGTCGATCTTGTACTCCGGGGAGCGGGAGCCGTCCGAGCGGCGGTTGCGGGCGCGCAAGCGGCGCAGGCGGAGGAACCCCTCGTCGCAGCGGGCGCGCTGCGTGTAGTCCTCGACGATCTCGATCTCGGCGACCTCGGGCATGGGGAGAGGGTGTACCGGAGGGGCGTCGCGCGCAAAGCCCGGTCGAGGTCGGGGTCGGGGTCGGGGTCGGGGTCGCGGTCGGGGTCGGGGTCGCGGTCGGGGTCGGGGTCGCGGTCGCGGTCGGGGTCGCGGTCGCGGTCGCGGTCGCGGTCGGGGTCGGGGTCGCGGTCGGGGTCGCGGTCGGGGTCGGGGTCGCGGTCGGGGTCGCGGTCGCGGTCGCGGTCGGGGTCGCGGTCGACCCAGAAAGCGCTCGGGCCGCGACCCCCGGAGGGGACGCGGCCCGAAGACCTCACGCCGCCTTCGCCGCCGCTAGGCGACGACGCGGAGCTTCTTGCCCGCCGGCGCGTAGGCCGCCAGCTCGTCGAACTGGAGGTAGCGGTACACCTTGTCCGCCCTGGGGGCGATCTTCTCGTTGAACACCTTGAAGTACTCGTCCACCGTCGGCAGGCGCCCGAGGTTCGCCGCGACCGCGCCGAGCTCCGCCGACCCGAGGAACACCTTCGCGCCGTCGCCCATCCGGTCGTCGAAGTTGCGCGTGGACGTCGAGAAGACCGTCACGGCGCCGGGGACGCGGGCCTGGTTGCCCATGCAGAGCGAGCAGCCGGCGATCTCGATCCGGGCGCCGATGGCGCTGTAGATCGCGAAGTAGGCCTCGTCCTTGAGCTGCTGCTGGTCCATGCGGGTGGGCGGGCAGATCCAGGTGCGGACGGCAGGGTTGAACTTCTGCCCCTTCCAGATCTCGCCGGCGGCGCGGAAGTGGCCGATGTTCGTCATGCAGGACCCGAGGAACACGTCGTCGATCTTCGTGTTCGCGACCTCGGTGAGGACCTTCACGTCGTCGGGATCGTTCGGGCAGGCGAGGATCGGCTCCGTGATCTCGGCGAGGTCGATGTCGATCACCGCGGCGTACTCGGCGTTCTCGTCGGCGGAGAGGAGCTGCGGCTTCTTCAGCCACTTCTCCACGGCCGCGATGCGCCCCTCGAGCGTCTTCTTGTCGCCGTAGCCGTCCGCGATCATCTTCCGCATCAGCGCCACGTTCGAGCGCAGGTAGGCCGCGACGCTCTTCTCGGAGAGCTTCACGGCCGCCGCGGCGGCGGAGCGCTCGGCGGCGGCGTCGGTCAGCTCGAATGCCTGCTCGACGGTGAGGTCGGGGAGGCCCTCCATCTCGAGGATCCGGCCGTTGAAGACGTTCTTCTTGCCCTTCTTCGGCACGGTGAGGAGGCCCTGGCGGATCGCCCAGAGCGGGATGGCGTTCACGACGTCGCGGAGCGTGATGCCGGGGCGGAGCTTGCCCTTGAAGCGGACGAGCACCGACTCCGGCATGTCGAGCGGCATGAAGCCGAGCGCGCCCGCGAACGCGACGAGACCGGAGCCCGCCGGGAAGGAGATGCCCATCGGGAAGCGGGTGTGCGAGTCGCCGCCCGTGCCGACCGTGTCGGGGAGGAGGAGCCGGTTAAGCCACGAGTGGATGACGCCGTCGCCCGGCCGGAGCGGCACGCCGCCGCGCGCCTGCACGAACGCGGGGAGCGTGTGGTGCATCTTCACGTCCGCCACCTTCGGGTACGCGGCCGTGTGACAGAACGACTGCATGAACATCGGCGCCTGGAACTTGAGGCAGGCGAGCTCCTTCAGCTCGTCCGCCGTCATCGGGCCGGTGGTGTCCTGCGAGCCGACCGTCGTCATCCTCGGCTCGTAGTAGCCGCCGGGGAGGACGCCCGGGAGGCCGCAGGCCTTCCCGACCATCTTCTGCGCGAGGCTGTAGCCCTGGTTCGGCTTCGGCTCGGGGTTCACGACCTTCGCGAAGAGGTCCTTCGGCCCCTTCTTCGTGAGCTTCTGGGCCTTCTCGGTGAGGGCGCGGCCGATGGTGAGGGGGATGCGGCCGCCGGCGCGGAACTCGTCGGCGAGGGTGTTGGGCGCGAGCTTGAAGGTGGCGAGCACGTCACCGCCCACGCTCCGGATCTGGCCCTTCACGGTGTCGACCACGACGACGTCGCCCATCTTGAGCTTCGAGACGTCGGCCTTGATCGGGAGCGCGCCCGAGTCCTGCGCCGTCGCGAAGAAGATCGGGGCGATGACGCCGCCGATGATCACGCCGCCGCGGCGCTTGTTCGGGACGAAGGGGATGTCGTCACCGATGGCCCACTGCACGCTGTTGCACGCCGACTTGCGCGAGGAGCCCGTGCCGACCACGTCGCCCACGAAGGCGACCTGGAAGCCCTGGGCGCGGTACTCGGCGATCGTCTTGAGGCCTCCCGGGAACCGGGTCTTGCCCATCGCGAGCGCGTGGAGCGGGATGTCGGGCCGGGTGGAGGCGTCGCCGGCGGGCGAGAAGTCGTCGGTGTTGATCTCGCCGTCGACGCGGAAGACCTTCACCTTGATCTCGCTCGGGGACGCCCGGCTTCGAGATGAACCACTCCGCGTTCGCCCACGACTCGAGCACCTGCTTCGCGAACGCGTTCTTCGCCTTCGCGAGCGCGGCGACGTCGTCGAACGCGTCGTAGACGTAGGTGAGGCCGGAGAGCGCCTTGGCGGCGTCGGCGGCGAGCGCCTTGTTCTTGAGCGCGGCGACGAGCGGCGGGACGTTGTAGCCGCCGCCCATCGTGCCGAGGAGGTGCACCGCCTTCGTCTTGTCGATGAGGGACGACTTCTTCGTCCCCTTCACGATGCTCGGCGAGGAAGCCGGCCTTCACCTCGGCGGCGGGATCGACGCCGGGGGAGACGCGGTTCTCGAGCAGCCCGACGAGGAGCTCCTCCTTGCCCTTGGGCGGCTTCTGGAGGAGCTTCACGAGCTCCGCCGTCTGCTCCGGGTCGAGGGGCTTGGGCGGGACGCCCAGCTCCTTCCGCTCCGCCTCGGCCTTCAGATAAGCCTCGATCACGGGCTCCTCCTTCACCGCGGGGTCCGCCGCGGGCTCATGGGCGGGGGAAGTCGAAAAGGCGATGCCGTATACCACGCCGGGGGGCGGGTGTCAGCCGCGTATGCACCGGATTCCCGGGGGGAAACGCGTGCTTACGGGGACCGCTCCGGTCCACGATGCGCGCCGCCGGCCGGCGGCGGCTCCGGCGCCGGCTCGACGCCCGCGGGCGGCGAGGCAGGCCTTCGCTCGCCGTCGTCGTCCTCGAGCATCCGGTACTTCGCGCCCTCCGGGTCCTCGTACTGCCCGCTCTTCACCGTCCACATGAAGAAGAGCCAGGCCGCGACGCCGAGGGCGAGCGAGAGCGCGATGAGCGTGCCGAGGGACATGGCGGCCGGGCTACCCTAAGCCCGCCCCGCGCCGCGGCGCAACGCGGCGCCGCGCACGGCGGATCACGCGCGCGCGACCGCGGCGGGCTCGCGCCGTCCCTGCCGGCGCGGCACGCGCACCACGAACTCGGCGCCCGACCCGGGCGAGCTCACCACCTGCATGGTCCCGCCCATGCTCTGCACGACGCGCCGGGCGATCGTGAGCCCGAGGCCCATCCCGCGGCCGGGCCCCTTCGTCGTGAAGAACGGCGTGAACAGGCGCGCCTGCACGTCGGCCGGGATGCCGGGTCCGTTGTCGGCGACGGAGAGCACGAGGCCGTCGCTCTCGACCGAGCCCGTGACGCGAACGCGCCCCGTCCCGTCGGGCGCCGCCTCGATCGCGTTCTGCACGAGGTTCGTGAGGACCTGGTGGAACTCCTCGGGGACGCACTCGAGCGTGCCGTCGCCGCTGAAGTGGAGGTCGAGCTCGACGCCGCGGCCGGTCGCCGGCAGGACGACGCCCGCGACCGTGCGGACCGCCTCCCACGCGTCCACCGGGACGATCTCGCGCCGGAAGCCCGCGCGGCCGTAGCGGCCCAGGAGCTCGACCGTGCCGGCGATGCGCGTGAGCCCCGACGCGGCGACCTTCAGCATGTCGTCGATCCGCGCGGACGCCCGGGCGACCTCGTGGCGCTCGGCGATCTCGAGCGGGCGCTCCTCCGCCTGCCGCGCCATCCCCAGCACCTTCTCCGCGTCGAGGCGCACGCGCGCGAGCGCGTTCTTGACGTAGTTGAGCGGGTTGTTGATCTCGTGCGCGAGCCCCGCTGCGACGATCTCCACGGACTCCATGCGGCGGGAGAGGACGAGGTCCGCCGTCTGCTCCTCCGCCTTCACGAGCTGGCGCGCCGAGGTGACGAGCTCGCGCGGGGAGAACGGCTTCGTGAGGTAGGCGGACACGCCGCCCTCGAGCCCCTTCACGCGATCGTCCACCTCGCCGCGTGACGTCAGCATGAGGACCGGGATGTGGCGGGTGCGCGGCTCGTCCTGGAGCCGCTTCGTGAGCTCGAGCCCGTCGATCCCGGGCATCATGAGATCCGTGATGACGAGGCTCGGCTGCTCGCGCACCGCGAGCTCGAGAGCCTTCAGGCCGTCCGGCGCGCCGAGCACCTTGAACTCGCGCCGCAGCGTCATGTGGATGACCTGCAGCACCTGCGGGTTGTCCTCGGCGACCACCACGGTATAGGGGCGCGCCTCCTCGTCGGCGTCGCGCTCCACGACACGCCGCTCGGTCGCCTCCTCGATGTCGAGGAGGCGGAACTCGTGGCGGCGCTCGAGCTGGACCATCGAGTCCGAGCCGGCGGACGCGTCCTGCGAGGCGGGGCTCGCGAGGTCTTCCTCCCGGAAGGCGAAGCGCCTCGGGAGCTTCACCACGAAGCGCGCGCCACGGCGGCCGTCGCTCGCGGCGGAGATCGTCCCGCCGTGCAGGTGCACGAGCTCGCGCGCGAGGGCGAGCCCGATCCCGGCGCCGCCGTGACGGCGCGTGCCCTCCATGTCGACCTGGTAGAAGCGCTCGAAGATCTTCTCGGCCTTGTCGGGCGCGAACCCCGGCCCGTCGTCCTGGACGACGACCTCGACCTCTTCCTCGTTCGCGGCCAGGGAGACGTCCACGTGCCCCCCGCTCGGCGTGAACTTGATCGCGTTCGAGAGCAGGTTCACGAACACGCGCTCGAGCCGCTCGAGGTCGCAGCGGAGCATCGCCTGCGCGCAGGTCGCGTTGAAGGCGAGCGCGATCTCGCGCCTCTGTGCGAGCACCTGCGTCTGATCGATGAGCGTGCGCAGGTAGCCCGCGAGCTCGTGCTCGCCGACGTGCAGCCTGAGCCGGCTCTCCTCGAGCCGCGACAGGTCGAGGAGGTCGTTGATGAGCTTCAGGAGCTTGAGCGCGCTCCGGTACATGCTGTTGAACGAGCTCGCGGCGGCCTCGCTGAACTGGCCCATCTCGCCCTGCAGGATCAGCTCGATGGGCGTGAGGATCATGGCGAGCGGCGTGCGCAGCTCGTGGGTCATGTTGGCGAAGAAGCGCGACTTGAACTCGTCGAGCTGCTTCAGCTCTGCGTGGGCGCGCTCGAGCTTGGCGGTCGCCTGCTCGAGGCGGACGCGCTGCACGACCTGCTCGCGCTGGGTGTTGAACTGGACCACCTGGCCCACCCCGGCTATCACCGCGATGATGGAGAGGAACGCGAGGTTCGAGAGCGCGACCGACGCCGGCCCGATCTTGCCGGCTGCGAGGTTCGCGACCACGAACATCAACACGACCGACGTGTTCGCGATGATGACGACGCGCGGACGCCACACCAGCAACAACCCGGTCGTGACGAAGACGACTGCCAGCCCAGCGTAGTACGGAGATGCGAGGCCGCCTAGATACGTCGTCATGAGGCAGAGGCCACCCGCGGCGGACCACGCGGCAGCGACGCCGATCGCCTCGCCCCAGGCCGCGACGCGAGGCCGGCGCAGGAGCGGAAGCATCCCCACCGCAGCGAGCGAGAGCAGCGCGCGCGTCGCCCAGAGCCACGGAAGCGCGGTCCTGGGCGCCACGAGCCAATCGAGCACTCCGAAGGCGGGAAACGCCGTCGCGATGATGAGAAGACTGACGCGCAGTCCACGCTGGTTGCGCTCGACGAGCCAGCGAGCCCAGCGCTCCTCGATCTCCGGGCTCGCCGCGTTCATCCACCGCCCTCCGCGACGCTCGAATGGCTACCGAGCATCTCGAGCGACCCATTGAGGAGCATGGCTCGGCACCGCTCTCGTTGGACCTTGCCGCTCGAGGTCTTCGGTATCTGTCCGGGGGTCGCCACGTACACGACGCTCGCGGTGATTCCCTCGGCCCTGCGGACCTCGTCGGCCACGGTTCGAGCGAGCAGGGCGGGTTCGATGGTCGCCCTCGCACCCCGCTCGACGACGAGCACGATCTGCTCGGCGCCGGACGCCTCGACGGCGAACGCGGCCGAGCAGCCGGTTCGCACGTCGCCGACGCGCTCGGCCGCGCGCTCAAGATCCTCGGCGTGATACTTCTCGCCCGCCCTGATGAGGACGGCCTTCACGCGTCCCGTGATGAACAGCTCGCCGTCGGCGATGAACCCCATGTCGCCCGTGTGCAGCCATCCGTCGCGGATGGTCCTCCCCGTCGCCTGGGGATCCCCGTAGTAGCCGCTCATCACGGAAGGGCCGCGCAGGACTATCTCGCCCTCGACGCGCTCCGGCAGCGGTTCCCCCTCGGCGTCCACGACTCGCAGCTCGGAGCCCGGGAACGCGCGCCCCACCGAGACGACGGTGCGTCCTGCTTCGCCTCGTGGTCGCTCCGCCCGTCCCGTCGAGCGGAGGACCTCGGCGTCCACGACCTCCAGCCTTGCGCTACGTCGGAGAGGTGGAAATGCCACCGCCAGCGTGGACTCGGCGAGGCCGTAGACGGGCAGGAAGGCCTCGGGGCGGAAGCCGCACGGCGCGAATCGCGCGGAGAAGGCCTCGAGCGTCTCGATACGGACCGGCTCCGCGCCCGTCAGCGCCACGCGCCAGCTGCGCAGGTCGAGCTTCTTCAGCGCCTCGTCGGATACCCGGCTGGCGCAGAGCTGGTACCCGAAGTTCGGCGCCGGTGCGTAGGTCCCCGCTCGCGACGAGAAGGTCTCGAGCCAGATTGTCGGCCGGAGCACGAACGCCTCCGGGACGATGAGGGTGGAGGACGCCCCGGCGCAGATCGCGACCAGCACCGACCCGATGAGCCCCATGTCGTGGTAGAGGGGTAGCCAATCGACGCAGCGATCCTGCGACGTCAGCTCGAGGCTCCTGACGATGTCCTCGAGGTTCGCGATCAGGTTCGCCTGGCTGATCGCCGCTCCCCGGGGAGCGCCCGTCGACCCGGAGGTGTACTGGACGAGCGCGAGATCGGCCGGGTCGCCGCGATCCGGATCCGCGGCCACGGTGCCCGGGTCGTCGAGGCCGGCGGCCCTTACACCGAACCGCGCGAGCCCGTCCGCCGGGATCCGGGCCAGCGCCGCCGGCCCGCCGAGGAGCACCTTCGCGCCGCTCGCGCGCAGAGCGCCCGCGAGCCTCTCGAGGGCGCGATGCGAGGCGACGAGCCCTCGCGGCCCCGCCAGCGGCACCACCGCGGCCCTGAGCATGAACGCCCCGAGCAACGCCTCGATGGTCCGAACCCTGGACTCCATCAGGATGGCGACGCGGTCGCCGCGTCGAACACCCAGCTCTCGCAGGCGACCCGCCCAGCGCGTCGCGTTCTCGAACAGCTCTGGCAGGTGGCGAGGCGCGTCGCCGTCGACCACCTCGAGGAAGCTGCGCGGCGCCTCGGCGGCCCTTCGCTCCAGCACGTCGCCCAGGGTCCTGAACACCTCACCGACCTCCTGTCGCGGACAGCGGAGACGATGCCGTCCAAGGCGCGCCGCCCGACCTCGGCTGCTGCTCGCGGGCCGCGAGATGGACGCGCCAGTCGGGCGTCTCCCCCGGAGTGAGCCGCAGGGTCCGATACATGGCGGCAAATCGATCCTGCACGACCTCGTCGGGCGAGCCGTCGAGGAACGCGACGGTGACGGCCTTGCGCTGCATGATCGCCTGGCGACGGCGATCCGCTTTCCAGAGGGAGGAGTTGTCGCCGCCGTAGTACGCGTAGCTCGCGTCGACGTTGCGGAAGAAGTACGGCGCCCACGTGGCGTGAACTTCCTCGGAGCTCATCGTGTCGTGTCGCCAGCTGCCGAGCAAGCCGGACAGGCCGAACTCGCGCCGCCGCTCCAGCCCGTCGACGGGCGCGCCGGGCATCAGGTAGAAGGGCCAGACGAGGTACTCGACCCGGCCGCGAGCATCGCGACGGAGCCCATTCAGAAACGCCGCGCTCGCGTCCAGCGTGGCCCGGGTCTCACCGGGAAAGCCCAGCACGAACGACGCCTGCACCTGGACCCCTGCATCGGTCAGCGCGTCGATCGCCACCCGCGCCGCCTCGGGGTCGCTCCGCTTCCTCATCCTCCGGAGCATCTCGGGATCGCCGCTCTCGATCCCGCACCAGGCGCCCATGAGCCCCGACTTGGCCAGCAGGACGGCGTCCTCCGCCGCCACGCGATCGGCGCGCAGGTAGCCCGCCCAGTGCATGCCCAGGTCGCTCTCGAGCATCGCTCGCGCGAGCTCCCTCGCACGACGCGAGCTCGACAGCGAGTTGTCGTCCACGAACCCGATCGAGGTCCCACCCCGCGCCGCGATCAGGCGGAGCTCGTCCACGATGGAGCTCGGGGAACGCAGCCGCAGGCGAGGGTGGATGGCGCTGAAGTCGCAGAACTCGCACTTGTGCGGGCACCCCACGCTCGTGCGGATCGGCACCATCGTCGTGGGCATCTCGTCGACCACGTCCCAGCGCGTGTACTCGCGGTCGAGATCCACCGGCTCCGGCGCGCGCCTCGTGGGCCGCCAACCCTCCCGCGTCCACAGGACGAGGTTCTCGATCTCGGAGAGGTCCGCGGACGCCCGCGCGCCGTGCCCGAACGCCGCGAGGAGCTTCAGGAGGACGTGCTCCCCGAACTCGCTCGCCACGTACACGGCGTCGCGGAGGACGGGATCGCCGACCGGGCTGAAGAGGTGGGCGAACTCGGGACGGCCCTCGAGCTCCGCGCGTCCCGCGAAGCGATCCGGTCCCCAGCGGTGCTGCTTCCACACGAACTGCCCCCCCACCACGATGGGCACGTCCGGTCCCACGCCCGAACGCAGCCGGAGCAGCGTTCGCGCAAGCTCCGTCGCCGTCGTGATGAACGTCGTCGACAGGGCGACCGCGATGGGCGTGGGGCTGCCCGCCGACCACGAGCCCGCGTCGTCGACCGCGAACACCGCCCGCGCGCCGTACCCGTGCGTCTTGAGGAAGCTCTCGAGGTAGTACCCGGCGAGCGGACGCGTCGCCTTCACCGGGCTGAACAGCGCCGGCTGCGACCTGCCGACGGGGTTGAAGAGGCGGACCAGGTTCGAGAACGACGCCAGGTGTCCCGACCGCGTCCTGAGCCAGAAGTCGGACTCGTACGCCGGCGCTCGGGCGTCCTCGAACGGATTCGGGGAGACCACCAGGACGAACGGTCTCATCCGCCCTCCGGCGCCCCACCGCTCGTCTCGTCCCGCGGCTTCAGCGTCCGCAGGCCGGCGGTGACGGCGCCGACCTGCGGGAGCGATCGGAGCCACTCGATGAGCGCGCCGATGGTCAGGGCATCGGTCCTCTCGGAGTGCTCCGCGAGCCATTGCTCGAACGGCAGGTCGGAGACGCCCAGCACCGCCTCGAGCGTGGCGATGAAGTTCAGGACCATGAGGCTGTCGAACAGGACCGCGGCGAGCGGGATCTCCGGCTGAACGGCGGACGTGTCGAGCCCCTCGGAGCACGCCGCGAGTGCGTGCCGAGTCGCCTCGAGGAGGGTTCTCGCGTCCTGGTGCTCGATGCGAGGATTCACGTTCGGCCTCTCGCCTTCTCCCGGGCTACGGCTTCACACCGGCCGCCACGTACGCTTGCGGCGGATCCCCGAAGCTCGGCCGGATCTCGATCGCGCGGAAGCCCGCCTGCTCGAGCATCTGACGCAGGTGCTCCGGCGGGAAGAACCGGAACGTCTGCTCCTCGGTGAGCCGCAGGAGGAACGCCGCGGAGTTGGTGTACGCGCGCAGCTCGTCGAGGAACCGCCCGCGGTCCATCCCCGAAGGGGGCGGGACGCGCCCGCACCCGACGTCGTCGACGAGCTTCGTGAAGATCTCCGACATGTCCGTGTTGGGGCGGTGCGACGGAGATCACCAGCCGTCCACCGGACTTGAGCGCCCGGTGGAACTCGCGGACCGTCTCGTCGGGGTTCGCGATGTACGGCAGGAGCAGGCTCGAGATGATGCGGTCGTAGGCGCCGGTGCCGAACGCGAGCGGCTCGTCGACCCGAGCGTCCCCGAAGGCGAGGTGCTCGAATCGCAGCTGGGTGGCCCGCACTGGGCCTGCCGGCGACGATCCGGCCGCGGGGCGGCCGGGACGGAAGTCGTCGTCCCGCAGCCGGTCAAGCACGAGGCGTGCCGCCCGGCCGAACTCCTCGACGATGACGCGCTCGTGGTCCGAGAGCGCCTCGGCGAGACGGCGATCGAGCTCGCCGCCGCGGAGGGCCGCGTGCATCGAGGCGCCGTACAGCTCGAGGATGCGGTCCATCGTCGCGTCGTCGAGCCCCTCGATGCGACCGCGCAGCCACTCCGGGCCGTGCGCCTCGCCCCGCACGAACCGCTCGACGGGGCGGAGACGGCTCACCTCGAGCGTCTTCACGTGGAATTCGAGGTCCAGTGCCGCGCGCTCGGCGGCGGCGCGATTCTTGAGCCGGGCGCGCTCGAGCGCCTCGGGCACGAGATCGGCGACCTCGACGCGATCCGGCAGGGCCACCCCCGACTCGAGCAGGGTCGCGACGAAGTTGCCGGTCCCGCCGCCCGCGTCGAGCACCACCTGACCCGGGCGTGCGTCGAGCATCGCGACCTGGGCCGTCATCAGGTCCCGGTAAGCGCCGACCCATTCCAGGATGTCGAACCCCAGCTCACCGTTCGTGCCCAGCAAGTAGTCGGCCCAGTAGGCCCGCCGGTCGGTCATCGCCGCACGGGGAGCCTTCGCCCATTCCTCGCGGGCGATCCGCTCGAGCGTGTCGGGATCCGGCCCCGCGCCGGGCGGGATCTCGCCTCCGTGAACCGTGCGCCAGACGAGGCGTGTCGTCTCCTCGGCCACGGCAGCGGCCTCGTCGCTCATGGTCGGCACGTGCCCGGTCGGAAGGACGATGAGATCGGACCGCGCGCGCCGCCGCTTGGTCTCCAGCAGCTGCTCGATGCGTCGCTCGTCGACCCAGCCGTCGTGCGCGCCGACGAGCCAGCTCACCTGCACGAACTGCGGCAGCGCCGCGATGTCGCGCTGCGTGTCGCGCGCGGTCGCGAGGTTGTGCGCCACCGCGTCGTGGCAGAGCGCGTCCATGTCGACGAGATGCCCGAGCAGGTTCACGGTCCCGTACCGCTCCCCCTTGAGATGGCCGGCGACGTAGTCGAGGCCGCCCGTGATGTTCCGGACCGCATCCTGGATCGACGGCACCCCCATGACGGAGACGACGTGCGAGACCCGCGGGTCCCTGACCGCGGACCGCAGCGCCAGCGGCGCGGACATGCTGTAGCCGACGACCACCACGCGCGTGGCGTCGAACAGCGGCGTGTGGTGCACGAACCGGATCGCGGCGCGCAGATCGTCGAGCGCCGACGACAGGGTGAAGTCGAGGCACTCGCGGCCGGCCGCGCGGTTGCGCTCCGGGATGTAGCTCTCGCCCTTGCTGTGGGTGAAGTCGAAGCGCAGGACCGCGACGGGCTGCCCCAGCCGCGCGAAGCGATCGCAGAGCCATTGCGACAACGTCGAGAAGCACTCCTTCGAGCGGCCGAACGAGGGCGCGACGATGACCACGGGCGCGGAGAAGCGGCCATCGCCGACGACCGAGGTGTCGAGGATCGCGGAGACGACCTCCTTGCGGGAGTTGAAGAACCTGACGCGGAGACCACCCGGGGGCGGTACCGGCGTCCGGGCGATTGGCTTCGCCGTCTCCGGCGCGTGCGTCACCGGGGCCGCTCCGAAGGGACGCTTCTTCGCCTCGAGCGAGTGCGGCGGCGGGGTGGCGACGGGGCGGCGCTTCGTCGTCTCGAGCGCGTGCGGCATCGGGGTGGGGCGGCTCCGGGGACGCCTCGCCACCTCGAGAGACGCCGACGGCGACGGGACCTGCGGCCGAGATTCGACGCTCTTGGGGCGCGGGCCGTCGAGGAGTCCGACGCCGATGAGCACCGTGCCGTCGCCGAGCGGCGCCACGTGACGGATCTCGCCGGAGTGCTCGGCGATCGTCCGCTCGCCGATGCGAACTCGCAGAGAACGCAGCGGCGTGCCGGGCAGCAGGACGCCTTCGCTCGCGGCCGTGACGAACGACAGGCCGCCGTTCGACAGGTCGCGGACCGGCCACGAGCGCGTGCCCCAGGGCGAGGGCGCATCGATCTCGACCAGGGCGCCGGCGTCCGCGGGCACCACGCGGCGCTTGTTGGTTCGCTTCTCGGAGTAGTGCACGACGTCGGGCCACGTGCACGAGATCTCGGTCTCGGCCACGTCGTGCACCCGAACCTCGAACAGGTAGCTCTCGGTGGCGCAATTCACGAACACGTCGACGACGTGGCCGGGGAGGACCCGGCGGCCGACGCCCGATCGCGCGATCCAGATGCAGCGTGCCGTCGCGTCCACCCTCGTGAGCGCCGAACGCCACGGGTGTCCGCGCGGCGCCATGCTGACCATGCACGCGCGCTGGTGCTCGTGGAACTCGCGCAACAGCGTCTCGATCCGATCAGCCTCGACGATCGGGGCGCAGCCGGAGGCGTCCTCGCGAAAGCGCCGGAACAGCCTGCGCATCTCGCTGAACGTCATGTGCTCGACGATCGTCGCCCGGACGAGGCCCTGGAACCGTGCGGTCGGCTCGATGAACCGCGCCGCCACCGCGAGCCGGCCCAGCTCGGCCGGCTCCGCCCGGGTGACCTCGGCGACGACCCGCTGCACCGGCGCGCCGCCCGTCAGGCGGATCTCGAGCTGGAAACGGGTCCCGACCGTCCAGCCGGGAGGCGCCACGAGCAGGGCTCCGCCGGGGCTGATGTCGCGCAGGTCGACGCCGGCCGGGGAGACGACCGTCGGCTCCTGGAGGGCGGCTCGCGGGAAGGCGCGCCGCTCCGATTCCGGGCGGCCGCGATGGCCGTCGTGCGCGCCGGCGATCTCGTGGAGCTCCGCCGCGATCGCCTCGGTGGTCAGGGGCCGGAAGAGCCACGCCACCCGGGCTCCGTCGAGCCCGGCCGACAGGATCTCGCCCATGCTCTCTGGCCCGACGGCGACCACGACCCGAGCCGACCGGGCCCGCTCGAGCGCGGTCCTGGCGAGAGCGACGACGGAGCCGGGAATCCGATCGTCGAGCAGCACGAGCCGCGTGTGCGGGTCGATCGCGTCGAGATCCGCGGGGTGAGCGGCGGTCGCGACGTCCCAGCCGCCGTCCAGGACCGCGAGCGCCACCTCGCGGTCGAGTGACGGGGGTACCAGGATCAGGGCCTTCGGCCTGGACGGCTCGATCCTGAGCCCCTCAGCCTCGGCCGACTCGGACCTCATCCAGCGCATCGGGTCCCTCCGCCGATGGCCGCGCCCTGCACTTCTCGGGGGGCGTTGCTCTCCATCTCGTGCTCCTCATCGGGCCGTCACGACCCGCTCCCCCTCGCTGCACGCAACATCGCCGGACGAATACCGCGCGTCCGGTCCACCTGGTCGAGTCGCCCCCCGGCCCTCGACCCTCGTCTCGTCATGAAGCCCGGGCCTTCCGTCCCCCTGGACGCGCTCCGTGGAGTGAATGATCCCCACGGCCGCTCGCGTGCCTCTGCGAGAATCCCCGGACCTCCACCTTTTACCACGCGTGGTGTCCCTTCGTCGCGGTACACCCCTGACCCATGACATCCCCCCAAAGGAGGTGCACCGGGTTCGCTCCTGGCGACGCTCGCGGGCCGCCCCATCGCTAGGGCACCCTCGTCGCCCCGAGCGCCGCGTCCGGCGCGATCGCGGGGATCACCACCTCGAACCTCGCGCCGCGCGCCTTGTCGGCGAGGCCGATCTGGCCCCGGTGCGACAGCACGATGAGCCGCGCCATGTAGAGCCCGAGGCCGAAGCCCTGGTCGCCCTTCGTGGAGGTGAACGGCTGGAACAGCCGGTCGCGCACCTCGGCGGCGACGCCCGGTCCCTCGTCCTCGACGGCGAAGACGACGCCGCCGTCGCGGCGCTCGGCCGAGACGTGCACCCGCTCGCCCGGCTTCGTCGCGTGCAGCGCGTTCCGGACCAGGTTCACGAGCACCTGCGTGAGCTTCTGGCGATCGCCGTGCAGCGCGGGGAGCGCGGGCGCCACGTTGGACGAGACGAGGTGCAGCTTGAAGGTGGGATCCATCCTCACGATCGCGAGGGCGTCCTTCACCACGCCGGCGGGGTCGACGGGCTTCAGGTCGAGCTCGAGCCGCCCCGTGCGCGAGAACTCGTTGAGGGTGCCGAGGGTCCGGACGATGTTCTCCGCGCCCGCGAGGCCGAGGGTCACGATCTCGCGGAGCGCAGGCGAGAACGTCGCCTTCTCCATCTCCCACTCGGCCGCGCGGAAGGCGACCATCAGGTTCCTGAGGTCGTGCGTGACGCCCGCGGCGAGCTTCCCGATCGTGCCGAGCCGCTCGAGGTGGAGGAGCATCTGCTGCTGCGACCGCAGCTCCTCGAGCGAGTCGCGCAGCTCGTCGCTGCGGCGGGCGAGGAGCTCCACGAGCTTGGCGATGGTGCGCCGCTGGACCACGTCCGCGCTCGCCTGCTCGAGCGCCTCGACGATCTCGGTCGGCTCGAAGGGCTTCCGCATGAAGCGGAAGACGTTCGCCCGGTTGATGGCCGACTCCATGGACGGCATGTCGGCGTAGGCGGTGAGGATGATGCCCGCGATGTCGGAGCGCCGGCTGCGGAGCTCGGCGAGCATGTCGACGCCCGTCATGCCCGGCATCCGCTGGTCCGCGATCACGACGTCGATCGGGACCTTTGCGGCGATCTCCAGCGCCGCGGCGCCCGACGCCGCCTCATGCACCGTGTAGCTGTCCTCGAGGAAGCCCCGCAGGACGCGCAGGTTCAGCTCCTCGTCGTCGACGAGCAACACGGCGCGCGTGCGCTGGGGCTCGACCCCGAGGCGCTCGACAAGATCGGCGACTTCGCGCTCGCTGAGCACGATCCGTTCCCCAGTACACAACCGCCCCCGTGTCGCATCATAGGCGACCCTGCCCTCCGGGCGAAGCCCACGTCCGATTTCGATATCGTGCCCCCGCCGGCACTCGGAGAAACGTGGTCCCGGTCCCTGTGCACCCGTACGATTGGCCATGCCCTCCCTCCTGCTCGCCCTCGTGCTGTCCGGCGTCGCCGCGTCGCCGGACGGCGCCGTCGCGACCGCCCACCCGCTCGCGAGCGAGGCGGGCGCCTCCGTCCTCCGCGCCGGGGGGAACGCCTTCGACGCGGCGGTCGCGGCGGCGTTCGCGCTGTCGGTCGTCGAGAACCAGCGCTCCGGGATCGCGGGCGGCGGGTTCGCGGTCGTCTGGGTCGCCCGCGAGAAGAAGGTGCACGTCCTCGACTTCCGCGAGGTCGCGCCGGCCGCGGCCGCGCCCGGGATGTTCGTCCGCGACGGCAAGGCCGACCCGAAGCTCGCGCAGCAGGGCGGGCTCGCGGTGGCGGTGCCGGGCGCGGTGAAGGGGTACGCGGAGCTGGCGCGGCGGTTCGGGAAGAAGCCGCTCTCCGCCCTCGTGGAGCCCGCAGCGCTCGTCGCCGAGACAGGGTTCCGCGTCGGGCTCACGACGCACCGGAACGCCGAGGCGAAGCTCGCGTGCCTGCGCTCGGACGCGGCCGCGGCGGGTGAGTTCCTCGTCGCCCGCGGCGGCGGGCGGGAGCCGCCGAGGCCCGGCGACCGGCTCGTGCGCCGCGATCTCGCCCGGACCCTCCGGGTCATCGGGCGCGACCCGGAGGCCTTCTACCGGGGCCCGCTCGCGCGGCGGATCGTCGAAGCGGTCCGCGCGGCCGGCGGGATCCTCTCCGAGAAGGACCTCGCGGCGTACCGGGTTCGCGAGCGCGAGCCGCTGTGGGGCACCTACCGCGGCCACCGCATCGCGTCGGTGCCGCCGCCGTCGGCGGGCGGCGCGATCGTGATCGGGCTCCTGCAGGCGCTCGAGGCGGGGCCGCCGACCGAGGGGTGGCGGCCGGAGCCGTCCCTGCACCGGATGGTCGAGCTGGAGAAGCGGCTCTTCGCACGGCGCGCCACGCTCGGCGACCCCGCGTTCGCGCCCGGCGCCGACGCGGCGGCGCGCGAGATGGCGAGCCCGGAGCTCGCGCGGGCGCTCGCGGCGCAGGTGGGCGAGCGCGCGACGCCGTCCGAGGCGGTCGGTCCGCCGGGCGGCGGGACGGCGCAGGTCTCGGTGGTCGACGCGGCGGGGAACGCGGTGGCGCTCACCACGACCGTGAACGGCTACTACGGTGCGTGCGTCGTCGTCCCGGGGACCGGGATCCTGCTGAACGACGAGATGGACGACTTCGAGACGGCGCCGGGGGTGCCGAACCAGTACGGGCTCGTGGGCGGCGGCGCCAACGTGGTCGCGCCCGGGAAGGTCCCGCTGTCGTCCATGAGCCCGGCGCTCGTGTTCGCCCCCGACGGCCGGCTCCTCCTGGCGGTCGGCTCGAGCGGCGGCTCGACGATCCCGAGCACGGTCGCACAGGCGATCGCGAACGTGATCGACCACCGGATGCGGCTCGACGAGGCGCTCGCCGCGCCGAAGATCCACCACCAGTGGATGCCCGACCGGATCGTGGCGGAGCCGTGGGCGCTCGACGTCGCGAGCGAGGCGGCGCTCCGGGCGCGCGGCCACGAGATCGAGACGCTCGCGCGGCCGTTCGGGAACGCGCAGGCGGTCATGATCGACCCCGCGACCGGCTGGCGGCTCGGCGCGAGCGATGCGAGGTGGGACGGGGCGGCGGCGGTGCCGTGACCTCGACCTCGACCCCGACCTCGACCCTCGACCTCGACCCTCGACCCCGACCTCGACCCCGACCTCGACCCCGGCCTCGACCTCGACCTCGACCCCGACCTCGACCGTGACCCCGACGTGACCTCGACCGCGACCGTCGGTCCGGCGAGGATTCGAGGTCGATGGCCCACCACCTCGCGCACCGGTCCGCCTACCAGCGGCTCACGGACCGCCTGAACCGGTTTCCCCAGGGCGCGCCGCCCTCGGACAGCCTCTTCGCGATCCTGAAGCTCCTCTTCAGCGAGCGGGAGGCGGCGCTCGTCGCGGCGCTCCCGATCAGGCCGTTCCGTGCCGAGAAGGCCGCCGAGCTCTGGAGGGTCCCGCTCGCGGAGGCGCGGAGCACCCTGGACGCGCTCGCAGCGCGGGCGCTCCTCGTGGACGTCGAGAAGGACGGCGCGCTCGAGTACGTGCTGCCGCCGCCGATGGCCGGCTTCTTCGAGTTCTCGATGATGCGGGTGCGCGGCGACGTGGACCAGAAGGCGCTCGCCGAGCTCTTCTACCAGTACCTGAACGTCGAGGAGGACTTCGTCCGCGCCCTCTTCGCCGGCGGAGAGACGCAGCTCGGGCGGGCGTTCGTGCGCGAGGACGCGATCCGGGAGGAGGACGCGCTCCACGTCCTCGACTGGGAGCGCGCGAGCGAGGTGGTGCGGACCGCGACGGTCCGCGGGATCTCGCTCTGCTACTGCCGGCACAAGATGGAGCACGTCGGCCGCGCCTGCGACGCTCCGCAGGACATCTGCATGACGTTCAACACCACGGCGGAATCGCTCGTCCGCCACGGGAACGCCCGCGCGGTGGACGTCCAGGAGGGGCTCGACCTCCTCGCGAAGGCGCGCGACCTCGGCCTCGTGCAGTTCGGCGAGAACGTTCGAGAGAAGGTGAACTTCATCTGCAACTGCTGCGGCTGCTGCTGCGAGGCGATGATCGCGGCCCGCCGCTTCGCCTCGATGCACCCGATCCACACGACCGCGTTCCTGCCCGCCGTCGACGAGGCCGCCTGCAACGGCTGCGAGAAGTGCGTCCGCGCCTGTCCGGTCGAGGCGCTCGCGGCGGTGTCGGCGAACGACCCGAGGAAGCCGAAGCGCACCGTCGCGCGCCTCGACCCGGAGCGGTGCCTCGGCTGCGGCGTCTGCGTCCGGGCCTGCGCGCCCGGCGCGCTCGCGCTCCGGCCCCGCGCGCGCCGCACGCTCACGCCGAAGGACGGGGTCCACCGGGCGGTGCTCATGGCGATCGAGCGCGGGAAGCTCCAGAACCTGCTCTTCGACGAGGAGGTGCTCTGGAGCCACCGCGCGCTCGCGCTCGTCCTCGGGGCGATCCTGCGCTTGCCGCCGGCGAAGCGGCTCCTCGCGACGGAGCAGGTGCGGTCGAGGTACCTGGAGGCGCTGCTCGAGCGGGTGCAGTCGAGAGCGACCTCGACTTCGACCTCGACCGCGACCCCGACCTCGGCCTCGGCCGCCCACCCCGCGAGAACGCGTTGCGCGCGGAGGCGTCGCCGACCACCATGCGCCCCGGGGAGGCGCGCATGAGCGACTGCATCTTCTGCCAGATCGCGGCCGGGACGATGAAGGCCGAGGTCGTCCACGAGACGCCGGAGACGATCGCGTTCCTCGACAAGTTCCCGGCCACGAAGGGACACGTCGTCGTGATCCCGCGCGTACACGTGGCGAGCTTGCCCGACCTGGACGACGCCGCGATCGCGGGCGTGTTCCGCGCGGTGAAGGACGTCATGCGCAAGGTGACCGCGGCGCTCGCGCCGGCGGGGATGAACGTCGGCTGGAACCACGGGAAGTCCGCCGGGCAGCACGTGTTCCATCTGCACGTGCACGTCCTCCCCCGCTACGCGCCGGGCGGCCGCGGCGTCCAGATGATGGGCGAGGGGCCGGGCGACGTCAGCGCGGCCGAGCTGGCGCAGGCGATCCGGAAGGCGTGACGCGGGTGGCCGGCCCTCGCCCGAGCCGCAGCGAGTTCCCGACCACGAAGAGCGACGACGACGCCATCGCCGCGGCGGCGACGATGGGGTGGAGGACGCCGGCCATGGCAAGCGGGATCGCGACGGCGTTGTAGAAGAAGGCCCAGAAGACGTTCTGCCGGATCACCGCGTAGGCGCGCCGGGAGCGCCGGACGAGCTCGGGGACGAGGCGCAGGTCGTCGCGCACGATCACCGCGTCGGCGCTCTCCATCGTGACGTCCGTCCCCCGCCCCATCGCCGCGCCCACGTCGGCCTGCGTGAGCGCGGGGGCGTCGTTCGATCCCGTCGCCGGCGAACAGCACGCGCCGGCCGGACGCCTGGAGTCGCGCGACGACCTCGCGCTTCCCGACGGGCGTCGCCTCGGAGATCGCCTCGATCCCGAGCGCGGCCGCGACCGCGCCGGTCGTCACCCGGCCGTCCCCGCTCACGATGGAGACACGGAGCCCCGCGGCCCGGAGCGCGGCGACCGCCTCCGCCGCCTCGTCGCGCACGAGGTCGGCCACCGCGAGCAGTGCCGCGAGCGCGCCGTCGACGGCGAGGAAGGCGACGGTGTGGCCGCGGGACTCGACCGACGCGGCGCGGGCGGCGACCTCGGGCGGGACGGAGATGCCGTGATCGGCGAGGAGGGCGCGGTTGCCGAGGACGACCGCGTGAGGGGTCGAGGTCGGGGTCGGGGTCGAGGTCGGGGTCGAGGTCGAGGTCGGGGTCGAGGTCGAGGTCGGGGTCGGGGTCGGGGTCGAGGTCGAGGTCGGGGTCGGGGTCGGGGTGACGGTCGCGACGACCCCCCTCCCCGGGATCGCCCGGAACCCCTCCACCTCGAGGGCGCCGGGATCCTCGACCGCCCGCGCCGCGTCCACGATCGCCCGCCCGACGTGGTGCTCGCTCCGCCGCTCGACCGCGGCCGCGAGCGCGAGCGCGCGGTCGCGAGAGAGGCCGGGCGCCACCGGCACCACCTCGGACAGCGCCGGGCGCCCGCGCGTCACCGTCCCGGTCTTGTCGAGCAGGACGTCCGTCGCGCGCGCCGCCCGCTCGAGCACGTCGCCGCCCTTGAGGAGCAGGCCGCGCGACGTCGCGGCCCCCGTCGCCACGATCACCGCGATCGGCGTGGCGAGGCCGAGCGCGCACGGGCAGGCGATGACGACGACCGAGATCCCGGTCATGAGCGCCCGCTCGAGCGTCGCGCCGCGCGCGAGCCAGAACGCGAGCGTCCCGGCGGCGAGCACGAGCATCACCGGCACGAACACGCCCACCACCCGGTCCGCCACCGCCTGGATCCTCGGCTTCGCCCCCTGCGCCTCCTCGACGGCCCGCACGATCCCGGCGAGCACGGTGTCCTTGCCGACGCGCGTCACCCGGACCGCGAGCGCGCCGTGGAGGTTCACCGTCCCGCCGATCACCGCCGCGCCCGCCACCTTCGCGACCGGGCGCGCCTCGCCGGTGACGAGCGACTCGTCCACCTCGGAGCCGCCCTCGACCACGACGCCGTCTAGCGGCACGCGCTCGCCGGGGACGATCTCGACGACCTCGCCGACCGCGACCTCGCCCACCGGGACCGCGCGGCGCTCCTCGCGGCCGTCCGGGTGGCGCACGAAGCGGCGCGCCTCGCGCGGCGCGAGCCGCGCGAGGCGGGCGACCGCCTCCGACGCCCGCCCCTTCGCGGCCGCCTCGACGTAGCGGCCGACGAGGACGAGCGTCGGGATCATCACGGCCGTGTCGAAGTAGACCTCGCCGCCGCGGAGCATCTGCCAGACGCTGTACACGAGCGCGGCGCCCGAGCCGATCGCGACGAGCGCGTCCATGTCGAACCGCAGCCGGCGCAGGCCGCGCCAGGTCGCGCGCAGGAACGGCGCGCCCGAGTAGAGGTAGACGGGGAGCGCGAGCCCGAGGGAGATCCACTCCATGAGCCGTCGCGTCCCCGCGTCGATCCCCTGGAAGTACCCGGCGTAGAGCGCCGCCTGGTAGATCATGAGCTGCGAGGACAGGAACGCCGCCGTCCCGAGCCGGACGAGGAGGTCCTTCTGCTCCGCGCGCCGGGCCGCCGCCTGCTCCGTGTCGGACCACGGCCGCGGCTCGTACCCCGCCGCCCGGATCCGGCCGAGGACGCGGGCGAGGTCGGCCTGGCCGGGGTCCCAGCGGATGCGCGCGCGGTGCGTCGCGTAGTTCACGCGCGCGTGCCGGACGCCGGGCGTCCGCTGGAGCACGCGCTCGTTCAGCCAGACGCACGACGCGCAGCGGATGCCGTCGACGTAGACCTCGATCTCGTCCTCGCCCTCGCCGTGGCGGACGGCGTCGCGGAACGCGGCGAGGTCCGGCGCCGCCGGCGCGCCGACGGGCGCGCCGGGCGCGTCCCAGCGGCGCGAGTCGTAATACGCGCCCAGCCCCTCCTCCTGGACGAGCCGGAAGACGCCGCGGCAGCCGTTGCAGCAGAAGACGCGGTCCGTGCCGCCGATGGCGTCGCGGACCGCCTCGCGCGCCGGGAATTCCGTGAGGCAGTGATCGCAGCGGAGCGTCGCCCGCGCCGTCTCGGCGGCGGCGGTCACGGCGCGAGGACCCCGAGGCCGCGGAGCACGAACACGACGCCGAGCGCCGCCACGAGCACCCCGCCCGCCCGGGCGAGGAGCCCGCGCGTGCGGACGCCGATCGCCGCGCCCGCCGCGCCGATGGCGAGGAGCGCGGGCACCGTGCCGACCCCGAACGCGAGCGCGAGCAGCAGCCCCTCCGGCGCGCTCCCCGTCCCGGCGGCGCCGAGGAACACGGTCCAGGAGAGGCCGCACGGGAGGAGGCCGAGCGCGAGGCCGGTCGGATACAGCCGGCCGGGACCGCCGCCCTCGAGGATCCCTCGCACGAGGGCGATCACCCTCGCGGAGGCGCGCGCCTCGAGCCGCTTCAGCGCCGTCGAGAGCCCGGCCGCGCCGAGCCCGAGCAGCACCATGAGCGCGCCGGCGAGCACCGCGACCGCCTGCTGCGCGCCCGCGAGCCGGCCGGCGACGTTCACGAACGACCCGGTGAGCCCCATCGCGGCACCCAGCGCCGCGTAGGTCGTGACGCGCCCCGCGTGGTAGGCGAGCTGGCCGAGGATCGCGCGGCGGGCGCCGAGCGGCGCCGCGGCGAGCGCGAACGAGCCGACGAGCGGCCCGCACATGCCGGCGCAGTGCCCGAAGCTCCCGACGAGCCCCGTCGCGAAGGCGACCGCGACCGCGCTCGTCACTTGCCCTCCTCCGGGACCGTGAGCGGGAACCGGACGGTCCGGGCCCCCGCGCCGGGCGCGGCGAGCTCGACGTCGGCGATCCACTCCCGCCGGCCGCTCGCGCAGCGGACGAGGACGGCCTTCCCCTCGTACGTGCCGGGCCCGGTCGCGGCGAGGCTCGACCTGTTCTCGCCCATCGTCATGCCGGGCATCGAGAAGGTGACCGTGACGGTCGCGGTCGGGGTCGCGGTCGCGGTCGCGGTCGAGGTCGCGGTCGAGGTCGCGGTCGCGGTCGAGGTCGAGGTCGCGGTCGCGGTCGCGGTCGGGTCGGGGTCGGGGTCGCGGTCGCGGTCGCAGTCGCGGAGCGCACGATCACCTTCACCGCCAGCTCCCTCATCGTCCTCAGCGGCCGCGGCGACAGCTCGAGCACCACCTCTCCGCCACCCTCGAGCGGCCGCGTGCACGCCCCGGCCGCGAGGTCGCATCCCGCGCGCACGCCGACGCGCCGCTCGAGCCGCACGCGATCCTTCCCCCGGACCACGTCGAAGCGCACGTCCCACGCCCCCGCCTCGGGGAACGCGAGGTCCGCCGACCAGCGCCCGCCGCCGAGGGCTCGCGCGGGCGCGGAGCGCTCGCCCCGGCTCGTGTCGGGCCGGCTGATCTCCACCGCCACCGCGCCGTCGTCCACCGGGTTCCCTGCGCGGTCCCTCAGCTCGAACGCGAGCGGCGCCGCCCCGGCGTCCGGCACGGAGGGGAGCGACACCGCGAGCCCGAGGGCGGCGCGCGCGTGTCGCTCGGCGTCCTGGCGGAGCCCGTCCTCGTACGGGTGCGCGACGATCGTGTCCTCGCGGACGCTCGCGCCGACCCAGACGGTCGCCGCGATCGCGCCGAGCGCGGCCGCGGCCGCCGCGGCGATGGCGACCTTCATACGGGTCAACGTGCCTCCGGGACCGCGATGACGACCCGCTCCGTCCTGCGCTCCGTCTTGCCGTCCGCGCCGCGCACCTCGGCGACGAGCGTCCCGTCGGCCCGACCCGGCGCGAGCCCGCGCGCCGTCGCGAGCAGCCGGACCTGCCGGCGCTCGCCGGGGCCGAGCGCGACCCGCTCCGGCCGCACCGTCACCTCCGCCCCGGGGACCGACACCGCGAGGGCGACCTCGACCGGCCCGCGGCCGTGGTTCTCGAGCCCGACGCCGTACGCGGCGAGGACCTTCCCGTCGGGCGCGCGCCGGGTCGCGAACGCATCGTCGGCGACGACCACCAGGTCGAGGAGCGCGCGCCCGGCGACCACCGCGACGAGGAGGGCGAGGCAGGCGGCGGTCACCGCGCCGAGCGCGAGCACGCCCGGCCGGAGGGGACGCGCCCGCCCGCCCGGCTCGCCGTGGAAGTAGCCGACGAGGTCCGGCGCGCGCCGGAGCTTCGCCATCACCGGCGTGCAGGCGTCGATGCACAGCGCGCACGCGATGCACTCCATCTGCAGCCCGTCCCGGATGTCGATGCCGGTCGGGCAGACGCGCACGCACGCGCCGCAGTCCACGCAGTCGGCGTCGCGCCGCGCGTCGTAGGCGACGACGAGGGTCGAGCGGTCGAAGAGGACGCCCTGGAGCTTCGCGTACGGGCAGACGGTCGCGCAGAAGCGCGCGCGGAGGAAGGCGAGGTCGAGGAAGAGGATCGCGGACAGCGCCGCCCACGAGCCGCCGATCCAGGGCCCGAGGGTCCCGGCGGCGAGCCGCCCGAGGAACTCGCGCGGCGTCACGAAGTACCAGACGAGGTCCGCCGCGACGACGAGCGAGACGGCCGCGACGATCGCGAACCCGAGGGGCCGGCGCCAACGCCGCGGCTTCTTCCGGCGGTCGGGCTCGACGAGCGAGGTGAGGTCGCCGAGGACGGTCTGCGGGCAGGCCCAGCCGCACCAGACGCGCCCGAAGAGGAGCGTCACGAGCAGGAACGCCGCCGTGACGAGGAGCGTCGCCGCGAGGACGACGAACGCCTCGTCGATCGCGAACGACGCGCCGAACGCGTGCAGCCTGCCGGCGGGGACGTCGAGCCGCAGCGCGCTCTCGCCGCCCACGGAGACGAAGGGCAGCCCGAGCGCGACGAGCGCCTGGGCCGCCCCCGCGATCCTCCGCCACCTGAGGAACCTACGTCTTGTCGTCATCCTCGAGCATCTTGTACTTCGGCCCCTCCACCCGGTCCCTGCGGTTCCTCCGGTAGTAGAAGACCGCGATGAGGGCGAGCAGGACGCAGAGCGTCCCGCCGAACACCGCGTAGGCGACGTCGCCGCTCATCAGGCCTTCTTCTTCCGCTGCGAGAGCACGATCGCGATGGCCGCGGCGGTAGGGATCGCGGTGAAGGCGATCGTGGCGAGGAGGTTCGTCCCCATCGACGCGCCGCCTCCCTCGACGTCCTGGCTCTGCGACCAGCCGCCGAGCCCGGGCGTGTACGTCCAGAGGTAGAACGCACCCCAGGCGACGAGCCCCCAGAACAGGAGGACCCAGCCGACGGGGAGCTTCTGCGCCGTGTCCTTCGCCTCGAACTTCGAGAGGTCGTCCAGCTCGGGCTGAGTGGCCATGGTGCGCTCCCCTTTCACTTGTGCTCGGCGGCTTCCTCGTGCGGCGCCTCGTGGGCCTCGTGCGCCTTCTGCTCGCGCAGGTACGAGACGATGGCCCAGACGTCGTCCTCCTCGAGGTCGTTCGGCGGCATGCCGCCGTCGGCGAGGCCCTGCCGCCCGAGCGCCGGCTTCACGTCGCTGCCGAACTGGATCATCGCGGCGTACGCCGCGTCGCTCATGTCGGGCGAGACTCCGAGGAACTTCTCGTCGATGAGGCTCGGGATCCCCTCGCCGCCCTCGCCGTGGTCGCCGTGGCACGCGTCGCAGCCCGAGTCGTGGAACAGGCGAGCGCCCGCCACGATCGCGTCGGGCTTCCCCGCGAGCGGGTTCGCCTCGGCGAGATTGACGGCGCCGGGCTTCTTCGCGCGGTCGACGGCCTTGCCGAGCGTGAGCGTGTACGCGACGAGCGCGTCCATCGAGGTCTTGCCCTCGACCGCCGCGGGCGCCGCGGCGAGGTCCGCGTCGGTGTACGGGACGCCGACGGTGCGCAGCGCGCGCATGTGCGCCTGGATCGCGGCCGCGTCCACCTTCTCCTTCGCGAGGAACACGTAGGCGGGCATGTTGGACCGCGCGGCCTTCGAGCGCGGGTCCGCGTAGTGCGCGTAGTGCCAGTCCTTCGACGGCTTGATCCAGCCCTCGAACGCGAGGTCCGGCCCGGTGCGCTTCGAGCCCCACAGGAACGGGTGGTCGTAGGCGAACTCGCCGGCGAGCGAGTAGCGCGCCGCCGGCTCCTGCGCGTTCTTCCCCTTGTAGCGGACGACCTCGCTCTTCAGCGGGCGGACGGTCTGCGTGTGGCACGCGTTGCAGCTCTCGCGCTGGTACACGTCGCGCCCGGCGAGCTCGAGCGGCCCGAGCGGCTTCAGCCCCTCCACCTTGACGTGCATCTCGGGGCGGAGGAGCGGGTACGCCATCGTCACGATCGTGCCGACGAGCACGGTGACGGCGGCCATGATCGAGAAGGAGAACGCACTCGAGTAGATCTTTCCGGCCATGTCGTCCCCTCCCCCTACGCCGGCGTGACCGCGGGCTCGGCCGCCGCCACCCCGCGCTCCAGCGCGCGGCCCTTCCGGATGGTCATGATCACGTTGTAGACGAAGAACAGCATGCCGACGGCGAAGATGATCCCGGCGAGCGTGCGCGTGTGCCAGTAGGGGTAGTTCCCCGTCACCGTGTCCATGAAGTTCCGGTAGACGAGCCGGCCCTGCGCGTCGGTCGCCTTCCACATCCAGCCCTGCCGGATGCCGGTGATCCACATCGTGATCGAGAAGAGGAGCTGGCCGACGAGCACGAGCCAGAAGTGCACGTTGGCGATCTTCTCGGAGTAGATCTCGGTCCCGTAGATCTTCGGGACGACGTAGTAGATCGACGCCGCCGTCACCATCGTCACCCAGCCCATCGTGCCCATGTGCACGTGGCCGGGGATCCAGTCGGTGTAGTGGATGAGCTGCGACACGACGCGGAGCGCCTGCGTCGGGCCCTGCACCGTCTGGAGGCCGTAGAACGTGATCCCGAGGACGAAGAACTTGGTGAGGTAGTTCGACCTCATCTTCGACCAGTCCTGACCCACCGTGTAGTAGCCGTTCACCACCGAGCCCCACGACGGCGCGATGAGGAAGAGCGTGAACACGATGGCGAGCGTCTGGATCCAGTCCGGCAGCGGCGTGTAGACGAGGTGGTGCGCGCCGGTCCAGAGGTACGCGAAGATGAGCGACCAGAAGGCGACGATCGAGAGCCGGTGGCTGAAGATCGGCAGCCCCGTCGACTTCGGGAGGAAGTAGTAGAACATCGCCAGGATCGGCGTCGTGAACACGAAGCCGACCGCGTTGTGCCCGTACCACCACTGGACGTTCGCGGAGTTCACGCCGGCGAAGACGTGGTAGCTCTTCCCGAGGCCCGCCGGGACCGAGAGGTTGTTCACGAGGTACAGGACGGCGACGGCGATGACGGTCGCGATGACGTACCAGAGCGCGATGTACATCTGCTCCTCGTTGCGCTTCCAGATCGTCCCGAAGACGTTCACCGCGAACATCACCCACAGGACGACGATCGCGACGTCGAGGGGCCACTCGAGCTCGGCGTACTCGAGCGACTGCGTCTGCCCGGCGAGCAGCGTCACGGCCGCGGCGGCGATCCCCGCGTTGAAGAGCCACAGCTGCACCCGCGCGAGCTTCGGGAACAGGAGCGGCCGCTTGCAGAGCCGCATCACGATCCAGTAGCTCAGGCCGAAGATCGCGCCGACGCCGAGCCCGAACGCGAGGCCGTTCGTGTGCACGGTCCGCAACCGCCCGTAGGTGAGGTACGGCGCGAAGTTCGCGGCCGGCGCCCAGAGCTGGACCGAGATGAGCAGCCCGATGACGATGCCGACGACCCCCCAGAAGATCGCCGAGAGGATGAAGCCCTCGACGGTCCGGTGGTCGTACCGATAGTCGTTCATTCGAAGGTCCCCTGATGGGTTGATCGCGCGCAAGAATACACGACCGCTCCCCAACGCGACAGCGAAGGGTGCGCGTTCCGGACATTGCGCGGCATCCTGTATCCGTGCGCGATTTTTGCGCTTTCCCCGAACCCAGAGTAGTTCGTGGAGCGCGAGGGCGGTGGCGGCTCGGGCGCCTCCGCCGGGCCGTCAGGCCGCCCGGACGTCGATCCGGTTGTCGTAGAACGTCGAGCCCTGCCCGCGGTCGGTGAGCCGCTGCGAGGTGAGCGCGTTTACGTTCCGCTTCCCCGGCGCGTGGGCGATCCACCAGACCCCCTCCGCGACCGCTACGCCGGGGGGTACCCGGTCGGTGACGCGCAGCTCGAACACGACCTCGCCGAGCGCGTTCCAGGCGACGACGGGCTGGCCGTCGGCGAGCCCGCGCGCCCGCGCGTCGGCCGGCGACAGCTGGAGCGTCATGCCGCCGTTCCGCTCGCGCAGCTCGGGGCGCTCCATGAACGTCGAGTTGAGCGTGTGGAGCGCGGGCGCGGTGACGAGCCGGAGCGGCGGACCGCCCGCGTCGGCGTAGGAGGGCAGGACCCGCGGCAGCGGCTCGGGCTCGTCGCGGTTCTCGAGCTGGATCTTCCCGGTCGCCGTCTGCCATCGCGGCCCCCCGGGGACGGCCATCTCGACCGCCCTCCCCGCCGCGAGCCGCGCCGCGAACTCCGGCCCGCGCCAGGGCGACGGACGCGCGAGGAGCGCGTCGATGACCTCGTCGGTGGTCATCCGGAACAGCGGCTCCTCGAACCCCATCGCCCCCGCGAGGAGCCGGAACACCTCCCAGTTCGGCTTCGCCTCGCCGATCGGCGGGATTGCCGGCGCGACGCGCTGGACGGTGTACTGCCCGTACGACCGGTAGAGGTCCGCGTGCTCGAGCGAGGTCGTCGCGGGCAGGACCACGTCCGCGAAGCGCGCCGTGTCCGTCATGAACCGCTCGTGCACGGCGAGGAAGAGGTCCTCGCGCGCGAGGCCGCGGAGCACCGCGTTCTGGTCGGGCGCGACCGCGGCGGGGTTCGAGCACCAGACGTACATCGCGCGGACCGGCGGACCGGCGAGCTCCGTGAGCGCGCGGCCGAGCTGGTTCATGTTCACGGTGCGCGTAGGTGCCGGCAGGAGGTCCTCCCGGACGAGCGGCGAGAGATTGAACGCCTGCGAGGAGTGGGTCGCGGTGAAGCAGCCGCCCCCCTTCCTGCCCCACGCGCCGAGCACCGCCGCGAGCGCCACGACGCAGCGGACGTTCATCGCGCCGTTCGCGTGCCGCGACGGCCCGCCGCCCATCCGGAGGAACGGCGCGCGCGCCGCGCCGAGCGTCCGCGCGAGCGCCTCGATCTCGGCGGGCGGGAGCCCGGTCGCGGCGCCCGCGGCCTCCGGCGAGCACTCCGCGAGCGCCCGCGCCCGGAGCGCGGGCCACCCGACGGTCTCCCGCGCCAGGAACGCCTCGTCGGCGAGCCCCTCGCGCGCGAGCACGTGCACGATCCCGAGGGCGAGGGCGCCGTCGGAGCCGGGCCGGACGAGGAGCGTCCGGTCGGCGATCCGCGCGGTGTCGTTCGCGTAGGTCTCGATCAGGATTACCTTCGCGCCGCGGCGCCGGGCCTCCTTCACGCGCTGCACGAAGTGGAGGTTCGTCGCGACCGCGTTGATGCCCCAGAGGACGACCAGGTCGGAGTCGACCGCCGCGTCGGGGCTCGGCCCCGGCGTCAATCCCATCACCGCCTTCCACCCCGCGTCCTGCGCCGGCGTGCAGATGGCGCGCTCGAGCCGGGAGGCGCCGAGGCGGTGGAAGAAGGCCATCCCGGCGTTCCGCTGCACGAGCCCCATCGAGCCCGCGTACGAGTACGGCAGGATCGCCTCCGCGCCGTCCCGGGCCGCGATCTCGCGGAACCTCGCGGCCACGAGCGCGATGGCCTCCTCCCACGACGCGCGCCGGAACTTGGCCTCGCCCTTCGGGCCCGTCCGGACGAGCGGGTGGAGCAGCCGATCGGGCGAGTGAACGGTCCGGTCGTAGCCGGTCATCTTCGGGCACAGCGTCCCGCGGCTGTACGGGTGCTCCGGGTCGCCGCTGACGCGCGCCGCGCGGCCGTCCTCGACCTCGACGAGGAGGCCGCAGGCGTCCGGGCAGTCGTACGGGCAGACGGAGCGGGCGAGCGGCATGTCGTGGAGCATAGCCGCGGCGCCGCCGCGGTGCGAGGCGGGCCCACGGGTGCGCGCCGCCTCGCGACGATTCGCGCGACGCGGCCGCCGCCGCCCCGAACGGTCCGGTGCTAGCGTTCTCGCGTCGTCCCCCCGCGGAGGCCCCATGATCGAGACCCATGCGCCCGGAGTGCTCCTCGTCCGCTACGACCGGACCGAGGACATGGCCCCCGGCCGGCAGGCGTCGCTCCTCGAGGCGATCCGCGAGAGCGCGCGGGCCGGGCCCGTCGCGATCGTGTTCGACGTCGGCCCGGGCGCGACCTGGGTGGACGTCTCCGTCCCGACCTTCTGGCTGTGCACGACCACCGACGCGTCCCTGCGGATCCGGGCGATGGCGATCGTCACCGACTCGGCCGCCGTCCGGATCGCCGCCGCGGGGTTCGCGACGGCCTGCGCGATCCGCCCGAGGGGGCTCGAGGTGAGGACGTTCCGCGCCCGCGAGCCCGCGCTCGCGTGGGCCGGCGAGGTGCTCGCACCGCGAGCGCCGGTCCCCGCCGCCGGATGACGGGGGAGGGGGTGGCCGGCTGAGGTCGCGGTCGGGGTCGCCGGTCGAGGTCGAGGTCGCGGTCGCGGTCGGGGTCGGGGTCGCGGTCGCGGGTCGGGGTCGCGGTCGAACGCAGCGTTGACGCGCGCCGCTCCCCGGTGTTCCCTTGCCGCTCGTGCGCGCCCTCGTCACCGGCGCCGGCGGCTTCCTCGGCTCCGCCCTCGTCCGCATGCTCGCCGCGCGGGGCGACACCGTGCGGGCGCTCGTCCGCACCGCGGGCGACCTCCGCGTGCCGGGCGTCGAGGTCTCGACCGGCGACGCGACCGACCCGGCGGCCGTGCGCGCGGCCGTCGCCGGCCAGGACGTCGTCTTCCACCTCGCGGGGGTGCGCCGCGCGGCGGACCCCGAGGAGTTCCTGCGCGTGAACGCCGGCTCGACGCGCGTGCTCCTCGAGGCGTGCCTCGAGGCCGCGCCCGGCGTGTCGCGGGTCGTCCTCGCCGGGTCCGTCGCCGCCGCGGGCCCGTCTCGGACGCCGCGGCGCGAGGACGAGCCGCTCGCGCCGGTGGAGCCGTACGGCGCCTCGAAGGCCGAGGCGGAGCGGATCGCGCTCTCGTACGCCGCGCGCCTCCCGGTGGCGATCGCCCGCCCGCCCCGGATCATGGGACCCGGCGACCGCGAGAACCTGCTCTTCTTCCGGATCGCGCGGGCCGGGCTCGCGCTCTCGTTCGGCGATCGCCCGCTGTCGTGGATCGACGTCGACGACTGCGCCCGAGGGTTCCTCCTCCTCGCCGAGCGGCCCGAGGCGGTCGGCGAGGCGTTCTTCCTCGCCTCGCCCGAGCACACGACGGCGGAGGGCCTGATGCGCGAGGCGGCCCGCGCGCTCGGCGTCCGGGTGCGGCGCGTGCCCGTCCCCGCGCCCCTCCTCCGGGCCGCCGCCGCCGCCGCGGACGTCGCGACGCGGGTCACCGGCCACAAGCTCCCGCTGAACCGCAAGCTCGCGGCGCAGCTCCTCGCGCCGGGCTGGGTGTGCGACCCGTCGAAGGCGCGCGCGCGGCTCGGGTTCGAGGCGCCGACGACGCTCGCGGACTCGATCGCGCGGGCGGCGCGCTGGTACCGGGAGCACGGGTGGGTGTGACGGGCATGCCGCGCGCCTACCCGCACTGCGCGCGTCTGACGCGTCGCGGCGCAATCGGGCTGCGGCCCCTTGCCACGTCTCCCCGGGTCGCATAGACCTCCGGCCCATGGCGGAGCCGAGGCGGGCCGCGTTCTTCGACGTGGACGGGACCCTCGTCCGGACCAACATCGTCCACGCGTTCGCGTTCTACGCGATGAACCAGGGCTCGATCCTCGGCTCGGCCTGGAAGACCGCGAAGACGATCGCCTCGATCCCGTTCTTCCTGGCGGCCGACCGGGTGAACCGGAAGGTCTTCAACGAGGTCTTCTACTCGTACTACGAGGGCCAGAGCGAGGACCGACTGGAGACCCTCGCGGAGGACCTCTTCGAGGAGATCCTGCGGCCCGCCATCTACGAGGGCACGCCGCGGCTCATCGAGGAGTCGCGCCGCGCCGGCTGCCGGATCGTCCTCGTCACGGGCGCGCTCGACTTCACGGTCCGCCACCTCGCCCGCCACCTCGGGGCCGACGACCTCATCGCGAACCGGATGCGGTTCGTGCAGGGCGTCGCCACCGGGCGCGTGGTGCCGCCGATCATCGAGGGCGCCCACAAGGCGCAGTTCATCCGGGACTACTGCGTGCGGGAGGGGCTCGCGCTCGAGAAGAGCTTCGCCTACTCCGACTCGTTCTCGGACTACCCCATGCTCGCGGTGGTGGGCCACCCCGCGGCCGTGAACCCGGACGCGCGGCTCGCGCGCGTCGCGCGGGCCTACGAGTGGCCGATCATCCGCACCACGGAGGGCTAGATGCGGGCGCCGAAGAGCCTCGCGAAGTTCTACGAGGGCACCGAGCAGATCGTCACCATCGACCGCGACTCCCCGCCCCGCGTGCTCTTCTCCGGCGAGGACCTCCTCCTCGAGGACCTGCCGGTCGGCACGAAGGTCATCTACCCGAAGCCCCCGATCGAGGGGCTCTCGAACGTCAAGAGCGCGATCCGCTGGGCCATCAACCACCCGGAGGGCTGCGACCCGCTCCACGCGATGCTCCGCCCCGGCATGAAGGTGACGATCGCGATCGACGACATCTCGCTGCCGCTCCCGCCCATGCGGACGCCCGACGCCCGGCAGCAGGTGCTCGAGGTGATCCTGCCCCTCCTCGAGGAGTCGGGCGTGGACGACGTGCACCTCGTCATCGCCATCGCGCTCCACCGCCGGATGACCGAGGCGGAGATGAAGCGGATGGTGGGCGAGAAGATCTTCGACGCCTACTACCCCGACCGCTACTACAACCACGACGCCGAGGACCCCGACGGCTGCGTCGTGCTCGGCGAGACGGAGCACGGCGAGAAGGTGATCGTGAACCGCCGCGCGGCGGAGTCCGATCTCCTCATCTACGTGAACCTGAACCTCGTCCCGATGGACGGCGGCCACAAGTCGGTCGGCACCGGGCTCACGAACTACGAGGGGGTGAAGGCGCACCACACGCCGCACCACATCCGCAAGAGCGACTCGTACATGGACCCGGAGCGGTCGGAGATGCACCGCTCGGTGGACCGGATCGGCCGCTACACCGACCGGCACATGAACGTCTTCCACATCGAGTCGACCATCAACAACCGGATGTTCGACGGCCCGCTCGGCTTCCTCATGAAGAAGGAGGAGGACTACGACGACCTCGACCGGCTGAAGCTCGCCGGGATGCGCGCCGCGCTGAAGCACATGCCGGCGGTCGCGAAGCGCAAGATGTTCCAGGCGGTCCCGGCGGCGTACGACGTGATCGCCGTGCACGCCGGCCGCACCGAGCCGACGCACGCCAAGATCCTCGAGAAGAGCTGGGCGCAGTACGCGGTGGACGTGGACTTCCAGGCCGACGTCGTCGTGTACGGCATCCCGTACGTCTCCCCGTACAACGTGAACTCGATCCTGAACCCGCTCCTCGTCCAGGTGATGGCCTGCGGGTACTTCTTCAACTTCTACCGGGGCAAGCCGCTCCTCAAGCCGGGTGGGACGCTCATCATCACCCACCCCTGCTCGGACGCGTTCGATCCGGACCACCACCCGAGCTACATCGAGTTCTTCCACCGCCTCCTGCCCGAGACGCGCGACTCGGAGGTCCTCGAGCGGAAGTACGAGCGCGAGTTCGCCGAGAACCCGAGCTACGTCCACATGTACCGGACCGGGAACGCGTACCACGGCGCGCACCCGTTCTTCATGTGGTACTGGGGCGAGAACGGGCGCCAGCACATCGGGAAGATCATCGCGGTCGGCGCCGACAACGAGCACGTGCCGCGCATGATGGGCTGGGACTCCGCCGAGACCCTCTCCGAGGCGATCGACATGGCCCGGTCGATCCACGGCCGCAGCGCGCAGATCGCGATGCTCCACCACCCGCCCATCGTGATGACCCAGAACCGCGGATGAGCCGCCCCCACGGCAAGAGCGGCGCGAACGGCGCGCACCAGGGGAACGGCACCCCGGACGACGCCGCGCGGCACGCGCCCCCGCCGGCCGCCGCGGGAGAGGAGGCCCGCCCGGGGGGAGCGCCGCTCGACGTCCGCGCCACGCTCGCCGGGAAGAGGCTGCTCGTCACCGGCGCCACGGGCTTCGTCGGCAAGGTCGCGCTGACGATGCTCCTCGACCGCTACCCGGAGGTCGGCACCGTCTTCGTGCTCGTCCGCCCAGGCACCGGCGGCTCGGCGGAGGCGCGCTTCTTCGAGAAGGTCGCGGCGAGCCGGCCGTTCGATCCGCTCCGCCGGCGCCACGGCGAGCGGTTCGAAGCGTTCCTGCGGGAGAAATGCGCGGTCGTGGCGGGCGACGTCTCCGACCCGCTCATGGGCGTCTCCGAGCGGGACCTCGCCCGGCTCGCCGGGCTCGACGCCGTCGTGAACTGCGCCGGGCTCGTCGACTTCGATCCGTCACTCGAGCTCGCGCTCGGCGTGAACGTGCACGGCCCCCGCAACGCGGTCGAGCTCTGCCGCCGGACCGGTGCGGCGCTCCTCCACATGTCCACCTGCTTCGTCGCGGGGAACCGCGACGGGGTCGTGTACGAGGACGAGGAGCTGCGCGGCTACTTCCCGCGCCGCGAGGGCGTGGTCGGCCGCCCGAAGCAGGACACGCTCGACGCCGCCGACTTCGACGTCGAGGCGGAGGTGAAGGACTGCGAGCGGCGCTTGGCCGAGGTGCGCGAGCGCGCCGACGACCGCGTGCAGCAGTCGCTCTTCCGCGACCGGGCCCTCGAACGGCTCCGCGAGGACGGCCGCGCCGGCGACGAGAAGGCGGTCCGGCTCGCCGTCGCGCGCGAGCGGCGGCTCTGGATCTCGCAGCGGCTCGTCGACGTCGGCATGGACCGCGCCCGGCACTGGGGCTGGCCCAACACGTACACGTACACGAAGTCGCTCGGCGAGCAGGTCATCGCCGCGAGCGACGTGCCGTGGACGATCGTGCGGCCGTCGATCGTCGAGAGCGCGCTCCGCTACCCGTTCCCGGGGTGGAACGAGGGGTTCACGACGAGCGCCCCGCTCGTGTTCCTCGCGCTGAAGGGGGCGCGCGGCTTCCCCGCGGCCGAGAAGGCCGTGCTCGACGTCGTCCCGGTGGACCTCGTCGCCGGCGCGACGCTCGCCGCGACCGCGGAGCTCGTCGAGCGGCGGGCGCGGCTGCGGAGCGCGGCCGTCGACCTGGCTCAGCGAGCGCAGGGGCAGCCGGATGAGGCTGCCCCGGAGCGAGCAGGGGGCGTGGGGGAGCGCAGGCTCGCGCCGCGAAGCGAAGCGCGAGCCGAGCACTCCCCCACTCAGATCGGCCGCGTGTACCAGCTCGCCTCGGGCGACGTGAACCCGCTCTGGGCGCGGCGCGCCGTCGAGCTCACCGCCCTGTACCGCCGCCGCTTCTATCGCGAGCGCGACGAGGGCAACTCCACCTGGAACAAGCTCCTCTCCCGCATCGAGCCGTACTCCGTCACGCGCGCGCAGTACGAGGCGTTCGGCCCGCCGGCGCTCTCGGCGCTGTCCCGCGGCGCGCGCCGCCTCCTCGACGAGCTCGCGCCGCGGTGGGGCGCCCCTCGCGCGCAGGCGCTCGCCGAGCGGGCTCGGCGCGAGCTCGACGAGCTCGACGGCCGGCTCTCGCAGAGCCTCAAGCTCTTCCACCTGTTCATGCCGTTCCTGTGGGAGAACAAGTACGTCTTCCGGTGCGCCGGGATCCGCGAGCTGTACGCGCGCCTCTCGCCGGGTGACCGCGAGGCGATCCCGTGGGACCCGGGCCGGCTGGACTGGCGCCACTACTGGCTCGACGTCCACATGAAGGGGCTCGAGGAGTGGGTCTTTCCCGGCTTCGAGGAGCAGTCCGGGAAGCGGGTCCACGCGCCGCGCACCTACCGCGACCTCCTCGAGCTCCTCGAGGCCTCCTGCGAGCAGTGGAGGGGGCGCGTCGCGCTCCGGATGGAGGGCGAGCGAAAGGGCCGGATCACCTACGGCGAGCTGCGCCGGATGGCGGGGCGGGTCGCCGGGTTCCTGCACGCCGCGGGCGTCCGGAAGGGCGACCGGGTCCTGCTCGCGTCCGAGAACCGGCCGGAGTGGGCGGTCGCGTACTTCGGGATCCTCCGTGCGGGCGCGGCGGCGGTGCCGGTGGACCCGCAGCTCACCGCGATCGAGCTCGCGAACCTCTGGAGGACCGCGGGCGCGCCGCTCGCGATCCTGTCCGACGAGACGGCGGAGCGGCACCCCGAGCTCCCCGCCCTCGCCGCCGCGGCATTGCCTGGCGCGCGCGCCGCGACCCTCGCGGAGGTGCTCCAGGGCGGGCCGCCGCCGCCGTTCCCGAAGGTCTCCCCCGACGACCTCGCCTCCCTCATCTTCACGAGCGGCACGACCGGGACGCCGAAGGGCGTCATGCTCTCGCACCGGAACTTCGCGAGCCTCGTCGGGAAGCTGTGCGGCACGTTCGACCTCGGCCCGGGCGACGGGCTCCTCTCGGTCCTCCCGCTCCACCACACGTTCGAGTTCACCGCGGGGCTCCTCGTGCCGCTCGCGCGCGGCGCGGAGATCGAGTACCTCGACGAGCTGACCGCGGACCGGATCTCCGACGCGCTCTCCGGCGGCCGCGTCACGGCGATGATCGGGGTCCCCGCGCTCTGGTCCCTCCTCCACCGGCGGATCACGCAGGAGCTCGCGGCGAAGCCGGGCGTCGTCGAGGGCGCGTTCAAGGCGCTCATGAAGGGAAACGCGGCGCTGCGCGACTCGGCGCTCGCGGTGAACCTCGGGAGGCTCCTCTTCTGGCCGGTGCACAAGAAGTTCGGCGGGCGGCTGCGCCTCCTCGTGTCGGGGGGCTCCGCGCTCGACCCGGAGGTCCAGGACGCTTTCCGCGAGCTCGGCTTCGACCTGTACGAGGGCTACGGCCTCACCGAGGCCGCCCCCGTGCTCGCGGTCTCGAAGCCGGGCGGCGATGCGCCGTCGGGCAGCGTCGGGCCGGCGCTCCCCGGGATCGAGCTCCGGATCGCCGATCCCGACGCGAACGGCGTCGGCGAGGTGCTCGCGAAGGGGCCGAACGTGATGCTCGGCTACTGGCGCGGCCCCGCCGACGGCGCCGCGCCGGGGGTCGACCCGGAGCTGACCAGCCCCGTGCTGGAGAATGGGTGGCTCCGCACGGGCGACCTCGGGAAGCTCGACTCGGACGGCAACCTCACGCTCGTCGGGCGCAAGAAGGACGTCATCATCGACGCGAACGGGAAGAACGTGTACCCGGACGAGGTCGAGGACGCCTACGGCGAGCCGGATCTCGTGAAGGAGCTGTGCGTCGTCGGGCTCCCGGACGCCAAGGGCGAGAAGGTGGCGATGCTCGTGGTCCCGGACTGGAAGGATTGCGACCGCGCCGAGGTCCGCGAGAAGCTCGAGGCGCACGTCCGCGCCGTCTCGGCGAAGATGCCGTTCGCGAAGCGCGTCAAGGTCTGGCACGTCTTCGACGGCGACCTCCCGAAGACCGCCACGCGGAAGGTGAAGCGGCCCGTGGTCCGGGACGAGCTGCTCCGCATCGAGGCGATCGCGCAGAAGGGGCGCAAGGCCCGCGACGCGGCGCAGGGGCGCGAGGGCGACGCCTGGCTGCTCGACCTCGTCGCGGAGGTCTCGCGGAGGCCGCGCTCCGAGATCACGCTCGAGACGCGGCTGCTCACCGACCTCGGCTTCGACTCGCTCATGATCACCGAGCTCACCGCCGCGCTGGAGGAGGCGGGCGTGCCGTCATCGGCGGCGGATCACCTGCAGGAGATCCACACCGTCGGGGAGCTCGCGCGGCTCGTGTCGTCCACGGTGCGGCGCGGCGCGGCGGCCGCCCCGGAGGCGGAGGGCGCGAAGACCGAGGGCTCGTCGGAGATCCCGGTGCCGCGGACGCTCGCGCGGCTCGGCCGCAAGCTCCTCGGCGCGGGCCAGCGCGCGCTGTACGAGGGCTGGTACGAGGCGAAGGTGCACGGCGCCGCGTTCGTGCCGCACGACCGGAACTTCCTCGTCGTCGCGAACCACTCGAGCCACCTCGACATGGGGCTCGTGAAGGTCGCGCTCGCCGAGGAGGGCGAGCGGCTCTCCGCGCTCGCTGCGCGCGACTACTTCTTCGACACGCCGGTGAAGCGCGCCTACTTCGAGAACTTCACGAACCTCATCCCGATGGAGCGCGAGGGCTCGCTCCGCACGAGCCTGCGCGCCGCCGCGGAGGCGCTCCGGCGCGGCTACCACCTCCTCATCTTCCCGGAGGGGACGCGCTCCCGCGACGGGAGGCTCGCGCCGTTCTACCCGACCGCCGGCTACCTCGCGCTCCACTGCGGAGTGGACGTCCTGCCGGCCTGGATCACGGGGACGCATGAGGCGCTCCCGCCCGGCAGGGCGCTTCCGCGAAAGGCCCCCCTCGAGATCCGCTTCGGGCCGCCGATCCCGGTGGCGGAGCTGCGCCGGCGAGCGGACGGCCTCTCGCGAAGCGACGCGTACCGCGCGGCGACGGCCGTCATGGAAGAGGCCGTGAAGGCGCTCCGGGACGCGGCGGTGGGGAAGCGCACCGCCGCGCCGGACACGATCGAGGGGGCGGTGCCAGCCGCCGCGACCGCGACCTCGACCCCGACCCCGACCCCGACCGCGAACCCGACCCCGACCCCGAACCCGAACCCGACCCCGACCCCGACCCCGACCTCGACCCCGACCTCGACCTCGACCGCGACCTCGACTCCGACTCCGACTCCGACCCCGACCGATGCGTCCACCCTGGGGTCGGCGCTCGCCGGCGCGCCGGACGTCGAGACTGCGGCAGCCGCCGCCCCGGCCGGAGCGGCGCCCACCGCCGCGAAGCCCCGCAAGCGGAAGCTCTCGGCGAAGCCCCCGGAGGAGACGTGAACCTCCTCGTCACCGGCGGCACGGGCTTCCTCGGCTCCGCCCTCGTCCCGCTCCTCGCCTCGGGCGGCCACCGCCTGCGCCTCCTCCAGCGCTCGGCCGCGCCCGAGGCGGAGGCGCTCGGCGCGGAGGTCCTCCGCGCGTCGGTGTCCGACGAGGAGGCGACCGCGGCGGCGCTCGACGGCGTCGACGCCGTGCTCCACCTCGCCGGCCACGTCTCGTTCGACCCCGACGACCCCGTCGCGATGTACGAGCTCCACGTCCAGGCGACGCGGCGGCTCCTCGAGGCGTGCGCCGCGAAGGGCGTGAAGCGCGTCGTGCTCGCGTCGTCGTCCGGGACGATCGCCGTGTCGCGCGAGGACCGCGTCGCGACCGAGGCGGACGGCTACCCGATCTCGGTGGTGGGGGACTGGCCGTACTACCTCTCCAAGATCTACCAGGAGAAGGCGGCGCTCCGGATCCACCGGGACACGGGCCTCCCGCTCGTCGTCCTGAACCCGTCGCTCCTGCTCGGGCCCGGCGACGCCCGGCTCTCCTCGACCGACGTCGTCTTCAAGTTCATGGAGCGGCGGATCCCGGCGATGCCGACGGGCGGCCTCTCCTTCGTCGACGCGCGCGACGCGGCGGCCGCGTTCGCCGCCGCGCTCGAGAAGGGCCGCCCCGGGGAGCGCTACCTGCTCGGCGGCGCGAACATGACGTTCCGGGAGCTGTTCTCGCGCCTCGAGCGGCTCACCGGGATCCCGGCGCCGAAGGTGACGCTCCCGTCGGCGCTGAACGTGGCGGGCTCGAAGCTCCTCGAGAGGCTCCACGCCTGGCGCGGCACCGAGACGCCGCTCGACCCGCGCTCGGCCGAGATGGGGGAGCGCTTCTGGTACTGCGACTCCTCCAAGGCGGAGCGCGAGCTCGGGTTCGCCCCGCGCGATCCGCAGGAGACGTTGTTCGAGACCGTGCGCTGGCTCGACGAGAACGTGCGGCACCGGAAGGCCCCGCGCACGGTCGCGGAGCTCTAGCTCACATCGTCCCGTTGCTCACGTCGCGGATCTTCCGGATTCCCGCGACGCCGCAGCGCTCGCCGCAGGCCGCGCAGACCTCGTACGTCATCTCCCTCACGACGAGGACGTCCGGGTGGTCCTCCGCCGGCGCGATCTCGACTCCGCAGGTCGGGCAGGTGAGGGACCGGACCCGCTCGCGCCGGGAGAGCATCAGCGAGCGGCGGACCTCGGGCCGGCAGCGCGCGCACTCGACGCCGTAGAGCCAGCCGGTCTCGTGGCGGGGGGCGTCTCGTCGAGGTCGACGCCGCAGTACTGGCAGATCTGCGAGGCCACAGGGACTGCATAACGGCGCCACGGCCGTGCGCCACGCCGCCCGGCCGGGGCCCGGGGCTGCGCCCGGACGGCGGCTGCGTGTCGGGCCCGCGAGGCCCACGCACCTTGCCGCCATGGCCCACGCCGAGCCGGATCCGAACATCCCCGAGGACGAGCGCCGCCCGGGCGCGCCGCCGGAGAAGAAGAAGCACGAGCCTGGCGCTCATGCGTCGAGCATGCTCGCGCGCGCGGACCGGCGCGGGCTCCACTCCCACTTCAACGAGAGTCGCTACTGCTTCGCGGCCATCAACCCGACGACGAAGTGTTCCGTGAGGCAACACTGGGTGTGCTTGCCGTGGATGGAGAGGGCGAGGATCCCGTCCGACAGGGTCCCTGAGGCGCTCTCCACCGTCGTGACCGACGTGGCGTCCGTGCAGGTCGAGGGGGCCGGACAGGTGACCGGTGTCGGGACGGCAGGGAAGGACTCGAACGAAAGGGAGGAATCGTCGGCAACCCGCATCTTCAACGAGGTCCCGTTGAACAACGGGAGCGGCTCGAGCTGGACCACGTTCAACTCTGTGGAGGTGATTCCGAAGGCCCCCGCGAACGACGGGAAGAGGGGGGGAGACATGTTCGGGCTGAAGAGGGGCAGAGTGGCGGTCTGCATGTCACCCTGGCCGAGCCACCGGCCGGTAAAGGTGCTCGTCCGGTCCGGAGTGTTCGAAGAGTTGCAGGCCCCCAACGCGAGACAGCAGCAGGCCGCCATCACGACTCTGCTCATGAGCCCTCCGGGCACCGGCAACTGTGTCTTGAGTGCGCCGAACACCGCTTCGCTCGCCGACTTGACGCCCGTCACCGAGCCCATACCAGAAGTAGACACGGTGGACGTGCGGCATACGTACACAACCCCAGAGCAACGTCCTAGTTACTCCGCAGTCATCTGCGCCGATTCCGAGAACCGGGGGTTCAGCAATCCCTTAACGTTCCCGGGCCCGCGCCCGGGCCCGCGCTGCCACCTTCACGCAGGGTACGGAGGCGCAGCCGTGAGCGACCTCAAGAACCTGGCCCTGGGCATCTCGTTCGAGGAATCGTCGACCCGGCAGTCAGCCAAGAGGAGGCGCAGCGACGGTTCAACTTGGACATGCAGCGGGACCCGGTCTGGAAGGTCTGGCTGGCAGGGCGAGGAGACCGGGTCGTCGACTTCCACAACCGGGTGACCGGCTCGGTCGACTTCCGCGTTCACCTCACGGACAACACGGACCGGTTCAACTTCGTCGAGGAGGAGCGGTCGTGAGCGGCCTGAAGATGGCGATGTCGCCGGCCTCTGTGGACGTGCCCATCCCAAAGGGGCTCATCCCCGCCGACGTGCCGATCGCTTTGCCCACCGCGTCGATGCGGGTGCAGAGCCAGTATCTGCGCGCTGACGCGATGGTAATCGAACTGAGTGAGGAACAGCGCAGACGCTGCAGTCTGTTCCTGAAGAGGATCGGGGCATTCAGGGTGCTTTAGCAGTCCCGGGGGCTCCCGGCGGTCAGCGCGGCCGCCGGGGGCTCACCTCCGCCGCCGACACCTCGGCTCGGCCCGCGGCCTCGTGTTCCTCGACCGGAACCGGACGAAGGATCTCCAGGCGATCATGAAGGACGTCGTCGCCGGCGAACAGCGCCGGCCGACTCGTGGAATTCACCTGATACAACTCGATCTGGTCGTTGGCGGCGAACTGGAGCATGTCGAGAAGCACGTCCGGGAACCCAGGGTCCTGCCGGATTCAGGTGCCATACCCTCGAACCGCACATCCCCGCTGAGCATCTCGACGGTCTGCTCCTCGATGATGTTCGCGAGGAACGGGGAGAGCTTGCTGATGTACTTGAAGCGGCTCCGGGCATGCCGTGCCGAGGTCGGCGACTTAAGAATCGAGTACGTCCGACGCTCCGTCCGTGCAGCGCGGTAAGGAGCGTGGTCGCGTGCCTTCGCGGTGTCCATGTGAGATTGGCACTCTAGCCGTCCCTCTACCGCTTCCCCAACGACAGGCGGCCCGCGACTCATGACCCGCGAGCGCATCCCCAGCAGCTTCCCGGCGAGCGCTCGCCCGACCTGCATTACCTGTAACGGGAAGGGCGCCTGCACTCTCTGCAAACGCCCTAAGTGGTGGAGATGATTTGGAGGCACCGCCCAGATTCGAACTGGGGAATGAAGGTTTTGCAGACCTTTGCCTTACCACTTGGCGACGGTGCCGTGCCGGCGTCGTTTGTAGCGGAGGGGCGAGGAGACGTCAACGCGCCGCCCTGTCCGCGCGCGCCCCTCCGCGCGCCCTCACCTCGGCGCGCGCGACCGCGATCCCGCGGGCCCGGAGCGAGGCCACGAGCGCCGGCAGCTCGGCCTCCGCCGCGCGCGCGAGGCGCGGGTCGGGGCGGAGGACGACCTCCACGCCCGCGGGCGCCGCGCGGAGGTCCACCTCGAGCGCCCGGCCGAGCGCGAGCGACAGCGGCGCGCCCTCGCGGACGCGGGAGACGTCGATCGCGACCGGGAGCGCACGGAGCACCGCCCGGAGCTCCGCAGCGCCGGACGGCTCGGAGGGCGCGATCGCCGTCCCCTGCCCCGGCGCGTGGATGATCCCGCCGGCCGTCGCAGCGCGCTCCTCGTCCCGGAAGCCGCCGCGCCGGCCGGCGAGCGCCGCGTCCTTCGCGTCCGCGGAGACCCGGCGGGACGATGCCGTGCGCGCACCCGCCTCGCCCGCCGCCGCGCCGCCCTCGCGCGCCCGGCGCATCGCGTCCCCGAACCTCCTCGATCTCGCCCCGCCCGGCGTCTCGCGTGATCGGGCTCCCGCGTCGCTCACGCGCATCCGCCACCTCCCGCGCCGTCGAGGGCGCCGCACCGGATCGCGGCGTCGAGCGCCGCGGCGAGCGGCCCGGCCGCCCGCGCCCGGGCTTCGGCGAGCGCCCGGCGCGCCGCCTTCCGCTCGCCCGCGAACCAGAGCGCCTCGGCGTGGAGCGCACGTGTAAACGGATCGTCCGGCCCTGCCGCGAGCGCGCCCCGGAAGGCGCGGACGGCGAGCGCGAACCTCCCCTGGGCGAACAGCGCCTGCCCCACGAGCCTGAGCCCCGCGGGGCTCCGCGGCGCGGCCTCGGCCGCGCCGCTGCCGACGAGCTCCGCCTGCCCGAGCCGGCCCGCGGCGAGCGCGACGTGCCCCGCCGCGATCGCGCCGCGGAGCCCGACCGGCCGGAACGGCGCGACCGCGACGTCCGGCGCGAGCGGCGACAGGAGGCGGGCCGCCACCCGGAGGCCGCGCGCGGCGCGGCGGAGCGCCTCGGCGCGAGCCGCCGGCTCGAGGCCCGCACGGACGTCGAGCGCGCAGGCCTGGGCGGCGCAGGACGCGGCGGCGCCCTGGCGCGCCCACTCCCGCGCCATCTCCTCGAAGGTGACGGTGTGCGACATGGGGACACCGCTCTGCAGCGCCGGTGCCGGTCCGCGGGCCGCGGGATCACGGCGGATTTTCGGCGCGGCGCGTCCGGGCCGCGGCCCGGACCGGCCGTCGCGCGGTACGCGCCCCGCGCGGACGGAGTGCGGCGCGGAGACCCGCGTCCGCCGCAGATCGATCCCGGCCCTCGCCCGTTCCTCCCGGTGAACGCCGCCCAAGGAGGAACCATGAAGACCCTCGCCGTCCTCGGAGCCCTCGCCGCCATGGCCACCCAGACCCCCGGAGCCCCGCCCGCCGCAGCGCAGCCGCGGCCCGCGCCCGGCGCCTACGACGCCGCGGTTCACCGCGTCGCAGGCATGGTCTCGGACCGCGAGGCGCAGGCGCTCGCGTCGCGCCACGGCCTCCAGCTCCGAGATTTGACCTGGGAGGACACGGGCAGGTGGCAGGGCTCCTCCCTCGGCCCGAACATCAGCGACGTCACGATCGAGGTCGTCTCGGGCGACGGCGCGGGCCGGAAGCTCGCGCTCATGCCGGTCCTCCGGTTCCCGAACTTCGTCGACCGGACCGCGGACGTCCCGCTCGACCGGATCTTCCTCCGCGTCGGGAACGAGCGGAAGGGCGGCGACGAGAAGGCGATCGCGCTCCGCGACTTCCTCGCCGACCCGGGGCGCTGGCTCTCGAAGCCGGACGCCGGCCGCATCAAGGGCGGCTCGCTGCTCGCGCCCCGCGACACGCACGCGCTCGTGTCGGCGCAGGCGGCATTCCTCCCCGTCCCGAAGGACGGCAAGGCGACGTTCCACCCGGTGATCTTCAACTACCAGTCGACCGCGGGCCACCCGGCCGTGCTCACGCTCCTCGTGACGCGGCAGGGGACCTCGCTCACGGTGATCGACAACGCGCGCGACACCGTCTCCGGCGGGCAGAGCTGGGGGCAGCGGCTCTTCTTCAACGCGGGCGGCGAGCGGGCGCCGCTCACGGCGGAGCGGATCTCCGACGTCGTCGCGCGCGGCACCACCTCCAACGGCGAGTCGGCCGCGAGCCTCGGCGAGGACGCGAACCTCCTCATGCTCGTCCAGGTGCCGCTCGTCGTGCGGACGCCGCCGCGGCGGGCGATGGCGTACGAGTCGACGGCGCCGATGCCGGCGCCGAGCGCGCTCGCGCAGAAGGGCAGCGCGTCCGACCTCGAGGTGGCGGTGCTCGGCCACGGCGAGCTCGAGGGGCCGTTCACGGAGCTCGCCGGTCTCGAGGTCGAGCGCGACGCGCGGTTCCCGGTGCGCGTCACGGTGCAGTTCTACCAGGCGACCGCGACCGGCACCGTCGGCGAGGCCGAGATGGCGCACCTCGCGGCGCTCGTCGGCAAGGTCTACGAGAAGGGCGACTTCGTCGGCTCGCTCGTCGTCCCCGGCCCGGGCGACCCGCGCCGCCCGACCGCATGGGACGGCGCCTCCCCCCCGCCCGGCGACGTGGCGTGGTGGGACTTCCCGGCCCTGCTCGAGCGCTGGCGCGGGCGCGCGCCGAGGGACGCGGCGGGAATCCGTTGACCCGCGGCGAAGCGCGCGGCCGACGCAGGCGTCGAGGTCGAGGTCGAGGTCGAGGTCGAGGTCGGGGTCGGGGTCGAGGGCGAGGTCGGGGTCGAGGTCGAGGTCGAGGTCGGGGTCGGGGTCGGGGTCGAGGGCGAGGTCGAGCGTCGGGACCCACACCCACCGTGACGCCCCCTCGCCCCGGCCCTCCTCCGGCTCGCGCCCGGGCGGGCGGCAGGTGACTCCGCGTGCGCGGCGCTCCACCGCGCGGCCCCGCGGAGTCGTGGACACGAGGGCGATTTGCGGCTCTGATTCCCTCGTGCAGCTCGCGGCCAACGCCAAGCGCGCCGGGCTCGTCGCCCTCCCCATCCTCCTCCTCGCGGCGGCCGCCTGGGCCCTGTCGCGGGAGCTGCACGGGTTCCACTTCCGGGATCTCGAGCACGGGCTCGCCGGGATCCCCCGCGCCGCGCTCTGGGCCGCCGCGGCCGCGACGGCGCTCGACTACCTCCTGCTCTCCGCGTACGACCTCCTCGCCCTCGTCTACGCGGAGAAGAAGCTCCCGACGTCGCGGGTCGTCTTCACCGCGTTCATCGCGTACGCGTTCGGGAACAACGTCGGGCTGTCGCTCCTCTCCTCGGGGTCGGTCCGCGTCCGGCTCTACTCGCAGTGGGGGCTCGGCTCCGCCGACATCGCGAAGGTCGTCGCCTTCACCGCCGCGCAGCTCTGGGCAGGCCTGCTCCCGCTCGCGGGCATCGCGCTCCTCGCCGGCGCGCCGGGACCGCTCCCCGAGCCGATCGCGCGCACCGTCGGGGTCCTCGCGCTCGCCGCGACCGCGAGCTACCTCGTCCTCGCCGCGCGCGGGCGGGAGCTCTCGGTCCGCGGCCTCTCCTTCCGGCTGCCGAGCCTGAAGCTCGCGTCCGCGCAGGTGCTCGTGTCCTCGGCGGACTGGGCGCTCGCGGCGTTCGTCCTCTACCTGCTCCTGCCGAGGTCGGCGGCGATCTCCTTCCCGGCGTTCCTCGGGCTCTTCATCGCGGCGCAGATCGGCGGCCTCGCCTCGCAGATCCCGGGCGGCGTCGGCGTGTTCGACTCGATCGTCCTCACCGCCCTCACCGCGACGGCGGTGCCGGCGCCGGACGCGCTCTCGTGCCTCGTCGCATTCCGGATCATCTACTACCTCGTCCCGTTCCTCGCCGCGTTCGCGATGCTGGTCGCGAACGAGATCGTGGTGCGGCGCGAGCGCGTCGGCCGCGTGCTGCGGGGCGCCCACGCGTCGTTCGCGCCGGTGGTGCCGTGGCTCGCCGCGCTCGGCGCCGTCGTCGCGGGGACCGTGCTCCTCTTCTCGGGCGCGACGCCCGCCGAGGCCGAGCGGCTCCACGTCCTGCGCCGCGTGGTCCCCCTCGCGGTGCTCGAGGCGTCGCACCTCGTCGGGAGCCTCGTCGGGATCGGGCTCCTCCTCCTCGCGCGCGGGCTCTCGCGCCGGCTCGACGGGGCGTGGGTGCTCGCGCTCGCGCTCCTCGGCGCCGGCGCCGCCGCCTCGCTCGCGAAGGGGCTCGACTACGAGGAGGCGACGATCCTGCTCGTGCTCCTCCTCGCGCTGCTGCCCTTCCGCCGGCAGTTCTACCGAAAGAGCCCGCTCCTCGACGAGCCGCTCACCCCGTCCTGGCTCCTCGGCGTCGCGGCGATCCTGGCCGCCTCCGTCTGGATCGGGGAGTTCGCCTACCGCCACGTCGAGTACTCGCGCGACGCGCTCTTCGAGTTCGCGTTCCACGCGCAGGTGCCGCGGTTCCTCCGCGCCACCGTGCTCGCGGTGTCGGCGGTCGCGATGTACGGCGTCGCGGTCCTCCTCCGCCCGCGCGCGCCCGAGCCGGCGCTGCCCGGGCCGGCGGAGCTGGAGCGCGTCCGCCCGCTCGTGGAGCGTGCGCCGGAGTCGCTCGCCCACGCGGCGCTCGTCGGCGACAAGGAGCTCCTGTTCTCGCCGAAGGGCGACGCCTTCCTCATGTACGCGGTCGAGGGGCGGAGCTGGGTCGCCCTCGGCGATGCGGTGGGCCCCGACCGCGCCGCGACCGAGCTCGCGTGGCGGTTCCGCGAGATGTCCGACCGGCACCACGGGTGGGCGTGCTTCTACCAGGTCGGGCCGGCCTGCCTCCCGCGCTACCTCGACATGGGGCTCTCGCTGTACCGGCTCGGCGAGGAGGCCGTCGTCCCGCTCGAGGGGTTCACGCTCGAGGGCGGCGAGCGGCGCGGGCTCCGCCAGTCGTACAACCGCGGGCAGCGCGACGGGCTCACGTTCGAGGTCGTGCCCGCCGAAGGGGTCCCGGCGCTCCTCCCCGAGCTGCGCGCGATCTCCGACGCGTGGCTCGCCGAGAAGAACGTGCGCGAGAAGGGCTTCTCGATCGGGTACTTCGACGAGCGCTACCTCGCCGAGGGCCCGATGGCCGTCGCCCGCCTCGGCGGAAGGCGCGTCGCGTTCGCGAACCTCTGGGTCTCGTCGAGCCTCGAGGAGCTGTCGTTCGACCTCATGCGCCACCTCCCCGAGGCGCCGAAGTCGTGCATGGACTTCCTGTTCGTCTCCATGATGACCTGGGGAAGCGAGCAGGGGTACCGGCGGTTCAGCCTCGGGATGGCCCCGCTCTCCGGCCTCGAGGACCGCGCCCTGGCGCCGCTCTGGACCAAGGTCGGCGCGCGCCTCTACCGCCACGGCGAGTACTTCTACAACTTCCAGGGGCTGCGCCAGTACAAGGAGAAGTTCGCGCCGGAGTGGCGGCCGCGCTACCTCGCTTCCCCCGGCGGCCTCCGGCTGCCCCGCATCCTCGCCAACGTCGCCGCGCTGGGCTCGCGCGGCCTGAAGGGAGTCGTCTCCAAGTGATCGCGCTCGCCCCGCTCCTCGCCGCCGCGCTCGCGGCGGTGCCCGCCCACGTCGACGCGCCCGGGTTCGGGAGGGTGGCGGTCCACGCGCCGTCCGGTGCGCCGGCGCGCGTCGTGCTCCTCCTCTCCGGGTCCGGGGGCCTCGACGCGGCGGAGTCCGACCTCGCCGCCGCGCTCGCGGCGAAGGGCGCGCTCGTCGTGGGGATCGACTCGTCCGCCTACCTCGCGGCGCGCCCGGCCGGGAAGTGCGTCTACCCCGCCGGCGACCTCGAGGAGCTGGCGCAGCACGTGGAGAAGCTCCAGGCCGTCGCCGAGTACGAGCGGCCCGTGGTGGTGGGCCACGCGCGCGGCGCCGCGCTGGCGTGGGCCGCCGTCTCGAACGCGCCGTCCGGCACGTTCGCCGGCGCGGTGGCGGTCGCGCCGTGCCCGGACCGGCCCCTCCCGGTGAAGCTCTGCGCGCACGGCGCGCCGCCCAGGACGCTCGACGGCGGAACGCTCCCGCCGCTCGCGAAGCCGCCCGCGCCGATGGAGATCGTCGCAGGCGCGGACGACACGACCTGCCCCGCACCCGCCGCCGAGGCACTCGCGAGCGTGCTCGGCGCGCGATGGGCGAAGGTGCCCGGCGCAGGCCACGCGCTCTCGGCGTCGATCGGCGCCGCGATCGCGGACGCGGTCGCGCGCCTCGCCCCCGGGCCGGCGCCCGCGGCGCCGACCGCGGTCGCGGCGCCGGGCGCCGCCGTGCCCGTCCCGGACCTGCCGCTCGTCGAGGTCCCGTCGAAGCAGCCGGGCCGGCGGCTCGCGCTCCTCATCACGGGCGACGGCGGCTGGGTCGGCGCGGACAAGGCGCTCGCGGCCGCGCTGGCCGACGGGGGCATCTCCGTCGTCGGCCTCGACGCGCTCCGGTACTTCTGGAAGGCGCGCACGCCCGCGGAGACCGCCCGGGACGTCACCCGGATCCTCGCGCACTACCGCTCAGCGTGGGGCCGTGACGAGACCGTGCTCGTCGGCTACTCGCGCGGCGCGGACATCGTCCCGCTGCTCGCCGCCTACCTGCCGGCGGAGGAGCGCGCGCACGTCGTCCTCGTCGCGATGCTCGGCCCGAGCACGTTCGCGGAGCTCGAGGTGCACGCCGTCGACCTGTTCACGAGCAAGCGGCGCGCGAGCGCGATCCCCACCGAGCCGGCGGTCCGCGCGACCGGGGGCGCCGTCCGGATGATCTGCTTCCACGGCGCGGACGAGCACGACAGCCTCTGCCCGAGGCTGACCGACCTGCCCTGGGTGACGGACAAGCTCCACCAGGGCGGCCACCGGCTCGGCGGCGGCGAGACCGCGGAGATGGCGCGGGAGATCCTCTCGGCGCTCCCGGCGAGGTAGGCGTCCGCGCCCTACTCCCCCTCGCCGAGGATCCGGTACAGCGTCTTGCGGTCGATGCCGAGCAGCTCCGCGGCCCGGGTCTTGTTCCCCCCGCACTCGCCGAGGACCAGGACCGCGTAGCGCCTCGACAGCTCGTCGAGCGTCGGCCGGAGGCCTGCCGGCAGCGGGAGCCCGCGCGTGGGCTCGGCGGCGCGCCCGCGGAGCCGGTCGGGGAGGTCGGCCGGCACCACGACCCCCGAGGGGTTCAGCGCGAGCGCCCGCGCGACGACGTTCTCGAGCTCGCGCACGTTCCCGGGCCAGTCGTACGCCTGGAGGAGCTCGCGCGCCTCCGCCGAGATCGCCCCCTTGCCGCGCCCGTGCTTCGCGGCGAAGTGCTCGGCGAGGAGCGGCACGTCCTCGCGCCGCTCGCGCAGCGGCGGGATCCGGATGCTGACGACGTTGAGCCGGTAGAAGAGGTCCTCCCGGAAGCGGCCGGCCTTCACCGCGGCCTCGAGGTCCTTGTTCGTCGCGGCCACCACCCGCACGTCGACGGCGATGGCCTCGTTCGCGCCGACGCGGCGGATCGACCCCTCCTGCAGCGTCCGCAGGAGGCGCGCCTGGAGCCCGACGCCCACGTCGCCAATCTCGTCGAGGAACACGGTCCCGCCGCTCGCCTCCTCGAAGAGACCGCGGCGGGCGGCCTGCGCGCCGGTGAACGCGCCGCGGACGTGGCCGAACAGCTCGGACTCGAGCAGCCCCTCCGCGATCGCGCCGCAGTCGACCGGCACGAACGGGCCGGCGGCGCGCGGGGAGGACTGGTGGATCGCGCGCGCGACGAGCTCCTTCCCCGTGCCGGACTCGCCGAGGATGAGGACCGTCGCGTCGCTCGCCGCGACCCGGGCCGCCGTCTTGAAGACCTGCAGCATCGCCTCGCTCCGGCCGACCGCCGTCTCGAGGCGGTACTTGTCGCGGAGCTGGCGGCGGAGGACGTCGTTCTCGGCCGAGAGGCGCCGCTGCTCGAGCGCGCGCGCCGCGGTGAGCCGCACGGCGTCGACGTCGTAGGGCTTCGAGACGTAGTCGAAGGCGCCGCGGCGGATCGCCTCGACCGCGCCGTCGACGTTGCCGAAGGCGGTGACGAGGATCACCGGGGTGTCGGGCGCGTCGCGCCGGAACGCCTCCGTCACCTCGAGCCCGCCGACCTCCGCCATGCGGATGTCGGACACCACGAGGTCCGGCGGGCCCTGCGCCGCGAGCCGCTCGAGCGCCTCGCGCCCGTCGGCGAGCTGCACGACCTCCCAGCCGCGCGACGAGAGGATGCGCGCGAGCAGCTCCCGGCTCGCCGCGTCGTCGTCCACGACCCAGATGCGCGTCGCGGTCATGCTCACCCCGCCGCACGCCACGCGGGCGCCGGCACGACCAGCGTGAACGTCGAGCCCCGGCCCGGCTCGCTCTCCACGTCGATGCGCCCCTTGAGCGCCGACGCGATCTCGCGGCAGATGGCGAGCCCCAGCCCGGTGCCGCGGCCGGGCGGCTTCGTCGAGTAGAAGGGCTCGAAGATCCGGCGCCGCCCCTCCGGCGCGATCCCCTCGCCGGTGTCCGCCACCGCGAGGGCGAGCTGGTCCCCCCGCCGCGCGGCGCGGACGGTGAGCGTGCCGCCCGCCGGCATCGCGTCCACCGCGTTCGAGATGAAGTTCGTGAGGACGTGCCGGACGAGCCCGGGGTCCGTGACGACGTGCCCGAGGTCGCCCGGGACCTCGCGCTCGACGCGGAGCCGCGTGCGCGCGTCCGCCGAGAGCGAGAGCGACACCGCCTCGTCGACGAGGGCCGCGACGTCGACCGGCTCGGGCGCGGGCGTGAGCGCGCGCGCGGAGTCGAGGAAGCGCCGGATGATCGTGGTCATCCGCCGCACCTCGCCCTCGATCGCCGCGAGCTCCGAACGCATGTCCGGCGGGCAGGCCGGATCGCGCGCGAGGAGCTGCACGCGGCCGCTCATCGCGTTCAGGGGGTTCCCGAGCTCGTGCGCGATGGTGCCGGAGAGCTGGCCGAGCGCGGCGAGCCGCTCCTTCGCGGTGAGGTCGCGGCGCGCCGCGACGAGGAGGTCGTTCAGCTCGCCGAGCGCGCGGTTCTTGCGGGCGAGGTCCGCCGTCGCCTCGTCGATGCGCGACCGGAGCTCGGCGTTGAAGTTCCGGACGCGCGCGAGCATCCCGTCGAGGCCGCGCGCGACGACGCCGATCTCGTCCGAGCGGTCGGCCCCCGGGACGTGCGGGGCGTCGAGCATCCCGGACTCGACGCCGCCCATGACCTCGGCGAGCCGCGAGAGCGGGCGCGCGAGCATCGGGCCGAGCACGAGCGTGAACAGGACCGCGAGCAGGGTCGCGCTCGCCGCGGTGACCCAGAGGAACACGCTGCGCTCGCGCTCCCGAGATCTGCTCGGCGTACGAGACGTCGGCGACGAGGCGGAGGAGGCCGACCTGCCGCTTCGGCCCGTCCAGGATGGGGATCTCGGCGGTCGCGACGCGGCCGCCCTCCTCCTTCGCCATCGACGCGGCCTGCGGGGGCGGCAGCGGCCCGGGGCGCGTGTCCGTCGTCACCTCGAGCCCGCCGGGGGTCGCCGCGATCTGCGTCACCTCGAGCCGCGCGCCGCGCAAGATGAGCAGCTCGGCGAAGCGGATGCCTCGGTGGAGCGGCATGAGCGTCGCGAGCCGGTCGGCGATCACCTCGTGGTCGAGCGCGCGCACCGCGCCGTGATCGAGATCGAGGTCCGCCGCGAGGGCGCGCGCCACCTCCACGGTCCGCTCCTGCACGACCTCCTCGACCGCCCGGCGCGCCGTCTTCGCCCCGAGGGTCGCCGCGACCGCCATCGTGACAATCAGGATCGCGCCGAAGAGGAGGGTGAGCTGGAGGCGGAGCGACACGGGGGACCGGTGGGAAGGATAACGCAAGAACGAGAAAGGGCCGGCTGCTCGCGCAGCCGGCCCCGTGCTGGACCTTCTCGACGGCCGAGCTACTTCGCCTCGGGGGCGGCCTTCGCCGGCTCCGTCTTCTTCGCGGCCTTCTTCGCCGCCTTCTTCTCGGTCTTCGCCGGGGCCTTCTTCTCCTCGGCCTTCGCCGGGGCGGCGGCCTTCTCGGCGGCCGGAGCAGCGGCCGGAGCAGCGGCGGGGGCAGCGGCCGGCTCGGCGGCGAAGGAGGCGACGGCGACGAACAGGGCGGCAACGAACGCGACGAGCTTCATGGATGACTCCGTGCGTGGGGGCCCCCGCGTCACGCGGGAGCAGGTGTACCCGGCGGTAGAGCACGCGTCGTGCCGCCCGAAAGTGAGATCCAAGTACTCGCAATCACGAGCGCCGTGTCCCGCGGGACGCAACCACCCGGGGCGTTCCGGGACGGCCCGGATGGGTCCTTCGGGGCAGAACGCCACAGCCGGGTCAGCTCCGGTAGTCGGCGTTCTCGGTCACGTACTCGTGCGTGAGGTCGGCCCCGAGGACGGCGCACGACGCCCCGCCCATCCGGAGGTCGATCTCGATCTCCACGCGGCGCTCGTGGGGCGGGTAGTCCACGGGCGGCCGGAAGGTCATGCCGTCCGCGGCGGGGGTGCTCGCGTACAGCTCCGCCGCGCGCAGGTGGCGGACGAGCCGCTGCTCCTTCTCCGGATCGAGCCGCAAGGCGCCGGCCTCGAGCACGATCTCGCCGCCGACCTTCATGGTCACGCGGGCGGGGTCGAGCGGGATGCCGAGCGCGCCGACGTGCTTCCCCGCGGCGCAGAGGAGCCGCCCGACGTTCGGGTCGTTGCCGTTCACCGCCGCCTTGAAGAGCGGCGAGTTGACGACCGCCTTGCCGAGCGCGCGGGCCTCGTCGAAGCTGCGGGCGCCGGACACCGCGACGCGCATGACGTGGCGGACGCCCTCGCCGTTGCGGACCACGTCCTCGGCGAGGTCGCCGCACACGCGCGCGAGCGCCTCGTCGAACGCGCCCGTGGGCGGCACGGGCAGGCGCCGCGACGAGAGGAGCACGACGGTGTCCGACGTGCTGGTGTCGCTGTCGACCGAGATGCAGTTGAAGGACGCATCGACCGCCGCGCGAGCACCGCCCGCAGCGTCTCGCGCGGCACGTCGACGTCGGTGAGGACGTAGACGAGCATCGTGGCGAGGTTCGGCTCGATCATGCCGGCGCCCTTGGCGATGCCGACGACGCTGCCTTCGCCGACGTGCGCGCGCCGCACCTTCGGGTAAAGGTCGGTCGTCATGATGGCCTCGGCCGCGGGCAGCACCGAGCCGCCCCGAGCGCGCCGCGGCGGCCGGGAGCGCGGCCAGCATCTCGTCGACCGGCAGCTGCCAGCCGATCACGCCGGTGGAGGACGGCAGGATCTCCTGCGGCGCGCAGCCGACGAGCCGGGCGGCCTCGGCGCACACCCGCTCGGCCGCCTCGACGCCGCCGGGCGCGCACACGTTCGAGATCTTGTTGTTGACGAGGATCGCGCCGAGCGCGGGCTCGTCGAGCCGGCGGCGGCCGACGATCACCGGCGCGCCCGGGAAGGCGTTGCGCGTGAACTTCGCGGCGAAGGCGGCCGTCGGCTGATCGAGCGCGATCAGCGTGAGCCTCATTCGCGCCGGCTTCGGCACCTCGACCGGCGCGAAGTCGAAGGACGCGGTGCCGACGCGGAAGCCGGCCGGCAGCGCGGGCCTGCGACTCGAGCCAGGCACGGTGCGCGTCCCGGCTCGCGAACTCGAGGGAGGTGCTCGGCATGCGCGTCTCTCTTACCACGCGGCCGCCGCGCCTACCCGGGGACGTTGCCCGGGGCGCGCCCGACGGGCGATGCTCTGGCCATGTCCCGCCCGGACGCCGCCGTGTTCGACGTCATCGAGACAATCTTCCCGCTCGAGCCGCTGCGGCCCAGGCTCGCCGCGCTCGACCTGGGGGGCGAGCTCGATCTCTTCTTCACGCGCATCCTGCGCGACGCGTTCGCGCTCGACGCGACCGGCACGTTCAAGCCGTTCCGCGAGATCGCGGCCGGCGCGCTCGAGGTGCTCGCAGCGCAGCGCGGGCTCGACCACCCCGCCCGCGCGGCGGTCGACGCGGTGCTCGACGGCTTCACGACGCTCGACCCGGCGCCGGACGTGCGCCCGGCCATGGAGCGGCTTCGCGCCGCGGGCGTCACCGTCGCGACGCTCTCGAACGGCGGCGTCGAGACGACGCGCGGGCTCCTCGCCCGCGCCGGCCTCCTGCCGCTCGTCTCGCGCGTCATGGGGGTGGACGAGATCCGCCGCTACAAGCCGGGGAAGGACATCTACCTGCACGCGGCGACGACGCTCGGGCTGCCGCCCGGGAGGATGGCGATGATCGCCGTGCACGCCTGGGACCTCGAGGGCGCGCGGCGCGCGGGGCTCGTCACCGGGTGGGCGTCGCGCCTCGAGAGGAAGTGGAACCCGGCGATGCAGGCGCCGGACGTGTCGGGGCCGGACCTCGTGGCGGTGGTGGAGGGGCTGCTCGGGAGGTAGCGCCCGCGCGCCGGGGACGGCGTCAAAGGCGCGGCCGCCTCGCGCGGTGCTACGATGCCCGGACGTGTCCACCGTGAACCCGCTCGCGCGGGAGATCAGCGCGAAGATCGTCTACTACGGCCCGGGACTGTCCGGGAAGACGACGACGCTCCAGCGGATCCACGCGGCGGTCCGGCCCGACGCGCGCGGCGAGCTCATCAGCCTCTCCACCGAGGGAGACCGGACGCTCTTCTTCGACTTCCTGCCGGTCCGGGTCGAGCAGGTGCACGGGCTCACGCTGCGGCTGCAGCTCTACACGGTGCCGGGCCAGGTCTTCTACGACGCGACCCGCAAGCTCGTGCTGAACGGCGCCGACGGCGTGGTGTTCGTCGCCGACTCGCAGCGGGCGGCGCGCGACTCCAACGCGGAGTCGATGCTCGAACCTCGAGACGAACCTCGCCGAGCTCGGGATCGAGCTGTCACGGCTCCCGCACGTCATCCAGTGGAACAAGCGGGACCTCCCGGGCGTCCTCGCCGTCGAGGAGCTGCGGCGGGAGCTGAACCGCCACGGCGCGCCGGAGTTCGAGACGGTGGCGAGCCGCGGCGAGGGCGTCATGGCGGCGCTGAAGGAGATCACGAAGCTCGTCGTGAAGGAGCTGTGGTCGCGCCAGCCCGAGCGGCGCGCCGGCGGCATGGTCCTCTCCAGCGGCGAGTCCGAGCTCGCGACCCAGATCGCCGCGGCCGCGGACGCCGGCGGGGCGGGCGCGCGGGCGCGGAAGCCGGACCGCGGCGAGCTCGTCGGGGTGTCGTTCTCGCGCCTCTTCTCCGGCCCGGCCGGCGCGGCGATCGCGCGGACCGAGCACGCCATCGCGGAGCGGACGTTCGGGGCGGCCGTCCGCGGGGCGGCGCAGGCCGTGGCGGACCTCCTCGAGGGGCTCCCGGTGGACGAGACGCGGGCCGCCGCTCGCGCCGCGCTCCTCGGGCTCGACGGCCGCGAGTTCCTCCGGCTCGGCCGCCTCGCGCAGAAGCCCGACGCGATCGCGACCGAGCAGGACGCGCTCTATGCGCTCTACGTGCTCGTCGCGGCGTCGGTGAAGGCCGAACGGGTCTGACGCGCGCGGGCCCGCGCCGTCACCGACGAGCGCGACCCCGACGCGGTCGTGGCCGGCGGGGATCCCGTGCGGGCGGGCGACAGGCGTCTCCGGAGGGGCGTCCGTCACCTGCGCGTGACGAGCCGCACGACCCCGAGGCGCACGAGCTTGCGGAGCGCCTTCAGCGTCTCGACCTCGCGCAAGGGTGACGCGAGCGCGATGGAGGCGACGTCCCACCGCCCGTTCACGCGCCCGGCGACCTCCCGATCCGCCGCCGAGAGCCGGCGGGCGTCGGGCGCGTCGAGCGACGCCGGGCCGCCGGCGAGCAGCGGGACCGCGACGGGCGACAGCTCCTCGTACAGCGCGGCGACCTGCTCACGCTCCGCCTCGCGCAGGAGCGTCCGCACCCGCCGGTCGGACGGATCCGCGGCGAGCAGGGTCTTGAACACGATCGACGCCTCGTCGAACTGCCGCTCGGCGACGAGCGCCTGCGCCTGCGCGACGAGCCGCGCCACGGGATCGGGGTGCGCCGCGACGCCCTCCACGTCGGCGAGCCCGAGCTCGCGGAGCGCCTCGACGCGCCGCAGGAGGGCGGCGCGCGAGACGCCGAGCGCGAGCCGCGCCTCGCCGAGCGACACGCCCCGCTGCGCCGCCTCGACGAGGGCCCGCTGGGCGGGGGTGCGCGGCGTCCCCGCCCCGCGGGCGCGGAGGAGCGCCGCGTCGGATGGATAGCGCCGGTCGAGCTCCGGCCACTCGTCGAGCCGGCGGACGCCCTCGAGCGTCATCTGGCCGAGGCCGAGATCGACCCGCACGCCGTCATCGTGGCCCGACGAGCCGTCGCTCCAGGCGAAGCGCCCGTGCCCCGGCGGGAGGAAGAGGTCGACGATCCGGTCCGCGCACGCCTCGGGTGCCAGGGCCTCGGGCGGCTCCGCCGTGCGCCAGCCGGCGAGCGTCCCGAGGCCCGGCTCGACCGGTGGCCGGGCGGCCCGGACGATGCGGCGGTCGTGGACCTCGAGCCAGATTGGGGCGCCGTCGCCGCCGTCGATCTCGAGCACGCCGGCGCGGCGGCTCTGGTCGAGCCACTGGAGGAGGTCCGGGAGCGGGAACGTCGCGAGGTCGCCCTGCAGCACGAGGACGATTCTGACCCGACCGGCGGGGCGAGCGCCAGCGCTCCCGGCGCCGGAGCACCCGCCACGTGCCCGCGGCGTCAGGCCGGAGTGTAGTCGCGCTCGATCACCTCGCCGGGCCGCGGGGCCGCGACGAGGAGCCCGAGCGCGTCCATCAGGATCCGCTTCTGCAGGGCCGAGTCTCCGGGCCGGCCGAGCGAGTGGCCCGCGACGAACCCGCGAGGCGAGAGCGCGCGGGGCGGGCGGGCCTGGCGCGTCTCCTCCGGCTCGACCGTCACGACCACGGTCGGGATCCCGACCATCTCGATGGACCGCTGCACGGTGACCACCGTGCGGTGGCAGAGGCGTCAGCCGCCGGTGAGGAGCACGACGCCGGGGCGCTCGCGGTCCACCTCGCGGACCAGGGCGGGGATGGTCTTCTCCCGGAGCTCGCGGAGGGCCTGGCTGTAGCCGAGCGAGAAGTGGCGCGCGGTGAGCCCGCCGATCCGCCCCTCGGCGGCGAGCTCGCGCACCCGGTCGATCGGGAACACGCAGTTCATGTCCCGGTCGACGCAGGCGTGGTCGTAGTGGGTGTCGTCGTACCGGAGGTCCTGCGCCTCCGCCTCGACGGGGATCACGCGCCACGAGGTGTCGCCCTCGGTGTCGAACGGCGCGTCGTCCCTCGTCCGGACGGCCGCCGTCGACACGAGGCACACCGAGAGCTCCTCGAGCTTCCCCTGGAACGGCGTGAACGGCACGCAGTAGCCGCGAGAGCTCGAGCGGCCTGGGGATCGCCCGCCTGCGCCATGCGCGCCTACTTCAGCTTGTCGAGCGCCGCCATGATCTTGTCGGTCGGTGGCTGCTCGCAGATGTCGTGGACGTCGACGTAGGCGATCTTCCCCTTCTTGTCGACGACGAAGATGGCGCGCTCGCAGATGCCGCTCTCGCCGCGGAGCACGCCGTACAGCGCCGCGACGTACCCGTGCGGCCAGTGATCCGAGAGGAGCGGGTACGAGAGCCCGCCCATCGACTTCGCCCATGCCTCGTTCGTCGGGACCTGATCGGTGCTGATGCCCAGGACCTGGGCGTCGCGCCGCTCGAACTCGGAGAGATCCTCCTCGTACGAGGGCATCTGGACGGTTCAGACCGGGGTGAACGCGGCCGGGAAGAACGCGACGACCACGTTCTTCTTGCCGCGGTAGTCGGACAGGCGGATCTTCTTCCGCGGGCCGCCTTTACCTGCAGTGTCACCCGTAGCGGGGAGCTCGAAGTCGGGCGTCGTCCCCGACCTCCACCCGCCACACGGGCTTCCTGTTCGCCGCCATGTCGCTCCTCCTGTTCCGAGGGACCCCGGGACCTTAAGCCCGCCGTTACTGTGGTCGAGTTCGCCTAGGGGGCAGCCCGAAAGGGACGCTGTCGCTCGGTGCGCCGTTTGCTATCCGTTCGGCATGGATCTGCTGACGAGATTCGCCGGCAACGTTCGTCGCCTGCGCTCCAAGAAGAAGCTCTCGCAGAAGGCGCTCGCCGACAAGGTCGGGATCTCCGTCTCCTACGTGTCGATGCTCGAGCGCGGACAGCGCTCGCCGCCCCTCGAGACCATCGAGAAGATGGCCAAGGCGCTCGGCGTGCCGCCCGCGAACCTCCTCGGCAAGTAGGACGGCGCGAGATCACTTCCCGAGCGTCGGCTCGCCGGGTCGCCACTCCGCCGGGCTCGGCGCGCCCGCGCGCAGGGCCTCGATGACGCGCAGCGTCTCCGAGATCGATCGGCCCACGCCGAGGTCATAATAGGAGGCGTGACGGACCACGCCGGCCGGATCGACCACGAACGTCGCGCGCGCGGCGACCCCCTCGCGCTCGAGGAACGCGCCCCAGGCCCGTGCGTTCTCCCTGGACGGGTCCGCGGCGAGCGGGACGGCGGTCGGCCCGAGCACCTCGGCGATCCAGCGGCGGTGGGTGTCGAGATCGTCGGTCGAGACCGCCACGACCGAGGCGCCGAGGTCGGCAAACTCGCGGGCGCGCTTCGACAGCTCGCGGAGCTCGGTCGGGCACACGCGGGTGAAGTCGCGCGGGTAGAAGGCGAGGACGAGCCAGCGGCCGCGGAAGTCCTCGAGCGCGAGCTCGCGCACCTCGCCGTCCGGCATCACCGCGCGCGCCCGGAAAGCGGGGGCCGGCTCGAGGAGGGTCGCCATCATGGGCACGCATAGCGCGTCCGGCGCCGCCCCGCCCGCGGAATCGCCGGGCGGGCACCGGCGTTCTAGCTTCGTGATCGACCGGGAGGGTCGCGGCAGGTGATCGGGCAGATCGGGCGCAGGCGTTTCCTCAAGGGCGCGGCGGTGCTCGGCGCCGCCGGCGCGACGGGCTTGCTGCCCGCCGCCGCGGAGGCCGGCGACGGCGCGCCGGAGGCGGAGCGGGTCACGTTCTCCGTCCCGGGGCTCGACCCGGCCCACGACGGCCTGCGGGTGGCGCAGCTGTCCGACCTCCACGTCGGCCCGCGCGCGGTGCCCGCCGTCACCCGCTCGGCGATCGAGCAGGCGAACGCCTTCGAGCCCGACCTCGTGGTGCTGACCGGGGACTACCTCTCGCACCGGCGCACCGACGTCGCCGACGTCCGCGAGCACCTCGGGGGGCTGCGCGGTCCGGTGCTGGCCGTGCTCGGCAACCACGACGTCTGGATCGATCCGGACGGCGCGGCGGCCGCGCTCCGCGGGCACGGCTACGAGGTTCTCGAGAACGACTGGACCACCCTGCGGCTGCGCGGCGCGCCGTTCACGGTCGTCGGGATCGGCGACCACCTCACCCGCCGGGATGACGTCGCGGCGGCGACGCGCGGCCTGCCGTCGCGCGGCCCGGCGCCGCTCGTGCTCGCGCACGGGCCGCGCACCGCGGACAAGCTCCAAGACCTCGGGCGGCCGGTGGTCTGCCTCTCGGGCCACACGCACGGCGGGCAGATCAGCCTGCCCATCCTCACGCCGCTCCTCCTCGCCTCGATGCACGAGCCCTACGTCCGCGGTCACTATCGCGTGGGCGACGTGCACCTGTACGTGAACCGCGGGATCGGCACCTCCGGGCTGAACGTGCGGGTGAACTCGCCCGCCGAGGTCACGCTCGCGACGCTCCGCTGGGCGGAGCCCGTGTAGCCCGCCCCCCGCGCGGACGCGCGCCGCGGCCATCCCAGGCGGGCGCGGAAGGGTTATAGGGAGGGGATGGCCCCTGCCCCTTCCCCCGCCCCCACCGAGCCGCGCCGCCTCGACGAGGCGGTCGCGCGCGTGCGCGAGGCCGCGCCGGGGTGGGCGCGCGCCCCGATCGAGGAGCGGATCGGGCTCGCCCGCGCGATGCTCCGCGGCGCCGACCGGAACGCGGAGCGGATGGTGCGCGAGGCCTGCGCCGCGAAGGGGCTGCCCTTCGGCGACCCCGTGTCGGGCGACGAGTGGCTCGCAGCGCCGTACGCGACGGTCCGGATCCTCCGCCAGCTCGTCCGGTCGCTGACGATGCTTGCCCGGAACGGGAACACGCCCATCGGGCCGATCGGCGAGACGACCGACGGTCGCCTGACCGCGCGCGTGTTCCCGCCGAGCGCCCTCGACCGGCTGCTCTTCTTCGACGTCCGCGGCGAGGTGCACATGAAGGAGGGCGTCGACGTGGAGCGGCTCAACGCCCGCCGCGCGGGGTTCCACAAGGCGCCGGATCACGCCGGGAAGGTGTGCCTCGTGCTCGGCGCGGGGAACGTGAACTCCATCGCGCCGACCGACGTCGCGACGAAGCTCTTCAACGAGGGGAAGGTCTGCGTCCTGAAGGTGAACCCGGTGAACGCGTACCTCGGGCCGATCGTCGAGGACGCGTTCGCCGACGCGATCGCGAAGGGCGTGCTCGCGGTCGTGTACGGCGGCGCGGAGGAGGGCGACTACCTCGTGCGCCACCCGGGCATCGACGAGGTGCACATCACCGGCTCGAACGCGACCCACGACCGGATCGTGTGGGGGCCGCCCGGCCCCGGGCGCGCGGAGCGGATGGCGCGAGGAACCCCGCTCCTCCAGAAGGAGATCACGAGCGAGCTCGGCGACGTCTCGCCGGTGATCGTGGTCCCGGGCGGCTGGGACGAGCGGTCGCTCGACTTCCAGGCCGGGAGCGTCGCCGGGATGGTGACGCAGAACGCCTCGTTCAACTGCGCCGCGGCGCAGGTCGTGATCCTGCCGCGCGGGTGGCGGCTCCGCGACGCGTTCCTCGCCCGGCTCGAGGAGCACATGGCGGAGAGCCCGACGCGCCGGCCCTGGTACCCGGGCTCCCCCGAGCGCTTCCGGCGGCTCACCGACGGCCGGCCGGGGGTGCGTCGCTCGTCCGCGGCCGAGGGGACGCTGCCGTGGACCGTCGTGCCGGGCGTCGACGCGAGCACGGACGACGAGCTCTTCCGGACGGAGGCGTTCTGCTCGCTCGTCGCGGAGACGGCGGTCGGGTCCGAGGACACGCTCGAGTTCCTGGACGCGGCCGTCGCCTTCGCGAACGGGAAGCTCTCGGGGACGCTCTCCGCCAACGTGGTGGTGCACCCGAGCGTCCTGCGCGACCGGACCCTCCGGCCGGCGCTCGAGCGCGCGATCCGGCGGCTCGAGTACGGCACGGTCGCCGTGAACTGCTGGGCGGCGTACGCGTTCGCGTTCGGGACGACGCCGTGGGGCGGGTTCCCCGGCCAGCCGCTCACGAACGTCCGGAGCGGGCGCGGGTTCGTCCACAACACGCTCATGCTCGCGCCCGACGACGTCGAGAAGAGCGTGCTGTGGCACCCTGCCGTCCACCCGATCAAGCCGCCCTACTTCCCGAGCCACCGCACGGGCGACGCGCTCGGCCGCGGCCTCATCGCGCTCGAGGCGCGCGCGAAGTGGTCCGCCCTGCCGGGGGTGCTGTACCACGCGATGCGCGGCTGAGCGCGCGCCGTCCTTGGCCCTCGACACGGCGCCGGATGGCGTGGTCTTCTCGGTCCGTCTGACGCGGGGCGCGCGGTGAAGACCTATCTCATCTCCTGGCTCCGGAAGAGCCACCTCGGCCACCGGCTCGAGCAGTTCGAACGGCTGCGGCCGGGCCCGTGGCTCGTGTGGGAGGCGGGGCCGTGGCGTCCGCCATCCGCGCGGCGCGACACGGTCGCCGCCGGGCCGGAGACGCGCCTCCTCGCCTCGGGCGAGTCTCTCGCGATCGAGCTCGCCGCGAAGGACGGCGGCGCGGAGATCCGGCTCGGCCGCGACGCGGACAACGACCTCGTCATCGACGACGCGACGCTCTCCCGGATCCATCTCGTCCTGCGGCGCGACGCGAGGAGCCAGTGGACCGGCCAGGACGCGGGCTCGCGCAACGGGACGAAGATCGACGGCGCGCCCGCGACGATGCCCCTCCCGCTGCGGGAGGGATCGGTCATCGAGGCGGGGGCGGTGAGGCTGACGTTCTACGGGTCGGCAGGCCTGTACGCGCGCCTGAAGTCCACGACCTGACCCAGAGTATTTCTTCCGGACCACAGGGCCGAACGGCGGACGCCACCCGGCTGCGCAACCGTGAAAGGCCGCGGGGTCGGCCGCTGCTCTCATCGGCACGATTGCTGCCAGGGCGGGCCTACATGACCGCTCCCCGCCAGGTCCTGCCGGGCACGACCTATCTCGTCACGCGCCGTTGCTCCCAGCGTCAGCTCCTGCTGCGCCCGTCGACCTCGACGAACGACATCTTCCTGTACGTGCTGGCCCTCGCCGCCCGCCGGTACGGTGTGCGCATCCACGCGTTCTGTGTGCTCTCGAATCATTTCCACCTCGTCGTGACCGATCCGGACGCACGCCTCCCCGCGTTCGAGCAGTACCTCGACGCCCTCGTCGCGCGCGCGGTGAACTCGACGCTCGGCAGGTGGGAGTCGTTCTGGGCGCCGTCGAGCTACAGCGCCGTGGCGCTCGAGAGCCCGGCCGACGTGGTGAGCAAGACCGCGTACGTCCTCGCGAACCCCGTCGCAGCGGGGCTCGTTCGCCGGGGAGCCGACTGGCCCGGCCTCTGGACCGCTCCGGAGCGCATCGGTGGGCTTCCGCTGCCTGCGCACCGACCGGCATCGTTCTTCCGGGCCAGCGGGTATCTACCGGAGACCGTCGAGCTCCGGCTCGAGGCTCCGCCCGGCTTCGCCTCCTCGGAAGCTTTTCGCGAGCACCTTCGGTCGGCGCTCGCCGCCGTCGAGGACGGCGCGCGCCGCAGGCTTGCCTCGGATCGTCGCGGGGTCCTCGGGGCCGCGAGGGTGCTCGCTCAGGATCCGCTAGGACGCCCGGCTTCCGGAGAGCCTCGGCGCCAGCTCAGCCCGCGCGTCGCATCACGGGACACCTGGAAGAGGCTCGAGGCGCTCTCCCGTTTGCTCGAGTTTCTCCGTGCGTATCGCGAGGCGTGGAAGGCTCGGCGCGCTGGCGCCCAGGACGCGATCTTCCCTGAGGGGACTTACCTGCTGCGGCTCCAGCATGGGGTTCGGTGCGCCGGCACCGGCTAAGTTAGCTGACGCCGCTTCCGAACGTCACCATGCGCGCGGTCGACCTGGCCGCATCGATCCGCTCGTCCCTCGAATGCGCACAGCTATCCTCTTCGCCGTGTGCGGCGCCCGGCACCGATGGCGCAGTCGCCGAGGTCGCGTCGAGACCCCCACCGAGATGAGCCCTTGGACTGGTCAATCGTGTCGCGCGGCGCCGCGGACGGCCTTTGTTGTCCGCGACGAGAGAACTACTCTGGGTCAGGTCGAGGCGGTTACCAGACTTCGCAGCGGTCCTTCGCGGGGCGGACCATCGGCGTCCCCTCCCGGCACTGGAACGCCTTCGCGAACTCCGGGAGGTTCGAGAGCGGGCCGTTCACGCGCTGCCTCGCGGGCGAGTGCGGGTCGGTGACCGCCCGGAGCCGCAGGTTCTCCTCCCGGTACTTCGCGCACCACGACTGGGCGAAGCCCACGAAGAACTGCTGCTCCGCGTCGAACCCGGCGACCGCCGGCGGCGACTGCTTGCCGTCGAGCGCGGCGCGCATCGCGGCGTGCGCGAGCTTCAGGCCCCCGAGGTCCGCGATGTTCTCGCCGAGCGTGAGCTTGCCGTTGAGCTTCACGCCGGGGACCGACTCGTACGCGGAATACTGCTCGACCACGCACTCCGCGCGCCGGTCGAACTCCTTCCCGACCTCCGGGGTCCACCAGTCGGTCAGGTTGCCCTTCGCGTCGTACTTCCGTCCCTGGTCGTCGAACCCGTGCGTCAGCTCGTGGCCGACCACCATCCCGATGGCGCCGTAGTTCACCGTCTCCGGGGCCGCCTTGTTGAAGAACGGCGGCTGCAGGATCCCGGCGGGGAAGACCATCTCGTTCATCGCCGGGTTGTAGTAGGCGTTCACCGTCGGGGGCGTCATGAGCCACTCCGAGCGGTCGAGCGGCTTGCCCACCTTGTCGAGCTGCCGGTTCGTCTCGTAGCGCGCCGCCGCGAGGACGTTCTTGAAGTACGACTCGCGGGTGACCTTCATCGGCGCGTAGTCGCGCCAGGTGTCGGGGTAGCCGACCTTGTTCACGAGGGCCGCGATCTTCTCCCGCGCCCGCCCCTTCGTCGGGTCGTCCATCCACGGGAGCCGGTCCACGTCCCGCTCCATCGCCTTCGAGATCTCCCCGACGAGCCGCGCCGTCCGGTCCTTGCCGTCGGGACCGAAGTGGAGCCGGACGTACGCCTGCCCGAGCGCGAACCCGAGCGCCCCATCCGTCATGTGGACGCAGTGCTTCCACCGCGGCAGGAGCGCCTTCGCCCCCGTGAACGACTTCGCCTGGAACTGGAACCGCTCGTCCACGAACGCCTTCGGGAGCGCGCGCGCCTTCGCCATCTCGTCGAGCAGGTGCCAGCGCAGGTACGCCCTCCAGGCGTCGAGGTCGCCCGTCTCGAAGAGCTTGCCGGTCCGCTCGACGAACCTCGGCGTCGTGACGTTCACGGTCACGAGGTCCGGGTGGCCGAGGTCGGCGAAGAAGCGGGCCCAGGGGAACGACGGCGCGAGCTTCTCGAGACCGGCGCGGTCCACGCGGTTGTAGACGCGCTCCGGGTCGCGCTCCTCGGTCTTCGTCCAGTGGGTCTCCGCGATGGCGCGCTCCATCGACTCGATCGCGGCCGCGTCGGCCTCCACCCGCGGCGCCGGCAGACCGGCGAGCGCGAGCATGCGGCGGAGGTGGGCCGAGAAGTCCTTGCGGATCTCCGGGTTCTTCCCGTCGTCCTTCAGGTAGAAGTCGCGGTCCGGCAGCGAGAGGCCCCCCTGCTCCACGTTCAGGATGACCTGCGTCGCGTCGCGGGCGTCCTGGTCCGCGTACATCGGGAACGGCGCCTCGACGCCCGCCGCCTGGAGCCGGGCGAGCTCGTCCGCGAGCCCCTGCCGATCGTGGATCGCGTCGATCCGCGCCCACTCGGCGCGCAGGTCCGCGAGGCCGTGCGCCTCGACGCCCGCCTCGTCCATGCACGACGCCCAGAAGGCACCGACCTTGTCCGAGAACCGGTCCGCCGGATCGGCCTTCCCCGCCGCGGCCGCGTCGAGGATCTGCCGCAGCTGCCGGTTGTTCCGCTCCTCGAGCTCGACGAAGCCGCGGTGCCAGTAGGCGCGGTCCGGCGGGATCTCCGTCCTGGCGAGCCAGCCGCCGCAGGCGAACTGGAAGAAGTCGTCGCACGGCGAGGTGGTGCGATCGAGGGCCGCGGCGTCGACGGGCGGCAAGGGCGCGTCCCCGGGGGCCGACTTGGGGGGCGCCTTCGCGCAGGCGGCGAGGGCGGCTGTCACGACGACGAGGGCGGAGGCGGGGTGGCGCACGCGGATCCTCCTCCGGGCCGCGCCGCGCCGGGCGGCGCTCGGAACCCGGGCGCGCGCAATATGGCGCCGCCCGCCCTCCCGCTCAACCGAAACCGCGTCCGGCGTTCACCGGCCGCGCAGCGCCGCCCGGAGGGCGAGGCGCGCCTCGCGCCGGACGCGCGCGTCCCCCTCGCGCCGCCGCTCCTCGTCCGTGGTGGTCAGGAGCGCCGGCACCGTCGTCGGCCGCCCGTCCCGGTCGAGGGCGACGAAGGTCAGGTACGCGTCGCAGCACTTCCGCCGCGCGCCCGTCCTGGGGTCCTCGGTGAGGACCTCGACCCCGACCTCCATCGAGGTCGTGAACGCCGCGGTGACCTGCGCGTGGAGCATCGCGATGTGCCCGATCCGGACGGGCGCCAGGAACGTCAGCTGGTCGATGGACGCGGTGGCGACGGGCAGGCGGGCGTGCCGCATCGCCGCCATCCCGGCGGCGAGGTCGGTCCACTCCATGATCTTCCCGCCGAAGGCGGATCCGAGGACGTTCGCGTCCCCGGGCATTACGAGATGGGTCACCTCGACGCGCGACTCGGAGGCCGCCTTTCCGGGAGTCATGCCGGGGTGGTACGTAACGCGCCATGCCGCTCGAAGTCACGCTCATCGACCACGCCCGCGACCCGCTGCAGAAGCTCTACGGCGCGTACCGGACCTGCTACACGCCGAAGACCCCCGGCGAGGTCTGGGGGGAGATCCGCGAGGGGACCGTCTCCGCGCAGAAGATCCGGGAGTTCATCGCCGAGCGGCTCAAGACCGGCCACGCCTCGCCCCTCGAGCAGGTGGTCTTCTGGTTCGGGATCTCCGGCGTCTCGCGCGCGCTCAGCCACCAGTTCGTGCGCCACCGGATCGGCATCAGCTTCGAGCAGCAGTCGCAGCGCTACGTCCGGTACAAGGAGGAGCGGCTCGAGTACGTCATGCCGAAGACCTGGGAGAAGGTCCACGGCATGGCCGACGAGTACGACCGGCTCATGCGCGAGATCACCCGCGTGTACGAGCTCGCGCTCGCGAAGGGGATCCCGGCGGAGGACGCGCGCTTCGTCCTGCCGAACGCGACGCCGACGAACTTCCAGGTGATGGTGAACTTCGCGGAGCTCCTGCACATCGCCGACCTGCGCCTCTGCTGGCGCGCGCAGTGGGAGATCCGCCACATGGTCGCGCTCATGCGGCGCGAGGTCGTGAAGGCCGTCCCGGAGATCGGCGGGTACCTGCAGCCGAAGTGCGGCGACAAGCGGATGGGGTACTGCGACGAGCCGGTGAAGGAGTGGGAGCTCTGCCCGCTCGGCAAGGTCCGCCCGCACAAGGAGCAGCTCCTCGACGTCTTCCGGCAGTACAAGGCCGGCAACCTCGTGCCGCTCGGCGAGGAGCACCTGCGCGCCGTCGAGGACGCCGGGAACGAGGAGTAGGCGCCTCCGATCTCCGGGCCAGGCCCTCTTCGCGCAGCGAGATGTCCCGGCCCGCTCCCTGCGGGCCACGGTGCCGGGCCGGCCCTTCCCGGCCATGCAATGCAGGCGTCGAGACGGCCAAGGCCGCACCGCCCCATGCGGTCCGCCCGTCGCGGCCGGCCGCCGGTAGAATCCTCCCGATCGGGAGCCCTCCATGACACGCAACGTGAACGCCGCGACCCGCGCCCGCCGCGGAAGCGCGGCGGCCATCGCGGCCCTCGCCCTGCTCGCCGCGGCGCCGGCGGCGGCGCAGGTGCAGAACGCGCTCGAGCGCCAGGCGGGGATCCCCGCCGGGCTCGCCCTCCCGGTCCCGGGCGTCGCGGTCGCCGAGGATCCGGGGGGCATGGGGACGACCCCCGCGGCGGTGGGGTTCGTGGGCGATCTCGCGCTCCAGTACTTCCGGGAGGGGAACGTCACCCCGGACTCCACCGCCGACGGCCTGTACCTCGCGACGTCGCTCGGGCCCCTCGGGGCCGGCTACTCCGTCGAGTGGGTCCGGCCGGGGACCACCGCCAGCTACCGGAAGAGCACGCTCGCCCTCGCGCTCGGCGACGGCCGGGCCGTCTCGTTCGGCATCGGCTGGAACTGGTTCGCGTCCGGGGACGCGGCCATCGACGCGTTCGAGAGCTGGGACCTGGGGCTCACGTTCCGCCCGGCCCGCTGGCTCTCCATCGGCGCCGCGACGCTCGGCCGCGACGCCCGGCTCGGCGGCGAGGACGTGCCGCTCCGGTACGACCTCGGCGTCGCGACGCGGTTCTGGAACGACACGTTCACGCTCTCGACCGACGTCCTCGCGAACGACCGTGCGCGGAACGCCTTCGACGTGACGCACCTCGCGTTCGGTGCGGGCGCGGAGCTTCGGCGGGGGCTCGCGCTCTCGGTCCAGGTGACCGTCCCGCTCGGCTCCGGGTCCGGGCACGACCCGTCCGCCGTCGTCGCGCTCGGGTGGAACGGCCCGCACTTCGGCCTCGTGGGCGGCGCAACCGCGCTCCCCGACCGCACCGGCGGGATCGGCGGCGTCCGCCTCTCGCGCGAGCGGTACCGCGCGCCGGGGAGCGGCCGGGACCTGCCGACCCTCGACGTGGGCGACGAGCTCGAGCGGGAGAAGTTCTTCGTCTTCACCATCGGCGATCGCGATCCCTACGGCCTCCTCCTGCGCCGGCTCGCGGCGGCCCGCGACGACCCCGACGTCGGGGCGGTCGGCCTCCGGATCGACGGGCTCTCCCTCGGCCCCGGGCGGATCGAGGAGCTGCGCGCGGCGCTCGCCTCGATCCGGGAGCGGAAGCCGGTGTTCGCGTACGTCACCGGTGGCGCGACCGAGGAGTACTGGCTCGCCACCGCGGCGACGGCCATCGCGGTCCCGCACGGTGGGGCGCTCGACGTCTCGGGCGTGTCCTCGTCCAAGCTGTTCCTGAAGGACGCCCTCGCGCGCGCCGGCATTGCGTTCGACGTGATCGTGCGCGGCGCCTACAAGAGCGCGCCCGAGCCGCTCGTGCGGTCGGGCTCGTCGCCCGAGTCGCGAGAGGTGACGAACGCCGTGCTCGACGACGTGTTCGACCGGTTCGTCGGAGACGTGGCCGCCGCCCGGCGGCTCGCCCCGGAGAAGGTGCGCGCGATCGTGGACGTGGGGCTCCTCGGCTCCGAGCAGGCGAGGTCGGCAGGGCTCGTCGACGCCGTGCTCTGGCCCGACGAGCTCGAGGGGTGGGCGCGCCGCATGGCCGGGAAGCGGGTGCACCTGCGCGGCCCGTACCGGCCGGAGCCCGACCGGCGCGCGCAGCGCTGGGGGCGCCCCGCGGTCGTCGAGGTGATCCAGGTCGAGGGGACGATCGCGTCCGGCAAGAGCCGCGGCGGCCCGATGGGGACCGGCGGGCTCGCCGGGGCGGAGACGATCGCGCGCCAGATCCGGAGCGCGGCGTCGGACGGCGAGGTGAAGGCGATCGTGCTGCGCGTCGACTCGCCGGGCGGGGACGGGCTCGCCTCGGACCTCGTGTGGCGCGAGGTCGTCCGGGCCCGCGCGCGCAAGCCCGTCGTCGCCTCGATGGGCGACGTCGCCGCGAGCGGCGGCTACCTCGTCGCGGTCGGCGCCGACGCGATCGTCGCGGAGCCGTCGACGCTGACGGGCTCCATCGGCGTGTTCGCGCTCAAGCCCGACCTCTCGGGCCTGCTCGGGAAGCTCTCCATCGCGCGGGAGGCGTTCGCGCGCGGCGAGAACGCGCAGTGGAAGTCGCTCGCCCGCCCGTGGAGCGCGTCCGAGCGGCGCGTGCTCGAGAAGCAGATCGACGACTTCTACCGCCTGTTCGTCGACCGGGTCACCGAGGGCCGGAAGCTCCCCCGCGACGAGGTGGAGCGGCTCGCGGGCGGGCGCGTCTTCACCGGGAAGCAGGCGTTCGACCGCAGGCTGGTCGACCGGCTGGGCTCCGTCCAGGACGCGATCGCCCTCGCGCGCGAGCGCGCCCGGCTCGGCCCCGACGACTGGGTCGAGGTCCGCCGCACGGCGTCGGCGCCCGCCGACGTCGCCGACATGCTCGGGGAGGCGCTCGCGGGCGTCGCCGCCGCGGCCGAGCCGCCGCTCGCGCGCGCCCTCTCCGCGGTGCCCGAGGTCCGCGCCCTCGCCCTCTTGGGCGAGCTCGGCCCCGTCCTCGCGCTCCCCGTCGACTGGGTCATGGCCGCCCCGTGAGGGAGGGAAAGAGGCTCGCGCCGGCCACCCCTTTCTGATATGGGGTGATTGCCGTCCCGCCGAGAGCGACGTACGTTTTGCGAGGCGGGGTGGCGAACCCCCGGTCGGCCGGCTCCTGGCTCATCGAAGTGACGCCGCGGAACCGCGGCGCGCCAGTGACCGGGCAGGGGGAGGCGGTTCGCGGATCTCCGACAACCAGGCAACCCGCGAACGCCGCCGTTCCAGACAAGAGAAGGGCCCGAGTCGCAGCGGCGAAGCCCGCCCTGCGATCGGAGCAGACAACCGCATGAGCGACAACGAGCAGACCCCGGCTGCCGTCGTGACGGGGCCCCCGCAGCAGCCGGAGCGCCAGGCCGGCGAACCGGACGACGCCCAGGGCCAGGGAGGCCCGCCGGGACAGCCCGGCGGCCAGAGCGGACGCCGGCGTCGCCGCCGGCGCGGGCGCCGCGGCCGCGGTCCCCAGGGACAGGGCGGCGGCCTCATGGGCCCGAACGGCGAGGTCGCGAGCGTCGCGCCGCCGAACGGCGCCGCGGCGGGCGTGCAGGCGCAGGTCCAGCCCGGCGGCCAGGCCCAGGCGGAGGTGACCGAGGAGGTCGAGGGCGTCCTCCAGTTCGAGGGGAAGGGGAGCGGCTGGCTCCGGGACCCGAAGCGCAGCTACCTGCCCCAGCCCTTCGACGTCGAGGTCCCGCGCTGGCTCGTCGAGCGGATGCACCTCCAGCCCGGACTGCTCGTGAAGGGCGTCGCGACCGTGCGGAACATGAAGCGCGTGCTCACGCGCATCGACACGCTCGAGGGCACCGACCCGATGGCGGTCGCGCGCCGCACGCACTTCCAGAACCTCACGGCGACCGACCCCACCGAGAAGCTCGTGATGGAGACCCGGCCGGACGAGATGATCGGCCGCGTCCTCGACGTCGTCGCACCCATCGGCCTGGGCGCCCGCGGCCTCATCACCTCGCCGCCGAAGGCCGGCAAGACGATCATGCTGCAGCGGATCGCCCAGGCGATCACCGCGAACCGGCCGGACGTGCACCTCACGGTGCTCCTCGTGGACGAGCGTCCCGAGGAGGTCACCGACATGAAGCGGAACATCAAGGGCGAGGTGGTCGGGTCCTCGAACGACCGGCCCACCGAGGAGCACCTCCACGTCGCCGAGATGGTGCTCGAGCGCTCGAAGCGGCTCGTCGAGGCCGGCCGGGACGTCGTGATCCTGCTCGACTCCATCACCCGCCTCTCGCGCGCCTACAACAAGGAGGTCGAGTCCTCCGGGCGCACGCTCACGGGCGGCGTCGACTCCCGCGCCCTCGAGCGGCCGAAGCGGCTCTTCGGCTCGGCCCGCAAGGCCGAGGAGGGCGGATCGCTCACCATCATCGCGACCGCCCTCATCGACACCGGTTCCCGCATGGACGAGGTGATCTTCGAGGAGTTCAAGGGCACCGGGAACATGGAGGTCGTGCTCTCGCGCCAGCTCGCGGAGCGCAGGATCTTCCCGGCCATCGACATCGGGGCCTCGGGTACGCGCAAGGAGGAGAAGCTCTTCTCGGTGAAGGAGATCGAGAAGGTGCGGCGCCTGCGCGGCGCGCTCGCCTCGCTGAAGCCGGTCGAGGCGATGGAGCGGCTCCTGAAGAAGCTCTCCGAGGTGGACACGAACGAGGAGTTCCTCGCGAGCTTCTGAGGCGCCCGCGCAGCTCACGCCCGGTTCCGTGTGGGTCCCACGGACCAGCGTCCCCCGGCCACGGGAGGGGGGGACTTGGGTGCGTCCGGGGTGACGAGGGGCTATGATCGGCGGGCCGATGGACCTGCGGCTCGCTTCCACCAATCCAGCCCAGCCCGCCGCGACCCACGCGGACCGGGTGCTCATCGTCGACGACGACGAGCTGATCCTGAAGGCCCTCGCGCGCATCCTCGAGTCCGTCGGGTTCGACCCGCGCTGCTACCTCACGCCGGCCGAGGCGCTCGACGCGGTCGAGCGCGACGCGCCGGTCGTCATCATCTCGGACTACATGATGCCGTCGATGGACGGCGTCACCTTCCTGAAGCTCGCGCGCGCGCGCTACCCGACCGCCGTCCGGATCCTCTGCACGGCCGCGGAGGACTTCCGCGTCGCCCTGCAGGCGGTGAACTCGGGCGAGGTGTTCCGGATCATCTCGAAGCCGTGGCACCAGCAGGAGCTGCTCGGAACCGTGAACCAGGCGGCGGAGGCCGCCCGGCTGCGGCGCGAGAACGAGCGGCTGACCGCCGAGGTCCGGCACAAGAACCAGCAGCTCCAGGAGCACAACGCGCGGCTGGAGGAGATGGTCCGCGCGCGGACGCAGGCGCTCCTCGAGGGGCTCATCGCCGCGCTCGACTACCGCGACGCGGAGACCCAGTGGCACTCGCGCCGCGTGTCGCTCTACGCGCGGCGCCTCGCGCAGCAGCTCGGCGTCCAGGAGCCGGAGCTGACCATCATCGAGCACGGCGCGCTCCTCCACGACATCGGCAAGATCGGCGTCCGGGACGGCGTGCTGCTCAAGCCGGGACCGCTCACCGCCCAGGAGTGGACGGAGATGAAGCGCCACCCGGAGCTCGGGTGGGCGCTGCTCCAGCGCGTGGACTACCTGCGGCCGGCGTCCGCCATCGTCCTGCAGCACCAGGAGAAGTGGGACGGCACGGGGTACCCCGCGGCGCTCAAGGGCGAGGCGATCGTGGTCGGCGCACGCGTGTTCCACGTGGTGGACACGCTCGACGCGATCACGAGCGATCGGCCATACCGGAAGTCGCGCCCGTTCGACCAGGCGCGCGCGGAGATCGTCCGGTGCGGCGGCACCCAGTTCGATCCGAAGGTGGTCGAGGCGTTCCTCGCCGTCCCCCCCGAGGACTGGGAGCGCATCCGGCTCGACGTCGAGACCGTGGCCGTCCTCTCCGCCGACCTCGCCGAGGCCCCGCACGCCCACGACCAGCTCGTCGCGGCGCTCCACTCGGCCCTGCGGGCCTGAGGCTCCCCTCTCCCTCTCCCGTACGACGCCGGGTTCACCCCACGGCGACGTTCCTTCTCGCTCGTGCACGCTGTCCCGTGGGCTCCGGGCGCTCGTGCACGCTGGGCCCGGGGGACGCCCTCCGGCGCGCATGCTCGGCGGCACGTGATCCGGGGCGCGCGCGCGGAACGGACGATCCCATCGGCGCGCCGCCGCAGGCTAGCCTCGGCAGCTGCGCTCGCTACGCTCGCTTGTGCCGAGGCGTCGGGCAGGCGGCGGCGCGCCGCATGTCGATTTCGGCCGCGCGCGCGAGCCCGTTCTTCACGGCGTCGCCTGCGCGACGCGCCTGCGGGCGCCCCCCGGGCCTGGCGCTTGCCTGGCGCTCACGGGTCACGGAAGAGGGACCGTTCTGGATCCATGCTCCCCGAGCTGCCCCGCCACGCGGGTCAAAGCCGCCGAAAGCGACCGGCCCCGCCGCAGAGCGGCCGCCGCAGGCGCGCGTGGTGACGGAATCTGGTCGCGCGCGCGGCCCGATTCACCCTCCGCGGAGCCGGGTGTCTGAGCCTCCGCGGCGCGAGCGCAGCGAGCGGCCCGCGGAGGCGAGTTCCGGCGGAGCGCCGACCGCCTCGACCGGCGACGCGCGCGCGCCTTTGAACACACGCCGCGCGCCGAGGACACCGGCCGCGGCGCGGCGGGGCCGGGCGCCGGCGGCGTGCATCCGGAACGCGGCCGCAGGATCCGCAGGGCCGAACGCCGGCGGCGTGCATCCGGAACGCGGTCGAGGGAGCCGCGGGGCCAAGCGCGGCGGCGCGGACGCGCGACGCAGGGGCGCGGCGATCAGGCCCTGCGCCGCGACCGCGCTCCGCAGCCGCTCGAGCCGCTCGCACTCGGCGCCAATCTCCTCGGGGAACCAGCGCGTCATCGCGTGCTCGAGCGGACGGCGGTCGTCGGGAGAGGCACCGCGCAGGAACGGGAGGAGCGCGTCGCGCAGGTCGCTCGCCCAGGGGTAGCGGGTCTCGGGCTCGCGCGCGAGCGCGCGCATGACGACCTCGTCGAGCGCGCTCGAGACGGCCGGGTTGCGTGCGGAGGGCGGCCGGACGTCGGCGGCGCGAACGTGCTCCATGACCGCGAGATCGGTGGCGCCCGTGAAGAGCCGCTCGCCCGTCAGCAGCTCGTGCAGGACGACGCCGAGCGAGAAGACGTCGGAGCGGCGGTCCACCGGGAGCCCGCGAACCATCTCCGGGCTCATGTAGGCGAACTTGCCCCGGAGCACCGCCCGCCCCGGCGCCCCCCGGAACGCGGTCTGGGCGATCCCGAAGTCGATGATGCGGACCGAGCCGTCGAACCCGACGAGCACGTTCGCGGGCGAGACGTCGCGGTGGACGACGCGGAGCTCCTCGCCCTTCGCGCCGCGCCGGCGGTGCGCGTGGTCGAGCGCGTCGGCGACCTGCCAGGCCACGTGGGCGCAGAGTGGAACCGGGAGGCGCTCGCCCGCGGCTCGGGCCCGGTCGACGAGCGCGCGCAGGTCGCGCCCGGCGACGTAGTCCATGGCGATGTAGTAGCCGGCCTCCTGCCGGCCGAGCTCGTGGACCGGGACGATGCCCGGGTGCTCGAGCTGGACGACGAGCCTCGCCTCGTCGAGGAACATCCGGACGAGCTCGCGGTCCTCGGCGAGCGTCGGGAGGATCCGTTTCACCGCGTAGTAGCGCCCCGGCGGATCGCCGCGGCGTACCGCCGCGAAGATCTCCGCCATCCCGCCGACCGCGACGCGGTCGACGAGGAGGAAGCGGCCGAATGGGATCGGGTCCCGCATGCCTCCCCGGTCCCCCCTGGACCGCTATGATACTCCCATGGCCACGACCTGCTACGGGTGCGGCGCCACGTTGACCATCGACGGCCCGGTGGGACGCCGCACGACGTGCCCGGAGTGCGACGCGGACCTCCACGCCTGCATCAACTGCCGGCACTACGACGAGTCGTCGGCGCGCGAGTGCCGCGAGCCGCACGCGGACCGGATCGTGGACAAGGAGGCGTCGAACGCCTGCGACCTCTTCCAGCTCGGCGACGGCGCCTCGCGCCGGCGCAGGAGCTCCTCCGCGGCGCGCGACCAGCTCCACGCCCTCTTCGGCGACGCCCCCGCGAAGCAGGAGGACCCGCGGGACGCGCTCGAGGCCCTCTTCCGGAAGAAGTGAGGCGAGCCGCGGCCGCTACGCGGCGCCCGAGCTCGCCGGGTCCTCGCCGGCGGCCACCTCGGGGGGCGGGCCGAGCCGCCCGTGCGCGTAGGTCAGCGCGAGCGCGAACAGCGAGGCGGCGATGCCGAGCGCCGCGTCGTAGAAGGCGGGCGCGGCGAGGCCGAGCCGCAGGATCACCGTCGCGACCGCGAGCCCCGAGTTCCGGAACACCACCTGGTACGCCCCGCTGTACCGGAGCGACAGGAACACGAGGAGCACGTCCGCGAGGACGAGCACCGTGTAGAACGACTCGAAGAAGCTCGCCCCCTCCGTCACCGCGGCGCGGACGCCGAGCCAGGCGAAGATGCCGAGCAGCGCGAGCGCGATGAGCTTCTTCGCGGCCACGAAGCTCTCCCGGTCCCGCGCGTCGCCGGTGAGCGGCAGGTGCCGCTGGGCGCGGTAGTAGAAGCCGAGCAGGACGAAGATCGCGAGCGCGCCGAAGGCGTCCGAGAGCATCCGGAGCACGGGCAGCCGCGCCCCCTCCCACACGATCGGCTCGCCGATGTAGGCGAACTCCTGGAACGAGTGGCGGAGCAGGATCAGCGAGAAGATCTCGAACTGCTTGCCGGCCGCGTTCGACACCGAGCGCGCGATCCCGAGCACGAGGCCGACCACCTCGTAGCCGAGGAGGAGGTAGAGCGCGAGCTCGACCGCGAGGAAGTGGCCGTGGGTCGTCCGCACGCGGTACGCGGCCGGGAGCCACCCGCGCTGGGAGGCCTCGACGGCGAGGAGCGCGAGGAGGTACGCGCCCGCGAGCAGGCGCGCGACGACGCCGCGAAGCCGCGCGCCGTCCCACACCGCGTCGATGCGATCGAAGGCCGCTGCCGCCGCGCGGAGCATCCGAGCCGTGTACCCCACCCCCGCCACGAAGGGAAGGCGCTCACCCGGTCTCGGCGGCGATCCAGGCGAGGTACCTCGCGCTCCCCGCCTCCACCGGCAGCGCGATCACCTCCGGCACCTCGTACGGGTGCAGCGCGAGCACCCGATCGCGAAGCGCCTCGAACCGCGCCCGCGTCGTCTTGAGGACGAGCAGCGCCTCCGCGTCCTCCTGCACCTTCCCCTCCCAGCGGTAGATCGAGCGCAGCCCGGGGAGGACGTTCCCGCAGGCCGCGAGCCGCTCCTCGACGACCGCGCGCGCGATCTCGGCGGCGCGCTCGGGCGAGGGCGTGGTGACGAGGACGACCACGGCGTCGGTCATGGGCTCACCTCTCGAGCGCGGGGCGTCGCCACCCCGCTAAAGGCCGGCCTGCCTCGCGACGATCTCCTTCATGATCTCGGAGGTGCCGCCCGCGATGGTCATCGCCCGCACGTCGCGCCAGGCGCGCGCGATGTCGGTCTCGAGGACGTACCCCATGCCGCCGTGGAGCTGCATGCAGTCGTAGGCGACGTCCTGGGCGAGGTCGCAGGCGAAGAGCTTCGCCATCGAGATCTCCTTCACCGCGACCTGCTCGCGGTCGAAGAGGTCGCAGGCGCGGTAGGTGAGCCAGCGCGCGGCCTCGATCGCGGTGAGGTGCTCGGCGAGCTTGTGGCGCCACGCCTGGAAGCGGGCGATCGGCTTCCCGAAGGCCTTCCGCTCCTCGCCGTAGCGGATCGCGTCCTCCACCATCTGCTGCATCGCCGCCACCGCCTGGACCGCCGCGACCAGCCGCTCCCCCTGGAAGTTCATCATGACGTAGCCGAAGCCGGCGCCCTCCTCGCCGAGGAGGTAGCGGGCCGGGACGCGGCACTCGTCGAAGAAGAGGACGGCCGTGTCGGACGAGGGGTTCCCGACCTTCTCGAGCTTGCGGGAGACCTGGAAGCCCTTCGTGTCGGTCGGGAACAGGAGCAGCGAGATGCCGCCGTGCCCTTCCCCGCCGGTGCGCACCGCCATGGTCAGGAAGTCCGCGCGGGCGCCGTTCGTGATCCACATCTTCGAGCCGTTGACGACGAGGTCGCCGCCGTCCCGGCGGGCGGTGGTCCGGATCGCCGCCACGTCGGAGCCGGCGTCCGGCTCGGAGACCGCGAGCGCGGCGATCCGCTCGCCTCGGATCGCGGGCGCGAGGAACTCGCGCTTCTGCTCGTCCGTGCCGAGGTCGTCGATGACCGGGATCGCCATCTCGCCGTGGACGAGCATCGCCATGGCGAGCCCGGCGTTCCGGCAGCGGACGAGCTCCTCCGCGTACGCGACGACGTACCAGTAGTCGAGCCCCGAGCCGCCCCACGCCGGGTCGTGCCGGATGCCGAACAGCCCGAGCTCGGCGAAGCGGCGGAACAGCTCCTTCGGGAATTCTGCAGCCTCGTCCCACGCGCGCGCGTGCGGCGCGAGCTCGCGCTCGCAGAACTCGCGCACGGTGCGGCGAAACGCCTGGTGGTCCTCCCCGAACGGCTCGAACCCGGTCATGGCGAGCCGACTTCTAATGGCCGAGGAAGCTCTTCTTCAGGTCGGAGTCGGCGGGGTGCGATCCCAGCCAGTTGCGGAACATCGCGTCCGCGAAGTCCTTCCCCTCGACCGTCACCGACGCCCCGCCCGCGGCTTCGACGGTCGTCCCCTGGCCGGGCGTGTAGGTCACGACCATCTCCGAGCCCTTCTTCATGTCGGCGAGCGCCGGCGCGACCCGGTCGAGCTTCGCGAGGAGCCCCTGGAGCTGCGGTCCGCCGGAGTTGTTGTGGAAGCCCTCCCGGTACGTCTCCATGATCTTCTTCTTGTCCACGTCGCGCAGGAACACCATCCGGACGCGCTTCGGCGCGTCCGCCGCGACGATCGCGTCGGCGTCGCCGGAGGGCTCGGTCAGGTACAGCCCGCCCGCGTAGACCTTCACGAAGAACTTGGTCCGGACGCCGGCGCCGTTGAGCTTCAGCTCCTGGCCTCCGGCGGAGACGGCGTCTGGAAACTGGACGCCGGCGACCTCGCGCGCGAGCGCGGGGACGGCGAGGGCGACGGCGGCGAGCGCGGCGGCGAGCTTCGTCATGGTCACTCCCCGTGAGAGGTGGGCGATCACTCTAGCGCGCCTCGCGGCCGTGGCGGGGGCCCGTCCGGGTCCCCGGCGGGGCGCGCGCCGCCCGCACGGCCCGCGTGCGCCACAATCGGGCGGGAGGACCGGCGCCTGCGGGCACGCCCACGGTGGGCGACCGCGGTCAGGGCGGCGCGGGGACGTCGGCGAGCGCCGCCGCCGCCGGCCGGTGACCGCGGATGGTCCCGTACGCCACCCCCGCGACCCCGATCAGGATCCCGAGCGCGCCGGCGGCGGAGACCCGCTCGCCCAGGATCGCCGCGGCGAGCAGGTACTGCGCGAGCGGCGTGAGCTGCAGCCAGATCGCCGCCTCGGAGATCGAGAGCGCGCCGTACGCCTCCGCGAGCATCAGCTGCGCGGCGAACGCGGCGAGCGCCATCACCCCGGCGAGCGCCCACGCCGCCCCGCCGGGCGGCCACGGGCCGAGGGCGAACGGCAACGCCACCGGGAACCCGCCCAGGCAGAAGTAGAAGAAGATGGTCGCGGCATTGTCCGTGGCGCGCATCGCCCGGATCGTCACGGACGAGATCGCCGCGAACACGGCGGCCCCGACGGCGAGGGCCTCGCCCACGCCGAGGCCGAGGCGGAGCGTGCCGTCCCCGAGCACGAGCACCACGCCCACCGTCGCGACGACGAGAGCGAGGGCGAGGTGGATCGTGGGGCGCTCCCCGAAGGCGCGGACGCCCATCGCCGTCGCGATGACCGGGAACAGGTTGTAGAGCATGCCCGCCTCGCCGGCCGGGATCCGCTGGAGCGCGAGGAAGTAGAGGACGACCACGATCCCGCCCGAGACGCCGCGGGTCCAGAGGAGGCGCCGGTTCCGCGGCGCGTACAGGCCGGGGCGCAGGCGGAACGCGAGGAGCGACACGGCCGCGCCGACCACGAACCGGAGCATCGCCAGCTGGCCCGCGCTGAACCCCTCCGGCCCGCGCGAGAGACGCCGCGCGAGGACCGCCATGAGGCCGAACGACGCGGCCGAGGCGAGGAGGAGCAGCCGGGCGCGCGCCTTGCGCCGGTGCGCGGCGGCGTCCGGCCCGGTCACGGCTCCTCCGTCGGGATCCCCTCCGCCATCCGTGCCTCGGGCGCGGACGCGTCGCGCGGGGTGTGCCCGAGGACGGCCCCGTACGCGACCCCGGCGACGCCGAGGAGGACGCCGAGGACCGTGGTCCAGCCCACCGGCTCGCCGAGCGTGAGCGCCCACAGGTAGCTCGCGATGGGCGTGAGCTGCTGCCAGACCGCCGCCTCCGGCACCGACAGCGCGCCGTACGCCTCCGTCATGAAGAGCTGCGCGAGGAACGCGACGATCCCGACGCCGAGCGTCGCGACGTACGGCGACCACGCGGACGGCCAGGGGCCGAGCGAGAACGGGATGGAGACGAGGAAGCCGCCGACCGCGAAGGCGAAGAAGATCGTCGGCGCGTTGTCGGTGGCGCGGAGCGCCCGGATCGAGGTCACCGCCGCGCCGCCGGTGATGGCCGAGACGATGCCGAGCACCTCGCCCGCCCCGAGCCCGACCCTCACGCCGCCGCCGCCGAGCACGAGGAACACGCCGGCGCTCGCGAGCGCGAGCGCGACGACGAGGTGCACGGTCGGCCTCTCGTTCAGGAGGAACAGCGAGAAGAGGACCGCCCAGATCGGGAAGGTGTTGTTGAGGAGGGTGGCCTCGCCGGCGGGGATGCGGGCGATGGAGAGGAAGTACAGGAGCGCGGCGAACCCGCCGAAGAGGCCGCGGGTGACGAGGAGCCCCTTCCGGACCGGGCGGAACGTGCCCGGACGCGCCGCGAACACGCCGCCCACGAAGGCGAGGCCGAGCCCGAACCGGACGAGGGTGACCTGCCCGCCGCTCATGCCGCCGATCGTCGCGACCCGGGCGAGGACGGCGGAGAGGCCGAAGAGGACGCCGGCGCCGAAGAGGAGCGCCCGGGCCCGCGACCGGGCGTGGACCGGGATCTCCACCGCGCCGCCGAACGGGCGGTCGGCGGCCGCCTGCTCTCCCGGAATCGCCATGAGTTCCGGCGTCGTATCACGCTCCGGAGCGACTGGCCAATGTGGGTCCGCTCGGTTAAGTACACGCGGCACATGAGCGAGCCCGAGTTCATCACCGTCAAGGGGGCCCGCGAGCACAACCTCAAGTCCGTCTCCCTCGAGATCCCGAAGAAGAAGCTGGTCGTCTTCACGGGCGTGTCGGGGTCGGGCAAGTCCTCGCTCGCGTTCGACACCCTCTACGCCGAGGGGCAGCGGCGCTACGTCGAGTCCCTGTCGTCGTACGCCCGGCAGTTCCTCGGGCAGATGGAGAAGCCTCGCTACGACACGCATCCGCGGCCTGTCGCCCACGATCTCCATCGAGCAGAAGGCGCGCCTCGAACAACCCGCGCTCCACCGTCGGGACCATCACCGAGGTGCACGACTACCTGCGCGTCCTGTACGCGTCGATCGGCGTGCAGCACTGCCCGTCGTGCGGCCGCCAGGTCGGGAAGCAGACGCGCCCAGCAGATCGTCGACGCGATCCTCGGCGCTGCCGCAGGGCTCGCGGATCCTGGTGCTCGCGCCGCTCGTCCAGAACCGCAAGGGCGAGTACCGGGACCTCCTCGGCGACGTCGCAGAAGCGCGGGTTCGCGCGCGTGCGCGTCGACGGGATGATCGCACCACGCTCGACCGAGCGCATCGCGCTCGACAAGAAGCTGAAGCACGACGTCGAGCTCGTGGTGGACCGGCTCGTCGTGAAGGACGGGATCCGCAGCCGCCTCACCGACTCGGTCGAGACCGCGCTCCGCGAGGGAACGGGGACGCTCGTCGTCGCCGACGCCGACAAGGAGCAGAAGGTCGGCCCGGGCGATCCCGAGGAGTACAAGAAGCACGATCGCTTCTACTCCGAGCTGAACGCCTGCCACGCCTGCGGGCTCAGCTTCGGCGAGCTCTCGCCGCAGAACTTCTCCTTCAACTCGCCGCTCGGCTCGTGCCCCGACTGCCAGGGGCTCGGCACGCGGGCCGAGATGGACCCGGACCTGATCGTGCCGGACCCGTCGCTCACCATCCGCGAGGGCGCGGTCGAGCCGTGGGCGAGCGGGATGGAGCGCGGCGAGGGCTGGACCTTCGAGTTCGTCGAGCACCTCGTCGCGCTCGCTCAGGATCGACCTCGACACGCCCTGGGCGAAGCTCTCGAAGCGCGACCGCGACGTCGTCTTGCTCGGCGAACCGAGGCCGCCGGGAAGCGGGAGCACGGCCTGGCGGATCGAGTTCGAGGGGGTCGTCAACCAGCTCTACCGCCGGTTCAAGACCACCGGCTCCGAGGCGATGCGGCGCTACTACATGCGCTACTTCCGGACAAGCCCTGCCACGACCTGCGGCGGCGAGCGCCTGCGCCCGGAGAGCCGCGCGGTGAAGCTCCGCGGCCGCGGCATCGTCGAGCTCTCGCGGCTCACCATCCAGGAGGCCCACGGCTGGCTGCGCGGGGCTGGGGCTCAAGGGCAACGAGGCGAAGATCGCCGGACGAGCTCCTGAAGGAGATCCGCAACCGGCTCAAGTTCCTGCTCGACGTCGGCCTCGGCTACCTGACCCTCGACCGCGCCCGGCCCGTCGCTCTCGGGCGGCGAGAGCCAGCGCATCCGCCTCGCCTCGCAGATGGGGTCGGAGCTGACGGGCGTCATCTACATCCTCGACGAGCCCTCGATCGGCCTGCACCAGCGCGACAACGGCAAGCTCCTCGCCACGCTGAAGCGGCTGCGCGACCTCGGCAACTCCGTCATCGTCGTCGAGCACGACGAGGAGACGATGGAGGAGGCCGACTGCGATCGTGGACTTCGGCCCGGGCGCCGGCGCGCACGGGGGCGAGATCGTCGCGCAGGGGACGCCGGCGGAGGTGAAGGGCGACCCGGCCTCGCTGACCGGCGCCTACCTGTCCGGCCGGCGCGAGATCGCCGTCCCGGGCCGGCGTCGCAACGGGGACCACGGCGAGATCGTCGTGATCGGCGCGCGCGAGAACAACCTGAAGGACATCGACGTCGCGTTCCCGCTCGGCCGGATGATCGCGGTGACGGGCGTCTCCGGCGCGGGCAAGTCCACGCTCGTGAACGCGATCCTCCGCCCCGCGCTCATGCGGCTCGCTCTACGGGACGCGCGAGGTGCCGGGGCAAGCACCAGGCGCTCTCCGGCCATCGAGCGGATCGACAAGGTCATCGACATCGACCAGCAGCCCATCGGCCGCACGCCGCGCTCGAACCCGGCGACGTACACGAAGGTGTTCGACTGCATCCGCGAGGTGTTCGCGCAGACGCCCGAGGCGCGCGCCTTCGGGTACCTCCCCGGCCGCTTCAGCTTCAACGTGAAGGGCGGCCGCTGCGAGGCGTGCGAGGGCGACGGCGTGAAGCTCGTCGAGATGCACTTCCTCGCCGACGTGCTCGTCCCCTGCGAGGTCTGCGGCGGGAAGCGCTTCAACGAGGCGACGCTCCGGGTCGCGTTCAAGGGCAAGAACATCGCCGAGGTGCTCGACCTCTCGGTCGTCGAGGCGAAGGCGCTCTTCCAGAACCACCGCGAGATCGTCCGGATCCTCGACGACGCTCGAGGACGTCGGCCTCGGCTACATCAAGCTCGGCCAGCCCTCGCCCACCCTGTCCGGCGGCGAGGCGCAGCGCATCAAGCTCTCGCGCGAGCTCGCGCGCGTCGGCACGGGGAAGCACGCTCTACATCCTCGACGAGCCCACGACCGGCCTGCACTTCGAGGACGTGACGCAAGCTCCTCGTGGTGCTCGACCGGCTCGTCGACGCCGGGCAACACGGTCGTCGTGATCGAGCACAACCTCGACGTCATCAAGTGCGCGGACTGGGTGATCGACCTCGGCCCCGAGGGCGGCGAGGAGGGCGGCCGGATCGTCGCGGAGGGCACGCCCGAGGAGATCGCCCGGGTGAAGGAGAGCTCCACCGGGCAGTACCTCGCGAGGATGCTGGCGGCCCACCGCGCGCGGGCGCGGGTGCCCGCGGCGGCCGAGCGGACGGTTGGGGCGTAGAACGGGCCGGGCGGCGACACCCGCGCGCGTCACACGAGCGCCAGCAGCACCGTCAGCGTCGGCAGGGACAGCAGCGTCGAGAAGAGCACCGCGGAGGTCACGAACCCTGGCGCGACGTCGTACTCCGTCGCGATGATCGCGACGAGGATCGCGGCGGGCATGCCGGCCTGGAGGATCCCCGCGGCGCGCTCGATCCCCGCGAGCCCGAACGGCGCGGCGAGCACCCACGCCAGGGCGGGCGCGCCGACGAGCCGCAGCGCGGAGACCCACAGGACGTCCGCGGTCGGCCGCAGGGCCTTCGTCCGGGCGAGCTGCACGCCGAGGACGAACAGCATCACCGGGATCATCGCGGCGCCGAGGAGGCCGACGGTGCGCGAGACGAAGAGCGGCGGCTCCACGCGCGCCGCCGAGACGAGCGCCGCCGGGACGGCGACGACGAGCGCCGGCGTCCCGAACACCGACACCACCGCGGCCGGGACGCTGCCGCCGCGGGTCCAGGAGGCGACGCCGACGCAGACGACGAACGAGGTGAGGAGGATGACGATGAAGTAGATCGTCGCGGGCGCGAGCGCGGCGTCGCCGAGGCGGAAGGTCACGAGCGCGAGCCCGAAGTTGCCGACGTTCCCGAACACCGAGAGCATCACCCACGCGGCGCTGACGTCGCGCGGGCGCCGCAGGGCGCGCGCGAGGAGGAACGCGATCGCGCCGAACGCGAGGTGCGTCGCGACGGCGTACGCGGCCATGCGCCCCGCGCTCGCGAGCGGCACGCGCGAGCGGCTGATCACGTCGAAGGTGAACGCGGGGACGAACACGTAGTACGCCGCGCGGGAGAGGGTCTTCGGGTCGAGCCCCAGGCGCGGCCCGAGCGTCCAGCCGATGGCCACGATCGCGAAGACGGGCGCGACGACGTCGACGAACACGGAGGGGAGCTGGGAGAGCATGGCGGCGTCCCGCCCACATTAGCGCCCAAGCGCCCCGGGCGCTCCCCCCGGCGCTTGCCTCCGCCGCGCTCGGAGTGAAGAATCACGGCCGCACCCCCCGGAGACGCCCATGGACAACCGCGAGACGCTGCTGGACGAGGACTTCACCACGATCAAGCGCCCGAGCCGCGCGCCCTGGGTGCTCTTCGGCCTCGCGCTCGTGGCGGGCGTCGCGGCCGCGGCGTTCCTGTGGCTGCGGCTCCAGGCGGCCCAGGAGCGCCTGAAGGGGCAGGCGGACCTCCAGCAGCGCGTCGAGAAGATGGAGGCCGACCGGAACCAGCTGTCGCTCCAGGTCCAGGCGAAGGACGAGGAGATCCAGAAGCTCCAGGGCACGTATCAGGAGCTCGAGGCGAAGATGAAGGAGGAGATCGCGAAGGGCGACGTGTTCCTCTCCCAGTCGGGCGGACGGATCAAGGTCGACCTCGTCGACAAGATCCTCTTCGGCGAGGGGGACGCGTCGATCACGCCGCGGGGCGAGAGCGTGCTCTCGCGGATCGGCGGCGTCCTCGCCGCGGTGCAGGACAAGAAGATCCAGGTGTCCGGCCACACGGACGACCTCAACATCTCCGAGCGGCTCGTGGGCAAGTACCCGACCAACTGGGAGCTGTCGGCCGCCCGCGCGACGAACGTCGCACGCTTCCTCGAGGAGAAGGCGAACGTCCCGGGCCGCCGCCTCGTCGCCGCCGCCTACGGCCCATGGGAGCCGATCGCGACGAACAAGACCCCGGCCGGCCGGGCGCGGAACCGCCGGATCGAGGTCGTGCTCATGCCGCAGCTCGCCCCCGCGCCGATCGACGGGCCGGTCGCCGCGACCGCGAGCGCCGACAAGCCCGCCGTGGTCCCGGCGAAGGCGACCGCGACGGCGACGAAGGCGCCCGTGAAGGCCGCGGGCAAGACCGCGTCCGCGACGTCGAAGAAGACGACGACCAAGAAGAAGGCGACGCACTAGCTACCGCGACCCGACCGCCCCCGCGAGCGCCGCCGCGAAAGACCGCACGTCCTCCGGCGTCGTGTCCCACGCGCACATGAGCCGCTGCGCGCCGCCGATGAAGTCGTAGAACCGCCACCCCGCCTCGCGGAGCGCGGCCGCGGCCTGCTCCGGCATCCTCACGAACACCGAGTTGACCTGCCGCGGGTGGAGCGCGGAGACGCCGGGGATCTTCGCGACCTCGGTCTCGAGCAGCGCCGCCATCTCGTTCGCGCGCCGCGCGTACCGCAGCCAAGCGCCGTCGCGGAGCACGCCCACCCAGGGGGCGGCGAGGAACCGCATCTTGGAGGCGAGCTGGCCGGCCTGCTTGCACCGGTAGTCGAACTCCCGCGCCCGGGCTCGGTCGAAGAACACGACCGCCTCGCCGACCGCCATGCCGTTCTTCGTGCCGCCGAGGCAGAGCACGTCCACCCCCGCCTGCCAGGTGAGCTCCTTCGGCGCGACGCCGAGCGAGACGACGGCGTTCGCGAACCGCGCGCCGTCCATGTGGATCGCGAGCCCGTGCGACTTCGCGCGCGCCCAGATCGCCTTGAGCTCGTCCGGCGTGTACACGGTCCCGAGCTCGGTCGCCTGCGTGACGGAGACGACGCGCGGCTTCGGGTAGTGGATGTCGGTCCGCCTCGAGACCATGAGGTCGATCGCCGCCGGCGCGACCTTGCCGTGCTCGCCGCCGACGGTGAGCACCTTCGTCCCGTTCGAGAAGAACTCGGGCGCCCCGCACTCGTCCGTCTCCACGTGCGCCGCCTCGTGGCACAGGATCGAGTGATAGGACTGGCAGAGCGAGGAGAGCGCGAGCGAGTTCGCCGCCGTCCCGTTGAAGACGAAGAAGACCTCGCAGTCCGTCTCGAAGACCTCGCGGATGAGGTCGGCCGCCATCGCCGTCCAGCGATCGTCGCCGTACGAGGGCGCGTGGCCGGAGTTCGCCTCCTCCATCGCGTCCCACGCCTCCGGGCAGACGCCCGCGTAGTTGTCGCTCGCGAAGTGGCGGATCGGTTCGGGTCGGCTCGCCATGGCGGGGCATGATACCCCGATCGGGGCCGCGACCCGGTGGCCCGAACTTCGCCGGCCCGGCCATGCCGGCGCGATCTACCTTGTCCGCCATGGCCGCCTCCCTCCCCCGCAAGATCGCGATCGGCGTCGGCGCCGTCGTCGCCGCCGTCGTGGTCCTCGCCGTCGCGCTCGTCCTCCTCCTCGACTCCGGCGTCGCCACGAAGCGCGCGGTCGACCTCGTCCTCCCGAAGGTCTCGAAGGCGCTCGGCCGCGAGGTGACGCTGAAGGGCGCCGAGCTGAAGCTGTTCCCGAACCCGCGCGTGATGCTCGCCGGGCTCGCGGTCGCCGGCCGGCCGGGGGAGCCCTCGCTCGTCGACCTGGACTCGCTCGACGTGGAGGTGGGGCTGTGGCCGCTCCTCCGCTCGCTCGGCAGGGAGATCGACGTCCGCGCCTTCACCCTCGTGCGTCCGACGGTGAACCTCGTCCGCGCGAAGGACGGCACCTGGAACTACGAGGGGCTCGGCGCGCAGGGCGCCCAGGCGAAGGCCGCGGAGCCGGAGCCCCCGCCCGCCCCCGGCGGAGGGACCGCGGTCGCGGTCCGGTCCGTCCGGATCGAGAAGGCCGCGATCCGCGTCATCGACCGGACCCTCGGCAAGGACGACCACGGGCTCGCGCTGTCCGACCTCGATCTCGAGGCGACCGGCGTCGGGCCGGGGCTCCCCTTCGACGCCCGGATCGCCGCGGCGCTCGCCGACGAGAGGCAGAACCTGCACGCGCAGCTCTCGGTCGCGCGGCTCCCGTCGGGCGTGCCGCAGGTGCCGCAGGACTGGCCGCTCGTGCAGGGGCAGGTGCAGCTCGGCGCGCTCGCGCTCGATCGGCTCCGCTCGCTCTTCCCCGCCCAGCTCGGCTCGATCGTCCGCGGCGGAACGGTCGGCCTCGACCTGAAGCTCTCGACGGGGGACCCGCGCACGTACAAGCTCGACGGAACGGGCGAGCTGAAGGACGTCAGGCTCCGCGGCCAGGCCGCGTCGGGCCGGTTCCGGTTCGCGGCGACGTGGGCGCCGGCGAGGGCCGACGCCGCGAAGATCGACCTCCTGGACCTCGCGCTCCGCGGGCCGGGCGTGGACCTCGGCGGACACGCGTCGATCGAGACGCCCCCCTTGCGCGCGTGGTTCGTCCTCACCGGCCCGCTGCTCGACCTCGACGCGGTGATGGGGATCCTCCCCGAGTCGCCGGAGCAGGCGAAGGCGGCGCCCCCGAAGGGCGAGCTCGTCCCCGAGGCGACGCGGCGGCAGATCGACGCGGCCACGGCGCGCGGCACGATCGCGGTCGGGAAGCTGAAGGGCGGCCGGCTCGAGGCGACCGACGTGAAGGCGCGCCTGGTCCTCTCGCGCGGGACGCTGACGCTCGAGGAGATGGACGCGACCGTGTTCGGCGGGAAGGTCTCGGGCGCGGGGACCACGGTCTCGCTCGCGCAGAAGGAGCCGACCTGGAAGCTCGCGGCGAACCTCTCGGGTGTCGACCTCGCGCAGGCGACGAAGGCCTTCGCCGGCACGGCGCCGCTCCTCGGGAAGCTCGACGGCACGCTCGACGTCTCGGGCGCGGGGACGGACTGGGCCAGGATCGAGCCCATCGTGACCGGCCTCGCGGCGCTCGCGGTGAAGGACGGCACGCTCACCACGACCGACCTCGGCGACGAGGTGCTGGGGGGCGTCGCGAAGGGGCTCGAGGCCATCGGCCGCGGCGGGGCGGCGCAGAAGGTCGCGGGGGTGAAGGGGGGGAAGACCACCTTCAAGAACCTCGCCGGGAAGTTCACGGTGAAGGACGGCTTCCTCGCGGCGCAGTCGCCGTTCAAGTTCGGCTCGGACGTCGGCGACGTGACGCTCGGCGGCCGGATCGGGCTCGGCGGCGAGCTCGACCTCGAGGGCGGGGTCGCCGTGCCCAGGGCGATTCTCGCCAGGGCGGTGTCGGGGATCCCGCTCCCGGAGAAGCTCGACGTGCCCGTCGGCCTCGGCGGAACGCTCTCGTCGCCGAAGGTGTCGGTCCGCGCGGGCGAGGCGGTGCAGGGGCTCGTGCGCGGGCAGGTCGATCAGGCGAAGAAGGCCGCGCAGCAGGAGGCGGAGAAGGCCGGGAAGAAGGCGCTCGAGGGCCTCCTCGACCGGTTCAAGAAGTAGCGGCGCCCGCCCTAGCGGAAGACCGCGTCGTACCCGCGCTCGAGGAGCTTCAGCCCGCCCGTGCGGATGTCCATGAGCACCGCGTGGACCGGCAGGTGCTTCGGGAGGAACGGCGCCGACCGGATGGCCTCGACGGTCTCGCGCGCCGCCGCCTCGACGTCGTGGACCAGGCCGAAGAAGCCGGCGACGTCCTCCGGGATGGCGGCGTCGGTCACGCCGCGCGCCCGCATCACACGGCGCAGCTCCGCTTCGGTCACGCGCGCGACGCCGCAGTCGGTGTGCGCGATGACCATGACCTCCTGGCAGTCGTTCACGTAGATGCTGGCCGCGAGCAGCCGCAGCGCCTCGGAGCCGGGCCCGATGTGGGCACCGGGGACGCGGATCGCCACCGCGTGGCCGCGCTCGACGCCGGTCGCGTCGCCGAAGAAGCGCGTGAGGCGGGGGTCCACGCAGGTGACGATGCAGAGGTGGCGGTTCGCGACGAACGTGCCGACCTCGCCATCGGGCACCGTGCGCGCGCGGTTCGCCTCCAGGATCTCGTCGAGCAGGGCCATTCGGGGCCGCCCAACGTAGACAAGCAGGCGACATCCCGCAAGCGGCCCGGTGGGAGCGCGCGACGCAGTGCGACACGCAATCCGTCGACCGCGACCTCGACCGCGACCCCGACCCCGACCCCGACCTCGACCCCGACCGCGACCCCGGAAGACGGAAACGGCCGCCCCGTTTCCGGAGCGGCCGTACGAGCCGTGAGGCTGGACCCGAAGGAGCGACTAGCTCTTCTTCGGCTCCTCCTTCTTCTCGGCCTTCGCGCCGTGGCAGTGCGGGCAATCGCAGTTCGCGCTCGCGGCGCACTTGCAGTCCCCACCCTTGGCGCACGGGCACGCGACCTTCGCGTCCTTCTTCTCCGCCTTGTCCGCCGCCGAGACCTTGTGCTGCGGGCAGTCCTTGCAGTCGGGGCAGGCGTACGCCGGGGCGGCGGTGGTGAGCGCGAATGCGGCGGCCGCCGCGAAGAGCATCTTGATCATGTGGGTCGTTCTCCTGGGAGTGAACCGGCCGCCGAGCGGCCCTTCGGTGGTACGGCGAAGGTGCAGCCTAAGGAACCCGCTTGAGCAAAGTCAAGCGTTCGTTGACCGGGCCGACTAGATTGCCAGTCCCATGGCCAGCTTGGACACCGATCGGCTTCTCGCGATGCTCCGCGACCCCAAGGTCGAGAGCCGCGAGATCGCGGACGCGGCGGCCGTCCCGCGCGAGGAGGCAGGGCGCGCCTCGCGCCTCCTGATCGGCATCGCCAAGGCGAAGCCCGACGAGGCCGCGACCCTGCCCGGCGCGCTCGCCACCGCGATCGCGCGCGCCGCGCTCGGCGCCGGGCGCGCGGACCTGCTCGCCGCGCTCGCCGTGCACCCCGAGAAGGACGTCGCCAAGGAGGCGAAGCGGGGGCTGCACGTCCTGAGGACGCGCGGCGTCGCAGTCCCCGAGCCGCCGCGCGCCGCCCCGGTGGCGCCCGCCCCCGCGCCCGAGCCGCCGCTCGCCGCGTACGCGTCGGCGGTGGACGGGAACGGCGAGCGGGCGGTCTGGATCCCGCGGAACGTCCCCGGCAAGGGGATCGAGATCGCGCAGGCGGTCGTCTCGGACAGGGACGGTCTCCTCGAGCTCCAGATCGGCCTCGTCGGTCGCAAGGAATGGCGCGGCCTCGCGAAGGGGCTGCTGTCTCACGGCGCGGCGATGGCGGTCGGTGGAGATCGACCCCGGGCGCGCGCGGGCGATCGTGGCCGCGGCGCGCGCCCTGAACGACCGGTCCGGGAAGCGGGTCCCGGTGGGCGCGGACCTGTGGCTCGGCCAGCTCGGCCCGGCGGCGACGCTCCCCGACCCCGCCGAGGCGTTCCCGCCGCTCCCGCCGGACGACGAGCGCGAGGCGCTCGCGGCGTCCGCGAAGCTGCACGACCTGCCGCTCCTGAAGGGCTGGCTCGCCGAGGAGAGCTACCTCCGCGCCGTCGCCGCGAAGCTCGACGAGATCGCGGTGTCGCCGCTCTACATCGACGAGCGGCAGCGCGCCGAGCAGTCGGCGCGGACGGTGGCGGAGGCGGTGGACGGCTCCCTCGATGCCGACCGCCGCCGCGTCCTGACGGCGCGCCTCTTCACCGTCGCCGAGCACCTGCGCGAGCGCGGGGAGCCCGCCCACGCGAGCTCGGCGGCCGCCGCGGCCCGGGCCCTCGCGGCGGGCGCGCCCGCCTCGGCCATCCCGTTCGCGCGGCTGCTCGTCGAGAAGGCGTTCCCACCCTCGGGTCCGTCCCAGCCCGGCGCGGCCCCGGAGCGCTCGCCGGCGTCCCATCTCGTCGTCTCGCCCCGCTGAGGCGGGGGTCGGATTGACCCCCGCGCTCCCCTGGGCTACCTCTCGCCCATGCCCCCGCCGCCCGGCCCTTCGCCCACCGTGGACGTCGTGATCTCCGTCCCGGGCGATCGCGTGGTGCTCGTCCGGCGGAAGCACGAGCCGATCGGCTGGGCGCTGCCGGGCGGCTTCGTGGACGTCGGCGAGACGCTCGAGGCGGCCGCAGCGCGCGAGGCGAAGGAGGAGACGGGGCTCGACGTGGTGCTGACCGCCCTCCTCTACGTCTACTCGGACCCGCGCCGCGATCCGCGGAGGCACACCGTCTCGACGGTGTTCCTCGGGCGCGCGTTCGGCGAGCCGGCCGGCGCGGACGACGCGGCCGAGGCCCGGGCGTTCGCGTGGGCCGCGCTCCCGGGCCCCGTCGTGTTCGACCACGGCGAGATCCTCGCGGACGCCCGCCGGCTCCTCCTCACCGGGGCGCGCCGCCGGCCATGACCCCGCTCTCCGCGACCGACCGCGCCGCCCTGCTCGGCGTCGCCCGCGGCGCCATCCTCGCGCACCTCGGCGTCACGTCCGCGCCGCCCCTGCCCGCGTCCGGCCCGCTCGCGGAGCCCCGCGGCGCGTTCGTCACCGTGTACGTCTCGCGCGAGCTCCGCGGCTGCATCGGCACGTTCCGGCCGCAGTCCTCCCTCGCCTCGACGGTGGCGCGCATGGCGGTCGCCGCCGCGAGCGACGACCCGCGGTTCCCGCCGCTCCGCCCCGCGGAGATCGCGGACCTCGGCGTCGCCGTGTCGGTGCTGGACCCTCCGCGCGCGATCGCGGACCCGCGCACGGTCGAGCTCGGGAAGCAGGGGCTGCTCGTGTCGCGCGGGCTCCACCGCGGGACGCTCCTCCCGAAGGTCGCGGTCGAGCACGGGTGGGGCGCGGAGGAGTTCCTGAAGCACACCTGCCTCAAGGCGGGGCTCCCCCCTCACGCATGGGAGGAGCCGGACGTGACCGTCGAGGTGTTCGACGCCGAGGAGTTCGGCGAGGGGGCGGAGGCTTGACGGCGCTCGCGATCCTCGCGGCGGTCCTCGCCGTGTCCGCCCTCATCGTGATCCACGAGGCGGGCCACTTCCTCGCCGCGCGCCGCTTCGGCATGCGGGTCGAGCGGTTCAGCGTCGGGTTCGGCCCGGTGCTCCTCGCCTTCCGCCGCGGGGAGACCGAGTTCGCGATCTCGGCGCTGCCGCTCGGCGGCTACGTGAAGATCGCGGGGATGGGCCCGGGCGAGGCGGCGGACGCCGCGGACCGCGGCCTGTTCGCGAACCAGGCCGCCTGGCGCCGGTTCCTCGTGATCCTCGCCGGGCCGGCGATGAACTACCTGGCGGCGATCCTCATCGCGTGGGCGGTGCTCGCGACGGTCGGCCTGAGGGCCCCGGATCCCGGCCCGCACGTCGGACCGCTCGTGAAGGGGATGCCGGCGGAGGCCGCCGGGCTCCTCCCGGGCGACTCCGTCGCCGAGGTCGCCGGCGTCCCGGTCGACACGTGGGAAGGTCTCGTCCGCGAGCTGCAGCGGCACCCGGGGGAGCGGATCGTGCTCGGCGTCGTGCGCCAGCCCTCCGGAGCGAAGGCGGCGGAGGGCGGTGCCGGGCCGCTCTCGCTCCCGATCACGCCGACGCCCGAGGGGAAGGTCGGGTTCAGGCAGGCCTTCGTGGTGGTCCGCGCCGCCCCCGGGCAGGCGTTCGTCGACGCGCTCCGGCGGACGAACGCCAACGCGGCCGCCCAGCTCGCCGGGTTCGGATCGCTGTTCGTCAAGAAGCCCAAGGTGGAGGGGCCGCTGGGGATCGGCGAGCAGCTCGTCCGCGGCGCGCAGGAGGGGACCGGGCCGTTCCTCGGGCTCGTCTGGACGATCTCGGTCGTGCTCGCGATCCTGAACCTGCTCCCGGTGCCTGCGCTCGACGGGGGCCGGCTCGTCTTCCTCGCCTGGGAGATCGTCTCGCGGCGCCGCGTGAACGAGAGGGTGGAGAGCTACGTGCACTTCGCGGGGTTCGTCCTCCTCGTGGGCCTCATCCTCGCGGTGACGATCTTCGGCGACCTGCCGCGGCTCCTCGGCCGGTAGCGCGGCGGGGGCACCCCGCGGTTAGGATCCGGGCCATGACGATCACGGTGCTCTACTTCGCCGGGGCCCGCGACGCGGCGGGGACGTCCCGCGAGACGCTCGCGGCGGCGCCCGCCACGGTGGGCGAGCTCCGCCGGGCGCTCGCCGCCGCGCACCCCGCGCTCGCGCGCGTGCTCGAGCGCTCCCGGATCGCCGTGGACCAGGAGTTCGCCGACGACGGCGCCGCGCTCCGGGAGGGCGCCGAGGTGGCGGTGGTCCCGCCGGTGTCGGGCGGCGCCCCGCGGCGCTTCGCGGTCGTCTCGCGGCCGCTCGCGCTCGCCGAGGTGGTGGACGCGGTCGGGTCCCCCGCGTCGGGCGGCCTCGTCACCTTCACGGGCGTCGTGCGCGACGCGACGCGCGGCAAGCGGGTCCTCCGGCTCGAGTACGAGGCCTACGCGGGGATGGCCGAGCGGAAGCTCCAGGAGATCGGCGCGGCGGTCGCGATGGAGCACGGCGCGGAGGTCGCGATCGTGCACCGGGTGGGCGTGCTCCTGCCCGGCGACGCCGCCGTCGTGATCGCCTGCGCGGCGCCGCACCGCAGCGCCGCGTTCCGCGCCTGCGAGGCGTGCATCGAGCGGCTGAAGAAGGAGGTCCCGATCTGGAAGCGCGAGGTGTTCGAGGACGGATTGGCGTGGGTGGGGCTCGGGCCGTAATCCGCTCCCCGTGCTATCCTCGCGCCCGCACCGGGGGTGGCGTGAAGGTCCTCATCGCAGACGACGACCGGCTCGTGCGGACGATGGTGTCCGACCTGCTCGTGGAGCTCGGGCACGCGGTCGTCGCCGCCTCGAACGGCGCCGAGGCGGTGGAGCTCGCCGCGCGCGAGGCCCCCGACGTCCTCATCCTCGACTTCCTCATGCCGAAGATGTCCGGCCTCGACGCGCTCCACGCGCTGCGCGCCCGCGGCCTCGCCGCCCCGGCGGTGCTCCTCACCGCGATCAGCGACCGCAGCTTCCGGGACGTGGACGGCGCGGACGCGGTCGACGTCCGGCTGGAGAAGCCGGTGACGCGGCGGAGCCTCGAGCGGGCCCTCGCCCGCGCGACGCGGCGATGAGGCTCCAGCGCTCGCTCCTCCTGCTCGTCCTGCTCGCGAGCGCCGCCCCGGCCGCGCTCGCCGCGGCGCTCCTCGTGCGCGAGCACGGCGGCCTCGACGTCGGCGACGCCCTCGCGATCGGCGGCTCGCTCGCGGTGGCGCTCGTGCTCGCCGGGGCCGTGGCGCGGAACGTCACGCGCCCGATCGGCGAGCTCGTCCGCGGCGTCCTCGACGTCGCGCGCGGCCGTTTCGGGCTCGAGGTCCGGGTGGCGGCGCGGAACGAGCTCGGCGACCTCGCCTACACCTTCAACCACATGTCCCGCGAGCTCGCGAGCTACGATCAGGAGAACCGCCGGCTCATCGCGGCGCTCGAGCGCGGGTATCTCGACACCATCCGCAGCCTCGCCGCGGCGGTCGACGCGAAGGACCCGTACACGCGCGGGCACGCCCAGCGCGTCGCGGAGCTCTCCGTCGAGATCGGGCGCGAGCTCGGGCTCCCGCGCGAGCAGCTGCAGGCGCTCGAGTTCGCGGGGATCCTGCACGACATCGGGAAGATCGGGATCCCCGACGCGATCCTCGCGAAGCGTGCGCCCCTGACGGACGCGGAGATGGCGCTCGTCCGCGCGCACCCCGTGACCGGCGCGGAGATCGTGGCCGGGGTCGACTTCCTGAAGGACGCCGTCCCCGCGATCCGGCACCACCACGAGCGCTGGGACGGGGGAGGCTATCCGTCCGGGCTCGTGGGCGAGGCGATCCCGCTCGTCGCGCGGATCGTGAACATCGTCGACACCTGGGACGCCTGCACCTCGCGCCGGCCGTACCAGGACGCGCTCCCGGCGGACCTCGTGGCGGCGATCCTCGAGGGGCTGAGGGGTGCGCAAACGGACCCGCGGGTGCACGACGCGCTCCTGAGGGTGCTCGTGCGGCGGGGCGACCTCGCCGGCGCGGGCGCCGCCTGACCGTCCGGCGCGCGCTCCCCGCGCGGCCGTGCGCTTGCCCAAATCCACAGGCGTCGTAAGCTCCGGCGCATGGCCAAGCGCCTGCTCGCCTGCCTGGCGGCCGCGGCCGCACTGGTCCCGGCCGCCCGTGCCGAGGATCCGACCGCCCGTGGCTTCGACGCGGATCCGCACCGTCTCGCGCTCTCGCTCGACCCCGGGTTCACGAGCGAGACCGCGGCCACGGCGCCTGAGGGCACGGTCGCGTTCGGCGCGATGCTCGACTACACGAAGGGCCTCCTCGCGCTCGAGCTCGGCGGCACCCGCGACCAGCTCCTCGAGTCGCGCCTCTCCCTCCACCTGCTCGGCGGGTGGTCGCTCGGGCGGATCGAGCTCGCGGCGGAGCTGCCGGTCGCGCTCTACCAGAGCTCCGACTTCTCGCTGCTCACGTCGCAGGGCGTGCCGAGCGACTCCCCCCTCGTCGCCCCGATCGCCCAGACCGCGCTCGGGGACCTCCGCCTGGGCGCGAAGCTCCGGGTGCTCGACCCGGCGAAGCGGATCATCGGGCTCGCCGCCATGATCGACCTCCGCCTCCCCACCGGCAACCCCGACGCGTTCATGAGCGACGGCCTCGCGCTCGTCCCCTCCGCGATCGCGAGCCGGTCGTTCGGGTCGCTCCGGCTCGACGCGCAGGCCGGCTACGCGATCCGCGGCACCGGGCAGTACGCGCAGCTGGTCGTCCACGACGGCCTCGTCTACGGCGCCGGCGTGTCGTACGACCTGAAGCCGCGCTGGAGGATCGAGCGCTGGAGGGCGATCGCCGATCTCTCCGGCGGCTGGCCGCGCGGCTACGATCCGGCCAGCGAGCGCTACCGCGCCCCGCTGTCCGCCCGGGCCGGGCTCCGGGCGTGGTTCTCGCCGGCGTGGTCGATCGAGGCGGGCGGCGGCGCCGGACTCGGCGCGGCCGGCTACGGCCGCGAGAGCTGGCGCGTCTTCGTGGGCGTCCGCTGGATGCGCGAGCCGCTCCCGCCCGACGAGGACTGGGACAAGGACGGGGTCCCGAACGCGAAGGACCTCTGCCCGCACGAGGCGGGCCCCGCCGAGCTCGACGGCTGCCCCGACATCGACATGGACCTCATCCCCGACCGCGAGGACCGCTGCCCGCGCGAGCCGGGCCCGGCCGAGAACGAGGGCTGCCCGGTCTCCGCCGACGAGCCGGTCGTGGAGATCGAGAGCGAGCGGCTCTCGCTCAAGGACTCGATCCAGTTCGACACCGCGAAGGACACCATCAAGCGTTCGTCGTTCTCGGTCCTCGACCAGGTGGCGAAGCTCCTGGCGGAGCACCCGGAGCTGAAGAAGATCCGGATCGAGGGACACACCGACAACGTCGGGGCCGCGGCCTACAACAAGGAGCTCTCGGAGCGCCGTGCCTCCTCGGTCGTGCGTTACCTCGTCGAGAAGGGCGTCAAGCGCGACCGGCTCGAGGCCGCGGGGTTCGGGTTCGAGCGCCCGGTCGCCTCCAACGCCACGGCCCTCGGCCGCGCCAAGAACCGGCGGGTCGAGTTCCGCATCCTCCACGAGTGAGGTACCCGGGTGGCGCGGCTCGCGATCCTCGACCTCGACGGCACGATCGTCGACTCGCTCGACGACCTGCACGCGTCCGTCAACCACGCGCTCGGGACGCTCGGGCTCCCGCCCCGCTCGCGCGAGGAGGTGCACGGGTACGTCGGCGAGGGGGCGCGCCTGCTCCTCGCGCGCGCCGTGGCCCCGCACGAGCACCTCCTCGAGCCGGCGCTCGCCGCGTGGTGGCCGCACTACGAGGCTCACTGCCTCGATCGCACGCGCGCGTACGAAGGCGTCCCGGCCCTCCTCGCCGGGGCGGGGCGCGTGCTCGCGGTGCACACGAACAAGCCGGGCGCGCTCGCCCGGAAGATCCTGGACGGGCTCGGGCTGCTGGGGCGCTTCTCGGCGGTGCTCGGCGGCGACGAGGCGCCGCGCAAGCCCGATCCGACCGGCGTGCGCGAGCTCATGGCGCGCGCGGGCGCGGGGCCTCGCGAGACCGTGTTCGTCGGGGACAGCCGCGTGGACGTCCGCACGGCGCGGGCGGCGGGCGTCGCGCTCGTGGCGGTCACCTGGGGATTCGGCACGCGCGCGGAGCTCGCCTCCGAGGGCGCCACCGTGCTCGTCGACCGCGTCGGCAATCTGGCCCCGTTCCTGGCCTGAGGCCGGCGTTCTCGTCGCGTGCGCATGTCAGGCTGCGCCGCCCGTGCGTGCAAGGTCGCTCGTGCACGCTGGGCCCGGGCGTTCCGGTGTTCCGGGCGCTCGTGCACGCTGGGCCCGGGGGGCACCCTCCGGCGCGCATGCTCGGCGGCACGTGATCCGGGGCGCGCGCGCGGAACGGGCGATCCCACCGGCGCGCCGCCGCAGGCTAGCCTCGGCAGCTGCGCTCGCTACGCTCGCTTGTGCCGAGGCTTCGGGCAGGCGGCGGCGCGCCGCACATCGATTTCGGCCGCGCGCGCGAGCCGGTTCTTCATGGCGTCGCCTGCGCGACGCGCCTGCGGGCGCCCCCCGGGCCTGGCGCTGATGGCCAACGCAACAGGGTCAACTCGCGGACCACGGATGCCGAGCTGCCCCGCCGGCCGGGTCAAAGCCGCCACAGCGACCGGCCCCGCCGCAGAGCGGCCGCCGCAGGCGCGCGCGGTGACGAGCCGGATCGCGCGCGCGGCCCGATTCACCCTCCGCGGAGCCGGGTGTCTGAGCCTCCGCGGCGCGAGCGCAGCGAGCGGCCCGCGGAGGCGAGTTCCGGCGGAGCGCCGACCGCCTCGACCGGCGACGCGCGCGCGCCTTTGAGCACACGCCGCGCGCCGAGGACACCGGCCGCGGCGCGGCGGGGCCGGGCGCCGGCGGCGTGGGTCCCCGAACGGCGCAGGGGTACGCGCGAAGACAGGCACGGGTGAGTGGCGGCCCCCGCGGGGCGCGCCCGAAAACTCGATCGATGTGCGCTGCCGTGCTACCCGGGAGCCATGATCCGCCTCGTCCTGAAGCTCGCGTTCGCGGCGGCGGCCGTCTGGGCGATCTGGACGTTCGTGCCGCTCAAGGGGCACACGCTCGCGCAGCGCTGGGGTGCGGCCCCGACGGCGGCGGTCTTCCTCGAGCGCGCGTGGGCGGAGGTCGTGGGCGCGCCCGCGCGGCCGCAGGCGCGGAGCGCGCGCCCGGGCGGGCCGGAGCGTCCGACCGAGGGCCACACCGAGGCCGACCGGCGCGAGGTCGATCGGCTGCTCTCCGAGCGGCTCACCGAGCGCCGCTGATCGGCCTCGACGGAGGCCGGGACTGCCCTCCGGTGCCCGGTGCGCCTCCTTGCGCCCGGACGGCCCTGGGAGCCGGCGGCGGCGATTGACCCGGCCGGAGCGCCCTGCTATCTAGCGCGCTCCATATGGCCGACGCGAAGAAGACGAAAGCGAAGAAGAAGGCGCCCGCGCCCAAGGCGGCGGGCAAGAAGACCTGCTCCGTCCAGGGGTGCAAGCGCGCGTACCGGGCGAAGGGGCTCTGCTTCTTCCATTACAAGAAGTGGCGGCGAGGCGAGCTCGAGGGCCGCCCCACCCGCTACGTCACGTGCTCCAAGCCCGACTGCAAGAAGAAGGTCGTCGGGCACGGGCTCTGCCAGGAGCACTTCGACGCCTGGAAGAAGTCGCGCAAGAAGAACCAGGGCGCGGCCGCCGCAGAGGCGCCGCCCGCCGCCGCTCCCGCGGCGTAGGCCGCTCCGATCTCCGGGCCGATCGCATTTCGCGCAGCGAGATGTGACGGTCCGCTCCCTGCCGCCTACCCGCGCGGATGCCGCGGGTCGCGGGGTCACGGCCGCTCGCGCACCACGCGCTCGAGCGCGCGGACCGCGGCCGCGAGCAGCTCCGCCTCGCGCTGCGTCGGCTCGGCCCGCGCGAGCACCCGGCGGAGCTCCGCGAGGACGAGCTCGGGGCTCTGCGGGTTCAGGTAGCCCACCGCGGCGAGCAGCGCGCGCGTCCGGTCCCAGAGCGCCTCGAGCGTCTCGTGGCGCGCGGGCGCGGCCCCGGACGGCGCGTCCCGGAGGCCGCCGGCCGCCATCGCGATCTCGTAGCAGACGACGGCCACCGCCTGCGCGAGGTTCATCGAGTCGTAGGCGCTCGCGGTCGGGATGGTGCAGACCGCCTGGCACAGGTCGAGCTCCGCGTCGGAGAGCCCGCGCCGCTCCTCGCCGAACACGATCGCGACCTCGCCCGCCGCGCTCCGCCGGGCCACCTCCGCCGCGAGCGCGCGCGGGTCGAGCCGCGGCCGGCCCTCGATCGCGCGCGACGACGTCCCGCACGCCCAGACCGTCGGGCCGAGCGCGCCCCGCAGATCGGCCCGGAGGGCCGCGCCGTCGAGGACGTCGGCCGCCCGCCGGGCCGTCCGGCGGGCCCGCGCGAGGACGTCCTCGCGGGCGGTCGCCGCCCCCCCGCGCCGGGGCGCCCCCGACCAGGCCTCCGGCTCGACCACGACCAGCCGCGAGACCCCGAAGTTCTTCATCGCCCGGGCGGCCGCGCCGAGGTTCTCGGCGCTCTGGGGGCGGTGGAGGACGACGAGGACTTTTCCCGGATCCATGTCGGACTCGGCACGTATAACATCCCCGCCCATGATCCCCGACGCTCAGCTGCACGCCCAGCTCCCGCACACGCTCCGGCAGCTCGACCTCCCGGCCCTCGGCGAGCTGTACCGGGGGAAAGTCCGCGACAACTACTCGCGCGGCGACCGGATCGTGATGATCACGACGGACCGCGTGTCCGCGTTCGACCACGTCCTCGGGACCATCCCGTTCAAGGGCGAGGTGCTCTCGCGCCTCACGGCGTTCTGGTTCGAGAAGGTGAGGGACATCGCCCCGACGCACCTCGTCGACGTGCCGGACCCGAGCGTCCAGGTGGTGAAGCGCGCGAAGGCGCTGCCGATCGAGATCGTCATCCGCGGCTACATCACGGGGTCGCTCTGGCGCGACTACCAGGCCGGCAAGGCCGGCACCTACGGCATCGACTGGCCGAAGGGGCTCAAGAAGGACGAGAAGCTCGACCGGCCGATCATCACGCCCTCCACGAAGGCCGAGTACGGCAAGCACGACGAGCCGATCAGCGAGAAGGAGATCCTCGAGAAGCGGATCGTCGCGCCCGAGGTGTGGAAGGAGGCGACGGCGGTCGCCCACCGCCTCTTCCAGCGCGGCCAGGAGTGGGCGGCGACGCGCGGCCTCATCCTCGTCGACACGAAGTACGAGATGGGGATCGCCGACGGCAAGCTCTTCGTGATCGACGAGATCCACACGCCGGACAGCTCGCGCTACTGGGTCGCGAAGGGCTACGCCGACCGCTTCGCGAAGGGCGAGGACCAGGAGATGCTGGACAAGGAGAACATCCGGCAGTGGCTCATCAAGGAGCACGGGTTCTCGGGCCACGGCAAGCCGCCGCCGCTCACCGACGAGGTGCGCGTGATGCTGGCGCGCAAGTACATCGACGTCTTCGAGCGTCTCACCGGCGAGACGTTCACGTCCGGCGTCGGCTCGGTCGCGGAGCGCATCAAGCGCAACCTCGCCGCGAAGGGCTACCTCTAGCCCCCCGATGGCGCGCGCCCGTCGGACGCCGGCGGCGCCGCCGAAGGCGCTTCTCCTCCCCGGCCTCGACGGGTCCGGACGGCTCTACGCGCCGCTGCTCGACGCGGGGCCGCGCGCGTTCCTCCCCGAGGTCCTCTCCTATCCGCCCGACGAGCCGCTCGGGTACGACGACCTCGTCGCGCGCGTCCGCCGCCGCCTGCCGCGCGGCCGGTTCGTCCTCATCGCCGAGTCGTTCTCGGGACCGGTGGCGGTCCGGCTCGCCGCCGCGCGGCCGCCGGGGCTCCTGGCCCTCGTCCTCGCGGCCACGTTCCTCCACGAGCCGCTGAACCCCATGCTCCACCCGGTCCGCGGCCTCGTCGGCGCGCGGTTCTTCGGGCTGCCGATGCCGGCCGCGGTGGTGCGCTGGTTCATGGCCGGGAACGACGCGCCCGAGGCGATGGTGCGCGAGGTCCAGAAGGCGGTCGCGGCGGTGTCGCCGGACGTGCTCGCGCACCGCTCCGCCGAGGCGCTCCGGGTGGACGTTCGGGCCGACCTCGCCCGCGTCGACGTCCCCGTGCTCGTCATCGCGCCGACGCGGGACCGGCTCATCCGGACCGACGTCGCCGAGGAGGTGCTCGCCCTGAAGCCCGACGCCGAGGTCGCGCTCCTCGACGCGCCGCACATGGTGCTGCAGCGCTGCCCGCAGGCGTCGCTCGCGCGGATCGAGGAGTTCCTGGCCCGGCCGGGGGCGCGCGCGGGGACGGTGGACTGAGGGGGCGTGACGCAGGAGCCGACCGCGACCGCGACCCCGACCGCGACCGCGACCCCGACCCCGACCCCGACCGCGACCCCGACCCCGACCGCGACCGCGACCGCGACCCCGACCGCGACCCCGACCGCGACCGCGACCCCGACCCCGACCCCGACCCCGACCCCGACCGCGACCGCGACCCCGACCCCGACCCCGACCGCGACCCGACGCGACCGCGGTCAGCGGAGCATCGCCTCCACCTCCGCCCTCACCGGCTCCAGATCCCCGTCCCGGAGCCACGCGGTGACGGCCAGGTCCTCCCCGCGTCGCGCGACGAGCACGACCCGCCGCAGGTGGTCGTGCGCGCCGGGCGCGTCGGGCGGCCTGAGCCACGCCGGCATCTCCGAGCCGGCGCGCTCGGCGAACCCGCGCGCGAGCCGCTCGGCCCTCCGCCGGCGCGCGTCGCCGACCGTCTCGACTGCGGCGGCGCCGAACTCGGCGAGCGCGCGGTCGTCGCGCCGGAGCGGCAGCGGGTGACGGACGGAGACCCGGCCGCGCTCGAAGCGGGCGCGGACGGTCCGGCCGCCGTGCACCGTGAGCAGCACCGCCGCGACGGCGAGCGCGCCCGCGAGCACCGGCGCCGCCCGGACCGCGGCGATCGCGCCGGCGGTGAGCGCGCCCGCGAGCACGGCGAGGCCCAGCGGCCGCGCGAGCCGCGAGACGATCGTGATCGCGCCGGGCGAGCGCAGCACTCGGACCATCGGCTCCCTTCGAGCCCCGGCGGCCGGGGCCCCTCCGCGGTGGCTCAGCCCTCGCCGAACACGCGCCGGAAGATCGTGTCGACGTGCTTCAGGTGGTAGTCGAGCGCGAAGCAGGCGTCGATCTCCGCGTCGGAGAGCGCCCTGCGGACGTCGGGGTCGCGCTTCAGCGCGGTCCGGAAGTCCACCTTGTCCTCCCACACCCGCATCGCGTTCCGCTGGACGTAGACGTACCCCTCCTGCCGCCCGACCCCCTTCCCGACGAGCGCGAGCAACACCCGCTGCGCCTCGTACAGGCCGCCCGTCAGCTCCAGGTTCTCCTGCATCCGCTCCGGGTAGACGCGCAGGTCGTCGATCATCCCGGCCGAAGCGGTGGAGCGCGAAGTCGAGGGCGATGGTCGCGTCCGGGCCGATGACGCGCTCGACGGACGAGTGGCTGATGTCGCGCTCGTGCCAGAGCGCGACGTCCTCCAGCGCCGCCAGCGCGTAGGAGCGCAGGAGGCGCGCGAGGCCGGTGAGGTTCTCGGACAGGATCGGGTTGCGCTTGTGCGGCATCGCCGACGAGCCCTTCTGGCCGGCGGTGAACGGCTCCTCCGCCTCGCGCACCTCGGTCCGCTGCAGGTGGCGCACCTCGGTCGCCTGCTGCTCGAGCGTCGAGCCCGCGACGCGCCAGCGCGGCGAAGTACTCGGCGTGCCGGTCGCGGTTCACGACCTGCGTCGCGGCGGCCTCGGCGCCGGCCAGACCGAGCTTCTCCATCACGAACGCCTCGACGCGCGGGTCGACGTTCGCGAACGTGCCGACCGCGCCCGAGATCTTCCCGACCGCGACGGTCTGCCCCGCGCGGGCGATCGCGTCGCGGCGGCGCGACCAGGCGTCGTACCAGCCGGCGAGCTTCAGGCCGAAGGTGACGGGCTCGGCGTGGATGCCGTGGCTGCGCCCCATCATCGGCGTGCCTCTTGTGCTCGAGCGCGCGCTTCTTCACCGCGGCCAGCACGCGGTCGACGCCCGCGAGGAGGAGCGCGGTCGCCTCGTGCAGCTGCACCGCCAGCGTCGTGTCGAGCACGTCGGACGACGTCATCCCCTTGTGCAGGTGGCGCGCGGCGGGGCCGCCCTTCTCCTCGACGAAGGTGAGGAAGGCGATGACGTCGTGCTTGACGGTCCTCTCGATCTCGTCGATCCGCTCGACGTCGGCCGCGCGTGAACTGGTGGCCGTCGAGCGCCTTGCGGAGCGCCTCGTAGTCCTCGGGCGGCACCTCGCCGAGGCGCGACCATCGCCTCGCAGGCGGCGAGCTCCACGTCGAGCCAGATGCGGAAGCGGCGCTCGGGCGCCCAGATGCGGCCCATCTCGGGCCGGGTGTAGCGCGGGATCATCGCGGTCTCCGGGTCGTGGTCGAGGTCGAGGTCGAGGTCGGGTCGTGGTCGAGGTCGAGGGTCGAGGTCGGGGTCGAGGTCGGGGTCGAGGTCGGGGTCGAGGTCGGGGTCGTGGTCGAGGTCGGGGTCGAGGTCGGGGTCGTGGTCGAGGTCGAGGTCGGGGTCGTGGTCGAGGCCGGGGTCGTGGTCACTGACCGGTCGAGCCGAAGCCGCCGGCGCCGCGCGTCGATCCGGCGAGATCGTCCACGAGCTCGATCTCGCGCGCGCACCACCGGCGCGACGACGAGCTGCGCGATCCGATCGCCCCGCGCGAACGCGACGGGCTCGCGCCCGAGGTTCACGAGGAGCACGCTTCACCTCTCCGCGGTAGTCCGAGTCGATCGTGCCCGGCGCGTTCACGAGGCCGATGCCGTGGCGCACGCGCCAGCCCGGAGCGCGGCGCGCACCTGGCCCTCGTGGCCGGGCGGGAGCTCCATCGCGAGCCCGGTCGGGCACGAGGCGCCGCTCGCCCGGGGCGAGCGAGAACGCCTCGTCGGCGCGCAGGTCCAGCCCCGCGGAGCCCTCGGTCTCGTAGCCGGGGAGATTGAGCGGAGGCCCGCGCTGGCCGACCCGCGTCGGAGCTTGACGGTGAGGGCCATCGCGGGCTGCCCCGGCCGAGGTTACTTCGCGGGCTCCTTCGTCTCGGCGCCGTCGCTTCCCGGCGGCCTCGGCGAGCGCCTCCTTGCGGGAGAGGCGGATCTTCCCGGCCCGGTCGACCGAGATGACCTTCACCAGCACCTCCTCGCCCTCGGAGAGGACGTCGGAGACGCTCTTCACGCGCTTGTCGGAGAGCTCGGAGATGTGGATGAGCCCGTCGGTGCCCGGGAAGATCTCCACGAAGGCGCCGAACTCGGCGATCTTGCGCACCGTGCCCAGGTAGGTCTTCCCGACCTCCGCCTCCTGCGTGAGGCCGCGGATCATCTTGATCGCCGCCTCGACCTTCTCCTGGCTCGGCGCAGGCGATGGAGACCGAGCCGTCGTCCTCGATGTTGATCGAGCAGCCGGTCCGGGCGGTGATGTCCTTGATGATCTTGCCGCCGGGGCCGATGATGTCCTTGATCCGCTCCGGCCGGATCTTGATGGTCGTGATGCGCGGCGCGTAGGCGCTGATGCTCCGCGCGCGGCGCGGCGAGCGCCTTCGCCATCTCGCCGAGGATGTGCGGCGGCCCTCGGCGGCCTGCGCGAGCGCCTTCTCGAGGATCTCGCGGGTCACGCCGCCGATCTTGATGTCCATCTGGATCGCGGTGATCCCCTCGACGCGTGCCGCAGACCTTGAAGTCCATGTCGCCGAGGTGGTCCTCGTCGCCGAGGATGTCGGAGAGGATCGCGATCTTCTCGCCCTCCTTGATGAGCCCCATCGCGATGCCGGCGACCGGCGCCTTGATCGGCACGCCCGCGTCCATCAGCGACAGGGTGCCGCCGCAGACGGAGGCCATCGAGGACGAGCCGTTCGACTCGAGGATGTCCGAGACGATGCGGATCGTGTAGGGGAACTTGTCCTCGGCCGGCAGCACCTGGCGGAGCGCGCGCTCGGCGAGGGCGCCGTGGCCGATCTCGCGGCGGCCCGGGCCGCGCAGGAACTTCGCCTCGCCGACCGAGAACGGCGGGAAGTTGTAGTGGAGCATGAACTTCTTGAAGTGCATGCCCGTCAGCATCTCGATGCGCTGCTCGTCCTCGGAGGTGCCGAGCGTCGCCGCGACGATGGCCTGCGTCTCGCCGCGCGTGAAGAGCGCCGAGCCGTGGACGCGCGGGAGGAGCCCGACCTCGCAGGTGATCTTCCGGACGTCGGCCATGCCGCGGCCGCCGATGCCGCCGACCCTCGTCGGTGATCATCTTGCGCATGTAGTCGTACTTCACGTCCTCGTAGTAGCCCTTGATCTCCCTCTCGCGGAGGGCGACGTTCGCGAGCTTCGTCGCGTCGCCGGCCGCCTCGTCCTTCAGGGCCTGGAGGAGCTCCTTCTTGATCTCGGAGAGCCGGCCGTACCGGTCGTGCTTGTCGTCGCGGGCGTAGGCCTGCTTCACCTTCTCCCAGGTGAGGGCCTTCACCTTGGCCTTGAGCTCGAGGTCGTTCTTCGGCGGCTCGAAGGTCCGCTTCGCCTTGTTGCCCGCCGCGGCGCGGAGCGCGTCCTGCGCGTCGAGGAGCTCCTTCACCGCGGCGTGGCCGAAGAGGAGCGCGTCGACCATCACCGCCTCGGACACCTCGCTCGCGCCGCCCTCGACCATCACGATCGCGTCGCGGGATGCGGCCATGACGACGTCGAGGTCCGCCTCCGCCCGCTGCGCGATCGTCGGGTTCGCGACGAACTCGCCGTTGATGCGGCCGACGCGGACGCCCGCGATCGGGCCGTTGAACGGGATGTCGGAGATCTGGAGCGCGGCCGACGCGCCGGTGAGGGCGAGGACGTCGGTCTCGTTCTCCTGGTCGTAGGAGAGGACGGTCGCGATGATCTGCGTCTCGTTCGCGTAGCCGTCGGGGAAGAGCGGCCGGCAGGAGCGGTCGATCACGCGGGAGGTGAGCGTCTCCTTCTCGGTGAGGCGGCCCTCGCGGCGGAAGAAGCTCGCCGGGGATCTTGCCCGCGGCGAAGAGCTTCTCCTGGTAGTCGACGGTGAGCGGGAAGAAGTCGATCCCCTCCTTCTTCTCGGCCGCCGAGACGACGGTCACGAGCACGATCGAGTCGCCGAGGCGGACCAAGACCGCGCCGTCGGCCTGCTTCGCGATCTTGCCGGTCTCGAGCAGGATTTCCTTGCCGCCCACGCGGGCGGTCTTCTGGATGGGAGTCACGAGCACCTTTCCGGGCGCGCGGCGCAGGTGCGCCGGCTGACCCGTTGGGCCCGCGAGCCGTGTCGCCTTCGGGATCCGGGAGTGACGCCTCCGGTCCTCACTCTGCCGCTCATCCGTCGGATGGGCGGCCCAGTCGGAATCGGAAGCGGCCCTTCGGGTCCGTCCGCGGCCCGGCCTGCGGGCGCGTTCACTGCCTATGTCTGCGCCTCCGTCCCCGGAAAGCGCGAGCGCCCCGGCCGTTCGGCCGAGGCGCCTGAGACCTTCCTACTTGCGGATGCCCAACGCGTCGATCAGGACCTTGTACCTGCCCGCGTCGCACGTCCTGAGGTAGTCGAGCAGCCGCCGCCGCTGGCCGACGAGCTTGAGCAGCCCGCGGCGGCTGTGGTGGTCCTTCTTGTGCGTCTTGAAGTGCTCGGTGAGGTGGGTGATCCGCTCGCTGAGGAGCGCCACCTGGACCTCGGGCGAGCCCGTGTCCTTCTCGTGCCGCTTGTACTTCTGGACCAGCTCCTGCTTCTTCTCCTGCACCAGCGCCATAGTCGCTTCTTCCTTTCAGTTTTTCATCCACCACCCCGGGGGCGAAGGCGCGCGCCGCGGGGGGTCGTGAACGAGTGAAAGCGGGGTCTTAAGCGAATCCCGGAGGCGGAGTCAACGTCCGTGCCGCCGCGCGGCCCCTCGCGGGTGGGGGGCGGCGGGACGGGTGATAGGATGCATCGACCGTGGCCCGCATCACGTCCCCCCGCCTGCCCGCTGCCGGAGAGCCCATCGAGGTCGGGTCGGCGCTCGGCAACTACGAGCTCGTGGACCTGCTCGGGAAGGGGGCGATGGGGCGGGTGTTCCGGGCCCGGCACGTGCTCCTCGGCCGCGAGGTCGCGATCAAGGTCCTGAACGCCGACCTCGCCGCCCGCCCCGACATCGTCGACCGGTTCTTCCGGGAAGCGCGCGTCGTCAACGACATCGACCACCAGAACATCGTGGAGGTCACGGACTTCGTCGAGGCGCCCGGGGTCGCGTACCTCGTGATGGAGCTCCTCGACGGTGTCTCGCTCCGCGAGCTCCTGAAGGCGAAGGGCAGGAAGTACCCTCCCATCGCGCGCCTGCTCGGCCTCCTCATCCAGGTGTGCGACGCGCTCGACGCCGCGCACGCGAAGGGCGTCGTCCACCGCGACCTGAAGCCCGACAACGTCTTCGTCGTGAAGCGCGACGGCGACGACTTCGTGAAGGTGCTCGACTTCGGCATCGCGAAGCTGCGCGACTCCGGGGACGACCAGGCCTCCACGATGTCCGGGATGATCCTCGGGACGCCGCACTACATGGCGCCGGAGCAGGCGCTCGGGAAGACCGTGGACCGGCTCGCGGACGTGTGGGCCGCGGGCGTCGTCCTGTACGAGGTGCTCGCGGGCGCCGTCCCGTTCACGGCGGCGAGCTTCGTCGAGCTCGCGGTGAAGATCCGCGAGCAGCCGCCGAAGCCGCTCCCGGCGAAGACGCCGCGCGGCGAGAAGATCCCGCCCGCGCTGGCGGCGGTCGTGATGCGCTGCCTCGAGAAGAAGCCGGGCGACCGGTTCCGCTCGATGGCCGCGCTCGCGGACGCGCTGCGCGCGCCGCGCAAGGCCCGCGCGGCAGCGCGATCTCGGCGGCGGGTCGGTGGGGCCGTCGCCGGCATCGTGGCGCTCGCGGCGGCCGCGGCGCTCGCGATCCGGTACGACGTGCCGCGCCAGCTCCGGGCGGCGTTCAAGCCCGCGATGCGGACGGTCCAGTCGTCCGTGGAGGGTGCGAAGACCGCGGCGGAGGAGGCGGCGTCGAAGCTGGCCGCGCCGCCGACCTCGACGCCGACCCCGACCGCGCCCTCGACCTCGAAGCCGGCCGCGGCCCCGGCTGCGAAGGCGCCCGCGCGCACCGCCTCCGCCGCCCCGGCGCGTCCCGCCACGGTCGAGCTCCTCCTCAAGTCCTCGCCGCCCGGCGCGCGAGTGGTCCGGCTCGACACGAACGAGCGGCTGGGGCGCACGCCGCTCCGGGTGGACGTGCGGCGCAAGGAGTCCACCGTCTGGCTGGAGATGACCCTCGACGGCTGGCGCCCCGTGCGATTCGCGGTGGACCTCCGCAAGGACAACACGGCGAACGTCGAGTTCCTGCGCGCGTCGAAGAAGCTGACCCGGCGTAAGTAGCGGCGCCGGTCTCACGGGAGGTCGGCTGGCGTGACGAAGACGCGCACGGGCCTGATGCCCGCCGCGCCCGCCGCGCAGACCGCCACGAGCCGCCCCCCGGGCCCGATCGCGCGCACGAGGTCGCCCGGGGGCACCTCGCGCCGGAGCGCCTTCCCCTGCGCGAGCGCGCGCGCCTCGGCGGCGTCCACGGAGACGGCCGGGAGCGCGCGCAGCGCGTCGGCGAGCGGGACGAGCCGCGCGCGGAGCGCCTGGGGATCCGTCCGGCCGAGCGCCTCGACCTCCTCGAGCGGGATGGCCTCGTCGATCCGGAACCCGCTCGCCTCCACCCGGCGCAGGGCGGCGAGGTGGGCGGGGACGCCGAGCGCGCGGCCGAGGTCCGCCGCGAGCGTCCGGACGTAGGTGCCCTTCCCGCACCGGACCCTCAGCCGGGCCAGGACGAGCCCACCGGACGCGGCGGCGACGTCCTGCAGCTCGACGGCGTGAACGCGCACGGTCCGTGGGGCGCGCTCCACCTCCTCCCCGGCGCGGGCGGCCTCGTGGAGCCGCCGGCCGCCGACCCGGACCGCCGAGTACATGGGCGGCACCTGGGAGATCTCGCCGACGAACCGCGGCAGGACGTCCGCGAGCGCGCCGGCGGTGACGGCCGACGCGTCGCCCCGGGCGGTCACCTCGCCCTCCGCGTCCTCGGTCGTCGTCGCCGCGCCGAACGCGACCGTCGCGTCGTACGCCTTGTCTCCGTCCGCGAGCCAGTGCTGGAGCTTCACCGCCTCGCCGGCGCACACCGCGAGGACGCCGGTCGCGGCGGGGTCGAGCGTACCGGCGTGTCCCGCCTTCTCCGCCCCGAGCGCGCGCCGGACGCGCTTCACCACCTCGAAGCTGGTCGGCCCGGCGGGCTTGTCGACGACGAGGACGCCGGCGGGGTCCGGCCGGACGCCGCGCTCATTCATCCGAGGCCGACCCGGGGTCCTCGTCCTTCTCCGAGCTCGGGGCCGCGTCCTTCTCGCGCGCCTCCTTGAGGAGGCGCTCGATCCGGTCGCCGCGCTCGACCGACTCGTCGTAGACGAAGCGGAGGTGCGGCGTCCAGCGGAGCTTGAGGTTGCGGGAGACCTCTCGCTGAAGGAACGTCGCGGCCGCGCGGAGCCCCTCGAGGGTGCGCTCGCGCTCGGGCTCGCCCGCGTGGATCGAGAGGTAGACCGTGATCTCCTTCAGGTCCGGCGCCATCTTCGCCCCGGTCAGGGTGATGAAGCCGGTGATGCGCGGGTCCTTCAGTCCCCGGGTGATGAGCGCGCCGAGCTCCTGCTGGAACTCCTCCGCGACCCGGGCCGGCCTGCTGTGCGTCGTCACGGCTTCGGCTCCTTCGTCGACGGCCGGCGGCGCAGCTCCTCCTCGTACCGCCTTCGTCCGCGCCCGCCTCAGCCTCGGCCTCCGCGAGCGTCCGCATCCCGCCCTCGCCGACCCCGTCGCCGTACGGGACGATCTCGATGTCGCGCGCGGTCACCTGGATCTGGCCGCCGTGCATCGAGGAGACGAAGTCCGCCACCTTGTCGAGCGACTCGTTCACGAACGCGTGGTCGTTCCCGACCGCCGCGACGCCGACGATGCTCCGCTGCCAGAGGTCGTTCTCCCCGACCTCGGCGATCGACACGTTGAACTTCGCCTTCACGCGGTCGATCGCCGAGCGCAGGAGGTGCCGCTTCGACTTGAGCGAGCCCGGGTCGGGGAGGTGCAGCGTGAGTCGCAGCACTCCGACGAACATAGAGCTCCATCGACTCGGGCCTTCGGGCCCGAGTCGATGCGGCTGTCGTCCGCTCACGCAGCCGCGTTCGAGTTCACTGCACCGCGTTCCACGCCCGCCCCATGCGGCGGGGAATCCCAATCCCTAGTCCAGCGACGGCCGGATCTCCTCCAGCTCGTACACCTCGAGGAGGTCGCCCGGCTTCACGTCGGCGAAGCCCTCGACCCCGATGCCGCACTCGAACCCGGACTGGACCTCGCGCACGTCGTCCTTGAGGCGCTTCAGCGACGAGATCTTGCCGCTGTGGACCACCTTGCGGTCGCGGAGCACGCGGACGGCGGCGCCGCGCCTGATGACGCCCTCGGTGACCGCCGAGCCGGCGATGGCGCCGATCTTCGGGATGTTGAAGAGCGCCCGCACCTCGGCCTTGCCGAGCGGCTTCTCCTTGATGATCGGGTCGAGCAGGTCCGCCATCTCCTCGCGGATCTTGTCGACGGCCTCGTAGATGATCCCGAAGAGCAGGATCTTCACGCCCTGCTGGCTCGCGATCTGCTCCACCTTCGTCTCGGGCTTCGTGTTGAACCCGACGATGATGCCGCCTCCCGCGGCCGCGGTGAGGACGTCCGACTCGGTGATCGCGCCGACCGCGGACCCGAGCACCTTCACGCCGACCTTCTTCGTGGCCGCCTTCTGGAGCGCCTGCGTCACGGCCTCGGCGGAGCCCTGCACGTCGGCCTTCACGACGACGTTCAGGACCTTCGCCCCCGAGGTCTTCGCCTTGGCGAAGAGGTCCTCGAGCGTCGCCTTCTTGACCGAGCCCAGCTCCTTCTGGCGCGCCTTCTCGGCGCGGTGGGTGGCGACCTCCTTGGCCGCCTTCTCGTCCTCGACGACGTTGAACTCGTCGCCCGCGACGGGGACGCCCGAGAGACCGAGCACCTCGACCGGGTACCCCGGCCCGACGTCGTCCACCTGCTCGCCGCGCTCGTTCATCATGGCGCGGACGCGGCCGTAGTGGATGCCGGTGACGAGCGGGTCGCCGACCCGCAGCGTCCCCTCCTCGACGAGCACCGTCGCCACGGGCCCGCGCCCCTTCTCGAGCTTCGCCTCGATGACGCGGCCGGAGGCGAGCGCCTCCGGGTTCGACTTGAGCTCGAGCACCTCGGACTGCAGCGAGATGTACTCGAGGAGCTCGGGGATGCCCTGCTTCGTGCGGGCGGAGACCGGGACCATGATGGTGGTGCCGCCCCACTGCTCGCCGACGAGCTCGTACTCGGTGAGCTGCTGCATGACGCGCTCGGGCGCGGCGCCCGGCTTGTCGATCTTGTTGATGGCGACGAGGATCGTGACGCCCGCGGCCTTGGCGGCCTTGATCGACTCGATCGTCTGCGGCATCACGCCGTCGTCCGCGGCGACCACGAGCACGACGAGGTCGGTCACCTGCGCGCCGCGCTGGCGCATCGCGGTGAAGGCCTCGTGGCCGGGGGTGTCGAGGAACGTGATGGGCCCGTGCTCGGTCTGCACCGAGTAGGCGCCGATGTGCTGGGTGATCCCGCCCGCCTCTCCGGCGGCGACGTCGGCCTGGCGGATCGCGTCGAGCAGCGAGGTCTTGCCGTGGTCGACGTGGCCCATGACGGTCACGACCGGCGGCCGGATGACGAGCTTCGCCTCGTCGACCGCGACCTCGGGGATGAACTCCTCGACCTCGAACCCCTTCTTCTCGACCGTGAACCCGAACTCGGTCGCGAGGAAGGCGGCGGTGTCGGCGTCGATCTGCTGGTTGATCGTCGCCATCTTCCCGCCCTGCATCAGCTTGCGGATGAGGTCCGAAGCCTTGACGCCCATCGCCTGCGACAGCTCGGACACCGAGATCGACTCCTCGATCCGGATGACCTTCTTGTGCTCGGCGCGCTCGGTGATCTGCGTCTTGGCTCCCTTCTTCGTGGGCTTCTTCTTCTTGCCGCGAACCGGGACGTAGGCGCGATCGGCGGTGGCGGCCTGGAGGAGCTCCTTGCCGGAGAGGCTCTTCGCCTGCTCCTCGGAGACCGGCCGGCCGGTGCCGCGCCCGCGCTTCTTGTCGCGCGAGACGTCGATGAACTCGCGCTCGCGGCCGAGCGAGCCGGGGACGACCTTGAGCTCGCGGACCTCGCCGAGGGCGCGGGGCCCGGGTGCGACCGGGTAGGCGGACGCGGAGCGCGTCGGCGGCGTCACGCGCCGGACGGGCACCGTCGGGCGGGAGATGACGACCGCCTGCGTCGCGGTGGGGCGGAGCGTCTTCGTATCGATCGCCGGCCGGGGCGTATGCGCGGGCTGCGCGGGCGCCGCGGCCATCGGCATCGCGGGCTGCGCCGGGGCTCCGGCGGCGGGCGCCGGTGGCGCCGCGGCGGGCTGCGGCTGCTGGGCCTGCGCGGCGATCGCGGGCGGCGCCTCCGGGGCCGGCGCGGCCTCGGTCGGCGCGGGCTCGACGGGCTCGGCGCCGGCCTCGCCGGCCTCCTCGAGCGCGGCGGGCTCGGCCTCGACCTCGGGCTCCGGCGGCGGCGCGGCGACGGGCGCGGGAGGCGCGATCACCGTCGGCGGCTCCACGTGCGCGCGCTTGCGCACGACGAAGCCGGGGCCCACGGCGCGCGCGGGGGCGGGCTTCGGCTTCCGCTCGGCGACGATCCGCTCGACCGCGGCCTGGGCCTGATCGTCCTCGAGCGAGGACGAGTGGCTCTTCACGTCGTAGCCGAGCGCATGGAGCTTGTCGACGAGCTCCTGGTTGGAGAACTCGATCCCCTGCTCCTTGAGCGCCTTGCCGATCTCGTGCACCCGCTTCTTCGACATTGCGGTGACTCCTAATCCTTACGGGCGTTTCCCGTCAACCCGACGTTCAGCGACGACGGGTCGATCGACGCCGCCTTCCCCCGGAACGCCCTCGCGAGCGCGCGCCGCCGGACCGCCTTCTCGAGGCACGAGCGGGCGTCGTGGAGCCACGCCCCGCGCCCTCCGCCCTTCCTGTCCCGGTCGATCACCACGCGCTCTCCCTCGATCCTCAGCCGGACGAGCTCCCGCCGGTTCCCCTTCTCCCCGCACCCCACGCAGGTCCGGACGGGCTCCATCCGTTACACACCGCTCCCCGCGCCGCGCGCCTTCTCGGCGTCGAGCTCGGCCCGCAGCTTCGCCTCCTCCTCGAGGTAGACGCCGACGGCGTGCTTGATCTGCCGGGCCTTCTTGATCCCGAGGCCGCTCGACTCGGCGAGCCTCATGACGTCCGACTCGCCGTGGATCGCCTCGACGGTCGGGTAGCCGGCGAGCTTCAGCGAGTCGATGGTCTTCTCGCCGACGCCGCGCACCCGCGCCATCCGCTCCTCCTGCGTGAGCGTGTCCGGGTGCCGGCGCGCCTCGGCGATGCGGGCCGCCTCGCGCTCCTGCTCGAGCTGCATCTCCTTCTCGGCGTCGGTGATCGACTGCTCGCGCGCGCGCCGCTGGAGATCGGGGATCATGTCCATCGTGAAGCCCGGGAACTGCGTCAGCATCTCGGGCGAGGCGTTCGCGAGGTCCTGGGCCTTCCGGAACCCGTGGGAGTAGAGCATCTCCTGCGTCGGCTCGGGGATGCCGAGGGCGCCGAAGCTCTCCGTCGCGAACTCGCGCATCTCCTTCACGCGCGACTCGGAGTTGATGTCGAGCTTCCAGCCGCTGAGCTGCGACGCGAGCCGGACGTTCTGGCCGCGGCGGCCGATCGCGAGCGAGAGCTGGTCGTCGGGGACGATGATCTCCATCGCCCGGTTCTGGTCGTCCATCAGCACGCGCGAGACCTCGGCGGGCGCGAGCGCGTTGCAGACGAAGCGGGCGAAGTCCTCGTCCCAGGGGACGATGTCGATCTTCTCGCCGCGCAGCTCCTGGACGACCGCCTGCACGCGGCGAGCCCTTCATGCCGACGCAGGCGCCGACCGGATCGACGTCGGAGTCGCGCGAGCTGACCGCGATCTTCGCGCGGCCGCCCGGCTCGCGGGCCGCCGCCTCGATGACGACGACGCCCTCGGCGATCTCCGGGACCTCCATCTCGAACAGCTTCTTCAGGAGGTCGACCGACGCGCGCGAGAGGATGATCTGCGGCCCCTTCGACTCGCGGAGCACGTCCATCACGTACGCCTGGATCCGGTCGCCGGCGCGGTAGCTCTCGCGCGGCACCTGCTCGCGGACCGGCAGCACCGCCTCGGCGCGGCCGAGGTCGACGATGACGTTGCCCCGCTCGAAGCGGCGGACGATGCCGGTGATGACCTCGCCCTTGCGGTCCTTGTACTCGTTGTAGACGTTCTCGCGCTCGGCGTTGCGGGTGCCCTGGATCATCACCTGCTTCGCGGTCTGCGCGGCGATGCGGCCGAAGGAGCGGCGGAAGGTCTTCAGCTTGAGGAGGTCGCCCCACTGCTCGTCCTGCGCCTTCGCCTCGGCCTCGTCCTCGGTCCGGTAGTAGATCGGGAAGTCGAGCTCGTCGCCCGGCTCGACCTCGATCCCCTTCTCGTGCGCGATCGAGACCGGGACCATGTTCACCGGATCGGGGAGCGGGACCTCCGGCGTCGGCTCGGCGACGATGGTGAGGACCTGGAACAGGTCGATCTGCCCCTTCTCCTCGTCGTAGCGGGCCTTGATGTTCCGCTCGAGGCCGAAGTGGCGCTTGCCGGCGTTCGCGAGCGACTCCTCGAGGATCTCGACGAGCTTCGGCCGGTCGATGCCCTTGTCCTTCGCGACCTGGTCGAGGATGAGGTTGAGGTTCACGTTCTGCTGCATGGTCAGTCCTTCCTCCGGAGGTCGGCCTCGACGTCGTACTCGAGGTGGGCCCTCGCGATCTGATCGTGCGGGATGCGGTGGTGGACGCCGTCGACGTCCACGAGCACGGCGCCGTCCCGGAAGCCCTCGAGCTTGCCCGTCCAGCTCTTGCGCGGCGCGGAGCCCTCGGCGGTGCCGGCGACGGGGCCGAAGGCCTTGACCTGGACCCGCTGCCCGGCGTACCGCGCGAAGTGCTCGGGCTTGCGCAGCGGCCGGTCGAGGCCCGGGGACGAGACCTCGAGGTCGTAGGCAGGCTCGATGAAGTCCTCGACGTCGAGGACCGGGTCGATCGTCTTCGAGACGAGCTGGCAGTCGTCCACGTTGACGCCGGCCTGACGGTCGATGAACACGCGGAGCGTCCAGCGCCCGCCGCCCCGGATCCACTCGACCTCGACGAGCTCGTAGCCGTCCCGGGCGAGGATCGGCTCGAGCACGCGGCGCGCGTGCTCCGCCACCGACTCCTGTCCGATGCCCGTCATGGCGACTTCGACCCTCAAAAAAAGAAAAAGTGGGCGCGACCGCGGCCCACTTTCGTAACCCGGCGTTCCCGGGCGCGAAAATGTCCGGTGTAGGTAACAGAACGCCGACGGGGCGTCAAGGAACGACCGGGGGCGGGGGACGGCGGGATACCCCGGGCGGGAGCCACCCAGACCCCCGAAACGGACCCCCGGGGGGGGGGGGGCCGGCAGCTACCCCGACCTCGACCCCGACCTCGACCCCGACTCCTACCCCGGCAGCCGGAGCGCGAGCAGCCACTCCCTGTTCCCCGCCGGCCCCGCGATCGGCGACTCCGCCTCGCCGATCACCTCGAAACCGAGCCCCCGGGCGGCCTCGGCGACCGCGTCGAGCGCGGCGCGCCGCTTCGCGTCGTCGCGGACCACCCCTCCCTTGCCCACCTCTCCCTTGCCCACCTCGAACTGCGGCTTCACGAGCAGGATCGCCTCCCCTCCCGGCTTCAGGATCGCCTTGACGGCCGGGAGGACGAGCCGGAGCGAGATGAAGGAGAGGTCCCCGGTCACGAGGTCGACGCGCTCGCCGAGCGCGTCCGGCCCGAGGAGGCGCGCGTTCTCGCGCTCGCGGACGACGACCCGCGGATCGCCGCGCAGCTTCGGGTGGAGCTGCCCGTAGCCCACGTCCACGGCGTGCACCCTCGCGGCGCCGCGCTGCAGCAGGAGGTCCGTGAACCCGCCGGTCGAGGCGCCGAGGTCGGCACAGGTCTTCCCGCGGGGGTCGATCGGGAACGCCTCGAGGGCCCGCTCGAGCTTGAGCGCGCCGCGGGAGACGTACTTCTGCGGGGCAGCGCCCTCCTTGATGCGGACCGCCGCCGCCGGGTCGACGAGGGCGCCGGGCTTGTCCACCCGCGCCTCGCCGACGACGACCGCGCCGGCCATCACGAGCGCCTGGGCCTTCGTCCGCGACTCCGCGAGCCCGCGGTCGACGAGCAGGTGGTCGATGCGGACCTTCTTCGGGGCCACGCGCTCTACGCCACCCCGCGCGCGCGGTGCTCTCCGGCGAGCTCGCGGCACGCCCGCGCGATGCCGTCCCGGTCGATCCCGAGCTCGGCGCGCTGCTTCGCCGGGTCGCCGTGGGTGACGAACGCGTCCGGGAGCCCGAGACGGCGGACGAGGATCCCCTCGGCGACGAGGCCGCGCCGCTCGAGCGCCTCGAGCACCGCGGAGCCGAACCCGCCGGGGAGGCAGGCCTCCTCGACGGTCACGACCCGGCGGGCGCGCGCGGCCTCCGCGGCGACGAGCTCCTCGTCGAGCGGCTTCACGAACCGCGCGTCGACGACCGACACCGCGATCCCCTCGGAGGCGAGCGCCTCGGCGGCCGCCACCGCGGCGCGGACCGTGGAGCCGATCGCGACGACGGAGACGTCGGGCGTGCCGGCGACGGCGCGCACGAGCCGGCCCTTGCCGATCTCCAGCGCCTTCGGCTCGGAGTCGAGGGCGACGCCCTCGCCACCGCCCCGCGGGAACCGGAACGCGGCGGGGCCGTCGATGGCGAGCGCCGTGTGCAGCATGTTCCGGAGCTCGTTCTCGTCCGACGGCGCCATCACCACGAGGTTCGGCACGCAGCGGAGGTAGGCGAGGTCGAACGCGCCCTGATGCGTCTTCCCGTCGGCGCCGACGAGCCCGCCGCGGTCGAGCGCGAACGTCACGGGGAGCTTCTGGAGCGCCACGTCGTGGATGATCTGGTCGTACGCCCGCTGCAGGAAGGTCGAGTAGATCGCGACGACCGGCCGGACCCCCTCGCAGGCGAGGCCGGCGGCGAAGGTGACCGCGTGCTGCTCCGCGATCCCGACGTCGCAGGTCCGCTCCGGGAACCTCTGCTTCGCCTTGATGAGGCCGGTCCCCTCGAGCATCGCGGCGGTGATCGCGACGACCCGCTTGTCCCGCGCCATCTCCTCGCACAGCGCCTCGGCGAAGAGGTCGGTGTACGCCTTCGCGCCGCCCTTCTTCACCGGCTTCCCGGTGGCGACGTCGAAGAACGAGAGGCCGTGGCCGCGCGTGGCGGCGTCGCCCTCCGCCGGCGCGTACCCCTTCCCCTTGGTCGTCACCGCGTGGAGGAGGACGGGGGCGTCGAAGGTCGCGAGCTTCTGGAAGACCTCGACGAGGCTCGCGACGTCGTGCCCGTCGACCGGGCCGACGTAGTGGAACCCGAGCCCCTCGAAGAGGATCCCCGGCGTGAGGAGCGCCTTCGTGGCGTTGATGCCGTGGCGGATCACCTCGATGGCCTGCTCGCCCTTCGGCAGCTTCGCGAGGAAGTCCTTCACCTGGTGGCGCCAGCGGTTGTAGGTCCGCGAGGCGAACTTCTTCGAGAGCCACTCCGACATCGCGCCCACGTTGGGCGAGATCGACATCTCGTTGTCGTTCAGGACGACGAGCAGGTCGCGGCCGAGGTAGCCCGCCTGGTTCAGCCCCTCGAACGCGACGCCGCCGGTCATCGCGCCGTCGCCGACGATCGCGACGACCTTGCCGCCCTCGCCGTTCATCCGCTTCGCCTCGAGCATCCCGAGCGCGGCGCTGATCGCGGTGGAGGCGTGGCCGACGCCGAACGCGTCGTGCGGCGACTCGTGCCGCTCGGGGAAGCCGGCGAGCCCGCCCGGGAGGCGGATCGTGCCGAAGCGCTCGCGGCGGCCGGTGAGGAGCTTGTGCGCGTAGGCCTGGTGACCGACGTCCCAGACGAGCTTGTCCCGGGGCGTCGAGAACACGTAGTGGAGCGCGACGTTGATCTCGACCGCGCCGAGCGACGACCCGAGGTGGCCGCCGTTCTTCGAGCAGGTCTGGACGATCTCGTCGCGGATCTCCTGGCACAGTCGCGGCAGGTCGGAGACGGCGAGCGCCTTGAGGTCCGTCGGCGAGTCGATCCGGTCGAGCAGTCGGGTCATGGTCTTCGCCCTCACTTCTTGCGCGACAGCACGTAGCGCGCCAGCGCACGCAGGCCGCCCGCCGCCGCCCCGAGCGGCGCCATCGCGGCGAGCGCCTCCTCGAGCAGGGCCTCCGCCCGGCGGCGGGCCTCGTCGATGCCGACGATGGCCGGCAGCGTGGACTTCCCGGCGGCGGCGTCCTTGCCCGCCCGCTTCCCGAGCGTGTGCGTGTCGGCGGTGAGATCGAGGAGGTCGTCCGCGATCTGGAATGCGAGGCCGAGCTTCAGGCCCCACGGGTAGACCGCGTCCGCCGACGCCCCGGCGGCGAGCGCGCCGCCCGCGACGGACGCGGCGAGGAGCGCGCCGGTCTTCGTGGACATGAGCGCCATCACCTCGGCCTCGGCGAGACGGGCGCCCTCGCCGGCCATGTCGCGCGCCTGCCCCTCGACCATGAGCGTCGCGTTCGCGGCGAGGAGCCGCGCGAGGGGCGCTGCGCGCGGGTCGGAGGTCGAGAGGAGGTGCTCGAAGGCGAGGGTCTGCAACGCGTCGCCGACGAGGATCGCCGTCGCCTCGTCGAAGGCCTTGTGGACCGTGGGGCGGCCGCGCCGGAGGTCGTCGTCGTCCATCGCCGGGAGGTCGTCGTGGACGAGCGAGTAGGTGTGGATCGCCTCGAGCGCGACGGCGAACCGCATCGCGAGCGATGCGTCGGAGGCGTCGCCCCCGTGGGCCTCGCAGGAGGCGAGGACGAGCGCCGGGCGGAGCCGCTTCCCGCCGCCGAGGAGCGCGTAGCGGATCGCCTCGACGAGCCGCGCCGGGCCGCGCGCGGCGCGCGCGTCGGCGAGGGCGGCGAGGCGAGGCTCGACGCGCGCGGCGACGCCGCGGAGGACCTCCTCCACCGGGAGCTCGGCAGCCAAGGCGGCACACCTTTTAGCACACCCAGGCGGCCCGCTCCCTACGGCCTGCGGTTTGGCCGCACAGACCTACGCGGGGGCCGGCACCGCCCCGGCGCGCTCGTCCAGGATCTGGCGGATGCGCGCGACGAGCCGATCCATGTCGAGCGGCTTCGAGAAGTAGTCCACCGCGCCGGCGCGCGATCCCGGCCCGCTCGTCCTCGACGCTCTTGCGCGCCGAGATGAAGATCACCGGGATGTCGCCGAAGGTCGGGTTCTTCTTGATCGCGCGGCACAGCTCGAACCCGTCGATCCAGCTCATCATGACGTCGAGCAGGATCACGTCCGGCCTGTCCACGTGCATCGCGGAGATGAGGCGCAGCCCGTTCGCCGCCTGCCCGACGTCGAAGCCCTCGAGCTCGAGCGCGAGCGTGAGCATCTCGCGCGTGTCGCGATCGTCGTCGACGATGATGACCCGGGGCTTCTTCGCGCGGTCGTCGGACGGCATCGAGGTCTCGCTCACGTCCCCTTCCCGGCACCGGGGTCGAGCGGCACGATCCCGTCCTCCCCGCCCGCGCCGCGGACCAGCATCTCGACGCGCCGCTCCGCCTCGTCGAGCTTGCGCGAGGCGTCCTTGGCCAGCCGGATGCCCTCCGCGAACCGCTCGATCGACTGCTCCAGCGTGAGCTGGCCGGACTCGAGCTCGCCGACGACGCGCTCGAGGCGCGCGACGAGCGCGTCGTACGTCTCCTCGCCTTCGTTCGGGCCCTGCCGTTCGCTCGCCTGGCTCACGCCACCTCCGGAGTGCCCTTACTTAACGACGCCGGGAGGGGGGGTCAACGGGGGCCCCTCGCCCGGTGCGTCCCCTTCGGGCCCGCGGCGCCCCGGCAGCGGGTCGTCCCCCTCGTCCAAGGCCACCACCCGCGCGTCCACCCACCCCTCCGCGAGCGCGATGCGCACCGCGTCATCGACCGAGAGCCGAGCGCTGCGCGTCACGAGGTGCCCCTCCTGGAGGACGAGCGCGAACCCGCGCCGGAGGAGCATCGCCACGTTCGCGGGCTCGAGCCGGGCAGCGTAGCCGCTCGAGCCGCAGCGCCTCCTCGCGGAAGCGTCTTCGCCTGCCACGCACCGAGCCGCCGCCTGGCCGCCTCCATCCGTGTGAGCACCTCGCGGACGCGCCGCCGCGGCTCCTGGCGCGAGAGCCGGCCGCGCAGCCGTTCGAGTCCGCTCCCGCTCGCGCCGCCACGGCGCGCGGAGCGCGGCCGCGCCGCGGTGGAGGAGGTCGTCGAGCCGGTGGCGCTCGCGCGACAGGAGGTGCGCGGGGTCGCGCGAGCTCGGCCCGGAGCGCGCGGATCTCCCGCCGGCGCCCCTCCACGGCCGCCGCGACGGCGCGCTCTCGAGCCGCCGCGCGCAGCGCGGCCAGCGCGCGCCGACGAGCTCGTCCTTCACCGGCGCGACGAGCTGGGCGGCGTGCGTCGGGGTGGCGGCGCGCGACGTCGGCGACGAGGTCTGCGACCGTGACGTCCATCTCGTGGCCGACGGCGGACACCACCGGCACCGGGCAGGCGGCGAGCGCCCGCGCGAGCCGCTCGTCGTTGAACGCGCCGAGGTCCTCCTGCGAGCCGCCGCCGCGCGTGACGACGATGACGTCCACGCCGCCGCCGGCAGAGCGCGCGGACCGCGGAGCTCACCGTCGCCGCCGCCCCCTCGCCCTGAACGCGACAGGGCGCGACGAGGACGGGGAGCGACGGGAACCGCGCGTGCAGCACGCGCAGGAAGTCGCGGAGCGCCGCGCCGGTGGGGCTCGTCGCGACGCCCACGCGCCGCGGGAGGAACGGGAGCGCGCGCTTTCGCGCCGGATCGAGGAGGCCGTCCGCCTGGAGCCGCTCCTTGACCTGCTGGAGCATGACCGCGAGCGCCCCGGCGCCGCGCGGCTCGATCTCCTGCGCGACGAGCTGGTACTTGCCGTGGGGCGGGTAGATCTCGACGAACCCGCGGGCCAGCACCTGCTGGCCCTCGGCGAGCTCGAACTTCATCCGGCGCGCCTGCGACGCCCAGAGCACCGCGCCGATCGTCGCCTCGTCGTCCTTGAGCGAGAAGTAGACGTGGCCGCTCGCCTGCCGGCGCAGGTTCGCGACCTCGCCTGCCACCCACACGTCGCGGAACTTCGGCTCGACCGCGTTCCTGAGGGCGCGCGTCAGCTCGCCGACCGACCACGGCCGCGGCAGGGCCCGCTCGAACAGGTCGCCCGTCGCCGGGCCGGGGCCGGCGCTCCCGCCGGCCGCGCCGGGTCGCCGCCCCGCGCTCACCGGGCGCTCCGCCCCGGCGCGCGGGCTCGGCCGGCGCGCTTCGGCCGCTCGCGCGCGGCGAGGAGCCGCTCGAGCAGCGCGTCGACGTCGGACTGCGCGTGCAGGCACCACGGCGCGAGCGACGGCCCCGCGCCGACGTGGACGCCGAACACGAGCGGCGCGCCCACCGCGAAGGCGTCCTCGTCCGTGACGTCGTCCCCGACGTACAGCGCCGCCTCGCAGCCGAGGCGCACGACGAGCGCGCGCACCGCGTCGCCCTTGGACGGGAAGTCGTGCGGAAGCACGTTCAGGACCTTCTTCCCCGGGATGAGCCTCGTCCCCTCGAGCTGGTTCGCCGCCTCGTACACGAGCCGCTCCGCGCGCCGCCACCGTCGCGACAGCCCATAGTGCACGGCGAGGGTCGAGCGCTTGTCCTCGAAGTGGAGCCCCTGGACGCCGGCGAGCGAGCGCTCGAGCCGCCGCCGCCACCCGATCACCTTCCGCAGCACGGCCCGCGGCACCGGGACGGGGTGGCCGAGCTCGAACCCGTGGTTCCCGACGATGGTCGGCGTGAGGCCGCGCAGGAACGCGGCGACGTCGCGCCAGGCGCGCCCGGAGATCACCGCGACCGGGTAGACCTCCGACAGCCGCGCGAGGAGCGCCCGGGTGCGCGGCCGCATCCGGGCGCCCGACGGCTCCTTCACGAGGGGCGCGAGCACGCCGTCGTAGTCCAAGGCGAGGAGCACCTTCGCGGGCCGCCCGCCTTCCCCGAGGAAGCGGGCGAGCGCGGCGCGGCGGCGGGGGTGGAGGACGTCCTTCATGGCGCGCTCGGCCGCTCCGATCACCGGGCCAGGCACCTTTCGCGAAGCGAAACGTGCCGGCCCGCTCCTCGCGGCCGACCCGGGCGTGGAACTCTAGCATCACGGCCGGACGCCGCCTGTCGTCTTTCGGGAGGTTCGACGTAGAATGCGCGCCGTGCGCCGCGTCCTGCTCGCCGAGGGTCATGGCCCCACGCGCGAGTTCGTCACGCAGAGCCTCGCCGAGGCGGGCTTCCAGGTCGTGATCGCGGAGGACCCGCAGCAGGCGTACGAGCTGTACGCGGCCCACCGCCCCGTCGCCGTCGTGCTCGGCGCCGACTTCGCCTACCCCGCGGGCGCCGCGCTCGCGCAGCGGCTCCGGGAGGTGGACCCGCGGGTGCTCGTCGTCGTCGTGGACAAGCAGCACCTCGGGAAGGCGCGCGGGCTCCAGGCCGTGCTTCCGATGAAGGCGAACGCCTACGTCGCGAACCCGACGAGGAAGGAGCTCGTCGAGAAGGTGCAGCACCTCGTCGCCCAGAGCGCCGCCGCCGGGTCCCCCGCGCTCCGCGGAGCGCAGCTCGTCCTGTCGCGCGTGCCGTCCGCGCGCGGCGACGTGAAGCCGGGCGTCATCGCGCGGCTCCTGCACCAGATCTGGCGGGCGTTCTCGGAGGGGATCCTCGTCCTCGACGAGGGCGGCAAGGAGCGGCGCGCCTTCTTCCTCCGCGGCGTCCCGGTCGCGTTCGACTCGCCGGATCCCGCCGAGACGCTCGTCGGCTGGCTCGGCGCGAGCGGCCGCGTCGACGAGGCGGCGCGCGCGACCGCGCTCGAGGGGATGGCGAGCGGGCTCTCCCCCGGGGCGGCGCTCATCGCGGCGGGCGTGCTCGAGCCCGGCGAGCCGCTCCAGGCCGCGCTGCGCGCGCACCTCAAGGCCATGATCGTGCGCGTCGTGGCGGCGAAGGAGGGGCGCTGGCGGTTCCACCCGGGCGCGGAGTTCGCGCCCGAGGTGCACCCGGTCGAGGTGCTGCCGCTCCAGGCCGTCCTCGAGGGCGCCCGCACCGGCATCCCGGCGAGGCACTTCGCCGACGCGCTCAAGGCGGTGATGGAGGCCTACCCGGTCCGCACCTCCGAGTTCCAGCAGCTCCTCCCCGCGGCGGCGCTCTCGTCCTCCGATCTCCGGCTCGCCCTCGCGCTCGAGGGCCGGACCACCACCCGCGAGCTCCTCGACGGGCGCCAGAAGGACCTCAAGGAGGCGCTCTCGCTCGTCTGGTTCCTCTCGCTCATCGGCGCGGTGTCCTTCCACGACGAGCCCGCCCAGGGAGGGGACGTCTACGGGAAGGCGCCGGCGCGCAAGAAGAAGCCGCTGCCCTCGGATCGCGCCGACGCGCTCCGGCAGGCCGCCCTCCAGATCCTCCCCGGCACCTACTTCCACGCGCTCGGCGTGGACATCGCCGCCGACGCCGCCGAGGCGGAGCGCGCGTACCACGACGTCGCGAGCCGGTTCAACCCGGACGGCTTCGCCGAGTACGACGTGGGCGACCTCGCCGACCTCCTCGCGGCCGTGCAGGACAAGGTGACGGCGGCGTACCGCGTGCTCTCGAACGACGAGAAGCGGCGCGCCTACCTCTCCTTCCTCGTGCTGAAGCTCGAGCTCACCGGCGCGCGCAGGGCGGGCATCGACGTGGACGCCGAGATCGCGCTCAAGAAGGGCGAGCGTGCGCTCGTGTCCCACCGGAACGCCGAGGCGGTGAGCGCGCTCGCGGCGGCGGTCGAGAAGAACCCGAAGGAGCCCGAGTACCACGCGATGCTCGGGTTCGCGGAGCTGTACGACCCGGTCTTGCCGCGCTCGCAGCGCGCCGCCGAGGCGAAGAAGTGCGCGAGGAAGGCGCTCCAGCTGCAGCCCGAACACGCGCGCGCAATCGCCGTGCTCGCGCTCGCCGAGGCGATTGCGGGGGACGCCGCCGAGGCGCGCAAGGTGGTCGTGGCGGGGCTGAAGACGCACCCGGAGAGCGAGGTCCTGAAGGCGGTCCTCCACCGCCTGAGCCGGGCGCACTGAGGCCGCACCCGTTTGGCGCGGCGAGCAGCGCAGGGAGGAGCCTGCCCGGCGCAGCAGCCAGCGTGCGTCGCAGCAGGCGCCCGGGCTGCGGGATGCGCTCTAGGCAGCCGCGGGCTGCGCCGCGATCCCGCGCCGCACGACGTCGGCGAGCGCGGCGACGAAGTCGGGGCGCGTCCCGAGCGCGGGGACGCGGAGGTAGAGCGCCGCGCCGCCCTTCGCGCACGCCTCCTTCGCGAGGACGTCGAGGTCGTAGAGCGTCTCGAGGTGCTCGGAGACGAAGGCGACGGGGACGGCCACGATCGCCCGGTCCCGCGCGTTCGCCTCGAGGAACGCGACCGTGTCCGGCCCCAGCCACTTCGTCGGGCCGACGCGGCTCTGGTACGTGACCTGGAAGCCGTGCGCCCCGGCGCGGCGCGCGATCTCGCGTGCGGAGTGCTCGATGTACGTCGGGTAGGGATCGCCCTTGCGGACCTGGCTCATCGGCAGGCCGTGCGCGCTGAACACGACGAGCACGCGCTCGTGCAGCTCGGCGGGGACCCGTGCGAGCGTCTCGCGGAGCGCGGCGGCGGACGCGTCGAGGTACGCCTCGTTGTCGTGCCAGGTGCAGATCTCCGCGAGCGGCCGGTCCTTGGGCCAGCACCGGCGCAGCTCGAGGAGCGACGACTTCGTGGTCGCGTTCGCGTACTGCGGGTAGAGCGGGAGCGCCACCGCCCGATCCGCACCGGCCGCGAGCGCCTCGCGCACGCCCTCCTCGGTGTTCGGGTGGCCGCAGCGCATCGCGAGGTGGCAGCTGTAGCCCGGGCCGAGGACCGTCTCGAGCGCCCGCGCCTGCGCGAGGGTGCCCTCGACGATGGGCGACCTGCCGCCGATGAGGGCGTACTTCTCCGCCGACGAGGGCGCGCGCGTCTTCGAGATGATCTTCGCGACGAGCGGCCGGAGCGGGCCGAACGGCGCGGAGATGAGGAGCGGGTCGGAGAAGAGCTCGTAGAGGTACGGCTCCACCTCGTCGAGCGACCTCGGGCCGCCCAGGTTCATCATGAAGACGGCGGTGTGGGCCATCGCTACACGGTCCGCGAGAACTGCCGCTTCGCGCCCTCCTTCTTCAGATAAGCGTCGAAGAGCATCGCCACGTTCCGGACGAGGAGCTGCCCGAGCGGCGTGACCCGCAGGAGCGAGCCGTCGAAGGTGACGAGCCCGTCGTCCTGCAGCTCCTTCGCGCCCGCGCGGAGGTCCGCCTCGATCGCCTTCCGCGCGGCCGCGCCGAACTTCTCCTCGACCTCCTTCAGGTCGAGCCGGAGCAGGCACATCACCCGGTTGATCACGAAGCGGCGCATGACGTCGTCGTCCGACATCGCGACGCCGCGCTCGACCGGGATGGTCCCGGCCTCGACCCTGTCGCCCCAGTCCTTCAGCCTGTGCGCGTTCTGGGCGTAGGCGCCGCCAATGTCCGAGATCGACGTCATCCCGAAGGCGATCGTGTCGACCGCGGGCCGCACCGTGTAGCCCTGGAAGTTGCGGCACAGGTACGCCGCCCGACCTGCGCGACGGCCAGCTCGTCCGACGGGAGCGCGAAGTGGTCCATGCCGATGAGCCGGTAGCCCGCTCCGCGTGAACGCCTCGACGGCGGAGAGGAACAGCTCGACGCGCTGCTCGGTCTTGGGCAGCGCCTCCTGCGGGCAGGAGCCGCTGGTGCGGCTTGACCAGGGGACGTAGGCGAAGCCGAACACGGCGAGCCGGTCCGGGTCGATCGCGGACGATCCGCTCGAGCGTGCTCTTCCAGGTCTCCGGTGTCTGGTACGGCAGCCCGTAGATGAGGTCGAGGTTCACGCCGCGGAAGCCGTTGTCGCGGGCGCGCCTGCACGAGGTCGGCGGTCTCCTCCTCGCTCTGGATCGCGGTTGACGACCTTCTGCACCTTCGGCGTCGAAGTCCTGCACGCCCATCGAGATCCGGTTGAAGCCGAGCTTCGCGAGCATCTCGATCTGCGACTTCGTGGTGATGGCCGGGTCGATCTCGATCGCCTTCTCCGCGTCCTTCGCGAAGGTGAAGTGGCGGGCGATGATCTGCGTGGCAGCGGACGAGCTGCTTCTCGTCGAGGAAGGTCGGCGTGCCGCCGCCCCAGTGGAGCTGCGTCACCGTCGCGCCGCGTCGGGAGCCTCTCCGCGACGAGCGCGATCTCCTGCTCGAGGAGGTCGAGGTAGCGGTCGGCGCGCGTCCGGTCGTGCGATGACCACGTTGCAGCCGCAGAAGCGGCACATCTCCCGGCAGAACGGGAGGTGCACGTAGATCGAGAGCGGGCCGCCGGCGGCGTCGGCGCGCTCGAGGTGCTTCTCGAAGTACTCCGGGCCGAACGCGGCCGACCACTCGGGGGCGGTCGGATAGCTGGTGTACCGCGGCCCTGGCCGGTCGTACTTCTTGATGAGCTCCCAGGACGGGATCTCGGATCACCGCGCTCCTCACTTCCAGGTGAACGCGTGCACCGCGTCCACGACCGCCTTCACGTTCTCGACCGGCGTCGGCGGCTGGAGGCCGTGGCCGAGGTTGAAGATGTAACCGGGCTTCGGACCCGCCGCCTGCATGATGCGGCGGGCGCGCTCGACGGCGACGTCCTTCGGGCCGAGGAGCACGGTCGAGTCGAGGTTGCCCTGGACGGCGACGTTCGGGAGCCGGGCGCGCGCGTCCTCGATGGGCATGCGCCAGTCGACCGAGACGACGTCGAAGCCGAGCGCGGCGATCCGCTCGAGGTGGCCGCCCATCCCCGTTCCGAAGAAGACGACGGGGACGCCGGTCTTCCTCACCGCCTCGGCGATCCGCGCGAGGTAGGGGAAGCTGAACTCCTCGAGGTCGTAGCGGTCGAGCTCGCCGAGCCAGCTCTCGAAGATCTGCGCGGCCTCGGCGCCGGCGGCGATCTGCTCCTCGATCTGGACGATGGCGGCGCGGGTGAGCTTCTCGAAGAGCGCGTGCGCGGTCTTCGGCTCCGCGTAGAGCATCGTCTTCAGGCGGGTGAAGCCCTGGCTGCCGCCCTCGACCGCGTAGCTCGCGACCGTGAACGGGCCGCCGACGAAGCCGATGAGCGGGACGCGCCCCTTCAGGCCCGCGCGGATCGCGCGGACGCCTTCGAGGACGTAGGGGAGATCCTTCTTCGGGTCGGGGATCTCGAGCGCGTCCACGTCGGCGCGGGTGCGGACCGGGTTCGCGATCTTGGGGCCGCCGTCCCCCTTCCCCTTCTCGCCCTTCTCGAACGACAGGTCGAGGCCCATCGCCGGGAGGTGGACGAGGATGTCGGAGAAGAGGATCGCCGCGTCGAAGCCGAACTCGTCGATCGGCGCGATCGTCACCTTCGCGATGAGCTCCGGCGAGCGGCACAGCTCGAGGAACCCGACCTTCTCGCGGACGGCGCGGTACGAGGGCTGGTAGCGCCCGGCCTGGCGCATCATCCAGACGGGGAGGCGGTCGACGGGCTGCCTGCGGCACGCGGCGATGAAACGGTGGGTCATGGGCGGCGCATCTTAGTCCAGGTCGCGTCCGCGTGAACACCCGTCAAACCTCCACGAGTCCCGGGCGGTTGCCCGTCGGCCCCCTCTCGCGCAGCCTCGCCCTGTTCGCTCGTGCACGCTGGGCCCGCTTCGACCTGTTCGCTCGTGCACGCTGGGCCCGGGGGACGCCCTCCGGCGCGCATGCTCGGCGGCACGTGAGCCGGGGCGCGCGCGCGTTCCCGGTCTCGAAATTCGCCGCTCCGCCGGAACTCGCGCCGGCAGTGCGCTTCGCGCTGCCGGCGCTCGGACAGCCGGCTCCGCGGCACCGATCGATCATCGCCGCGCGCGCGAACCGGGTCTTCGTGGCGGCGCCTGCGCGACGCGCCTGTGGGCGTCCCCCGGGCCTGGCGCTCACGGGTGCGTTCGGTGCGGCTGCGTTCCGGGTGCGTTCGGTGCGGGTGCGTTCCGGGCGCGTTCGGTGCGGGTGCGTTCCGGGCGCGTTCGGTGCGGGTGCGATCCGGGTGCGTTCGGTGGGGCAGCGTTCCGGGCGCGACTCCGCCGTGAGCCCTTCCCCTCCCCTTCACGCCCCCGCGCCCGGCGCCTCGCGCGGCCGGCGGCGGACGCGCGACACGGCGATGAGCGCGGCGCCGTAGAGCGCGAACGCGAGGAAGAGCGTCGCCGGGCGGCTCCGCTGCAGGTCCTCGAGCAGGATCTTGAGGCCGATCGCGGCGAGGGTCGGGTAGACGAGCCAGCCCGCCTCCCTCCACGCGTCGCGCCGGCCGAGCCACGTGAGCAGCAGCGCGCCGGCGACCCACACCGCCGTGCGGACCGTGGCGACCGCGCCGGGCGCGGCGCCGGCGCCGGGTGGACCGGCGAGGATCGGCACGAGCCAGCCGACCGCGACGCCGGCCGTCGCGCACGCGACGGCGGCGACGAGCAGGAGCTGCGGGATGCGCTCGACGACGCGGGCGCGCGCGGACGCCGCGCCGAGCCACGCCGTCGCGATCGTCGCGACGAGCACGAGCACCGCCGCGAGCCCGGCCGGCTCCCACGCCTGCTCGGGCGAGGCGAACGAGACCTCGCTCGCGTGCGAGAGGAGCCCCGCCGCGATCGTGGCGGCGACGCCGTACGCGGCGGCGTGCGTCGCGAGGGTGACGCGGCCGCTCCGGCGCGCGAGGGCGGCCGTGACCACCGCGAGCGCCGCCCACGCGAGCGGGAGGGCGGGGCCGGAGAGGACGAGGGCCGTCCCGGCGAGCACGAGCACGATCGCGGCGGAGCTGTAGAACCAGAAGTTCGCCGAGCCCTGCTGCCGTCGCTCCACGAACGCGAACGCGACGCCGTACGCCCCGAGCCCGCTCGCGAGGCTCACGAGCCCGAAGGCGACCTCGGCGCCGCCGCCCGTGCGCGACGCGACGGCGGCGGCGCCGCCGAGGCCGACGGCGAGCGCGGCCGCGGTCTGGAACATCTCGAACGGCACGACGCGCCGGCCGAGGAGCAGCGTCCGAGCGGCGATGGACCCGAGGTACGCGACCATGAGCACCGCCTGGATCACGAACGCGGTCCAGGCCCCCTCGCCGCCGCCCGGCGCCATCGCGCGCAGCGACACGACGGCCACGAGCACGTCCGCGGCGATCGCCATCGGCCAGCGCGGGCCGTGCCAGTCGAGCACGTACCCGAGCCAGAGCGTCCCGACCCCGAGCGCGATCACGTAGAGCGCCGGGAACGCCGCGCGCCCGGTGACCGGCGCGAGCGCCACCGCGCCCGCGGTGGCGACCCCGGCGAGCGACACGAGCCAGGCGAGCCCCTCGAGCTTGCGGCGGGCGGCCACGGCGAGCGCGACCGCGGTGAGCGCCGCGAGCAGGGCCGACGCGCCCGCGGGCGACAGGAGCTTGAACCGGAACGTCGCCTCGAACAGCAGCGGGAACCCGATCATCACCGCGGTGGCGCCGTGGAACCCGGCGCTCCAGCTCCCGCCCGCCTTCCCGGACCGATCCGCGAGCGCGATCCAGGTGCCCGCGTACGCGAGCCCGAGCGCGACGCCGAGCGGCGCGGCGAGCGTGCCCGAGTCGGTGAGCGCGCGCAGCACGAACGCGCCGGCGAGCACGAGGAGCGTGCGGCCGACGAAGGCGAACGCCGTCGCGGTGGACGGGATGCCCGCGCCGGCCGCGGCCGCGCCAGCCGGGCCAGCCGCGGCGGCGGGGGCGCGGCGCGCCGCGGGGCGCGCGGGGGTCCGCTCCAGGAGCTCGACGCGCGCCTGGACCTCGGCGAGCGCGCGCGCGAGCTCCGCGACCTTCGCCTCGAGGTCGGTCACCCGGTCGGCCATGTCGTCCTCCACGCGCTAGGCGGCGGCTCCCGGCGTGAGGTGCGTCTCGCCGTCCGGCGGCGCGGGGTGCTCCGCATGGGCGTCGCCCTCGCGAGGCTCGATCCCGAGCACGCGATCGAACACCCACAGGATGACGAACGGCGCGAGGAAGAGCAGGACGGCGACGACGATCCCCTCGCGGTCGAACCGGCCCTCCGGCGTCATGAGGAGGTTCGGGGCGTAGCCGGAGCGCAGGCCCCGGAACGACTTCGAGAGGAGCTGGCCGCCGATGACGACGTTCCAGCGCATCGAGAAGACCTGCACGAGGAGCAGGAACGACGCCGCGAAGGCGAGCGTGTTGCGGACCCGCTCGTGCAGGTACCGGTTCATCATCACGATGATCATGAGGAGGATGAACGGGATGAGGCTCCCGATGATCATCTGCAGCGAGATGAACGAGAACTGGAGCCGCGTGGTGAGCAGCGGGTAGATGATCGCCCACGCCTCGGAGCGCTCGTAGGCGAGCATGATGATCTCGAGGAGCTCGAGCGTCACCGTGAGGATGAGGAAGAACCAGAGCCAGCGCACGAGCCCCTGGACCGTCTCGCCCAGGATCGGTCGCCGCTGCAGCCTCGAGGTCACCTGGTAGAGGATGACGAGCAGCGCGATGCCCGAGACCGCCGCCGAGAGCAGGAAGATGACCGGCATGAGCGGCGTGGACCACCACGGGTTCGCCTTGATCCCGCCGAAGATGAACCCGACGTAGCCGTGGAGCATGCAGGCGGAGGGGAGGCCGATCCCCGTGAGGATCCTCACGGCCCGGTGATCGATCTCCTGCGCCTCGGGCGAGGTGTCGTACGTCCACAGCGCGAGCGCGGCGTAGAACTTCCGCTTGAGGCCCCGGCTGCGCCGCGCGATCTGGATGATCTCGATCCGGTACACGAACCAGACCTCGAGCACGACGATCATCAGGTAGAAGTTGAAGAGGATCCCGAACCCCGCCATCGCCGAGGTGAAGTTCGGCGTCACCATCACGTTGAGGGCGCGGAACGGCTGGCCGAGGTGGAGGAGCAGCGGCAGGAACGCGACGAGCAGGAAGCTGAAGGAGGCGCCGAGCGCGAGGCGCGCCACCGGCTGGAACTCCTTCTTGCCGAAGAGGTGGTGCAGCGAGGTCACGATGAACGAGCCGGCGACGAACCCGGTCAGGTACGGGTACATCACGATCATCAGCGACCAGTGGACGTGGATGTCGTTCGGGAAGGCGTAGCCGCTGATCTCGGGCATCACCGGACCTCCTTGTCGAGACCGATGTAGAAGCACTGGGGCTCGGTGAGCAGGTGCGGCTGCATCACCGCCACGCGTTCGTGCTCGATGGCATGCCGCACGGGGTCGTCCTCGCGCATCATGTCGCCGAACTGCCGCGTGCCGGTCGGACAGACGGTGACGCAGGCCGGCTTCAGCCCCTTCGTGATGCGGTGGTAGCACCAGGTGCACTTCTCGGCGGTGTGCGTCACCGGCGAGAGGAAGCGGCTGCCGAACGGGCACGCCTGGACGCAGTAGCCGCACCCGATGCAGCGCGTCCCGTCGACCATCACGACGCCATCCTTCGTGCGGTATGAGGCGCCGACCGGGCACACCTGGATGCAGGGCGTCTCCTTGCAGTGGTTGCACATCTTCGGGACGAAGAACGACTTGGTCGGCTGGAAGCCCGTCTCGATGGCCGGGAACCCGTCCTTCCCGCCGTTCGGCGAGTCCACGTGCGAGCCCTCCGCGGAGAGCACGTAGCGCTCGACCCAGGTCCGGTAGAAGCCGTCGGGCACGTTGTTCTCGGCCGCGCAGGCGCGGACGCACGAGCCGCAGCCGATGCACTTCGTGGTGTCGATGAGGTACGCGTACCGGTGCGCCTCCCAGTCGTACCGCTCGGCGGGGTGCTCCTCGGCCGCGACCGAGGTGCCGGAGAGGAACACGAGCGCGCCTCCGCCGAGCTTGACCGCCCCCTGGATGAACTCGCGCCGGGTGGAACGGGTGTCGTCCATGGATGTCCTCGCTAGAGCTTGGGGGAGTGGGGGTCGTGGCACTCGAGGCAGACCTTCCCCTCGAGCTTCGTCGGCCCCATCTGCTGGACGTGCTGCTCGAGCACGACCTCCGGGAACTTGTCCGGCCGTCCTTCGATCTTGCGGTGGCAGCGCGCACACAGCGTGAACGAGCGGTCGATCGCCATCTTCGCGACGAGCTCGCCGTCCTTCACGTGACGTCCGAGCGGGCCGTGACAGATCTCGCACGACACGCGCTTGTGGACGCCCGAGGCGATCTTCTTCGACTTGTCCTCGTGGCACTCGGCGCACGACGCGGCCCCGCCGTGGACGGGCGGACGGATGGCGGCCTGCTCCGCGACGTTGTCGAAGCGGTACGGACCGTACATGCCGTACGACTTCGGCACGAGCAGGGTCCGGCCCAGCACGAACGCGACGAGCGCGAGGAGCAGGACGAAGAGGACGCGGAAGACGTGCCGGGCGTGCTCCATGCTCACCTCCTAGGGCGGGTCGAGCGACTCGGGACGGAAGAGCCACGAGAGCCAGCGGTGGCGCGCCGGACGCGACGGCTCCACCGGGTCCTCGGGAAGCTGCTCGGGGACGAGGAGCGCGCGCAGCACGCCGGGGCCGCGCGACGCGCGCGGCGGCGCCTCGGGATCGAGCGGCAGCTCCTCGCTCGCGGCGAGCGCGCGCAGCCGGTCGCGACGGCTGGGGTGCGCGGGCGGCTGCGGGTCCTCGGGCAGCTCCTCGATCGCGAACAGCGCGCGCGCGAGCGAGCGCGCGCGGCGCGCGCGCGGTGGAGCCTCGGGCTCGATGTCGAGCGACTCGTGCACAAACGCATTGCGCACGATCTGGCCGAACCTGTGCAATCCATGCGCGCCGCCCCGCATGTCGCACAGAGAATCACAGGACGGCGCGACGACTCAACCACCCGGCGCGAAAACGTTCGCATTCCCGGGGTGTTGCGCGCGCACCGATCCGCGACGAATTGCCACATCCCCCCGGAACGACGGCGATATCCGAGCGCCAACCAATAGTCGACTCATGAAGTCCTGCATGAATTGACCGTGATCAATTATCGGCCCGCGTCGGCTCGCCGAGGGTGCCGCGCCCTCGCCGTTGCACCCGCGCGAGGCCGCCCACGCGGGCGCCGCGGGGTTACGCTCCAGTCGATGCGCGAACGCCTCTCGGGCTCCTCCACCCGCGGCGCCGCGGACGCCCTCGGCTCCGGCGTCGAGTGGCACGCGCTCTCGGCCGCGGACGCGCTCGCGCGGCTCGGGTCGTCGCCGTCCGGCCTCACCTCGGCGGAGGCCGCGGAACGCCTCGCACGCGTCGGCCCGAACGTCCTCGCCGCCGCTCGCCGCGCGAGCGCGCTGTCGATCCTCGCCGACCAGTTCCGCAACGTCCTCGTCGTCGTCCTCCTCGTCGCCGTCGCGCTCTCCGCGTCGCTCGGTCACGGCGTGGAGGCCGTCGCGATCGCCGTCATCGTGCTGCTCGCGGTGGCGCTCGGCTTCGTCCAGGAGTTCCGCGCGGAGCGCGCGATGGAGGCCCTCCGTCGCATGGCCGCGCCGGGCGCGAACGTCCTGCGCGACGGCGCCGAGACGCGCGTGGCCGCCCGCGAGGTCGTCCCCGGCGACGTCCTCGTGCTCCACGCGGGCGACAAGATCGCCGCGGACGCGAGGCTCCTCGAGGCCGTCGAGCTCCACGCGGACGAGGCGGTGCTCACGGGAGAGTCGGTGCCGGTGCACAAGGGGACCGCGGCGCTCCCCCCCGGCGCGCTCCCCGCCGGCGACCGGACGAACCTCGTGTTCTCCGGCACCGCCGTGACCCACGGCCGCGGCCGCGCGGTCGTCGTCGCCACCGGCTCGCAGACCGAGTTCGGGGAGATCGCCCGACTCCTCGGTTCCGTCGAGGCGGCGAGGACCCCGCTGCAGCTGACCCTCGACCGCGTCGGGAAGGCCCTCGCACGCGCGGCGGTGGTCATCGTCGCCGTGATCGTCGCGCTCGGCGTCGTCCGCGGCGAGCCGTTCGTCGACATGCTCGTGTTCGGCATCGCGCTCGCCGTGGCGGTCGTCCCGGAGGCGCTGCCGGCGGTCGTCACCATCTCGCTCGCCCTGGGCGTGCAGCGGCTCGTCCGCCGGAACGCGCTCGTCCGGCGGCTCGCCGCGGCGGAGACGCTCGGCAGCACCTCCGTCATCTGCTCGGACAAGACCGGGACGCTGACGCGCGACGAGATGACGGTCCGCGCCCTGCACGCCGGCGGGCGCACCTTCGAGATCACGGGCGCGGGCTACGCGCCGCAGGGCGAGTTCCTGCTCGGCGGCGTGGCGGTGCCGCCGCCCGCGGCGGTCCTCGAGACGCTCGCCGCGGCGGCGCTCGCGTCCGACGGCCGGCTCGAGCGCTCCGACGACGGCGCGTGGCGCGTGCGGGGCGACCCGACGGAGGGCGCCCTGGTCGTCGCCGCCGCGAAGGCGGGGCTCGCCCAGGCCGACCTCGAGGCGCGGTTCCCGCGCGTCGCGGAGGTCCCCTTCACCTCCGAGCGCAAGCGCATGACCACGCTCCACCGCGCGGGGGACGGCGCCGTCGCCTACGCGAAGGGGGCGCCGGAGGTGCTCCTCCCCGCCTGCGCCCGGGTCCTCGGCGACGACGGCGACCTTCCGCTCGACGCGCGCGAGCGGGAGCGCCTGCTGGGGGTGGCGGCGGAGATGGCGGCCCGGGCCCTGCGCGTCCTGGCGGTGGCGCGGAAGACGGTGCCGGGGATCGAGGCGGCCGACCGGGACCTCACGCTCCTCGGCCTCGTCGGGATGATCGACCCGCCCCGGCCCGAGGCCCGCGCGGCCGTGGCGCGTTGCGCCGAGGCGGGCATCCGCGCGGTGATGATCACGGGCGATCACCCCGCGACCGCGCGCGCCGTCGCGGCGGAGATCGGGATCCTGCGCGCAGGCCGGGTGGTCACCGGGGCCGAGCTCGCGCGGATGAGCGACGCGGAGCTCGCGCGCGAGGCGGGCGCGATCGAGGTCTACGCGCGCGTCTCGCCCGCCGACAAGCTGCGCATCGTCACGGCCCTCCAGGCCCTCGGGCACGTCGTGGCGATGACGGGCGACGGCGTCAACGACGCGCCGGCGCTCAAGAAGGCCGACATCGGCATCGCGATGGGGCTCACCGGGACCGACGTCGCGCGGGAGGCGGCCGCGATGACGCTGACGGACGATCAGTTCGCCTCGATCGTCGCGGCGGTCGAGGAGGGGCGCGCGATCTTCGGGAACATCAAGAAGTACCTCACCTACCTGCTCTCCTCGAACATCGGCGAGATCGCGCTCATGGCCGGGGCGACCCTCGCGGGCCTGCCGCTCCCGCTCTCCGCGGTGCAGATCCTGTACGTGAACCTCGCGACGGACGGCCTCCCCGCCCTCGCGCTGGCGGTGGACCCGCCCGACGACGACCTCATGTCGCGCCCGCCGCGGAGCCCGCGCGTGGGGATCTTCACGCGCCCGGTCGTCGCGCTGATGCTCGCGGGGGGCTTCTGGTCCGCCCTGATCAACCTCGGCCTCTTCGCCTGGGCGCTCGGCTCGGGCCGCGGCCGCGCCGAGGCGATGACGATGGCCTTCCTCTCCCTCGTGCTCGTGCAGTTCGTGAAGGCCTTCGTCTTCCGCTCCGATCGCCGCTCGGTGCTGCGGCGTCCGTTCGCGAACCGGTGGCTCGACCTCGCCATCGCGTGGGAGGTGGGGCTCCTGCTCCTCATCGTGTACGTGCCGGCGCTGCAGCGCCCGTTCGGCACCTTCGCCCTGCCCCTCGTGGACTGGGCGATCGTCGTCGGCGCCGCGCTGACCGTGGCGCCCGTGCTCGAGCTCGTGAAGGCGCTCGTCCGGCGAGGCGTGTTCGGCGCGGACGCTCCCCCGCCCGGGCCCGTCGACGCGCGCGCGGCCACCTGAGCGGGGAGGCGCCGGTCTTCTCAGCGTCGGCCCTGCGCGATCAGCACGAGCACGGCGAACCCGATCATCCCGGCGGACCAGCCGAGCAGGACGAGCCCCGCGGCGATCGCGCGCGCGCCGGTGACCGTCCGGCCCTGGACGACGGCCGAGCGGCGGCGGATCGCCGCGAGCCCCTTCGCGCCGACGAAGAGGCCGGGCACCGCGAGGAGGGCGCACGCGAGGAGGAGGAGCGCGCGGGCGACGGTCACGCGGCCTCCCCGAGCAGCCGCGCGGCCGCGACCGCGGCGGAGACGCCCGCGATCCGGACGCGCTTGCGGCGCCCGGCCTCGCCGGCGAGGAGGCCGACGTCGCCGCGCTTGACGCCCAGCGCGTCCGCGAGGAACGCGAGGAGGGCAGCGTTCGCCTCGCCTTCCACGGGCGGCGCCGCGAGCTGGATCTTGAGCCGGCCGTCGTGCTCGCCCACGACGCGCGTGCGCGACGCGCGCGGCTGCACGAGCACCTCGAGCACCGCGCCGCCCGCGCCGTCGCGCGCCCACGCCGGGCCGCTCACGCGCGCACCCCGAGCAGGACGATCTTCGCCCGGTCGGCCTTCTCGATCATCCGGTCGAGGTCCATGACGAGCGTCGCCCCCGCCTCGATGGCGAGGACGCGCCCGCCCGTCTCGCGGAGGATCTCGACGGTGTCCGGCCCGACCGCGGGGAGGTCGAAGCGGCGGTCCTGCCCGGGCTTCACCGCCTTCGCGACCACGAACCCGCCGGACCTGGCGAGCTCCCCGCCCCGGCGGATGCAGGCGTCGGTCCCCTCGAGCGCCTCGACCGCGAGCGCGACGCGGTCCTTCACCACGACGGTCTGGCCGAGATCGAGCCGGCCGATGCCGCGGGCGAGCTCCAGGCCGTAGCGCGCGTCCTCGAGCTCCTCCGCGGTCGGCGCGTGGCGCCCCAGGACGCCCTCCGGGGCGAGCCGGTCCGCGAGGAAGGGCGTCGGGTCGGTGATGGGGACGCCCTCTTCCGCGAGGAAGCGCGCCATCGCGCGCAGGAGGTTGTCGTCCGACCGGATCGCGACCCGCGCGAGCACGCGGAGGCCGGTCGCGTCGAGCATCGCGTCCTGGAAGAACCGGCGCTTCGTGATGGCGCCGAGCATCACCGTCTGCGTCGCGCCGCCCGCCTTGAGCGCCTCGACGATGTGGCCGATCTGCCCGAGCTTCACCCAGGTGAGCGCGTCCACGCGCTCGGCGAGCGCCGGGTCGGTCTCGTTCCGGTGCGCGACCGCGATCACCCGGTGGCCGGCCTTGCGCGCGCTCTCCGCGAAGAGGAGCGGGAACCGCCCGCCGCCGGCGATGAGGCCGATCGTCGACATCCGGGTCCGCCTACCTCGTGACGCCGCGCTGCGAGCCCCGCACGAACGCGATGAGGTGCGCGACCTCGGGGTAGGCCCCGAGCTCCGCCTCCATCTGCGCGAGGGCCTCGGCGACGCCCAGGCTCGAGCGGAACAGGATCTTGTACGCCTGCTTCACGCGCCCGATCTGCTCCTCCGTCATGCCGGCCCGCTGCATGCCGACGACGTTCAGGCCGCCGAGCTCCGCCCGCGCGCCGGCCACCGTGCAGTACGGCGCCACGTCCATCGTGACGCCGGTGAGGCCCGACACGAACGCGAGCCGGCCGATCCGGCAGAACTGGTGCGAGGCGGCGAGCCCGCTGATGTGGACGTGGTCCTCGAGGGTGACGTGGCCGGCGAGCGCGACCGAGTTCGCGATGATCGCGCCGTCGCCGATGGCGCAGTCGTGGCCGACGTGGCTGTTGGCCATGAAGAGGCAACCGTTCCCGATGGTGGTGACGCCGCCGCCCTGTACGGTCCCGAGGTTGATCGTCACGCACTCGCGGAAGGTGTTGCGGTTGCCCACGACGAGACGGGTGGGCTCGCCGCGGTACTTGAGGTCCTGCGGGATCTCGCCGATCACCGCGTGGGGGAAGACCCGGTTCCCCTCGCCCAGCGTGGTGTGGCCGATCACGATCGCGTGGGCGGAGAGGACGTTCCCGGGGCCGAGCACGACGCTCGGCCCCACGACGGCGAACGGCCCGATCTCGCAGGAGGGGTCGACCTGCGCGCCCGGCTCGACGACGGCCGTGGGGTGGATGGCCATGGCGTCCTCCTCAGCGCTCCGGCGCCGGCTCGCGATCGGCGAGCATCGCCAGGAACTCCGCCTCGGCGACGACCTGCCCGTCGACGATCGCGGTCCCCTTCTGTCGCCAGATCGCCGCCTTGCGCCTCACGACCTCGACGTGGAGCTCGAGGCGGTCGCCCGGGACGACGGGGCGACGGAAGCGGGCGCCGTCGATCGACATGAGGTAGGTGAGCTTGTCGCTCACGTCGAGCGACACGAGCGCCAGGAGCGCGCACGCCTGCGCGAGCGCCTCGAGGATGAGCACGCCCGGCATGACCGGCTTCCCGGGGAAGTGCCCGGCGAAGAACGGCTCGTTCATGGTGACGCCCTTCCAGGCGACGAGCCGCACGCCCGGCTCCACCGCGACGACGCGGTCCACGAGGAGGAACGGCGGCCGGTGCGGCAGGAGCCGCTGGATGGCCTCGACGTCCAGCACGGGGCCGGTCGCCGACGCCGACGAAGCTCTGTCGCTCATGCTCCCTCCTTCTTACCGCCGTCCGCTCCGCGGAGCCGGTCCACCTCGCGCCGCAGGTCGCGGAGCTCCCTGCGCATCTCCGCGAGGTGCTCGAACGCGGTCACGTTCCGCAGCCACTTGCCGTGTGGCTGCGCGGGGCTCCCGCCGAGCGTCTCTCCCGCCGGGACGTCGCCCTGCACGCCGGCCTGCGCCGCGATCCGGACGCCCGCGCCGATGTCGGCGTGCCCGACCAGCCCCGCCTGCCCGCCGACGATCACGCCCATGCCGAGCTTCGTCGAGCCGGCGATGCCGACCTGCGCGACGATCAGGGAGAGCGGCCCGATCTCGACGTTGTGGGCGATCTGGACGAGGTTGTCGATCTTCGCGCCCCGTCCGATGCGGGTCGCGCCCAGCGTCGCCCGGTCCACGCAGGTGTTCGCGCCGATCTCGACGTCGTCCTCGACGATCACATTCCCGCTCTGCGGAACCTTGTAGTGCCGCGGGCCCTGGCCCTCGCCCTCGGGGTCGAAGGCGAACCCGAACCCATCCGACCCGATGACGCAGCCGGGCTGGAGGATCACGCGGTTCCCGACGACGCACCGCTCGCGGATCACGACGTTCTGGTAGAGGACGCAGTCCTCGCCGACGCGCGCCTCGTCGCCGATCTGGGCGCCCGGGTACACGATGGTGCGGGCGCCGACCTCCGCGCCCGGGCCCACGCAGGCGAGCGGCATCACCTGCGCGCTCGGGTGGACCCGCGCGGTCGGGTGGACCGCGGCGAGCGGCGACACCTCCGGCATCGGCTCGCGCGGCGGGTGGAAGAGCGTCGAGATCCTCGCGAAGGCGAGGTACGCGTTCGCGGCGCGCAGCACGGTGCGCCCGTGCGGCACCTCGGCACCGGGCTCGACGACCACTGCACCCGCGCGGGAGGCCTCGAACGCCCGCCGGTACTTCTTGTTCGAGAAGAAGGAGAGCTGGGACGGACCCGCGTCCTCGAGCGGCGCGACGCCGTCGACGCGGATCGCCCCGTCCCCCTGGACCTCGCCGCCCACGCGGGCGGCGAGCTCGGCCAGCGTGAAGCCCGTCACGGCGCGCCTCCTACTTCTTCGAGGCCGCGGGCTCGGCCTTCTTCGGCGCGGCCGCCTCGGCCTTCTTCGCGCCGCCGCCCGGGTACTTCGCGTTGTACTTGCGGATGAGCTCGTTCGTGAGGTCGAGCGAGGCCGGCGCGTACACGATCCCCGCCCCCTTCTCGAGCACGTAGGTGAACCCGTCCGCCTCGGCGATGTCCCGGACGATCGCGTTCATCCGGTCGAAGATCCCCCGGGTCGCGTCGCGCTCCCGCTCGGAGAGGTCCTTCTGGAGGTTCATGAAGAGCGCCTGCAGCTCCCGGGCGCGGCGGTCGAGGTCCGCCGTCTTGTCCTTGCGCGCCTGCTCGGCCATGACCACCGACTGCTTCTCGAAGTCGGCCTGGAGCCTCTCGAACTCCGCCTTCTTCGCGTCGAGCTGCTTCTGCTTTTCGGCGAAGTCCTTCTGGAGGAGGGCCTTGGCGGTCTTGCCCTCCTCGACCTCGTTCAGGGCGCGCTGCAGGTCCACGTACCCGATCTTCTGCTCTGCGCGCGCGACCGCCGGGACGGCGGCGAGCGCGAGGAGCAGGGAGGGGAGGATCGCGTGTCGCATGGTTTCACCTCGCTAGAAGAAGTTACCGATCGTGAACTGGAAGTCCACAGGGTTGTCGAGCCGCACGCCGTTCGCGTTCTTGCGCGGGTCGAGCGGGAAGCCCCACTCGAAGCGCAGCGGGCCGATCGGGCTGATCCACCGGAACCCGAACCCGGCCGACTTGTACAGGGAGAAGGAGACCGTGGGATCGTGGTACGAGCCGGGCGCGAACGCGTTGCCACCGTCCGCGAACAGGACCCCGCGGATGCCGACGCCGGGGAACAGCGGGAACTCGAGCTCGAGGTTCAGGACCGCCTGCTTGTCGCCGCCGCGGGCGAGCTCCTCGATCCCCGAGTCGGGCGTGTCCACCTGGCGGACGCGCTGCGTCGGCGCGATGGAGAGGTAGCGGTATCCGCGCACGGAGTTGATGCCGCCGACGTAGTACAGCTCGGAGATGGGGACCTGATGCGCGGTGTCCCAGTTCTCGATCTTCCCGAGCGTGAGCTTCGCGCGGAAGACGAACCCGAGGAAGAGCGGCCGGTAGATGCGCCCGTCGATCGTGTACCGCCGGAACAGGTTGATGTTCTCGCCGAACAGGCTCGTCGGCGCCATGAGCGGCGCCGCCACCTCGACGGAGCCCGACAGGAAGAACCCGTTCGTCGGGAAGAGCCGGTTGTCGCGCTTGTCCCACTGCAGCGAGAGCCGCACGGAGCTCGTCGTGCCCGACTTGAACGCCTCCTGGGTCGTCGTCGACGCCGTCGCGGCGGTGACGTCCACGCGCTCGTTCGTGTACGTCGCGAAGAGCCGCATGTCCTCGAGGTGCTTCGCGAAGTTCCACCACGGGTAGAGCCCGACGAGCTCGTAGCCCCAGGTCACCGACCCGCCGGCCGACCGGCGCGTGAACGTCGTGTAGATCCCCTCGGTCAGGTACAGGTCGAAGGCGAACGTCCAGCGCGTGTCGAGGAAGTGCGGCTCCACGAACTGGATCTGGCCGAGCTGGCGGATCGAGGACCACTGGATCTGCAGCGAGAGCGTCTGCCCCCAGCCGAAGAAGTTCTGCTGCGAGATCTGGCCGGTGAGGATGAAATTCTCGTACGAGGAGAAGCCCGCGCCGATCTGAAAGGTGCCGGTGGGGCGCTCCTTCACCTCGACGGTCGCCACGATCTTGTCGTCGGCGGAGCCGCGCTTCGTGGAGATCTCCACCGTCTCGAAGAACCCGAGGGCGTTCACCCTCATCTTCGACTCGCGCAGCCCGGTCCCGCTGAAGCGCTCGCCCTCGGAGATCCGCAGCTCGCGGCGGATGACCTTGTCACGGGTCTTGTCGTTCCCGACGACCTCGATCCGCTCGTAGGTCGCGATGGCCCCGGGCTGGACCTCGAACGTGAGGTCGACGATCCGGGTCTGCGGGTTCGTGTCGGTGAGCGGCGTGACGTTCGCGTAGGCGTATCCGAGGTCCTTGAACACGTCGCCGATCGCGAAGAGGTCGCGCGCGACCGTCTCGCGGGAGAACCACTGGCCCTTCTTCGTCCGCACGATCTCGCGGAGCCGCGGCTCCTGCTCGAGGAGCTGCCCCGTGAACTTGATGTCCCCGATCCGGTACCGCTCGCCCTCCTCGACCTGGATCGTGACGTGGACCCAGCGCTTGTCGGGCGACAGCGCGACGGACGGGTGGCCGACCTTGATCGTGACGTAGCCGCGGTCGAGGTAGGTGGCCTGCAGGTTCTGGACGTCGCGCTGGAGCGCCTCCTCCTTGTAGGTGCCCGACGACGAGAGGAAGGAGAGCAGCCCGCCGGGCCGCGTCTGCATCACGGCGAGGAGGTCGTCGTCCGACACGTGCGTGTTCCCCATGAAGCGGACCTCGCGCACCTCGACCTTCGCCTTCTCGTCGACGACGTAGACGACGTCGACCTGGTTGTCGGGCTTCTCGTCCACCCGCGGATGGACCTCGGCGAGGAAGTACCCCTTCTCGACGTACTTCTCCTGGATCTTCTTCACGTCGCGCTGCGCGGCGGCGAGGTCGAGGAAGCCGCCCGCCTTGAGCGAGATCGTGTCCTTGAGGTCGTCCTTCGAGAGCCCCTCGTTCCCGGAGATCTTGACCTCGCGCACGCCCGGCCGCTCGGTGACGCGGTAGACGAGGGTCGGCGAGGCGGGGTCGCCCTCCTCCTCCACGACCACGTCGGAGAAGAACCCCAGCTTCATGAGGGCCTTCACGTCGGCGGACACGCGCTTCGGGTCGAAGGGCGCGCCCTTCTTCTCCGATATCGCGGCGAGCACCGCGTCTCGCTCCACGCGCCGGTTGCCCTCCACCCGGACGTCCCCGACGGTGCCGTCCGCTGCCGCTCCGACGGCGGGCGCGGCCGCGGCGAGGACCGCCGCGAGGACGCCCAGGGCGCTGGTCGGGAGACGGGTCACGCGAGCGGCGGAATCTAAACCGTCGTCCGGAAAACCTCAAACATCATCTTGCCGTGGACGCGCTCGCGGGCGCGGCCCAGACGCCCGATCGACGCACCGTGGCGAACCGCCGGCGACGCGGCGATCGGGGGAGGCCGGAGGCGCGCGCCGGGGGGGGCGACGGTCCGCCGCGGGGTCCGCCGGCGCGCTACGGATGGCGCCCGTGGGGCCGCCCGGCGTCGCCGCCCCCGCGGCCGCGCTCGTCGCGCCCGGCGTCGTCCCGCCCGCCGCGATCGGCGTCGTGCCCGGCGCCGGAGACGGCGCGTCCCTGCGCGACCCGGCGCTCGGCGTCCGCGATGAACGCGCGCATGTCCTGGCCGCCGTCCGCGCGCCAGGCGTCGAACGCGGGCACCACGTCGGCGGCGGACCGGGGGTTTGCCGCGAGCGCGCGGCCGAGCGGGAGCGCGTCGGACGCGGGGACCCCGCGGCGCCCGAGCCCGGCGAGCACGCGCGCGGCCGCGACGGCGCCGTCCGCCCCGGCGGAGCCCGACCGCGCGGCCGCGACGAGCGCGTCGAGCGACGCCCGGTCCACGCCTGCGGCGAGCGCGCCTGCGAGATCGGCGAGCGCGGCGGGCCGGTCGCGCGGCGGCGCGACGCCCGCCGGCGCGCGCGCGAGCGCCTCGTCCGCCTCGGAGAGCCGCGACACGAGAGCACCCGCGACGGCGGCGACGCGCTCGGGCGGGACGCCCTTCGCGATCCCCTCGAGCACCTTGTCCGCGACGAGCCGTGGCGGAAGTCCCCGGCGCTCCGCCTCGCGGACCGGGGCGACGAGCGGCTCCGCGAGGATCCCGCGCTCGGCGGCGCGGGCCGCGACCTCGGCCGCGGCGTCCGGGGCCGCGGCGCGCGCGGCGGGCGCACCGACGAAGGCGGCGGCGAGCGCGAAGGCGGCGAGCGGATTGCGGATCACCGTGCGTCCCCAGGTCCGGTCCGGCCTGTCCTCCGGAGCGAAGGCGAGGGAGGGACGGACCGGCTCCTTCCATGCAGACGAGCGAGCGCGCCGCACGTTACGTGCCTCCCACCCTCAGCACCGCGTTCTCTCCTCCGAACCCGTCGTCCACGCGCTCCCCCCCGTCCGGCAGGACCGTCCGAACGGCCCCGCCCGCCTCGACCTCGAGCCGGTACTCGTGCCGGCCCGGCGGGAGCGGCAGCCGCAGCGTGAAGCGACGGCCCTCGCGGGCGAGCGGAACGCGGCGCCACGCCGTCGGCGTGCCGACGAGGAAGACGGCGTCTGCGTCCCCCGTCCAGATGAACGTCGCCTCGCCGGCCTCGACCGTGGCGCGCACCGTCGCGGACGCGCAGGCCGACAGCGCGAGCAGGCAGAGGGTGGGGAGGGCTCTCACGTGCGCGCATCATAGGCGAGGCGCTCACAGGTCGAGCACGGCGTTTCGGCCGCCGAACCCGTCGTCGGTCGCGGGGGCAGCGGGGTCCGCGACCCACTCCCCGTCCACCACGAACTGGTACTCGTAGCGCCGCCCCGGAGCGAGCGGGACCTGGGCGCTCCACGCGCCGCCCTCGCCGCGCCGGAGCGGCGTCGCCTCGGGGCGCCAGCCGTTGAAGTCGCCCGCCACCGCGACCGAGCGCGCCTGCGGTGCCACGAGCCGCAGCTGCGCGAGGACCGGCGCGGCGGGGTGCGGCGCGGGCGCGAGCCGGATCGCGAGGACGGCGGCGACGAGGGCGGCGGCGGCAGCGCTGCCGAGCGCGCCGAGCGGCGAGACGCGCGGGGCGCGCAGCCAGGCGAGGGCGCTCCGCCGCGGCGGGCGGCGCGCTCGCACGCGCGCCATCGTGCGCGCGGCGAACTCCGGGGAGGGCTCGGCCCGCTCGAGCCGCGCGGCGGCCGCCGCGATCCGCGCCATCGCCTCGGCCTCGCGGCGCGTGTCCGGCGCGAGGCCGTCGAGCACGCGCCGGGCCTCGTCCGGATCCAGCTCGCCGTCCAGCAGGCGCCGCAGTTCGTCGTTCATGGTCCCCTCACGCTCCGTCCAGCATCGGCCCGAGCGCCTCGAGCAGCGCCTGCCGCGCCCGGTGGACGCGCACCTTGAGCGCGTTGACCGACGCGCCGGTGATCGCGCGGATCTCCTCGTACGGCAGCCCCTCGACGTGGAAGAGCACGAACGCCTCGCGGCTCGCGGGGGCGAGGCGCGCGATCGCGGCGGACAGCGCCGCGCCGAGCTCGCGCCCCGCCGCGATCCGCTCCGGGTCGAGCGTCGTGGCGAGCGCCGACGGATCGAGCTCCGCCGGCCGCTCCGCGCGCGCCCCGGCCTTCTGCCAGTCGCGGCAGGCGTTCACTGCGACCCGCGTGAGCCAGGCCCGGAAGCCGGCGTCGCCGCGCCACGAGCCGAGCGCGGCGTAGGCGCGCGCGAGCGCCTCCTGCGCGAGCTCCTCGCCCAGGGCGCGATCGCCCGTCAGCCGCGTGCACAGCCCCACGAGCCTGCCTCCGTGCCGGCGCACGACGCCGGTGAACGCCTCCGTGTCGCCGTCGAGGACCCGCTCCACGGCGTCCCGGTCCGCGGCCTCGGCGAGGTCGAACGGCTGTCCGGCGGCGGTCGCGGCCTGACGGGCGGAGCGGGGAATGCGGCGACCTCCTCGGTGAACGACGACGCGGGCCCCCTGAGGTTACCGCGGCAGGCCCTAGAGGCGCGCGCCGACCGCCGCGAACACCGACTGGGTGCGCAGGTCGGTCGTCGCGGACGTGACCCAGCGCACCTCGTAGCTCCCGAGGAGGTAGAGGCCGGAGCCGAGCCCGACCTCCAGCGCGGGGCCGAGGGCCCAGGTCGTCGCCTTCTCCCGGTAAGGCTCCTCGGCGCGGCCGCCCGGCCCCGTCCCGCCGCCCATCCCGGAGCCGCCGCCGCCCGAGACCGCGCGGTAGAACACCTCGTCCCCCTTCTCGATCGACGCGCCGGCCGAGAGGAAGGTGCGGGTGAGCAGCCGCCACTCGGCGCTCGCGCCGACGCGGTTCGAGGCCGACGAGAAGACGTCGGCGGCGGCGTTCCGGTCGCGGTAGGCGTAGAAGGCGCGGAGCGCGACGCTGCGAACCGGCTTCACCCGCAGCGTCAGCTGCGCGCCGAACGTCGTCGCGTCGCGGTCCGGGTCGCCCGACCAGCTCCAGGCGGCCCAGGGCGTCACGACGAGCGCCGTGCGCTGGCCGAGGTCCTGCGCGAGCGACAGATCGACGCCCGCCGTGCGCGTCGTCAGGTCCGGGTACGAGGGGTACTCCTCGTCGTCGAACCGCACCCCCGCGTAGACGCTCGACGAGCGGCCGACGTCGAGCGACCCGCCGCCGCTCGCCCTCAGCGCCGCGAACCCGGACCCGGGCGCGGTGAGCGACATGTCCGACTGGTTCGGATTCGAGTCGTACCCTCCTCCCGCGGACGCCGCAGCCTCGAGCCGCGGCGTCGCGGCGAGGAGGACGGCGGAGACGGCGGCGGCGAGCATCCGCTGTTCTCTAGTGGCGACAGGGGCCCGTGCCGTGCGTGCCGGCCTGGCCGCGGCTCGTGGTGCGATCGTGCTCGCGGTCGGCGGCGGCGGCGCGGCGCACCTCGTCCTGGCGGTGGTTCGCGGCCTGCGACCGCACCTGCTCGCGGTCCTGCGTGCGGGTCGGGTTCGTCGTGCCGCTCGTCGTCGCGTCTGCTGCGAGGGCGGGGCCGGCGAGGGCGAGCGAGGCGGCGAGGGCGAGCGGGATGGCGTTCATGGTGCTCCTCCTTGTGCCGGCTCAAGACGCGCGCCTCCGAAGAAGGTTACGCGGCGCGCCCCCGGGTTCGAGGATACACTCCGCGCGCCCCGGCCCTCCGGACCGGAGGCCTTCGACCGAAAGGAACTCGACCATGAGCCTCAGCCGCCTCGCCGCCGTCGCCGCCTCGGGCCTCGCCTCGGCCCTCCTCGCGCTCGCTCCCGCCGCCCGCGCCGCCAATCCCGGCGCCGACTTCGCGGACAAGGCCGCGAAGGAGAAGGGCGCCGTGAAGACCGCCTCGGGGCTCGTCTACAAGCCCACCGTGGAGGGCAAGGGCGCGAAGCCGACGGCGACGAGCACCGTGAAGGTCAACTACAAGGGCACGTTCCCCGACGGGAAGGTGTTCGACCAGTCGAAGGCGCCGATCACCTTCCCGCTGAACGGCGTCATCAAGTGCTGGACCGAGGGCCTGCAGCTGATGAAGGTCGGCGGCAAGGCGCAGCTCGTCTGCCCGCCGTCGATCGCGTACGGCGCGCGCGGCGCCGGGAACGCCGTCCCGCCGAACGCGACGCTCGTGTTCGAGGTGGAGCTGCTCGGGATCCAGTGACGCGGGCGAGCGCCGGCGCAGCCCGGATGAGGCTGCGCCGGCCCGCCAGCGGGCCCCCGGTGCGACCCGCCCCCTCTAGACGAGCTGGCCCGCCACGAGCCGCAGCCGCCGGGGCAGCGACTGCGCGAGCCGCTCGTTGTGGGTCACGACGACGGCGGTGATCCCGAGCCGCACGTTCAGGTCCGCGAGCAGGGCGTGGATCCCCTCGGCGGTCTGCGGATCGAGGTTGCCGGTGGGCTCGTCCGCGAGGAGCAGGCGCGGCCCGAGGCAGAGCGCACGCGCGAGCGCGACCCGCTGCTGCTCGCCGCCCGAGAGCTCGCCGGGGCGGTGCTCCATCCGGTCGCCGAGGCCGACCTCCGCGAGCATCTCCGCCGCGCGCCGCCGCGCCTCGGCGCGCGACACGCGCCGGATGAGCGCGGGCATCATGGTGTTCTCGAGCGCGGTGAACTCGGGGAGCAGGTGGTGGCTCTGGAACACGAACCCGATCGTCTGGTTGCGGAACGACGCGAGCTCCTCCTCGCCGCGCTCGAAGACGTCCTCGCCCTCGAACAGCACCCGGCCGCGGGTCGGCACGTCGAGCGTGCCGAGGAGGTGGAGGAACGTGCTCTTCCCGGCGCCGGACGGCCCGGTGAGCGCGACGACCTCGCCCTCGCCAATCTCGAGGTCGATCCCGCGGAGGACCTCGAGGCGCTTGTCGCCCATGAGGTAGGTCTTCCCGAGCCCCTCGATGCGGACGAACCCGCGCGTCGCGGCGCCGGCGCTCATTCGGCCCTCAGCCCGTCCACGGGGCGCAGGCGCGCCGCCTTCGTGGCCGGGTAGATGGTGGCGAGGAACGACAGCGCGAGCGCGGCGAGCGCCGCGAGCGCGAACTGCGCCGGATCGATGAGCACCGGCAGGTTCGAGATGTAGTAGACCTCGGGGTCGAGCGGGATCCCGATGCGGTCGATGAACAGGCAACCGCCGTAGCCGAGGATGAGGCCGAACGCGGTGCCGACCGCGCCGATGACGAGGCCCTCCGCGACGAAGATCTTCATGACGCTCGGCACGCCCGCGCCCATCGACTTGAGGACGGCGATCTCCTTCGTCTTCTCGAGCACGAGCATGATGAGCGTCGCCACGATGATGAAGCTCGCGACGAGGACGATGAACCCGAGGATCACCGCCATCACGACCTTCTCCATCTGCAGCGCGGAGAAGAGGCTCCGGTTGAGCTCGCCCCAGTCCTTCGCGCGGAACGGCCACCCGCCGAGCGCGAACACCACGCGGTTCATCACCGCGCGGGCGGCGTCCACGTCGTCGACCTTGAGCTCGAGGCCGGTGACGGTCTCCCCGGTGCCGAAGAAGCGCTGCCCCTCGGCGAGGTCCATGTACGCGAACTTGGAGTCGTACTCGTACATGCCGCTGTAGAAGATCGCCGCGACGCGGAACGGGCGGCTCTTCGGCTGCGGCCCGGCGGGCCCGAGGTCGCCGAACGGCGAGACGACGTTCACCTGGTCGCCCACGAACACGCGGAGCGAGCGCGCGAGCTCGCGGCCGAGGGCGATCCCGGGGAGCGGGCGCGCCGACCGCCCGCCCGGTGGGGCCTCGGCCTGGGCGCCCTCGCCCGGCGGCCGGGGGCCGGACGGGATCTTCTCCGGCGTCCGGAGCCACGCGAGGTCGCCGTCCTCGACGTTCCCCGGGAGGTCGGTGACGGTGCCGACCGTGTCCACGTCGATGCCCTTCAGGATCGCGCCGGTCAGGTTCTGCCCGGCGGAGAGCATCACCTCGTTGTAGAGGAACGGCGTCGCCCCGGCGACGCCCTGCACCTTGAGCACCCTCTCGCGGATCCCGCGCCAGTCGTCGAACTCGTTCTGGCCGTAGGTGAGGACCATCCCGTGCGCGTTGTGGCCGAGGATCTTGTGCTTCAGGTCCGCCTCGAAGCCGCTCATCACGGAGAGCACGACCGTGAGCGCGAACACGCCGATCGCGACGCCCGCGATCGAGATGAGCGTCATGAGGAGCGTCGCGGGCATCCGCCGGCGCGCGTAGAGCTCGCCCCGGCGGTACGCGCGTCGCTCGCGCGCGTCGCGCACCAGCGACCAGACGAGCGCCACGAGGAGCCCGGGCACGATCCCGGTCACGACGAAGGCGAAGAGCGCCGCGAGCGTCCTCGGCGACAGGCGCAGGTGGCTCCGCGCGACGAAGAGCTCGTACGAGACCGACAGGTCGAGCCGGCCGGTACCGGCGACGAGGTACGCGATCGTCGCCCCGGCGAAGGCGCAGGTCGCCAGGAGGAGGCCGAGGTTGAGGAGCCCCAGCACGAGGACGAGCGTCCCCTGCGACTCGAGCGGCTGGAACACGGGGGCGCCGCGGAACCGCGGCAGCACGACGACGAGCGCCTCGGCGGCCACCCAGAACAGCGCGGCCGCCGCGACCTCGTAGAACGCGAGCCGCCTGCCGACGACGCCGGCCGCCGCGCCGAGCGACGCGGCGAACGCGGCCGTGGCGAGCGCGGTGAGCCCCGTCACGAGGAAGCCCGGCAACCCGAGCCGGTCCCCGAAGAACAGGGCGGCGAGCGGCACGACGACCGCGGCTCCGAAGACGCCCACGGCCATGAGCACGAACGACGGCCACGAGAAGACGGGCGGCGCGGGGTGTCCCGCGTGGGCGCCGCTCGCCGTCGCGGCGGTCAAGGTCCCGGTCCCGGTCGAGCTCGAGGTCGGGTCCGAGCCCGAGGTCGCGCCGGTCTTCGAGGTGCTGCTCCGGTCGGACATCGATCAGCTTCGCGTCTTGAGGAGCGGGAACAGGATCACGTCGCGGATCGAGGCGGAGTCCGTGAGGAGCATCGTGACGCGGTCGATCCCGATGCCCTCGCCCGCGGTCGGCGGCATCCCGTGCTCGAGGGCGCGGACGAAATCCTCGTCGTACGGCATCGCCTCCTCGTCGCCGGCCGCCTTCGCCTTCATCTGCGCCTCGAACCGCGCCCGCTGGTCGTTCGGGTCGTTCAGCTCGGAGAACGCGTTCGCGACCTCCATCCCTCCCACGAACAGCTCGAAGCGATCGACGAGGCGCGGGTCGGCGTCGCGGCGCCGCGAGAGCGGCGAGGTCTCGATGGGCCAGTCCACCACGAACGCCGGGCGGTCCTTCGGCAGCTTCGCCTCGCAGAACGCCTCGAACGCGGCGGCGATCGCCTCGCCGGGCGACCTCTTCGCCGCCTGCTCGAGCTTCCAGGCGTCCTCCGACTCGTTCTCGCGCGCGGCGGCGCGCGCCAGCGCCTCGGCGAGCCCCTTCCCGGCGAGCGCGTCCTCGCGCGACAGGCCGAGCGCCCTCGCCCCCTCCGCGACGAGCGACACGCGGGGGAACGGCGGGGTGAGGTCGATCTCCTGCCCCTGGAACGTGACCCTCGCGGAGCCCGCGACCTCGACGGCGAGCCTGTGGAACAGCTCCTCCGTCAGCTTCATGAGGTCCTCGTGGGTCGCGTAGGCCTCGTAGAACTCGATGGAGGTGAACTCCGGGTTGTGGCGTCGCGAGATCCCCTCGTTCCGGAAGATCCGGCCGATCTCGTAGACCCGGTCGAACCCGCCGACGACGAGCCGCTTGAGGTGCAGCTCCGTCGCGATCCGGAGCTTGAGCGGCAGCTCGAGCGCGTTGTGGAAGGTCTCGAACGGCCGGGCCGCGGCCCCGCCGGCCTCCTCCGGCTTGTGGAGGGTCGGCGTCTCCACCTCGAGATAGCCGCGGTCGTCGAGGAAGCGGCGGATCGTCGAGACGATCTTCGTGCGCTTCCTGAAGACCTCGCGCACGCCGGGCGTGACGATGAGGTCGACGTAGCGCTGCCGGTAGCGCTGCTCCACGTCGGTGAGGCCGTGCCACTTCTCCGGCAGGGGCCGCAGGGCCTTCGTGAGGATCGTGAACGAGGTCGCCTCGAGCGTGAGCTCTCCCGTCTTCGTGCGCGTCGCCGGCCCCTCGGCGGCGGCGACGTCCCCGATGTCGAGGAGCTTGAAGATCTCGAACGCCTTCTCGCCCACCTTGTCCTTCTTCACCCACACCTGGAGCTCGCCGGCGGCGTCGCGCAGCCGGAGGAACGCCGCCTTCCCGAACGACCGGACCGCCAGCACCCGACCCGCGATGGACCAGGCGCCCGGGTCCTTCGCGATCTCCTCGGCGGGCGCGTCGCCGTAGCGCCGGACGAGGTCCGCCGTCGCGTGGCGGGGGCGGTGCCCGTTGCCGAAGGGGTTCACGCCGAGGGCGCGCAGCGCCTCGGCCTTCCTCGACCGCTGCGCGATGATCTCGCGCTCGGTCGCGCCCAGATCGTCGCCGCCGGTGCCGTTCTCGTCTGCCATGTGTCGGTGGACTCTCGGAAATTCGGGGTCGGGCGAGGCTAGTCGGGCGCGGCGGGGGCGTCAACGCGAAGGTGGGCGCGCGCCCCACCGCCGGGCGCGTCGGCCCGGAACGCGACGGGAGCCCCCGGTTCGGCCTAAGATCGGGGAGATGCAGCCGACCTGCGACAGGTGCGGCCGTTCCCTCTCGGCCGAGCCGGCGCCGCCCGGAGCGCCGGCCCCGCTCACCTGCACCTGCGAGCGCGCGCCCGCGATGCTCGCCTCGCCGGACGCGCCGCGGAAGTCCACCGCGCGCGACGCCGGCCCGCTCCCCTCGCCGCAGGAGGGGAACATCGAGGTCGACCCGTGGTCGGTCCCTCCGCCGGAGGGCGGCTACGAGAGCCTCGAGCTCGACGACGACCCCGCCGAGGCGCCGCAGCCGGCCGCGCACGGCGGGACGCCCGCGCCGGCCGACGCCGCCCCGCCGGACATCGCCTCCTCGATCGCGACGCGCGCCGAGGCGGAGCCGGAGACCGGCGGATCGGCCGCTCGCGCGAGGACGCGGGCGATCGCCGCGGGCATCGCGGTCGCGACCCTGCTCGTCGCCGCCGTCTCGGTGTGGCTGCTGCTCCGCGGAGGCGAGCGGGCCGCGCCCGCCGCGGGTCCGGGCGTGCGCGTCACGGTCACGCAGGAGGCTCCCTGGGCTTCGCCGCCGCCGCTCGCGCCAATCGACCCTTCGTACGTGGAGCGCGCGAGGCCGGCGCCCCTCCCCGTGCGCGCGACGGCGCCGATCGCCTCGCCGCCGCCGCGGACCTCCGCGGGGTCGGGAGCTTCGAGCCGCGCCGCGGCGGTCGCGACCGCGATCCCCGCTGCGGCCGCGGCCCCGGCCGCGAGCGCGACCCCCGGCCCGGCCGAGACCGCGACCGAGCCGCCGCCGGAGCCCGCTCCGGCGCCGCCTCCCGCCGCGACGGTCGCGACGGCCGCGATACCCCTTCCGCCGCCGCCGGAGACCCCCGCGCCCCGCGCCGCCCCCGCTGCGGCCGCGAGCCCCCGCGCGCCCGTGCTGCAGACCCGCTCCTGCGTCGAGGACGCGCTGCGCGTCCCGTCGGCGCTCGAGGGGCGGCTCCCCCCGGAGGTGATCCTCCACGTCCAGGTCGGCGAGGACGGCCGTCCCGCGGACGTGACGTTCCCGGGCGCGGTCGATCCCCGGCTCAGGGCCGCCCTCCTCAGCGCGGTGCGGACGTGCCGCTTCACGCCGGGCGCCGACGCGAGCGGCCGCCCGGCCGCGGCACGCACGACGATGCGGTTGCGGTTCGAGCCGTAGCGCCGCCGCGGCGAGGACTCACCGCTCGGACCTGGTCGGCGGGGGACGCGGGCTACCGCGGCGCGTACACGCGGTAGTCGATCTCCGGGAAGAGGTTGTCCTTCTGCTCGACGTGCGCGAGCCAGCCCTCGTCGATGCGCCCGGACCGGATCTGGTCGTGCAGCCGCGTGAACCGGAGCACGTGCTCCTTCGTGCGGCGGATCGCGTAGTCCACCATCGTCCCGGTCTTCATGATGAAGGCCCAGTCGGACGACTGCGCGAGGAGCAGCTCGCGCGCGGCCTGATTGAGCGCTCGCCGCTCGAGCGGGCCGGGCTCGCGGTAGTCGCGCGCGAGCGCGATCATCCGCTCCGCCGCCTTGTGCAGGTGGCGGTAGATCCAGTCGTTCGAGCCGTCGAGCCAGACCCCCGCGTAGCCGCCGGCGCCCCAGGAGGAGAGCGGCGGCGTCGCGAGCTGCTGCTCGGGGTTCTCCTCCAGGTAGTCGCCGGGCGTCGCGAGCCGGAAGATGCGCTGGTCGAAGGCGGTCTTCCGGACGAAGTAGTCGATGAACATCGGCCCCTCGTACCACCAGTGTCCGAACAGCTCGGCGTCGTAGGGGGAGATCACGATCGGCCGGACCCCGCCCATCCGCGACGACAGGTGCTCGACCTGCCGCTCGCGGTTGAACATGAAGTTCCCGGCGTGCGACGCCGCGCGCTCGCGCGCGCGCCCGGGATCGTACGGCTCCTTGTTCGCCGTCTTGCCGGTGATCCGGAAGTACTTGATCCCGACGTTCTTGCGCTGCCCGGTCGGCTGGATGTACGGCTCCACGTAGTCGTAGTCGAGGTCCCAGCCGACGTCGCGGTAGAACTCGCGGTAGTCGGGGTCGCCCGGGTACCCGGACTCCGAGCTCCACACCTGCATGGACGACTCGGGGTCGCGCGCGAACGCCGCCGCGCCGGTCGGCGTGTAGATCGGCGCGTACACGCCGAAGCGCGGCCGCGGGGTGGCGTCGGTGACGCCGTGCGTGTCGACGAAGAAGTAGCGGATGTTCTCCTCGGCGAGGAACGTGTCGAGGCCGGGGTAGTAGCCGCACTCGGGGAGCCAGATCCCGACGGGATCCCGCCCGAAGTGCCGCCGGTGGCTCGTCGCCGCGACGGAGATCTGCGCCCGGACCGCCTCCGGGTACTGCTGCATGAGCGGCAGGAAGCCGTGGGTCGCGCCGCAGGTGAGGATCTCGAGCCGCCCCGCCTCCTCGAGCCTCCGGAACGCGCCGACGAGGTCGCGCCGGTAGCGGTCGTTGAAGAGCTGCCGGAGCTCCCGGAACTCGTGCTGGTAGTGGAGCGCGAGGCCGTGGAACGTGCCGTCGTTCCGCGGTCCGATGGATCTCCTTGTCGGCGAGCTCGCAGAGCGCGTCGAGCCGCCGCGCGTAGCGCCCCATGAGCAGCTCGTCGCGCAGCATCGCGACGAGCGGCGGCGTCATCGTGATCGAGATGCGGAACGGGATGCTCTCGTCGGTGAGCCGATCGAAGATCTCGAGGAGCGGGAGGTAGGTCTCGGTGATCGCCTCGTAGAGCCAGTCCTCCTCGAGGAAGTCCTCGTACTCCGGGTGACGGACGAACGGCAGGTGCGCGTGCAGGTGGAGGGACACGTACCCGAGGACGTCGCGGGTCATCGCTCCTCCCCGCCTTGCGGCCTCGGCTTCCCTCCCGGCGACGACGTCGGCGAGAACGGGCGCCCGCCCATCCCGCCGGCGCTCCCCCAGGTCGGGCCGGAGAAGCGCGACCAGTCGGAGAGCCGCGCGAGGAGCGCGCGCGCCTCGTCGGAGAACGGCGCGCCAGCGTGCCCGGGCCCGAGCAGCCGGCCGAGCGGCATGTCCCACGGGATCCGCGCGAAGCGGTCGTCGATGATCGGGGAGGGCCCGACGGGCGGCAGGCTCACGGGGTTCGAGGAGCGGCCGACGAGCCGCTCCTGGCCACGCCGATCGATGGCGTGGATCTCGGCGCGGTAGGTGCGCCCCGGCTCGAGGTCGTGGAGGTAGTAGCCGCGCGACTCGAGCGCGAACTCGATCGTGCCCAGCCGATCCCAGCCCTCGCCGGCCCTCGCGAACAGCCACAGCTGCGCGCGCCCGTGGTCGAGCCCGTCGAACCCGCGCGCGACGGTCTCCTGGGCGAGGTCCCAGTAGAGGAAGAGCGTCGTCGGGTCGCGCGGGAGCGCGACGAACGCGTCGTCCCCGTAGCCCCACGGCAGGTCGCCGAGGCCCTCGTCGTATTTGGACGCGCCGACGCCCTCCGTCTCCGCCGACCACGGCTGGTCGGAGCCCGACTCGCCCATTGCGTGCGGCGCGTCGCGAACCGCCTCCTCGCCGCGGACCCGCGCGACGAAGTACCCCTCCGGATCGGGGAGGCCCTCGCCGGGGCGTGCCGTCTTCCGCCGCGCGGCCGCGATGGCGCCCGCCGCGACCGTCGCCGCCTTGCTCAGCTTGCTCCCCTTCGCGCCGCGCACCGCGCTCTTCGCCGCGCGCGCCCCCTCGGCGGTGCCCTCGGCGGCCGCCTTTCCGGCGCGGACCGCGGCGCGCACGCCCGCGCGGGCGGCCTTGCCGGCCTCCTTCACGGCGCGGACGGCCTTCCCAGGCTCTGCGGCGCGCGTGCCCGTCGAGCGCGCACGGGCGCCCGAACTCCGGGCCTCGGCCTCGCTCTCGCCCTCGGCCCGGAGGGCCTCGATGATCTCGCCCTTGGTCTTCAGGCGGGAGTGGCCGGGGCCGAGCTTCTTCCGCGCGAGCTCGCGCAGGCTCTGCAGCGTCATCTTCTTGAAATCGGGCATGGCTCGAGGACCAACAATCAAGAGGAGCGCGGACCGTCAAGCGGTTTCCCGGGGGTTTGCACCTGGGGTGCGCGGCGTGTCCCTCCTGTGCGGGGCACGTCTCCTCGGAACGCGTCTGATAGGCTCCAGGGCTGCATCACTGGGGGATGCGTGCAGGAACCGGGCTCGACCACGCCGACCGAGGTGCTCGCGTGCGCCCGCTGCGGGCAGCAGCACGGGCCGGGCCCGTGCACGCGGCCGGCCGCGGCGACGCTCGCGTTCGGCGCCGACGCGCCGCCTCCCGCGCTCGGCGAGCCGGGCGCTGCCGGGGAAGGGTCGCGCGCCCCGGGAGACGTGGATCCCCTGATCGGGAGCCAGGTCGGCAGCTTCCGGATCGTCCGGCTCCTCGGCCGCGGCGGCATGGGCACCGTGTACCTCGCGGAGCACCCGGTCATCGGGAGCCGCGTCGCGGTCAAGTTCCTGCACGAGTCCATGGCGTCGGAATCCGGCCGTCGTGTCGCGCTTCTTCGACGAGGCGCGCGCGGTGAACCTCATCGGTCACGAGAACATCGTCGGGATCTACGACCTGAGCGTTCTCCCGCCCCGGCGCTACTACTTCGTCATGGAGTACCTGGAGGGACAGACGCTCCAGGCGCTCCTGCGCGCAGGGTCGGTCGATCCGCGGGTCGCGACGGACGTCCTCCTGCAGATGTGCGACGCGCTCCAGTGCGCGCACGACCACGGCGTCGTCCACCGCGATCTGAAGCCCGAGAACGTCTTCCTCGTGCAGCGCCGGGGCAAGTCGCACTTCGTGAAGCTCGTGGACTTCGGGATCGCGAAGCTCCGCGGCGCGGGCTCCGCCGGCCGCACGCAGGCGGGGTTCATCGTCGGCACGCCGGAGTACATGGCGCCGGAGCAGTGCGACGACGCCCCGATCGACGCGCGCACCGACGTGTACGCGCTCGGCGTCATCGCCTTCGAGCTCGCGACGGGGCGCCTGCCGTTCCGGGGCACCACCGTGCCGCAGCTCCTGCTCGCGCACCTGCGCGAGAAGCCGCAGAGGCCGTCCGAGCTCGCCGCGGTCGAGCCCGCCCTCGAGCGCGCGATCCTTCGCGCGCTCGAGAAGGACCCGGCCGCCCGCTTCCAGGGCATGGCGGCGTTCGCGGACGCGCTCCGGGCGGTGCCGGCGGCCCGGACGCCCCACTCCACGATCCCGCTGCCGGCCGCGGCGCCGGCCTCGGCCGCGACCCCCTCGGCGCCCGCAGCGCCTGCGCCGCCGCCGCCCTCCCCCGCGGACGCGCTCGTCGTCGAGGTCGCTCGCCCGGGCGGAACGCCCGTGCGCTCGCCGGCCGTCGACCTGACGCGCGGCGGGCTGTTCCTGCGCGCCGACGGCGCGCCCCCCTCCGCTCCGCGGGCGCGTGCTCGTCTCGCTCGCGCATCCTTCGCTCCGGGCGAAGGTGCAGCTCGAGGGCGAGGTCGTCCGCCACGTGTCGCCCGCCGACGCAGCGGCCTGGCGGATGACGCCTGGCTACGCCGTCCAGTTCGTGAACCCGACGCCCGGAGCGCGCGCGCCGCGGTCGGCGGCGCTCGCGGACGAGCTCCGGCGCCGACACGCCGCCGCCTGCGGCGCCGCCCTCGCCCGCGGCGGTCGCGGCACCGGCTCGCGGAGCTCGAGGCACGCCGCGACTCCGCCCGCTACGCGCTGCTGGCGGCCGCCCCCGACGCGGAGTTCACCGAGGCCTGCGCCGCGCCGCCCGCGCGCTCCGCGGCGGAGCTGGAGCCGCTCCGCGCCCGGCCGCAGGCAGCCGACCACCCGCCGCGGGCCACGGCGCTGCTGGCCCGGGTCGACGCCGCCCAGCACACGCTCGGGACGCCGGCCGCACGGCTCGCGCTACGACGCCGCAGCGCGGCAACTTCGGCGGCGTCGCGCGCTGCGTCGCGGCCGGCATGCCGGCGGCGGTCGTGACGGCGCGCCGGCGCGAGCTCCTCGCGGAGTTCCCCGAGCGGGCGGCGGAGGCGCAGCGGCCACCTCGCCCGCGCCCGAGGTGGCGCGCAAGCTCGGGAACGCCGGCGGCCGCGCGGCAGGCCTACGAGGCGGCGCTCGCGGCCGACCCGCTCGACCTCGCCACCCTGGACGCCTACGTCGCCTACCGGCGCCAGGCGGGCGAGGGGGGACTCGAATCGCGAGCCCGGGTCTAGATCGCGACCATCGCCCGCCGCCGCCCTCGCCGCGCTCGCGCTCGCCCTCGGCGCTCCCGCGCCGGAGAGGCGCCCGGGGTCCCGCCGCCCGACGCCCCGCCGGCCGCCGAGGCCCGGACCCCGAGCCCCCGGCCGCGCCGGGGCCCGCCGGCGCCGGCTGCCGCGCGCGCCTACCTGGTGGAGCGGGTCGCCTTCGACGGGCTCTCCACGTGCGGGAGTGGGCGGCGCGCCGCCACCTCGTGGTCGAGCGGGCGAGGCGCTCGACGAGCAGCGGGTGCTCCTCTCGCGCCTGCGGCTGCTCCAGCTCGGCTGGTTCTCGCGCGTCGAGACCCGGGTCGAGCGGGGCAGCGAGCGCGGCCTGGTGGTGCTGGTCTTCGACGTCGACGGAGCGGAACACGCTCGTCATCACCGACCTCGTCGCTCGGCTCGACCGAACCCGCAGCCGCTCTACGGCGGGCTCGGGCTCTCGCAGCAGAACTTCCTCGGGCGGGGCTCGGGCTCTCGCGGCGCCTTCGTCTACGGCGGCGCGCCGAGCGGCCGGCCCGAGGACCCGGCTCGCTTCGCCGTGCGCGCCTCCTTCTTCGCGCCCGACGTGGCGGTCCGGGCCTCCGGCGGCTCGTGGCCGGCGGCCAGCGCCCTCTGGCTGCGCGGCGAGGAGCTCGCCTGCGCCGACGCGTCCTGCGACGCGCTACGCGCGGCCACTTCGGCGGCCGCGCCGCGCCTCCGCTACGAGCGGGTCGGCGGCGAGGTCGACCGTCGGGCGTGCCGCCCCGGCCCGTTCGAGCGGATCTACGCCGGCTGCGCGGTACGAGCGGCTCGACGCGAGCCGCTCCCGGGTCGACGGCCCGGTCCGGCGTCGCCGGGCCGCCCATCCTCCTCGGCCACTCGACCCTCTCCGCCCTCATCGGGACCTGGGAGCTACGACACGCGCGACGACCTCTTCCTCCCGCGCGAGGGGCTCCGCGCGCTGGCCCAGGTGACCTTCGGCTCGAGGCTCCTCGGCGGCCGACTACGAGTACAGCCGCTACCGGCTCGCAGGTCGAGACCGCGCTTCTCGCTCCGGGCACGCCGCTCCGGCTCCAGTCCACGCTCGGCGCCGTGCAGGGCGAACGCCGCCCTTCTTCGAGCGGTTCTACGCGGCGGACTCTCCTACTTCGCGGTCGGCCCGGCCCTGGCGCGCGCGCTCGAGCTGAACTTCTCGACCGACTCGCGCTACGACGCGTTCGCTCGCCATGGCCGGGCTCGAGTACGCCGTCCCGCTCTGGACGCGAGTCCGGCTTCTTCCGCCGCGGCTACCTCGCCATCGGCGCCCGCGGCGTCGTACTCCACCGCGACGCTCGGCGGCTCGCGCACGCCGTTCTCGCACACCCCGCTGTCCGGCGACGTCGCGCTCCGCCTCGACACCCCGGTCGGCATCTTCAACGTCTCCGTCGCCTACGCGCTCGACATCGCTCCTGTGAGCCTCCGGCGGACCGCCATCCGCGCTCGCGGCCGCCGCCGCGCTCGCCGCCCTCGGGGCCCCCGCGCCGGGCGGCCGCGCGCCGGCCGCGCTCCCGCTGCAGCTGGCGGTGCGCGGCGACCGGCTCGTCGCGACGGTGGACCTCGGCGCCGCCTTCCCCGCCGACGCTGCGAGCGGCGGCTCGGCAACGGGCTCACGCAACGTGGTCGCGGTCTACGTGGCGGTCGTCCCGGCGAAGGGCGGCGGGCCCGCCCTCGTCTACGGCCGCGTCGTCGAGATCCTGCTTCGACGTCTGGGAGGAGACCTACTCGGTGGTCGTGAAGGACCCGCACGTCCCGCAGGGCATCCGCCTCGTGCTCCCCGACTTCGCGGCGCTGCGGGAGGTTCCTCGCGCAGGAGCACGACTCTCGACCTCGGCCCCGCGGCGCTCGTGCCGGAGGGGGGGTTCGTCGTCGAGGCGCGCGTCGAGGTGAACCCGGTGTCGAAGGAGCAGCTCGCAGCGCACGCGCGAGTTCATCGCGAGCCCCTCGGGCGGCGCGCGCGGAGCGGGCGGGTCCCGCGAGCGTCCTCGGCGCGATGGCGAGCTTCCTCCTGCGCGCGCCCGATCCCGGCTCCGACGTCGTCACGTTCCGCTCGCGGCCGTACGGCCCGGGCGAGGTGACGCCGCGGTGAACCCGCCCGCCGGACGCTTCGCAGCCCGCCTGCGGGCCGCCGCGGCGGCGCTCCGCGTCTCCCGCTTCGAGCTCAAGATCTCGTTCGCGCTCGTCCTCGCCGCGACGCTCCCGCTCGTCGGCGCGCTCTTCCTCGCGGGTCGGGTCGCGGAGGAGAACCTGTCGCTCGGGCTCGACCCCCGCGTCGTGGAGCGGCTCGCGGCGGTGCCGTCGCTCTACGGGGACCTGTTCCTCGCGCGCAAGCAGCTCTACGCCGAGCAGGCGCGCGCCGTCGCGCGCGCGCTCCCCCGCGATCCCCTGCGCGCGCCGGCCGAGCTGGCGGCGGTCCTGCAACGGACCCCGCGGCTGCGCCGTTGCGCGTGGATCGCGCCGGACGGGCGGACGCTCGCGGAGGCGGAGAAGCCTCCGAACCCCGCCGAGGGGGAGTGGCGCGAGGCGCCGGCGCGCGTCGCGCTGCCGGGCGGCGGGCGGCTCGAGTGCACGTTCGAGATTGAGGCGCGCTTCTTCGCCGAGCTGGACGAGGCGCGCGACCTCGCCGAGCTCGTGCAGGGGGTCGACGCGCTCCGGGCCGAGATCCGCCGGAGCTACGTCCGCGCCTTCGGCGCCCTGCTCGTCGGGATGGCGGTCCTCGCCGCCGGGATCGGCATCGTCATCGCACGGCGGACCACGCGGCGCGTCTCGGACCTCGTCGCCGCGGTCCGGCGGCTCGCCGGCGGCGACCTCGCCGTCCAGGTGGACCCCGGGGGCGCGACGGACGAGGTGGCCGGCCTCGCCCGCGCCTTCAACGCGATGGTCCGGGAGGTGCGCGAGAGCCGCGACCGGATCGTCTACCTCGAGAAGATCTCCGGGTGGCAGGAGGTCGCGCGGCGGCTCGCCCACGAGATCAAGAACCCGCTCACGCCGATGAAGCTCGCCTTCCAGCAGCTCGAGGCGCGCTGGCGCGCGTCCGAGCTGAACGACCTCGCCCCCGACTTCGGCGCGCGCCTCGCCGAGGCGGGCGCGGTCGTGCGGGACGAGATCGGCACGCTGCAGCGGCTCGTCGACGAGTTCTCGAGCTTCGCGAAGCTGCCGGAGGTCCGGCCCGAGCCCGCCGACCTCGGCGAGTTCGTGGACGACTTCCTCCGCACGAGCCCCGACGTCGCCGACGCGGCCGACGTCGAGGTGGTGAAGGCGAGCCCCGAGACGCCGGTCGAGCTCGACCGTACGCTCATGCGGCGGGTGATCGCGAACCTCTGCGCGAACGCGATCGACGCCGCGCGCCCGGCGCGGGCGCGGCTCCACCTGGGGGTCGCGCGCGCGAAGGACCGCGCGGTGCTCACCGTCGCCGACGAGGGGCCGGGGATCGAGCGCGCCTCGCGCGAGCGGATCTTCGACCCGTACTACACGACCAAGAAGACCGGCACCGGCCTCGGCCTCGCGATCGTGAAGAAGATCGTCCTGCAGCACGGCGGCGAGATCCAGGTCGGCGACCGGCCGGGAGGCGGGGCGTCCTTCTCGATCGCGCTGCCGCTGCGGGACGCGGCGTAGCAGCGGCGTGGGGCCCTCCCCCGACCCGCCCGCCCGCGCCGCCCTCTGCTAGATTCCGCGCATGGCCTACGACCTCGTTGGACGGATCGCCCTCGTCACGGGCGCTACGAGCGGCTTCGGGCGTGCGACGGCGGAGGCGCTCGTCCGCGCCGGCGCGCGCGTCATCGCGACCGGGCGGCGGGCCGACCGGCTGAAGGAGCTCGCCGCGCGCCACCCCGGGAAGATCGACCCCGTCGTCCTCGACGTGCGCGACCGCGACGCCGTCGGGGCGGCGGTCCCGGCGCTGCCGCCGGGCTGGCGGGCGATCGACGTCCTCGTGAACAACGCCGGGCTCGCGCTCGGACTCGAGCCCGCGCAGCGCGCGTCGGTCGACGAGTGGCAGACGATGATCGAGACGAACTGCGCCGGGCTCGTCGTGGTGACGCGCGCGGTGCTCCCCGGGATGGTGGAGCGGAACCGCGGCCACGTCGTGAACATCGGCTCGGTCGCCGGCACCTATCCGTACCCGGGCGGCAACGTGTACGGCGCGACGAAGGCGTTCGTGCGCCAGTTCACGCTGAACCTCCGGGCGGACCTGCTCGGCACGGCGGTGCGGGCCACCTCGATCGAGCCCGGCATGGCGGAGACCGAGTTCTCGCTCGTGCGCTTCCAGGGCGACGCCGCGAAGGCCGCGAAGGTCTACGAGGGCGTGCAGCCGCTCTCCGTCGACGACGTCGCGGAGGCGATCCTGTGGGCGGTGTCGCTCCCCGCACACGTGAACGTGAACGCGATCGAGCTCATGCCGGTGCAGCAGGCGTTCTCGCCGTTCGCGATCGCGCGGAAGACGAGCTGAGCCCGAACGCTCGCTCCGGCCTCGCCCCGACGGGGGGCCGTCACGCACGGCGTGGACCGCACGTCCAGGTGAATGGAGGCGGCGGTCGAAGCGTCCAGACGGCATGCGCGGCACGATCACGGCGAGGGAGGTCTTCCGGCACGGCCCGACCATCGTCCGGATCTGGGGCCTCGGCTGCTACCTCGCGTGCGTCCGGGCCGCCGTGTCGCGCCGCCCGAGCACCTTCCTCGACGTGCTCTGCCGCTGCGGCGTCGTGCAGCCCGGCGGGCGTGCGAGCGGCTAGAGATCCCCGTGGGGCGGGGTTCCCCATCGGGCGCGCGGGTGGGCCATTGACGACCCGTGAGGGCCTTTCGCCCCCGCGCGGGCGCTCGCTAGATCGCCGGCTCGCCGCGCGCCCACCCAGCCCGCGCGGCCTGGAGGCTCCGACATGCACGTGCTCGGCCGCGCCCTCGCCGTCGTCGTCGTCGCCGTCCCGCTCGCCGCGCTCCCGCAGGGGAAGCCCGGCGCCGGCGGCAGGACCGAGATCACCTGGTATGGACACGCCGCCTTCGTCGTGAAGACGCCGGGCGGGACGGTGCTCGCGATCGACCCGTTCTTCTCGAACCCGAAGTCGCCGGACAAGGACGCCGCGCAGAAGCTCGAGAAGGTGGACTACGTGCTCGTCACCCACGGGCACGGGGATCACGTCGGCGACGCGATCGCGATCGGCAAGCGCACCGGCGCGAAGCTCGTGTCCGGGTTCGACCTCGGGCGGGCGCTCGTCGGGGCCGGGTACCCGAAGGACCAGGCCGGCTTCGACACGCAGGGCAACGTGGGCGGCAGGATCCAGGCCGGGGACGCGACGGTGATCATCGTCCCCGCCATCCACTCCTCCGACTTCTCCGGCGACTCGGGCCACACCGGCGGCGGGAACCCGGTCGGCTTCGTCATCCAGGTGAAGGGCGGCCCGACGCTGTACCACACGGGCGACACCGACGTGACGCTCGACATGAAGCAGATCCCGGAGCGCTACGGGAAGATCGACGTGATGATGGCCTGCATCGGCGGCCACTTCACGATGGACCCGCAGGGCGCCGCGCTCGCCGCGTCGTACGTGAAGCCGAAGACGGTCGTGCCGATGCACTACGGCACGTTCCCGGTGCTGACCGGCACGCCGAAGGAGCTCGAGGCGGCGCTGAAGGGGAGCGCGAAGGTGCTCGTGATGGAGCCGGGGAAGCCGGTCGCCTTCTAGACGGCGCTCCGCTCGATCGCCCGACGGCGGCCGCGCTACTTCTTCAGCCGCTCCGACAGCTCCTTCACTTCCTTCCGCAGCCGCTCGACGAGATCCTTCGTCTCCCTCGCGGCGTCGCGGGCCTCCTTCGCGGCGTCCTTCGCGTCCTCGGCGGCGTCCTTCGCGTCCCCGGCCTTGTCGCGCGCCTTCGACGCCTCCTGCTTCGCGGACGACGCCTCCTGCCGCGCGCGCTCCGCCTCCTGGCGGGCGCGCTCGGCCTCGACGCGCGCGGCCCTCGTGTCGACCGACGCGGCGTTCGCGGCGGCCTTCGCGGCCTGCGTCTCGAGGAGGAGCGGATCAGGGGGCGGGGGCGGCGGCAGCGCCTCCCTCGCGACCGCGGTGGAGGGAAGCACGAGCAGCAGCGCGAGGGCGAGGGCGGCGAGGCGGGCGGTCATGGCGGCTCCGGGCGCGAGGATCCCGGGAAGTGTACGCCGCCCCCGCCCGCCCGCTCCACGTCCCGGCCGCCCGCCGGACCGTGCTCGTCAGGATTCCGTGTACGCCCGCCGCAGAGCGGCGACGTCGAGCTTCTTCATCCGGAGCATCGCCTGCATGACGCGCCCGGCGCGCTTTCGATCGGCGTCCCTCATCATCTCGCCGAGCGCCTTCGGGACGATCTGCCAGGAGAGGCCGTACCGATCCTTGAGCCAGCCGCACTGCTCCACGACGCCGCCCGCGGACAGCGCGTCCCAGAGCCGGTCGACCTCGGCCTGGTCCTCGCAGTTCACGAGGAACGAGATCGCGTGGTTGAACGGGTCGAGCGGCCCCGCCTCGATCGCCATGAACTTCTGGCCGGCGAGCGTGAACTCGACGACCCGCACCGAGCCGGCGGGGCCGCTCGGCGTGTCCGCCGGGACGGGGGTGACGCCGTCGACGCGGGAGCCGGGGAAGAGCGAGACGTAGAAGCGCGCCGCCTCCTCCGCCTTCTCGGCGAACCAGAGGTGGGGAACGATCTTCGGCGAGGTGACCGTGGCCATGAGCGTCCTCCGGGAACGGGACGCCGGCCGATCTAGGGAGGCGCGATCGCCCGCGCAACGGACGCCGAGAGGGGCATGGAGACGGGCCGTCACGCGCGAGGTACGCCCCGCGCGCGGCGGCTCATTCTCCCGAGACGCTCCCGCCCTGCGCGCGGGTGACCGTCCGCTCGCCCGCCGCGCGCGCACGCTTCGCCGTCTCCGAGGCGCGCCGCAGGTCGGACAGCGCCCGGACGAGCGCCTCGACTGCCGTCCGCGCGTCGCCCACCACCTCGGGGACCTCCGGGTCGGCCGCGCTCACCCGCCCGTCCTTCAGCGCCTCTTCCAGCCAGGCGAGGTTGGCGCAGATCGCCGCGATTGGCCCGGCCATGTCGTGGGCGGCCGCGGCGGCGCGGGAGCCCGCCACGGCGAGCGGCTCGGCCTCGGCGCGGCGGCGCTCGCTCGCGGCGAGGGCCTCCTTCGCGCGGGCACGCTCCGCGGCGAGCGCGACCTCGGTCCGCCGCGCGCGCTCCTGGAGGACGCTGCCGAAGATCGCGAACCCACCCGCGAACGCGGACAGGATCGCGATCGTCGCGAGCTCCACGCCGCCGAGGCCGCGCGCCGCCCCGACCCCGAGGGTGCCCGCGAGCGACGCGACCGCGCCGGCCGCGGCGACGCGGGGGTCCGGAACGATCGCGACGACGAAGAGCGGCGCCGTGATGAGGTAGGAGATCGACCCGGTCCCCGAGATCCCGTCCGTCCACGCGAGCGCGGTGAGCGCGCCGACCGACGCGACCGCCGCCACCGCCGCCGGGAGCGGGAGCTGCCGATCGCGCGCGCGGAGGATGTACGCCGCGATGCCGAGCAGCGCCGCCGCCCAGATCGCGCGCGCGCCGAGCACCACGCCGAGGTGAGGCGCTCCCCGGAGCACGTCCAGCGCTCCCACCAGCAGGACGCCTGCTGCGGCGACGGCTGCGGCGATCGCGTGCGCGCGCGTGCTGACCTGCATCCGTGTCCCCACGTCATCATATGGGAGCCGGTGCACCCTCCGTCTTGTCCCCCGGACGTGGCTCAGTCGTGCGGGGGTGCCCCGCGCGCGCACCCGAAGACCAGAGCCGCGCGCGCCGCCCGCGTACCCCGCGTGAACGAGCGCTTACGCCGGTCCGGCGGTCGACCCGGGGCGGTGAGGAGCGCGTCCGCCCTGTGCGCACACGTGTGGCACGCACGCACCGCATCGAGCCCGCTCGCGGGCGAGCGCGGCCACGTGGCGGGGCAGTTCGGGTCCCCCTGGCTAGATGGGCCTCTTCATTGACCCGGGAGCGCCAGGCCCGGCGGGCGCCCGGAGGCGCGTCGCGCAGGCGACGCCCTGAAAGACGCGGTTCGCGCGCGCGGCGATCGTCGAACGGTGTCGCGGAGCCGGCTGTCCGAGCGCCGGCAGCGCGAGCGCAGCGAGCGCACTGCCGGCGCGAGTTCCGGCGAAGCGACGAACGTGGCGACTGGCCACGCGCGCGCGCCCCGGTCACGTGCCGCCGAGCATGCGCGCCGGAGGGCGCCCCCCGGGCCCAGCGTGCAAGAGCGACCTGGTGACCCGGACGCGCTCGTGAGGTGCTCGTCGACACGGCCGGGGCGAGCGACCCGAAGCGCGACCTCGTCGCGGCGCGCAGGACGGTCACCGTGGAGCGCGCTCGATCGTGGTCCTGTCGCGGCCCGCCTCCCGGTGACGGCCGTCACGGCGCCGGGGCGCCGCCCCCGGTATGATGCCGTCTCATGGACGGGACGCGTCAGGTCATCCTCCTCGTCGACGACGAGAAGAACATCCGGCTGCACGCTGCGGCGAGATCCTGGAGGACGAGGGCTACGCCGTGCTCGGAGGCCGAGAGCGCCGAGAAGGCGCTCGAGGTCCTCGGCGCCGAGCCGGTCGACCTCGGCGTCTTCGACATCCGGCTGCCGGGCATGGACGGCCTCACGCTCCTCTCGAAGGCGCGCGAGCTGTGGCGCGACCTGCCGGTGATCGTGATCTCCGGTGCACGCCGACAAGTCCGACGTCGTGGAGGCGATGAAGCGCGGCGCGGTCGACTTCCTCGAGAAGCCGCTCGACCGCGAGCGCGTGCTCGTCACCGTCAAGAACGCGCTCTGGACCGGCGCGTGCTCGAGACGCGAGGTCCAGACGCTCTGCCGCCCGCGATCGCCGCATCGACGACGAGATGCTCGGCGAGAGCCCCGCGATGCGGAAGCTCCGCGAGGACATCGCGAAGGTCGCGCCGACGAGCGGCCGCGTCCTCATCGTCGGCGAGACCGGGACCGGCAAGGAGCTCGTCGCGCGCGCGATCCACCGGCAGTCCAAGCGCGCGCCAGGCGGCCGTTCGTGAAGGTGAACTGCGCGGCGATCCCGAGCGAGCTCATCGAGAGCGAGCTGTTCGGACACGAGAAGGGCGCGTTCACCGGCGCGGCGGCCCGCCGCGCGACGGCCAGTTCGAGAGGCGCGACGGCGGGACGCTCTTCCTCGACGAGATCGGCGACATGAGCGCGTCCGCGCAGGCGAAGGTGCTGCGCGTGCTGCAGACCGGGCGAGATCGACCCGCGTCGGGAGCGAGCGGGCGATCGCGGTCGACGTGCGCGTCGTCGCCGCGACGAACAAGGACCTCGAGGCGGAGGTCGCGACGGGGACACTTCCGCGAGGACCTCTTCTTCCGCCTGAACGTCGTGCCCATCCGCGTGCCCGCCCTCCGCGAGCGGCTCGAGGACGTGGCGATGCTCGCCGAGCGGTTCTTCCAGCTCGCGGTGCGCGAGAACGGCGTCCGCCCGAAGCCCGTGGACCCGGCGGTCTACGAACGGCTCGAGTCCTACCGCTGGCCCGGGAACGTCCGCGAGCTCCGGAACGTGTGCGAGCGGATGGTCATCATGAGCGGGGACCGGATCGGCCTCGCCGACGTCCCCGAGGCCGTCGGCCCGCGCGCGGCCGCGCCCCCGCCCGCGCCCGGCGCCGCGGACCTCTCGAAGTACGGCGAGGTCCCGCTGAAGGATCCCGCGACCTCGTCGAGCGCGACTACATCCTGAAGAAGCTCGAGGAGCACGACTGGAACATCACGCAGGCGGCCCAGGCGCTCGGCGTCGAGCGCACGAACCTTCACAAGAAGATCAAGCAGCATAGCCTCTCGCGCGCGCCGGGGCGGCGCGGCGCCGGCAGGCGGGGACGAGGCGGAGGGGGACGAATAGCCGCGCTCGACCCCGACCTCGACCCCAACCTCGACCTCGACTCGACCGCGACCTCGACCTCGACCGCGACCTCGACCTCGACCTCGGCCATGCCCCTCCGACCTCCCCCCGGGTTAGGATCCCTCCCCGCATGCACACCCACGCGATCGCCGGCATCGACCCCGCGCCGCCGCGGGCGCCGGAGTCCGCCGAGCGGCTCGCCCGGATCGCGAAGCGCTTCCCGGATCGCGTGAAGGAGATCGCCGGCGCGGTCGCGCACGCGCCGGACCCGGACCTCGCCCTCGCCGGCATCGAGCGGTTCCTGGACGGCGCGGGCGCGCCGCCGAAGGAGCGTGATCTGCTCGAGGCGCTCGTGCTCCTCTCCGGCTCCTCCCGGTTGATCCCCGCGCTCCTCGCCCGGGATCCCGCGCTGCTCCGCCGGGCCGCCCGGTCGCCGCTCCTCCTCAAGCCGCGCACCGAGGCCGACCTCCAGCGCCTGTTCGTTCGCGCGGCGCGGTTCGTCGGGCAGGACGACGTGGAGGGCTTCAACCGCCTGCTCCGCCGGGTCCGCGCGAGGGAGATCGTCCGCATCGCGCTCCGCGACCTCCGCCGCGCCCGCGTGAAGGAGGTCACGGGCGAGCTCTCCTCGCTCGCGACCGCCTGCCTCGACGCCGCGATCCGCTTCCACGACCGCCGCCTCCGCGCGAAGCACGGGCCGCCGGCCGGGCTCGCCGCGCGCGAGCCCGGCGCGGGCTTCTGCGCCCTCGCCATGGGGAAGCTCGGCTCGCGCGAGCTCAACTTCTCCTCCGACATCGACCTCGTCTACGTCTACGAGAGGGACGGCGAGACCGAGGGCGACAAGCCCACCACCCACTTCGCCTACTACGCGAAGCTCGCCGAGCTCGTCACCGAGTCCGTCGCGAAGCCCACCGAGGACGGGTTCGTCTTCCGCGTGGACCTGAACCTCCGCCCCGACGGCCAGAACGGTCCCATCGTGAACTCGCTCCGCGCGGCGGAGCTGTACTACCAGACGTTCGGCCGGACCTGGGAGCGGAACGCCCTCGTGAAGGCCAGGCCCGGCGCGGGCGACCTCGCGGTCGGCGACGAGCTCCTCAAGCTCCTCGACAGCTTCATCTGGCGCCGCTCGCTCGACCTCGACGTCGTGCAGGAGATCCAGGCGATGAAGGCGCGCATCGACGCCCGCGCCGGCGCCGAGGGGAGGGACGACCTCAAGCTCGGGAAGGGCGGCATCCGCGAGGCCGAGTTCTTCGTCTCCGCGCTCCAGCTCCTCCACGCCGGCCGCGACGAGACGCGCGGGCTGCGCGAGCGCGCGGTGCTCCCCGCCCTCGACCGGCTCCTCTTCGCGGGTGTCGTCCTCGAGAAGGACCGCGACGAGCTCGCCGACGCGTACCTCTTCCTCCGCCGCGCCGAGCACCGCGTCCAGATGGTCGACGGCGCGCAGACGCACCGGCTGCCGCCCCAAGGCGAGCGGCTCGGGCTCGCGCGGTCCATGGGCTACGACTCGGAGGAGGCGTTCGAGGCGGCGCTCTCGACGCACCGCGAGCGCGTCGCCCGGCTGTTCGCGAACCTCCTCGGCGCGTCGGGCGCCACCGAGGCGCCGCTCGATCCGGACCTCGCGCTCCTCGCCGATCCACAGGTCGAGCGGGAGCGCCGCACGGAGATCGCGGCGCGCCGCGGGATCGTCGACCCCGACCGCGTCCTCGCCGCCATCGACGCGATGGCCCGCCGCCGCACGCCGTTCTCGCCGCTCGGCGACCCCGCCGCCGCGGTCGCCCTCCTCTCCGACGCGCTCGGAACGCCGGACCCGGACCAGGCGATCTCGCACCTCTCCGACTTCGCCTCCGCGCTCACGAACCCCGAGCCGTACTTCCGGATGCTCGCCGAGCACCGGCGCGTGACGCGGCTCCTCCTCTCGCTCTTCGGCACCTCCGACTTCCTCTCGAAGCGGTTCCTCCGCCACCCGGAGCTCATCGACATGCTCCTGCGCGAGGACCAGTCCCTCCTCGAGAAGGGGATCGTCGCCTTTCGCAGCGAGACCGCCGAGCGGCTCGCGACGGTCGACCCGTCCCTCCAGACCGACGACCTCCTCGAGCGGAAGCTCGGCGAGCTGCGGCGCTACAAGAACGAGGAGGTCCTCCGCATCGCGATCCACGACATCGCGGGCACCATCGACCTCGCGAGCGTCTCGGCACAGCTCAGCGACCTCGCCGACGTCTCGGTCGAGCGCTGCCTCGCGCTCGCGGAGGACGAGGCGCGCGCGAAGAACGTCGCGCCGCCCGCGCGGCTCTGCGTGATCGGGATGGGAAAGCTCGGCGGCCGCGAGCTCGGCTACCACTCCGACCTCGACCTCATCTTCATCTACCCGGGCTCCGCGACGAACGGCCACGAGCGCTACCCGCGCCTCGCGCAGCGGTTCATGTCCTTCCTCCAGATGCCGCTCCGCGAGGGGCGGCTCTACCAGATCGACACGCGGCTGCGGCCTTCCGGCAACCAGGGCGCGCTCGTCATCGGCTCGGAGGGGTTCATCCGCTACCACACGGGCGAGGCGCTCGCGGGCGGCGACGCCCGCGGCGGGACGTCCGGCGCCTCCGGCCTGGTGCGAAGCCAGCTCTGGGAGCGCCAGGCGCTCCTGCGCGCGCGCTACGTCGCCGGCGACCCGGCCCTCTTCGCGGAGATCCACGAGAAGGTGCTCGTTCCCGCCGTGTACGGCCCGCGCGAGGACCGCGCCGCGCTGGCCGCGGAGATCCGCCGGATGCGCGAGCGGATGGAGGCGGAGCTGGGGAAGGAGGCGTCGCGCGGGAAGAACCCGAAGACGGGCCACGGCGGCCTCGTCGACGTCGAGTTCGCCGCCCAGTTCCTCCAGCTCCTCCACGGCCACGACCACCCGTCCATCCGCACCGGCGCGACGCCCATCGCCCTCCGGAAGCTCCGCGAGGCGACCCTCCTGCGCGAGGCGGAGTACGCCGCGCTCGCCGAGGGGTACGAGTTCCTGAGGCGCGTGGAGCTCCGGCTCCGGATCGTCCACGACTACGCCATCGACCACCTGCCCGAGAGTGGCCCCGTGCTCCGGCAGCTCGCGCGGCGCCTCGGGTATGCCGGACCGTCACCGGGCGAGCGCTTCCTCGCCGAGTACGCCCGCGTCACCGCGGCGGTGCGCCAGGCGTTCGACGACGTGGTCCAGTAGGCTCCGCCCTCCGCGCGGTCTAGAATCCGCGCGTGCACACGGCGGACGTCACCCTCGACGCGCTGCGCGCGAAGGTCCGCCCGCTCGAGGAGGCGGAGCTCGCGCTCGTGCGCGCGATCCTGTCCTCCCCCGCCTGGCTGTCCGAGGCGGACGAGGCGGCCCTCCGCTACGCGCTCAACCTCGCGAAGGTCGGCCTCGTCCGCGCGCCCGACGGCGCCGACGTGGACCTCGGGCCGTTCCTCGCGCCGTTCCGCGACGACGTCCTCGCGCAGGCGGTCCCCCTGCTCGCGCGCGACGGCCGCGCGGAGCGCGACGCCGTGGCGCGCGCGGTCCCGAACCTCGCCATGCACGCGCGCGCGTGGCGGGCGCGCGTCATCGACGCCTTCGGCGCGCGCCTCCCGGCGGGCGCGCTCGACCGCGAGGTCTGCGAGAAGGCGCTCGTCCTCGTCTGCGGCGGCGGGGGCGGCGTCGCCTGGTCGTACCTCGGCGCGTTCGCGCTCCTCGACCAGTACGGCCTCGTCCCACGGCTCCTCGCCGGGACGAGCATGGGCGCGGTGCTGCTCCTGTTCCGCGCGCGGCGGCTCCGCTGGAACCCCGACGACATCGCCGAGGCGAGGCGCGGCCTCTCCTTCAAGACGCTCTTCCGCGTGCTGCACGGCGAGTCGCGCTACGGCCTGCCCGCCGCGGCGCGGCTCTACCTCCGCGCCGCGATCGGCGAGTTCCTGAAGGGGCCGGACGGCCACCCCTTGACCCTCGGGCAGCTCGCGATCCCGCTCGTCGTGTCGGTCACCGGGATCCGGAACGGTACCCTTCCGCGCGACCCGAGCTACTACGAGCACCTCCTCGACCTGCACGGCCGCGAGCCGCGCCCGAACGTCCTCTCGCGCATGCTCGGGGAGCTGTTCCAGGCGCTCGGCGAGCTCGTGGTCCAGCGCGACCGGCTCGCGCGCATCTACCTCGGGGCGGACGAGGAGACGCGCGCGTTCGACGCCATCGACGCGGTCGGCTTCTCGTCGGCGCTCCCGGGCGTCATCCACTACGACGTCGTCCGCGACGACGAGCGCATGCACGCGCTGCTGCGCGACCTGCTCGAGAGGCACGACCTCTTCCGGCTCGTCGACGGCGGCCTCGTCGACAACCTCCCCGCGCGAGCCGCGTGGGGCACGGTCCAGCGCGGCGCCCTCGGCACGCGGAACGCGTTCGTCCTCGCCCTCGAGGGGTTCGGGCCGAAGCTCACGCAGCCGCTCTGGTTCGGCCTCGAGCAGCTCGCCGCCCCGAACGTGGCGCGGAACAAGCCGTTCGTGCACGTCCACCGCTCGTTCCAGCGCGTCCTCTCGCCGCTCGAAATCGTCCCCGACGACGCCGCGCTCCAGAGAGCGATCCAGGGCGGCAAGGCCGAGCTGCACCCGGACATGGCCCTCGTCGCCCGGATGTGCCGCCCGTTCCCGCCGCTCGACGACTGAGCCGACCGCCGGCCCGTGCGCGGTGCTAGAATGCCCGGCCCAAGCCCCGGATCCTACCCGCCATGAACATCCGCTACGACCTCAAGCCCGCCGCCTCGCGACGTTCCGAGCCGTTCCGCCCCAAGGGCCCGCTCTCGTTCGGCCAGCTCCGCACCGACCACATGTTCCTCATGGAATGGTCCGACGGCGCGTGGCGCGACCCGCGGATCGTGCCGTACGGGCCGTTCTCGCTGCCCCCCGGCGCGGTGGTGCTCCACTACAGCCAGGAGATCTTCGAGGGCGCCAAGGCGTTCAAGCACCCGGACGGCGAGATCTACGCGTTCCGCATCGACAAGAACGCCGAGCGGCTGAACCGCTCGGCGCCCGGCGTCTGCATGCCGACCATCCCGGTCGACGACCAGGTCCAGGCCATCCTGGCGCTGCTCGACGTGGACCGGCTGTGGTTCCCGGAGCAGGAGGGCGCGTCGCTCTACATCCGCCCGTTCATGATCGGGACGCAGGACTCACTCGGCGTGAAGCCATCGGATCGGTACCTGTTCTGCGTCTTCCTCTCGCCGAGCGGCCCCTACTACCCGGCCGGCTTCACCGAGCCGGTGAAGCTGCTCATCACCAAGCGCTTCCACCGCGCCGCGCCGGGCGGCACCGGCGCGATCAAGACGGGCGGCAACTACGCCGCCTCGCTCCGCGGGGGCGAGGCGGCCCACCACGTGGGAGCCTCGCAGGTGCTGTACCTCGACACGACGGACACGTACATCGAGGAAGCCGGCGCGATGAACCACTACCACGTGACGCGCGACGGTCGGCTCGTCATCCCGACGTTCACCGACTCCATCCTGCGCTCGGTCACCTCGGAGTCGGTGCTGGCGCTGGGCAAGGCCGCGCTCGGGATCGACGTGGTGCAGGAGCGGATCCCGCTGGAGGGGTTCCTGGCCGGCGTGCGCAGCGGCGCGATCACCGAGGCGGGCGGCTTCGGCACGGCCGCGGTCGTCTCGCCCGTCGGCGCGTACGTGTTCGACGACGGCACCGAGCTGAAGGTGGCGAACGGCGGGATCGGGGAGCACACCCGGCGCGTGTACGACGTCGTGTCCGGGATCCAGCGCGGCCAGCGGCCGGCTCCGCCCGGCTGGCTGTTCAAGGCGCCGCGCGTCGCCCAGCCGAAGGTCGTGAGCACGAGGCCCCCGCCCGCGCGCGGCGGTCGAGCTCCCGCCTCGAAGGTCCCGGGACATCCGGGCCGTGCGCGGCGTTGAACCGCGCTGCCGGGAGTGGCTGTTTCCCCCTGATCGCAGGCGCTTGCTCGCTCAGTCGGAACAAAGGTCCGCCCTCGTCCGTTGTGGCGAGGAGCGGCAAATTCATTGACCTTTGAAAAGGGTTTCGGCTAGATTCGCGCGGCTTTCGGCGCAGTCCTGAAAAAGCAGCGACATGTCGGGAACTTGCGCCGCACCGCCGCTCCAGGGCGGCCGAAGCGGATCGAGGAGATGGGCACGATGAGGACTCGTTTCGTCGATATCGACGACAGGATGGACGATCTCTCCGACCGCATGCGGTCGGACCCGGAGCTCACGGGCGAGTTCCTTCGCCGCTACGAGCTGTCCTGGCTCCACCACGAGAACGCGCTCGAGGGGATCGTCTACTCGGGCCTCGAGCTCGCGACGGCCCTCGACGGCCCGACGCCCCTGGCGGACGCGACGTTCGTCTCCGCGCTCCAGGAGATCCGGAACCACAAGACGGCCTACGACCTCGTCCGCGAGGAGTCGAAGGCGAAGAAGCTCCGGATCAACCTGACGCTGGTCCGCAAGCTCTACGACACGCTCGTCGTCGGGTTCGAGGGCAAGAACGGCGTGGAGTTCCGCAAGGACATGCCGCTCCACCGGGCGTACTTCCACGAGATCGCCCAGCCCGCGAGGATCCCAGCGCTGCTGCAGAAGCTGCTCGACGCCTGCGACTCCGCCGAGTTCCGCAACGCGCACCCCATTCAGCGGGCGTCGAAGCTCCACCACGGCTTCATGCAGGTGTTTCCCTACACCGACAACTCGGGCCGCGTGGCGCGCCTCCTCGCGAACCTCATCCTCCTGAACGGCGGGTTCCGGGTGCCCTGCATCATCCACGCGACCGACCGGCAGCGGTACTACGAGTCGCTCCGGCTGCCCGAGCCGATCCTCCGGGACCTCACGATCGAGGCGCTCGACAACGGGCTCTCCCAGGCGGAAAAGCTCTTCCGCGAGGCCCCCGTCCGGTCCCGCAAGGCCGCCCGTTAGGCCGTTCCGTTCTCCGGGCCAGGCACTTCTCGCGAAGCGAGATGTGCCGGCCCGCTCCTTACGGCCTACTTCCTGGGAGAAGCGCGGACGCGGCCGTTCGCAGAACCCCCTGTGATCACGGGCTGATCCACGCCCGCGACCCCCCGCTCGACCGAGCGTGGCGGCGTGGGGGCCCGTCATTGTATAGCTACGCCCCCCATGCTCCTCGGAGCCCACGAAGGCATCGCCGGCGGGGTCTCGAAGGCGTTCGCGCGCGCCGAGGCCGACGGCGCGGACTGCCTCCAGATCTTCACCCGGAACGCGCGGGGCTGGGCCGCGAAGCCGCTCGAGGACGGCGAGGTGGAGGCCTTCCGGACGGAGGCCCGCCGGACCGGCAAGCCCGTGGCCGCCCACTCCTCCTACCTCATCAACGTCGCCTCGACCGACCGCGCCATCCGCAGGAAGAGCTGGGAAGCGCTCGCCGACGAGCTCGGCCGCTGCGAGCGGCTCGGGATCCCCGCCCTCATCTTCCATCCGGGGAGCCATGCGGACGAGGCCGAGGGGATCCGCCTCGTGGGGGAGGCGATGACGCGCGCGCTCGAGGAGGTGCCCGGCAAGGCGCGCCTGCTGCTCGAGACGACCGCCGGCCAGGGGGCGTCCCTGGGCTGGCGGTTCGAGCAGCTCGCCGCGATGCGCGACGCCGTGCCGGCGAAGCTCCGGCGGCGGGTGGGTGTCTGCGTCGACACCTGCCACGTGTTCTCGGCCGGGTACGACATCGCCAGTGACGGCGGCTACGCGAGGACCATCGGCGCGCTCGACGACGTCGTCGGGCTCTCGAACGTCCGCGCCTTCCACCTGAACGACTCGAAGCGGCCGCTCGGCTGCCGGGTCGACCGCCACGAGCACATCGGCGAGGGGACGCTCGGCCTGCACCCGTTTCGCCTGCTCGTGAACGACCCCCGATTCGCGGAGATCCCGGGGTTCGTCGAGACGGAGTCCCGCTTCAAGGAGAACATCGAGGTCCTCCGCGGCCTCGTGCGCCGATGAAGCCGAACCTCCCCATGCGTCGGGCCGCCGACGAGCCACCCCACACCCGCGGGGCGCGCCACGTCGCGCTCCGCGCGGCGCGGATGGCGCTCTACCCGCGCCACACCCCGTCGACGCGCGCCAAGCTCGACCGGCTCATCGAGTACGCGAAGGGGCACAAGCGTGCGCTCATCCTCACGCACGACAACCCGGACCCGGACTCGCTCGCGGCGGGCGTGGCCCTCGCGCACCTCCTCGAGAAGCTCGCCGGCGTCGAGGCGATCGTCGCGTACGGCGGCATCGTGGGGCGCGCGGAGAACCGCGCCCTCGTCCGCGTCCTCAAGCTGCCCGTCGTCCCGGTGTCGCGGGTCCTCTTCGACGACTTCGACCTCATCTGCATGGTCGACACCCAGCCGGAGCAGGGGAACCACTCGCTGCCGGCGCGCCACTTCCCTGACGTCGTCATCGACCACCACCCCGAGCGGCCCGACTCGCACCTCGCGCCGATCGCCGACGTGGGCGGCCCCATCGGCGCGACCTCCACGGTCGTCGCCGACTACTTCCGCGCCAGCGGGCTCAAGGTCCCGGTGGACGTCGCGACCGCGCTCTTCTACGGGATCAAGGCGGACACGCGCGACCTCGGCCGGCAGACCACGAAGCAGGACGTGGACGCCTACCTGTGGCTCTTCCCGATGACGGACAAGGACGCGCTCGGGGAGATCGAGCACCCGAAGCTGCCGGACGACTACTTCCGCCTGTACCACACGGCGATCGAGAAGGCGCTCGTGTACGGCGACGCCGTCGTGTGCGATCTCGCGGACATCTACGCGCCGGACATGGTGGCGGAGGTGGCGGAGCGCTTCTCGTTCCTCGAGGACGTGAGGTGGTCGCTGGGCTTCGGCGAGTACGAGGACGCGCTCTACTACTCGCTTCGCACGAGCGACCGGCGCATGAACGCCGGCCGGCTCATCCGCGACGTCATCGAGGCGAAGGGCGGCTCCGCCGGCGGCCACGGGACGATGGCGGGCGCGCGGATCCCGCTGAAGGGGCTCTCCGCGGCGGCACGGAAGCGGCTCCGCGAGGAGGTCGTCCGCGCCTTCCTCGACGCGTTCGGGGTGAAGGTCCGCAAGGGGAAGAAGCTGGTCTAGGCAGGACAGGGCCGGGGGCAGGCCGTGAGGAGCCGGCCGGCACACTTCGCTTCGCGAGAAGTGCCTGGCCCGGAGATGGGAGCGGCCTGGTGATCTACCTCGACCACAACGCGATCACGCCGGTGCGCAAAGAGGCGCGCGCTGCCGTGCTCGCGGCGCTCGACGCGTTCGGGAACCCGTCGTCGGTGCACGCGGCGGGGCGGGCGGCGCGGGACCTCCTCGACCGGGCGCGCGGGCAGGTGGCGCGCGCGATTGGCGCGCAGCCCGCGGACGTGGTCCTCACCTCCGGCGCGACCGAGGGCGCGGCGCTCGCGATCCGGGGCGCGCTCGGGGCGGCGCCCGCCGGGCGGAACCGGCTCGTCGTCACGGCCGTCGAGCACCCCTGCGTGCTCTCGCTCGGACGCGCGCTCGAGCGCGCCGGGACGCCGCTCACCGTCGTCCCGGTGGACCGGCGCGGCCTCGTCGATCCCGCCGCGTTCCGGGCGGCGCTCGGCCCGGACGTCGCCCTCGCAGCCGCGATGCGCGCGAACAACGAGACCGGCGTCCTCCTGCCGGTGCCCGAGCTCGCCGCCGCCGCGCGCGAGGCGGGCGCGCTCTTCCTCTGCGACGCGGTTCAGGCCGTCGGCAAGATCGAGGTGGACGTCCGGACGCTCGGGGCGGACCTCGTCGTCCTGACCGCGCAGAAGCTCGGCGGCCCGCGCGGCGCGGGCGCGCTGTGGGTCGCGCCCGGCGTCCGGCTCGCGCCGCTGCTCGGCGGCGAGCAGGAGCGCGGCCGGCGCGCGGGGACGGAGAACCTGCCCGGCGTCGCGGGCCTGGGCGCCGCGATTGAGGTGGCGGTGGCGCGGCGCGCGGAGGACGCGGAGCGGATCGGCGCGCTCCGCGGCCGGCTCGAGGCGGGGCTCCTCGCCGCGGTGCCGCGGTCACGGGTGAACGGCGCCGGCGCGCCCCGGCTCCCCGGGACGTCGTCCATCGTGTTCGAGGGCTGCGACGCCGAGACGCTCCTCATGGCGATGGATCTCGAGGGGCTCTGTGCGAGCGCGGGCTCGGCGTGCCACTCCGGCTCGACGAGGCCGTCCGGCGTGCTCCTCGCGATGGGGCTCTCGGACGCGGAGGCGCGCGCGACGATCCGGTTCTCGCTCGGGTGGACGTCGACGGAGGAGGACGTGGAGCGGGCGCTCGCGCTCGTGCCGGGGCTCGTGGAGCGGGTGCGGCGGGAGGTCCGCGGGTGAGCGATGCGCGGCGCCCGTGCGCGGCCGAGGTGTCGTAGCATCCCGGCATGACGAAGCTCGCACTCGGGATGCTCCTCGCCGCGCTGCTGTGCGGCGACGCCGCCGCCGCGAACCGCTCGGAGGGCAGGATGTTCGCGACCCGCTCGGTCGTCCACGCGCGCAACGGGATGGTCGCCTCCGCCCACCCGCTCGCGACGCAGATCGGCGTCGACGTGCTGAAGCGCGGCGGTACGGCGGTGGACGCCGCGATCGCCGTGAACGCCGCGCTCGGCTTCCTCGAGCCGGTGTCGTGCGGCGTCGGCGGCGATCTCTTCGCGATCCTCTGGGATCCGAAGACGAAGAAGCTCCACGCGCTCAACGCGTCGGGGCGGGCGCCGAAGGCCGCGCGCCCCGAGGCGATCCCGCCGGAGCCGGACGGCACGATCCCGCTCTACTCCCCTTACGCGTGGACGGTTCCGGGGGCGGTGGACGGCTGGTTCGCCCTGCACGGCCGCTTCGGCCGGCTCCCGATGAAGGACCTCCTCGCCCCCGCCATCGAGCTCGCGGAGAAGGGCGCGCCGGTCCCGCAGATCATCGCGGGCGCGTGGGCCATCGGCGCCGCCCGCTTCAAGGACAAGCCGGGCTTCGCCGCGACCTTCCTCGCGGGAGGCCGCCCGCCGCGCGAGGGCGAGATCTTCAGGAACCCGGCGCTCGCCCGGACCTATCGCGAGCTCGCGAAGGGGGGCCGCGCCGCCTTCTACGAGGGGCCGATCGCGGAGGCCATCGACGCCTTCTCTCGCAAGGTGGGCGGCCTCCTCCGCCGCGAGGACCTCGCGGCGAACCGCCCGGAGTGGGTCGAGCCCATCTCGACCCGCTACCGAGGCGTGGACGTCTGGGAGCTGCCGCCGAACGGCCAGGGGATCACCGCGCTCGAGCTCCTCAACCTGCTCGAGCGCTTCGACCTCCGGGCGATGGGGCGGGACTCGGCGGACTTCTGGCACGTGATGGTCGAAACGAAGAAGCTCGCGTTCGAGGACCGCGCGAGGTTCATCGCCGACCCCGCGTTCGCGAAGGTCCCCGTCGCCGGGCTCCTCTCGAAGGACTACGCGCGCGAGCGCGCCGCCCTCGTGGACATGGCGCGCGCCGCGCGCACGGTGCAGCCGGGCGACCCGCGCTTCGGCCACGGCGACACCACGTTCCTCGTGGCCGCCGACGCGGAGGGCGGCATGATCGCGCTCATCCAGAGCAACTACACCGGCTTCGGCTCCGGCTACGCCGTCGAGGGCTGGGGCTTCGGCCTCCACGACCGCGGCGCGCAGTTCGACCTCAGGCCCGGACGGCCGAACTCCCTCGAGCCCGGCAAGCGCCCCTTCCACACCATCATCCCCGCCTTCGTCACGAAGGACGGGAAGCCGTGGATCGCCTTCGGCGTGATGGGCGGCGACATGCAGCCCCAGGGGCACGCGCAGGTGATCGTGAACCTCCTCGACTTCGGCATGAACCTGCAGGAGGCGGGCGATGCGCCGCGCTACTACCACACCGACTCGTCGGAGCCGACCGGCACCGCGATGACCGACGGCGGCGTGCTCGCGCTCGAGCCCGGTATCCCCGACGAGGTCCGCCGCGATCTGGCGCGCCGCGGCCACCGCATCCGCGAGGCGTCGCCGCTCGCGTTCGGCGGCTACCAGGCCGTCGCGCGCGATCCCGAGACCGGCGCCCTCTCGGGCGCGAGCGAGTCCCGCAAGGACGGGTGCGCGATGGGCTACTGACCGGCGCGCCCAGGCTCCCTGGCCCGCGACAATCTGTCTCACGGGGTCGTGGGGTGCCGGACCGGCCGTTTCTTTGCGAATCTCCCTTCGGAGTGATGACTTGGCCGCGGGCGGACCCGGCGACCGCGCATCGCGGCGAAGGCCGCGCCGCAGTCGGGCCGCCTGGCCAGGCCGAGCGGCGTTTCCCCCGGGCCTCTTCACGCCCGGCATCGAGGAGAGAGCATCGTGGCGAACTCATCCGAGCGTCCCGCGAGCGGCGGCCTGAGCGGCTCGACGGCGAGCCTGCCGCTCGTGGACCTCCTCCAGGTCTGGTCGATGAACCGCTTCTCGGGCCTGGTCGCCGTGACCTTCGGCGGAAAGGTCGGTCACCTCTACTTCGTCGACGGGGAGATCGTCCACGCGGAGGCCGGGGAGGTGGTCGGCGAGCAGGCGGTGAGCGCGATCCTCGCGTGGCCCGGCGGATCGTTCGAGCCCATCCCCAACACGACCACGCTGAAGCGGACCATCTCGAAGCGGCTCAGCCACCTGCTGCTCGACGCCGTCCGGATCATGGACGAGCAGCGCCGGGCCGAGCCGGCGCCCGCCGCACCGCAGCCCCCGCCCGCGGGCGAGCGCGCCGCGCCGACCGTGCTCGATCGGATCCGGGCGCTCGCCGGCGTCACGCGAGTCGTGCGCTTCGGGCGCGACGGCCGGACCGCGCCCGGGGAGGGCCCCGCGGGCGAGGAGCTCGCCGCGAAGGGGCTGTACCTCGCCATCAACCACGCGGGCGCGATCGCGGCGGCCTTCGGGCTGCGCGACGTCGTGCTCGCCTCGGTGCAGGGCGCCCGCGAGTCGTTCCTGATCGTCCACGGCAGCGGAAACTACCTGGCCGTCGCGGTCGAGCCGGGCGTGCCGGTGGAGCCGGTCGCGGCGCAGGTCCGGGGCCTGCTCGCGAAGCCCGCGGCGAGGTGACCATGGAGCCGAATCCGGTCCAGCAGGCCGCGCTGTCGCAGCTCGCCGCCGTCCCCGGCGTGGTCGGCAGCATGGTCTTCGACGCCTCCGGCGCGGTGGCGCTCGCCGAGTTCCCGCCGGTCTTCGACGTGGCCGGCCTGGGGGAGCTCGCGGCGAGGCTCTCGTCCGACGCCTACTTCCAGGAGTGGATGACCGGCGACCAGGCCATCCTCGACCTCCGCTTCGGCGACGGGCACGTGGTGGTGCGCGCGCTCGGGCGCGCGTGGCTGCTCGTGCTCTGCACGGTGCAGGTGAACGCGCAGCTGCTCTCGATGTCGCTCACGCAGGTGCTGCGGCGGCTGCGGATCGGCGGCGAGCCGGGACGGGCGATCACGGCCGAGTTCCCGCTCCCCGCGGCGGCCGCGCCGGCGCGGCCGCCGGCGGCTTCGGTGACGGACCGGCTCCGCGCCCTCGTCTCGGCCGAGCTCGGTGCTCACGCCCCGCAGGCGCTCGAGATCCTCGCCACCGCGGGCTCGTCGCCGAAGGACCTGGAGCGCGCGGTGGCCGACGTCGAGAAGCTCACGCGGCTGTTCATCAGCAAGAAGAAGGGCGAGGAGCTCGGCCGGCGGATGCTCGGACTGCTCGAGGTCTCGAAGCTGTCACCGTGAGGGGAGACACATGATCTACGTCGCGTACGGCCTGGCCGGGCTCGCCATCCTGGTGATGGGCGTCAACGCCGTGCTGGCGATCCGCCTCAAGCGAGCGATCCTGGGCGGCGAGGTGGGCGAGAAGTGGGGGCTGCTCACCGCGCTCATCGTCGTCTTCTTCGTCTGCTACCTGTTCTCGCCGCTCGCGCTGCACTTCGCGATCCCCGCCGAGTACCTGAACCTGCTCGTGTTCGGGGTGTTCCTCTTCGGCGCGGTGTTCGTCTGGGTGGTCATGGGCATCATCCGGGACACCCTGACGTTCCTGAAGCTCATCAAGTAGCGGGGCGTGGACGGGAACCGCCGGGCGCCCGTACGATGCAGCCGTGCGGCCGCCCGTTCTCGCCGTCGCCGTCCTGGCGTTCAGCGCCTCCGGATGTGTGAACGGGTTCGTCTGTTCGCGGAACGGCGGTGCGCGCTGGCGCGAGCTCACGACCGAGCACTTCGTCCTGCGGACCGATCACGGCCCGGAGACGGCTCGCGCCCTCGCGCTCGAGCTCGAGCGGCTTCGGGACGCGGTCGCGACCGGCCTGCTCGAGTCGCCCCCGAAGACGGGTCCGCGGGTCCAGGTGATGGTGTCGATCTGGCGCTCGCAGTGGGCGCTCTTCTCGCCTCCTGGTGCCGACGGACTGTTCACGATCTCGAGCTGGGGAGAGCCGACGATCCTGCTCCCCGCGGAGCTCGGCCACGTGCAGCGGACCGTGATCGCTCACGAGCTCGCGCACATGCTCACCGCCGTTGATGGCGCGCGACAGCCGCCCTGGTACCGCGAGGGGCTCGCCACGTACGCCGAGAGCGTGCGGTTCGTCGGTGACGGCGGGAACGTGATGATGGGAGACGTCACGTACCTCCGGAGCCTCACGATCCCCGAGTTCCACGGCAACATGCGCGCCGTGCTCGCGGAACGCGAGGCGCTCGGGCCCGGGGGCTACGCTCTCGCCTGGGTCCTCGTGCACTTCCTGATCACGGAGCATCCGGACCGGCTCGGCGCGCTCGAGGAGCGCTTCGCCCGCGGAGAGGATCCCGCGGCTGCCTGGCGCGCCGTCTTCCCGGAGTGGGATCCCGAATCGCCGGAGGGTGCGGAGCGCCTCGAGGGTGCGCTCTCGGCGTACGCGAGCCGGCCGGCGAAGGCGTACGTCTTCCCGCACCGCGGGCTCGCGAGCATCCCGCCGCCGTCGGAGCGGATGCTGTCCTCGGCCGAGGTGCACGACGTTCGCCTGTCGTTGCCGTGGCCGAACCAGGGTCGCGGCGTTCCGCAGGAGCGCGTCCTCGCCGAGGCGAGAGAGGCACTCGCGGAGGACGCCGGCTGTCCGACCGCCGTTGCGCTGCTCGCGAGCGAGCCAGGCGCCGACGCACGCGCGCTCGCGGAGCGCGCGACGCAGGCACGCCCGCAGGACGCGCGGAACTGGGTCCTCCTGGGCCACGCGCTTCCCTCCGAGGACGTGGCGGGACGTGAAGCGGCGTTTCGGCGCGCGGTCGCCACGGACGCGGAGAGCCCGGCCGCGCTCACCTCGCTCGCCGGATTCCTGGTGGAGCAGCGTCGCGCGAGGGAGGCGCTGGCGCCGGCACGACGAGCGGTCGAGCTCGCGCCCTGGAGCCCCCTGGCGCTCGACGAGGCCTCGGCCGTGCTCGAGGCGCTCGGGAGCTGCGCGAGCGCGCTCGCGCTCGAGGAGCGGGCCGTCGACGTCGCGCGACACGCCTCCGATCGGCTGCGGAAGCCGCTCGTCGATCGTCGCGATCGCCTCCGCCGCGCGTGCGGCGATGCGCGAGGGCGGCCCACACCCAGCGGAACACGCTACTTCACCCCGAACAGCCCCCGCACCACCGACGCGATCGCGAGCGGCGTCCCGACCGACGGGTCGTAGCGCGTCGCGAGATCGGCGGCGACCGTCTCGGCGGAGTCGTACCGGTTCTCGACGTCCGGCGACAGGCAGCGGAGCACGACCTCGTCGAGCGCGAACGGCACCTCCGGCCTGAGCTCCGACGGGACGCGGATCATGCCCGCGAGGATCTTCTGCCCGACCTCGCGGAGGTCCTTCCCTGGGAAGGCGCGCTCGTTCGTGAGCAGCTCGAACAGCATCGCGCCGAGCGCGAAGATGTCGGTCCGCGGCGTCGGCGTCCGGCCGAGGATCTGCTCCGGCGACATGTAGTTCGCCTTGCCGAACGCGGTGGGCAGCCCGCGTGCCGCGCCGGGGGTGAGCGCGATGCCGAAGTCGCCGAGCTTGATCTCGCCCATCTTCGAGACGAACACGTTCGACGGCGACACGTCGCAGTGGACGATCCCGAGCGGCTTGCCCGAGTCGTCGCGGCCGGAGTGCGCATGCGCGAGCGCCTGCGCGACGACGTGCCCCACGTAGCCGGCGAAGTCGACCGGCAGCAGGATCTTCCGGGCGGCGCACTGCGACAGGATCTGGCGCAGGTTGCGCCCGTCCACGTAGTCCATCACGATGAACGGGGTGCCGCCGGCGACGCCGGTGTCGAGCACCTCGACGATGTTCGGGTGCCGCAGCCGGCGCGTGACCTCGGCCTCCTGCTCGAACAGCGCCACGTACCCGGGGTCGCGCGCGAGCGCGGGCAGGAGCCGCTTCACCGCGACCGGCTGCCCCGCTTCCGGCCCCTCGCGGACGACGGCCCGGTACACCTCGGCCATCCCGCCCTTCCCCACGAGGGCCTCGAGCTTGTAGCGGTCGAGCCGCGACGCTGGGACCGGGCCGCCGCTCACATCCTCGCCCTCACGAGCGCGTGGTAGCCCGGCTCGGTGCGCACGCTCTCGAGGTCCGGGTCCTCGTCCATCCCGTTCGCGGTCGCGTAGCCGTTCATGGCGGCGATCTGGAGGTAGCGGAGCGCCATGTCCCTCGCGCCCTGGAGCGCGTACACGCACGCCATGTTGTAGTAGGCGTCGCCGAAGTCCGGATCCACCGCGAGCGCCTTCTTGTACCAGTCGAGCGCGCGGGGGAGGTCGTCGCGCATCCGGTAGGTGACGCCCACGCCGTTGTACGCCTCCGGGATCGAGGCGTCGAGGTCGATGGCGTCGAGGAAACGCCGGCGCGCCTGCTCGAAGTTCCCCTCCGAGAGCCAGGCGGCGCCGTCACGAACGAGCTTCTTCGCCTTCGCCCGATCGGGCTTCGGGGGCGTCGCCGGGCGGGTCGCGGTCGCGGCCTTCACCCTGCGGAACGCGATCCCTCCCTTCTTCCCGAGCGGCCCCTTGCAGCCCTTCGCCGCGACGTGCACCGCGCCCGAGAGCCCCGCGGCCTCGGCGAGGAGGACCGCGCTCCCCCACTCCTCGCGCGCCCCGCACGCCTTCCCGGACAGACACACGCGCATCTGGCCCGCGAGCGAGTCGTCGAGGAGCGTCGCCCGGAGCACCTCGTCCCCGGCGCGGAACGCGCACGCGCGCGACGGCGCGACGACGATCCCGCGAAAGGTCACCCCGTCGCCGTCGATCCGGACCCTTCCGAGGGGCGAATCGTACTCACCGTGAATGATCGGCCCGCCCGCTCGCGCCCCGGTCGAGGCGAGGAGGAGCCCCAGGGCAGCCATCCGGGGGAGGAACATGCGACGATTCTACCCTCGAAGGCCGCTCACCTCGCTTGACAGCCCAGGTCCGGGAGCCTAGGATCCCAGGTATCGAAACTCCGCGTGATTACGCGGGCTTAAGCTCTTTTTCAGCGCGTCATCGTCCTGCCCCCTGCCGGGTTCGTGATTGGCTTCCGCATAGTTTGGGCCGACTTTGAAAAAAGCGGAGTTCCCGCCCTCGGCCATGAGCAAGCTCCCATGCAACGAGGGAGAAGCCTACGGTCGCTGGTGTACCGGGTACCCCACCTGTAACGATACAGGTCCAAACGAGCGGAAACACACGGCTCACGCGGGGGGCTTTTTCTTCGCCTCCGAAGCCCGAGCTCCCGGAGGCCGAAGGTGGAGACGAGCCAGCACGAGGCGAAGCGCGCGCTCCGGTCGGAGCTGATCGCGCGCCGCGCTCGGCTCGCACCCGAGGCGCGCGCCGAGCGGTCGCGCGCCATCGCGGAGCGGATCGGCGAGGTGCGGGCTTTCCGCGACGCGCAGGTCGTCGCGCTCTACGCGGCGCTCGGGACCGAGGTCGATCCCGCGGAGATCGCGCGGCGGGCGATGGCGCGCGGCGTCCGGGTCGCGTTCCCGCGCGTCGTGGCCCATGGCGAGCGCAAGCTCGCGTTCGCCATGTGCGCACCCGTCGATCTCGTGCGAGGGCCGCTCGGCGCGGCGGAGCCGCCCGCGAGCGCGCCCCCGGTGGACCCGCGCGAGCTCGGGTGCATCGTGATGCCCGGCGTCGCGTTCTCCGAGGACGGGCTGCGGCTCGGCCGCGGCGGCGGCTACTACGACGCGACGCTGCCCGCGCTCGACGCCGTCCCCCGCGTCGGGCTCGCCTTCGACGTCCAGATCGTCCCGACGCTCCCCCGCGAGCCCCACGACGCGCCCATGGACGCGGTGGTGACGGAGACGCGCGTCCTGTCGTTCCGGCGAGATTCGCGCTGACCGGCCGGGCGGAGCGGGCTATACCTTCGCTCCCTTGAAGATCCTGTTCCTCGGAGACGTGTTCGGAAAGCCTGGCCGCCAGGCCGTGCAGCGGCTCGTGCCCCGCCTCATCGCGCGCGAGAGGGTGGACCTCGTCGTCGCGAACGCGGAGAACTCCGCATCGGGCGTCGGCGTCACGCCCGACACGGCGGACGAGCTGCTCGCCGCGGAGGTGAACCTCCTCACGAGCGGCAACCACATCTGGGCGAAGCGCGAGATTCTTCCCTACCTCGATCGGCCGGGCTCGCGGCTCCTGCGCCCCGCGAACTACCCGCCGGGCGCGCCGGGGCGCGGGCGCGCGGTGATCGAGACGCCGGACGGCCGGAAGCTCGGGGTGCTGAACCTCGAGGGGCGCGTCTTCATGAAGGCGCTCGACGACCCGTTCCGCGCCGCGCTCGAGGGCATCGAGGCGCTCCGCGCCGAGGGCGCGAAGGCGATCCTCGTCGACATGCACTGCGAGGCGACGAGCGAGAAGAACGCGATGGGCTGGTTCCTGGACGGAAAGGTCTCCGCCGTCCTCGGCACGCACACGCACGTCCAGACGGCAGACGCCCGCGTGCTCCCCGGCGGCACCGCGTTCGCGACCGACGTCGGGATGTGCGGCCCGTGGGACTCCGTCATCGGCGTCAGGAAGGAGCTCGTCCTCGAGCGCTTCGTCTCCGGGCGGCCGAACTCCTTCGAGCCCGCGAAGCGGGACGTGTGGCTCCAGGGCGCGCTCGTGGACGTGGACGAGGCGACCGGGCTCGCGCGATCCATCGCGCGGGTGCAGGAGCACCTCGACGAGACCTAGCGGTCGAGCCCCCTTCCCACCGCGGAGCCGGGGAGAGGGCCGGGGTGTGGGGCCTCCTCACTCCACCACGATCATCGCGTGGTTCCGCTTCCCCTTCTGCAGCATCACGTACTTTCCGTGCAAGAGGTCCGCCGCGCCGAGCGTCCGTTCCGGCGCCGCGATGGCCTCGCCGTTCACGAGGAACCCCTTCCCGGCGATGCCGCGCCGCGCGTCGCTCTTCGACGTCGCGAGCCCGACCTTCACGAGCGCGTCCGGCGCGGCGAGGCCCTCGAGCTCCGCGCGTGCGAGCCGGACCGACGGGATCTCGCCCGCGAGCACGCCGAGCACACCCGCCGCGACCGAGCGGATCTCCGTCCCGCCGAAGAGGACGCGCGTCGCCTCGATGACGCTCGCGGCGACCTCCTTGCCGTGCACGCGCGCCGTCATCTCCTCCGCGAGCCGGCGCTGCGCCGCGCGCTTCCCCGGATCGCGCGCCTGCTCGGCCATGAGCGCGGCGATCTCCTCGAGCGTGAAGAACGTGAAGAACTTGAGGAGCCGCTCGACGTCGCGGTCGTCCGTGTTCACCCAGAACTGGAAGAACTGGTAGGGGGAGGTCCGCGCCGGGTCGAGCCACACCGCGCCGCCCTCGGTCTTCCCGAACTTCTGCCCGGAGGCGGTCGTGAGGAGCGGGAAGGTGAGGCCGTGCGCGCTCGCGCCCTCCTTCCGCGAGACGAGCTCGGCGCCGGCGGTGATGTTGCCCCACTGGTCCGAGCCGCCCATCTGCAGCTCGCACCGCTCGCTCTTCCAGAGGTGCCAGAAGTCGAACGCCTGGATGAGCATGTACGTGAACTCGGTGTAGGAGATGCCGGTCTCCATCCGGCCCTTCACCGAGTCCTTCGCGAGCATGTAGTTCACGGTGAAGTGCTTGCCGACGTCGCGCAGGAACTCCATGAGGCCCATGGGGCGGAGCCAGTCGGCGTTGTTCCGCACGCGCGCGCCGTTCGCGCCCTCGAAGGACACGAAGCGCTCGAGCTGCCTGCGGATGGCGGCGACGTTCCGGTCGATCTCCTCGACCGAGAGCACCGGGCGCTCGGTCCGCTTCCCGCTCGGATCGCCCACCATGCCCGTGCCGCCGCCGACGACCATGATCGGCGTCCCGCCGCAGCGCTGCAGCCAGGCGAGCGACATCACCGCGAGCAGGTGGCCGACGTGGAGCGAGTCGGCCGTCGGGTCGAAGCCGACGTAGCCGGTGAGCGGCCCCTCGGCGAGGCGCGCCTCGAGGCCGGGCGTCTGGTCGTGGATGAGGCCGCGGGGCTTCAGCTCGTCGAGCAGCGTGCGCATGGGGCGCGAATATTAGCGGATCCCGGCGCCGCGGTAGCCCTTCCCGAGCACGTACACCTCGTAGCTCGACTCCCGCGTGGCCTGCGGCCGGACGACCTGCACCGACTCGAAGCGGGCCTGCAGCTCCTTCTTGAGCGGGGGGAAGTCGCCCCCCATGAAGACCTTCGCCACGAACGCGCCGCCGCCCTCGAGCGTCGCCTCGGCGATCCGGAGCGCCATCCGGACGAGCTCGAGCGAGCGCGCCTCGTCGGTGATCTTCACGCCGATCGTCTTCGGCGCCATGTCGCTCGCGACGAGCCGGAACCGGCCCGGGTGGAGCGCCCGGATCTTCTCGAGCGCGTCGGGCGCGAGGAGGTCCACCAGCCCGGTCCGGACCTGGCGCTTGCCGAGGTTCCGGATGGGCTCGAGGTCGACGCCGACCGCGACCCCATTCTCACCCACCGCGTCGGCGAGGATCTGGAGGAACCCGCCCGGCGCCGCGCCGAGGTCGAGCACGGCGTCGCCGGGCCGCAGCAGCCGGTGGCGCTTCAGGATCTCGTCGATCTTGAAGGCGGACCGGGCGCGGAAGCCCTCCTTCTTCGCCTTCCGGTAGTAGAAGTCCTTCGGGTCGTACGGCTTCGCCATGATCCGCGGTATCCTTCGCGCTCGCTGGCCCGTCAAGCCGACGACATGACCCGCGCGAAGATCCTCATGGTCTGCATCCCGGTCGCGGCCGCGGGCCTCGCGCTCGCGCTCCACGCGACGTTCCGGGTGAACGCGCTGCAGCGCGACCTCGCGGCGCTCGCGACCGAGGGCCGGTCGGCCGGGGCCTCGTTCGTCGAGACGCTCCAGGGGGACTGGGCCGAGCGGCAGCGGATGGCGTTCGACCGCCGGCGGGCCCTCGCGCTCGACCTCGCCGCCGCGCGGCGCGACCGTCTCCTGGGCATCCTCGCCGTCGCCGGCGCGGGCCTCGCCGGCGCCGCACTGTCGGTGCTCTCGCGCATCTCCGCGGAGATCGAGGAGGATCGCCGGCACGTGGCCGCCGAGGTTCGGGAACGACGACCGGATCGGTCCTGAAAAAATCGCGCCCGATTCCCGGGCGGCTGGCCCATCTCGACCGGAACAGTCGGGATTTGCGAAGGAAAGTCACCCGCCGGCTGTTGACTTGTCGGGGGCCGCCGTGGCAAACAGCGGCTCCGATACCGTCACCGCCGCGAGGCGACAGAAGAGAGGAAGAGAGAGCGATGGCCCTGAAGATTACCGAGGAGTGCATCAACTGCGGCGCCTGCGAGCCCGAGTGCCCGAACAGCTCGATCAGCCAGAGCGACGAGCTCTACGTGATCGACGCCGCCAAGTGCACGGAGTGCAAGGGCCAGCACGACTCGCCCGCCTGCGCCGCCGTGTGCCCGGTGGACTGCTGCGTCGCGGCGTAGCGCGACGCAGAACACCCGCCGCATCCAGCCTGTTGTCCGAACGCCCCGCCCGTGTCTACGGCCGGGGCGTTCGACGTTGTATGCTACGCCCCGTCCTGGCCGACGAGAGGAGAGCGAATGGCGACCTTCATCACCGAGGAGTGCATCAACTGCGGGGCCTGCGAGCCCGAGTGCCCGAACAGCGCCATCACGCAGGGTGACGACATCTACCTCATCAACCCCGACCTCTGCACCGAGTGCGTCGGCTTCCACGGCGAGGAGGCGTGCGCCGCGGTGTGCCCGGTGGACTGCTGCGTGCCGGATCCGAACCGGCCCGAGACCGAGGAGCAGAACTACGCGAAGCTCACGAAGATTCACGCCGACAAGCAGTTCCCGGCGCTCGCCGATCTGACCGCCGAGCTGTCGCGGTTCCGCAAGTAGCGGCCCGGCGCCTCCGGCGTCCCGACGCCCCGCGTGCCCGAGAGGCGCGCGGGGCGTCGTCGTTATAGATGGGTCCCATGGAGACCCTGACCGGCGGCCGCCTCGTCGCTCGCATGCTGAGGAGGGAGGGCGTGTCGACCGTCTTCACGCTCTGCGGCCTGCACGTCGCGCCGATCTACGCGGGCTGCGTGGACGAGGGCGTCCGGATCGTGGACACCCGCCACGAGCAGGCCGCGGCACACGCGGCCGACGCATGGGCGCGGCTCACGCGCAGCGCGGGGGTCGCGATCGTCACCGCCGGTCCGGGCGTCACCGACGCCGTGACCGGCGTCGCGAACGCCTGGGCGGCGGCGTCGCCGCTCGTGCTCCTCGGCGGCGCCGCGCCGACCTTCAACCAGGGGCGCGGCTCGCTCCAGGAGATGCCGCAGGTCCCGCTCTTCCAGTCGATCACCAAATGGGCGGACCGCGTGCCCTCGCCCGAGCTCGTCCCGAGCTTCCTCGCCAAGGCGTTCCGCGTCGCGCGTGCGGGCCGGCCCGGGCCGGTGTTCCTCGAGATCCCCTGGGACGTCCTCTCGAACGGCGCGGACGAGGCGCTCGCGGAGGCGCAGTCGCTCTACCGCACCGACGCGAGGCTCCCCGGCGATCCCGAGAAGCTCGACGCGGCGCTCGCGCTCCTCGCCGGCGCCGAGCGGCCGGTGCTCGTCGGCGGCTCTTCCATCTGGTGGGACGACGCGGTGGCCGAGCTCGAGGTGCTCGCGACGCGAACCGGGATCCCGGTGTTCCTGAACGGGATGGGCGCGGCTGCCTGCCGCCGGATCACCCGTCGGCGTTCCACCTGACCCGCAAGGAGGCGCTCGCGCAGGCGGACGTCGTGCTCGTCGTGGGGACGCCGCTCGACTTCCGGATGGGCTACGGGACGGAGCCCACCTTCGCCCCGGGCGCGAAGGTGATCCAGGTGGACGTGGACGCCGCCGAGATCGGGCGGAACCGGCCGATCGACGTGGGCATCGTGGCGGACGCGCGGAGCGTCCTCGCCGTGCTCGCCTCCTCCGCGCGGCTCTCCCCGGCGGCGGCGGGGTGGCGGACGTTCCTCCGCGACAAGGAGGCCGAGCGCGCCGCGAAGCAGCGCGTCTTCGAGGAGAGCGACCAGACGCCGATCCACCACTTCCGGCTCGCGAAGGCCATCGACACGGTGGCGTCGCGCGCCGGCGACGTGACGTTCGTCGGCGACGGCGGGAACGTCGTCGCCGTGGCCGCGAAGACGCTCCGGGTGCGGGAGCCCGGCCGGTGGCTCGACCCCGGGCCGCTCGGGACGCTCGGCGTCGGCGCCCCGTTCGCGATCGCCGCGAAGCTGCTCGCGCCGGAGCGGCCCGTGTGCGTCGTGCAGGGCGACGGCTCCTTCGGCCTGAACGGGATGGACTACGAGACCGCGGTCCGGTTCAAGCTCCCCATGGTGGTCGTCGTGGGGAACGACGCGGCGTGGGGGCAGATCCTGATCCCGCAACGAGGCCTCTACGGAGATGACCACGCCGTCGCGACCCGGCTCGCGCCGACGCGCTACGACCGGGTGGTCGAGGCGCTCGGCGGCAAGGGCGAGCACGTCGAGGATCCGAAGGACCTCGTGCCCGCGCTCGAGCGTGCGTTCGCCTCCGGGACCGTGTACTGCGTGGACGTGAAGATCGATCCCGAGGCCGCCGCGGCCAGCGGAGCCGCGGGGTACGCCATTTGAGACGCGCGGAGCCCCTCCCCTCTCGCCTGGAGGACACCATGAACGCGACTTCCAAGCTGAAGCTCGACCGCACCAGGGCCGTCGTCCTCGTCGTGGACGTCCAGTCCCGGCTCACCCCCGCGATGCCGCAGGAGGCGCTCGCGCGCGTCGTGAAGTACGGGCGCGCGCTCGTCGGCGCCGCGAAGGAGCTCGGGATGCCGGTGTTCGCGACCGAGCAATATCCGAAGGGGCTCGGCGAGACGATCCCCGAGCTCCGGGACGTGCTCCCCCAGCCGCCGCTCGTGAAGATGCACTTCTCGTGCGGCGCGGATCCCGCGTTCGCGGCGGCGCTCGAGAAGACCGGCCGCCGCCAGGTCATCGTGTGCGGGATGGAGGCGCACGTCTGCGTCTTCCAGACCGTGCGCGACCTCGTCGGAATGGGCTACGAGGTGCACGTCTGCGCGGACGCGGTGTCGAGCCGGGCCGAGGTGCACCGCGAGAGCGGCCTCGATCTGTGCCGGCAGGCGGGCGCCGTGGTGACGAACGCGGAGACGGTCATCTTCGACCTGCTCCACGTCGCCGGGACGCCCGAGTTCAAGAAGGTGTCGGCGCTCGTGAAGTAGCGCTCCCCCGCTCGGTCACCCCCCTGTCCCCCGCGAAGCGGGGGCAGGGCCAGGGTGAGGGGGCCCTCGGGCCGCGCGCGCCCGCCGTTGACCGGCCCGCGCGCCGGTGCTACCTATCCCCTCCCCGCAGTCTCCGGGGCGTAGCGCAGCCTGGTAGCGCACTTGCTTGGGGTGCAAGTGGTCGCTGGTTCAAATCCAGTCGCCCCGACCATCTGAAGGCCGCGACGTTGCTCGGGATCCCCGACGCGTCGCGGCCTTCGTTATTCCCGTTTGCGCGGCGCAGGTGATCGACGAGCTGGAAGCGGACCTCCGGCGCGTACGGGGAGCCGTCCACCCGCGAGTCAGGCCGAGTCTACCCGCCTCTCGACCACGATCTCGGGCTCGATCACGATCTCGGACTTCACCGAGTTCGCGACCAGGCTGTACTTCTGGGCAGCAGCGAGGGCACGCCGCACCCTCGCCTCGACGGTCTCCTTCGGCTCGTTCCCCGGATCCACTCGGATGACGGGCCGGAAGCGCAGGCGTGTGAAGATCTCCGTCCGATCCAGCTCGATCACCTTCGTCCCCTCCGTGCGGCACTCGTACGAGACGAGCTTCAGCTTGAACCGCTCGGCCGACCAGATGAACATCAGCATCACGCAGGTGTTCGCGGCGGCCACGAACGCGTCCTCGGGCGTGAGGACCCCGGCGTGCCCTTGAGCGTCGGGCGGCGCAGAGAACTTCATCCCCGCGCCATTGCCCATCGTGACGTGGCCCCAGTGCCCTCCTTCCCAGCGGACGTCCGCGTGGTACGTCGCCGTGCGGCTCATCGCGCCGGACCCCGCCCGGAGCGATCCGGGCCAGAGAGCGGGTCCACGCGCGCGCTCGCGGCCGTCGCCGGCGCGCTCGGCCTCGAGCGCTGCCCACGCGCGAGCTCGTCCACGAGCTGCGCGACGCGCTCTGCGACGAGGTCGACCGCCGCCTTGCCCGCGGCGTTCAAGCAACGTCGGCCCTCGGGTCGCGGAAGGCCCGCGGCGTCGACGAGCTCGTTCACGACGATGCTGGCCGCCGGCTTCCCCGAGTACATCTCCGTCCCGCGGGCCGCGCAGCGGAGGTCGCAGCCGTCGACCGTAATCGTCGGATGGAATCGGGCGAACTCGCGGTCCCCTTCCCCGCCCGCGAGGAACAGGGGAAGACAGATCGTTACGGTCGAGCCCGGGGCGCAGCTCGTGCAGCACCTTCAGCGTGGCGAGCCGCGCGACCGTCCCCTCCGCGAGCTCCTCGCCGGAGCAGGACACGATGCCGGCCTTGGGCTGTATCACGTTAAGCATGGCGACCTCCGCTCGGCTCCTCGCTCGGGAGCCGGTCGATGGCTTCGGCGACCTCCTCCGCGAGGACACGGGCGAGCTTCCGGCCCGTCTCGTTCAGCTCGGCGATGCCGTCCGGCTTCAGGTCCTTGTGGCGCCGGTAGACGTCGAGGACGTCCACCTCGCACGCCACGGTTCCGCCGCTGAGGGCGACCAGCTTCGACGCGCACATGAGCTTGCAGCCGTCGATGGTCACTGCCGGGCAGGCGCGGACGCGCTCGCGCGCCTGCTCCTCCCCGAGGACGAGCTTCGCGAGCGCGACGAGCCTCGTTCGCTCGGGCCTCAGCTCCTCGCACAGCTCGTAGGCGGCCTCCCTGGCGACGGCGCCGTACGCCTTCCCGATCCCGCTGCACGGGATGACCACCACCTCGGACCTCTCGCCGGTCATGGATTCCCGAGCTCCTGCTCGACCTGCGACTGCATGACGGACAGGTACGCGCGGGCGTCGAGCAGCTTCGCGCGGTCCCGTTCCCAGCTCGCCGGCTCGATCACCGCCAGCCAGCCTTCGCCGTAAGGATCCTTGTTGACGACCTCGGGCGTCAGCTCGAGCGACCCGTTCACCTCGACGATGGTGCCTGCGACGGGGGTCGGGACGGCCTGGGTCACCTTCACCGTCTCCAGCTCTGCCAGCTCGTCGCCAACTTCGAGCCTGGTGCCGGGCGCTTTCACGGACAGGAACGCCACGTCTCCGTTGTGCTGCTGCATGAAGTCGGTGAAGCCCACGCGAACGCGGCCATCCTTCTCCGGCAGGAACCACATGCCCTCGGGGCTGTAGACGCGATCGGTCGCCACCCGGAACGTGAACTTGTCGGCGGTGATCTGGAGGTACTCGGGCATGCGAGCTCCTCATCGAGACTGCGCGTGGACCGCGCGCGTCGTCGACTTCGTCGGGATGCCGCCGACGTCGAGGCAGGTCCCTCCGACCCGCTCCTTCTCCGCGAGCACGACCCGGGCACCACGGTGCGCCGCTCGGAGCGCTGCGACGTCTCCTGCCGGCCCACCGCCGAGGACCGCGACGTCCGAGCGCTCGCTGGGTCCTGACATCGGAACCCCCGGATCAGATTACGCCGTGCGAAGCACCTCTCCGTGGCCAAGAAGTGACGTGCGTCGGGGTCGCGATCCTGGTGCGCTCAGGTGCGCAGCAGCTGCTTCACGTCCTGCGGGGACAGCAGCTTGCCGGCAGATTTCACCTTGCCGTCGATGACCAGCGCGGGCGTCGTCATCACCCCGAACTTCATGATCTCGCGGAGGTCCTCGACCTTCTCGACGGTCGCCTGCACCCCGAGCTCCGCGACCGCCTTCTCGGCGTTCGCGGTGAGCTGCTTGCACTTCGCGCAGCCCGTACCCAGCACCTGGATCTTCATCTGGCCCACTCTCCTCACAGCACGGCGTTGAACAGCCAACCGACCAGCAGGATGCCGCTCGCGACGATCCCGACGAACGTGGCGATGAGCCGGGGCCGGAGCACCTTCCGGAGGATCACGATCTCCGGGAGCGAGAGGCCGATCACCGCCATCATGAAGGCGAGCACGCGTCCCGAGGGCGGCGCCCTTCCCGAGCAGCGCCTCGACCATCGGGATGATCCCCGCCGCGTTCGAGTACATCGGCACGCCGATCGCGACCGCGGCGGGAACGGACCACCACGCGCGACTTGCCCATGAACCCGGCGAGCAGGCCCTCCGGAACGTAGCCGTGGATCCCGGCGCCGACGGCGATGCCGGCGAGCACCCACGGCCAGACCTTGCCGACCACGTCGCGGACCGCCTCGAGGCCCTTCTCGACGCGGCCCGTGAAGCCGAGGCGCTCGCCCTGGTACGCCGCGCTCGCCTTCATCGACTCGTAGACCCACGGCTCCACGAAGCGCTCGAGCTTCGATGCGCCCGAGGATCGAACCCCGACGCGATCGCGATCGTGAGGCCCGTGACGAGGTAGAGCGCGGCGACCTTCCAGCCGAACAGCCCGAAGAGGAGCACCAGCGCGACCTCGTTGACCATCGGCGCGGAGATCAGGAACGAGAGCGTCACGCCGAGGGGAACGCCGACCTCGACGAAGCCGAGGAAGAGGGGGACGGCGGAGCAGGAGCAGAACGGCGTCACGACTCCGAGCAGCGCCGCGAGCACGTTCCCGACGGACTCGCGCTTGCCGGCGAGGAGGGCCCGCGTACGCTCGGCCGTGAAGAAGGACTGGACGATCCCCACGGCGAAGACGATCAGGACGAGGAGAAGGAGGACCTTCGGCGCGTCGTACAGGAAGAACGCGACGCTCTGGCCGAGGTGAGAGGCGGGGGCGAGTCCCAGCACGCGGAAGGCCAGGAGCTCGGAGAGCGGATGCACGATGGCGTAAGCGGCAGCCCATGCTGCCAGCCCCGCGACGAGGAGCCCGAGCGTCCGTCCCACCGATCGACGCTCCGGGGATGTGCCCGGCGCGGCGGGCGCGCAGCAGGCCGGCGCAGCACCGGGGTTCTCGAGCACGGGCATCGTCATCGAACGTCCTCTTTCACCACGCGGTCCAGACGAACCAGCCGCCGCCCAGGATCACCGCGACGCCGGCCACTGCCTTCACGGCGGAGACTGCGCGCGCGCCGGCCTTCCAGGAGAGCCAGCGGCTCACCGACTGGAGCGAGCTGCCCGCGAGCGCGATGGCGATCGCGTGGCCCAGGCCGTAGAGCGCGACGAGCAGCACCCCGTACGCGGCGGCACCGGCGCCGCTCGCGCGGAAGGCGATGCCGAGCAGCGGCGCCATGAAGGCGAACGTGCACGGGCCGAGCGCGATGCCGAACACGAGGCCGAGGAGGAGGGCCCCGGTTGCGCCGCGGCGGCGGACGGACGCAGGCGCGGAGCCGAAGGAGGGCAGCGGCAGGAGGCCGAGCAGGTTGAGGCCCACCGCGAAGAACACCCCGGCGAGGATCCAGTTTCCAGCCCGGCCCACGTCGCCCAGCATCCGACCAGCGGCGGCCGTGAGTGCGCCGACGAGCGCGATGCTGGCCAGGATCCCGGCTGCGAACGCGGACGAGAGCGCGAGGGCGCGACGGCCGGTGGGGAGCTCCGCTCCGCCGCTCATGTACGCGACGACGAGCGGGACGCTCGACAGGTGACAGGGGCTCAGCGCCACCGAGAGGACGCCCCACGCGAACGCCGCCGGCACCGCGAGGGCGGCCGTGGCGGTGAAGGCGCCCCCGAAGGCGGTGAGGAGCTCGGCCATCGCTACAGCTCCACGCCGAGCGCCTTCCACTTCGCGAGGATCTCCTCGCGCCCGATGAATCCCTGGTGACGCGCAAGCTCGCGGCCGTCGGCGGCGTAGAAGATCTGCGTGGGGATCATGCCGATCCCGTACGTCCGCGCCTCGTCGGGCTTCTGCCAGACGTCGATGAAGGTCACCTCGAGCCGGCCGGTGTAGTCGGCGCGAAGCTGCTCGAGGATGGGCGCCATCGCCTTGCACGGGATGCACTTGCCCGCGCCCAGGTCCACGAGGCGGGGGACGGACCGCGCCGCCGTGGCGGGCGCGACCTGCGCGGCGGCGCTCCGCGCCCCCGGGTCGGCCGAGGTCTTCTCGCCACAGGCGACCAGCCCGACCGCCGAGGCCGCGATCACCGCAGCCGCCGCCACCCTCGCGCGCATCATCCTGACTCCTCCTGGCGCGGCGTTCGCGCCGCACGTCCCGTCCGCCAACATGCCACGCGGCCGGCTGCTTGGTCAATCGGCCAAGTAGTGCCCCGGCGAAGCGCCCTTGACGCTCCCGAGCTGCTTGGCGATATTGCCAACCATGGGAGCACGATCGAGCAAGGTGCGTCTGGAGAGGACGCGGGTGCTGAAGGCGATGGCCCACCCGAGCCGGCTCCTCATCCTGGAGACGCTGACCGACGGCGAGCGCTGCGTCTGCGACCTGCAGCGAATCGTCGGCTCCGACCTCTCGACCGTGTCGAAGCATCTGTCGCTGATGCGCGACGCGGGGCTCGTCGCCGACCGGCGCCAGGGCCTCCAGGTGTTCTACCGGTTGCGCGTCCCCTGCGTGCTGGGCTTCCTCGACTGCGTGGACGCGGTCCGTGCCACCTCCGATCGGGCGAACGGGAGCGACGAACCGGTCTGCTGCGAGGGGCCGCGTGCGACGCGCATCGCCGGCGTGCGGGTCGCCCGGCCCGCTCGGGCATAGGGGCTCATCACGGCGAGCTCCCGTGATCGGCGCCGGGTCCGGTTCCGGACGGAGCGAAGGGGTGCGGCGGCCGGACTGCTTCGCTGATAGCCGATGACGCTCCATCGCGTTCCGCGGCCTGGCTTGCGGCGACCGCAAAGTTATCGTAGATAACCGATGCATGCCCGCTCCACTCAAGAGGGTGGCCACCTGCGCCCCCGCCGCTGACGCGCCCGAGCAGCCGGACCTGCGCCCGGTCGAAGGTCCGGCCGCCGACGAGGAGCTGGCGCTCCTCACGAAGGCGGTGGGACACCCCGCACGCGTCCAGATCCTGCGGCTCCTCGCCCGCCGCGAGACGTGCATCTGCGGCGACATCGTGGACGAGCTGCCGCTCGCCCAGTCGACGGTCTCGCAGCACCTCAAGGTCCTGAAGGACGCGGGCCTCATCCGCGGAGAGATCGACGGCCCCCGCATCGGCTACTGCATCGAGCCCCGCACTCTCCGCCGCCTCAAGTCCCTCGTCGGGAGCCTCTAGCACATGACCGAAGCCACCCTCGTCGCCCCGGCGCGCGAAGGCGTCGCCCGACGTCTCTCCTTCCTCGACCGGTACCTGACGCTCTGGATCTTCCTGGCCATGGGCGCGGGCGTCGCCCTTGGGTTCCTCGTCCCGGGCGTCGTCCCCATGCTCGACCGGATGTCGGTCGGGACGACCTCGATCCCGATCGCGGTCGGGCTCATCCTGATGATGTACCCGCCCCTCGCGAAGGTCCGCTACGAGGAGCTGCCCCGCGTGTTCCGCAACGTGAGGGTGCTCGCGCTCTCCCTCGTGCAGAACTGGATCGTCGGCCCGATCCTCATGTTCGGCCTCGCGGTCATCTTCCTCCGCGACAAGCCCGAGTACATGGTCGGCCTCATCCTCATCGGCCTCGCCCGCTGCATCGCGATGGTGATCGTGTGGAACGATCTCGCGAAGGGCGACACGGAGTACTGCGCCGGGCTCGTGGCGTTCAACTCCATCTTCCAGGTGCTGTTCTTCTCGGTCTACGCCTGGGTCTTCATCACGGTCCTGCCGCGCTGGCTCGGGCTCGAGGGCGCCGAGGTCCACATCACCATCGGGCAGATCGCGCAGAGCGTCTTCATCTACCTGGGGATCCCGTTCATCGCCGGCGTGGCGAGCCGTTTCGGGCTCCGGGCGCTCAAGGGCGAGGAGTGGTACCGGAAGGTGTTCATCCCGCGCATCTCGCCGATCACGCTCATCGCGCTCCTCTTCACCATCGTCGTGATGTTCTCCCTCAAGGGAGAGACGATCGTGCAGGTGCCGCTCGACGTGGTCCGGATCGCGATCCCGCTCCTCATCTACTTCGTCGTGATGTTCTTCGTGTCGTTCTTCATGAGCCGGAAGGTCGGGGCGACGTACGGGCAGACGGCCACGCTCTCTTTCACGGCCGCGTCGAACAACTTCGAGCTCGCCATCGCGGTGGCGGTGGCGACGTTCGGGATGGCCCACGGCGCGGCGTTCGCCGCGGTGATCGGCCCGCTCGTCGAGGTGCCGGTCCTGATCGGCCTCGTCACGGTCTCCCTCAGGCTGCGCGACCGATTCTTCCCGGGCGAGAAGGCGGAGCTCGCAGGCGTGAAGAACTGCGCGGGCAGCTTCCCTACGTCGCAGACGAAGGCGAGCCGGTGAGCATCGCGGCCTGGCAGGCCGAGGCGGAGGAGCTGCGGAAGCTCGCGCCGCGCCACGTGCTGTTTCTCTGCGTCGCCAACTCGGCGCGGAGCCAGATGGCGGAGGGCATCGCGCGGTCGCTCGCGCCGGCCGGTGTGACGGTTTCGTCGGCGGGCTCGCAGCCATCGCGGGTGAACCCCCTCGCCATCCGGGCGCTCGGCGAGATCGGGATCGACATCCGCTCGCACACGTCGAAGAGCGTCGACACCATCTCGCCGACCGGAGTCGACGCGGTGATCACGCTCTGCGCCGAGGAGGTCTGCCCGGTGTTCCTGGGGAAGGCGCACCGCGTCCACTGGGGCCTGCCGGATCCCGCGGGCGCCGGAGGGAGCGAAGAGGAGCAGCTCCAGGCATTCCGGAACGTGCGCGACGAGCTGCGACGCCGCCTCACCATCGTCTTCGGCCGTTGAGCCAGGAGAGAATCCTCCCATGTCCATGGTCCAGGTCTTCGATCCGCCTGGGTGCTGCTCCACGGGCGTGTGCAGCCCCGAGGTGGATCCCACGCTGGTCCGGTTTGCCGCCGACCTCCGAACGTCGCGAACGCCAGCGCGCGGAACCGAAGCCAGCTCGCGAAGGTGCTAGGCTCTTCGTCGCCGTCGTGAAGATCCAGATCCTCATGAGCCCGGGGTGCGGCCACGGGCAGCGCACCTCCGTGCTGGTGGCCGAGGTGGCTCGCGAGCTCGCTCCGGGAGCGGTCGTCGAGAAGATCGTGGTCGCGACGATCGAGGAAGCGGCGCGAACCGCGTTCCCTGGCTCGCCGACGGTCCGGGTGAACGGGATCGACATCGAGCCGCATGCTCCGACGACCTTCGGCCTCGGCTGACGCCTCTACGGGCTCGCGGGCGTGCCCCCGCGATCGTTCATCGAGGCGGCGCTTCGGTCGGCGCGACCGGCGTGAGCCGCTTCGGTGCTCGCCACGTCATCGCCGCTCTCTGGAGCTCGCGACGAAGAGCGCGAGGTCCGTGATGGGCCGCGAGTTGCGGTTGACGTCTCATGATTCAGTTGTTACTAAGAAGCTACAGATGAACCCCCCCCACTGCGGAACCGTACGTCCACCGGAGGCCGGTCATGACCAGGCCATTCCTGAAGAGGCTGCGCGACAAGCTCGAGACCGCGTTGACGGCCGCAGCCTTCGCCGAGGAGAGCGAGCTCGATACGGCAAGGCAGATCGTCGCCCGCCCTCCGGAACTCGACACGCCCCCCGAACCCTCTCGGAGGTGACGCTTGGAAGACCGTCCCCCTGAGGTGAAGTATCGCGCGCGGCGGGGGCCGGGCCCCACGGGGCGAGAGGCCAAGCGTCGACGCGAAGACCCTCGGCCACAGAGCGACTCGAGCCCGGGAAGCGCCGACGCGCGCTGGATCCTGCTCATCCATCAGATCCCCCCGTCGCCGGCCTACCTGCGGGTCAAGGTCGGCCGTCAGCTCGCGCGCATCGGGGCCGTCGGCGATCAAGAACTCCGTCTACGCGCTGCCCCGAAACGACGAGACCCAGGAGGACTTCCAGTGGGTCCTCCGGGAGGTCGTGAAGGGCGGCGGAGACGCGTCGATCATCGAGGCCCGGTTCATCGAAGGGCTCTCCGACGAGCAGCTGACCGGGCTCTTCCAGGCCGCGCGCGAAGCGAACTACCGCGAGCTTGCGGAGCAGGCGCGCGGCATCACCGCAGCGTTCCCGAAGCGCGGTCCGGTCCCCCCGAATCGCCGCGCGGAGCTGGCGGCGCAGGTCGCGCGGCTCCGGCAGCGCACGACCGAGCTCGCCGAGATCGACTTCTTCGGAGCACCCGGGCGCGAGATCGTCGAGGGGCTCCTTTCCACGATGGAGGCACGCATGAGGACCGTCGAGGGAACCGAGCCGGCGAGGGCGTCGCTGGACGTCGCGCAGCACCGGGGGCGCACGTGGGTGACGCGTACCGGGATCAAGGTGGACCGGATGGCGAGCGCCTGGCTCATCCGGAAGTTCATCGACCCGGAGGCGCGCTTCAGGTTCGTGCCGACGAAGGGCTACCGGCCGGAGAAGGGCGAGCTGCGCTTCGACATGTTCGAGGCGGAGTTCACGCACGAGGGCGACCTCTGCACGTTCGAGGTGCTCGTGCAGCGGTTCGGCCTCGGCGACCCCGCCCTCCGCGCGATCGCCGAGATCGTCCACGACATCGACGTGAAGGACGCGAAGTACGGCCGCGAGGAGGCGCCCGGCATCGGCCAGCTCGTGGCCGGGATCGCCGCCGCGCACCCGGACGACGAGGCGCGCCTCGCGCGCGGCGCCGCGCTGTTCGACGACCTGTACTCGGTTCACGCGGCGACGAAGCACTGACCGGACCCGGGCCGTGAGTCGGGAGTCCACGGGAGAGAGGGTATGCGGATGGCTGGCTGGATCTTGCTTGGGGCGGCGATGGTGGCCGCGGTCGGCGTCGCGTACGCCCAGGGCGACGGCGGCAGGACGTGGGACTTCCAGGGCGACGCGGTGAACTCGCCGCCGGCAGGGTTCGGCTTCGGGCGGACCGGGCAGGGGCGCGAGGGCAAGTGGATCGTCCTCGCGGACCCGACCGCTCCGTCGGGTGGTCACGTCCTCGCGCAGACCGACGCGGACGGTACCGACTACCGATTCCCCGTCGCGTTCGCGAACGCGCCCGAGGTCAGGGACCTGCGCCTCGAGGTCCGCTGCAAGGCGGTGAGCGGCAAGGTCGACGAGGCGTGCGGCCTCGTCTTCCGGTTCAAGGACCCGGACAACTACTACGTGGCGCGCGCGAACGCGCTCGAGGACAACGTGAACCTCTACCACGTGGTGAAGGGGCGCCGGCGCGAGATCAAGGGCTGGAGGGGCAAGGTCACGGCGAACGCGTGGCACACCCTCGCCGTCGAGGCGCGCGGCGATCGGCTGCAGGTCTTCTGGGAAGGGAAGCCGATCATCGACGCCAAGGACGACACGTTCCGCGACGCCGGGAAGGTGGGCCTCTGGACCAAGGCGGACTCGGTCACCTACTTCGCCGCGCTGACCGTGAAGCCGCTGAGCTGACGAAGAAGGACGTCATGCAGGAAGAGAAGCTGCGCGAGATGGTCCCCGCGTTCGCGGGCACGCACGAGCCGAGGCCGTCGCCGGCGGCAGACGTGGCGGAGACGCCCGTCGTTTCCTGCACGATGCGCCAGTTCCTCCTCTACTTCCTGCGACTCGGCACGTTCGGCTTCGGCGGCCCCATCGCGCTCGCCGGCTACATGCAGAAGGACCTCGTCGAGGAGCGGCGCTGGATCTCGAAGGAGGACTACCTCGAGGGCCTTGCGCTCGCCCAGCTCATGCCCGGGCCGCTCGCGGCGCAGCTCGCGATGTACCTCGGGTGGATCCGGGCGCGCGTCCTCGGCGCGACGCTGGTCGCGTTCTGCTTCGTCTTCCCGTCCTGGTTGATGGTGCTCGCGCTTTCGTTCCTCTACGTCCGCTTCGGCGGGCTCGCCTGGATGCAGGGAGCCTTCTACGGGATCGGCGCCGCGGTCATCGCCATCATCGCGCGGAGCGCCGTGAAGCTCGTGAGGATGACGGTCCAGAAGGACAAGCTCCTCTGGGGCATCTTCCTCGTCATGATGGTGGTGACGGCGTTCACCGCGTCGGAGATCGTCTGGCTGTTCCTCGGGTCCGGCGTCCTGGCGCTGCTCGTGAAGGCACCCCCGCGATTCCGTCCGCGGGCGCCGGCAGCCGCCGTCGTGCCCGCATGGCTCCTCGCCGGCCTCGGCGGCACGGCGTCGCTCGGAGTCGTGGGCACGCTCTTTCTCTACTTCGCGGAAGCCGGGGCGTTCGTCTTCGGGAGCGGTCTCGCCATCATCCCGTTCCTGCATGGCGGCGTCGTCGACAAGTACCACTGGCTCACGGAGCGGCAGTTCGTCGATGCCGTGGCGGTCGCCATGATCACGCCCGGTCCGGTGGTCATCACCGTGGCGTTCGTCGGGTTCCTCGTCGCGGGCACCCTCGGGGCGACGGCGGCGGCGGCGGGCGTCTTTCTGCCCTGCTACCTGCTGGTCATCATTCCCGCGCCGTACTACCGCCGCTTCGCCCAGAACCGGCAGATCAAGGCGTTCGTGGCCGGTGTGACGTCGGCGGCGACCGGAGCCATAGCCGGAGCTGCGATCGTGCTCGGCCACCGCGCCCTGTTCGACGTTCCGACCATCGCGATCTTCGCGGCGACGCTGCTCGTTCTCACCAAGGCCCGGAAGATTCCCGAGCCCATCGTCATCCTGGCGGCGGGGCTCGTGGGCGTGCTGATCAAGGGTGGACTAGGCCGTTGACCTCGCGCGCCCCATTCATGCCCGGCCCGTCGGCCGGCTTCGCTCGAGGACGCATGCCATGAAGTGGATCACCCGTTCCGGAGTGAAGGTGGACCGCGTCGCCTGCCCGTGGCTCATCAAGAAGTTCATCGATCCGGATCCCGAGTTCCTGTTCGTGCCCACCGAGCAGGTCGCCGCGGTGGCGGCGCGAGAACAGGCGACGCCGTACGACGCCCCTGGGGCCGAGCTGGGCCACCACGGCAAGGAGTGCTCCTTCGACGCGTTCTGCCGGAAGTACCACCTGTGGGAGAAGGATCCCGCCCTGGTCCTGATGGCCAGGATCGTGAACGGCGCCGACACCGACAACGCGCTCTGGAACCAGCCCGAGGGCTGGGGCCTCAAGGCCATCGCCGAGGGCTTCCGGCATCTCGGGCTGCGGGACGATCGCGAGATCAACCAGGCGGAGTGGATCGTCTACGACGCCCTCTACGCCTACTGCCGGCAGTGCGTGGGCAAGGGGCAGCCCGAGGGCGAGTTCCGCAAGGCGAGCTGAGCATGGCCCTGCGCGCCATCGGCACCGTCGTCCTGCCTCCGCATCGGGCACCTGGCGGCTTCGACCATGCCAGCGTCCACCGCCTCTTCCTGCTCTCCGCGCTCGTCGCGGCCACCGGCGCGCTCGGCTGCCGGAGCCGCGGCCGCGAGGTCGTCGTGTACCTCTCGATCGACCAGGTCTTCACCGAGCCGATCCTCCGCGACTTCGAGCGCCAGAGCGGCGTGAAGGTGCGCGCGGTGTTCGACACCGAGGAGACGAAGAGCACGGGCGTCCTGAACCGGATCGTCGCCGAGGCCGCGAGCCCGCAGGCGGACGTCTTCTGGTCGGGCGATCCCGTCCGGCCCATGCTCCTCGTGAAGCACGGGCTCGTCCGCCCTTACGCCTCGCCGAACGCCGCCGCTGTCCCGCCCGCGTTCAAGGCCGCCGACGGCAGCTGGACCGGCGGCGCAGCGCGGGCGCGGCTCATCCTCGTGAACAAGAATCGGGTGAGGCCGGGCGAGCTCCCCCGCTCGGTCCGCGACCTCGCGGACCCGAGGTGGAAGGGCCAGACCGCCATCGCGAACCCGCTCTTCGGCACGACGACCATGCACGTCGCGGCGCTCGCGGACGCGTGGGGCGACGACGCCCTGAAGGCCTTCCTCGGGCAGCTCAAGGCGAACGGGTGCCACATCGTGAGCTCGAACGGCGAGGTGAAGCGCCTCGTCGCCGCCGGCGAGGTCGCGTTCGGCCTCGCCGACACCGACGACGCCGCGGAGGCACTCCACGACGGCGCGCCGATCGAGGTCGTCTACCCCGACCAGGACGGGATGGGCACGCTGCTCATGCCGACCGCCGTGGTGCCGCTCAACGGGCCGCATCCGGAGGAGGCGCATCGCCTCGTCGACTTCCTCCTCTCGACGGAGGCCGAGCAGAAGCTCGTGGACGCCGCCTCGCACATCCCGCTCCGGGCCGACGTCAAGCCGCCACCGGGCGGAAAGCGGGCGAGCGAGGTGAAGGCGATGCAGGTCGACTACGCTCGCGTCGCGGACACGATGGAGCGCCTCCAGCCATGGCTCCGGGAATGGGCTGGGCTGTAGCGCTCCGGCGCAGAGAGGAGCCGCTGCTCCTCGTCGCGGCGGGGGCAGCGCTCGCGGCGCTCGCGCTTCTCCCTCTCGCGTTCCTCGGCGGCGAGCTCGCGAAGGGCGATGCGCTCGGCCATGCCGCGCGAGCGCTCTCTGCGCCGCGGACCTGGGCGCTGTTCCTGGCCTCCCTGGGGCTCGCGTCCGCGGTGACGATCCTTTCGCTCGCGATCGGGCTGCCGCTCGGGGTCGTGCTCGGGCGCTCCGACATCCCGCTCCGGCGCGCCGCGCTCTGGCTCCACGCGTTTCCCCTGTTCCTGCCGCCGTTCCTGCTCGCCCTGGGCTGGTTCCACCTCTTCGGCCGCGGTGGGCTCGCCGGGTCCGAGCCGGTTGCGCGGATCCTCTTCTCCGGGCCGGGGGCGGTCCTCGTCCTCGCGCTCGCGCTCGCGCCGATCGTCACCTCGCTCGTCGCGGTCGCCCTGCAGTCCGTCGATCCCTCGCTCGAGGAGGCGGCGCTCCTCGTCGCGGGGCCGCGTCGGACGGCGGCGCGCATCCTCCTGCCGGTCATCCGGCCGGCGATCGCCCTCGCGGCGCTGGTCGTGTTCTCGCTCGCGTTCTCGGAGCTCGGCGTGCCGATGTTCCTCCGCGTCGCCGTCTACCCGGGGATGGTGTTCTCGCGGCTCGGCGGGGTGGACTACGCGCCCGGCGAGGCGTTCGGGCTGGCGCTGCCGCTGTTCGCGGTGGCGGTCGGCCTCCTCGCGTTCGAGCGCCGCGCCGCGGGTCGCCGCTCCTTCGCCGTGCTCGGCCTGCGAAGCCGCGAGGTCCCCGACCTGCGCCTCGGACCGCTTCGGCCCGTCGCGATCGCGTTCGTGGCCACCGCCGTGCTCCTGCCCCTCGCGCCCGTGGCGGCGCTCGCGGTGCGCGCCGCGCGTGGTGGGGGCTTCGCGGAGCTGCCGCGGTGGATCGGCACGAGCGCGTGGAACAGCCTCTACGACGCGCTCCTCGCGGGGACCGCCGTCGTGGCCATCGCGGTCGTGATCGGGCACGCCGCGGCCCGCCGCCGGCGCGGCGGAGTCGGGCTCGACGCCGTCGCGGTCCTCGCGTTCGTGACGCCCGCGTCGGTGCTGGGCGTCGGCCTCATCGCGGCGTGGAGCCGCCCTTCCCTCCAGGCCGTATACGGCACGAGCGCGATCGTCGCGCTGGCGCTGGCGGCGCGGTACAGCGCGGTCGGCCTCCGCACGGCGGCGGTCTCGTTCTCCCAGGCGTCGGAGCACTACGAGGAGGCCGCGGCGATCGGCGGCGCCCGCTTCCTCCGCCGCCTCGGGCGCATCCTCATCCCCATCCACGCGCGCGGCCTGGCCGCGGCGTGGCTGCTCGCCGTGATCTTCTGCCTGCGGGACCTCGAGACGGCGGTCCTGCTCTACCCGGCGGGCCAGGAGCCGCTCACCGTCCGGATCTTCACGCTCGAGGCGAACGGGCCGGAGCCGGTGGTCGCGGCGCTGTCGTGCGTCCAGGTGGCGATGACCGCGGGCGTGCTCCTGCTCGGCTCCGCCCTGCTCTTCCGGAGGAAGCGGTGAGCGCGGCCATCCAGCTCGACGGCGTCACGGTCCTCCGCGACGGACGCAAGGTGCTCGCGGACGATCTCCCTCGACGTCCCCGCGGGCGAGACGCTGTGCGTGCTCGGCAGCTCGGGATCGGGGAAGACGACGCTCCTCCGGGTCGTCGCGGGGTTCGTGGCGCCGCAGCTCGGCGCCGTGCGCGTCGGCGAGGCGCTCGCGAGCGAGCGCGGCCGCGTCGTCGTCCCGACGGAGGAACGAGGCATCGCGATGGTGTTCCAGGACCTCGCGCTCTGGCCGCACCTGACCGTGCACGGCAACCTCGCGTTCGGTCTCGACGGGAGCAAGGTCCCGCGCACCGAGCGAGACGACCTCATCGCCGCGATCCTCTCCCGCGTCGGTCTCACGGGGAAGGAGCGGCGCCACCCCGGAGAGCTTTCGGGCGGCGAGCGCCAGCGCGTGGCGATCGCGCGGGCGCTCGTCCGCGCGCCGCGCGCCGTCCTCCTCGACGAGCCGCTGTCGAACCTGGACGTCGGCCTCAAGCAAGAGCTGCTCGCGCTCTTTCGCGAGCTTCTCCGCGAACGCGGCACGACTGCGCTCTACGTCACGCACGACCCACGCGAGGCCCAGGCGCTCGCTCCACGAGCGGCGGTACTCGATGCGGGCCGCATCGTCCATGTCGGATCGCTCGACGACCTTCGAGACCGTGCGGACCTCCCCTTCGCTCGCAGCGTCCTCGAGGCGCTCGGCTCGTAGGGAGTTCGGACGAGCCGAGATTTCCGTCTCAACGGACGTGTGTCCGTTATCCGCTTGACGGGATGCTCATCCGTCATCTAGGATGCCGACCCAGATGAGCGCCCGAAGCACCCTCCAGAGCGACACCGCCTGCCTCCGCGGCGTGCCTGCCCCGACCTGCACATGTCGCTGGCCGGCGCGCGCCGCGCGAATGCGCGGCTGACGCCCGGCGCCCTCCCCCGCAGCGAGCCGAACGACGACGACGTCCCGACGGGCTGCCGGGGCGCGCGCGCATGGCGCAGCCCTGCCTTCGAACGGACCCCCCATGTCGAACGTCACGTCCCACGCTCTCCCCTGGCACCGCCGCGAGGACACCTGGGCGATCATCATCGCGCTCGGCCTCGTCTTCGCCGTCACCGCGGCCTTCTTCCTCGGGGCCGCACGAGCCGTCTCCACGACCGCGCTCGCCTTCCCGGCCTGGTCGGACGGGGCCAAGATCGCCGCGGCGTTCCGGGCGAACCCGATCGCGCCGATCGCGCTCTTCGGCGTGTTCCTGGCCTCTTTCTGCGCCGCGTCCGCCGTGATCGGCTGGGACGTCGCGAAGTACGCGGCCGGGTTCGCGCTCCTCTTCGCCTTCTCGATCGCGGTGACGGTCCTCGGGTCGAACGAGGTCCTGAAGGCGTGGCAGCTCGAGACGCCGCTCCTCGCGCTCCTCGTCGGGATGGCGCTCGGGAACGCGGTCTCGCTGCCGGCCTGGTTCCAGTCGGCGCTCCGGACCGAGTTCTACGTGAAGGTCGGCATCGTCCTCATGGGCGCGACGCTGCCATTCACGATCATCCTCCAGGCCGGGCCGCTCGCGATCGCTCAGGCGACGATCGTGGCGGTCTCGACCTTCGTCGTGATCTACTTCGCTGCGACCCGCCTCTTCGGCCTCGATCCGCGATTCGGTGCGACGCTGGGCGCGGGCGGCTCCATCTGCGGCGTCTCCGCGGCGATCGCCATCGGCGGCGCCGCCCGCGCCGAGAAGAGCCACGTCTCCGTCGCGATCTCGCTCGTGATCGTCTGGGCGGTGGCGATGATCTTCGTGCTGCCGTTCGCCGCGCGCCATCTGGGCCTCGCCCCGGGCGTCGCCGGCGCCTGGATCGGCACCTCGGAGTTCGCCGACGCGGCCGGATTCGCGGCCTCGGCGGCGATCGGCGACGACCGCGCCGTGAAGACCTTCACCCTCATGAAGGTGGTCGGGCGCGACATGTTCGTGGGCGTCTGGGCGCTCGTCGTCGCGCTCCTCTCCGTCACCGTGTGGGAGCGGAAGAGCGCCGGCGACGCCGAGCGCGTGGGGGCGGGCGAGATCTGGCGGCGCTTCCCGAAGTTCATCCTCGGATTCCTCGCCGCGTCCGTGATCGTCACGGTCGTCCTGTCCTCCGTCGACGCGAAGGCGGGTACGCAGTTCTCGAAGGACGCCATCGGCCCGCTCAAGACGCTGCGCGGATGGGCGTTCACCTGGACGTTCCTGTCGATCGGCTTCACGACGAGGTTCCGCGAGCTCACCCGGTTCGGCTGGAGGCCGTTCGCTGCGTTCGCGATCGGCGTCCTCGTGAACGTGCCGCTCGGGTGGTGGCTCTCCACGCACGTCTTCGCGTCGTACTGGCTCGCGGTCCAGTAGGGGGCGCAGATGGTCGACCACCTCACCCGCATCACCGTGGACGCCGGCGCCGACCGCGCGGAGGAGCTCGCCGGAGCGCTCGCACTCCGCGGCTTCTCCATCCGGCGCGTCGCCGGCCGGCTCGTCGCCGAGTCGGACCGGGTCGAGGCGCAGGACGCGAAGCGGTACCTGCGCTCGCTCGGGTTCCGGGACCGCGACTTCCAGGTGTTCCTCGAGTACGTGCGCCAGTGGGGGATCCTGTGACCGCCGCGCTCTTGCCGCTCTTCCTGAAGCTCGCCGGGCGCGACGTCCTCGTCGTCGGCGGGGGCGCGATGGCGCTCTTGCGGGTGCGCCAGCTCGCCGAGGCGGGCGCGCGGGTCACCGTCGTCGCGCCTGAGCTCCGGAGCGAGGTCGCGCGGACCGCGGCCGTCGTGCGGAGGCGCGCGTTCGAGCCTGGAGACCTCGAGGGCGCCTGGTTCGCGATCGCCGCGGCGACCCCCGAGGTGAACCGGGCGGTCGCCGCCGCGGCCGAGGCCCGCCGCGTCCTCGTCAACGCCGTCGACGATCCCGACGTCGCGACCGCGTACACCGCCGGCGTGGTGCGCCGCGGCGAGGCTACCGTCGCCATCTCGACGGGGGGCCGCGCCCCCGCGCTGGCGGGCCTGCTCCGCGAAGCGATCGACGCGGTGCTCCCGCGCGACCTCGGCGCCTGGGTGGACGCCGCCGAGGCGGAGCGCCCGGCCTGGAAGCGCGAACGCGTCCCGCTCGCGACGCGCCGGCCGCTCCTCCTCCGGAAGCTGAACGCGCTGTACGACGGCGCGCGCGAGGCGCCGCCCCCGCCGGCCGGCTTCGTGTCGCTCGTCGGCGCCGGCCCCGGCGATGCAGGCCTCCTCACCCGGCGGGGCGCCGAGCGGCTCGCGTCGGCGGACGTCGTCCTCTACGACGCGCTCGTGGACGCCGAGGTGCTCCGGCTCGCGCCGCGCGCGCACTGCTTCTTCGTCGGGAAGCGCGCGGGCCGGCCGAGCGTCTCGCAACGCGCCATCGAGCGGCTCCTCGTTCGCGCCGCCCGGCGCGGCAAGCGGGTCGTCCGGCTCAAGTGCGGCGACCCGTTCGTCTTCGGGCGCGGCGGCGAGGAGGCGATCGCCCTCGCCGAGGCGGGGGTGCCGTTCGAGGTCGTCCCGGGCGTCTCCTCCGCGATCGCGGCACCCGCGCTCGCGGGCATCCCCGTCACGCATCGGGGCACGGCGGCGGCGTTCGCGGTCGTCTCCGGTCACCGCGAGGCGACCTACGGCCCGATCCTGGACGGGCTCGCGCCCGGCACGCTCACGCTCGTCGTCCTCATGGGCGTGGCGGAGCGCGGCCGGATCGCGGCGCGCCTCGCGGCGCGCGGGTGGGATCCGGAGACCCCCGCCGCGGTGGTCCTGGGCGCATCGAGCGCGGCCGCCTCCGCCTGGCGCGGCACGCTCGCCGGCCTCGGCGACGCCCCGCTCCCGACCGATCGCGACCTGCCGGGGACGCTCGTCATCGGCGCAGCTGCCGCGCTCGAGCTCTCCATCCCACGGGCCGACTCCGACGCCAGGTCCTCCTCCTCCGCCACCGCCTGAAAGGAACCCGCCATGAGCCCTCCCTCCACCGCCGACGCCCGCGCACCGCGCCCGACCTTCGCCGACGCGAACGAGATCGACGCCTTCGTCGACACGCTCGGCCGCTTCAAGCGCGGCGAGCTCGACGCCGATCAGTGGCGCGCGTACCGCGTCGCCCGTGGCGCATACTCGCAGCGCCAGGACGGCGTGCACATGCTCCGCATCAAGCTCCCGCAGGGCGCCGCGGACGCCGCGCAGCTTCGCGCGCTCGCCGAGGTCGCCTCCCGCTTCTCCCGGGGCTGGGGGCACGTGACCTCGCGGCAGAACGTGCAGCTCCACTTCCTCCGGCCGGCCGACCTCGAGCCGGCGCTCCGCCGGCTCGCCGAGGCAGGGATCACGACGTCGGGTGCGGGCGGGAACACCGTCCGGAACGTCGTCGCCTGCCCGCTCGCCGGGGTGTCGCCCACCGAGCTCTTCGACGTCGCGCCCTACGCCGAGGCGGTGACGCGTCACTTCCTCCGGCATCCGCTCGCGAGCGCGCTCCCGCGCAAGTTCAAGGTTGCGTTCGAGGGGTGCGCGGACGACCACGCCGCGACGGCGATCCAGGACCTGGGCTTCCGGGCGCGCCTGCGCGACGCGGGCGGCGGGGCGCGGCGCGGGTTCGCCGTGACCGTCGCAGGCGGGACCTCGTCGCTCTGCGCGTCGGGGGACCTGCTCGTCGAGTTCCTCCCGGCGGGAGACGTCCTCGCCCTCGCGGAGGCGGTCGTGCGGGTGTTCCACGCGCGCGGCGACCGGGTGAACAAGCACCGGAACCGGCTCAAGTTCCTCGTGCGCGCGCTCGGCTTCGACGTCTTCCGGGCGCTCGTCGAGGCGGAGCTCGCGAAGGTGCGGACCGAGGGCGCCCCGGCGCTTCCGTTCGCCCCGGGGCACCCGCCGCAGGAGACCGCGCCCGCCGGTGTACGCCCCGTCGCGCCGTCGCCCGCGCAGCTCGCGGCCCGGCTCGCGGTCGCACCGCCGCGCGGGCCCGGCGAGCCGCCGGTCGTGGTCCCGGTGCTCGATCCCGGCGCGGGCGCGCTGGAGGCCTTCCGGCGAACCAACGTCTCACCACAGCGGCAGCGGGGGTTCTCGGTCGTCACGGTGTCGCCGGCCCGGGGCGACGTCACCGCCGCTCAGCTCGAGGCGCTCGCGGACCTCGCGCTCGCCCACGGAGACGGCACCGTCCGGCTCTCCAGCCGCGGGCACGTCCTCCTGCGCTGGGTGCCGGACGCCGAGGTGCCGGCGCTCCACCGCGGCCTCGCGGCCGCCGGCCTCGCCCGCGACGGGGCGGGGAGCGCGGCCGACGTCGTCGCCTGCCCCGGCGCAGACGTCTGCCGGCTCGCGGTGACGCGCACGCGCGGCGTCGCGGGCCTCGTCGAGGAGCGCGTCCGCGAGCGGCTCGCCTCGGTGGCGCTCGAGGCGCGGCTACCGGTCCACGTCTCGGCATGCCCGAACGGCTGCAGCCAGCACCACCTCGCCGCCATCGGGCTGCAGGGCAGCGCGCGCAAGCTCGGCGCCCGCGCCGTCCCGCAGTACTTCGTGCTGGTCGGCGGCGGGGTCGGCCCGCAGGGCGCCACGTTCGCGAAGCTCGCCGGGAAGGTTCCTGCGCGTCGGGTGCCGGAGGCGGTCGAGCGGCTCACGGCGCTGTACCTCGCGGAGCGCGCGCCGGGCGAGGAGGCCGGCGCGTTCTTCGCGCGGGCGCTCGACCGCGCCCAGTCGGCGATCGCGCCGCTCGAGGCGCTCCGGCTGGAGGACGCGGGCGCCGCGGACTTCGTGGAGCCGGGCGCCTCCGAGGACTTCCGGCCCGACGTCCAGGAGGGAGAGTGCGCCGCCTGACGGCCACCCCTCACGCCATCGCCGCCCGGACGGATCAGAGCCCGGTCTGCGAGGCGTAGTACTTCAGGAACTCGTAGACGGTCCCCGCCTGCTCCTCGTTGATGCCGGAGTTCGGGCGCCGGATCATGCGCTTCATGTAGCGCTTCCAGTCCTGGGCCGTGAAGCGCGCGTTCACGGAGCGCGAGAGCGGGTGGCACTTCGCGCACTTCACCTCGTACATCTCGTAGCTCTTCTTCATCGGCTCCGGGTACCGCGAGACGTCGATCGCGCCGGGGCCGTTGTCACGCGGATCGGGCTTGAAATCGGGCCCGTAGTCCACGCCGACGAGGACGGCTGCGAGCGCGCTGCCGACGAGGAAGAGTTTCGTCACGTGTCCCCCGATGCCCACGTACGGCGACGTGGGAATCACCACGCCGTCCAGTCTGCCACGGTCGGGCAGAGGCAGGCATTCCGTTCGGCCACAGGCGACAACTCGACGCGGACGTTCCGACCCGAGCGTGCGTCGAGCCCTCTCCGCGCCTACATGTCGGTCTCCGGGCCCAGAGCAGCGGGTACCCGAGCGCGATGGAAGGAGCGCCCGTTCTCGACCGCCTTCCGGACGCGCGCAACTCCCTACCTCGCCACAACGCAGAACCCGGTCTGGAATGACGCGCTGCCGCCACGGAACCGAACCGCGAGATCACAGCCGGACGCGCCGGAGCAGCTGCGCGTTGATCGCGACCACGACCGTGCTCACGGACATGAGCACGGCACCGACCGCAGGGTGCAGGACGACGCCCCACCTGGCCAGCACTCCCGCCGCGAGAGGGATGGCGACGACGTTGTACCCGGCGGCCCACCAGAGGTTCTGGATCATCTTCCGGTACGACGCCCGGCTGAGCTCGACGATCCGCGGCACGTCGCGGGGGTCGCTCCGCACCAGCACGACGTCGCCGGCCTCCACCGCGACGTCGGTGCCCGCTCCCATCGCGATTCCGACGTCCGCCGTTGCGAGCGCGGGCGCGTCGTTGACGCCGTCGCCCACCATGGCGACGCGCTTCCCTCCGCGCCGGAGCGCCTCGATCGTCTCCGCCTTGCGGTCGGGGAGGACCTCGGCGTGGACCGCGTCGATCCCGAGCTCGCGGGCGACCGCCTCGGCGACGGCCCGCGAGTCGCCCGTGAGCATCTGCACGTCGATGCCCATGTCGTGGAGCCGCCGGATCGCTTCGGCCGCCTCGGGCCGGACCGCGTCGGCCACGGCGAGGACGGCGAGCACGCGGCCCGACTCGACCAGGTAGATCGTGGCCTGCCCCTCGCGGGCGCGCTCGTCCGCGAACGCCTGGAGGTCGGGCGGCAGCGTGACGCCGACCCGGCGCAGCAGGTTGGGGCCGCCGACCATCCGCTCCCGGCCCTCCACCGTCGCGCGGACGCCCTGCCCCGGGATCGCCTCGAATCCGCTGGCCGCCGGAACCGCGAGGCCGCGCTCCTCGGCCGTGCGTACCACCGCGCGCGCCACCGGATGCTCCGAGTCGCGCTCGACCGCGGCGGCGATGCGCAGCGCGTCCGCGTCGGTCACGCCCGAGACGGTCCGGACGCCGACGACGCGGTGCTCGCCGAGCGTCAGCGTCCCCGTCTTGTCGAACACGACGACGTCCAGCCTGCGTGCCTCCTCGAGCCCGCGTCGATCGCGGACGAGGAGCCCTGCGCGCGCACCCACGGTCGTCGAGATCGCGATCACGAGCGGGATCGCGAGACCGAGGGCGTGGGGGCAGGCGATGACGAGCACCGTCACGACCCGCTCGACCACGAACTCGCCGGGAGCGTGGGCGGCGACCCATGCAACCGCGGTGGCGATCGCGGCGACGACGGCGGCGACGGTGAGGAGGAACGCCGCCCGGTCCGCGAGTGCCTGCGCGCGCGAGCGCGACGTCTGGGCCTGCTCGACGAGCCTCATGATCCCGGCGAGCGCCGTGCGCTCGCCCGTCCCGGTGACCACGACGCGCAGGGACCCCGCGCCGTTCACCGTCCCGGCCACGACCCGCGCTCCATCTCGCTTCTTCACCGGACGTGACTCTCCGGTGATCATCGACTCGTCGACGGCGCTCTCGCCTGCCTGGACGACACCGTCCGCGGGAATCCGGGCGCCGGGACGGACCAGGACGAGGTCGCCGTCGCGCAGCTCGGAGAGAGGCACCTCCTCCTCGCGCCCCTCGCGAATCCGAACTGCCGCCGCGGGCAAGAGCTTCGCGAGCTCCTTCAGCGCGCCCTGCGCCTGGAAGATGGATCGCATCTCGATCCAGTGCCCGAGCAGCATCACCGTCACGAGGGTCGCGAGCTCCTCCCAGAGCGGCGTCCCTGGGTACCCGAGCGTCACGGCCGCGCTGAAGGCGAAGGCGACCGTGATCGCGAGCGCGATGAGCGTCATCATCCCGGGCAGCCGCGCGCGCAGCTCACGGAGCGCGCCCTGGAGGAAGACCTGTCCGCCGTAGACGAACACCGCCGTCCCGAGGATCGGCGGGATGAAGGCCGCGCCCGGGAACGCGGGCGGCTCCCACCCCAGCGCGGACGGGAGCATGTGCCCCCAGATCACCGTCGGGATCGTGAGGACGAGGCTCGCCCGGAACGGCGTCCTGAACATCTCGACGCTGTGACCCGCGTGCTTGTCGTGGGCGGCGTGTCCGCCGTGATCCGCGTGTCGCGCGTGTTCGGTTGCGGCGTCCTCGGATCGGTGCGAAGGGTGGTCGTCGTGCTGGGTAGAGTCGTGCTGTCGAGCGCCCGGACTGGCTGAAGGTTCGCTGGGGGCGGAAGACGGGCTCTTCGTCCCTCCCGGTTGCGCGCCGCCGTGCGGGTCGTCGGGCTGCATCGTGGCTCCAGTTGTCGCCCTCACCTCGTGCCGCATGGTGCTGCCCTGCGCATCGGCATCGCGGCGGAGCAGACATTTACCGGGGCCGTACGCCGACCAGCGGCCCCGTGCGGGTCAGAGAGTGTCTGGGTAGGGGTGGACCGATGCGCACCCCCTGGTCCAGAAGACCTTTTCCCGAACCGTTCTGGACTTGCCGAAATCAAACTAGGCGGCCGAGCGTTTCCTCGACCCAGCGGGGATTCGGACCGACTTCGTCGGCGCGCCCTGCGGAAAGGCTCCCGATGAAGTGGCGAACCTCGGCTCTCGCCGCGCTCCTGGTCTCCTCGCTGTTCGCGTTCGCGTGTGGAGGCGGCAGCAGCGGAGGCACCACGACCCCGACGTCCGGAACACTGGGCGGTACGGTGACTGGACTGGCGAGCCGGCGCCAGCCTGGTGCTGCGGGACAACGGGGGGAACGACCTGGCCATCTCGGCCAATGGCTCCTTCACCTTCAGCATGCCCATGGCGAGCGGCGGCGCGTACGCCGTGACCGTCCTCCACCAGCCGACGTCTCCCTCGCAGACCTGCTCGGTGGCGAACGGGATGGGCATGATGGGGCGCGGGAACGTGACGAACGTCGCGGTGACCTGCGTCACCAACTCGTACACGGTGAGCGGAACCGTCATCGGCATGCAGGGAACGGGACTGGTGCTCGCCATGCCGGGGCAGTCGAATCTGGGGGTGGCGTCGGGAGCGTCGACCTTCGCCTTCCCGACCCCGGTGCCGAGCGGCACCTCCTACGCGGTCACCGTGGCGTCCCAGCCGTCCAGTCCCGCGCAGGTTTGCACCGTGGGCGGAGGCACCGGCATGATGGGCGGAGCCAACGTGACGCACGTCGTGGTGAACTGCTCGACGAGCCAGTCCCTGGTCGGCGGAACGGTGAGCGGCCTCAGCGGGACCGGGCTCGTGCTCTCGATGGCAGGGCAGGCTGACCTCGCGGTCCCGGCCGGCGCCACCTCGTTCGCGTTCGGCAGCCCGATGGCCTCCGGCAGCGCGTACGCCGTGACGGTGAAGACCCAGCCGACGTCCCCGTCGCAGACCTGCGCGGTGAGCGAACGGGACCGGCACGATGGGCAGCGGCGACGTGACGAACATCGCGGTGACCTGCGCCTTCACGGTGAGCGGGACCGTCGTGAAGGGCCCCGTGAGCGGCGCCACCGTCACGGCCTACGCCGTCACGAACGGCACGATGGGCGCCCAGGTCGGGGGCGGCACCACGGACTCGATGGGGAACTTCTCCATCTCCGTCGGCGACTACTCCGGCCCGATGATGCTCCAGGCGAGCGGCGGCACGTACACCGACGAGGCCACCGGCACGACGATGACGATGCAGGCGGGGGACGAGATGGCCTGCTCCATCCCCTCGGCAGCAGCGGGCGCGACGAACGCGGGCATCCAGATGACTCCCGTCACCACCATGGCCCACTCCCGGGTGCACCACATGACCGGGGGCATCAACGATGCGAACATCGTCGCAGCCAACGCCGCGATGGGCGCCTACTTCTCGGTGAGCGACATCCTTCACACCGTGCCGATAGACCCCATGGTGGCCGGCTCCGGGACCGGAGCGACCCAGGACGCGAAGAACTACGGAATGGCCAACGCGGCGATGTCCCAATACGCGAAGGCCGTCGGGATGCTGCACTCCTCCGGCATCGTCACGTCGATGGCGGATGACGCCTCGGACGGCGTGATGGACGGCATGATGGCCGGCTCCCCCATCGCCATGGGCGGCGGGATGATGGGCGGGTCGATGATGCAGGCCACCGCCGGAACGACGGGGCTCGCGACGGCGATGACCGCGTTCGTGGGCTCGGCGATGAACAAGTCCGGCGTGACCATGACGGACATGCAGGCGCTCGTGAACGAGCTCGACACGTCCACGGGCCAGATCGGCGGCGGCGGGACCACGACCGGGATGATGTCCGGCACCGCGGTGAAGGGGCCGGTCGGCAGCGCCACCGTGACCGCCTACGCCATCGCGAACGGCATGATGGGCGCGCAGCTCGGCAGCGCGACCACGGACGCCAACGGCAACTTCACCGTGCCGCTCGGGACCTACGCGGGCTCGGTGATGCTCCAGATGACCGGCGGCAGGTACATGGACGAGGCGACGAGCTCGACGATGCCCATGCTCTCCGGTGACGTGCTCGTGGCGTGCGTTCCGGCAGTCACCTCCGGCTCGACGACCACCGGCATCCAGATGACGCCGCTCACCACGATGGCTGCGCCAGGGCGAAGGCCATGACCGGAGGGATGACCGACGCCAACATCGCCACGACGCACACCGCGGTCGGGACCTACTTCTCGGTGCCCGACATCCTGCACACGGTGCCGATGAACCCGATGGTCCAGGGCTCGGGCGGCTCCGCCACCCAGGCCCAGAAGAGCTACGGCATGTCCATCGCGGCCATGTCGCAGTACGCGAAGACCGTGGGGATGACGACGTCGTCCTCGGGCATGGTCACGGCCATGATGGACGATGCCTCGGACGGCGTGATGGACGGGATGATGGGCTCCACCGCCATCTCGATGGCGGGCATGGGCGGCATGATGGGCGGGATGATGCAGCCCGCGGCCGGCACGTCCGGCCTCTCGACGGCGATGGGCACCTTCATCGGCTCCGCGATGAACAAGTCGGGCGTGACGATGGCCGACATGCAGGCCCTCATGACCCAGCTCGCGGGATCGAACGGCCAGCTTCCCGGCGCCGGCGGGACCGTCAGCCCCCAGGGGACGATGAGCGGCACCGCCTTCATGGGCGGCATGTCCTCCGGGACGGTGACCGCGTACTCGGTGAGCAACGGCACGATGGGGCCGCAGATCGGCATGAGCACCGTCGACGCCTCGGGCCACTTCAGCATCCCGCTCGGCGCCTACGCCGGCACCGTGATGTTGCAGATGACCGGCGGGACCTTCATGGACCCGGCCACCGGAACCACGATGACCATGCAGTCGGGTAACGTGGTGACGAGCTGTGTGCCGTCGGTCGCCGCGGGTTCGACGACGACCGGAGTCCAGGTCACGCCGCTCACCTCCATGGCCCAGATGATGGCGCAGTACATGGCGGGCGGCATGACGGCCGCGAACGCGGGGGCGGCCAACACCGCCGTCGGCAACTACTTCATGGTGGGCGACATCCTCATGACCTCGCCGATGGACCCGGCCGTCGCCGGTTCGGGCAGCGGCGCAGACCAGAACCGGAAGAACTACGGGATGTCCATCGCGGCGATGTCGCAGTACGCGAACACCGTCGGCATGACGGTGTCGTCGTCCGGGATGGTGACCGCGATGATGAAGGACGCATCGGACGGCGTGATGAACGGGATGATGGGCTCCACCTCCATCTCGATGGGCGGAATGGGCGGCGATGATGGGCGGCACGATGATGCAGGCGACCGCCGGCACCACGGGTCTCGCGACGGCCATGACGACCTTCGTCGGCTCGTCCAGGAACGACTCCGGCGTCCCGCTCGCCGACATGCAGCCGCTCGTCGACAAGCTGACGACGTCGAACGGGACGATCCAGTAGAGCAGAGGACGATCTCCGCGATTTCGCCACGCCGCGCCGTCGGACGTCCAGAGCCGCGCGCGTAACCGAGCTCGTCACAGTGTGTCGCCCGAGCGGCGTGCGGCGCATCGCCGGCGCCGCTCGAGCCGCCTTCGCCGATCCCGTGCGCGGGGTCGACGCCGTATCGCCGATCAGCGCTTCGCCGGACGCCGCCTCGTGTGACGGGTCACGTCACACGGTGACGAAGCCTGCGCGATGGCGATCAGGTTCTTCGCGCCATCTCGAGCGTCTGCGCCGATGATTCGGTGGCACGTGAAATGCTCTTCGGAGGACATGTCTCTTTCGAAAGGAGAAGAACATGTCATTCCGAATCCCGATGCTGGTTGCCCTCTCCGTTCTTTTCGCCGCGCCCGTCGTCGCCCGCAGCCAGACGACCGACGAGGCGCGAGCCCTCGCCGGCAACATGCTCCCCGCGGACGAAGCTCCGCAGCCGGTTCCGACTGGCACGGTCGCGGGGACCACCGATGAGGCCCGCGCTCTGGCAGGTCGAATGCTGCGGCGGCCCGAGCGGCCCACTCCCCGCGTGATCCAGGCGGTGGGCACCACCGACGAGGCGAGGGCGGTCGCGGGCGGCCTCCTCGTGGTCGCGCCGGCCCGGCTCGAGGTCGTCGCGACGGACTGCGGCAAGTCCTGCAACTGCGGTGGTCATCGCGGCTAGGTGTCGTGTCTCACGACGTTGTTCATTGAGAGGCGGGGTTCATCCGGCCGCTTCCGTGGCTGAGTGCAGCTGCCAGGCACACACCCAAACCACGGAGAAGCGGACCGGATGAACGTTCACTCTTCTGCCGAGTCCCCGGGCCGGTCGAGCCCTGGTCGTCCTCGATCTCGCCCGGAGATCTGCGTGAAGCGTCGCCCGGGGATGGCGCGCTTCGGCGCGAGCACGCCGGTCGCGTGCTCGTCCGGGTCCATGAAGCCCTCGAGATGGAAGCGTGGCAGGAACCGCCGCAAAGCTCACCCGAGCGCGACGATGCGCAGCGAAGCGGGGCCGTTCAGAAGACGATGACCTTGTCGGCCGCGACCGTGAGCTCGCCGAGCTCGTCGAGCGTGCTGCGCTCGGCCCCCTCGACGATCTCGGTCTCCTTGAGGCCGCGCGCGTCCATGCAGCTGCCGCACAGGAGGACGCGGCCGCGCCGGAAGACCGGCTTCAGCATGCGCTCGAGGTTGTAGTAGCCGTTCGGCGTGGTCTGGCCGGACTTGGCGCAGGCGACCGCGTCGCCCATGAGGAAGACGTCCACTTCCGCCTGCTCGTGCTTCGTCACGAGGTTGCCGGCGAGGCGAAGCCCGTTGTAGCTGCGCTCGGTGCCGTACGGCGGGTCGTTAAGGACGATCAGGAACTTCATGGCCCCTCCTCGGAAGGGGTACGGGTGGTGGCGCTATACTCAAATACTCTGTTGAGTAGATAAGTAGCACGGGATCCGAGCGCCCTGTCAAGCGCGCGGAGCGCTCGGATCGAGACGAGGATGGCGGCGCGCTCGAGCCGCTCGGTGACCCTGCCGAGTCTGCTCCGCGTCCAGGCGGAGTAATCGAGCGGCGTCGTGCCGCCCGTCACGCCGTCTTCGCCACAATCGGTAGGCCGAGGGCCGCCCCAGTCGAGGACCCCTTCCTCGAGCCTCACCGCCTTGAACCCCTTGCGGCGGAGGAGCTTCACTGCCTCGACGGCGAGCACGCAGTACGGACCCCGGCAGTAGGCAACCACCTCCCGGCGGCGCGGGAGCTGCGAGAGGCGCTTAGCCAGCTCCGGCAGCGGAACCGACAGCGCGCCAGGGATGTGCGCGGCGTCGAACTCCTCGGGCGGGCGGACGTCGAGGACCGTGACCTCACCCTTGCGCACCTTCCTGCGGAGCGCTTCCTCGTCGACGGGCTCCAGGAGGGCGTTCTCGGCGAGGAAGTCACGCGTAATCTTCGAGACCTCCGCGAGCCGCATCTCGGCGATCCTCCCGATCGAGAGCAGCAGCTCCGCGACCTTCGGATCCGCGACGCGGTAGGTCACGTACAGCCCGTCCTTCGTGGCCTCGAGGAGGCCCGCGGCGCGCATCACCTGGAGGTGCGCCGAGGTGTTTGCGAGGCTCATATCCGCCATCCGACCGAGCGCCTCGACCGTGCGGGACCCCTGGGCGAGCAGGTCGAGGAGCTGAATCCGGTGGGGGCTCGCGAGCGCCTTCGCGACCCGGGCGAACTGCTCGTAGATCGCGTCCTTGAAGCGGCGGGCGGGGCTCCGGGTCGGCACGGGTGTCGGCTCCTTTGGGTCAGGTTCGCTTGAACGACGACCGGCGATCGCTCGCTGGTCGGTACTTGGTCGACCCACCGAGGTGCGGCGCGGGGGCTTGCGGGCGAGGGACGGTCCGATCACTAATCAACACTCTTCTAGAGTATTTGAGCTTCGTCAGGACCTCAAGGCGCTCCGCGGAATCCGGAGGTGCGAACGTGGCCGAGAGGCATCCTCATCCTCGGCGGCGGCGTCGGCGGGGTGGTCGCGGCGAACGCGCTTCGCAGCCGGCTCTCGAGGGACCACCGCATCGTCGTCGTCGATCGGGAGCCCGCGTTCACGCTCGCCGCGTCGTTCCTCTGGGTGATGACCGGTGACCGCAGGCCGGAGCAGATGTCGCGGCCGCTCGACCGTCTGGAGCGCAAGGGCATCGAGGTCGTGCGGGGCGAGGTCGAGCGGATCGATCCCGAGCGACGCGAGGCGGTCGTGGGCGGCAAGACGCTTCACGGCGACCAGCTCGTCGTGACGCTCGGCGCCGAGTTCGCGCTCGACGCGATCGCCGGCCTGGCGGACGCCGGTCACACCTTCTGCACGCTCGACGGCGCGACGCGCCTTCGCGATGCGCTCGAGCAGTTCCGGACCGGTCGCGTCGTCGTCCTCACCGCGGCGCCGGCCTACAAGTGCCCGGCCGCGCCCTACGAGGCGGCGATGCTCATCGAGGCCGACTTCCGGCGGCGAGGCGTACGCGAGGCGGTCGACCTGTCGGTCTACTCGGCCGAGCCGGGCCGATGGGGGTGGCGGGTCCCGAGGTCTCGGCGGCCGTCCGCGGCATGGTCGAGCAGAAGGGCATCGCCTACCACCCCGAGCATCGAATCGCCCGCGTCGAGGGGCGGCGCATCGAGTTCACGGACGGCGCCAGTGCCGAGTTCGACCTCCTCGTGTACGTGCCGCCGATCCGCCCGCCCGCGCGCTCGCGGACTCGGGGCTCGTCGACGGGAGCGGCTGGGTGCGCGTGGACCGCCAGACGATGGCGACGCGGTTCCCGGGCGTGTACGCGCTCGGCGACGTGACGCATGATCCCGCTCGCGATGGGCAAGCCGCTTCCGCGGGCCGGCGTCTTCGCGCACGGCCAGGCGGAGGTCGTCGCGCGCAACATCGCCCGCGACCTCGGTGGCAAGGGGCACGAGGAGCGCTTCGACGGCCACGGCGCGTGCTTCATCGAGACCGGCGGCGGGAAGGCCGGGTACGGCGCCGGCGACTTCTACGGCGAGCCCCGCCCTGCGGTGAAGGTGCGCCGCCCCAGCCGTCTCTGGCACGCGGGCAAGGTCCTGCTCGAGAAGCAGATCCTCTGGCAGTGGCTGTGAGCGCGTTGCTGCGCAGCCGCAGCCAAGGCGGCATCCCCGGTCGCGGCCTTCGCCTTTCGCTCGAAGCTCGGCTCGATCTCGTCGACCATCCGGGCGTCACGCCGCCGCCGCAGGAACGAACCACCTGATCATCGCGACCTTCAGGGCATCGTTCACGACAAGGCACGACACCATGGCGTAGGCGAGGATCGCGAGCGTTTGCCACCAGGGCAGCGACGCGAGCTCCGGGAGGCCCACGAACGTCAGGGCGGTACCCGTGAGTGCAGCCGCCACCGGAAAAGCGACGGCCATCAGGAGGGGCTTGCTGGGCATCGTCGCCCAGAACGGGCGTCGCTCCCGCGCGGACACGATGGAGAACCCTGCCATGTAGAGGAGCGTCAAGAAGCTGAACGCGTGGAGTGCGCCGTCGTCGGTCGCCAAGCCGAAGCGAGACCAGCCGATCCACAGCAGGAGAAGTGCCTCACCGGGTGCGTGGTCGAGCGCGCGGTCCTTCACGACGAGCGTGGTCACCGGCGCCGTCGCACTCCTCCTGGAGCACGAGATCGTGCCCGATGCACAGGCCCGATCTGCGCGACGAGATCCTACCTTCGCCACGTTGAGCAACTTGGCCTGCGCCACCGGATTGCAGACCGCGGCGAAGCTTCTCGGGATGAGCCTTCGCGAGGCCGATCTGCGGAGTAGTCGATTCCGGCGCCGACCCGGCAGCAGACCAGGCGCGGGCTCGAGCCCCTCGGCCTGGATCCTGCGCCCGAGCGACTGGGCTTCGTCGAGCGAGGCTCACGCAGAAGGCCACCCCGATCGCGCCGCATGCCGCGCGCGCGCGCGAAGGCCACGAGCTCGGTCGACCCGCGTGCGGAGCCGACCCGGTCCTCGTGGAAGGGCGTGGCGTCCGCGGCGCGCATGAGGGCCTGACGCTCGCGGTCGAGGTAGCCGGCGCCGAATCGCGTGCGATCTCCGGATGCGTACGCGTCGGACAGGTCTTCGGCATCCGCGCGGTGTCGCCCTTGAAGCTCGCGGCGGTCGCGCAGTGAAGGCACCCGTAGGGCAGCTCGGGAGTCGGCACGATCGTTGAGAGCGCGGGGCGTCGAATACGGTTCGCCCCGGTCGCGCGGTCACCGGAGGATCGCGAGGCGCGCGTTTTCGACCGCACGCGACGACTGCAACACCCCCACTCGCCTTCCCCGCCCCCGTCCAGGAAGTGGGAGACTTCCCCGCGTACCAGGGGTCGAGGCGACCCATCCGATCCGAGAAGGAGGACCACCATCATGAATCGCGTCGTCCCGCTCCTTGCGGTGCTTCTCGTCGCTGTCGGAGTCACGGCCGGTGACACGCCGACGGCTCCCAACGGGATCGCCATGATCCGCGGCTACGAGGACTGGAAGGTCATCGCGCCCTCGTACCGGCCGGACAAGGACCACGTCCGCGTAATCCTCGGCAACGACACCGCCCTGCAGGCCATGAAGGCGGGGACCCGTCCCTTCCCGGACGGGACGATCCTGGCCAAGGTCGCCTGGACGACACGGAAGCACTCCAAGTTCCCCGTGGCCGTGGAGCCGGACAAGTTCGCCCAGGTGGAGTTCATGGTGAAGGACGCGAGGAAGTACGCGGCCACCGGCGGCTGGGGCTTCGCCCGGTTCGTGGGACCGGAGCTGAAGCCCTACGGGCAGGGACCGAGCTTCGTGCAGGAATGCTACGGCTGCCACGTCCCGGTGATGGACAACGACTTCGTCTTCACGTCACTGGCGCCACTTCCGCGTTGATCGGGCGCCGGCCGGATCCGGAGGGGAACCATGGAACCTCGCGGGCCCGCACGGGCTCTCACCCTGCGGAGGACCCGATGGGACTCATCGCGAAGCTCTTCGGCCCGCGTTCACCGCGGGTCCAGCCGGCGCACGTCGACGACGGGAACTTCACCGCGGAGGTTCTCCGCTCGCACCTCCCCGTCGTCGTGGACGTATGGAGCCCGGGGTGCGGCCCCTGCGGGATGCTCGAGCCCATCGTGATGGACCTCGCGACCGACTATGCGGGGCGCGTGAAGGTCGCGGAGCTCAATGCCGCGGAGGCAGGGCGAACCGCAGCGCGATACGGGGTCATGGGCACGCCCACGATCCTCTTCTTCAGCGGCGGCCGCGAGGTCGAGCGCGTGGTCGGATTCGTCGGCTCCCGCTATCTGCGCGAGATCATCGAGACGGAGCTGCTTGGCGGGTCCGCGTAGGCGTCGCGGTGGGGCGAGCAACGGCCCCGGTTGATTCGAGCGTCCTGCGCGGGGTGGACTCCACGCGCGCCCCCATTCCCCGGGGACAGGCGGGTGAGCCGCCACCGGGGCTGCCCCGTGCGCGCGTCGTTGGCGGGGTCGTGCAGCGGGGCGTTCGCCGGTGCTAGCATCCGGACCACGAGGCATCCATGGCCAGAGCGAGACCGTCGAAGAAGGCGAAGAGCTCGAAGAAGACATCCCGGAAGCCGGCCAGGACCGCGAAGCGCAGGGCCGCCGCGGCGCCGCGGCGGGCCTCCCGCCCGGACGCGCTGTTCGCGCCGATGAAGGGCGCCGTCCGCAAGGACCTCGGCCACGTGCAGCTCGAGTTCGCCCGGGCCGGAGCGGCGCGCGTGAAGCGCATCATCTATCCGGCGGGGTTCCGCTGGTCGGTCGACATGAAGCCGGTCGCGCACACGGACTTCTGCATGCACGCGCACGTCGGCTTCCTCGCAAGCGGCGCGATCCGGATTGAGTACCCCGACGGCTGCGTCGACGAGTTCACGGCGCCGCAGGTGGTCGCGGTAGGCCCCGGCCACGACGGCGCGGTGGTCGGCGAGGTCCCCGCCGTCCTCATCGAGTTCGACTTCGAGAAGGACACGGTCCCCCGGCTCGGGTGGCCTCTCGCCCACACGCACGGTCGCGGATCCGGGTAGGCTCGGGGGAACGCCACGTTCGCGGAGCAGCCCGATGGCCATCCGAAACCTGCTCGTCCACCTGGACTCCACCGCCCGGGCCAAGGAGCGGCTCCGCCTTGCGATGGCGCTCGCTCGGCGCCACGGCGCTCGGGTCGCCGCCGTCTTCGGCGAGGGGACGAGCCTCGGCGGCACGCTCCTCGGCCGGCGATCCCCGCAGGCGATGGAGCGCGCTGCGGGCGAGGCGCGCGAGGCCTTCGAGGCCGCGACCCGCGGGGCCGGGGTCGACGCGTCGTGGCTCGCCATCGCGCCCGGCGAGCCCGCGGACGTGATCGGCTGGATCGCCATCTGCTCGCGGTACTTCGACCTCTGCGTGCTCGGCCAGCACGATCCCGACCGCGAGGACTCGCTGCCCGCGGACCTCGCGGAGCAGGTCCTGGCGCAGAGCGGGCGGCCGGTGCTGGTCGTCCCGTACGCGGGCCAGTACCCGGACGCCGGGCGGCGCGTGCTCGTCGCGTGGACCGGCAGCGCCGAGGCGGCGCGCGCGGTGAATGACGCGCTGCCTCTGCTGCGGGCGGCGGACCAGGTGGTGCTGCTGAGCGCGCAGGCGCTGCCGCGCGCGGAGCCCTCCGTCCCGATCCCGAGCCTCGACATCCTCGCGCACTTGCGCGCGCACGGCGTCGAGGCGACCCGGGAGACCACGTTCGTCGAGGGGATCGCGCTCGTGGATCTGATCCTGAACCGGGCCTCCGACCTCGGCGCGGATCTCGTCGTCATGGGGGCCCACGGGACTTCCGCGCTCCCGTTCTTCGGGCGGGGCTTCGCGGCGCTCGAAGCGCTGCGGACGATGACGGCGCCGTTCCTCCTGTCGCGCTGAACCCGAACGCTCCCGGATCGAACCCGGCTCGAGACGATCGTGAACGGGTGACTAGCGCGGCGGCGAGGGTGCCCGCCCGCGCATGAGCGCCTGCGCCTCCGCGCTCCTGCCCTGTCGCGCGTACACCTCGGCGAGGAGGCGATACGCGTCGTCGTGCTCCGGGTGCGCCCGGATGAGCGCCTCGAGCGTCTGCGCCGCGCCGCGGAGGTCGCCGGACCGCGACTGGAAGAAGGCCGTCGTCCACGCGTAGCGCGGCTCGTCGGGACGCAGCGCCGCCGCCTTCCGCGCGAGCGGGACGGATTCCGACGGCCGCCTCTCCCCGACGAGCACGGCGAGGTTGAAGGCGGCGGCGGCCATCCGCGGATCGGCCGCGAGCGCGGCGCGCAGCATCTTCTCGGCCTCGTCGCGCTTCCCCTCCTCCGCGAGGAGGAGCCCGAGGTTGAAGGAGATGCCGGCCTGGCCCGGCTGGAGGGCGTGGGCCTCGCGGAGCAGCGTCTCCGCCTCCGCGACCCGCCCGCCGGCGGCGAGCAGGAGCGCGAGGTTCGCCTTCGCCATGAAGAGCTGGTCGTCGATCGCCACGGCGCGCCGGTACTGCTGCTCGGCGTCCGCCGTGCGCCCGAGGGCGGCGTAGAGGTTCCCGAGGTTGTAGGGACCGGACGGCAGGTCCGACATGTAGCGCTGCCCCTCCACGTACTCGTCGAGCGCCGCGGCGTGAGCTTTCCGCTGGGCCTCGGTGAGCCGCTGGGCCGGCGCCCCGGCGAGGCGGGCCGCGGCCTCGGCGCGGACCGCGCGAACCGGGTCCTGCAAGAGCGGCGCGAGGAGGCGCGCCAGCGCCCCGGGATCCTCGACGGGCAGCCGTCGCACCGCCGTCGCGCGCAGGAGCGGCTCCGGATCCGCGAGCGCCTTCTCCACGGCGGCGAGGGCGGCCGGGCCCGGGTAGCTCGCCAGCAGGTCCACGGCCGTGGCTCTCGCCACCATCGGCCGGAGCTGATCCTGCGACAGCTGGACGAGGTCCGGCTCCGCCTCGGGTGCGGCGGTCCGGCCGGCCGCGAGGATCGTCCCGTAGTGCGGCTTCCGCTTCCTGCCGTACCACCCGTCGTACTTCGCCTGCACCCACGCCGCCGGCTTGTCGCCGTGGCACCCGGCGGCGCTGCAGGCGTTCGGGACGCCGAGCGCGGCGGTGAGGTCCGGGCGCGGGATGCGCATCGAGTGGTCGCGCCGGAAGTGCACGACCATGAAGCGCTGCCCCGGCATGTGGCAGGAGACGCACAGCACACCGGCGCTCGGCTTCCCCTGCCAGACCGGCTTGTGGAAGTGGTGCGAGGGCGCGTCGTAGCTGTCCGCGCGGTGACAGCGCGTGCAGAGCTCGTTGCCCTCCTTGTGGCGCTTGCCGGAGTGGACGTCGTGGCAGTCGCTGCAGCGCACGCCGCTCGCGAACATCTTGCTCTGCGTGAATGCGTGCCACTCGAAGTCCTCGTCGAGGATCTGGCCGTCCGGGTGGAACGTCCCCTGCGTCAGCAGCACCGGCAGGTAGCGGTCGAGCAGCTCGCCGCCCGGGACGCCCTGGTCGGCGAACTGGGCGCGCCGGGCGTGGCAGGGCGCGCACAGGGCGACGAGCTCCGGCCCCGCGAGCTTCGAGGTGCGGGTGACGAGCGCGGCGTTCTCGACCTGCGGGCGGCCCATCGCGGGCTGGTCCGCCCACGCGACGTGGCGCGACCCCGGTCCGTGGCAGGCCTCGCATCCGACCATGATCTCCGACCAGGTGGTCTGGTAGGCGTCCTTCTCCGGGTCGTAGCGCTTCCGGACCGCCGTCGAGTGGCAGTCGGAGCACATCGCGTTCCAGCTCTGCCCGGGCCGCGTCCAGTGAAGCCAGTCGCCCGGGGGCGCCACCGGCCCCGGGTTCACGTAGAACCAGCGGTGCGCCTTCGTGTCCCAGGCCGCCGACAGCGCCTGCAGCCGGCCGCCCGGGAAGACGACGAGGTATTGCTGCAGCGGCTCGACGCCGAAGGTGTAGGCCACCTCGAAGTCGCGCATCGCGCCGTCGGCGCCCTCGGCGCGGACCATGAAGCGCTCGCCGTCGCGGAAGAAGCGCCAGGTCTTGCCGCGGTGCTGGAGCGTCGCGCCGCCGAAGTCGCCGAGCACGGCGCCGTCGCGCGCCGCCTGCATGGCCTTCGCGTGGTTCGAGCCCTTCCACCGGTCGTAGGCCTTCTGGTGGCAGCCCTTGCAGCGCTCGCTCCCGACGTTACGCGCCTCGCCGGACGGCACCGCGCGCGGGCCCCGCCAGACGCGGACCGCGAGGTGGAGCGGCACGGCGAGGACGATCGCGGCGGT
>CAWGDE010000033.1:0-120685 GCA_963821195.1 uncultured delta proteobacterium
GCCTCGCCTCCGGCGAGCTCCGCTGCATCGGCTCGACGACCTTCCAGGACTACAAGGCCACCTTCGACCGCGACCACGCCCTCGCGCGCCGCTTCCAGAAGATCGAGATCCACGAGCCGACCGTCGACGACACGGTGAAGATCCTGAAGGGCCTGAAGAAGGTCTACGAGGACCACCACGGGGTCGTCTTCACGGCGAAGGCGATCCGCGCCGCCGCCGAGCTCGCCGCGAAGCACATCAACGACCGGCAACTGCCGGACAAGGCGATCGACGTGCTCGACGAGGCGGGCGCGCTCGACCGCATGCGCCCCGAGGCGCGCCGGAAGCGCCGCATCACCGCCCGCGACGTCGAGCGCGTGGTCGCGAAGATCGCGAAGATCCCGGAGCGGACCGTCAGCACGGACGACGAGGAGGCGCTGCGCGCGCTCGAGCCCGAGCTGAAGAGGGTCATCTACGGCCAGGACCCGGCGGTCGAGGCGATCGTCTCCGCGATCAAGCTCTCGCGCTCCGGCCTCGGTTCGCCCGAGAAGCCCATCGGCAACTTCCTCTTCTCCGGCCCGACCGGCGTCGGGAAGACCGAGCTCGCGAAGCAGCTCGCCCGGATCCTCGGGGTCGAGTTCCTGCGCTACGACATGACCGAGTACCAGGAGAAGCACACGGTCTCGCGGCTCATCGGCGCGCCCCCGGGCTACGTCGGCTTCGACCAGGGCGGGCTCCTCACCGACGCGATCCGCAAGACGCCGTACGCGGTCCTCCTCCTCGACGAGATCGAGAAGGCGCACCCGGACGTCTTCAACCTGCTCCTCCAGGTGATGGACCACGCCACGCTCACCGACAACAACGGGCGCAAGGCCGACTTCCGGCACGTCATCCTCGTGATGACGACGAACGCCGGGGCGCAAGAGCTCGCGGCGCGGCGCGTCGGGTTCGGCACCGACCTCTCGGAGCCCGGGAGCGCCCGGAACGCCATCGAGCGGACCTTCAGCCCCGAGTTCCGCAACCGGCTCGACGCCTGGGTCGCGTTCGACTCGCTGCCGCCCGAGGTCATCGCGCGCATCGTCGAGAAGTTCGTGCGCGAGCTCGAGGCGCAGCTCGCCGAGAAGAAGGTGCGGATCGACCTCACGCCGGCGGGGCGCGCCTGGCTCGCCGAGCACGGGTTCGACCGGAAGATGGGGGCGCGCCCCATGTCGCGCCTCATCCAGAACGAGCTCAAGAAGCCGCTCGCCGACAAGATCCTGTTCGGCGAGCTGCGCGACGGCGGCACGGTGCGGGTGGAGGTCGAGGAGGGCGGCGCGACGCTCCGCCTCGTCGTGACGCCCGCGCCCGCCCCGGCGCCGGCGGCGCCGCCGACCCCGGTTCCGGCGTAGGCCGGGCGCTCGCCGACGCACCCTTGCTTCCTCGTCCCCCTCTCCCCCGGGGCAGGAGGAGAGGGGCGCTGGTGAGGGAGATTACTTCGCCACCACGGCCTTGAGCGCCCCCTCGATCGAGTCCGGCGCGCAACGGATCCGCATGAAGCTGTGATCGCCCATCATCGAGAGGTCGGTGAAGTCGAGCGCGATGCGGAACTTCGCGTGGAGCGCGAGCACCTCGCCCTTCGAGACGAGGACCTCGTACGGCAGGTGCCCCGTCGAGCGGACCGGCTTGACGTCGATCTCCTTCATGACGTTCGCGTCCGCGCCGCAGCCGTCCGCGAGCGCCACGCCGAACACCGTCTCGTCCGGCGAGACGTCGACGCGGTAGACCTTCCTCGTCTTCCCCTTCCCCGCCTCGAGGCCGGCCTCGACCGCCGAGAGCGCCTCCGCCTGCGTCGCGTACTTCGCGAGCTTCCAGGGGTCGTCGAAGTAAGGCATCGACATCATGTAGTGGTAGCCGCGGAGGTCCTTCGCGCTCTTCCCGTCCTTCGAGCCGTACTCCTCGACGCTGCCGAGCGCCTGGGCGAGCTTCGCCGCGACCGGCGCGAGGTCGGCGTCGAGCCGGTAGCCCGCGGCCATGTAGACCGGGTTCGTGAACGCGACCTGGACCTCCTCGCCGACCTTCGTCACGGTGACGCGCTGCGCGGCGGCGTACCCGCCGAAGCGCTGCTTCGCCGCGGCGGCCTTGAGGTCGGCGCTCGTGACGGCGAGGACGACCGCGCCGTCGTACGGCGCGTAGCGGCCCGCGACCTCGAACCCCGCGGCCTCGAGCTTCGCGCGGGTCTCCTCGGCGACCTTCGCCGGCTCGCCCGGCCCGCGGCTGGAGAGAACGAACGGCTTCAGCCTGGGCTCAGCCGCCGCGACCCCCGCGGCGACGAGCCCGAGCGCGACGAACGACGCGAGCTTCCTGCGCATGGTGTGTCCCCTTCCCGGGCGCCTGGGCCGCGCCCTCCGGAAGCCCGCATCGTAGGCCGTGACCATCTTGCAGTCTTGCTATTTCGCTAGATGCCTGCGCGCGGCCGCGCACGCCGGCGCGGTGCTCGCTCGCCGGGGACGGCCGAACCTTGCGGGCCGGCAAGCCAGGGTCGCCCGCGGCGCCGCGCTCGGGTAGAACCGCGGGCGTGCTCGAGCTGCCGATCGACCCGCTCCTCCCGGAGATCGTCGCCGCGCTCCGCGAGCGCGCCGTCGGTCGTGCTCGAGGCGCCGCCGGGCGCGGGCAAGACGACGCGCGTCCCGCGCGCGCTGCTCGACGCCGGGCTCGCGGGCGGCGGCGAGGTCGTCGTGCTCGAGCCGCGCCGGCTCGCGGCGCGCCTCGCCGCGCGGCGCGTCGCGGAGGAGCTCGGCGAGAGCGCCGGCGAGACGGTCGGCTACCAGGTGCGCTTCGAGGACGTCTCCGGCGCCGCGCACGCGGATCCGCTTCGTCACCGAGGGGATCCTCACGCGGCGCCTGCTCGGCGACCCACCCTGCCCGCGCGTCGGCGCGGTGCGTGCTCGACGAGTTCCACGAGCGCCACCTCCAGGGCGACGTCGCGCTCGCGCTCGTGCGGCGGCTGCAGCACACCGCGCGCGCCCGACCTCCGGCTCGTCGTCGATGTCGGCGACGCTCGACGCCGCGCCGGTCGCGCGCGTTCCTCGGCGCCCGCGCGCTCCGCTCCGAGGGGCGGCGCTTCGAGGTCGCGATCGAGTACCTCACGCCCGAGGAGGCCGCGCGCCCGGACCGGCTCGACGACCAGGTCGCGCGGCGGTGCGCCGCGTCCTCCGGCGAGGCGCCGGCGGCGACGTGCTCGTGTTCCTGCCGGGCGCGGCCGAGATCCGCCGCGCGGCGCGAGGCGCTCGCGGCGCTCGCCGGGGCGGCGGCGGTCGACGTCGTGCCCGCTCCACGGCGACCTCCCGCCGGACGAGCAGGACCGCGCGGTCCGGCCGGGCCCGCGCCGCAAGGTCATCCTCTCGACCAACGTCGCCGAGACCTCGCGTCACGATCGACGGCGTCGTCGGCCGTCGTCGACACCGGCCTCGCGCGCGTCGCGTCGCACTCGCCGTGGTCGGGCCTGCCCACGCTCGAGCGTGCGGAAGATCTCGCGCGCGTCGGCGACGCAGCGCGCCGGCCGCGCCGGGCGGACCGGCCCGGGGCGCGCGCTCCGGCTCTACACGCGGCACGACCACGACGCGCGCCCGGAGCACGAGGTGCCCGAGGTGCTCCGCGACGACCTCGCGGAGACGCTCGCTCGCGCTCGCCTCGCTCGGCGCGCTCGACGGGTTCGACTGGTTCGAGCCGCCGCCCGCCGCGGCGGCCGAGGCGGCGGCGGACGCTGCTCCTCCGGCTCGGCGCGATCGACGCGCGGCGGGGCGCTCGACGGAGCATCGGCCGGCGCATGCTCGGCTGCCCGGTCCACCCGCGCCAGGGTCGGCTCCTCGTCGAGGCGGCCGCGCGCGGCGCGGGCGACGAGGGCGCGCTCGTCGCGGCGCTCCTCGGCGAGCGGGACCTGCGGGACCGGCGCGCGCTCGAGCGGGGCGCGCTCCCGCGCGACGGGGCCGTCGGACCTGCTCGAGCTCGCGCACGTGTTCGAGGAGGCCGCGCGCGCGCGGTTCGCGCCGGAGCGGCTCCGGCGCGATGGGGGTCTCGCCGGGGCGGCGCAGGCGGTGGAGCGGGCGCGCAGGCAGCTTGCGGGGGTCGCGAGGAGCCTCCGCGCCTCGACCGCGACCGCCCCACGACCGCCACCGCGAGCTCGATCCCCGGCGCGACCCCGACCGAGCACGCCCTCCTCCTCGCCACCCTCGCCGCCTACCCCGATCGCGTCGCGCGCCGGCGCGCGCCCGGCTCGGACGAGATCGTCCTCGCCGGCGGCGGCAGCGCGCGGCTCGATCCCGCGAGCGTCGTGCGCGAGGCGCCGCTCCTCGTCGCGGTCGACGCCGAGGAGCGGCGCGGCGACCGCCGGGCTTCCGGCGCGCGCCCGGCCGAGGCGCGCGTGCGCGTCGCGAGCGCCGTCACGCAGGAGATGCTCCTCGACCTCTTCCCGGACGCGCTCCGCTACGACGCGGCCGTCGCCTGGAACGCGCAGGCGGAGCGCGTGGACGCGACCGAGCGGCTCCTCTACGACGACCTCGTCCTCGAGGAGATCCGCGCGCCGCGCGCGCCGATCCGGAGAAGGTCGCGGCGCTGCTCTTCGCCGAGGCGAGCGCCGCGCGGCCCGCGCGCGTTCGCGCCGGAGGGCGACGCTCGACCGGCTCGTCGCGCGCGGCTCGCGTTCGCCGCGGCGCACGGACCGGAGGCCGGCCTCGCCGTGCCGTCGGAGGCGGTCCTCGCGGGGGCGCTCCGCGAGCTCTGCGACGGGGCGCCGGAGCTTCGCCGAGCTGCGCGAGGCGGACCTCCCGGGCGCGCTCCTCGCGCGCCTGGACCCGCGCGCCCGCGGGGCGCTCGAGCGGCTCGCGCCCGAGCGGATCACGCTGCCCGGCGGCCGCACCGCGCGCATCCACTACGAGGACGGGAAGCCGCCGTGGGTCGAGAGCCGGCTGCAGGACTTCTTCGGGACGGCCGCGGGGCCGTCGGTCGCCGGCGGGCGCGTCCCGCTCGTGCTGCACCTGCTCGCGCCGAACCAGCGCGCGGTGCAGGTGACGACCGACCTCGCCGGCTTCTGGGACCGGCACTACCCGGCGATCCGCCGGGAGCTCATGCGGCGCTACCCGCGCCACTCCTGGCCGGAGGACCCGCGCACCGCGGCGCCACCCGCGCCGCGGCGGCGGTGACGCGGGCGGGCGGCTCACCGCCCGGCGGGGACGGTGCGGCCCTGGCAGGAGCGCCTCGTCTGTGCGCCGCCCGCGCCGTGAGGTGCGCTCTAGTCGTCCTCGTCGTGATCTCCTTCGCCGTGACCGGAGCCGGCGTCGTCGTGGTACCGGATCTGCCCGCGGATCTCGCCGCTCGCGAAGCGCGTCGTGTGGACGTTCACGTAGGTCACGCCGGCGCGGGCGGCCCGGATCAGCTCGTCCAGCTCCCCGGCGTCGATGCCCTGGCCCGTGGGGCCGACGACGTCGGCCGCGGTGAAGGTCCCCGTCACGGTCGCGGGCGGCGCCGGGCACGCGGGGCGGCCCCCCGCTCCGCAGAGGGCCACCGCCACTCCGCCCGCCACCCCACGCTGCCCGAGGTGGATGTGGGCGGCGGTCACGGCGCCTCCGTCCACGGTGTTGCCCTCGAGATCCGCGTAGGTGAGCTCGAAGGTGAAGGTGGTGCCGTCGGCGCTGCGCGTCGCCTTGAACGTGCCGTGACCGGTCGTCGAGATGGCCGGGGTCTCCTGGAAGCCGTGCAGCACTGCGCGGGCGACGCTGGGCGTCGCCGCTCGCCGTTTCCGCCGTTTCCGCCGTTTCCGCCGCTGCCGCCGCTGCCGCCGCTCGCGAGCGCCGCGGAGCTGGTCGCTCCGCCCCCGCACGCGCCGGGTGAGGCGCCGAGGAGAATCGACGCGAGCAGTGCGCCGAGGATAGAAGCAGACGCGATCTTCATGGCTCTCTCCCTTGCTGGTCCCTCCGTACCGGGACCGAGAGACGCCAGTTCCAGAGAATCCGCGAGAGGGGCCGGTGGGTTCCCTCGACGGGAGCCGACCCGCGCAAGGTGCTCGCTCCCGCGCGCGACACACGCCGCCGCGCCCGCCCCTCTCCGACGCGATGCACCCTCACCGGTTGACGCTCGCCATTGCCTGCGCCGGGTAGCGCTCGCCCGCGGCGGCGCCCTTCGGCGCGACCGCGTCGATCCGCGCGAGGTCCTCGCGCGAGAGCTTGATCGACGCCGCGGCGAGGTTCTCCTCGAGGTGCTTGCGCGTCGTGGTGCCCGGGATCGGCGACGACGTCCTGGCCGCGCGCGAGCACCCACGCGAGCGCGAGCTGCGCGGGGCCGGCCTTCTTCTCCGCGGCGATCTCGCGGATCTTCTCGACGAGCAGGAGGTTCTTCTCGAAGTTGTCGCCCTGGAAGCGCGGCGAGTTGCGCCGGTAGTCGTCCGCCGGGAGGTCCTCGAGCTTCCGGAACCGGCCGGTCAGGAAGCCGCGGCCGAGCGGGCTGTAGGCGACGAAGCCGATCCCGAGCTCGCGGACGGTCGGCAGGATCTCGTCCTCCGGGTCGCGGGTCCAGAGCGAGTACTCGGTCTGCAGCGCCGTGATCGGATGGACCTTGTGCGCGCGCCGGATCGTCGCCGGCGCGGCCTCCGACATCCCGAGGTAGCGCACCTTTCCGGCCCTGACGAGCTCCGCCATCGCGCCGACGGTGTCCTCGATCGGCACGTTCGGGTCGACGCGGTGCTGGTAGTAGAGGTCGATCCGCTCGACGCCGAGCCGCTTCAGCGACGCGTCGCACGCGGTTCGCACGTAATCGGGCTTGCCGTTCACGCCGAGGAAGCTGCCGTCCTCGCCCCGCTCGTTGCCGAACTTCGTCGCGAGGACGACCCGGTCGCGCCGACCGTGGAGGGCCCGGCCGACGAGCTCCTCGTTCTTGAAGGGCCCGTACATGTCGGCGGTGTCGAGGAACGTGACCCCGAGCTCGATCGCCCGGTGGATCGTCGCGATCGACTCCTTCTCGTCCGCGCCCTGTAGAACTCGCTCATGCCCATGCAGCCGAGCCCGAGCGCCGAGACGGCGAGCCCCTGGGTTCCGAGCTTCCTCGTTTCCATCGACGTGCCTCCGTACCTCCACAGCCTAGTCCCGGTGCGATCGTGGCGCCCGGCCGCACGGGGCATCCCGGAAGCGCCCCGGCGAAACGCCGGTTAGATCGGTCGCCTCGCCGCGCGTGCGGCGCCGGAGGCCCCGTGCGGTTCGACCGCCCCAGCTTCGTGTCCGTGGTCCGCGAGCCCGCCGTGCCGTCCCCGCGCCCGCCGCTCCTGGTGCTCCTCCACGGCGTGGGCGCCGACGAGCTCGACCTCCTTCCGGTCGCCGACGCGCTCGACCCCCGGCTGCTGACCGTCTCGCTGCGCGCGCCGTACGAGGCCGAGCCGATGGGGTACGCATGGTACGCGCTCGACTGGCGCACGACCCCGCCGACGCCCCGCGCCGACCAGGCGGAGGCGAGCAGGGCCGCGCTCGCGGCGTTCCTCCCGGAGCTGGCCTCGCGCGCGGGCGCGGACCCGGCGCGCACGTTCCTGTTCGGCTTCAGTCAGGGGGCCGCGGTGGCGCTCGCGGTCGCGCTCACCCGCCCCGAGCTCCTCCGCGGCGTCGTCGCGCACTCCGCGCGCCTGCTCCCGTTCCTGGAGCGGCCCGAGGGCCGCGCCGCGCCGGAGGCGCTCGCGAAGCTCGACGCGCTGGTGCTCCACGGCGTGGACGACGACGTCATCCCGGTCGAGAACGGCCGCGCCATCCGCGAGCTCCTCGGCCCGCTCCTGGGCGACCGCGTGACCTACGCCGAGCACGAGGCGGGCCACTTCGTCACCGGCGAGTCCGTCGCGGACGCCGCGGCGTGGATCGCGGTGCGCATCGGGTGAAGGGACCCTCATGCGGATGCGGCGGTGGCTGCCAGCGCTAGCCGCCGCGAGGAGGCGAACGAACCGTCACGTCCCGGACGAACCCCGCGATCGCCTCGAATGCCCGCGCGTCCACGTCGTCCTGCGTCTCGCCGCGGGCCGCGAGCGCGCGGACGCCCAGCTCGAGCGAGTGGTTCCCGCCCTCGACGACGTGCAGCGACGAGGGCTCCGCCATCCGGGCGCGCACCTTCTCGAAGATCCGCGAGCGGGCAGAGCGCGTCGCGCGAGCCCTGCACGAAGAGCACCGGCGTGCGCAGGGCGAGCAGGACCTCGTCGCGGAGCTGCCCGCGCTGGCCGCGGAGCGGGTAGCCGAGGCAGACGAGCCCGGCCACGGCGCCGGGCGGCTCCTCGAGCGCGGCGTGGCACCCGACCCGCCCGCCCATCGACTTCCCGACGAGCACGGCCGCGCCGGGGTGACGCGCGCGCGCCTCCGCGAGCGCGGCCCGGTGCGCGGCGACGAGCACCGGGAGCTTGTCCGGGCTCCGCCGCCCGGCGAGCGCGTACGGGTAGTCGAGCCGGACGACGTCGCCGATCCCGCCGAGCCGCGCCGCCCAGCGCCCCATCCATCGCGAGGAGGACGGCGCGCCGGCGCCAGGGGCGAACAGGAGGAGCGGACGCGTCACTCCTCGTCCCCGCGATTCCGGGAGAAGCGCCGCAGCTCGCGGGTGATCGAGCGCCAGCGCTGCTTCTCGGCGCGCGCGTGCTCCCCGCTCCGCCGCGCCTCGGCGTTCCGCGCCTCGGCCTCGAGCTTCAGGAAGCTCTCGAGTCGCTCTGGTTCGAGCCGCCCCTCTTCGACGGCCTGGCGCACCGCGCAGCCCGGCTCGTCCTGGTGCCGGCAGTCGCCGAACCGGCAGGCCGCGGCGAGCGACGAGACGTCGTCGAAGACCTCGGCGATCCCGGCGGAATCCCAGAGCTTCAGCTCGCGGATGCCGGGTCCGTCGATCACGGCACCCCCGCTCGCGAGCGCGAACAGCCGCCGCCCGGTCGTCGCGTGGCGACCGCGGGCGTCGCGCTCGCGCACCTCCTCGACCGCCTGCACCTCCGCGCCGAGGAGCGCGTTCACGAGCGTGGACTTCCCGGCGCCCGAGGGCCCGACGAAGACTCCCGTGCGGCCCGGCGCGAGGAGCGCACGGATTCCTCGGCGACGCCCGTGCCGGTCCTGCCGCTCGCCGCGAGGACGGTCGCGCCGCCCGCCGCGGCGACCGCCTCCTCGACGAACTCGGCGACCTCGTCCTCGTCGTCCGCGAGGTCCGCCTTCGCGAGCACCACGACCGGGGTCGCGCCGCTCGCGTGGACCGCGGCGAGCTCGCGCTCGATCCGCCTCGCCTTCACGCCGGCATCGAGGCCGTGGACGATGAACACGAGGTCCACGTTCGCCGCGAGCACCTGCTCCGCCTCGACGCGCCCCGCCGCACCGCGCGAGAGCTTCGACGCGCGCCGCAGCACCCGCACGACCTGCGGCTCCTCCCCGGGGACGGCGAGGACGAAGTCTCCCACCGTCGGTGGGACCTGGCCGGCGGCGCGGAGCCGTCCCGGGATCGTGACGAGTCGCTCCCCGTCCTCGAAGCGGACCGCGAGCCGCCGACCCCGGTCCGCGACCGCGCGCCCGGCGAGGAGCGTCGCCCGCTCGTCGTCCGAGACCTGCGCCTCGAAGAAGGGTCCGAACCCGAGCGCCGAGAGCACCGGCCCCTTCATCAGACCTCGAGGAGGAGCCGCTCGGGATCCTCGATCCCTTCCTTCACCTTCACGAGGAACGAGACGGCCTCGCGCCCGTCCACGATCCGGTGATCGTAGGAGAGCGCGAGGAACATCATCGGCCGGGCGACGATCCGGTCGTCCTCGAGCACGACCGCGCGCTTCTCGATCTTGTGGAGCCCGAGGATCCCGGACTGCGGCGGGTTCAGGATGGGCGTCGAGAGGAGCGACCCGTAGATCCCGCCGTTCGAGATCGTGAACGTGCCGCCCTCGAGGTCGTCCATCGTGATCCGGTTCTCGCGCGCCTTCTTCGCGAGCTCGCCGATGGCCTTCTCGATCTCGGCGAAGGAGAGCGCGTCCGCGTCGCGGATCACCGGCACGACGAGCCCCTTCCCGCCTCCGACCGCCACGCCGATGTCGTAGTGGTCCTTGTAGACGACGTCCGTCCCGCGCACCTCGGCGTTCACCGCGGGGAACGCCCGGAGCGCCTCCACCGCGGCCTTCACGAAGAAGGACATGAAGCCGAGCTTCACGCCGTGTCTCGCGAGGAAGGGCTCGCCGTGCTTCTCGCGGAGCGCGAGGACGCGGCTCATGTCCACCTCGTTGAAGGTGGTGAGGATCGCCGCCGTGTGCTGGGCCTCGACGAGGCGGCGCGCCACCGTGCGGCGGAGCGGCGTCATCGCGACGACGCGCTCGCGCGCGGCGAGGCCGTCGCGCCGGGCGGGCGCCGGGGCCTGCGCCTCCGGAGGCGCAGGGCGCGGGGCGTCGAGCGCGCGCACAACGTCCTCCTTGCGGACCTGGCCGCCGGGTCCGGTCCCCTCGACCTCGCGCGTGGAGACGCCGTGCTCGGCCATGAGGCGGCGGGCAGAGGGGGGGGCGCGGCGGGCTGAGATTCGGGGTCGGGGTCGGGGTCGAGGTCGGGGTCGGGGTCGCGGTCGGGGTCGTGGTCGGGGTCGGGTCGGGGTCGTGGTCGTGGTCGTGGTCGCCCCGTTCCCCCCCTTCGCCGCCGCGCCCTCCTCCAGCTCCCCGATCACCTCTCCGATGCCGACGGTGTCGCCCGTCGCCTTCAGGACCCTCCGGAGCACGCCCGCGGCGGGCGCGGGCAGCGCGACCGTCGCCTTCTCGCTCTCGACCTCGACGAGCGGCTCGTCCGCCGCGACGGAATCGCCTTCCTTCTTGAGCCACGCCCCGATGGTCGCCTGCGTGACGGACTCGCCGAGCGACGGAACCTTGAGCTGGATCCCCATGGCCTACCGGACCTCCGGCGCGCCCGGCGCGCGGGCCTCGGCGCGGGCGAGCCTCGAGACGGGTTCCCCGAGCGCCTCGCGGACGAGCTGCTCCTGCTCGAGCTTGTGACGGGTCGCCGACCCGGCGGCGGGGCTCGCGGACGGCGCGCGCGCGACGAGCTGCACGGGGCCGGGCAGCCTCGGCGCGAGCCGCACCTCCACGTAGTCCCACGCCCCCATGTTCGACGGCTCCTCCTGCGCCCAGACGAGCTCGACGCCGCGCGGATACCGGGCGAGCGCCGCGAGCACCTCGTCCAGCGCGAGCGGGTAGAGCTGCTCGAGCCGGACGATGGCGACGTGCTTCGCTCTCGACGCCTCCCGCGCCGCGGCGAGGTCGTAGTAGAGCTTGCCCGAGCAGAGGACGACCCGGGTGACCTCGTCGGGGGCGGCCCGTTCGTCCGCGATCACGCGCCGGAACCGGCCCTGGACGAGGTCGTCGAGGGGCGAGACCGCCTGCGGGTGCCGGAGCAGGCTCTTCGGGGACATGACCACGAGGGGCTTCCGCCACGGCGACGCGATCTGGCGCCGCAGCGCGTGGAAGAACTGCGCGGGCGTCGTCGCGTTCACGACGCGCCAGTTGTCGTCCACCGACAGCTCGAGGAACCGCTCGAGCCGCGCCGAGGAGTGCTCCGGCCCCTGCCCCTCCATGCCGTGCGGCAGGAGCAGGACGAGCCCGGAGAGCCGGTTCCACTTCGCCTCTCCGGAGGAGAGGAACTGGTCGACGATGACCTGCGCCGCGTTCACGAAGTCGCCGAACTGCGCCTCCCAGATCGTGAGCGCGTCCGGCATCTCGAGCGAGTAGCCGTACTCGAACCCCAGCGCGCCGGCCTCGGAGAGGAGCGAGTCGCGGATCTCGACCGGCCCCTGGCCGCTGCGGAGGTGCGCGAGCGGCAGGTACGGCGTGCCGCGCTCCTGGTCGTAGAGCACGGCGTGGCGGTGGCTGAAGGTCCCGCGCCGCACGTCCTGCCCGACGAGCCGGATGCGCGTGCCCTCCCACGCGAGCGACCCGAGCGCGAGCGCCTCGGCCATGCCCCAGTCGAGCGGGCGCGCACCCCGCCCCATGTCGGCGCGCGTCTCGAGCACCTTCGCGAGCTTGGGGTGCACGCGGAAGCCCTGCGGCACGTGGGAGATGGTGTCGGCGATCTCGCGCAGCGCGGCCGCGGCGACGCCGGTCGCGACCTCCGCGTCGGGGCCGAGCGGCCCGCCGCGGTAGGCCTTCCAGAAGCCGCCCATCGCCTGCGCCCCGGCCTGGACCGCGATCCGCGCGGACTCCTGGTACGCCTGCTCGAGCCGGGCGCGGAAGCGGGCCGTCAGCGCGTCCACCTCGTCGGGCCCGACGACGCCCTCGCGCACGAGCTCCTGCGCGTAGAGCTGCTTCAGCGTCGGCTTCCGCTGGATGGCGCGGTACATGATGGGCTGCGTGAACGCCGGCTCGTCGCCCTCGTTGTGGCCGTGGCGGCGGTAGGTCCAGAGATCGATCACCACGTCGCGGTGGAAGCGCTGGCGGAAGTCGACCGAGAGGAGCACCGCCTGCGCGACGGCCTCCATGTCCTCCCCGTTCACGTGGATGATCGGGATCTGGAGCATCCGCGCCGGGCCCGTCGCGTAGGTCGTCGAGCGTGCGTCCTTGGGCGACGTCGTGAACCCCACCTGGTTGTTCACGATGACGTGGATCGTCCCGCCGACCTCGTACGCCTCGAGCTCGGACATCTGGAGCGACTCGGAGACGATCCCCTGCGCCGCGAAGGCCGCGTCGCCGTGGACGAGCACCGCGAGCGAGCGCTGCCGCTCCACGTCGGCGTAGCGATCCTGCTTCGCCCGGACCCGCCCCTGCACCACCGTGTCGATCCACTCGAGGTGGCTCGGGTTGAAGGAGAGCGAGAGGTGGAGCAGCACGCCCTCGGCCGTCTCGCGGTCCGCCGAGTAGCCGAGGTGGTACTTCACGTCGCCGCCGCCCGCGTTCACGATCGCGGTGTCGCGGAACTCGGCGAAGATCGAGCGCAGCGGCTTGCCCGATCACGTTCGCGAGGACGTTCAGCCGGCCGCGGTGCGCCATCCCGAAGACGACGTTCCGGACGCCGTGGCCGGTCGCGCGATCGACGAGGAGCTCGAGCGAGCGGGACGAGCCCCTCCGCGCCCTCGATGCTGAACCGCTTCGCGCCCAGGAAGCGCGTGCCGACGAACTGCTCGAAGGTCTCGGCCTCGACGACCTTCTCGAGGATCCTGCGCTTCGACTCCGGCGGCAGCGTGCAGCGGTTCCGGGTGCGCTCCATCCGCTGCTCGAGCCAGTGGCGGAGGTCGGCGTCGTGCATGTGCGCGACCTCGACGCCGAGCGTGCGGCAGTAGGTCTCCTCGAGCCGCGCCACCAGCTCGCGCAGCGTGCACGCCCCCGCGCGCCTCCGGATCCGCGCAGCGCCGGTCGAGGTCGGCGTCGGACAGCCCGAACGCGTCGAGCGAGAACTTCGTCGCGCGCTGGGTGAGCCCGAGCGGGTCGAGGTCGGCGCGAAGGTGACCGTACTCGCGGTAGGCCTGGACGAGCCGGTCAACCTTCGCCTGGAACGCGGCGTCCGGCGCGGCGCCGCGCGGTCCGGGCCTCGCCGTCCGGGCGGCGGCGCGGGAACGCCTCCGGCGCGGGCGCGGCGCCGGGCGCGCTCGGCAGCCCCTCGAAGTAGCGCCGCCACGTCTCTCCGACCGAGGTGGGCTCGGCGAGCCAGGCGTAGTACAGGTCCTCGACGAACGAGAGATTCGGGACGCTCGGGGTGGGAACGTCCGGGGGTGACTGCGAGGCCATGATCTCCCTTTGTCTAACGTACCGGCCGCGGTTCGGCCCCGCGTAACGGCGCCGCAGCCGAGGAGCACGCGTGGCGGAGCTGACCTGGTACGACGGCGGCGTGGAGCGGCGGGCGACCTGGCTCTCCCCCACCTCTGACCGCCCCCCCGCGACTGGAACGACGCCGACGACCGGACGACCGCTCGGGAGGCCCTCGCGCTCGTCCGCCGCGGGATCGCCCTCCGGTACACCGGCGACTACCACAACGGGCGGCAGCTCCTCGCGGCCATGGCGCGCCGGCTCCGCAGGCCCCGGGTCTCGCCCGGCGACGCGGCCGCGGCGCTGGCGCGCCGAGCGCGAGCGGAGACGGACCGAGCACGAGGTGCTCTCGCGGCTGTTCGTCCCGATTGAGGCGGGTTTCCGGTTACCCCTGCGGCGCGCCCCGGACGTGACGGAGGCGCTCTCGCAGGCGCTCGGCGAGGACGCGCCGCTCCCGGGGCTGCTCCCGCTGCGGGATCTCCTCGGCATGGTCGGCGCGCACGAGTGGCGGCGCCGCGGCGTCCACGTCCCGGCGCTCGGCGCGGCGGTCCACCCTCACTACGGCGTCTACGCGCCCGTCCGCGGCGAGTACGTGGACCTCGTCGCGCGCGCGGCCGCGGCGTGGCCGGTCGCGGGGAAGCGCGCCCTCGACGTGGGCACCGGAACGGGCGTCCTCGCCCTCGTCCTCGCCCGGGCGGGCGCGAGCGTGGTCGCGACCGACGTCGAGCCGCGCGCGGTCCTGTGCGCGCGAGAGAACGTCGAGCGGCTCGGGCTCGGCGCGCGGGTCGAGGTGCGCGCCGCGGATCTGTTCCCTGACGGCGAGGCGGACCTCGTCGTGTCCAACCCGCCCTGGCTGCCGGACGAGGCGCGGACGCCGCTCGAGCGCGCCGTCTACGATCCTGGCGGGAGGCTCCTCGAGCGGCTGGTCCTGGGTCTTCCCGCGCACCTCGCGGCGGGCGGCGAGGCGTGGGTCGTCCTCTCCGATCTCGCCGAGCTCCTCGGGCTGCGGCCGACCGGCCACGTCGCGGCGCTCGCCGCTCGCGCGGGCCTGAGCGTCGCGGACACGCTCGAGGCGCGCCCCGCCCACCGTCGGGCGGAGGACCCGGGCGACCCGCTGCACGCGTTCCGTGCGCGCGAGGTGACGCGCCTCTTCCGGCTCTTGCGCGCGTGAACGCAGCGCTCGAGGTCTCTCAGGGCGCGGCGGGCCGGTCGTCCTGCGGCGCGCCCCACGCTGCGGGCGGCGGCGTCGGCAGCGCGAGCGCGTCCGACCGCTCCCGGTCCGGCGCCTCGCGGCGGAGCACCTCGTCCACCGGCCGGCGCGGCACCGCGCGCACCTCGCGGCCGAAGCCGAGCCGGAACATGACCTGGGGCAGGCCGCTCTCGACGAGGACCTCCTGAAGCCGGCGGCGGAGATCGGGCGTCTCGATCGGCTGCGCGAAGTAGGACGCGAACAGGCCGCGCGCGGCGGCGCGGAGGAGCACGCGCTGGAGCGCCTCGCCCGCGGCGAACCACTCGGCCCGGCCGTCGCGCGGCGTCGAGAGGACGAGGAGCGCCTTGCACCCGCGGGCGCGGCGCCGGTCGCGCTCGGCCTCGTCCTCGCCCTTGTTCGACAGCCGGACGACGAGCGGGTGGAGCAGCGCCGCCGCGTCGCTCATGCCGAGCGCGTAGCCGGGCATGCCGTCCCGGCGCGTCGTGCGGTTCGGGCGGGTCCACTGCGCGAGCTCGGAGCGGAACCGCGACGACGACCACTGGACCCGGTCGCCCTCCGCGACGAGCTCCGCGACCGGGCACCGCTCCTGCTCGTCGACCGGCCGGAGCCACGCGCCCTCGCGCCGCGCCTCCCGCAGGAGCGCGGTCAGGAGCCCGTCCGGCGGCTCGCGCCCGTCGAGCGGGAGGCGGTTCGTGCGCCGCCGCGGGATCGCCTGGTACATCTCCTCCGCGTCGGGGGTGGTGGCGCGCCGCTCCTCGAGCCGGACGCGCGCGAGCAGGCCGTCGCGCCGCAGGGTCGGGAGGATCTCGGTCGAGGTCGCCATCCCGAAGTGTGCGGCAGCGAGTCGCAGGTTCACGACCGCGGCGCCGCAGCTCATGACGAGCTGCCGGCCGTCCGGATCCGCGACCGGGAGCGCGCGCGAGGGATCCGCGTAGACCCGCAGCTCGTCGCCCTCGATCTCGAACAGCCACGGCTGCGTGTTGTGCCGCGAAGGAGCGAGGACGGCCCACTGCAGCAGGAACCGCAGGCGCTCGGCCGCGCCACCCCACATCGGAAACAGCCGCTCGACCGGGCCAGCGATGAGCGCGTCCATGGCCATGTGCCGCTCCGCGTCAAAAACCGCCGTGCGAGCGCGGTGGTGGGGCCTCTCAGGTAGGACGTGCCGTGCGCGGACGACAGTCCCCGCCTGGGAGGAGAGCCGGGAGCGAGCGCGCGATCCGGTGCACGGAACGTCGCAGGGCGGCCGGGCGCGTGATACCTCCGGCGTGGAGGCTTCCCTGAACGAGATCGCCACGGAGATCGCCGTCATCCTCGCGCTCGTCCTCGCGAACGGCGTGTTCTCCGGCGCGGAGATCGCGATCATCTCCGTCCGCAAGACGCGCCTCGCGCAGCTCGTCGAGGAGGGGCGATCGTCGGCGCGCGCGGTGCGTCAGCTCCGCGACCAGCCCGAGCGGTTCCTCGCCACGGTCCAGGTCGGCGTCACCATCGTCGGCGCGACCGCGGCGGCGTTCGGCGGCGCGGCGCTCGCCGGGCGCCTCGCGCCGCACCTCGCGCGCGTCCCCTTCCTCGCGGCCTGGGCGGACCCGGTCGCGCTCGCGCTCGTCGTGGCGCTCGTGAGCTACCTCACGCTCGTGCTCGGCGAGCTCGTCCCGAAGTCGCTCGCGCTGCGCTCGTCGGAGCGGTACGCGCTCGTCGTCGGTCGGCCGCTGCTCGCCCTGTCCGCGCTCGCCCGGCCGCTCGTGTGGCTCCTCACGACGTCCTCCAACGCCGTGCTCCGCCCGTTCGGCGACCGGACGACCTTCACCGAGGCGCGCCTCTCCGTCGAGGAGCTCGAGCAGCTCGTCGACGAGGCGGAGAAGGTCGGGACGCTCGACTCCCCGACCGCGGAGATCGCGTCCCGCGCCCTCGCCTTCCGCGAGCTGACCGCGGCAGACGTGATGGTGCCGCGCAGCCGGATCGTCGCGCTCCCCCGCGACGCGTCGCAGGAGGAGCTGAAGCGGCTGCTCCTCGAGGAGGGCCGGACGCGGATGCCGGTGTTCGACGGCACGCTCGACGAGATCGTCGGCTACGTCATGGCGAAGGACCTCGCCGCGATGGCCTGGGAGCGCGAGCTCGTGGTCCTCGCCGACCTCCTGCGGCCGGCCCTGTTCGTCCCGGCGACCTCGAAGGCGGTGCGGGTGCTCCGGGACATGCAGCGCCGGCGCACCCAGCTCGCGGTCGTCGTGGACGAGCACGGGGGCGTCGCCGGGCTCGTCACGCTCGAGGACCTCGTCGAGGAGCTGGTCGGCGAGATCGTCGGCGAGCAGGAGCAGCCCGAGTCGCTCTTCCATCTCGAGCCGGGAGGCGCCACGCTCGTCCGCGGCGACGCGCCGATCCGCGAGGTGAACCGCGCGCTGGAGCTCGACCTGCCCGAGGGCGAGGGCTACACGACCCTCGCCGGGCTCTGCATCGCGCTCGCGGGCTCGGTGCCCCAGCGCGGGACGCGCCTCCGCGCGCCGGACGGCACCGCGCTCGAGGTGGTCGAGGCGTCACCCCGGATGGTGCGGGTCGTCCGCGTCCTCCCCGCGGTCAGCCCGCCGCCATCGCGCGGAGCCGGGGGGACGTCGGCTTGAGCCGGCCGCTCGCGATCGCGAAGCGAAGGGTGTCCAGGACCATCTCGTCGAACGGCCGGATCGCGTAGCCGAGCTCGCGCTCCGCCTTCGCGGACGACACGAACGTGAAGAGGTGCGCCGCACGCACGAGCTCGCGCGTCGTCGTGGGACGCGCGCGGCGCACCTTCGCCGCGGCCTCCTGGAGCGCCGCGGTCGCGTAGGCGACCGGGTACGGGATCCGCCTCGGCGGCGAAACGCCCGCGGCGTCGGCCACCCGCGCCACCATCTCCGAGATCCGGAGGTTGTGCCCGCCGAGCACGTAGACTTCCCCCGCGCGCCCGCGCTCGAGCGCCTCGGCGTGGCCGCGCGCGACGTCCCGCACGTCGCAGAACGACGTCCCGCCCTCGACCCAGCCCGGCAGCCGGCGCCGCGCGATCGAGACCACGATCTCCGCGGAGGAGCGGTGGGTGTCGCCCGGGCCGAGGACGACCGAAGGCCGGACGACGACGAGCGGGAGCCCGCGGGCGGCGAGGGCGAGCCCCGCGCGCTCGCCCCGGAGCTTGGAGACGAAGTAGCCGATGCCGAGCGCTTCCGCGTTGCCGGGCACCGACTCGTCGGTCACGACCGGCTCCCGCGTCGCGCCCCCCGCGGACACGGACGACGTGAGCACCGCGCGCGCGACGCGTGCCTCGAGCGCGGCGCCGAGGACGACCTCCGCGCCGCGAACGTTCACGGCGAGGACCTCGCGCGCGGCGCCGCCGATCCGCGGGAGCCCCGCCGCGTGAACCACGGCGTCGTGCCCCGCGAGGGCCGCGCGGACGCTCCCCGGGTCGAGCACGTCGCCGCGCGCGACCTCGACGCCGAGCCCCTCGAGCCCGGCGAGGGCGCTCGCCGGACGGACGAGCGCGCGCACCGCGTGGCCGCGCGCGAGGAGCTCCCTGCAGATCGCTGCGCCGAGGAAGCCCGTCGCGCCGGTGACGAGGACGCGCACCGCGCCTCAGGCCCCTGCCCCGGCGAGGCGTCCCACCACCTCGAGGAGCGCGTCCAGCTCGAACGGCTTCGGGAGCATCGCGTCCGCCTTCGGGATCGGTGAGCCCGCCGCCGGGATCGCGGCCGTCATGAGCACGGCGGGCACCGACGCGAGGCGCGGATCCGCCTTCATGCGGGCGAGCAGCTCGCCGCCGCTCATCACCGGCATCACGAGGTCCACGAGGAGGACGTCCGGGACCTCCCGCGCGAGCCACTCGAGCGCGTCCGAGCCGTTCGCGACCGCCGAGACTTCGTAGCCCTCGATCTCGAGGCATTCCGCGACGCTGTCGCGGATTCCGGAGTCGTCCTCGACGAGGAGGATGCGGGCGGCACGCATCGGCGGGGTCCCTCGAAGGACCCCTTATAGCACCCGCCCGATGGCACCCGCTCGCGTGCGCTTCAGATCGTGACGACGCCCGGCCCTTCGAAGCGGACCGAGCCCGGAGGGCGCTCGCCCGGCGCGATCGGCGGGTGGCCCGGCGGGAGCCGCGGCTCGGGCGCCGCCTCCGGCAGCGCGACCTCGCCGCCGCAGCCGTGCGCCGAGCGGATCTGCTCGAACATCGCGCGGACCCGCGCGACCTCGGCGGCGTCGCCGGACCGGAGCGCCTGCGCGTACGCGCTCGCGAGCCCCGGGTACTCGAGGAGCCGCGCGGGCGTCATCTGCTCGCACAGGTCCGGCGAGACGGCCGGCGCTGCCCGCGTCGACGGCCAGGCGGCGGCGACGAGCACCGCCACGAGCGGAAGGGCGACGAGGGCGCGGTTCATGGAGCCTCCCCGGGCGGCGCTTTGCCGCACCTGATCTCCATGTAAGCGCGACCTCGTCTCGCTGCTTGCCCGCTGAAACACCCCAGGAGGGTTTGCCCGACTCGAGCGCGTCGCCGAGGGCCCGCGCGTCTCCCGCCCCTGCTCACCCGGGCGGCGCCTGGACAGCGCGCGGGTCGGAGCGGAGGCTCTCGGCGGTGCCGACCGTGCGCACGCCCAGCGGAGCCCCTGCGATGCGACAGGACGGTTGTCCCGGCGGACGCGAAGCTCGATCGGCCTCAGGCGCCGCGACGCACCGCAGCACGGCGCGTCCTCGCCGCCATGACCGTATCGATGATTTGTGCTCAAACGAGAACGCGTGGCTGGCTGCCGCACGGAGGATCGAGGGACCCCGCCTTACGGGTCGTACGCGCGCGCGGAAGAGCGTAGTCGTTCACCACACACGTCTCGGGGGGGAGTCATGGGAAAGTCCGCCCTTCGCACCGGCATCGCCGCTGCGTCCCTGTTCGCGTCCCTCGTCGTCGCCTGCGGTCCGTCGCGCGAGGACCGCGCCGCTGGCGCTCGCGAGTCCCGGAGCGCCGTCATCTCGGACCAGGTCCACAACCACGGCGTCCCGGGGTTCTTCTGGCTCCCGCCGATCGCGCCCACGACGGCGTACGGCGAGTTCAAGCCGGGCCTCGCGCCCGAGGTCGTCATCGAACGGCTCCCGGTCGGCTCGTCTCCACCGGTCGCGAGGTTCAGCGCGGCGGAGGTCCAGACGGACGGCGAGAGCCACTACAAGGTGAACTGGGACACGAAGTCCTCGAGCCTCGATCCCACCGTCATGTACCGCATCCGTGTCGTGCTCGGGTGGTTCGAGCTCGGCTACGCGGACGTGGACGTGGTGAGCTCCGGGAGCGAGCTGCACAAGGTCTCGAGCGGCGAGTACTTCCCGCTCCTCGACGGCCGCACCCTCCCCATCAAGTTCCGCATCGATCTGGCCGCGATGAAGTGTCCCGAGAGACCCGGCGGTCCGTGCAAGCCGCTGGACCAGTGCCACGTGGCGGGCACGTGCGACCCGCTCACCGGAGCGTGCTCGAACCCCGAGAAGCAGAACGACACCGCGTGCAACGACGGGAACGCCTGCACGCAGACCGACACGTGCCAGGCCGGCGTGTGCACCGGGGCGAACCCGGTAGTCTGCACCGCGTCGGATCAGTGCCACGACGCCGGCGTCTGCGACCCGGCGGACGGCGTGTGCTCGAATCCGACCAAGACGGACGGGGCCACGTGCAACGACGGCGACGCCTGCACGCAGACCGACACGTGCCAGGCCGGCGCGTGCGACGGGGTCGAACCCGGTCGTCTGCACCGCGTCGGATCAGTGCCACGACGCGGGCACCTGCGAGCCGTCGAGCGGCACGTGCTCGAACCCGGCGAAGGGCGACGGCGCCGCGTGCAGCGACGGGAGCGCCTGCACGCAGACCGACACGTGCCAGGCCGGCGAGTGCACGGGCTCGGACCCGGTGGTGTGCATCGCGTCGGATCAGTGCCACGACGTCGGCGCAATGCGACCCTCTCGACGGCACGTGCTCGAACCCGCCGAACACCGGCGCGACGTGCAACGACGGGAACGCCTGCACGCAGAGCGACACGTGCCAGGCCGGCACGTGCGTCGGGGCGAACCCGGTCGTCTGCACCGCCCTGGACCAGTGCCACCGCGCGGGCACCTGCGACGCGTCGAACGGCACGTGCTCGAACCCGGCGAAGGGCGACGGCACGTCGTGCAACGACGGGAGCGGCTGCACCCGGACCGACACGTGCCAGGCCGGCAGGTGCATCGGGGCGAACCCGATCGTCTGCACCGCGCTGGACGTCTGCCACGACGCGGGCACCTGCGACCCCTCGACCGGCGCGTGCTCGAACCCGACGAACACGGCTTCGTGCAACGACGGGAACGCCTGCACCCGGACCGACACGTGCCAGGACGGCGCGTGCGCGGGCTCGAATCCGGTGGTCTGCACCGCGCTGGACGGGTGCCACGACCCGGGCAGCTGCGACCCGGGAACGGGCGCGTGTTCGATGTCGACCGCGAAGAGCGACGGCACGGCGTGCAGCGACGGGGACGCGTGCACGCAGGCCGACACGTGCGAGAAGGGAGTCTGCACCGGGGCGAACCCGGTCGTCTGCACCGCGCCGCCGGGGGGCTGCTGGGATCCGGGCAGCTGCGACCCGAGCACCGGGACGTGCTCGGCCGCGACCCAGAAGCCCGCCGACACCGTGTGCACCGGCGACGGCGACTTCTGCACGAGGGAGCATTGCGAGAACGGCGCGTGCGTGGTCACGGCGGAGAAGGTCAACTGCGACGACGGCATGCCGTGTACCGAAGACGCCTGCGATCCGAGCGCGCCAGGGCCGGACGGCGTGACCGGCTGCCTGCATGTCCCCGACGAGTCCCTCGCCGGCTGCGGGCCCGAGACGCCGCCCGCGACGGTCTCGATCCTCGACTTCTCCCTGCCGGAGCACGGCGAGTGGAGTACGCCCGTGCTCCACCCGAACGAGAGGCTCAGCCTCGCGATCAGGCTGAACGCGTCCGGGGATCGTCCGAACTACGAGGTCGAGTTCGTGCTGTTCCAGGACACGGCCGACGATGGGTTCCCGCTCGGCGCGCGACAGCTCTCCGTGACCGCGGGCGACCGCGAATACTGGGTGGAGCTCGCCATCCCCGAGGCGCTGCAGACCGGCGTCTACAACATCGCGGTCCACGAGTACCCGAGGAGCGACGTGCTCTTCCCCGACGGGAGCGAGGCGCATCCGCCGCGCCAGGTCGACGTCATCGGGGCGGACAAGCCCGTGCTGGACCTCGTCGAGCTCGAGGTGGCGCAGGCCGCGCTCCTCATCGATTCCGCCAGCACGGTCGGTGTCGACCCCACGGTCCGCCTCGAGACGCCGTACTCCGCGAGGCTCGACGTCGTCTCGCACAACGTCGGCGCCGCCGGCGTGCCCGTGACGGCGCAGGTCGCCTGGAGGGGCTCGACCTTCCCGCTGCGGATCTGGGACACCGGCGCCGGCCGGTGGTCGGAGACGCTCGTCCTCGCTCCGCTCGAGGCGAACGCGCCGACGTCCGTGTTTCTCGAGCTCGCCATGACCGAGGCCGACGCGAAGCAGATCCGGCCCGAGCCCCGGCGTCGAGCCCGTGGAGGGGAACGTCGTGATCGAGGTGACGGTGAACGCGAACGGGTCGGTGCCGGAGGGGACGTGCGTCCTCGTCGACGACCCGATGGCTCCCGTCAACTGCCGGCACTCGGCCGAGCGGCCGGCGCTCGTGTATCCCGCGCCGCCCCCGCCCGACGCCCAGCCGCTGCAGGTGGCGGCTTCGACGGCGCTGGGGGCGCAAACGGAGGCGGCGCCCGCCGGCGCGATGATGACGCTCGCCGAGTCCGGCAACACTGCAGCCGCTCACGTACGAGAAGGCGTGGTCGAAGACGATCGGGAACCAGTGGGCCGGGGCGGGGATCGAGTTCCTCGGCCTCGCGAAGATGTCGCAGGCGGGCTACGAGGCGAGGGTCGAGGGCGGCGTGCCGATGAGCGTGCTCAGGAACCAGTTCGACTTCGCCCGCGCGAAGGCGACCGCGGACGCGCTCGTCGACACGAAGGAAGCGCACGTCCGCGTGAACGTGCAGCGTCATCGGCATCACCGTGTACGACTGGGACCAGCAAGCTCGCAGGTGAACCTCGAGAAGACGTTCGCGAAGGTCCAGAAGGAGAAGGCGTTCTCGAAGACGGTGATCGGTCTACATCGTCCCGGTCACGTTCAAGCTCGGCGCCTCCGGCACGATCGGCCTCGTCGGCAATCTCAGCGCCTCCTACGTGCCCGGGAGCGGGGCGCGCCAGGACACCGCGTCGCTGACCGTGTCCGGCGGCCCGTACGTCAACGTCGACGCGTTCGGGTCGGCCGAGCTCGGCTCGGCCATCTTCGGCGCCGGCGCACGCGTGACCCTCACGCTCATCGACGCGGTGCTGAAGGGCGAGGCGACCGGCTCGCTCGTCCTCACGAAGACCTCGTACGGCTGGCCGCTCCAGATCGCGGGCGGGCTGTCCGAGCGGCTCTACGTACTCGACGAGCTTCCTGAACGGCAGGGTCGGGCTCGATCGTCACGTACCCGCACCCTCAAGTGGTGCAAGGCGTGGTGGATCTGGTACCCGTGCGGCTTCAGGATGCAGACGAAGGAGGCGGTCCTCTGCATCGTGGCCGGGGCTGTCCTACGGCCAGGATCTCCTGAACCTGAAGCAGGATCTGTTCGTCATCGACATGCCCGAGTGCCCGAGGAAGTCGTGCGGCGTCGGCCAGTGCGGACCGTTCAACGACGGCTGCGAGGTGGTCGACTGCGGCGGGTGCATCGCCCCGTTGACGTGCGGCGGCGGAGGCGCCGCGCGGCGCGTGCGGCTGCACGCCCACCGTGACCTGTGACGGAGTCTGCGGCGTCGATCGACAACGGCTGCGGCCTCAGCGGACTGCGGCGGGTGCACCCTGCCCCAGACGCTGCGGCGGCGGCGGCGCGCCGAACGTCTGCGGCTGCACGCCGTCCGCGACGTGCGAGGGGAAGTGCGGGACGCTCGACGACGGGTGCGGCAACGACGCTCGCCTGCGGGGAGTGCCCCGCGCGGCCAGTTCTGCGGCGGCGGCGGCCCGAACGTCTGCGGTACCTGCGAGCCGACCGCGCCTGCACGGGGAAGTGCGGCTCGTTCGCCGACGGGTGCGGCGGCACGACGACGTGCCCGGGGTCGTGCCCCGGGCGCACGACCTGCGGAGGCGGCGGGGTGCCGAACGTGTGCGGCTGCACGCCCACGGCGACCTGCGACGGGAGGTGCGGCATCCTAGACGACGGGTGCGGAATCCAGCTCGACTGCGGCGGGTGCCCCGCCGGCGAGACCTGCGGAGGTCAGGGCGCCCCGAACGTCTGCGCGGTGTACCAGCCGTTCCGCAGCGGATCGGCCTCGCTCGGCGCCGCGTTCGACTTCACGTTCGACGACGAGTACTGGATCCCGCAGACCGATCTCGATCGGGCGCCGCCGCCGCCCGCCTACACCTCGTACACCGGCGACTCGAACACCTGGTTCGGCGCGCAGTGGCTCGCCACCATGTGGAAGCAGCAGGTCGCCCCCGCGGGGTGGACGCCCGCGAACGGCATGTCGGACGTGTACCTGCGCGACTCGCAGTACGACTGCAAGACCTTCTTCCTGGGGTTCCACGTCGCTGCGGCGAGGGCCCCCGGCACCGGCGGAACGTACTACCAGTCGCTCAACCGCGAGGCGGTCGCGGCGCTCGCTCCGTACTTCCAGCCGGGGTACTTCATCCACCGGAACGTCTGGAACGACGCCGTGTTCACGTACAATCCTGGCGACGTGTTCCTGTTCCGCACCGCGGACTCGGACGCGCCGGGTGCGCCGACGCGGCTCGGGAAGCTCCTCGTCACGAGCAAGTCCGTCGACAGCAACTGGTGGACGAACGAGTGCTGGGGCGGCGTCGGGTTCAACTACGTGATCTTCGACTACCAGCCCGGCTACTATTGGTGAGCACCACGCTCGCCCCTGCGGAGGGAGCGCCGACGACCTCGGCGCTTCCGAGGGAGATCGCATGAAGACCTCGACGAGGGTCGCGCTCGCGATCTCGGCGGCGATCTTGGTCGTCGTCGTGCTGGCGGTCCGGCCGCGGGCGCGGCGGGAACCGCCCGTGGCCGGAGCGGGCGATCGCGGCGCGGCCACCTTCCCGCTCCTGCCCGGCTCGTCCCGCGCGTACGACCTCTCGTTCTGGACGAGCGTCGGCTCCGGCGGATCGGTCCCCCGCCAGACCACGTTCGACGGCCGGCTCAACGTCCGCGTCGTCGCGGGCGAGGGCGGGGGCCCCGCCCTCGCGGTGCAACTCCACCCGCTGCGCGTCCGGGTAGACGGCGAGCCGCAGCCCGGGATGGAGGAGCGCTACGCCGTGCCGTTCCTCGTGCCGATCGAGCCGCGCGGCCGGCTGGGCGCCTCGCTCTTCCCGCCGGGGCTCGCCCAGGGGGATCGCGCCGTCCTCGACGGCACGGTCCGCGCGTTCCAGATCGTGCTGCCGCCGACGGCCCGCGAGGCGTGGGAGGAGAGGGAGACCGACCTCCTCGGCACGTTCGTCGCCGCGTACCGCCGAGCCGCCGACGGCGCGGTCGAGAAGACGAAGGCGCGCTACGTCTCCCTGCGCCCCCCTGCCCTGTTCCACGTGCAGGTCCTCGCCTCCGCCGTGCACGCCGAGACGGACGCCGCGGGACCGTGGCTCGCGCGGGCCGCGGGATCCGAGCGGCTCGAGTTCACGCCCGAGGGCGGCGCCGCGCTCGCCACGGTGGAGGCCCGCTTCAGCCTCGAGCCCGCCGGGGTTCCCGACGCCTCCGCGGCGCTCTGGCGAGACGACGCGGTGAAGGCCGCTCGGGTCGGCGTGGACGCGGCGACGGAGGCGTCGTCCGCGTGGGACGAGGCGGACCGCGCGGCCGCGCGGCGCCGCTTCGTGGAGGGGCGCATCACGCTCGAGAAGCTCGTCGTGCGCGCGCGCGGGGCCCGTCTCCCCGACGCCGCGCTCGCCCACGAGCTCGCGGCGTTCCTGCGCGTCTTCCCCGAATCCGCGGCGCAGATCCCGCCCAGGCTGGGCCGCGAACCCCCGACGACGCGTCGGCCCTGCTCCTGCACGCGCTCGAGCTCGCCGGCACGCCCGAGGCGCAGGACGCGCTCGCCGACGTCGCGGAGAGCGGCGGGCAGGCGCGCGGGAGACCGCATCCGCGCGCTCGTCGCGATGAGCGGGGTCGAGACGCCCACCGCCGAGACGCTCGAGCGGATGGTGCGCGACTCGCGCGCGGCGGGCTCCGGCGAGGCGGGGGAGCTCGCGGCCACCGCGCTGCTCGACGCTCGGCGCGCTCGTCCCGAAGGCGCCCGACGAGGCGCGGGAGCGGATCACGAGCGACATGTCCGCGGAGCTCCGCGGCACCCGGGACCCCCAGCGCCAGCGACTCCTCCTCCTCTCGCTCGAGAACGCGCGCGTGGCCCTGCCGTCCGACGCTCTCGCGCCGCACCTCGCGTCCGACAGCGCGGGGGTTCGGGAGGTGGCCGCGCGCCTCGCGGGCTCCGCCCAGGACGGCGACCCGACCGGCGACCTCGTCACGATGCTCGCGCGCGAGCAGAATGGCGAGGTACGCGCGCAGATCGTCGCCGGCCTGCTCGCGCGGCCAGCCGACGCGCGCGCCAACTCGGCGGTGATCCGCGCGCTCACGGAGGGGCGCGAGTCGGTCGCCGCCGTCCGCCTTCGGATGGTCGCCTATCTCAGGCAGCAGTTCTCGGTTTTCCCGGCCAACCGCGAGGTCCTCCGCGCCTACCTGCCGCGCGAGAAGGATCGGTCCGTCACGGTCGCGATCCTGAACGCGCTCGCGACCTGAGCCGCGTCGGGATCCCGAACTCGACCGCCTTGATTCCCCCTCCCGCCTTTCGCCGGGGAGGGGTCGGAGCGCGGGGGCGCGCGCGGCCCGCGGCCCTATGGCCTGAACCTCCGCTCGATGCGCGCCCGGAGGCAGCTCGAGCAGCTCCTCCGCCGTCGTCCCCGCCCCTTCGCGGATCGTGAACCGCAGCCGCCCCTCGCCGCCGAGGCGCGCGCCCGGCGCGAGCGGCTCCTTCCCGCGCGCCACGCCGACCGCTTCGACGGGGAGGTCCACCTCGTAGGGCGCGAGGTAGAGCTCGGCGAACCGGCGGCGGAGGCGATCCGCCGTGAGCTTCTCGCGGTCCTCGGGGAGCATCTGGAACCCGATCGCGGTCCCGGCGAGCTGCGCGGTCGCCTCGGCGACGAGGCCGAGCCGGAGCGCGTGCGGCGCGAGCGCCTCGAGCCCGTCCGCCTCGCCGTAGCGCCAGTAGCTCCGCAGGATCGCGCCGCACGTGGGGCAGGCGAGCCCGTTCAGCTCGTCGAGGCCGCGGGTGCGCAGCAGGTGGAGCGCCGGGGCGCTGCTGCCGCACGCGGCGCACGCCTCCTCCGGCCCGAGCGCCGCGAGCACCTCCCGCGCGACGTCGGCGACCGCGGCGCGCTCGAGCGCGATCCGGACCCCGGCGAGGAGCGCCGCGTCCGCGAGCTGGACGCCCGCGACGACGGCGTCGCCCTGCGCGCGCGCGCCCACCGCGAGGTGCCGCGGGAGCCGCGCGCAGGCGCGCGCGAGGTCGGGCGCGTCCGGCCACGCCTCGCGCAGGCGGTCCCACCGCGCCGCCCAGCCGTCCGCGGTGGCGAGCGTGTCGGGCGGGCGGCCGCCCGCGTCCTCGGCGAAGAACGCGAGCAGCGCGAGCGCGACCTCCCACGGCGCCTCCTGCACCCTCGCCTCGAGGAGCCGCGCGAGCTCGCGCGCGGCGGGCGTCGCGCGCTGCCGCTCGAGCCGGGCTGCGCCCGCGCGGACGATGTCCGCCTCCTCGAGCGGGTCGAACGCCCGCCGGGCGCCGGTGGGCCCCCGCTTCACGATCCGGTCCATGGCCGTGCTCCTCGCGCGCGAGAGGTCCCGCGCGGCCTTCCCGAGCCGCGCGAGACGGTGGAGCGCGTCCGCGTACGCCGCGTCCGCCTCCTCCCGCACCTCGGCGCGCGTCTCCTCGACGAAGTCCCGCCCCTCCGCCTCGCGCCGCAGCGCCTCCGCCCGGAGCCGCGCCGTGTCGCTCCGGTCGAGCCGTGCCCGCTCGCGCGCGAGCGACGCGGCGATCCGGGCGAGCGTCGCGATCCGGCGCTCGAGGTGGGCGCGCCGCTCCTCCGGGGTCAGCTCGCCGGGCGGCTCCCCCGCCCCGACCCGCTCCGCCATGATCTCGAGCGCCGCGAGGTCGCCCTTCGCGTAGGCCGCGTTCACGCGGGCCATGAGGTCGCCGAGCCGCGCCCGCTCGGCGTCGTCCTGGGCGAAGTCCGGGTGGAGGACGCGCGCGAGCCGGCGGTAGAGCCGCTTCAGCGCGATCTCGGCGGGCTCGACCTCGGGCGGCGCCTCGGGGTCGCCGGGCTCCGAGCCGGGCGCCTGGGCGGCGGGATTGGCGTCGGCCTCGCCGCCTGCCTCGTCCGCGCCCGCCCACGCGTCGCGGGCCGCCGTCCGCGCTCCGGAGGCCCGGCGCGCGCGCGTCCGCCGGTCCGCGCGGGGCCGGGGCGACGGCGCCGCGCCGGCGCGGAGCCGCTCCGCGAGGGCGGCGATCCCGTCCTCGAGGGCCTGCAGGCGCCGCACGAGGCGCTCCGCGGCCGCGAGGTCGTGGAAGGCGTCCGCGAGGGAGCGCTCCCAGCGGCGCGAGAAGTCCGCGAGGTCCGCCGAGAACGCCTCGATCTCGGCGTCGAGGCGGCCGATCTCGTCGAGGGTGGCGCGGAGCCGCGCCTCCGCCTCCGCGGCGGGATCGGCGGGCCGCTCCCCGCCGCTCGCGCGCGCGAGGGCGCGCCGCGCGGAGAGCGCTCGCTCCTCCTGCCCCATCCGGCCCGTTGTATCACCGCGGGGCGGTGGCCGCGAAGCTGGGGCGGTAGCGCCTCAACGCCCACACGGACCAGGCGACGAGCCCCACCGCGAAGTACTGCGCGAACGTGAGCCCGTGGATCCGTCCGTCCGCGTACGGCACGTCGGTCGCGCGCAGGAAGTCGAGGAGGAAGCGCGCGATGCCGTACAGGAGCGCGAGGACGGCGAGGAGGCGGCCGCGCAGCGCGTCCCTGCGGTGGAACGCCCAGAGGAGCGCGCCGATCGAGAACAGCACGATCGCCTCGTACAACCCGAGGTCGTGGCGCGGGCCGTCCGCGAACCGGACCGCGAGCGGGAACTTCGTGAGGACGCCGGGGTGATCGTGCACCGTGAAGCAGCCGACCCGGGCGATTCCCCACCCCGGCGCGATGCCGAGGGCGAAGGCGTCCGCGTGATCGCGGAACGGGATGTGGCGCACCTTGAAGAACACGATCGCGGCGATGATGCCGCCGGCGAGCCCGCCCATCGACGAGAGCCCCTCCCAGAACTTCACGATCCGCCACGGATCGTGGAGCTCCTCGGGGTGGTAGAAGAACAGGTGCGCGAGGTGCCCGAACACGACCCCGAGGATCACGCCCGCGACGGCGAAGTCGGGGATCACCCGCGGGTCCTTCCCGAGCTGGCGGTCGGCGCGCGAGGCGATCTCCACCGCGGCGAGGATGCCGAGGGCGGAGAGCACGCCGAACGACTGGATGGTGATCGGCCCGAGCGAGAGGCTCGGAAGCTCGAACCAGGGGATCACGGCGAGCGGCATCGGGGCGTCTGTTTACAGCCCTGGCGGCGGGACCACAACCGCCAAGAAGGCGGGGCCCCGACCCGACCGGAAGGGCGGTCCGCGCGCCCGACCCCGACCGCGACCTCCACCGCGGCGTCCGAGCCGGCGAGCGTCCGCCCGTCCTCCGCCGGGCGCGACCCACGGCCGCACCCTGCGGACCGGGCGCGTCATCGCGCGGGCGGCCTATGCTCTCCCCCGGAGGCGCGCAATGGGCGGGTACCCCGAGGGGCTCGCGGCGCTGGCGGACCGGCTCTTCCCGGGAGCGATCGTGGTCCGCGCGGAGCGTCTCCTCCCCGACGCGGCGGGGGCGGACGAGGAGAAGGCGCTCGGGTACGGCGAGCCGCTCAAGGTGATCGTCCGCGAGCCGGACGGCCGGACGCACGCCCTCGTCTTCCGCACGCAGGCGGCGAACGAGTACGGGCACGACCGGCGCGCCGACCGCGTCGAGGGCGCGATCCTCGCCTACGACGTGTTCCCCGAGATCCCCGGGCACGCGCGCGCGCTCGACGTCGGCCTCGTCGGCGGCGACGGCCGCCTCGTCTCCCTCCGCGGCGCGGGGGAGCCGTACCTCGTCACCGACTGGGCGGAGGGGACGCTCTACGCGGAGGACCTCCGGCGCGTGGCGCGCGAGGGCGTCGCCCGCCCGCTCGACCTCGCGCGCTGCGAGGCGCTCGCCGCGTGGCTCGCCGCGCTCCACGCTCGGAAGCTCGACGATCCGGTGGCGTGGCGGCGCGCCGTGCGCGACCTCCTCGGCCACGGCGAGGGGATCTTCGGGATCGTGGACGGCTACCCGGCGGAGGTCCCGGCCGCGCCGCCCGCGCGGCTCCGCGCGATCGAGGAGCGCTGCCTCGCCTGGCGCTGGAGGCTCCGCGGCCGGACGGGCCGGCTCGCGCGCACGCACGGCGACTTCCACCCCTTCAACGTCGTCTTCGCGCCGGCCGAGGCCGGGGGCGAGGTCCGCTTCACGCCGCTCGACGCGTCGCGCGGCGGCAGGGGCGATCCGGCGGACGACCTCACCGCGATGGCGGTGAACTACGTCTTCTTCGCCGCCGAGCACCGCGGTGCATGGCCGCGCGGGCTGGCGCCGCTGTGGCGCGCGTTCTGGCGGCGGTGGCTCGAGGCGACCGGCGACCGCGAGGCGCTCGAGGTCGCGCCGCCGTTCCTCGCCTGGCGCGCGCTCGTCGTCTCCTCGCCGCGCTTCTACCCGCACCTCGGCGCGCCGGCGCGCGACCTCCTGCTCCGGCTCGCGGAGCGCGCGCTCGACGCCGGCCGGCTCGACCTGGATCTCCCGGACGCGCTCCTCTCGGAGGCCGCGTGACCGGCGCCGTCGTGTGGGTGACCGGCCTCCCCGCGTCGGGGAAGTCGACGCTCGCGCGGCGGCTCCGCGATCGGCCTGCGCGCGGAGGGCGTCCCGGCGGCGGTGCTGGACGGCGACGCCGTGAGGTCCGCGCTCGTCCCGGCGCCCGGGTACGATCCCGCGGCCCGCGCCGCCTTCTACGAGACGCTCGGGAACCTCGCGCTCGCGCTGTGCGACGACGGCCTCGTCGCCATCGTCGCCGCGACGGCGCACCGGCGCGCCTTCCGCGACCGGGTGCGGGAGGGCGCCGCGCCGCGGTTCATCGAGGTGCTCGTCGACGTGCCGGCCGAGGACTGCGCGGCGCGCGACCCGAAGGGGCTCTGGGCGAAGGCGCGCGCGGGCGACGCGCCGGAGCTGCCCGGCGGCGCGCTCGCGTACGAGCGTCCGCTCGCGCCCGAGGTGGTCGCCCACGGCGGCGAGGACGAGGCGGCAATCGACGCCGTCGCCGCGCTCCTCCGCGCGCCCTAGATCTCGACCCCCGCCCCGATCACGAGCCCGAAGGTCGTCCCTCCCGCCTCGTAGACCGTGGGGTCGAGCGACGAGCTCTGGACGGACACGTCCTTCTTCACGAGGTCCCAGCGCGCGAAGGGGGTCGCCGAGAGGACGAGCGCGGCGGGTCCGACGGCCAGCCGGTACGAGAAGCCCAGCCGGATCCCGAGCGACGGGAGCCAGACCGTCTCCGTCTCGGTGACGAGAGCGTTCCCGCTCCCGACGCCGGTGATCCGGTGTCCGCCGAGCTCGACGAGCGTGTCGAGCCGCACGCGCCGGGAGAGGTCCCATGCGAACCCGACCATCGGCGTCAGGACCTCGTTCTTCGCGTCGGTGTCGAGGAGCGTCCCCTCGTACAGCACGCCGAGGTCGAGCCAGCGTATCCGGAGCAGCGCGGACCCGCCCACCGTGTTGAAGTCGCCCTGGATGAGGTCCTGCCCGTCCGCCGCGCCGACGTTGCCGATGCCGTGCTGCAGGCCGAGCACGTCGTAGTGGGAGACGCCCCCCCACACCCCGAGCGTGAGGGACCAGCCCTTGGCCGCGGTGCCGGTGGCGGCCGCCTCGGCCGCGGAGCCGGTCGAGGGCGCCGCGACCGCGAGGGCGGCGGCGAGTGCGAGAAGGGTCCGGTTGCCCATGCGCCACTCCTGTGGTCGGCCGGCGACGCCTGCTTCCCCGGTCGCCCGGGCTTCGGCGGAGGCGTGCCGCCTCCCCCGTCCCGGAGCAAGAACCGGGCCCGGGCTGCTATTGTCTCCCGAAATGGCCTCGCTGGATCCGGTCACGTTCGTGCGCGGGACACCCCCCTTCGACGCGCTCCCCCCGCCCGTGTTCGGCGACGCCGCGAAGGCGCTCGAGATCGTGTTCTACCCGGCGGGCACCCGGCTCCTCACGCGCGGAGGTGCGCCCGCGGAGCACCTGTACGTCATCCGCAAGGGCGCGGTGCGGCTCGAGCGCGAAGGGCAGACGCTGCAGGTCCTCGAGGAGGGCGAGGTCTTCGGCTTCACCTCGCTCATCTCCGGGAGGGCCACGCTCGACGTGCTCGTCGAGGAGGATCTCCTCTCGTACCGGCTGCCGAAGGCCACGTTCCAGGCGCTCCTCGCGAACGCGCCGTTCGCCGGTCACTTCGCCTCCGGCCTCGCCGAGCGCCTCAGGAACAGCCTGGAGCGCTCGCAGGTGGTGAGCTTCCAGCCGGACCTCGCCGTCCCCGTCTCGACGCTCCTGCGCGGCCCGGCGGTGCGGGTCCCGAAGGACGCGAAGGTCGGCGAGGCGGCGCGGGTGATGGCGGATCAGTCGGTCTCTTCCGTGCTCGTGGACTCCGACCCGCCCGGCATCGTGACGGACCGCGACTTCCGCCGGCGCGTGCTCGCCGCGGGCAAGGGGCCCGAGACCCCGGTCCTCGACGTGTGCAGCTCGCCGCTCAAGACCGTCGTCGCCGAGTGCCCCGTGTACGAGGCGTGGCGGATCCTGCTCGAGGCCGGCGTCCACCACCTGCCGGTCAAGCGGAACGGCGAGATCATCGGCGTCCTCTCCGCGACGGACCTCCTGAAGACCACCGCGTCGGGCCCGCTCGCGGTCATGAAGCGCGTCGAGCGGCTCGGCGATCGCGGCGCCCTCCCCGGCTACTCGACGAAGGTCGCCGAGATGGCCTCCGTCCTCTTCAACGGCGGGCTCGAGCCGACCGTCATCGGCGGCTTCGTCTCCCGCCTCAACGAGACGCTGCTCACCCGGATCCTGCGCTGGGCCGAGGCCGATCTCGGCCCGCCGCCGACGCCGTACGCGTGGCTGGTGTTCGGCTCCGAGGGCCGGATGGAGCAGATGGTCCTCACCGACCAGGACAACGCGCTCGTGTACGGCGAGGAGTCGCCGGAGGCGCGCGCCTACTTCGCCGCGCTCGCCGACAAGGCCGTGACGGACCTGCAGGCGGCCGGCTTCCCGCGCTGCCCGGGCGGCTACATGGCGACGAAGTGGAACGGGCCGCTCGAGGACTGGGAGGGGCGCTTCCGCGCCTGGCTCGACCAGCCCACGCCGCAGGCGCTGCTCGAGGCGTCGATCTTCTTCGACTTCCGCGCCGTCCACGGCCACCTCGACGTGTCGCGCCTGCGCGCGACGGCGGGACGCACGAAGGGCGCGCGCACGTTCCTCTCGGCGATGGCGAAGAGCGCGCTCACCTTCCGCGTCCCGGGCGGCCTGGGGCTCCGGCTGCGGAGCGACTCCGCCCAGTTCGACATGAAGCTGAAGGGCATCAGCCCCATCGTGTTCCTCGCGCGCGTGTACGGGCTCGAGGCGTCCTCGCGCACCTCGAACACGCTGGACCGGCTGCGCGCGGCCGCGGAAGGCGGGCTCATCTCGAAAGACACCTGCGACACCCTCTCCGAGGCCTACCGCTTCCTCCTGCGCGTGCGCCTGCGCGAGCAGATCAAGATGATCTCCGAGGGGAAGCCGCCCTCGAACATGATCTCGCTCTCGGACCTGTCCTCGATCGAGCGCAGCCGCGTGCGCGACGCGTTCCGCGCCATCGAGGTGTGGCACGAACACGCCGCGTACCACTTCCGGACGGACATGTTCTGAGCGCCGCCGCCTAGCGCTTCGCCACGCGCGCGCGGTCGCGGAACAGGAAGCCCTGGACGAGGTCGAAGCCGAGGTCGCGCGCGAGCACGAACTCGGCGGTGGTCTCGACGCCCTCCATCACCGTGTGCGCGCCGGTCTCGCGGGCCATGCGCGTGAGCGCCTGCACGAGCGCGCGGGCGCGGGGGTGGCGCATCCGCGGGATGAGGGTCCGGTCGAACTTGAGGATCTCCGCCTCCGAGATCGCGTCGAAGGAGAGGAGCCCGTTCGCCGCGCCCACGTCGTCGAGCGCGATGGGAAGCCGGCGCGTGCGCAGCGCCGCGATCATGGAGTGGGTCCGCACGACGTCCGCGGTCGCCATCGCCTCGGTCACCTCGACGATGACGCGCCGGGGCGACGACGAGAACAGCGCGAGGAACGGGTTCCGCGTCCGGTCGCCGGCGCGCGCCCACGTGTCGGGATCGAGGTTCACGAACAGCGGCGCGCGCGGCGCGTGCTCCACCTGGTGGAGCTTCAGCGTGAGCTCGGCGCGCAGGAGGAGCCCCGGGTCCGCGTGCAGCACCGCGAACATGCGCGCCGGCGGGATGAGGTGCCCGTCGCGGCGGCGGAAGCGGGCGAGCGCCTCGTACGCGCAGGTCTTCCCGGTCCGCGCGTGGACGATGGCCTGGTACTCCGTCCAGAAGCGGCCGTGGTCGAGCACCGAGCGCGCCTCCGCCAGGTCGAGCGCGCGCGGCGCGTGCTGCGGCGGCGGGCCGAAGGGCTCGAACGGGATCGGGCCCGGCGCGTCCTCGATCGGCGGCACGACATGGAGGTGCGGGGCGCCCACGAATGGAAACCTGTCAGAACGCTCGGGCATCGTCAGTCGCGTTCCTGCGGGACATCCCCGTGATCCCGGGTCGCGGATCACCGCTCCGCACCGGGACGGACTCCGGATCCGGAAGGCGCACATCATGCCACCCTCCGCCGGGCCGTGCTAGGACGTGCGAGTGCTCTGGCCCTCTCCGCCCTGGGATTCCGTGACGTACTGGGCGCTCGACCTCGAGACGGGCGGGCTCGACCCGGGTCACGACCCCATCCTCTCCGTCGGGATGGTCCCGATCCGCGACGGCGGCATCCGGCTCGGCGAGGCCTGGACGTCGCTCGTCCGCCCGGAGGAGGCGGACGAGATCAGCCCGAGCTCCATCCGCGCGCACCACCTCCTGCCCGGCGAGGTCCGCGCCGCGCCGCCGGTCGGAGCTGTGATCGCGGAGGTGGACCGGCGGCTGCGCGAGGGGGCCCTCCTCGTCCACCACGCCGCGCTCGACGTCGGGTTCCTGCGGCGGGCATACCGGCGGCTCGGGATGCGCTGGCCCGGGCCGCCGGTGGTGGACACGGTCCAGCTCCTCCTCAAGGCCGCGAAGCGGGCGCGCTTCCTCGACCCGAACGCGACGGAGCACGAGCCCGACCTGAACCTGCTCGCCGCGCGGCGGAAGCTCGGGCTGCCGGACTACGGCCAGCACGACGCGCTCATCGACGCCATCGCCGCTGCCGAGCTCTTCCTCGTCCTGCGCCGGCACGTCGGGGCGAAGCGGCTGCGGGACCTGATCTAGAGCATCAGGCCGGCGAGGAGCAGCGCCACCGCGATCGCGGGCGCGAGCCACTCGACGCCGAGGACCGGCTGGGGCCGGGGCAGGGCGAGCACCTGGGCTCGGCTGATCTTCGGGACGCGCGGCATCACGGACCTCCGCGGCGGGCAAGCGCCCGCCTGTCCTGGAGTGTTAATGCCGGCCTGGCGGCGAGACAACCCCGGGCGCGCGGGACACGGCGCCGGGCGCGGCAACCATCCGCGGTCGCTCGCGAAAGCCGGCGGCGCGGGACGCGGATCAGGCGACCATCGGGGCCGTCTCGGGCGCCTCTCCGGCCGGCGCGCCGAGGTGCGCCCGGACGATCTCCTCGATGCGCGCGAGCGCGTCGCCGCCGAGCGACCACCCGAGCGCGCCGGGGATCGGGTCGAGCTGTGACGCCCGCCGCGCGCTCCACAGCGCGACGGAGACCCCGGGTTGATCGAGCACCCACCGCACCGCGAGATTGAGGACGGTCCGCCCGAACGCCTCCCGCGCGAACGCGTCGAGCTCCGCCGCGGCCGCGAGGTACGCGTGGTAGCGCGGCGCCTGGAACTTCGGGTCGGCGCGGCGGAGATCGTCGCCGTCGAAGGTCGTCGCCGGGGACAGCCGGCCGGACAGGAGCCCCCGGCAGAGCGCGCCGTACGCGATCACCGGGATCCGTGCAGCGCGACAGTACGGCAGGAGCGTGCGCTCGATGCCGCGCTCGAGGAGATTGTACGGCGCGGAGGCCGCCGCCACGGGGACGCGCGCGCGGATCGCCTCGACCTGCGCCGCCGACAGGCCGCACGCGCCCACGGCGCGCACCCTCCCCTCGCGGACGAGCGCCGCGAGCGCGTCCGCGGTCGCCTCGATCGGGGTCGCGTCGTCGAGCCAGCCGACCTGGTAGAGGTCCACCGCCTCGAGCCCGAGCCGCTGGAGCGACTCCTCGAGCCCGGCGCGGACGCGCTCCGGCGACGAGTCGCGCCGTGCGCCCCCGCCTCGCCAGTCGAGGCCGAGCTTCGTCGCCACCATCGGCCGCTCACCATGCCACGTCGCGAGCGCGCGCCCGACGATCTGCTCGGCGCGCCCGAGGCCGTACACGGGCGCGGTGTCGACCAGGTTCACGCCGTGGTCCAGCGCCGCGTGGATCGTCCGGACCGCCTCCGCCTCGTCGCCGGCCGCCCACACGGTCCCGCCGATCGACCAGGTGCCGAGCCCGATCCGGGAGGCGGGACGCGGGAGGCCGCGGATCTCCACCTGCTCCATGGCGCCCTCCTTCACCGCGAGCGTAGCGCCATGCGAGCGCGGGGACTCCCTGCCAGATGGGGAACCACCGCCGGGCGAGCCGCCCGCGCACGCCCCCCCGCGCGAGCCCCACGGCGCTCCACCGGCCGGCGGCCGCGCCGCCCGCCGCGGTCAGGCGTCGCCGGCCAGGTCCGCGGCGAGCGCCGCGCGCTGCTCCGCGTCGAGCGCCGTCTCCGCGGCGAGCGCGGGCAGCTCCGAGCCCACCGCCACGGGCGTCCGGCCGCCCACGTCGAACTTGAGGTACTGCACCGACGACAGGCGGTCCGTGCCGACCTGGCGCGGGTCGAACTGCGCCCACACCTTCGTCCCGTCCTCGAGCTTCACGTACAGGTGGGCCGGCAGGTCCACCCACTCCCGGAGCTTCCGGTCGCGCTCCGCCGGGTCGGGGATCTCGATGAGGAGCGAGCACCCGAGCTCGCCCTTCCCGCCGAGGAGCTCGTTGTAGGTCTCGAGCTCGTGGAGGATCTCGGGCTCCTTCGTCATCCTCTCCGCCCGGATCATCTCCTGGACCTGGTAGCGCATCGTGGCCGTGTTCTCGAACAGGAACGTGAGGGCCCCCACGTGCACGCGCCGCCGCCGCTTCGCCTCGATCACCGCGGTGCGGATCTCGCCCCGCGAGCGCTCGTAGGCGGCGAGGTCCATGAGCTCGTCGCGCCGCACCGGCCTCATCGCTCGTCCTCCTTCTGCCCGAACCCCTCGCCGCGGTAGGCGCGGGCGAGCAGCGTCACCGGGTGGAGCGGCTTCTTGCCCGCGTGCTGCTCGAACTGGATCGCGGCGAGCGGGCAGTCCGTCGCCCAGGTCTCCGCCTCGCCGGCCTTCATCCCGTCGAAGGCCTTCTTCCCGATCCGGGCGGAGGGCGCGAACCCCTCGACCGTCATCGCGAAGGTGCCGTCGTGGCCGCAGCACTCCATCACCGTCGTGGAGACGGTGACGCCGGGGATCTTCCGGATGAGGTCGCGCCCCTTGAAGCCCACCGCCTGCGCGCGCAGGTGGCAGGGGGCGTGGTACGCGACCTTGCCGCCCGGAGGCGCGGACGCGAACGAGCCGTCGAAGCGCGGCTCGTTCCGGATCGACCACAGGAACTCGGAGACGTCCATCACCGCGGGCGCGAGCTTCTCCGCGCGCGCGCGGTCCTCCCCCTCGAGGAGGTGCGGCCATTCCTTGCGCATCATCATCGAGCAGGTGGGGTTCACCACGATCACCCTCGCGCCCTTCTCCACGAACGGCAGGAGGAGGTCGAGGTCGCGGCGCGCCTGGCGCCGGAGCGACTCGAGGTCGCCCTTCTCCCAGGCGGGCATCCCGCAGCAGACGAGCCCCTTCACGACGCGCGCGTCGACGCCGTTCCGCTTCAGGACGTAGAGCGCGTCCTTCCCGATCTGCGGCTCGTTGTGCTGCACGAAGCAGGTCTGGAACAGCACCACCTCGCCGCCGGGCTCGGGCTTCACGTGCCCGTTCTTCTCCGCCCAGGCGTCGAAGGCCTCGGAGGCGAAGTCGGGGAGCAGCTTGTCGCGGTGGATCCCGACCACCTTCTCCATGAGGACGCGGAGCGGCCGGAACCTGTTCGCGGCGTTCGCCATCCCGAAGGACATGCGCGCCATGCGGCCCGCGGCGTCGGGATCGTTCAGCACGCGCTGGCGGAGCGACCGCGGCCTCCCGCGGGCGTGGACGCCGCGGTGGCGGTGGACGAGCTTCGGGAAGTCGACCTGGAACTCGTGCCCATCGCGCGGCGTGTACGGGCACTGGACCTCGCAGAGCTTGCACTGGAAGCAGGCGTCCATCACCGCGTCGGCGTCGGCGGCGGTGATGCGGTGGACGTCGCCGTCGTAGCGCTTGTCGAGCAGCTCGAACAGCCGCGGGAAGCTGTCGCAGTACTTGAAGCACATGCGGCAGCCGTGACAGATCTCGAAGACGCGCCGGATCTCGCCCTCGAGCGCCGCCGGATCCCAGTAGCGCGCCTCCGACGGATCGTAGGAGAGACCCGGGGTCGGCTGGTACGAGATGCGCTTGTCGGACTTCTGCTCGGGCGTCGTCATGACGGCAGTCTCCCCCGGCGTCGCTCCACAGGGAACGGCCCGGGGCACGCCCTCGACGGGGGTGCGCCGGGCCGTCCTGGGTCGCGCCGAGGCTAGGTGATCGTCTTCAGCATCTTGTCGAAGCGCCCGGCGTGCGACTTCTCCGCCTTGGCGAGCGTCTCGAACCAGTCGGCGACCTCCTTGAAGCCCTCGTCGCGCGCGGTCTTCGCCATCCCCGGGTACATGTCCGTGTACTCGTGCGTCTCGCCGGCGATGGCGGCCTTGAGGTTCAAGCTCGTGTCGCCGATCGGCAGGCCGGTCGCGGGGTCGCCCACCGGCCTCAGGAAGTCCATGTGGCCGTGCGCGTGACCGGTCTCGCCCTCCGCGGTCTCGCGGAAGTTCATCGCGACCTCGGGGTACCCCTCCACGTCGGCGATCTTGGCGAAGTACAGGTAGCGCCGGTTCGCCTGCGACTCGCCGGCGAACGCGTCCTTGAGGTTCTTCTCCGTCTTGCTCCCCTTCAGCTGAGCCATGATTCGTGTCCCTTTCTCGTCGCAGCCGTTCGCTGCGCACACATGCGTCGTCGGTTCGTCGCGGTGCCGATCAGTTATCCATGCGGTCGGCCGTTTCATCGCCCCGCATGGGTGGGCAGCCTCTCGCGAAGGACCGATTCGCGCTTCGCGTCCGAGGCGCAGGTGCCGCCTGCGCCCGATGATCGCACCCTACCGGAGGAGCGAACGCCGCCGCGCACCGCGCTACGGCGGAAGCTTGCTCCTCCGGGCTGCGCCGCCGGTCGCGATCGCGACGCACAGCGCCGCCGCCACGGAGCCCGCCTGTCCCGACGCGCCGCGCGCCACGACCGCGACGCCGGCGATCGCGACGGCGGCGAGCGCGACGTCCGCGGCGCCCGAGCGCGCGCGCGGAGCGGGCAGGAGCGCCGTCGCCACCGCGGCGAGCACCGCGGCCGCCCCGGGGGCGCCGAGGAGCCCGCCGCCCTCGAGCAGCTCCCGCACCCGGGTGCCCGCGATCGCGGCGAGGACGAGGACGCTCCCCGCGGCGAGCGCGAGCACCGCGCCCGCGGCCGAGTCCTTCGCGACGCGCGCGCGCTCGTCCCATCCCGGCGACGCCAGGTCCACCGTCGCCTCGATCGCGGTGTTCAGCGACTCGGCCGCGACGACCGCCGCGACGCACGCGACGAGGAGGGCGCGCTCCACCGGCTCGAGGGGCGCGCGCGCCGCGACCGCGCCGGCGAGCACGCCGAGCGCGAGGTGGATCCGGAGGTTCCGGTCGCGGACGGCCCCCTCGGCCAGCCCCGCCCATGCGAAGGCGAAGCTCCGGAGGAGGCCGTGCCGCCCGCGCTCCACGTCAGATGTTCTGCGACAGGATCAGGTGCACGTACTGCGCGCGCTCGAAGGCGCCGGGGTCCTGCACGGCGCGCTGCGAGAGCGTGCCGCGCACGTCGGCGAGCGTCGAGGCGGCGCGCTTGTCCATCCACTCCTCCATGCCCTGGAGGATCTTCCCGAGGTACGGGATCCCGTTCTTCACGAGCGCGGACGCGAGCTGCACGACCGTCGCGCCGGCGAGGATCTGCTTGAGCGCGCCGGACGCGTCGTACACGCCGGTCGAGGCGGCGAGGTCGGCCTTGACGCGCCCGTGGAGGAGGCCGATCCAGCGGAGCGGCAGGAGCGCCTCGCTCTGGGACGAGAGCGTCATCGTCGGCGTGGCCGCCATGCGCTCGAGCGAGAGGTCCGGCTGGAGGAAGCGGTTGAAGAGGACGAGGCCGTTCACCCCAGCCTGGTCGAGCCGCGCCGCGAAGTGGCCGAGCGAGGTGAAGAAGGGCGAGAGCTTCACCGCGATGGGGATCTTCACCGCCGACCGGATCGCCTGGACGATGTCGAGGTAGCGCGCCTCGACCTCGGCGGAGGAGACGGCCGGATCGGCCTCGATCGCGTACAGGTTCACCTCGAGCGCGTCCGCGCCCGCCTGCTCGATGTCGCGCGCGTACCCCGTCCAGCTCCCCGGCGCGCAGCAGTTCAGGCTCGCGATCACGGGGATCTCGAGCGCGCGCTTCGCCCGCTCGACGAGCGAGAGGTAGTCGTGCGGCCCGACGCGCTGCGGAGGGAAGTAGGTCCGCGCCTCCGGGCTCGAGTCCGCGCCGCGCGCGAGCTGCTCCTCGAGCGCGCTGTTCTGCGCCTCGAGCTGCTCCTCGAAGAGCGAGCGGAGGACCACGGCGCCGGCGCCGTGCCCCTCCGCCATCTCGAGGTTGTCCACCCGGTTCGAGAGCGCCGAGCTCGCGAGGACGAGCGGCGTCGGGAGCTGCAGCCCGAGGTACTGCGTCGACAGGTCGGCCATGCGGGATCTCCGGCGTCGATTATAGGTGCGACCGTGGCCCGGCGATACGTTCTCGAGCGCACGACCCTCGTCCCCCGCCCCCGCCTCGAGGTCTGGGCGTTCTTCTCGGACCCCCACAACCTCGAGGCGATCACGCCGAACTTCCTCCGGTTCCACGTCGAGACCCCTCGGCCGGTCCCCACGGCCCCCGGGACGCTCATCGACTACCGGCTCTCGCTCGGCGGGATCCCCTTCCGCTGGCGGACGCGGATCGAGGACGTGGTGCCGGGGGCGTCCTTCGTGGACCTCCAGCTCCGCGGGCCGTACCGGCTCTGGCGGCACCTCCACACGTTCGCGGACGCGCCGGGGGGAACGCGCGTCGGCGACCGGGTGGAGTACGAGCTGCCGCTCGGCCCTCTCGGCAGGCTCGCGCACGCCGCGTTCGTGGGGGCGACGCTGCGACGGATCTTCGACCAGCGCGCAGAGCGGATCGCGGCGCTGCTCGGCCCCGCGCCGCCGGACCCGGCCGTCAGGCCGGCGGCCGCACCGTGAGCACCGGGCAGTGGGCGCGGCGGACGACGCGCTCGGCGACCGAGCCCATGAGCGCGTGCTCGAGGCCGGTCCGGCCGTGCGTACCCACCACGACGAGGTCGGAGCCGGCGGACCTCGCGAACGAGACGATCTCGGCCGCGGGCTCGCCGACCGCCTTGTGCGTCGTCACCCGTCCCCCGGCGATCCGCGCCGCCTCGATGCGCCACTCCTCGAGGTGCCGCTCCGCCTGGTCCGCGAGATCCTGCATCATCTTCGGGCTCGCGACCACCGAGCCGTCCGGGAACGTGTAGCCGGGGATCGGATACGCGTGGAGCAGCACGAGCTCGGCCCCGGTGCGGCGCGCGAGGTCCGCCGCGACCTCCATGGCCGCGCGGGAGGCGTCCGAGAAGTCGATGGGGCAGCAGATCCGCTTCCAGTCGGCGTTCGGCATGGCGCACCCCCGGGGGCGAGTCTAACGCCGCCCGCGCGGGGTGGCGTAGGATGCGCGGCCCGTGCCCCCGAACGCCCCAGACGAGCGAGCCCGCGGCGTCGCCTACGCGGTGTCGACCTACCTCGCCTGGGGCCTGCTGCCGCTCTACTTCAAGGCGCTCCGCCCGGTCCCGGCGATCGAGGTGCTCGCGCACCGGGTCGTCTGGTCGCTGCTCCTGCTCGCAGCGGTCGTCGCGGTGCGCTCCGGCGCGAAGGCGCTCGCGGCGCCGTTCCGGCGCCTCCCCATCCTCGCGGTCACGACCCTGCTCATCGGGACGAACTGGCTCGTCTACATCTGGGCGGTGCAGTCGGGCCGCGTGCTCGAGGCGAGCCTCGGGTACTTCGTGAACCCGCTCGTGAACGTGCTCCTCGGCGTCGCGTTCCTCGGCGAGACGCTGTCGGGCCGGCAGCGGGCGGCGGTCGCGCTCGCCGGCGCGGGCGTTTCGGTGCTCGTCGTCCGGGCGGGGACGATCCCCTGGATCGCGCTCGCGCTCGCGGCGACGTTCGGGCTCTACGGCCTGCTGCGGAAGCGCGCCGCCATCGACCCCGTCGGCGGGCTCCTCGCCGAGACCGCGCTCCTCGCGCCGGCCGCGGTCGTGTTCCTCGGCTGGCGCGCGGCGACCGGCGCCGGTGCGTTCGGGACGGCCGCCGGGACCTCGCTCCTCCTCGCCGCGGCCGGGCCGATCACCGCGCTGCCGCTCGTCGGGTTCGGCCTCGCGGTGCACAGGCTGCGCCTCTCGACGATGGGGCTCGTCCAGTACCTCGCGCCGACCGGCCAGTTCCTCCTCGCCGTGCTGCTCTACCGCGAGCCCTTCGGCCCGGCGCACGCGGTCGCGTTCGCGCTCATCTGGACCTCGCTCGGCCTGTACTCCTGGGACGCGATCGCCCGGGCGCGCGCCGCGCGTCCGGAGCCGTCGGGCGCCTAGTTGCCGAGGTCGCCGCCTCGCGCTCCCGCGGCGGGGGGGCGGGGCCACGGCACCGCCCGCCAGGCCACGCTCGCGGCCGCGACCGCGACGACCACCAGCCAGTCGGAGGGCGCGAGCGGCTGCATCTCGAAGACGCGCGCGATCGCCGACACGTGCATGAACGCCGGCAGCGACGCGGCGGCGCCGAGCCAGGTCACCCAGAACCGGCGGGCCCGCGGCAGCGGCATGGCGAGGAACGAGCCCTCCGTCGCGCGCTCTGCCCAGACGAGGAGCAGCGCGCCGGTGATGACGACGGCGACACCGAGGGTTCGCGCGTACGTGACCCCCTCGGCGAGGTGACCGATGTACGCCCAGAGGGCACCCGCGATGAGGATCGCCCCCGACGCGAGCGAGCGGAGGGCGAGCCGCAGCGGCACGAGCGGCGCCCTGGGGTCGCGCGGCGGGCGTCGCATCAGGCCCGGCGGCGCCGCCTCGGCCTCGAAGGCGAGCGCGGACATGGGATGGACGATGAGCTCGAGCCACACGAGGTGGACGGGCCGGAGGAGGAGCGGGTACCCGAGGAGCGGCACCGCGATCGCGAGCACGACGATCGGCGTGTGGAAGGCGATGAGGTAGAGGAACGCCCGCTGGATGTTGGCGTAGATGCGCCGCCCCTCCCGCACGGTCGCGACGAGCGAGCCGAAGTCGTCGTGCAGCATCACGAGATCCGCGGCGCCGCGCGCCACCTCCGTTCCGCGGATCCCCAGCGAGATCCCGATGTCCGCGCGCCGGAGCGCGGGGGCGTCGTTGATCCCGTCGCCCGTCATCGCCACGATCTCGCCCGCGGCGGCGAGCGCCTCGACGAGCGCGTACTTCTGCTCCGGCCGGACGCGCGCGAAGATCGCGGTGCGCGCCGCGCGCGCCGCGAGCTCGCGCGGCGGGATCCGGTCGAGGTCCTCGCCGGTGACGATGTCGTCGTCCGCGTGCGGGATGCCGGCCGCGTCCGCGATGGCGTGCGCCGTGAGCGCGTGATCGCCCGTCACGATCTTCACCCGGATGCCCGCCGCGGTGCACTCCGCGATGGCGGCCGGCACCTCCGGCCGCAGCGGATCGCGGAAGCCGAGGAGGCCCGCGACCACGAGGCCGCGCTCGTCGTCGGCGCGGTTCCCCCGCTCGCGCGCCCCGTCGCGCCAGGCCACGGCGAGGACGCGCATCCCGCGGGCGGCGAGCGCCGCGTTCGTCTCCTCGGCCCGGGAGCGCGCCGCGGGCGCGGGCTCCGCGTGCTCGAGGATCCCCTCGAGCGCGCCCTTCGCTGCCACGCGCCGGCCGCCGCCCGCGAGCGACCAGACGTGGCTCATGTGCTTGCCGGCGGGGTCGAACTCGTGGTCGCGCAGGAGCGTGCAGGCCCGCCAGAGCGCCGCCGCGTCGACGCCGGCCTCGGCGGCGCGGGCGACGATCGCCCGCTCCAGCAGGTCGGCCGGCTCCGGCTCGCACGCGAGCAGCGCGAGCTCGAGCAGCTCGCGCTCGCCCGCCGCGGCGAGCGGGACGACAGCGTCCACCTCGAACCTCCCCAGGGTGAGCGTCCCGGTCTTGTCCGTGCAGATCACCGTCGTCGAGCCGAGCGTCTCGACGCTCGCGAGCCGGCGAACGAGCACGCCGCTCCGGGACAGGCGCCAGGCGCCGACGGAGAGGAAGAGCGCGAAGACGAGCGCGAACTCCTCCGGGATGGCGGCGATGGCGAGGGAGACGGACGCGAGCAGCGCCTCGAGCACGTCTCCGGACCGTGCCCAGGTCACGACGAACATCGCCACCGCGGCCACCACCGCGATCGTCCCGAGCACGCGGACCATGCGGCCGGTCTTTCGCTGCAGCGGTGTGGCGGTGGGGCCGGCCTCCGCGACCAACCGGGCGATCTCGCCGAAGCGCGTGCGGGGCCCGGTCGCGGTCACCTCGCCGAGGCCGTGGCCGGCGAGGACGGTCGAGCCCGCGTGGAACAGCGCCGACGGGGACGCGTCCCCCGGCGCGCCGCCGAACGCCTCCTTCGCCTGGGGCTCGGACTCTCCGGTGAGCTGCGACTCGTCGACGGCGAGGTTCGCGGCGGTGCGCAGGACACCGTCCGCGTGAAGCACGTCCCCCTCCCGAACCACCAGCACGTCGCCAGGGACGATCTCCTCCGTCGGGAGCTCGACCTCCACCCCCCCGCGCAGGGCCGTGACACGCGGCCGCACCGCGCGCCGCAGCGCGGCGAGGGCCCGGTGCGACCGGGCCTCGAGGACGACGTCCACGCCGAGCACCGGGACGAGGGCCGCGAGCAAGACGATGCCATCGCGCGTGGCGCCGAGCGCGAAGTAAGCCCCGGCTGCGACGGCGAGCATGATCGCCATGGGATCCGCGATCGTCGCGATGCCGTCGCGCAACCAGCGCCAGCGCGAGCGGGCCACGAGCTCGTTCGGCCCGAAGCGCGCGAGCCGCGCGCGAGCCTCCTCCGCCGTGAGCCCGATCGGCCGCCCTCCGTGCGCGAGGTCCACGCCCGCCCCCTCGGCGCATGGTACCGCCGGGGTCCCTCCCCGGGTCGGGTCCGGTTGGGCCGCTCCCATCCCGTGCAGAGGAAGCGTACAGATGAAGGCGAACCCGACGGCAGCCGGAGGAGGCGGCCATGATCCCGGAGACGATCGACCGGTACCTCAAGGAGCATCACCTCGCCTACGAGCACACGGTCCACTCGCGCACGGTCGCGGCGCAGCGGCTCGCCGCCGCCGAGCACGTGACCGGGGAGCGGATCGCGAAGCCGGTGGTGGTGAGCGTGGACGGCGTGCTCGCGCTCGCCGTGGTGAGCGCGACCGAGAAGGTCGACGCGGAGGCGCTCCGCCGCGCGACGGGCGCGGCGAAGGTCGAGCTCGTGCCCGAGACGACCTTCGAGGGCCGCTTCACGCCGTGCGAGGTCGGCGCCGAGCCGCCGCTCGGACTGTTCGGCCTCCCGATGTACGTGGACGCGCACCTCGCGCGCGAGCCGTGGATCGTCATGCGCGGCGGCACGCACGAGGACGCGATCCGGATCGAGACCGCGGCCTGGCTGCGCTCGGAGGGCGTGACGCCCGTCGAGCGGCTCGGCCGCTGGGCCTTCTAGCTCAAGGCCGCCGCTTCTCGTACGTGCCCATCGTCGCCGCCTGGGCGAGGACGTGGCCGTGCATGGCGCGGTCCAGCCTCGCGCGCGTGGGCGTGCCGAGGTCGCCGAGCGGCGCGTCGAGCGCGTACAGCCGGAAGAAGTACCGGTGCCGCCCGATCGGCGGGCACGGGCCGCCCCACCCCGCCCGCTTCCAGTCGTTCAGCCCCTCGCGCGTCCCCGGCGGCAGCCGGTCGCGTCCGGCGCCCTCGGGCAGGCCCGCCGCCGACGGCGGCACGTCGTAGAGCACCCAGTGCACCCAGATCGTGCGGGGCGCGGCGGGATCCGGCGCGTCCGGGTCGTCCACGACGAGCGCGAGGCCTCGCGTCCCCGCGGGCAAGCCCGACCAGGCGAGCGGGGGCGACACGTCCTCGCCCTCGCACGTGTGCCGCTCCGGGATCTCCCCACCCTCGGTGAATGCCGCCGATCGCACCTCGAGCATGGTTCCTCCGCCGCCCCGCCATACTAGACTCCCGCTTCTCATGCCCGATCCCGCGGAGAGCCCCCCGACCGGCGCGCCCCCCGCGCGCGCCCCGTCCCTGCTGCCGCGCGAGCACGGGGCCTGGGGCCAGCTCGCCTTTCCGCTCCTCACCGGCCTCGCCGTGGGGCGCCCGGGCGCGGCGTCGCTCCTCCTGTGCGCAGCCGCCGTCGTGGCGTTCCTCGCGCACGAGCCGCTGCTCGTCGTCCTCGGGCACGCGCGGCGTGCGCGCGCGCGACGCGCATGGGCGGCGCGCGCGGCGGGTCCTCGCGGCGGCCGGGATCGTCGCCGCGGCCCTCGCGGCGGCGGGGCTCGCGGCGTCCGGCACGGAGGCGCGGCTCGCGGCGATTCCGGTCGCGGCGCTCGGCGCGGCCGCGGTGGCCCTCGCGGGTGCGCGGCTCGAGCGGACCACGGCGGGCGAGCTCGTCGTCGCGGCGGCCCTCGCCGCGTGCGCCGCGCCGGTCGCGCTCGCGGGCGGTGCGGCGTCGCTCTCCGCCCGGACGGCGGCGGCCGCGTGGCTCGCCGCGTTCGCCGCCGCGATCCTCCCGGTGCGCGCCGTGCTCCTGCGCGCCCGCACGAAGGGCGCGGTCGACCGCCGGCCGCTGGCGGCGCTCGCGGTGGCGGGGATCCAGGGCCTCGCGCTCGTCGCGGCCGCGCACGGCGCGATCGCCTGGGCGGGCGCGCTCGCGATCCTGCCGGTGGTCGCGGCCGCGGTCGCGGTGACGGCGTTGCCCGTGCGCCCGCAGCGGCTCACGGCCGTCGGCTGGTCGATCGTCGGCGCGAGCGTCGCGATGCTCGTCGCGCTCGTCGCCGGCCTGCGCGCGTAGCCGCGGCGCTACGCCGGGAGCTCCACCGTGAACGTCGCGCCCTCGCCCGGCACGCTCCGCACGCGGATGGCGCCGCCGTGCGCCTCGACGAGCTGGCGCACGATCCAGAGGCCGAGGCCGATCCCCGCGAAGTGGCGCGCGGACACGGCGCGCTCGAACCGGTCGAAGATCCGTTCCTGGTCCGCGGGCGCGATGCCGATCCCGTGGTCCTCCACCTCGAGGATCGCCCGCCCGCCGCCGCCCCTCGCCCGCACCTCCACCGGACCCTCGCGCCCGTACTTCACCGCGTTCGAGAGCAGGTTCGAGACGACCTGATCCATGCGGGACGCGTCGAACGCGCAGCGGACCTCCTCCGGCGCGTCCACCCGGATCTCGACGCCCGACTCCGCCGCCTCCTCCTCGAACCGGGACACCACCTCCCGGGCGACGGCGGCGAGATCGCCCGGCTCGCGCGCGAGGTCGAGCCGCCCCGCCGTGATCCGGGAGACGTCGAGCAGCATGTCCGAGAGGCGCCCGAGCCGCCCCGCCTGCCGCTCGATGACGCGGAGCCGGTCCGCGAGCGTGTCGGTCTTCCCCTTCCGCGCGTCGCGGCCGAGGAGCTGCACGGTCAAGCGCAGCGTGCCGATCGGCCCGCGCAGCTCGTGCGAGGCCACCTGGAGGAACTCCTCGCGCGCGTGCGCGGCGGCGGTCGCCTCGCGCAGGAGGCGCGCGTGCTCGACGGCGAGCGCGGTGCGGTGGGCCACGTGCGCGAGGAGCGCGAGGTCCGCCGGCCCGTGACGCCGGAGCGGGTCGGCCGCCGCGACGACGATCGCGCCGAGGGCGCGCTTCTGCAGGCACAGCGCGGCGATCCCGGCGGAGCCGGCGGTGGGCGCACCCGCGCCGTCCTCCGGGAAGTCGTGCACCGCCACGGGCGGCCCGCAGCCGCACGCGTGGGCGAGGCGCAGGAGCGGGTCGGCGCGCAGGTGCGCCTCGACCGCCGCGCCGAGCGTCCGCGGCCCGGCCTCCGCGGAGAGCGCCATCGCTCCCTCGTCGGTCGTCACGAACAGCCCCGCCCAGTCGCCGAGCGCCGGCACCGCGAGGCGCGCGACGCCCTCGAGCATCTGCGCCTCTTCCGAGCTCTCCGCGAGGTGCGCCGAGAGCTCGTCCAGGAACGCGAGCCGCGCGCGCGCGGCGACCGCCTCGGCGCGCGCGAGCCGCTCCGAGACGAACAGGCGCGCCCGGTCGAGCGCCTGAGCGCACTGCGCCGCGAGCGCGTACGCGAGCGCGCGGTCCGCCTCGCCGAAGCGCCGCGCGCCGTCGAACCCGACGGCGAGGACGCCGAGGGTGCGGCCGTCGAGCGCGAGCGGCAGCGCCGCGATCGCGTCCGCGCGGACGGTCTCGCCGAACGTCGCGAGCGCCGGGTAGCGCGCGAGGAGGTCCTCGCGATCCTCCACGAACACCGCGGCGCCCGTCCGGAACGCCTCTGCCGCGGGGTTCGAGACGCTCGCGGACGCCGCCGCCCGCGCGGCCGACTCCGCGACCCCGGCGCAGCGCAGCACCGCGAGCGCCCCGCCCCCGTCCACGAGCACGAACCCGCGCGCACCGTCGAGGGCGGCGATCCCGGCGCCGAGCGCGGAGTCCGCGACCTCGTCGGGCGTGCGGGAGGCCGACAGCGCGGCCGTCGCGGCCTGCAGCCGCGCGATCCGGGCGACGCTGGCCTCCGCGGCCCGGCGCGCGACGCGCTCCGCCTCCCACGTCGCGTCGACGGGGTGAACGCGCTCTGTGCAGGGCTCCAGCTGGTCCTCCCTCACGTCTCACACCCCGACGAGGCGACGGCTCCGAGCAGAAGTAAATCCCGTGCGGGTCGCTCCCACAAGCCACCACCGAGGCGCATCCCCGCCTCGCGGACGTGGCAAATCGCCGCATTTCGGTCGAAAATGCCGGACCATGCGACAGCTCGGGCCGGTCCTCGACTTCCTGCGGGCGCTCTGGGCGCTCGATCACGCGCTTCAGTCCGCGTCGAAGCGGATGGAGACGACGCTCGGCGTCACCGGGCCTCAGCGCTTCGTGATCCGGATGATCGGGAGCTTCCCCGGGATCTCCGCGGGCGAGGTGTCGGAGCTGCTGCACGTCCACCCGAGCACCCTCACGGGCGTCCTGAAGCGGCTCGAGCACCGCGGGCTCGTCGTCCGGCGCGCCGATCCCGCCGACGCCCGCCGCGCGCTCCTCGAGCTCTCCGCGAAGGGGCGGCGCACGGACGCCACGCGCGCGGGGACCGTCGAGGGCGCCGCGCGCAAGGCGCTCGCGAAGCTCACGCCCGCGGCGATGCGCCAGGCGCGGGCCGTCGCCGAGGCGATCACGGCGGAGCTCGACCGGCTCGGCGACTGAGATCCCGTCCGCGCTCTGGCCCGGATCCCGGGCGGTTGCTAGATTCTCGCGGTGCGCGTCCTCCTGTCGAACGACGACGGCGTCCATTCCGCCGGGCTCGCCGCGCTCGCGTCGGCGTTCGGGCAGGACGAGGTCTGGGTCGTCGCGCCGGACAGCGAGCAGTCGGCGTCGTCGCACGCGATCTCGCTCCACCGGCCGCTCCGGCTGCACGAGGTCGGGCCCCGCCGGTTCGCGGTGGACGGCACGCCGACCGACGCCGTGTACATGGGGCTGAACCACGTCCTGAAGCGCGCGCGGCCGGACGTCGTCGTCTCCGGCGTGAACCACGGCCCGAACCTCGCAAACGACGTCCTCTACTCGGGGACCGTGGCGGCGGCGATGGAGGCCGCGCTCCTCGGCGTGCACGCGATCGCGGTGTCGCTCGCCGGCGCGCCGCCGCACGACTTCTCGGAGGCGGCGCGCTTCGCCGCCGCGCTCGCGCGGCGCATCGTGGCGAACCCGCCGCCCGCGCCGCTCCTCCTCAACGTGAACGTTCCCCCCGGGCCGGTGCGCGGCTACCGGTTCGTGCGGCTCGGGCGGCGCACGTACGGGAACGAGGTCGTCGAGAAGACCGATCCCCGCGGCCGCAAGTACTACTGGATTGGCGGCGAGGGCGGCGCGACGAACGAGGACATCCCCGGCTCCGACTGCAACGTGGCGATGAAGGAGCGGCTCGTGTCGGTCACGCCGCTCCACCTCGACTCGACGCACGACGCGGTGCTCTCCGAGCTCCGGAGCTGGACGGTGCCCGGGTTCGTGAAGGAGCCGGCGTGACGCGGACGAGGGGGGCGGCGCTCGCGGCCCTCGCCCTCACCGCGTGCCCCGCCCACCGCGCCCCCCCGGTGCGGCCGCCTCCCGTGCCACTCGAGGCCGCCGCGCACCACGACGAGCCGGCGCTCGCGGGCGTGGTGCACGTCGTCCGGCGCGGGGAGACGATCTGGCGGATCGCGCGAGCGTACGGGATCGATCCGGCTGACCTCATGGAGACGAACGGGGTGACGGATCCGCGGGCGGTCGAGGTCGGCGCCGAGCTGTTCGTGCCGGGGGCGACGCGGGTGGTGGACGTGCCGGCGGCGGGGGTCGAGGCGACCTCGAACCCGACCGCGACCTCGACCTCGACCGCGACCGCGACCTCGAACCCCGCCCCGACCTCGTCGACCCCGACCGCCACGCGCCCCGCCGCCGCCACGGCGCACGACGACGCGCGCCTCGCCTGGCCGCTCCAGGGGGTGCTCTACGGCCGGTACGGCGTCCGCGCGGGCCGGCGGCACGACGGCATCGACATCGCGGCGCCGGAGGGGACGCCCGTCGCCGCGGCGGCGGCAGGGACCGTGATCTACGCCGGCGAGCAAGCGGGGTACGGAGCGCTCGTCATCCTGAAGCACGACGGCGGGCTCGTCACCCTGTACGCGCACAACTCGAAGCTGCTCGTCTCCGAGGGCGAGCGGGTGCGGCGCGGGCAGCCCATCGCCCGCGTCGGCGAGAGCGGCCGCACCACGGGCCCGCACCTCCACTTCGAGGTCCGGGAGGGGACGCGGCCGAAGAACCCGCTCCTCTTCCTCCCCTGAGCCGGCCCGTGCGGACGCGGGCGGAGGCCGTGGTAAGGTTCCGCGCCATGGAAGCCGTCCGCGCCCGCATCCGCGACGTCCCCGACTTCCCGAAGAAGGGGATCGTCTTCAAGGACATCACCCCGGTCCTCGGGGACGCGGAAGCTCTTCCGCCAGGTGGTCGACGCGTTCGTCGCCCGCTGGAAGGACGAGCGGATCGACAAGATCGTCGGGATCGAGTCCCGCGGGTTCATCTTCGCGGCGCCGCTCGCGTACGCCATCGGCGCCGGGTTCGCCATCGTCCGCAAGCCCGGGAAGCTCCCGTGGGAGGTCATCTCGGAGGCCTACGCGCTCGAGTACGGCGAGGCGACCCTCGAGCTGCACATCGACGCGGTCGGGCCGGGGGAGCGCGTGCTCGTCGTGGACGACGTCCTCGCCACGGGCGGCACGGCGGAGGCGGTGGGACGGCTCGTCGCGCGGCAGGGCGCGGAGCTCGTGTCGTACTCGTTCCTCGTCGAGCTGTCGTTCCTCTCGGGCGCGAAGCGGCTCGGCCCGGGCAAGGTCCACGCGCTCCTCACCTACTGACCCCCGGCCTGCCGCCCGGCCGTGGCCGCGTTACACGATCCGCGTGGCGACCCCGGGCGGACCGGACACCCTGAAGTTCCTCGGCACTGCCGGCGCGCGCTTCGTCGTCTCGACGCAGCTGCGCCACTCCGGCGGGCTCGTCTGGACGGTCGGCGGCGCCCGGATTCGGGTCGACCCGGGACCCGGCGCCCTCGTGCGCGCGCTCGCCTCCCGGCCGCGCGTCGACCCGGCGCACGTCGACGTCCTCGTCGTCACGCACCGGCACCTCGACCACGCGGGCGACGCGACCGCGGTCGTCGAGGCGATGACGAAGGGCGGGTTCGGCCGCCAGGGCACGCTGCTCGCCCCGCGCGACGCGCTCGAGACGGAGCCCGTCGTGTTCCGCTACGCGCAGGGGTTCGTCGCGCGCCGGGCCTTCCTCGAGGCGGGCGGCCGGCACGCGCTCGCGCCGGGCCTCACGCTCGAGACGCCCCTCGCCCACGACCACGGCGTCGAGACCTACGGGTACCTCCTGCGCTCGCCCAGTCTCGTCGCCGGGCACGTCGTCGACACCTTCTGGACGGACGCGCTCGTCGAGGCGTACGCGGGGGTCGATCTCCTCGTCGTGAACACGACCCGCGAGAGGGGCGGCGACCGGCGCTACCTCCACCTCGGCGCCGACGACGCCGAGCGGCTCGTCCGCGCGATCCGCCCGCGGCTCGCGGTGCTCACGCACTTCGGGATGCAGCTCGTCCGGGCCCGGCCGGACCGGGTCGCGCTCGGGATCTCCGAGCGGACCGGCGTCCCGACGGTCGCCGCGCGCGACGGCTGGCTGCTCCCGCTCCACGACCTCGGGGCGGCGGCGGGAGCGCCCCGCGACGCGGCGCCCGTTCCCCAGGGGCGCGCGTGACGGGCGTCGCCCTCGCGGCCGCCGCGGCCTCGCTCGCCGCGTGGGCGACCCTCGTCGCGCTCGGCGTCCGCACGCGCCGCGCGATGCTGCGGCTCGACGCGGACCCGCCGCCGCGGCTCGCGTCCGTCACGGCGGTCGTGCCGTGCCGGAACGAGGCGAGCGGGGTGGAGGCGTGCGTGCGGAGCCTCCTCGCGCAGGACCTCCCGGGGTTGCGCGTCGTCGCCGTGGACGACCGCTCCACCGACGCGACCGGCGCGATCCTCGATCGGCTCGCGCGCGAGGACGGGCGGCTCGAGGTCGTCCACGTCGGGGCCCTGCCGGCAGGCTGGCTCGGGGAAGAACCACGCCTGCGCCGCGGGCGCGCGGCGCGCCGAGGGCGCGTGGGTCCTGTTCACCGACGGCGACGTCGTGTTCGAGCCCGACGCGCTCCGGCTCGCGCTCTCGGTCGCGCTGCGCCGCGGCCTCGGGCACCTCGCGGTGGTCCCCCGGTTCGTGGCGCCGGGCTTCGCGGAGCGGGCGTTCGTGACGGCGTTCGCGGCGCTCCTCTCCCCGGCGGCCGGGATCTGGGACCTGCCGCGCCCGGGGACGCGGGCCTACTTCGGCATCGGCGCGTTCAACCTCGTGCGGCGCGCGGACTACGAGGCCGCGGGCGGTCATGCCCGGATCGCGATGGAGGTCGTGGACGACGTGAAGCTCGGGCTGCTCCTGCGGCGCAGCGGCGTCCCGCAGGGCGTCGCGGACTCGGAGGGGCGCGTCGCGGTCCGCTGGCAGCACGGGTTCCTCCCCTCCGTGCTCGGGCTCGTGAAGAACGCCTTCTCCGCCATCGAGTACCGGCTCGGGCTCACGCTCGCCGCGGCGGCCGGGAGCGCGCTCCTCGGGGCGGTCCCGGTCGCGGTGGCGGTCCTCGGCCCCGGCGCGACGGCCCGCGCCGTCGCCGTCGCCGCGCTGGCGGCCTCCTTCGTCCACCACGGGATTCGGCGCGCCGCCTCGCCCGCGGGAGCGGCGCGGAGGGGCTCCTCGCCCCCGCGTGCACGCTCCTCCTCGGCGCGGTGGTGCTCGGGAGCGCGATCGCGGCGCGCTGGCGCGGCGCGGTCGTGTGGCGCGGCACGTGGTACGGCCTCGACGAGGTCCGGGCGCGCTGCCTTCGCGACGCCGACCTCCCCGCGGAGGCGGCGGCGGGGTGGCCCGCGGCCGCGGATCCGGCGGCCCGCGCGCGGGTTCGGTGATAGCTTCTCGCGCGATGCTCGGACCCTCCGAATACACCGCGGCGAGCGTCCTCGACGCCTGGGACGAGACGCCCGCGTTCCGGGGGATGCGGCTCCTCCTGCCGGCGGCGCTCGCGCGCGAGCACGTGCGCCCGGGACAGCTCGTGAAGGTGCGGGCCGAGCGCGTCGGCGAGGGGTTCTACGCGCTCGCGAGCGCGCCCGACCCGGGGAGCACGGCGGAGCTCCTCGTGAAGCGCGGTGGCCGGGTGGCGGACGCGATCGCCGCTGGCGCGAGGCCCGGCGGGACGCTCGCGATCACGCGCCCCTTCGGCAACGGCTTCCCGATCGCGGACGCCGAGGGTCGCGACCTCCTCCTCTTCGCGGCGGGCTCCGGGATCGCGCCGATCCGCGCGCTCGTCCAGCACGTCCTCGTTCACCGCAACCGGTTCGGGCGCGTGACGCTCTTCTACGGCCAGCGGCGCGGGGCCGAGTTCGCGTACCGCTCCGAGCACCTCGACTGGGAGCGCCGCGGCGTCCGGGTCGTGCTCTGCCCGTCGGGCGAGGACGACGCCTGGCAGGGGCTGCGCGGGCGCGTACAGCAGGTCGCCCGCTCGCTCGCCTTCGGGGGCTTCCCGCCGGCCGACACCGTGGCGTTCGTCGCCGGGATGACCGCGATGGTGGACGACGTCCGCGCGACGCTCGCCGGGGCCGGGATCCCGCCTGGCCGCGTGCACGCCAACTTCTAGCGTGTTCTTCGCCCTGCGCTCTAGTCGCGCTGGATTCAGCGGGCGAGGTGCCGCTCGAAGGCGCGGCGGACCTGCTCCGGGATCGGCGCCTTCTTCCAGCTCGGCACCTCGATCGCGCAGATCACGATCCGGGAGAGCGCGGCGGGCGTCGTGCCCCCCGGCCGGAGCACGCGGTACCGGAGCGTCAGCGCGTGCACGCCGATCTTCTCCGTCTCGACCTCGATCGTGACGAGGTCGCCGTGCGCGAGCGGGCTGTCGAAGTCGGACTCGATCCGGACGACCGGCAGGGCGATCCGCAGCCTCTCGGCGAGGTCGTGGTACGGGATCCCCACCTCGTCGCGGAAGAAGTCCTCGAGCGCGCGGTGGAAGAAGTCGAAGAACCGCGGGAAGTAGACGATGCCGGCGCGGTCCACGTCGGGATGGCGCACCGGCTGCTGGATCCGGAAGGCCACGGCTCCTCCTGCCGCTCAGGCGGTCGGCTTGAAGGCGCGGAAGGCGAGCATCGTCGTGGTGTCCTGGATGCCGGGCACCTTCTGCAGCCGGTCGGGGATGAGGTCGCCGAAGTCGTCGTACGTCGTCGCGTAGAGCTTCACGAGCAGGTCGTAGGTCCCGGTGATGGAGTGGATCTCCGAGACGCCCTCGATCTCCATGAGGGCGTTCGCCACCTCCTCGAGGCGGCCCAGCTCGCACTTCACGAGGACGAACGCGGCCTTCATCGCGACCTCCGGTGCGCCGGTTGTACCACGCCGGCCCGGCGCGAGGTCACGGCCAGGCCGAGGGCCGTCGGCGCGAGGTCGAAAGGGGAACGAAGTCGCGCCGCGGCTTTCCGGCGCGACCCCGCAGGGGGCGTTGCGGCGCGGCGCGCTCGACGGGAGCATCGGCCGGAGGAGCGTTCCCGGGCCCGTCCTCCGGAGCGGATGCGTTGGCCCGGCCAGGAGGATCGACATGGCACCGGAGCGCGAGCTGGACGATGTCGAGCCGCTCGAGGGAGACGAGGGAGAACCGGAGATCGGCCGCCACCGCGACGTCGGCCGCGAGATCCTCCAGACCCCGATCGCGGACGTGAAGCGCTCGGCCGCGGTGACGGTCCCGCCCGACGCGCCCGTCCAGAAGGCGATCGACCTCATGCGTGCGAAGAAGGTCTCGGCGGTGCTGGTCGTCGAGCGCACCAGAGCGCGCCGTCTCGTCGGGATCTTCACCGAGCGCGACCTCGTGAACCGGGCGCTCCCGGCGCGGAACTGGGCGAGGGCACGGGTCGACAAGTTCATGACGAAGGCGCCCGAGGCGCTCCGCGCGAAGGACCCGCTCGCCTACGCCGTGAACAAGATGAGCATCGGGGGCTTCCGCCACGTGCCGCTCGTGGACGACGCGGGCCGGCCCGCCGGGATCCTGTCGGCGCGCAACGTGCTCGACTTCGTCGTGGAGCTCTGCCCGGAGGAGATCCTGAACCTCCCGCCGGAACCGGAGCTCGCGAATCACCCCACGCCGGACGGCGACTGATTGGCGAGACCCCCGGCGGCGCGGACGCAGCGACGCCGGCGCGCCCGTTCGCGGGTCGCCGGCGCCTGGGGTATCGCCCGCGATCGGCTTACGCTGCCCCGTCGATGGCGACGATGTTGATGCCGTAGCAGGACAGCGCGAGCAGGCTCGTGCGCTGCCACTTGCGGTCCTTCGTCGACAGGAACCGCAGCCGGTAACGCTTCGGCTCCTGCGTCTGCTGGATCCGCTCGATCCAGTGGATGAACGACTTGAAGCCGGACGAGTTGCAGAACTCGAGCCCGGTGAGGTCCACCCGGATCTCCTGGGCGTTCGCATCGAGCACGTGCGCGTGCACGGCGTCGACGAACGGGTTCAGGACGACGGCGGGGTTCACGGTGCTGATCGTCCCGCGGAAGTAGACCCGGATGCCCTGCGCGTCGAAGCCGAGGTACGCCGAGTACTTCTCCTCGGCGACCTGCAGCGCGGGCATGCGAGCGGCGAACGACGCATTAGCCATGGCTTCCTCCGACGGCAGGGAGCCGCGGTGCCCGGAGCGGGCCGGCGGCCTCCACGGTGACCCTGCCCGCCTCGCGGCGGACGGTGATGTCGAGCTGGGCCTCGAACCTGACGCGCGCAAGCCCCAGTCCTCCCCGCGTGTTCGTGGGGTGCTCGCGCATCATCTTGACGTAGTGCGCGAGCGCGTCGGGCTCCTTGTTCATCCGCTCGATGCGCTCGCGCAGCTCCTGGTAGTCGTCGTCGCTGCAGCGGTTGGTCACGCGGATCGCGATTGCGTCCGCCTCGCGCGACACCTCGAGGCAGAGCTCGACCTCCTCGCCGTGCGAGTGCGGCACCGCGTTCTGCATGAGCTCGTGCACCGCGAGCGCCACCTGCGCCTCGCGGTCCTGGCCCGGGCACGCGCACGCGCAGAACGACTCGGTGAACCGCCGGATCTCGTCGATGAAGACCCAGGGCGGGCTCATCCGGACGAGCAGCTGGATCGGGAAATCCGAGCGCCTGGGGAGGGTCTCAAGTTGGCTCATTCTTGCGCCTCAGGACGACGCCGGTCATGTCGTCCTCCTGTTCATGGGAGAAGGCCTCCACCGCCGTGAAGACGTCCGTCAGCGCCTGGGACGCGGACGGCACGTCGCCGCGCGCGAGCAGGTCCTTCACGCGGTCCTCGCCGAAGAGGTCCGTACCACCGTCCTTCGCCTCGAGGAGCCCGTCGGTGACGAAGAACACGAGGTCGCCCTTGCCGAGGGTGAACTCGTACTCCGGCATCGGCGGGGGCTCGACGCTGCGCGACAGGCCGACCCACGGCCCCGCCGGCTCGATCACGTCGACCTTGCCGCCGCCGCGCGCGATGAACACCGGCTGGTGCGCGCCCGCGGCGATGAACCGGCCGTCGCCCATGTACCGGGCGGCCATCAGCGTGAGGTAGTCGTCGCGGCGCATCCGGATGCGGACGTTCTCGTGGACGACGCGGTTCACCGCCGCGATGACCGATCCCGGCGTGCAGTGCGGGTCGTCCGCGATCGCGGCGTAGGCCGCCGCCTGGGCCATCATCATGACGAGCCCCGAGTTGATGCCGTGCCCGGAGACGTCGCCCACGAGCACCCAGAAGGTGTCGCCGAACGCGAGGATGTCGTAGAGGTCGCCGCCGACGTCGGCGGCGGGCTTCATCCGGGCGGCGACCTCGAACCCGGGCACCGCGGGGCTGACGGGGAGGATCGCCGTCTGGATTCTGGTGCGCGATCTCGACCTCGCGCCGGAGCGCCTCGGTGCGCTGCAGCTCGTCGCGCGCGCGGGCGACCTCCTCGACCATCGTGTTGAACGTCGAGACGAGCTGACCGAGCTCGCCCGAGTACTCCGTCCGGACGCGCGTCGAGAGGTCGCCCCCTGCGACCCGGCCCATCGACTCGGCCACCTCGCCGAGCGGGCGCGACGCCTGCCGGAGCGAGAGCACCGCGGCGCCCGCCGCGCCGGCCAGGACGAGCCCGAACAGCGCGAAGAGGCCCCAGCGCAGCCCCTTCAGGCGGCCCTGCGCCTCGGCCTCGTCGACGAGCATGAGGGTGGACCACCCCGGCGCCTCCACCGCCGCCGCGGTCCTCACGGCGAGCACGGGGTCGAGCCCGTCGCGGTCGATCCGCTCGAGCGCGCCGGGCTCCCCGTCCGCCGCCGCGAGGAGCACCGGCTTCATGTCGCGGGGGTCGACGCTCGGCAGCGTGAGGACGAGGCGCCGATCCCGGTCGGCGACGACGGGGACGTACGTGCCGCCCTTCCCGGTCACCTCCTCGAGCAGCCCGGGAACGGCCTCCGGCGCGAGCGCGGCGACGATCCAGCCGGTCATGTCCCCGAGGAAGTCCTTCACGGGCGCGGTGATCACGACCGTGTCGCCCCCGCTCGCGGCGCCGCGGAGCAGCGCGGACTGGGGGGCGAGCGTCACCGAGATCTCCTCCTCCTTCGCGCCGGCGCGGAGCGCCGGGACGTCGATCGTGGTCCCGCGCAGCGCCTGCAGCTGCTCGCCGCGCGCGGCGCCGCCCCCCGCGTGCCGGACGAGCGCGACCACCTTCTGATCGAGGTTGAGGAGGGCGACCGCCTCGATCGCGCCTCCCTGGTCCTGGATCGTCTTGCGGAAGTGGTCCTCGGCGAACTTCGGGTCGCCCGAGTCGAGGGAGACCTGCATCGCCTCCGCCTCGGCCCAGTTCCGCACGGTGAGCATGCGCTCGCGCTGGAACCGGATCACCGAGTCCTCGACCTCGCGCGCGCGGTTGGCGAGGTGCGAGTGGATGGCGTCCCGCACGACGGAGCGCGCCACGCGCTCGAACGCGAACACCGCGACCCCGAGCGCCAGGACGAGGAGCCCGAGCGTCGTGAGCAGGATGCGGAGCCGGAGCGAGCTGCGGATGCGCTGCGCGAGGGTCATGTCGGTGCCGCGGATCAGAGCCCGAGCTGAGTCGAGTAGTACTTGAGGAACTCGTAGACGTTCGCGGCCTGCTCCTCGTTGATGCCGGAGTTCGGGCGCCGGATCATCTTCTTCATGTAGCGCTTCCAGTCCTGGGCGCTGAACCGCGCGTTGACGGAGCGCGCGAGCGGGTGGCACTTCGCGCACTTCACCGCGTACATGTCGTAGTTCTTCCTCATCGGCTCCGGGTAGCTCGACACGTCGATTGCCGCGGGGCCGCCGTCGCGCGGGTCGGGTTTGAAGTCGGGCCCGTAGTCGGCGCCGACGAGGAGGGCCGCGAGCGCGCTGCCGACGAGGAAGAGTTTCATCAGAATGCTCCCCCGATACCTGCGTGATACGTGTGGAAGTCGCCGAAGTCCGTGGTCTGCCACATCTCCCACGAGAGCTTCACGTACAGCGCGGCGACCGGCGTGATCACGATCCCGCCCGTGTGCCGCGCGAACTTGCTGTCCGCCGAGAGCTCCTCGACCGAGCCCGGCAGCGGGGTCCCGACGCGACGCAGCTCGTCGTACCGGTAGACGGCCGAGAGGTACCCGCCGAGCGGCACCTCCGCCTCGGCGTAGAACCCTTCCTTCTTGAACCACGCCTCGGTGAGCTCGTAGGGATACCCCGTCGCGGCGGGGTCGAGGTCCGTCTTCCGCGAGGCGTACTCTCCTCGGAGGAGGAGCTTGCCGAACCGGAGCGTCGCGTCGACGGACCAGATCTCGTACGCGAGCTTCGCGTCCTTGTCGTAGCGCCCGGTGGTGTACGAGCCGCCCAGGTTCGCGTCGCCGAAGAACGCCCCGGGGTTCGAGGAGTACGAGAGCGCGAGGCGCCCGCCGCCCGCCGGGACCCGGTTGTTGTCGTTGTACGGGATGGAGCGCATGGCCATCCAGTCGAGGTCGTTCGAGCCGCGAAGGCCCGCCACTCCGTAGACTCCGTACCAGACCTGGATCTTCTCGCCCAGCCACTTGACCCCGTACACGAGGACGCCCGTGTCGACGTAAGGCAGCGGCAGGACTCCCAGGTTCATCGCCGAGCGCGAGCCGAACGCCATGCGGCCCATGTCGTAGATCAGCGGTGCGGAGCCGGTCTTGTAGGAGCCCGGGTCCACGCGGTTCGAGAACTCGCCGAACGGTACGGCGATCCGGCCGAACTGGACGTTGAACGCGTTCTTCGGCTGGAAGTCGAGCGACACGGTCTCCATGTCGATGCCGTGGCAGCTGATGCAGGCCTTGGTCGCGAAGGCGAGGTCGTCGTTCACGTCCATGCCGATCCGGAGCGACGCCATCGGCGCCATCCCCTGCGGCGCGCTCTTCGCGACCTCCTGGTCGGGAATCCCCCAGTAGTCGACGTACGCGGAGCCCGAGTAGATGACGCCCTCGGCGGCGCGGCCGGCGACCGGCGCGAGGAGCGCGGCGGCGAGCACCGCGCGCGCGAGGAGACGTCCTGCGCGGCGCTCAGTCATTGGGCGCTCCGTTCTGGATCCACGCCTCGAACGCGGCGAGCTCGCTCGGGGTGAGCGCGGCGTCGCCGATAGGCATCGGGGTCGCGATCCCCCCGACGCCCGCCGCCTCGCCCCGCATCTTGAGCAGCATGTAGCTCACGTCCGGCTCGAAGGGCTTCACGAGCTTCACCCCGGACGCCTGCTGCGAGTCGACGTTCACGATCGCGTCGTACGCGCCCTCTGCGTCGAGCCGCGGGAAGGCGGCGGGCGGGTTCCCGCCGTGGCACGCCGCGGAGGCGCAGCGCGGGACGAGGATGTCCTGCACGATCGAGCTGAACGAGGCGGACACGAGCGGCGCGTTCTCCTGCGCGAGATGGTGGACGACGTCGACCGAGGTCGAGCCGCGCACGTGGCACTGCGCGCACTGCTCGATCCCGCCCACGGTGTGGTTCGCGGCGTGCGAGACGGTGAAGCCGTTCGCGTGGCAGCCGAGGCACGCCGCCTGGATGGGCGGCAGCGCCGGCTCGCCGGCGACGTGGTCGCTCGTCCCCGCGTGACGGATCATCGGGCCCTCGTTCGCGACGGTGGGCGGCGAGTCGTCCGGGACGGAGTCCACCCGGTAGCTCGTCCCCGCGTGGCAGAGCGTGCAGTTCGCGAGCGTCGACGGGAAGATCGCCTCGTCGAAGAAGTAGGGAATCCCGCCGTAGCCGTACACGACGTGCGGCTCGATCGCCTCGAGCGACGCCGCCCCCGACGCGCCGCCGGTGTGGATACGGTGCACGAGCACCTTGAGGTGGACGGAGCGCTCCTCGAGGCCGTCATACGTGGCGCCGAGGTTCACGTTCAGGTCCGCGCCCTTCGGGCGCCGGCCCCAATCCGTCCGCTGCGGGCTGTGGCAGAGGAGGCAGTGCTCGACCTTGTGCCGCTGGAAGCCGTGCATCTCGAACCGGCCGTGGCAGGCGAGGCACCGCTCCTCCGAGACGATCGTCCGGCGGGGCGCGGCGGCGCCGGGCGTGGCGGGCGTCCACGTGCCGGTCGCGGTGTCCACGTACGCGACCACGTTGTCGAAGCTCTCGTAGACCGCCTCGTTGGTGTAAGGCCACCGGAACGTCTGGGTCGCGACGTCGTAGAAGGGGACGGTCGCGGTGCGGCGCCCTTCGAAGCCGACGGCCCAGGTGCCGGTCGCGTTCGCCGGGAGCGTCGCGGTGAACGTGTACGGGATCTCGCCGGTGACGGGATCGCCTACGGTCGCCGGGAGGTCCGGGTTGACCAGCGTCGTGGGGTTCACCAGGTCCGACGACTGGATCAGCGTCGGGCCGAAGTCCGGCGCGGTCGGGCCCGTGAGGGCGATGCGCAGCCCCGGCGCGACGCCGCCGGGGAACGTGCGCGGCACGGGGCTCGGCGCAGGGCCGGTCGTCTCCGTGACCGGCGACGGCGCGTTCGGCGTGCTGATCCACCCGGGGAGGCGGTCCTTCAGCTTGAAGACGATCGTTGGGGCGAGCCCGGGCTTCATGTTGCTGACCGAGACGACCTCGATCGAAGGCTTGTTCCAGTACGGGCTGTTCCGGAGCGCGACGTGCGCGTCGGAGATCCGCACCCAGACCTTCGGCTGCGTCGGGGTCGGCGCGACGTGACACCCCCTGCACTGGGTGTCGTCGGCCTGCGGCCCGCCGGTGTGCGGGAAGTGGACCTGGTCGGTGACGGGCGTGGCCTGGTACCAGACGTCGGGGTGGCAGCCGGAGCAGGTCCGTCGCGAGATGCCGTACAGCGCCTCGTACGCCTGCGGCGCGCCCGCGTGGCACGCGTCGCAGTCCCGGAGCTCCTTCGGGAACGTGACGCCCTCGGCGACGGTCCGCGCCGCCTGGAAGTTGTCGGTCCGGCTCGCGATGCGCCCGAAGACGAACTCCCGCCCCTGGTAGCCGACGATGGAGTACTTGCGCCCGACGATCGCCGGGTTCCCGGCGCGCGCCGGCAGGAACGGGAGCGGCGGCGCGCTCGCGTACGGGGGCGGGGTCGAGGGCCCCGTGCTCGCCGGGTCGGAGCGCCGGTAGAGCGTCGGCAGGTTCTTGCCGCGGTGGATCCGATGGATCATCCGGCCGAGGTCGAGCGGGTTCGGGTCGGTCGCGGCGGTCGCGCCGTCGAGCGCCGCGGGGTCCACAGTGTCCGGGTCCGCGCACTGCCAGGTGTGGCAGGTGAGGCACATCTTCACGCCGACGCGCCGGCCGCCGTGGGCGCTCACCATGCCGTGGCAGCGGTTGCAGTTCGCGTCGAGGACCGTGTCGCGCGGCGCGGCCTCGCCGCCCGCCGGGACGAAGTCGTAGGTCGCGTTCGTCCCCGGCGTCCCCACGGCGAGGGCGAGGTACGCGCCCACGCGGAGCGTCTCCGTGGAGACGTAGCTCGCGGGCAGCGCGTTCGCGAACAGGTAGGTGAACGCGCCCGCTCCGCCGTCGAGCCCCCCGTTGTACTCGCTCCCGGGCTGCTTCTGGTTCGTGAGGATCGCGGCGGGCGGCGTCCCGGGGCCACCCGGCGGCAGCTGCGCGAGCGTCTGGCTGCCGACGAGGAGGAGGCTGCGCCAGGACCAGGGCCCGTTCACGGGGTCCACCGGCTCGCGCGACAGCGCCGCGAGCGTGAACGTCGGCCGGAGCGCGACGAGCTGCTCGAGGGACATCGGCACGCCGCCCGACTTTGCGGATCAGTGAAACGAGGAGCTGGTTGCTCGCGGAGACCGTCGCGCCGGTGATCTCGATCTCGGGCTCGCCGGTGGTCTGCCCGGACTGCGCCGGCGCGCCGACGACCGGCTGCTTGCAGCCGGCGAGCGCCACGAGGAGCGAAGCGGCGAGGGCGACGACGTGCGGGGAAACCCGCGCCGCTCGCTCGTATCCTCTGTTCACCGCCAGTCCTCACGATCCGGGTCCGCCGGTACTCCCGGCGACCTCGCGAGCATGTTACGCGGCGTATGATTGTGGGTGTCAATCCGCAAGCTTGCGTACAACGTCACACGACGCCGGGACGTGGGTCAATTTTCACGCCTCCGATCGTCGGCGCGACCCGCAGGATCTGCGCGCCGGAGCGCCGGGGGGCGCGATGACCGCTCTCCGCGGTGTACGCTCGGCGCGTGAGATCCGTCGCCGCCGCCGCCCTCGCGGCCGCGCTCGCCCTCCGGAGCACGCCGCCTCCCGTCGAGGCGCACGGCGATCCCGCGTCGCTCGAAAGCCTGCGCCACGAGGTCTTCCTCGGCTCGGGCGAGCCGCCCGTTCCCCCCGTGCTCCGGCCGCAGGTCTTCCCGGATTCCTACGCCGCCGTGGACGGCGTGCTCACGTTCCGCGGCGGCCCGGCGCGCACGGGCGGGGCGCACGGCGTGCGCCGGATCGCGCGCGAGCGGCTCGAGGTTGTGTGGGCGTATCGCACCGGCAAGGGGACGCCGCGCTGGGGCGGCGGCGCGGGGTGGACCGGCGAGCCCGCCGTCGTGCGGTGGCCCGACGTGGTGCGTCACACGATGCCCGCCCTCGGGGCCCGCGCGCGCGACGCCGGCCTCGTGGAGGTGATCCAGGGCTCGCTCGACGGGAACGTCTACTTCCTCGACCTCGCCACGGGACGGCCGACACGGAAGCCCATCCGCACCGGCAACCCGATCAAGGGGAGCGTCTCGGTCGACCCGCGCGGCTGGCCGCTGCTCTTCGTCGGCCAGGGGATCCCGGGCGAGAAGCCGATCGGGCTGCGCGTCTACTCGCTCGTGTCGCAGCGGGAGGTGTTCTTCCTGCCCGGGCGCGATCCGGCGGCGCGCCGGCCGTGGGGGGCGTTCGACTCCTCGGGGCTGCTGAACCGCGACACGGACACGTTCCTCGTCGGGGGCGAGAACGGGATCGTCTACCTCCTCGAGCTCCACACCGCGTTCGACCCGATCGCGCTCAGCCTCGAGGTCGCGCCGCGCGTCGTCCGCTACCGGTTCCGCGACGCGGCCGCTGCCGCCGGGCGCGAGGGCATCGAGAGCTCGCTCGCCGTGCACCGGAACCTGGCGTTCTTCGCCGACAACGGCGGGACGATCCAGGCCCTCGACCTGCGCACCTTCCGCCCGGCGTGGGCGTTCGAGGCGGGCGACGACACCGACGCGAGCCTCGTCGTCGACGTCGAGGGCGAGGCGCCGTTCCTGTACACGGCGTCGGAGGTGGACGTGCAGGGCGAGACCGGCGTCGCCCTGCTGCGGAAGCTGGACGCGCTCACCGGGCGCGCGGTCTGGGAGCGCGCCGTGCGCTGCCGGGCCGAGCGAGGCGCGAGGAACATCGACGCCGGCGCGTTCGCGACGCCGCTCGTCGGGCGCGACGACCTGTCGGACCTCGTCGTGTTCACGCTCTCCCGGTGCCCCGACCGCGGCGAGATGCTCGCGCTCGCCAAGGAGGACGGGCGGGAGCTGTGGCGGCGTCCGCTCCGCACGGACGCCTGGTCGTCGCCGACCGCGGTGCGCGACGCCGCCGCGGGGAAGACCTGGCTCCTGCAGGGCGACCGGGGCGGCCGGCTGCACCTCGTCGACGGCTCGGACGGGCGCGTCGCCCACACGCTCGTGCTCGACGGGGCGATCGAGGCGAGCCCCGCGGTGTTCGACGACGTGGCGGTGATCGGGACCCGGGCCGGTACGATCTACGGCGTGCGGCTGAGGTAATCCGTCGGTGTCCGCGGTCGTACCTTCTGCTACCCTGCGCCGCGCCAGGATGGCCTCCCCGCTCCTCCCGCTCGCCGCCGCGGCGCTCGTCGGCGCCGCGGTCTCGGCCCACGCCGCCGAGCCGGACGCCGACGCCCCGGAGCCTGCGACCGGCGCGGCGGCCTCCGACTCGCCCGGCGCCCCGGCCGCGCAGGCGGGCGCCGTCGAGGCGGCCGCGCACCCCCCGGGGGGCCGCTCGTGGTTCGCCTTCCCGGTGGTCTTCTGGCTGCCGGAGACGAAGCTCGGGCTCGGGGGCGCGGCGGGCGTCCACTTCCACGTCGCGAAGGGCGCGGGCGACTCGAACGCGTTCCTCGTCGCCGGCTACACGCTGCTCGGCCAGAGCACGGTCGATCTCGCGAGCGACGTCACGCTGAAGGGCGGCACGTTCCTGACGGGCCGGCTCCGGTTCGCCTACTACCCGGACACGTACTACGGGATCGGCCCGACGACCACGCTCTCGGAACGCGAGGACGTGACGCGCCGCTTCGCCGAGGCGCTCTTCTCCGCGGAGTTCCCGATCGTGCGCGGGTTGCGGCTCGGCCCGCGCGTGCACGCGCGAACCGAGCAGATCGTGGACGCCACCCCCGGCGGCGCGATCGCGACCGGCGCGGTGCCGGGGGCGGACGGGTTCAGCGCGCTCGGCGTCGGGGCGCAGGCGACGTGGGACTCACGCGACCACCCGCTCTGGACGACGCGCGGCGCCTTCGTCCAGGCCTGGTACCTCAAGTACCCGGCGAGCCTCGGCCGCAACTCCGGGTTCTACCGGGGCGCGGCGGAGGCGCGCTGGTTCCTGCCGCTCGGGCGCGGGCGCGTCCTCGGCTTCGCCGCGAACCTCGAGCACGCGGACGCGGCGACGCCGTTCTCGATCCTGCCGAAGATCGGGAGCACGCGGTACCTGCGCGGCATCCGCGACGGCCGCTACCGGGACGCGATCGCCTGGGCCGGCCAGTCGGAGCTGCGCGTCCCGTTCGCGAGGAGGTTCGCCGCCGCGCTTTTCGCCGCGGTCGGCGACGTCGCCCCGACCCTCGCGGCACAGCGGGCGGACACCCTCAAGGTCGCGGGCGGAGCCGGGCTGCGCTACCGCCTGACGAACCAGGGCGCGAACCTCCGCGTCGACGCGGCAGTGAGCCCGAAGGGCGACGGCGTCGAGTTCTACGTGCTCCTGCTCGAGGCGTTCTAGGCCGCTCGATCTCCGGGCCAGGCACTTTTTGCGTGGCGAGATGTGCCGGCCCGCTCCTTGCGGCCTGCCGAGCGGGGAGAGCGGAGCGAAGGGGCGCTACGCCGTCGCCTCGGTCGCGCCGTGGCACTTCTTGTACTTCTTGCCCGAGCCGCACGGGCACGGGTCGTTCCGGCCGACCTTCGGCTGCGTGCGGACGATGGTCTCCTGCTTCGGGCGCGGCTTCTCGTCGCCGTCGCCGCCCGCGTCGGCCTTGCTCTCCGTGATCCGCTGCATCGCGCGGCGCTGCGCGGCGAGCCGCTTCTGCTCGATCTCCTGGGCGGTCTCCTGGCGTACGAGCTGGAGGCGAAGGACGTTGCCGACGACCGCGCTCTTCACGCGCCAGGTCATCTGCACGAACATCTCGTAGCCTTCCTTCTTGTACTCCTGCTTCGGGTCCTTCTGGCCGTAGCCGCGGAGCCCGATGCCCTGCCGCAGGTGGTCCATCGAGAGCAGGTGGTCCTTCCACTGCTGGTCGATCGCCTGCAGATAGAGCCACTGCTCGTACCGGCGCAGCACCGAGACGCCGTCCGCGTCGACCCCGAGCTCCTGCTCCTTCTCGCGGTAGAGCTTCTCGACGACGTTGAAGACCTGCTCCTCGATCTCCTTTCGCGCCTCCGCGGCCTTTCCGGCGGGCGGCGCGAACTTCATCTCGACGCCGAACTGGTCCTTCACCGTCGCGGCGAGCCCGTCGAGGTTCCAGTCGGCGAGCCGGTTCGGGCAGTGCGCGGCCACCATGTCGACGACGAGGTCCTCGACGAGATCGAGGACGTGCTCGCGCTGGTCGATCCAGGTGAAGACCTGCTCCTTGCGCGTCTTCACCTTCGTCTTGGGATCCTCGTCGTACTCGACGACCGGGATGCCGGCGCCGAAGCCGAGCACCATGCGGCGCAGCCGGTAGATGGACCGGCGCTGCTGGTTCATCACGTCGTCGTACTCGAGGAGGTTCTTGCGGATGTCGAAGTTGTGGCCCTCGACCTTCTTCTGCGCGCCCTCGATCGACTTCGTGAGCCAGCGGTGCTCGATGACCTCCCCCTCCTTCATCCCCATCATCTTCATGAGCCCCTGGATCCGCTCGGACCCGAAGATGCGCATGAGCTCGTCCTCGAGGGACAGGAAGAAGATCGACGAGCCCGGGTCGCCCTGCCGGCCGGCGCGCCCGCGGAGCTGGTTGTCGATGCGGCGCGACTCGTGCCGCTCGGTGCCGACGATGTGGAGGCCGCCGAGCGCGACGACCCCCTCGTGCTCCGCCGCGGTCTGCGCCCGGAGCTCCTCGGTGCGCTTCGCGAGACGCTTCGCCCACTCGTCCTTGCGCGCGAGGAACGCCGCCTCCTCCTCGCCCTCCATCGGCAGGTCGGGCTCCGGCCCCACCTCGTGCTTCGCCATCATCTCGGGGTTGCCGCCCAGGATGATGTCGGTGCCGCGGCCGGCCATGTTCGTCGAGATCGTGACCGCGCTCTTGCGGCCCGCTTGCGCGACGATCTCGGCCTCGCGCTGGTGGTGCTTCGCGTTCAGGACGTTGTGCGGGACGCCGCGGCGCTTGAGCAGCGACGCCACGACCTCGCTCTTCGCGACCGAGACGGTGCCGACCAGGACCGGCTGCCCCTTCGCGTGGCGCTTCTCGATCTCCTCGCAGATGGCGTTGAACTTCTCGCCCTCCGTCCGGTAGACGACGTCCTCGGAGTCCTTGCGGATGTTCCTCTGGTTCGTGGGGATGACGACGACGTCGCGGTTGTAGGTCTTCGCGAACTCCTCCGCCTCGGTGTCGGCCGTCCCCGTCATGCCGGCGAGCTTCGAGTACATGCGGAAGTAGTTCTGGAAGGAGATCGTGGCGAGGGTCTGGTTCTCGTTCTCGATCTTGACGCCTTCCTTCGCCTCGACCGCCTGGTGGAGACCGTCCGACCAGCGCCGGCCCGGCATGAGCCGGCCGGTGAACTCGTCGACGATGAGGACCTCGCCCTCCTTCACGACGTAGTCCACCTCGTTCCGGTAGAGGTGGTGCGCCCGGAGCGCCTGCTCGACGTGGTGGAGGGTCTCGACCTCCTCGGGGGCGTAGAGGTTCTTCACCCCGAGCTTCTTCTCCATCTTCTCGACGCCGGAGTCGCTCATCACGATGGTCCGGGCCTTCTCGTCCACCGTGAAGTCGGCGTCCCGGATCATCGAGGGGATGACCTGGTTCACCTTGTAGTAGAGCTCGGACGACTCGTCGGACGGGCCCGAGATGATGAGCGGCGTGCGGGCCTCGTCGATGAGGATCGAGTCCACCTCGTCGACGATCGCGAAGTTGAGCTCCCGCTGGACGTAGTCCTGCAGCCGGAACTTCATGTTGTCGCGGAGGTAGTCGAACCCGAACTCGTTGTTCTGGCCGTACGTGATGTCCGAGCCGTACGCCTGCTGCCGCTCCTGGTCGGTGAGGCCGTGGACGATGACCCCGGTCGTGAGGCCGCAGTAGCGGTAGAGGCGCCCCATCCACTCGGCGTCGCGGCGGGCGAGGTAGTCGTTCACGGTGACGACGTGGACGCCGCGCCCGGCGAGCGCGTTCAGCACGCAGGGGAGCGTCGCGACGAGGGTCTTCCCCTCGCCGGTCTTCATCTCGGCGATCTTCCCGGAGTGGAGCACCGCGCCGCCGATGATCTGCACGTCGAAGTGGCGCATCCCGAGCGCGCGGACGCCCGCCTCGCGCACGAGGGCGAACGCCTCGGGCATGAGCTCGTCGAGGGGACGGCCCTTCTGCTGCACCTGCTCCTTCCACTCGGCGACGAGGCGGGGGAAGTCCTCCGGCGCGAGCGCCTTCATCCGCGGCTCGAGCTCGTTCACGCGCGCGACGAGCGGGCGGACCTTCTTGAGCTCGCGCTCGTTCTTCGTGCCGACGATCTTCTTCAGGACGTAGTCGAACATGTCGTTTTCCGGGCCCGTTCTCGCCGTGCCGTTCGCAGGGGAGAACGGGCGCCCGCCGGGCCGCGTTCCCGCTCCGGAGAGGCGCCCCCTATTACCCTCTCAGGTAACGCAGCGCCAGACGAAAGCAAACGGGAGCACCTTCGCATACTTGGGCGTCGTTTTGACACTCCCCGCACGTCTTCTACAGTGCCGGGGTGGCGCGCGCTCGTCCGGCCGCGGTCGTTCCCCTCCTCGCCCTGGGGCTCGCCGCCTGCGCGGGAGGCGGGACCGCCCTGCGCGGCGAGCCTCACCTCGCGTTCTTCGACCTGCAAGCGCGCCTCGCGGCGCGGGCGGCGTCCCTCGTGGGCCACGCGTCGGGGTTCCAGGTCGGCGGCGAGCGGTTCAACGCGGACTGCACCGGGTTCGTCGAGGCGGTCTACGCCGGGGAGGGTGTGCCGCTGCGGCCGCTCATGCGGGCGGCGGCGCCGGGCGAGCGGAGCGGCGTCTGGGCGGTCTACCGGACGATGCAGCGCTACGGCGTCGTATTCGGCGGCGGCGGCGAGTGGCCCGCGCCCGGCGACCTCGTGTTCTGGCGCGACACGTACGACCGGAACCGGAACGGCAAGGCAGACGACGGGCTCACGCACGTCGGCGTCGTCGAGTACGTCGTGGACGGGACGGTCGTGTTCGTGCACCGCGGCGCGAGGGGCGTCGCGCGCGGCGCGATGACGCCGGACCGGCCGGGCGAGCGGAGCGCCGGGGGCGTCGCCCTCAACTCGACGATCCGGGCGAGGAACGCGCGACTCGACGGGGTGCCCGCGCTCGCCGGCGAGCTCTTCGCCGGGTACGGCCGGCTCGATCCGGCGAAGCTGCCGCGCGGGATCGACGTCGCCGCGGCGCGCTGATCACCGGGGCAGGCCGCAAGGAGCGGGCCGGCACGTTTCGCTGCGCGAAGAGTGACCGGCCCGGAGATCGGTGCGGTCTGGCGGCGAGAGCGTGCCGTCGTCGGCGACCCGCACGGCCGACGGGCCGAAGTCCTCCTGCGAGAGCCGCCGCACGACGGGGATCACCGCGCCGGCCGGATCGAGGCGCGGGCCGCCGGGCCGCTCCTGCCGTCCGGGGTGGATCCGCCCGCCGAGGAACGTGCCGTCCGGGGCAAGGCGCACCTCGAGGACGAGCGTGAGGCCGTTCGGGCCGGAGAGGTTCATGCCGCCGTACGTCGCGAAGTTCCCGAGCGAGTAGGCGACGAGGCGGCCGCCGATCACCTCCATCCCGCGCACGACGTGCGGCCCGTGGCCGATCACGAGATCCGCGCCCGCGTCCACGACCGCGCGCGCGAACGACCTCAGATCTCCGCGGTCCTCGCCGAGGAACTCCTCGTGGCCGGGCGGGACGTGCTGACGGTCCGCCCCCTCCGCCCCGCCGTGGAAGGAGACGAGGACGAGGTCCGCCCCCTCGCGCGCCTCCTTCACGAGCCGGGCGGCCTCGGGGAGATCGCGGAGATCGGGGTTCCCGCCCGACGTCGAGAAGGCGACGACGGCGACGCGGCGCCCCTTCACCTCGAGCCGGGCGATCTCGCCCGGGACCCCTGCCCAGCGGATCCCGTTCGCCTCGAGGGCGGCGCGGGTCGACGCGCGCCCCGCCTCGCCGAAGTCGCCGGCGTGGTTGTTCGCGACGCTCACGACGTCGAGCCCGGCCTCGGCGAGGTGGCGCGCGTAGCGCGTGGGGACGCGGAACGCGTAGCAGCGGCCCGGCTTCGAGCGGGCGCACTTCTCGGAGGACCCGGAGTCGGCGAGCGGGCCCTCGAGGTTTCCGAAGGCGAGGTCCGCCGCGCGCAGGACGGGCGTCACCTCGTCGAGGAGGTGCGCGCCGTCGTCGGGCGGGAGCAGGCCGCCGGTCTCGTCGGGGAACCCGGAGCCGAGCATCACGTCGCCGACGGCGGCGATCGTGAGGGGGGGCGCGGTGGGCGGGGGGGTCGGGAGGTCCCGGTCGGGGTCGGGGTCCCGGTCGGGGTCGGGGTCGAGGTAGGGGTCGCGGTCGAGGTCGGGGTCGCGGTCGGGCTCGGGGTCGCGGTCGAGGTCGAGGTCGGGGTCGAGGTCGAGGTCGCAGCGGCGGTCGCGCTGTCGCTCGCGGCCGGCGTCCCCGGCGCGGTCCCCTGCCGGTGCGCGCACGCGGCGGCGGCGAGGAGGGCGAGGCAGGCGGTCGTCTTCTTCATGGCGGCGTGTCGTTAGCGGAAACGCAGACGCCCGGCCAGCATCGCTGCGGGGCCGGGCGGCTTCTGCGACGGTCGGAGCGGGGCTGGCCTTACTCGAGGATGAACTGGCGCGGGTTCTCCGGGATTCCGTTCACGCGCACCTCGTAGTGGAGGTGCGGCCCGGTCGACCGGCCGGTGTTCCCGACCGACGCGACCTTCTCGCCCCGCTTGATCCGGTCGCCGAGGCGGACGTTGATCTCCGACAGGTGGCCGTAGCGGGTCTTCACGCCGTAGCCGTGGTCGATGACGAGCACCTTGCCGTACCCGCCCTCGGTCCCGGTGAACACCACGGTCCCGTCCGACGGCGAGTAGACCGTCTGGCCGTGCGGGGTGGCGATGTCGAGCCCCTGGTGCATCTTCCGCTCGGCCGAGTACGGGTCGAGGCGTGTGCCGAAGTCGGACGTCACCCAGCCGCGCGTCGGCCAGATCGACGGAGTCGACGCGAGGAGCGACCGCTGGTCGTCGAAGTACTCCTGCAGCTCGCGCAGGCTCGACTCCTGCCGGGACGCCTCCGTCTCGAGCGACGACAGCTTCCCGGGGAGCGCGGTGAGGTTCGCCTCCGCCGCGGGCGCGGGGCCGGGGATCGCCGCGTCCTGCTCGGCGTTGCCGACGGGCCCGATGGCGAGGTTCCGCTCGGGATCCTGCAGCTGGGTGACCGCCGTCCGGAGCTTCGCGTCGAACCGCTCCACCCGGTCGAGCGTCGCGGAGATGTGGGCGACCTTCTCCTGCACGAGCAGGATCTGCGAGCGGAGCTGGGCGTTCTCCTCCTTCAGGACCGAGTTCTCGGACGCGGACCCGAGGAGGCTGAAGTAGTGGCCGACGGTGAGGAGCCCGACGAGCGCGACGCCGGCAGCGGCGTAGACGGAGTTCCGGAGCCAGCGCCGTGGAACCCGGAACTTCCTCACCGCCTGCGAGTGATCGCTGACGACGATGACGGTGAAGATCTGGCTCTTGGGGGGTGCCGCCATTCCCGTCACGACTCCGAGCCCGGCCCGGGCGCCCATGAGCTGGGGACGTGGACCGACGAAGAGGAACGCCCGACCCAGGATGCAACGGGTCGGCGAGATGCCGAGACGGGTAGCAGAGCGTGCGATTCGCCTGTCAAGAAAGGGTGTTACCCCGCGGGGGCGCGGGAGTGCTCCCCTGGGTCCCGGCGACCCCGGGGTCGGGTCAGCGCTCGACGGCGCGGACGACGATGACGGTGATGTTGTCGTCCCCGCCCCGGTCGTTCGCGAGCGCGACGAGGCGGCCCGGCGTGAGGTCGAAGTCGCTCGCCTGGACGACCTCGAGGATCTCCGGGTCCTCCACGAGGTTCGACAGGCCGTCGCAGCAGATCACGAGGTGGTCGCCCGCCTCGAGCTCGACGCCCATGAGGTCGACCTGCACCTGCTGCTCGAACCCGACCGACCGCGTGATGATGTTCTTGAAGCGGCTGTGCTTCGCCTCGTCCTCGGTGATCGCCCCCGCCTTGAGCTGCTCGTTGACGAGCGAGTGGTCCTCCGAGACCTGGTAGATGCGCCCGTCGCGCAGGAGGTAGCAGCGGCTGTCGCCGACGTGCGCGACGTACGCGGTCCGGCCGTCGATGAGCGCGGCGGTGACGGTCGTACCCATCCCGGCCAGCTCGGGGTCGCCCTGGGCGGTCCGGAAGATGACCGCGCACGCCTCCTCGACCGCCTCGCGCAGCACGTCGGGGAGCGGGCTCTCCTCCGCGGGGCCCTCGACGGGCCTGAACGCGTCGGGCTCGGCGTCCTTCGCGTGCCGGACGGCCGCCTGCATCGTCTCGACGGCGAGCCGCGACGCGGTCCCTCCGCCGGCGTGGCCACCCATCCCGTCCGCGACGACGAACAGCCCGAGGTCCTCGTCGACGAGGAATGCGTCCTCGTTGTGATCTCGGCGCTTGCCCACGTCCGTGAGCCCGCGCGCCTCGATCCTGAGGGTTCGAGCCGCCACGGCCGCGCAGCGTACCCTCGCGCTCGGCGGGGGGTCAACGCAGGGAGGATGCGCGCGCCGTCGCACCCGAGGCTCGCTCGCCCGGCCGATGCCGGCCGGGCTTGGCCGCGCGGTCCTCCTCCGGCGAGGGCGAGGTCCGGGCCGCCGCGCGCGGCGGTGCCGGCCGCCTGCCGCGCTCGGGGGAAGGCGCCCTCGCCGCCTCGATGAGCGCGGCCGCGTGGCCGAGGGCGGACTCGGTGATGGTCGCGCCGGCAATCATCCGGGCCACCTCCCGGCGCCGGTCCTCGGGGCCGTCGAGGACCTCGACCGCGGCCCGGGTCCGGCCGCCGCCGACCCGCTTCTCCACCCGGAGGTGCCGGTCCGCGAACGCCGCGACCTGGGGGAGGTGGGTGACGCAGATGACCTGCCGGCCGTGCGAGACCTCGGAGAGCACCCGCCCCATCGCCTCGGCGACCGCACCGCCGATGCCGGCGTCCACCTCGTCGAAGACGTAGGTCGCGACCGGATCCTTCCGCGAGAGCGTGCGCTTCACGGCGAGCAGGATGCGCGAGAGCTCGCCGCCCGAGGCGATCCTCGCGAGCGGCCGTGGCGGCTCCCCGGGGTTCGGCGCGATGAGGATCTCGGCGCGCTCGGCGCCGGAGGCCCCGAGCACGGCGCCGTCCACCGCGACGCCGGACTCCGGCGGGAGGAGCGCGACCTCGATGCGGCAGCGCCCCATCGCGAGGGCGTCGAGCTCGCCACGGACGCAGGACGCGAACTCGCGCGCCGCCTCCGCGCGCGCGCGCGACAGCTCCCGCGCGAGCGCCAGCGCATCCCGCCCGCGCGCGGCGATCTCGCCCTCGAGCTCCCCGAGCCGCTCGCCCCCACCGCGCAGCCGGGACAGCTCGTCCTTCATCTCGACCCGTCGCGCCACCGCGGCGTCGAGCGACCCGTGCTTCCGCGCGAGCGCGCGGAGCCCCTCGAGCCGGTCCTCGACCGCCGCGAGCCGCTCGGGGTCGCCGCCCACCGCGTCGGCGTAGCGCCCGAGCTCGCGGCCGGCCTCCTCGATCTCGACCGACGCCGAGCGGAGGAGCGCGAGGGTGGGCTCGAGCCGGCGGTCGAGCGCCGCGGCGTCGGCGAGCGCGCGCGCCGCCTGGGCGACGCGCTCCGACGCGCTCCCCTCCTCCCCGTACGCGAGCGCCTCGGCGGCGCGCGCGGCGTCGCGCAGCTTCTCGGCCGACGCGAGCACGCGCCGCTCCTCGTCGAGCGCCTCGAGCTCGCCCGGCTTCGGATCGACGCGGTCCAGCTCCGCGAGCTGGAACGCGAGGTAGTCGGCGCGACGCGCCCGCTCGCCCTCGTCCGCGGACAGGGCCTCCCGTTCGCGGGCGAGGGCGGCGAGCGCCGCGTGGGCGGCGCGGTACCGGAGGAGCGGTGTCGCGTCGAGCCCGGCGTGGGCGTCGAGGAGCTCGAGGTGCGTCGAGGCGTCGAGGAGCGACACGTGCTCGTGCTGGCCCGAGATGTCCACCGCGCCCCGGAGCGCCTGCTCGAGCATCGACACGGTGCAGAGCGCGCCGTTCACGAGGGCGCGCCCGCGCCCGCCGCGCGCCGCCACCCGGCGCACGAGGAGCTCCCGGGCGTCGCCCTTCGCGGACGCGTCCTCCGCGTCGACGAGGCCCGCCGCCGCGAGCCGCGCGAGCACCGGGTGGCCAGCGGGGAGCTCGAACAGCGCCTCGACGACGGCCTCCTCGGCGCCGTCGCGCAGCACCTCCCCGCTCATCCGCCCGCCGAGGACGAGGTGGAGCGCGTTCACGAGGATCGACTTTCCCGCGCCCGTCTCGCCGGTGAGGACGTTCAGCCCGGGGCCGAACCGGACCTCCACCGCGTCGACGATCGCGAACCCCGAGATGCGGAGCGTCGTGAGCATGGCGCCATGATCCACGGCACCCTGACACTGTGCAAGTATTCAGTGGTTCATCCGGTCAGCTGTAGGCGCGGGACGGCCGGGTCCAGGCGCGCGGGGAGTCCGGATCCCCGGGGTCCCTGCCCTCACGGGATCGCCCCTCCGCCGCCGGCCGGTGCGACCATCGCCCCGGAGGTCGCCATGACGATCCACGTCTCGGGAAGGGTGGCGCGCGTGCTGTTCGAGCGGCACGAGCTCGCCGTCGAGTCCGACCCGTCGGACACGGTTCCCGTGTTCCGCTGCCGGTGGTGCGGCTTCACCGTCGTGACCGACACGCCCGACGACATCCCCGACCACACCTGCTCCGGGCCGCCCGCGCAGGCGTCCGCGCGGAACGTCCCGCCCCCGCCGTTCTCGCACGCGCCGCCCTAGAGTTCAGCGCTCGCCCCAGCGCAGCTTCGCCCGGAGGATGCCGAAGAAGCCGATGTTCGGGTTCCGCACGAGCAGCACGCGGTTGTGCGACTGCTTCACCTGGACGCGGTCGCCGCGCTCGAGCGGCATGCCCTTCTGGCCGTCGAGCGTGAGGTACACCTCGGTGTCGTTCACGAGGACGATCTCGATGTCCTCCTCTTCGGGGACGACGAGCGGCCGCTGCGTGAGCGTGTGCGGGCAGATCGGCGCGATGATCACGCCGCGCATCGTCGGGTACATGATCGGCCCGTTCGCGGCGAGCGAGTACGCGGTCGAGCCGGTGGGCGTCGCGACGATGACGCCGTCCGCCTTGTAGGTCGTCACGTAGTCGCCGGAGCAGCGGGTGTCGAGCTCGGCCATGCGCGACAGCGCGCTCTTCGCGATGACGACGTCGTTCAGCACCTCGGTGTCGAGCGTGCGCTCGGAGCGGCTGCCGCGGTGCAGGTGGACGCGGAGCTTCATCCGCTCCGACATCTTGGCCTTGCCCGCGAGCACGAGCTCGAGGGCCGGGTACATCTCGCTCTGCGGCACCTCCGTCATGAAGCCGAGGCTGCCCATGTTGACGCCGAGGATCGGCACCGGCCGGCCGTGGAGGAGCGACGCCGCGTGGATGAGCGTGCCGTCGCCGCCGAGGACCACGACGAGGTCGGCGTCCCGTCCGACCTCCTCCTCGGCGGTGATGACCTCGACCCCCTTCGTCTCGAGGAAGCGCTTCACGAACATCGCCGTCTCGGTCGCCTCCGCGGAGGAGACCTTGTGCACGATGCCGACGCGCTTCGGGACGGGGCACGGAACATCCATCCGGGGCATTATATAAGCCCTTCGCATGGACCTCTTCGATCGCGCCGCCGAGCACGACCCATCCGGCAAGCCGCTCGCCGAGCGGATGCGCCCCCGGCGCCTCGAGGACTTCGCCGGGCAGGAGCACGTCCTCGGGCCCGGGGCCGCGCTGCGGCGCGCGATCGAGGCGGACCAGGTGCCCTCGCTCCTCCTGTGGGGGCCGCCCGGCACCGGGAAGACGACGCTCGCGCGGATCATCGCGAAGAAGACCGGCGCCGAGTTCGTCGCGTTCAGCGCGGTGCTCGGCGGCGTGAAGGAGATCCGGGAGATCGTCGCCGCCGCGCGCGAGCGCCGGCGCATGAACCGCAAGCGGACCATCCTCTTCGTCGACGAGATCCACCGCTTCACGAAGGCGCAGCAGGACGCGTTCCTCCCGCACGTCGAGGACGGGACCGTGACGCTCATCGGCGCGACGACGGAGAACCCGTCCTTCGAGGTGATCGCGGCGCTGCTCTCGCGCTGCCGCGTCGTGACGTTGCGCGCGCTCACCGAGGAGGAGGTGGCCGTGCTCCTCGACCGCGCCGTCGCCGCGCCGGAGGGGCTCGCCGGGACCGTGACGCTCGCGCCCGAGGCCCGCGAGGCGCTCGCGCGCTACGCGTACGGCGACGCGCGGCGGGCGCTCAACGCGCTCGAGGTGGGCGCGGCGGCGGTCCGGCTCGCCGGCCGGACCGAGATCTCGCGCGCCGACGCCGAGGAGGCGCTCCAGCAGAAGACGATCCTCTACGACAAGGCGGGCGAGCAGCACTACGACGTCGTCTCCGCGTTCATCAAGTCGATGCGCGGCTCCGACCCGGACGCGGCGGTCTACTACATGGTGCGGATGCTCGAGGGCGGCGAGGACCCGCGCTTCGTGCTGCGGCGGATGGTGATCTTCGCCTCCGAGGACGTCGGGAACGCCGACCCGCAGGCGCTCCAGATCGCCGTCGCCGCGCTCCAGGCCGTGGAGCTCGTCGGGCTGCCCGAGGGCGTCCTCCCGATGAGCCAGGCGGCCATCTACCTCGCGCTCGCGCCCAAGTCGAACACCGCCATCGCGTCCTACGGCAACGCCCGCCGGCTCGTGCAGGAGAAGGGGCCGCTGCCGGTGCCGCTCAAGCTCCGGAACGCGCCGACGAAGCTCATGCAGGGGCTCGGCTACGGCGCGGGCTACCGCTACCCGCACAACTTCGAGGGGCACTACGTCGCCGAGGAGTACCTGCCGGACGCGCTCCGCGGGACCGAGATCGTGAAGCTCTCCGAGAGCGGCCTCGAGAAGGCGCTCGGGGAGCGCTGGCGGGCGATCAGGACGGCGAAGAAGAAGGACGGGGAGTGACCGGCCCCTCTCCCCCGCGGCCGTGGGAGGAGAGGGGACCCCAGGCCGCCTAGAACGGGACGACCGTCTTCGCGGCGCCGAGCGCGGCGCCCTTGATCATCCCGCCGATGTCGATCGCCGCAGGAACGGCGATGCCCTTCCCGAGGTTCCGGTGGGAGCGCGCCCAGAGGATGAGCGTCAGGCGCGCGAGCTTCACGCGCTCGACGTTGGTGTTCCGGAGCTGGTCGAGCTCGATCTGGCAGCCCTCGTACTCGGCGACGTCGGGGGCGAGCTGCTTCCTCGCCGTCTGGACCCGCAGGAGCTGGGCGTCGAGGCGAGCCTCGAACGCGTCGAGGTCCTTCTGCGTCGGGCGCTTCCCCGCGGGCAGGGTCTCGCGGGCGCGCGGGCTGGCGGCCTGGAGCTGGTCGAGCGCCTTGTCGTCGCCGAGACGGTACTGGTGCACGAGCGCGAACTCGCGCAGGAGTTGCTGCTGCACCCGCTCGATGTCCGCGACGTTCGCGTTCACCGCGGCGAACTCGGTCTCCACCTCCCCGCCAATCGCGCCCGCGGCCACGACGATGTCCACGTCGACCTTGTCGAGGAGCTTGAGGCCGTAGCGCAGGGTCGCGTTCACGAGCGGCTCCGCCGCGTTGACGCCCTCGAGGAAGGACTCCTTCGTCTTGATCTCCGCGGCGATCTTGTCGATGTCGGCGCGCGTGATGCCCCAGTCCGGCGCCTCCTCGTCGGAGGCGGGCAGCTGGACCACGACCTCGAGGTAGCGCGCCAGCTCGGAGAGCTTCTTCTTCTCCGTGAGCCCGGAGTCGCCGACCGAGACCATCTGCGCGGAGTAGAACGCGATCCCGCGCAGGAGCTTCGAGAGCGGCTGGTAGTCCTCCACCGCCTTCACCACCGTCGCGTGCCCCCGGTACTTGCGGAGGTGCACCCAGACCGCGGGCTTCTCGAACTTCCGCAGCTCCCCGATCGTCGTGAACGTGTTGTCCGCGAACGGGGCCATGTCGAGCCTGCGGCCCTCGCGGAAGTGACTGCAGCCCGTGGCGGCGACGGCGAGGACGAGGGCGATCCGGGTGAAACGGAGCATGTGGCCTCCTGAGGTGCCGACGGTGTGGAGGCGATGAGACCACACCCCGCCGCGCGTCCGGGATCGGACCTTGGTGCCATGCGCGCAGGGCGCGGCGCGGCCGCGGCCCCCGGGCGCGAGGAGGACGGCGCCCGCGGCTACAGGTCCTCGTGGATGCAGAGGATGTTGCCGTCCGGATCCTTGAACCAGGCCGCACGCTCGGAGCCGAGGACGCACACCTTGTCCACCGTCTTGAGGCCCGGGAGGTCGTACTCCTCGAAGACGACGCCGCGCCGCGTGAGCTCCTTCACCTCCGTCGCGACGTCGTCCACCTCGAAGCTCAGCGCCGTGTACGGGTTGTTCGCGGGCTGCGGCCGCGGCGACAGCGCGAGGACGCCGCCCGCCGCGCGGCACGCGAACGTCCCGTCGGGCTTCGGGCCAATCGGCTCGAGCCCCAGCGTCTCCTCGTAGAACCTCCGCGCCCGCGCCACGTCCACGACGGGCAGGATCGTCGTCACCGGGCTTCGCGTCAGCATGGCTCGCGGCTCCTCCTCCCCCCTCGGTCGGGCGAGACCTGGCGCGGCGATGCGCGCCGCGCCAGGACCGGAGAGGGCGCTCCGCCAGGGGCGCCCGGAGCGGGCGCGCCGGGCTCCTCGCGCCCGGGACGCCGCGCACGATCACGGCCGCCCCTCGTACACGCGCTCGAGCCGGCCGTCCTCGGCGAGCGACGCCGGCGTGACGAGGACCAGGTCCTCCGGGACCGGCCCTCCCCACCGCTTCTCGATCGCGCTCCGGAGCCCGACGATGCGGAGATCCCCGAGCCGCTCGCGCTTCCCGAACGAGACGCCGGCGGCGCGCTCGTACGCCTTCACGACGAGCTCCGAGCAGTAAATCCGGTCGTCGCCCCAGCCGAACCGAGCGTCGTAGCGCCGGCCGATGAAGCCCTTCGCGCGCTCGACCGCCGCGGCGCGGAGCGGCACCGGGACGCCGCGCGGCCGGAGGACGAGGAGGTCGCCTCCCTGCCGCGCCCGCCGCCGCCACGCGCTCCACGGCGTGCGGGAGACCTTCCCGATCGCCTCGACGACGTACGTCCCGTCCTCGCCCACGTCCACGATCCCGACGTGCGACCACGGGCTGTGCGTTGCCCACCGGATCGCCCAGGACTGCGACGACGTCGACGTCTCGAACACGAGGTCGCCCGACCGGACCGCGGGCTCCGCCGCCCGTGTCGGCGTGGACACGGCGACCCCGAGGACGGCGAGCCACACGACGACGCATCTCCGCGACATCCCGCACCTCCGCGCTGGCCGGAGGACGGGAGAGCACGGGGCGTGCCGCTCCGCGAGCGACGCGTGCCGGCGAGACGCCGGCGAGGACGGCGGACGGGCGCCGCGCCCGCGCCGCCCGCGCCGGAATCTCTACCTTCGGCCCCCGCTGCTCACTTCGACGGCGCGCTCGACGACGGGGTCGCGGCCTGCTGCTTGCTCGGGGGCCGGCGCCCGTGGGCCGACGCCGTCCCACCGTCGCCGCTCGCGGCCGGGGTCCCCGACGCGCGCTCTCGGCGCTCGTCGGCCCGGACGCGCGACGCCACGTCCTTCGCCTCCGCGCCCTTGTTCACGTCCGCGCGGCGGTTCATCGCCCAGCACGACTCGGTCGAGTCGGTGCAGAGCGGGAGCTCCTTGCCGTAGCTCACCTCGGAGAGGTCCCCGGACCGGACGCCGAGGTCCTCGAGGTACTTGGCCACCTCGTGCGCGCGGCGGAACCCGAGCGCGATGTTGTACTGGACCGTTCCGCGCTCGTCGCAGTTGCCCTCCACGAGCGCGCGCTGCTCCGGGAGCGCGTTCAGGCACCGGGCGACGCGCTGCAGGCGCGGGAGGTCGGCCGAGTGGAGATCGGAGCGGTCGAAGTCGAAGTGGGTGCTGGCCTGGCACTCCGTCAGGAACGGCGTGATCCCGACGCAGCGCGAGGACACGCACAGCTCCTTCGCGCTGCACTGTTCGTCGGCCGTGCAGGCCTGCGGAGCCGGCGCGACCGCCGGTGCGGCGGCCACCACCGGCGCGGCGGCCACCGCCGGCGCGGGCGGCGGCGCCTCCGCGGCGACGTTCTTGCTCGAATGCGCGCACGCGGCGAAGAGCGGCACCGCGGCGGCGACACAGATCCATCGCGTCATGTGATCCTCCCGCCTGGGCCGTCGCCCGCGACGAGCGGACACCTGCCAGGCTGCCCGTCTCGACACGTTGGCGATGCAACCAATTCCCGGACGCCCCACGAGGCCCAGGGCTCGTCCAGGACGGCTCCCGTGCGGGGTGCCCGGGATCGGGAGCGCCGGGACGCGGAGTCCCGCGCCCGGCTCGCCCACCCCGCCCGCGACCCCGTCCCGGGACCGGCGCGCGCTGCCGAGAGGCCGCGAGAGGACGGGGCCTGCCGGGACGCACGGAGCGTGACTCGTCGAAGCCACCCTGCGGGGCCGAGAGGGCCCTGCTACGTTCCCGCCGTGCTCCTCTACCTCCACGGCTTCGCCTCCGGCCCGTCCTCGCACAAGGCCCGCGTCCTGTCCGAGCGGTTCGCCGCGATCGGCGTCCGGGTGACCGTCCCCGACCTCACGCCGGGCGAGGACGGGTTCGAGCGCTCCTCGCCGTCCTCGATGCTCGCGGTCGCCGAGCGGCTCCTCCACGACGCGGAGCCCCCGCACGCCATCGTCGGCAGCTCGCTCGGCGGCTATCTCGCGTCCGTGATCGCCTCGAGAGATCCGTCGGTCGAGCGGCTCGTCCTCTTCGCGCCCGCGTTCCGGCTCTTCGAGCGCTGGAGCAACCGGCTCACGCCGAAGGACCTCGCCGCCTGGCGCGCGAACGGCCTCGAGACGATGCACTTCGCGTCCAACCGCAAGCGCCGCATCGGGTGGCAGTTCTTCGAGGACGCGCAGCGGTACCCGCCGTTCCCGGACGTCCGCGTCCCGGCGCTCTGCATCACGGGCACGCGGGACGAGACCGTTCCCCTCGCAGACGTCGAGGCCTTCGTCGCGCGTACCCCGACCGCGCGGCTCGTCCCCGTCGACGACGGCCACGAGCTCGCGGCCTCGCTCGACCTCATCTTCGACGAGGCGCGAGCGTTCCTGGCGCCGTTCGTCGCCGCCGGCGGCGCGGGCTGACGGCTGGCGCCCGCCTGGCGCCCCGCGCACTCGCGGCCCGCCCCGATGGGCCGTAGAATGCGCGCGCCGCGCCACCCGCGGCCCACCCCAGGAGCCCCTCGCATGCCCGCCCCCGCCACCGGACTCGCCGCCTCGCCGGCCGCGGCCGCCGCCGCGCGCGTCCCGGCCTCCTTCTTCTCCATCGTCCTCGGCCTCGCCGGTCTCGGCGTGGCCTGGCGCGCGGCGGGACGCGCCTACGGCGTCTCCGACTGGCTCGCGGACGCGCTCCTCGCCGTCTCGGCGGCGCTCTTCCTGGGCGTCCTCGCGGCGCAGGTCGTGCGGGCCCTCCGGGGCGCGCTCCGCGCCGAGCTCGAGCACCCGATCTCCGGGAGCCTCGCCGCGCTCGGGCCGGCGTCGCTCCTCCTGCTCGCGGCGGGGATCTCGGCCCACGCGCGCGACGTCGCGCTCGTCCTCTTCTGGATCGGCGCGGTGGGCCAGGTGGCGATCGGCGTCTGGCTCGTGGGCCGGTGGCTGCTCGCGCCCGCGGATCCGAGGGTCGTCACCCCGGCGCTCCACCTCCCGGCGCTCGGGAACCTCGTCGCCGGCATCGCCGCGGGCGCGGTCGGACGGGTGGACGCGGGCTGGCTCTTCTTCGGCGCGGGCGTCGTCCTCTGGCTCGTCGTCGCCGCCGCGCTCCTCGACCGCTACGTCTCCGCCGGCGAGCTCCCCGCCGCGGTCCGGCCGCTCCTCGCGCTCGAGATCGCGCCCCCCGCCGCGGCGCTCCTCGCCTGGCAGTCGCTCGAGGGCGGCGCGCCCGACACCGTCTCGCGGATGCTGCTCGGGTTCGCCCTCTTCCAGGCGCTCGTCGTCGCGCGGCTCCTCGGCCGGCTGCGCGAGGTCCCGTTCTCGCAGTTCTACTGGGCGTTCGCGTTCCCGCTCTCCGCGCTCGCGGCCGGCGCGCTCCGCCAGTCCGCAGCCGCACCGGGATCCGTCGCGGGCGCGCTCGCCCTGCCGCTCTTCATCGTCGCGAACGCCGCCGTCGCCGCGATCGCGTGGCAGACCGGCGTCGCCGCCTCGCGCGGGAAGCTCCTCCCGCCCGAGTAGCCACGCCGGCCGGCGCTGCGGAAGGGCCGGAGCTTCGCGACGTCGCGATCACGCGCCCTTCGTCACCCATCCCGTCACCGAGGCGAGGTGCCCATCCGGATCGCGGAAGTCGGCGGCCCAGAGCTCGCGCGTCGCGTCCCCGGTCACCGCGCGCGGCGGCGTCCGGAACGGCACGCCGCGCGCGGACATCTCGGCGTGCGCCGCACGCACGTCGGCCACCTCGAGGACGATCTCCCGTCAGGGCGGCGAGCCCTCCGCCCGGCTCGGCCGGCAAGGGCACCGCGTTCAGCGCGACGGCGACGCCGCCGGCGTCGAGGAACGCGAACGGCCCTGCCGTCCCCCGGACCGGAAGGCCCACGCGGTCGCGCCAGAAGGCGAGGGCTCGGTCGAGATCGGCGACGCGGAGGATCACGCTCGCGAGGTGGGGGGCGGGCATGCCGCCCAGCTAACGAGGGGACCGGCTCCGCGCCGGGTCGCGCGAGGCACCGGCGGGGTCGCCCCGCACCCCGGGTCGGCGCGCGCGCTCGAACGAACCGTCGAGTCGCGGGGTTTGCGCGCGCACGGCCGTTGCACCGATTCATCGGGAAACAAAGGCGATGCGAACCGCGGACGCGCTCCAGGCGATCACCCGTGCCATGGCCCCCTACATCGGGGACACGATGGCGCGCGCGTCGACGCTCGCCCACTGCCGGAGGCTCGGGATCGCCGAGCCCTCCGTGGACGCGGCGCAGATCGAGGCGCTGCTCCAGGGGCTCTCGAACGGGCTCAACGTGTTCGTCGGCAAGGCGCGCTCCGCCGAGGCGGTCCGCTCGGCGTGGGAGGCGGTCGCCGCGCTGGGGGATGGAAGATGAGCACGCCCGCCGCCGTCCGGCGCGTCGTCGCCGTCACCGCCGTCGTGGCCGGCGCCTCCATCGCCCTGTCGCTCGTGCCAGCGTCGACGGCCCTCGGCGCCGTCCTCGCCGGCTGGGCGCCGATCCCCGCCTTCACGCTCGTGAAGATCTCGCTCCTCGCCGCGGCGGCGCGCTGGTGCGCCGCCTCGCGCGCCCGGCTCGACGCGGACCACCCGGCACGGCGGCCGTGGGGGCTGCTCGCCCTGGGGTTCGCCGGGCTCGCCGCGGGCCACCTGTCGCTCGGGATCGAGCAGCTCGCGTTCGACGCGCCGCGGTTCCCGTTCGTGTCCGACGCCCTCTTCGTCCCGGCGGTCGCGACCCTCGCTGCGGCGCTGTACGGCTTCCTCGGCGCGTACCGGTCGTCGGGTCTCTTCTCGGACGCCGGCATGCGGCGCGCTGCGATCGGCTTCGCCGCCGCCGCCCTCGCCGTGACCGCGGGCGTGGCGGTGACGACCGCGCGCCTGCCGGTCCCCTGGGCGGAGCGCGCGACCGACGTCGCCTACGTCGTCCTCGACCTCGGGCTGCTCGTGCCGCTCGCGCTCCTCGTCCGCTTCGCGCGGCAGCTCGGCGGCCCGGTCGGCCTCGTGTGGCGCATCCTCCTCGGCGGCTTCATGGTCTTCACCGCCGCCGACGTGACCATGGGCTACCTCGACGCGCTCGGCATCGGGCCGTCGTACGTCCAGTCGCAGCTCCCGTTCATCGTCGCCTACGGGCTCGCGGCGGCGGGGAGCCGGATGCAGCTCGCGGTGATCGAGGGCTGAGCCTCCGCCGTCACTTCGGCTTGTGGGCGTGCACCTTCGCGTAGAGCGCCGCGTCGGCCTTCGCGCCGTGGCACTTCTTGCACGAGGCGAGGTCCGGGATCACGAGCCCGGCCGCGGCGGCCTTCGCGCGGTCGCGCATCACCGCGGCCGACCAGAAGTCGCCGCCGTTCCCGTGGCAGCCCTCGCAGTCGAGCGCCTTCGTCTTGTGCGGGCTCGCGGCCCAGGAATCGTACTGGAGGCGGTGGCACATCTTGCACTTCTCGGGGCCGACCTTCGCGTGCGCGGTCGTGGTCGCGGTCGCGGTCGCGGGCTCGCGGTCGTGGTCGGCGTCGCGGTCGTGGTCGGGGTCGCGGTCGTGGTCGGGGTCGCGGTCGTGGTCGGGGTCGCGGTCGTGGTCGCGGTCGCGGTCGCGGTCGTGGTCGTGGTCGTGGTCGTGGTCGCGGTCGTGGTCGGGGTCGCGGTCGGCGCCGAGGCCGGCGCGGGAGCCGGAGTCGCGGCCGCGGCCGGCGGCGGTGCCGGGCTCGTCGCCGGCGGCGCGGAGGGCGCCTCCTTCTTCTCGCCGCACGCGGCGGCGAGGACGACGGCGGCGACGGCGACGCTCCTCCGGACGACGGCGATCATGTCGGCTTCCTCCGTGGCGTCCCACCCTACCAGACGCCCCGCCGCTCGGGCGCATTCAGCGCAGCGGGCGGCGTGGGCCGTCGCTGCTACACTCCCGCGGTGCTCGTCGAGGTCGCAGTCGCCGCCGCGGTGCGCGGAACGTTCACGTACCGCGTCCCCTCCGCGCTCGCCGACGAGGTGAAGCTCGGCGCGCGCGTCGCGGTCCCCTTCGGGAAGAGCCGCCGCGCGACGGGCTACGTGGTGGGCTTCCCGACCGCCCCGCCCCGCGGCTTCGAGCTGCGCGACGTCGCGGAGGTGCTCGACGAGTCGCCCCCGTTCACGCCGAAGCTCGTCGAGCTGATCCGCTGGGCCGAGGAGTACTACCTCGTCCCGCCCGGCGAGCTCCTGCGCGCCGCGCTACCGCCGGGTCTCAACACGCGCAAGGGCACCCAGGCCCCCGCGCGCCGCGGCGTCGAGTACGCCGAGGCGGACCCCGGGGCGGCGGGCGCCGTCGCGGCGCTCGGCCGGGCCCCGGCGCAGCGCGCCGTGCTGGAGTACCTCCTCGCGCGCGGCCGCATCCCGGTCGAGGAGCTCAAGGCGGCCTTCCCGCGCGGCCGGGTCGCGCTCGGCGCGCTCGTCCGGCGCGGGCTCGTGCGCGTCGACACGGAGACCCCGATCGCGCGCGCCGGGGTGCTCCCCGCGAGCGGTGTCGCGCCGGTGCTCACCGCGGCGCAGGCGGCCGCGCTCGCCGAGATCGAGGGCGCGTTCGGCGCGTTCGCGCCGTTCCTCCTCCACGGCATCACCGGCTCGGGGAAGACCGAGGTGTACCTGCACGCGATCGCCCGGGCGCGCGCGGCCGGCAGGGGCGCCCTCGTGCTCGTCCCCGAGATCGCGCTCACGCCCCAGCTCTCCGGCCGGTTCCGCGCGCGGTTCGGCGACGAGGTGGCGCTCCTCCACTCGGGCCTCTCCGGCGCCGAGCGCCACGCGGAGTGGGCACGCCTGCGCCGCGGCGACGCCCGCATCTGCGTGGGCGTCCGGAGCGCGATCTTCGCCCCGGTCCAGGACCTCGCGGTGATCGTCGTCGACGAGGAGCACGAGGGGAGCTTCAAGCAGGACGACGGGCCCGCGTACCACGCGCGCGATCTCGCCGTCGTCCGCGGCAAGCTCGAGGACGCCGTCGTGATCCTCGGCTCGGCGACCCCGTCGCTCGAGACGCTCGAGAACGCGCGGAAGGGGCGCTACCGGCGGCTCGAGCTGCCCGCCCGGATCGACGACCGGCCGCTCCCCGAGGTCGAGCTCGTGGATCTCCGCAAGCTCCGGCGCCCGGGCGCGAGCATGGCCCCGGCGCTCATCTCGCCCCGGCTCGCCGAGGCGATCGAGGCGACGGTCGAGGCCGGGCAGCAGGTGATCCTGTTCCTCAACCGGCGCGGCTACGAGACCCTCGTCGTGTGCGAGGCGTGCGGCGCCGAGGCCCGCTGCACGGACTGCAGCGTCGCGCTGACGCACCACGCCCGGCGCGGGATCCTGCTCTGCCACACCTGTGGCCGGACGGAGCGGATGGACGGGCGCTGCCCGCTGTGCGGCGGCGTCCGGCTCGGGATCGGCGTCGGGACGGAGCAGGTCGAGGAGGCGGTCGGCGCGCTCGTGCCCCGCGCGCGGGTCGCCCGCCTCGATCGCGACGCCGTGTCCTCGGCCGACGACACGGCGGCGGTCCTCGCGCGGTTCGCGCGGCGGGAGATCGACGTGCTCGTCGGCACGCAGATGGTGACGAAGGGGCACGACTTCCCGGGGGTCACGCTCGTCGGCGTGGTGCTCGCCGACACCGCGCTCGCGCTCCCCGACTTCCGCGCCTCGGAGCGGACCTTCCAGCTCCTCACGCAGGTGGCCGGGCGCGCGGGGCGCGGCGCCGAGGCCGGGCGCGTCCTCGTGCAGACGTTCAACCCCGGCGTGCGCGCCGTCGCGTGCGCGGCGCGGCACGACTACTTCGGGTTCGCCGAGGGGGAGCTCGAGGAGCGGCAGCGGCTCGGGTGGCCCCCGTTCTCTCGCCTCCTCGCCGTCCGGGTCGAGGGATCGGACACGAGCGCCCGCCGCGCCGCGGAGGCCCTCGCCCACGCCGCCCGGCCGGCGCTCCGCGGCGAGGTCGCGATGCTCGGGCCCGCGCCCGCGGCGATCGAGCGGATCCGCGGGCGCACGCGGTGGCATCTCCTCTTCCGTGCGCCCACACCGCAGGCGCTCTTCCGCGTCCACGCGGCGACCGCCGCCGTCGCGCGCCAGCCTCCGGGCGGCGCGACGGTGCGGTTCGACATGGACCCCTACTCGATGATGTAGGACCGGCCGCCCGGTTCCGGCGGGCGCCTGCTTGGTCCCCCGACGGAGCGCGTGGCATCATCGCGGCGCGTGGCGCGCATCCTCCTCGTCGACGACGATATCGCCGAAATCTCGGCGGTGAAGCGGATCCTGGCGCGCGCCGGGCACCAGACCGTGCTCGCGACGAACGCGCGGGACGCCGCGGCGGCGGCCGGGCAGGGCGCGCCGGACCTCCTCCTCGTCGGCTCGACGTGCGAGGGCGGCGCGGCGCTCGCGCGGCTCGGCGACGGGGAGCTCGCGCCGGGCGTCCCGGTGCTCGTCCTCGGCGAGACACCGGCCGCGCCGGCCGACGCGCCGCAGGTCCCGCGCCCCGTGGACCCGGCCCAGCTCACGGACCTCGTCGCCGCGGCGCTCGCCTCGCCGCGCGCGCCCTCGGGTCCCGGCTTCGAGACCACCGACGCCGCGCTCGCCGCCCTCGGCGAGCCCGACGCGCCGCCCGCGGACGCGCCCGCCCCTCCCGCCGCGCCGGCCCGCGCCGCGGCCGCCCCGCCGCGGGGCGCCGCGGCCCCGCGCCGGACGGGCTCGGCCGCGTCGTCACGGCGAGCCGCCGCCGAGGCGCTGCGCGCGCGCGCCGAGGAGCTCCGCCGGACCGTGAACGCAATCGCCGACGCGCCCGTCGAGGCCGCCGCCGCGGCGGCGGCCGAGGACGCGGAGGCGGGGCTCGAGGCGATCCTCCGGCGCGCCGAGGAGGCGGAGCGCGCCCACGCCGCCGAGCGGAAGGCGCGCGCGCGTCAGGCGGACCGCGCGACGGTCGAGGCCGCGCAGCGCGTGGAGGCCGAGCGGGTCGCCATCGAGACGGCCGGCCGTGCGCGCGAGGCGGAGGAGCGGGCGCGGACCGAGGAGAAGGCGCGCGCCGAGGCGGAGAAGGCGTTCGCGGAGGCGCAGCGGGTCGCGACCGAGAAGGCCGCCCGGGCCCGCCAGGCGGAGGACAAGGCCCGCGCCGAGGCCCAGCGCCGCGCCCGGGGTGAGGCCGCCGCCCGGGCCCGCGCCGAGGAGGAGCGGCGCGCCGCGGAGGAGGAGGCCCGCCGCGCGGGCGAGGCCGAGGAGCGCGCCCGGCTCGAGGCCGACGCCCGCGGCAAGCTCGAGGGCGAGCTGGACCGGCTGCGCCGGCAGGTCGAGGCGGAGCGGCGCGCCGCCGACCAGAAGATCCAGTCCACGATGGACCGCGCCGCCGCCGAGCAGGCCGCGGCGCACGACCTCCGGCGCGTGACCGAGGACGACGCACGCCGCCGGATCGAGGAGGAGGTCCGCCGCCGCGAGTCGGAGGAGGACCAGCTCAAGCGCGCGATCGAGAGCGCTCGCGCGGAGATGGAGGGCCTCCGCCGCAAGGGCGAGGACGAGGCGCGCCGCCGCGCGGAGGCCGAGGCGGAGGTCGCCCGGCTCGCGCGCGACGCCGAGCGCCGCGCGGCGGAGGCCGCGGCCCAGCCGCCGCCGTTCGAGCTCCCCGTGTACCGGCCGCCGATGGAGGACCCCGACCCCGACCCCGCCCAGGAGGCCGCCCGCCGGCGCGTCGCCGCGCTGCGCGAGCGCGCCCAGGCGGCGCCCGTCCGGGAGGCGCCCGCGCCCGAGGCGCCGCGCACCGTCCGGCCGCCCCCGCCCGAGCTGCGAGCGGGGAACCTCGACGACCTCCCCATGCCGCGCCTCCTCGCGATCGCCGCGCGCGCCGAGGCGACCGGCCGGCTCGACCTCGACGGCGAGGTGTCGCGCTCGATCTGGTTCGAGGGCGGGCGCGTCGTCGGCGCGGCGAGCGCCGACCCCGCCGACCGCGTGGAGGAGCTGGCGCTCCGGCTCGGCCTCGTGACGCGCGACCAGCACCGGCAGATCGCCGCCGCCGCGACGTCGCTCTCGCCGCGCCGCGTCGCGCTCCTCCTGCTGGAGCGCGGGTTCCTGAAGCCGACCGAGCTCACCGCGCTCGTCCGCCGCCGCACCGAGGAGGTCGTGTTCGGCGCGTTCCTCGATCCCGCCGCGCGCTTCCGCTGGGCGGCCGCCGAGGTGTCGCCGGAGGAGCGGACCGCGCTCGAGGGGACGGCGCTCGCGCTCGCCGTCGAGGGGATCCGGCGCCGCTGGCGCGGGCCGCAGGTCGAGGTGGTCCTCGGCGGCCCCGGGACGCTCCTCTCGCCCGTCTCGACGGGGCCGTCGCCGGACGACCTCGGGCTCACGCACGACGAGCGGCGCGCGGTCGCGCTCGCGGACGGGCTCAGGACCCTCGACGAGGTCCTCGCCGCCAGCCCCCTCGACCCCCTGTCGACGAGCCAGGTGCTCGCCGCCCTGATCCTCGTGGGGTCCCTGGCGGTCCGCGTGTTCCAGGGCGGGCGCCCCGCCGCCGCCGCGACCGTCGCGATCGACCTCGCCCGCGTGAGGGACAAGCTCGACCAGGTCCGCCGGGCCGACTACTTCACCATCCTCGGCGTCGGGCGGCTCTGCACCCCGCACGAGGTCCGGCAGGCGGCCGAGCGGCTCGCGGCGGAGTTCGACCCGCGCCGGTACCGCGGGGTGAAGGAGGACGGGCTCGACGAGCGGCTGGAGGAGATCCTGCGGGTCGTCGACGACGCGAGGGAGATCCTGGTGGACGACCGCCTCCGCGAGGAGTACCAGCGCGGCCTCGGCGACTGAGGACGCCCGCCCCGGTCGGCGTGCGCGCCGTCGCGCGGTCTGTTAGATCCGGAACGAACCCGAGAGCTTCCGTATGGTCCGCGAAATCATCATCTGGCCCGACCCCCTCCTGAAGGAGACCGCGAAGCCCGTCGACGCGGTCGACGACACGATCCGCCGCATCCTCGACGACATGGCCGAGACCATGTACGCCGCCGACGGCGTGGGCCTCGCCGCGCCGCAGATCGGCGTCTCGAAGCGGCTCATCGTCATCGACGTGTCGCCGCGCGAGCCCGAGCAGAAGCTCATCCACCTCGTGAACCCCGAGATCGTGAAGGTCGAGGGGAAGATGACGTACACGGAGGGGTGCCTCTCCGTCCCCGGCGAGGCCGAGGACGTCGAGCGCGCGGCGAAGGTCTGGGTCCGGGCGCTCGGACGCGACGGGAAGCCGTTCGAGATCGTCGCCGAGAACGACCTGCTCGCGGTCGCGCTGCAGCACGAGCACGACCACCTGCAGGGCACGCTCTTCGTCGACCACCTCTCGAGCCTGAAGCGCGAGCTCATCCGCAGGCGGATGAAGAAGCTCAAGGAAGAGCGCCAGACCGAGAGCGCGGACGAGGTCCGCCGCGCGACGCGCCACGAGTCGGCGCTGTAGGTCGCCCCCTTCCTCGGACGGCTTGACCGCTCGTCCCCGCAGGCGTAGCGATCCTCCGGAGAGGCTCGACCCGCGCGGGTGCTGCGTTGCACGTTCGGGCGCGCTCGCGTGTCCTTGAACGCGGGGGGCTCGCATGCGACTCGCCACACCACTCGCGCTCCTGCTCGTGGCCGCCGCGCCGCGCCAAGGTTGCGGGAACGGCACGCCGGCGCCGGCGTACGACGCGTGCGCCGGGAAGGCATGCGGCGACGCCTGCACCCTCTGCGCTCCCGACGCGCGCGACTGCGCCGAGACCGCGGTCGTGAAGGCCTGCAATCCGTTCCACCGGTGCGTGCCCCAGGTCGACGGGCTCTGCGCCGGCCCCCAGGACGCGTGCGCCGGGCAAGCCGTGCGGGGCCGTGTGCACGATCGACCCGCCGTGCCGGAGCGTGACGCCGCCGTGCATGATCCCTTCCGTCGTCGGGCTCTGCGATCAGAGTGGGACGTGCATCGCGGGCATCGCCGGGCCGGGGTTCTGCATGCCGCCGCCTCCGCCGTCGTGGGGCTGCGTCGGCAAGGCGTGCGGGGACTCGTGCGGCCTCTGCCCGCCGGGAACCGATCCGGCGAATTGCCCCGTCCCGACCTTCGCGGCGACCGCGTGCGACGCGCAGCTCCAGTGCGTGACGGAGGGGACCTTCACGTGCCCGCCCGACCCGTGCGCCGGGAAGGCCTGCGGCACGGCCTGCGACCCGTGCGGCGGCCTGTGCATGCACCCGTACGCGAGCGCGTGCGACGCGTCCGGGAGGTGCGTGCCGGTGCCGGTCAGCTGCTCGCCCTGACCCCGCCAGCAGGCCGCAGGGAGCGGGCCGGCACATCTCGCTTCGCGAAGAGTGCCTGGCCCGGAGATCGGAGCGGCCTACAGCCGCTCGTCGATCGCCCGGTTCGACATGAGGTCCGCCTGCGCGTTCTCCTCGCGCGGGATGTGCCGGACCTCGACCTCGCTGAAGCCCCGGAGCAGCGACCGCGCCTCGTCGTGGAGCGGGCGGAGGTGCTCCGCCTTCACCGCGTAGTCGCCGGCGAGCTGCTTCACCATGAGCTCGGAGTCGGAGAAGACGTCGAGCTCCTTGATGCCCATCGCCTTCGCGCGCTTGAGGCCGAGGATGAGCCCCATGTACTCGGCGACGTTGTTCGTGGAGTCGCCGAGGAACTTGCCGAGCTTCGCGACGACGTGGCCGTCGGGGCTCAGGATCACCGCGCCGGCGCCGGCCGGCCCGGGGTTCCCGCGCGCCGCGCCGTCCACGTAGAGGCGCGTGCGCTTGCGGCGCTCGGCGGCCTCGGCGGCGACGGCCGCCTGCCGCTCCTGCTCGGCCTCGGCGGCGCGGTCCTTCCGGCGCGCCTCGCGCTCGACCTTCGAGAGCGCCATCCCCTCGTCGAGCTCCTCGGCGGTGCGGGCGGCGAGCTTCTCGACCTCGCTCTGCCGGCGGACCTTCACGCCCTTCGCGCCCGCCGCTGGCGCGGGCTCGCGCGCCTTCTCCGCCTCGTCCACGCGGTCGGCGGCGGCGGCGATGAGCTTCCCGAGCGTGTCGCGGTCGTAGCCCTTGTAGCGCGCGAGCGTCTGCGGGAGCTGCTCGTTCGCGGCGATGAAGCGCAGCAGCTCGGCGAGGACGGGCTTCGTGGCCAAGGGCGGTCGCTACGCGGGCGACGGCGCGGGCGGGTTCACCGCGTCCGCGGAGTAGATGATGCGGTGGCAGTTCGGGCAGGTCTCGATCGAGTTCGCGCGCTGCAGCGTGATGGCGAGCTGGGGCGGCACGTTGCGATGGCAGCCCTTGCACGTCATGCCGACCACCGGCGCGATGGCGATCCCCGCGCGGCGGCGCTTGATGTTCTCGTACTTCGCGAGGAGCGCGGGGTCGACCACCTTCACCGCGGCGGCGCGGCGCGCGTCGAGCGCCTTCATCTTCTCCTCGGCGGCGGCGCGGGCCTTCGCGATGTCCTCGGTCTCGGCCTGGGCGGCGGCCTCGCGCTCGGAGAGGACCTCCTCCTTCGCCTCGATCGCCTTCTTGAGCTCGGCGGCCTGGGCGGTGAGCTCCCTCACCTGCTCGTGCTGGCCGTCGTTCGTCTTCTTCGCGATGTCGATCTCGCGGGAGAGGGCGGCGAACTCGCGCGGCGTCTTGATGTCGCCGAGGCGCCCCTCCCACTTCTTGACCTTGTCGCGCTCCATCGAGAGGAGGGACTCGAGCTGGCGTCGCTCGCGCTCGTTCGACTCGAGGCGGGCCTTCTCCTCCTCCCACGCCTTGCGGGCGGTCGTCACGGCCGCCTCCGCCTTCTGGAGGCGGGCCGGCAGCTTCTCCAGCTCGCCCTTGACCTCGTTCGTCTCGAGGTCGATCTGCTGCAGCTCCTCCAACGCCTTCAGCTTCTCACGCAGCGACAAGGCTCCGTCTCCCCTTCGTGGATGTGGGCCCACCAGGATTCGAACCTGGATCCGATCGGTTATGAGCCGACAGCTCTGGCCGTTGAGCTATGGGCCCTTCCAAGCCCGGATGGCGGGCTCCTCCTACCACAATTCGCTAGCTCTCGACGAAGCTCTTGAGGCGCTTCGACCGGGAGGGGTGCCGCAGCTTCCGGAGCGCCTTGGCCTCGATCTGCCGGATGCGCTCGCGCGTCACCTCGAAGTCCTGCCCCACCTCCTCGAGCGTGTGGTCGCTCTTCTCCCCGATGCCGAAGCGCATGCGGAGGACCTTCTCCTCGCGCGGCGTCAGCGTGGCGAGCACCTTCCGCGTCTGCTCGGCCAGGTTCATGTTGATGACCGCGTCGGACGGGCTGACGAGCGACTTGTCCTCGATGAAGTCCCCGAGGTGGCTGTCCTCCTCCTCGCCGATCGGCGTCTCGAGGCTGATCGGCTCCTTCGCGATCTTGAGGACCTTGCGGACCTTGTCGAGCGGGAGCTCCATCTTCTCCGCGATCTCCTCCGGCGTCGGCTCGCGCCCCAGCTCCTGCACGAGGTAGCGGCTCGTCCGGATGAGCTTGTTGATCGTCTCGATCATGTGGACGGGGATGCGGATCGTCCGCGCCTGGTCGGCGATGGCGCGGGTGATCGCCTGGCGGATCCACCACGTCGCGTACGTCGAGAACTTGTAGCCGCGCTTGTACTCGAACTTGTCCACGGCCTTCATGAGGCCGATGTTGCCCTCCTGGATGAGGTCCAGGAACTGCAGGCCGCGGTTCGTGTACTTCTTCGCGATCGAGACCACGAGGCGCAGGTTCGCCTCGACGAGCTCGGTCTTCGCGCGCTCGGCCTTGCGCTCGCCCTCGCTGATGGCGCGGTAGGTGCGGCGGAGCATGTCGCGCGGGACCTCCGCCTCCTCCTCCACGCGGAGGATCTTGCGCCCGGCGGTCCGCATGGTGCGATCGAGCTCCTCGACCTCCTCGAGCGGGCAGCCGAGCTTGCGCGCGAGCTTCTTGCGGGCGGCCTCGTCCTCCCGCGTCTCGCGGAGGAGCCGGCGGAGCTCCTTCGCCGGGACGCCGGTGCGGCGCTCGCAGTCGAAGAACTCGCGCTCCGCCTCCTCGACGCGCTTCACGAACCCCTTCAGCTTCAGGACGATCCGGTCGATCTGCTTCCTGTTGAGCTGGATCTCCTCGAGGTTCCCCATCATGTCCTGCTCGATCTTCTTGTTCTCGGCGAGCAGCTCGCGGCGCTTCACCTGCGAGATCCGCTTCGTCGCGAGGGTCTCCTCGACCTTCTCGCGGTCGCGATCGAGCTTCTTGATCCGGTCGATGTGCTTCAGCACGTGGTCGACCTTCTTCTGCTCCTCCTTCGGGATCGCCGGGACCTTCTCGGCCGCCTCCGCCCCGTCGACCGGCGCCGCCACTGCGGCGTCCGCGCCGTCCGCGCCATCGCCGGCCACCTCGGCCTCGACGACCTCCTCCTCGACCTCCTCCTCCTCGGTCTCGGCGGCCTGCTCGTCCCCCGCGTCCTTGATGATCTCGCGGACCCGGATCTTGCCCTTGCGCAGCCGCTCGCCGAGCTCGGTGATCTCGCGGATGGCGATCTCGGACGAGAGCACCGCGGCGAGGACCTCCTTCTCGCCCTCCTCGATCCGCTTCGCGATCTCGACCTCGCCCTCGCGCGTGAGGAGGGAGACCGACCCCATCTTGCGGAGGTACATGCGGACGGGATCGTTGGACTTGCCGTAGCCGGCGTCGTCCTCCTCCTCCTTCTCCTCCTCCTTCTCCTTCTCCGCCTCCGGCTCCGGCGGCTTGTCCGGGAGCTTCATCTTCTTCTCGGCGCCGTCCACGACCTCGATGTCGTGCTCGCCGAACATCGACATGACGTCGTCGATCTGGTCGGAGCCGATGTCCGACGGCAGGGCGTCGTTCACCTCGTCGTAGGTGAGGAAGCCCTTCTCGCGGCCGCGCTCCATGAGCGCCTTCACCTCGGACCGCTCGGTGATGTCGCTCATGTCGTCGCCCGCGAGGGCGTCGATCTCCTCCTCGTCGTCGCCCTCGGCGTCCGCCTCGCGCTCCTCGCCCTCGGCGCCCTCGGCCTCCTCGCCGTCGGCCGCGCCGCCCGCGCGCCGGAGCTTGGCGAGCTTGCCGGGCTTCTCGCCCTTCCCGGCCTTCTCCTTCGCGCCCTTCTCGCCCTTCGCCCGCTCCGCCTTGCCCTTCTCGGCCTTCTCCGCCGCCGCGACGATCGTCGCCCGCTTCTTCTCGTGCTTCTCCTTCTCGACCCGGGCGGCCTTCGCGGCGCGGGCCGCCTCGGCCTTCGCGGCCTTCGCGGCCTTCGCGACCTTTGCGGGCTTCGCGGCGCGCGCGGGGGTGCGCTTCGCCTTCGCCTTCCTCCGCGGGGCGGCGGGCTTCTTCCTTCGGGCGGCGGGGGCCTTGCTGGTCATGTCCTTCGACTCCTTCGGCGGCGGCTCGGCTGCTCGGTGGTGCTTTTCTCTAACGGTTCCGGCGCGGGCGAGCCCGGCCAACCTTCCAAGAATGCTCTGGAGCTTCGCTTTCATCCGGGGCGCTCCAGGGTGCGCAGGCGCCGCTCCAGATCGGACCGCCGCCGCGCCGCAATCTGCGCGGCGGTCGTGAGCTCCTCCGGGACGGGCGCGCCGTGCCGGGCGACCAGGGCGAGGAGCCGGTCCTGCTCGGCCCGGACCCCCTCGATCGTCGCCTTCAGCACGGCCTTCCGGAGCTCCCGCTCGGCGTCCTCCCGCCGGGGGCGGCCCGGGCCCGCGATCTCGCGCGCCCGCCGCGCCGTGACCTCGTCTGCCCCCGCCGCGATGCGGGCGAGCGCCTGGTCGACCGGCAGCGGCTCGCGGATCATGTCGCGCGCGAGGTCGGCGAGCGCGCCGGGCGGCAGCACCCCGGGGAGGTTCTCCTCCTCGGCGATCGCGCCGAGGTCCGGGAACGCGGCGAGGAGGGCGAGGGCGTCGGCGGCGGGGCCCGGGAGGGTCATCCTCATCCGGGATGGGGCCTGCGGCCGCGCGCCCGGCGCCCTCCCCGGGGGAGACGCCGGCGGCCGGAAGGCGCCGCGCTCGTGTCGCTCGCCCGCGAGCTCGGCGCGGAGCGCTGCGGCGTCGAGGTCGAGCCGCTTCGCGATCGTGTCCTCGAACACCGACCGGGAGAGCCCCTCCGGCATCATCCGGACGAGCGGCGACAGCTCGCGAACGGCGGCGAGCTTCGCCTCGAGCGCGGCGTCGCGTGGGCGCGGCCCGCAGGTCCAATCCACGGCGCGATCGACGAGGAACTCGGAGAGCGGCACCGCGGCGGCGAGGAGCGCCTCGACGCCGGCGCGGCCGTGCGCGCGCGCGTAGTCGTCGGGATCGGTCTTCCCGGCGTCCGACGGCAGCACCGCGACCTTCCCGGCCATGCCGGCGGGGAAGAGCGCCGCCGCGGCCTTCGCGGGCGCGGCGAGGCCGGCGACGTCTCCGTCGAAGAGGACCGTCACCTCGCGGCAGTCGCAGCGCGAGAGGAGCTCCACGTGCTCGGGCGTGAGCGCGGTCCCGCAGACCGCGACGGCGTTCGCGACGCCCGCCTGGTGGAGCCCGATCACGTCGAAGTACCCCTCCACCAGCACCGCCTTGCGCGTCTTGCGGATCGCCTCGCGCGCGAGGTCGAGCCCGTAGAGCACCTTCGACTTCTTGTAGAGCGGCGTCTCGGGGGTGTTCAGGTACTTCGCCCCCTTCTCGGCTTCCTTGCCGGGGAGCGCGCGCCCGCCGAACCCGATGACCTGCCCGTCCATGGCCGAGATGGGGAACATGAGCCGGTTGCGGAAGCGGTCGTACGTGCCGCCCTTCTCCTTCGCGATGACGAGCCCGGCCGAGAGGAGCGCCGCGCCGCCGATACCCTTCTTCTCGAGCCGCGGGCCGAGGTCGCTCCACGCGTCCGCCGCGACGCCCAGCCGGAACCGCTCGATCGACTCCTTCGTGACGCCACGCCCTTCCAGGTAGGTCTGCGCGGACGCGCCGTGCTGCGACGCGAGCCGCGCCGCCCAGTACCGCCCCGCCGCGTCGTTCGCGGCGACGAGCTCGTTCCGCTCCTTCCGCCGGCGCTTCTGCTCGGCGGACTCCTCCTCGATCTCCGGGATCTCGACCCCCACGTCGCGCGCCAGCTCCCGGACCACCTCCGGGAACTCCTTGCCCTCGAGCTTCTGCAGGAACCCGAACACGTCGCCGTACGCGCCGCAGCCGTAGCACTTGAAGTGCTTGTCCTCCGGGTACACGTGGAAGCTCGGCGTCTTCTCCCCGTGGAAGGGGCAGTTCCCCTTCCACGTCCGGCCCGACCGCTTCAGCTCCATGTGGCGGCCGATCACCGCCACGACGTCGAGGCGGTCTCGGATCTCGTCGATGACCGAGTCCGGGATCAGGCGTTCTCCTCCGATGTGTCGTCGTGGCGCGCCGCGGCCGCGCCCGCCCCGCGTTCGCCCGGGCGCCTCGCCCGGCCCCGCGCGGCCTTCACTTCCCGGAGAGCCGAGCCTTCACGAGCTCGCTCACCAGCTTCCCCTCGGCGCGCCCCTGCACCTCCGGCAGGAGCGCCTTCATCACGGCGCCATGTCCTTCGGCCCCTGCGCGCCGACCTTCTTCACCGCCTCCTCGACCTTGGCGCGGAGCTCCGCCTCGCCGAGCTGCTGCGGCAGGTACGCCTGGAGGATCACGATCTCCGCGGCCTCCTTGTCGGCGAGGTCCTGGCGGTTGCCGGCCTTGTACTGCTCGACCGAGTCGCGGCGGCGCTTGATCTCCGTGGCGACGACGCCCTCCACGCCCGCGTCGTCGAGCGGCTCCATGAGCTCGATCTCGCGGTACTTGATGGCGCTCTTCAGCATGCGGATGGTGCCCAGCTTGAGCTGGGCCTTCTCCCGCATCGCCGACTTCATGTCCTGATCGAGCCGTTCCTTGAGCGCCATGCCGTCCGCCGGGGCCCCGGGACTAGAAGCTCTTCCGCATCTTCTTCATCGCGCGCTTCTTCGCGGCGAGGGCCTTCTTCTTGCGCTTGACGGAGGGCTTCTCGTAATGCTCGCGCTTGCGGATCTCCGACAGGATCCCCGCCTTCTCGCACTGCTTCTTGAAGCGCTTCATCGCATTCTCGAAGGACTCGCCATCCTTCACGCGCACGCCGGTCATTCGTGTCTATCCTCGGGCTTTCTTCCTGGGACTGCGGGGCCGAAACGCAAACGAGCCGGACGCGCTGGGCGCCCGGCTCCTCTCGCGAGTGAACGGCGGAATTATCGGAAATGCCCTCCCCCGTCAAGGGCTTCCGCCGCCGGAGGGCTTGCCGGCGCCCGGCTGGTGCCGCCGCGCGAGCACGGTGTAGACCTCCGTCGGCGTCACGTCCGCGGACGCGAGCAGCACGAACAGGTGGTAGACGAGGTCGGCCGCCTCATGGGCGAGGTGGTCCTTCGAGTCCTGCCCCGCCTCGAGCGCCTGGTGGGCCTCGTCCACCTCGTAGGCCTCCTCCATGACCTTCCTGCGGATGAGCGAGGGCTTCGCGAGGAGCTCGCGGGTGTAGCTCTTCGTGTTGCTCTCGTCGGCTTTCCGGGACTCGATGGTGGCCCACAGCTGGGCGAGGAAGCGCTGGAATAGGCAGATATGAAAAGGCAGGATAATAAAAAGAAAATTTGGGTCAAACCGGCTGTACATAGCCTTAGTATTAAGAAAGATACTTTTAGCGGCTCTACATATGGTAATGAAAATGCCGGCAAAAGCAAAATTCCCCAGCCTTAAGACACAGAGGACCAGTTCTTGGTTTTCCTTCATTTTAATACTAAGATACTTAATTGCAACTCTGTTTTGTGGTAAGATGTTGCTGTAGTTCATTGTCTCATATCTAACATCTTTAATGATCACCGGCTCTATCTCGTTTACAGGACCTGTACCAACATTATTATCCTCTGCTAACCACACGGACAAAGCGGACCTAACGTTCCATCCAATTAATCACAAAGGCTTCGCTGGAGGTTATTACCTTCACTCACGTCTTCCATACACACCTGATGACATTTACTATTTTGATGAAACCAGGGATATAATTGTGTTGTTATCAGGTTCCGTTTATAACAAGTCAGAGCTTCTGCAACCGTATAATATTAATACACAAACAGCTAATCCGGAATTGATTGCCAGTTTGTTTCTGCAAGAAGGCCACGGTTTTGTTAAAAAGCTGAACGGCGATTTTGCACTTCTAATAATGCAGCCGGAGAAAAAGGAATCTTATCTTTTCAGGGATAATTTAGGGATAAGATCTTTGGCATGGGTCAGGGACCGACAGACACTCTTTTTTATGACTGATATTACATGCTTGTGCAGGGCTTTTACAGACGGGCATACGATTGACAGTGAATATCTCCTTAGTTATTTTAAGTATATAGACTACAGGAAGACCCCCAACGAACGAATTAAAAAACTTCCTCCGGGTCATTTTCTTCACTTTTCGGAATCAGGCGTTGATATAGCACCATACTGGGAGCCTGAAAAGATAAGGGTTGACAGAAGGTTGCCTTTTGAAAAGATGATTTCTGATCTCAAGGATATTGTTTGGGATGCAGTCAGGATACGCTGTGACAGGCGATTCACTGCCGGGGCTCATGTCAGCAGTGGGATCGATTCGGGCATTGTTTCAACCCTGGCACGAAAAGAATATCAGCATCAGGAAATATTCAACGGGTTTTCATGGTCACCTGCTAACTATGTTACCGGGGAAGTAAAATATGACGAAAGAAAAATAGTCGCCACATTCAGTGGACAGACAAATATCAGACCGGTGTTTTCGGATCTGGATGAAACCAATTTCCCGAGATTAGTAGCCAATTACTATAATAACCAGGGGTACTTTTTTGAGGATATGACCGTTGAACAGGCGGTTGCAGCCGGAACCAACCTGATCTTCAGTGGTTGGGGTGGTGATGAGTTTATCAGTACCGGCCACAGTGGGATTGACCTGGATTTATTGTTTGGCCTGCAGTTTCGTACTTTTTTCCGCAGAAATCCCATAGACAAGCCGCAGAAATTCGTTAAGCGGATGTTTTTTTACGTAATCTACCCGGCACTAGGAATTCTTGATCGCGGTACTGCAAAATCTTTCAGAAATGATGCCCGCTATATAAAGAAGTCTTACAGGAAAAGTGACAGGAAGGCTCTGGGTAATTTCTATTTCCATTTTTCAAGACGCCAGATGCACCTGAACACACTCAGCTTTTACAATATTCAGGAGAGATGTGAAAGCTGGAACATGCTCGGCTTTAGGAAAGGAGTTGAGTACCGCTATCCACTGCTTGATAAACGAATCATAGAATATATGCTTAAGGTGCCCTCAGAGCTGCTTTGCAGGACAGGTCAATTTCGTCCTTTGCTACGTGAGATCAGCCAAGGTATTCTGCCTGAAGAGGTCCGTCTGAACCAGAGTAAAAATGATCCTGTCTGCTGGGCGTATATGGATGAACTGCATAAGACCTCAGCTGTATCATTTATGGAAGAGGTGAATATATGGAAAGCAAATCCAGACCTCCACTTTGTTGATTTTGATTTGCTTACTGAGGATATTTCTAAATTTAAATCGCAAACTCTTGATATAGATAATAAGATCTTGTTCAGAGCATTGGTATATCTTAAAGCAATTCATGAGTTTACGGTGATTTACAGACAACATGGTGTCGATGGAGAGATATTACGAGGGAGCGATGGGGTGACTTAACAATGGTCCAATTCTATGAGAGAGTGACCAGGTAAATTTGAGATGGAGCGAAGCTAAGAGGCAAAAAAATGGAGAAGATCCGATAAGTATGACCATATTGCTTTCATGCTTATCAATATGAATATTAAGTCTGAGCATTATTCATTTAGCCGATAGCCTAATCGCTCTCTCACTTCACCATTTCTTCATTAATGCAGTGAAAACAGATTTGAAATGACAGAACTTCCACAAACAGCTCCATTAGAAGAACAAAAGATATGCATTACATGCGGATTTTGCTGTGATGGTACTCTATTCCTGCATGCCCTTTTAAATCCTGGTGAACGAGGCCAATTACCGGAAAAGATTGAAGAGAACAGCTACAACAATGAGGACAAGGATTATTTCAAGCTTCCCTGTCATTATTTCAATAAGAATTGTACTATATATGACCAGAAGAGAGCTGATGTTTGTTCAGGATATCGTTGCCAGCTTCTAAAGGATTTTGCGGAACGGAAAATCACTCTGGATGATGCCTTAGTTGAAGTCAGGGAGGCAATGAACATACGCGCAGTGATAATAGAAGAATACTGTAAATTATCAGGAAGCGATAAGGATATTTATTTTAAGCAGATCCTGCTTGAGATTGGAAAGATCAGGGAATCCGCATCTGAGGGAAAGTCTGGGAGTATAAAACATGAGCTAGTCCTGGCCCGGTGCAATATTTTTGAGGCATTACTGATAAAGCACTTCCGGTCGGCAGGGGATTTTGAAAAAATGATTATGAAATAAGATAAAAGACAAAAGTAAAAGGATTAAAGTTACGATCCGGGTAAAAATGTAGCTTATGTCCTGAATGCAATAATGATGTCTTGTGCCTATTGTCTTATAATATTTAGGTGATCAGAAAACCCTAAACCATGACTAAATATACTAGAAACAGTAAAACCATCTCCGGTCGCCTCCATGATGAATTAGTTATGATGGACCTTGATCAGGGGAAGTACTTTTCGCTTAATCCTGTAGCCACGCGTATTTGGGATTTGCTGGAGAAACCGATAGGATTAGATGAGCTGTCCGGTCTCCTTATCAAGGAGTATGAGGTGGAGGAAACCAGGTGTAAAGCCGAGGTTGAGGAACACCTAAATGATATGGTGAGGTTGGGGCTGGTTTTAAGAGATGAGATCCATCTTCACTGAAGCTACGGATAACAATATGTGAGATATCAGATGTGAAATAGGAGAAGAAACGGTAGCGATGTCTGGTTTTGCACATAGACGGATAGTTTTTGATTTAAATCTTATTTGCACATTATCTAAAAATACTATACATTTAGACTTTTGAGTTATGGTCTCATTGTAACGATTATCCGGGTAGAACATACCAGATAATGTTGCTTTTAGTTAAGTTTATTTAAAACTTCGTTATGAAAACAAAAAAAACATCATCCGGAACGACATTAAGATTCGTGACAGTTATATTGGCAGGGCTGTTTACAACACAATTCCTGATTGCACAAGCCTGGTTCAATCCCAGCTGGCAGTACAGGGCCCCATTAACCATTACCAACAACCTGACAAGTGCATTAACAAACTACCAGGTTCAGATAACTTTAAGTAGTTCAGGTCCATGGAGCAGCACCTTTGCTGACGGATCTGATATACGGTTCACTGCTTCCGATGGAACAACTGAAATTCCATACTGGATTGAAAGCTGGACTTATGGTACATCTGCAGTTATCTGGGTGAAAATACCTGTGATTAACGCAAGTCCTGCAACTACCACTATTTATCTTTATTACGGTGCGCAATCATTATCTTCTCCAGAACCTGTTGCAACCCCTCCCAGTGGTCCGTTCACAAAAGATTCCCGTAATCCGGGAATCCTGCTTGGAAGTGGTGCTCCCGGTGAAACCGCGAATTTACTACCTGAAAATATTGTGTATGATCCGATCACTCAGCATTACTGGATGGTCCTTTCCGATCAATCCAGCGGATCGAGTATAGGACTTATCTATTCTGACGACCCGACTAATCCTGATGGATGGTACTGGAGTGGATATCCAATTACTGGTAATCCCAGTGCAATTGCTCCTCATCTTATTGAATATAACGGGACCTGGTATATTTTTTATGGTGACCGTGCTCATGGTTCGCCATATCCTATTTCAGTAGCGACATCCTCTAATGTCAGTGGACCATATACATACCAGGGTCAGGTTCTCACTGTTTCTGGTTATCCATGGGATGCTGCCCGCGTTGATGAACCTTATGTTTTTCAGCGCGCTGATGGGAAATGGATTCTAATTTATATGGGAGATGCCGGTAGCAATGTTGAGCAGATTGGTTATGCTTATGCAGATAATATTCTTGGACCTTATACAAGGTTTGACAATGGCGATCCTACAAAGCCCGGTCTTTGCATTCCGTTTGGTTCTCCAGGATCTTATGATGCCGGAACAGTAGCAGACCCCTGGGTATATGAGTATAACGGGATTTACTATATAGGTTATACAGTGAGTTCTACAACCAGTTCTCCCTGGCAGACGGCATTAGCCACAACTACGGATTGGCTGACATTCGCAAAGCAGGGTGTTATTTTGCCTACAGGCAGTGAGTTCAATAGTTTCCGGGGTGCGGTTACACGAATTGGTGATGAATATGTTTTTTCCTATACAGGTGGCCCTGCTTCTAATCAATACCGATTGTGCATAGCGACCCAGCCGGTCTTTGTGATACCTTCAAGCAGTAGCGGAGGTAGCAGTAATGCAGATGCTGTCTTCGATTTCTATGACGGCTTTGACGGGACCAGTCTTGACCTTACCAAATGGACATTTGCTTCGTCTGCAGGAGTAACAACAGTAGGAAGCGGCTCGCTTAGCATGGTTGCTGCATCCGGATTTATTAAAATTGATGGACGGACTCAGTTTGGACCAGACTATATTATAGAGACCAGGGCACAACATCCAGACCGGGGCACAAGCAATTTGATTATGGAAGTTGGATTTTGTGCCGGTACAAACTGGAATAATGTTATACGAATTGTAGACGATTTCCCTTCAACTACAAATTGGGAGCGACAAAACTCATCAGGTGGTGCAACAGCTGGCGTTTTAAATATGAACCAACTGTCTGACATAAACTGGCATATATTTCGCCTATATCGTACTGGTTCCGGAACAGCCGGGTTTCAAATAGATAATACTCCTGTCGAAACTGTTAATCAATATGTTCCGACCGTAGCCTTACCACCATTTCTAATGTCTTATACAAACTCTGCGACACTTAATCATTTTATAGTTGACTGGACCAGAGTGCGAAAATGGACAAGTGCAACTTTAACAATATCAGTTGGCACTGGAGTGTATAATGGCAGTCAATGGACCGGAGCTGTCAGCACTGATTGGTTCAACTCCGGAAACTGGACTGGCGGAGTTCCCGGTTCCAGCACGAATGTTGATATTCCTAATGTTACGAACCAGCCTGTGATCAATGCCCCGGCATATTGCAATGGCATTATACTTAACTCCGGCACAACGATAGGAATAGCCGGCACAAATACATTGACTGTAAGTGGCAACTGGATGAATAACGGAGGAGCAGTAACCGCCGGAACAGGTACCGTTACGTTTAATGGTTCAACCCAAACCATTGGTGGATCTGCTTCGACAACTTTCAATAATCTTACCATTAATAGTTCTGTATCAACAACCCTCGGTGTTAATATCAATGTAGCGGGAGATTTAAGCGTGACGACTGGAGTCTTCGATATTGGCAGTTTTACTTGTAACCGTTCAACCGCAGGAGGTCTCTTAACTCTCTCAAACAATGCAACCCTAAAGATCGGCGGTACGAATACATTACCTTCGAATTACAGCACACATTCAATTGGTGCGACAAGTATTATTCATTATTCTGGCACTGATCAGACTGTTGCTGCATTAAACAGCTCACAGACATATGGTAACCTAATGCTTTCCGGTGTTGGTACCAAATTATTCCCGGAAGCCAGAACAATAACTAATAATCTTACGATAAAGAATCAGCAGTGGCATCATTGGCAGATCTTACAGTATCTTCAGCCAAAACTTTAATATTAGGAGCATATGGAGTGCTAAACGGTACATGGGGGCAGACTGGTTCTCCTGCCGGGCATTTCAATGACGAATATTTTTCATCTAATGGCATCATCAACATTACGGATGGTTTTTTTGCCGGCAACTGGGTGGGCGGAATCAGTGCAGACTGGAACCTTAGTACTAACTGGTATGGTGGTTCAGTGCCTGCTTCAGGAGCAGATGTAACAATCGTTAATAGCGCTGCTTATCAACCGGTAATTTCTTCTTCACCGGCGGTCCTTGGTAGCTTGACTTTAAATAGCAATACCTCACTTACCATAAATACCAACCAGGCTCTCACAGTAAGCGGTAACCTTGCAAATGACGGCAGCATAATAATAGAATCTGCCTGGGTTAACAGCAGTGGCTCCCTGATTGCAGGGACAGCCTCCGGGACGGGGACTGTTACCTATCACCGCTATATGCGTGAGGGCGATGACTATGGAGACAAACATTTGTTTTCTTCTCCGGTCGGGGGTCAGTCTATTTCTGGTTTTATCTCAGCTTACGATGACAAAATTGATCAGATAAGGGTTTGGGATGAGGCAGGCGCTGTCTGGTCTAACGTTACCTCAGGCACTTTTGAGAGTGGCAAAGGATATAACATTTACCAGACCGACAATAGTGACGGTCACTTTTCATTTACCGGATCGTATGTTAATTCCCCAGACCCTGTAGTTGCTACTTCTCCTTATCTGCAAAGTTACACGGACAGGTATTCCCTTTATCCCCTTGATCCGTATGGCGTACTTAATCACGCTTTACCTATCTGGGCCAGTTCAAGAAGCTGGGACAACTACGGCGGAGGCGGGTGGAACCTGTTAGGCAATCCGTTCACATCGGCTATGAATGCTGCGACATTTATTACGGTTAACACAACAACTACTAACAGGTTTGACCCATATTATCAGGCATTATATATATATGATGGCAAGAACGGGTATTACAAGTATGCAGCTTATGCTGTACCCGGCTTTGCGGAAGGCGGGTCGTACGGGAGTTACATACAGGCAGGTCAGGGTTTTATGGTTCTGGCTAATAATAACGAAGTTCAATTCAACTTTAACTCATCGATGCAGGTGCATAATACGGTTCTTCCATTGCTTAAATCAGCCAAAGCAGAAGATCCCTGGCCGGGACTGAAGCTGCAAGTAAAATATGGCAACAAAGAAAACCTTACCACAATTGTCTATAACAGCGAAATGAATATTGGTTTAGATCCCGGCTACGATGTTGGCCAGCTCAGTACAGGTCCAGATGTTGAAATTTACACTGCTTTACCAGAAAAAGACAACAGCGTGAATTTCTCACGTCAGGCACTGCCTATATCAGGTGCAGATAAAATTATTGTCCCTGTAGGAATTGATTCGGAAAAAGGCGGAGAGGTAATCTTCTCAGCCTACACTGTGCCTCTTGAAAATTATAGGTTCTGGCTTGAAGACCGTACAACTGGGACTTTCACAAACCTGAGCTCAAATACCTATACAGTAACTATTCCAGCAAAAACCTACGGGACCGGGCGATTCTTTATAATAGCCTCCACGAATACGCCTACAGGCATACATCAGCCAAAAACAGACAACTTAGACGTACGTATCTGGACCTCGAATAGTCAGGTGATTATAAAAGGTGATGTCACTAAAGGCTCACTATGCGAGATATATGATCTGCGCGGCAAAAAAATCCTGGAGAAACATCTTGCAGACGGAGAACTGAATACTGTTACTTTACCCTCAGGCCTGCATGGTGTTTACCTGATAAGGGTGACTGACGGTATGAAGGTGACAACGAGGAAGGTGGCATTGTTTTAGGAATATAAAATTTAAGTCCCTCCTTCTCCGCCAACAGGCAAATTCGGGAGGTAAAATTTGAGATTTGAGAGGATTACTCTCCGACTTTGCGAGGAGGTAATTATGCGACTATGCGAGGGGACGAAAGATCAGTTTCATCAATGAATTGATCTGATTCGTCATATTTCTTTTGAATATATTATGATACTGATTTACATTTAGTTTTTGATTTGTAGACAGTTAACGTTCCGGCCCCCGTTTTAAGTTTCTTTAGAATGCGGGGAGGAAGGAATATTAAAAGGGGTATTATGCAAACCACAAACTTATATCGAAGCATAGTGTTGAGAATCCTGTCAGTTACTTTTGCGGGACTATTAACATCGCAGTTCCTGTCTGCTCAGAACTGGTACAATGCGGACTGGGCTTATCGCTGTCCGGTGTCAGTTCAGGGCCTTGCAGTAGCGCAAACCGATTTCCAGGTAAAAATCGTCCTTACCAGCACGTTTGATTTCATGAATACAGTGGCCGATGGAAGTGATATCCGGGTAACTACTGCGGATGGCACGACAGAATTACCATTCTGGATTGAAGAATGGAATAAAGCCGGGAACACCGGCACTGTCTGGGTAAAAGTGCCATCACTACCTACAGGAGGCATGACAGTTTATCTGTACTATGGCAATCCGGCACCTGTTATAATCCCTCCGGGGCCTGCGGTTGAAACTCCCCCCAACGGGCCGTATACAAAAGATCCCGCTAACCCGATAATCCCGATAGGTGTTCCAGTCGGAAGGACGAGTCTTCTTGCTGAGAATATTGTATATGACGATGTAACCGGACATTACTGGATGGTTCTGACTGATCAGACCAGCGGCTCGGCTGTATGTCTTGTGTATTCGGATGATCCAACTAATCCTGCAGCATGGAGCTGGTTCAGCGGGCCACACGCTAATGGAGCTGTAATTCCCACTGCTATTGCTCCGCATATTATGAAATCAGGCAGTACATGGTATATTTTTTATGGTGACCGTTCTGTGGCCTCACCCTATCCTATCTCGGTGGCAACATCCACTTCAGTAAGCGGACCATATACAAAAGTAGCAGAAGTCCTGCCTGCCGGTCCTGCCGGGTCATGGGAGGATTACCGTGCTGATGAACCTTGTGTATTCTGGAGTTCTTCGATGAACAAGTGGATCCTGATCTATATGGGAGATGCAGGAGGCAATGTTGAACAGATAGGCTATGCCACGGCTGACAACCTTCTTGGACCCTATACAAAGTATGCCGGCAATCCATGTATCCCCTTCGGCCCGGCGGGATCCTTTGATGCAGGAACTGTTGCCGACCCCTGGGTATATGAATATGGCGGAGTTTACTATATAGGTTATACAGTCAGTCCGACGACCAGTTCCCCATGGCAGACAGCGCTTGCTACCACGACTGACTGGCTGACTTTCACAAAGCACGGCATTCTTTTAGCACGAGGCAGTGAGTATAACAGTTTCAGGGGTGCCGTTACACGAATAGGTGACGAATATGTTTTTTCATATACAGGTGGTCCAGCCTCAGGCCAATATCGATTGTGCATAGCTACTCAGCTTGTTTATCAGATACCGCCAAGTTATGTCAACGACGGAAATGCAGTCTTCGATTTCTTTGACGGCTTTGATACTGGTACCAATGTTGACGGGTCCAAATGGACCTTTACCAGTGGTACTTCTGCACAGACAGCTGTTGCCGGAGGATTGCTTACAATGACAGCTACAACCACATATGTCCGAATTGAAGGAACGATTCCGTTTGTCACGGGTTATGTGGAGAGATTCGGTCCCGCCATCCCAACCAGGGTACAAATAATTTAATTGCGGAAGCTGGATTTATACAGGGAGCATTTATTAACGTCTTACGAATTGTAGATGATTTTCCTTCGACAACCAATTGGCAGCGACAAGCCACCTCTGGTAGTATAACGGATGGCGTCATTGTTATGAACCAGGCTGCCGACCAGAACTGGCATATACTAAGAATATATCGTGAAAATACCGGAACTGCTGGATTTCAGATAGATAATACTACAGTTGAGAGTGTTAGTACAAATGTTCCAATAACTTCTTTGTCCCCATTTTTAATGTCCTATGGTAACACTAATCAATTCATTGTTGATTGGACCAGAGTGCGTAAATGGGCAGGTTCAGACCCGGTTACTACACTGGGAGCTGAGGGAAGTTTAACTACCCAATGGACAGGAAGTGTAAGCAGAGACTGGGCAACAGCCGGTAACTGGACATCCGGTGTGCCATCCTCATGGAACAAAATAACCATTCCAGCTGCGACCAATTCACCTCTATTGAATGGATCTCTAACCATTGGTTCAACAGCCAGTTTAACCCTGAATTCTGGCGGGGCACTAACGGTTAACGGAGATTTGAATAACAATGGCTTGCTGACAATCGGTTCAACCCTGACATCAAGCGGCTCCCTTATAGTAAATGGCACAAGCACGGGGAATATTACCTATAACAGACAATTGAAGCCGGGGTCTGATGCTGCAAGTGACTGGCACCTGGTTTCAGCACCGGTGCAGAATAACACTGAAACAAATGCTGCAAAAATAAGCGCAGTTTATCAATGGTCTGAGACACCAGGCACCTGGAACACAACAAGCATTACGTCATCGTTGCCGGGTCATGGTTATAACCTCAGGCAGACCGCGGGCAGTGACGGACTGATCACATTTACCGGCACTCTGGTAAATGATGATGTTCTTTTTGCTGCCACCTCTCCCTATGCTGATGCTATTGATCCCGGTGACAATTACTTTAACAGGGCATTCGTTACCGGAAGAAGCCTCGAAAACCTGGGAGGTAAAGGGTGGAACCTGCTGGGGAATCCTTATGCTTCTGCAATAGTGGCTTCTGAATTTATTGACGCAAACTATAGTGTAACTCCTTCATTAAGTCAGTTTGATCCGAATTATGTGGCACTATACTTGTTTGACGGAACTACACGTCGTTATTATTACATTGCAAAATCCACCGGCTGGCCCGGCGGAGGCGAGCTGCCTGAGACACATATTCAGGCAGGACAGGGCTTCTTTGTACTTGCAATGAATGATGATTCGCAGTTCCTGTTTGGCAGGGATATGAGGGAGCACAGCACGGGCACGGCGATGCTTAAGTCCGCAGCTGCTGAGGGCCGCTGGTCGGGACTGCAGCTGAAGGTGAAACACTCTACAGGTGAAAGCCTGACTACTGTGGTGTACAATGAGAAGATGTCGACGGGTGTTGATCCGGGCTACGATATAGGACTATTCAATTCAGGACAGGACTTGAATGTTTACACTGCGCTTGCGCTGAAAGATAACAGCATCAACTATACCCGACAGGCGCTGCCGGATTCAAAGGCAGACACTATTACAGTACCAATAGGAATTGACTGTGAAACGGGTGGCGAGGTAATCTTTCAGCTGATGTAGAACCATTGGGAGATTACAGGTTCTGGCTTGAAGACCGGACAACAGGAACATTTACCAATCTTAATTCCAATACTTACACTGTAACCATTCCGTCAAAAACCTACGGAACGGGGAGGTTCTACCTTAAGGCTGCAAACACAATCACCGGGTTAGATGGACCAAAGGCGGGCGATAATGGATCTGACCTGCGGATATGGACAGGCAACGGCAAGGTTATCATCAAGGGCGATGTGAGCAAAGAGGGCGTTCTGTAAAATATATGATCTGAGCGGAAAGAGAATACTTGAAAGGCGTCTTAGAGGATGGTGGGCTGAATACGATTGATATTCAGGTTGGGATGCATGGGGTCTTCCTGGTTAAGGTGACGGACGGCGTTAAAGTAACGACGAGGAAAGTCGCGATACTTTAAAATTCAAGATTAAGCCTGAAATTCTGCTCTGAGCCCTGTGACACCGCTTTGCGGGACTGCGTCGCTTCGCTCCTTGCCTGCACCCTGCGCATTATCTAATTCAATGCAACATTATCTTTTTATAATAAAGACCTTTAAACTGCTGCGGGAGCATCAGCCCTGGAGGCTTATGCTGATCTTCGTGCTGACCCTGCTGATGGGGGTAATGTCGGGGTTCTCAATAGTGCTGCTGATACCTCTTCTGCAGCTTCTGAGCATAGGCGGAGGCGGAGAGCCTGACGGCATTGCCCTGTTCATTCAGAACCTGGCAGATAAATCAGGAATATCCCTGACAATAGGGAGCGTGCTGGTGGTATATATGGTGCTGCTGACTGCCAATGCCCTGCTGCAGTACTGGAAATCGGTACTCGATGTCAGGTACCAGCAGACATTCATATACAAGCTTCGTCGGCGTCTCTTCCGCAAGATCATCATGGCCGACTGGCAGACGCTCAACAGTCGCAGTAAGACCAACCACTTACAGGTGCTCACCAAGGAAGTGCCTAACCTTGCCAACTATTATTTCTTCTATCTCAGGCTGCTGACAACGCTCATCATGACAGCAGCATACATTGTCTATGCACTGCTGGTATCGGCTACGTTCACGCTGATAATAATTGCAGTGGGTATTATTCTTTTTGTTTTCCTCAGGAGATCTCTCTTCAGAGCTTTTCACCTGGGTGAGGGGTATGTCAACTCTTATAACAGGCTGCTCAAGTATATTGACGATTTCTGGCAGACGGTCAAGATCGCCAAGGTACACAGCTCGGAGGATTTCTATTACAACCGGTTTGATGAGGCCAGCACTTCGCTGCTTGACATGGAGTACAGGATGCAGAAGAACTGGTCGTTGCCGCAGCTGATACAGCGTATCGCAGGATTGCTTGTTCTGGTTGGTGTGGTATGGTTCGGTTACAGGTCGGGCGCTGTGCCTATGGCATCGTTTGTCATCCTGATCCTTCTTTTCTCGCGCATCTTTCCGCAGTTCATTTCGCTTGAACACGGACATCAGCATGATCGTCTCCAACGTGGCTTCGGTGAAGCTGGTGATGCAGCTTGATGATGAACTTCCTGACATCGGTGCATGAGGGCTAAAGCACGGTCAGCCTCCTGTGGGTCTGAGCAAGGAGATCAGGCTGGAGGATTTATGTTTTTCACATGGCCCGACGGCGATGCAGCTTTTCAGAACTTTAACGGCACCATTAAAGCAAATGCCATAACAGGAATTATAGGTGAATCAGGCCGGGGCAAGACAACTACTGATAGACCTGATTGCCGGGCTGCAGAAGCCTGATACAGGGAGGATTTTGATTGACGGCAATCCGCTTGATGATGACCTTCTGCCAGGTGGAAGGCAGGGCTGGGTTACCTTCCGCAGGATTCGTTCTTCATTGACGGCACGCTGCGCGAGAACCTGGTGTGGGATAGCGGAAGCGTTATAACTGACGATGAGATATGGGATGTGCTGGCTCAGGTCAATGCTGTTCACCTTGTAAAACGGTTCAGGAAAGGGACTGGATGCATTTATTGTGAATTATCCATTTACATTCTCCGGAGGGGAGTGTCAGAGGCTGGCGCTCGCGAGGGTGCTTCTGCGGAGACCTTCACTGCTGCTGCTTGATGAGGCAACTTCGTCGCTTGATCCGGAGAATGAAACAGCGATCATGGAGGTTCTTGAGAAACTGAAGGAGAAAGTCACGATTGTATTCGTCACGCACAGTCTGTATGAAGTGGTTTGATTCTGTAATCAAACTTTAATTTAACCACAGACGAACTGAGCTGAAAAGGAGAAAACTGTAGTTGTCCAGCGGTCAAGGTCAGCAGTCTTCGGTCTAAAAAGACTGCAAGACGCATGATTGCAGATCACTGAATAGCAGGTAAATGCAGAAAAAGAAAGTATTCGTCAGCGGCTGTTTTGACATGCTGCACTCGGGTCATGTGGCGTTCTTTGAGGAGGCGGCCGGGTATGGCGACCTGTATGTGGGTATCGGGTCGGACCGAACCATCAGTGATCTCAAGGGCAGACGCACCATTAACGGCGAACGCGAGAGACTGTACATGATTAAGTCGTTGAGGTGTGTCAGGGAGGCATGGATTAACAAGGGTTCCGGACTTCTTGACTTTGAGCAGGAACTGCGGGAGATGAAGCCTGATATCTTCTTTGTCAACGAAGATGGCTATACTCCGGATAAGAAAAAGCTCTGCGATGAGCTGGGCATTGAGCTGGTCGTGAGCCGGCGGGTGCCTGTCGCGGGACTGCCGCCCCGATCAACGACTGCCCTGCGAAGTGAGTGCCGCATACCGTACCGGCTTGACCTCGCCGGGGGATGGCTTGACCAACCATTCGTGTCAAAATATTATCCGGGCGCTGTGCTGACCATTTCCATCGAACCCGACATCGAGTTTAATGACCGCAGCGGCATGTCGGGCAGTACAAGGAGAAAAGCCGTGCAGCTATGGCAAACAGACATACCTGACGGCGATCTCTCACATACTTGCACATACATTGTTCTGCGTTGAGAATCCTCCGGGGACAAGCTATGTAAGTGGGTCACAGGATGCAATAGGTATTGTTTTTCCGGGACTTAACCGCCTGGACTATTCGAAGGGGGAGTATTGGCCTTCGAAGATCTCGACAGTAAATGATCCGGAGATACTTGACTGGATCGAAGAGCGTCTCTGGTTCATCACGCTTCCTCCGAGGGAGGGAAATTTCAATGTTCTCGATAAAACGGATATTTCAGTTGAGGGAGCCAGAGCTTTAGCAAGCGCAGCCGACGAGGTGTGGGAGGCCATACTGGCTAAAGATATCGGGAAATTCGGTCATGCATTTAAAGCATCGTTTGATGCCCAGGTGGCAATGTTCCCTTTGATGAAGAGCAAAACTGTTATTGATACAATTGAGCTGTATAAGGATAAAGCACTGGGATGGAAGCTGGCAGGGGCTGGCGGTGGAGGTTACCTGGTGCTTGTTTCTGAAAATCCGATAGAGAATGCCATCAGGATCAGGATAAGGCGTGAACGGACGGAGTAAATATAATCCAGGAACTGTCGGAGATGAGTCGTTTGAAAATGTGTATCAAACAACAAAAATACGTTTGAATTATTGTATATTTGAACAAAAATGCGAGGATGTATAGGTCGAAATTAGCTGATCTTATTGCATGGAAAAACTCTCCGGACCGCAAACCGCTGATAATAAGGGGTGCCAGGCAGACGGGCAAAACCTGGCTCATGAAGGAGTTCGGGGAGAAGCATTATGCCAAAACAGTTTATATTAATTTCGAGAAGAGCAAGAGGCTTGCGGGATTATTTTCAGACGACTTTGATATTCCCCGGATCATCGTTGCATTGCAGGCTGAATCCGGTTTAATAATTACACCTGGTGACACTTTACTGGTCTTTGATGAGATACAGGAAGTTCCGCAAGCAATTACAGCCCTGAAGTATTTCCATGAGGATGGTCCTGGCTATCATATAATCGCAGCCGGTTCTCTCCTGGGACTGGCCATCCACGAAGGTGTTTCATTTCCTGTCGGGAAGGTGGTCCTCATGGATCTCTCTCCCATGACTTTCACAGAGTTTCTGGAGGCTGCAGGAGAGAGTGCCCTTGTTGAAATGCTTCATTCAGGTGACTGGAAACTTATTACGGTTTTCAAGTCCAAATATATCGAACGTCTGCGTCAGTACTATTTTGTGGGCGGTATGCCGGAAGCTGTGGTACAGTTTTCCAGAGACCAGGATTTTAAAAAGGTGAGGGAGATACAGAAGCAGATACTGGATACGTATGAGCTTGATTTTTCAAAACATGCCCCTGAAGATATAATCCCCCGCATCCGCATGTTGTGGAACTCTGTGCCAGCGCAGCTGGCAAAGGAAAACCGTAAGTTCATATATGGCGCTGTCAGGGAGGGCTCCAGGGCCAAGGATTATGAAATGGCACTGTCGTGGCTGATCGATTGCAGGCAGGTGCACAGGGTATGCAGGGTATCAAAACCGGCAATGCCTCTTAAAGCCTATGAAGAAATCAATGCTTTCAAACTTTTCCTTGTCGATACCGGCCTGCTGGCAGCGATGGGCGATCTCGATGCCAGAATACTTCTTGAAGGACATGCCGTGTTCAGTGAGTTCAAGGGAGCTTTGACGGAACAGTATGTACATCAGCAACTGGCAAGCAATGAGGCGTTATCAGTCTATTACTGGTCCGCTGAACGGTCTTCCGCCGAGGTCGATTTCATCCTTCAGTATAAAAATATCATTGTCCCGGTAGAGGTAAAGGCAGAAGAGAACCTTCATTCAAAAAGCCTGAGAGCATTCCGGGATAAATTTAGTCCTTTCGTCTCTGTCCGGGCGTCAATGTCCGATTATCGTCGCGAGGAGTGGCTGATCAACCTCCCGTTGTATGCATTGAGCGAGATTGGCAACGTTCTGGAAAGGCAGGGATCTCAAGGACTCCAATAATATGGGAATTGTTGTAATTTTACCTTAAATATCAATATGTCAAAAGTTGCTTTAATAACCGGCGTGACAGGACAGGATGGCGCCTACCTGAGCGAATATCTTCTGAAGAAGGGATACATTGTGCATGGCATAAAACGCCGGGCATCGATGTTCAATACCGAGAGGATAGACCATATATACCAGGATCCCCACCTTGAGCACCGCAACTTCATCCTGCACTACGGTGACATGACCGATTCGATGAACATCACCCGGATAGTGCAGGAGGTGCAGCCGGATGAGATATACAACCTGGCGGCCATGAGCCATGTTAAGGTGAGCTTCGACACACCCGAATACACTGCCAACGCGGACGGCATTGGCACGCTGAGGCTGTTAGAAGCGGTCAGGCTGCTGGGACTGGCGAATAAGTCAAGGGTTTACCAGGCCTCTACATCAGAGCTCTTCGGGCTGGTTCAGGAGGTACCGCAAAAGGAGACTACACCATTTTATCCGCGTTCACCCTACGGCGTGGCAAAGATGTATGCCTACTGGATCACCGTCAATTATCGAGAGGCCTATCATATGCATGCCAGCAACGGCATCCTGTTCAATCATGAGTCGCCGATCAGGGGCGAAACATTTCTGACAAGAAAAGTAACCAGGGCACTGAGCCGGATAGCCATGGGTGTACAGGATAAATTATTTGTAGGTAACCTGTCGGGTCAGCGCGACTGGGGTCATGCGAAAGACTATATCAGGGCTATGTTCCTGATAGTGCAGCAGGATGAACCGTCAGACTATGTAATTGCCACCGGAGTAACAACAACCATCCGCAATTTCATAAAACTGGCAGCTGCGGAGATAGGGCTTGAGATCGATTTCAGGGGTGAAGGGACAGAAGAAAAAGGTTATATTGGCTCGGTGGATGAGAAACGTTTTACAGAACTGGTTGGTGATGAATACCTGGAAGGGATAAAGAACAAGATAAGCTCGAATACAAACATTGTTGGCGTAGACAAGGCATATTTTCGCCCCACCGAGGTTGACCTGCTGATAGGTGATGCCACGAAGGCACGCACGAGACTCGGCTGGGAGCCGAGGTATGATCTTGCGGCACTGATAACGGATATGATGCAGGGGGATGTGAAGCTGGTTAAGAAGGAGGTTTATCTTGAAAAAGGGAGGGTTCTATACGCCAAATTATTTTGAGTAATTAGGTCGTGCAGTCGTGCGGTCTGATGTCATACGGTCGTTTATACCGGAGATTTCAGACCGCAAGACCGCAAAACCGCAGGACTGCAAGACAATGAACAGGAATTCGAAAATATATGTAGCAGGGCACACAGGGTTGGTGGGGAGTGCGATAACGGAGCGCTGAAGAGGAAGGGATATACCAATATCATTGGGCGTACGTTTGAGGAGCTTGACCTGAGACGACAGGCTGATACTGAGGAGTTCTTTGAGAAGGAAAAGCCGGAGGCAGTGATATTATGTGCAGCTAAAGTCGGTGGCATAATGGCCAACAACACCCTCAGGGCTGAGTTCATCTACGAGAACCTGATGATAGAGGCGAATGTGGTGCATGCCGCATATCTGAACGGAGTGAAAAAGCTCGTCTTCCTGGGTAGCAGCTGTATTTATCCGCGTGATGCGCAACAGCCACTGAAAGAGGATTACCTTCTCACATCACCCCTGGAATATACCAATGAGCCTTATGCCATCGCCAAGATAGCAGGACTGAAGATGTGCGAAGCATATAACATGCGCTACGGCACTGACTTCATTGCCGTCATGCCGACAAATCTCTACGGGCCTAATGATAACTTCAATCTTACAGGCGGGCATGTGATGCCGTCGCTCATGCGCCGTATCCACCTTGGCAAGCTGCTGGAGAACGGTGACATGGAGTCGATCCGGGCTGACTTAAAAAAGAGACCGGTTGACAATTTCAATGGAATGGAGGAGGAGGATGAGATATTTGAGCTGCTTAAACAGCAAGGTATACACAGTGAAAAATCGCAAGTTGCAAATCGCAAATCGCAAATTTCAGTTACGGTGTGGGGCACAGGTAAGCCGCTAAGAGAGTTTATGTACAGCGGCGACATGGCGGATGCGACTGTGTTTATCATGGAAAGGGTCGCATTCAAAGATCTCATACCCAAGGGTACCAGGGAGATACGTAATACACATATAAACATAGGCACAGGAGAAGAAATGACAATAGCCAACTTGGCAGCTTTGCTTAAGGAAGTAACGGGTTTCAAGGGCCCTCTGGCTTTCGATCCATCTAAACCTGATGGAACGCCACGGAAATTTCTGGATTTATCGAAGCTGCATGGTTTAGGGTTCAAACATAGTACTTCGTTGAAAGAGGGCGCGAAGAAAATGTACGAATGGTATTTACAAGACAAATTATAGAAGGTTAAAGGTTAAAGTAATAATAGGTGAGACGGAATGACCGCAGGAAAAGTGACCACAAGACATTGAAACGATAAACGATAAACAAAAAACAGACATGAAGAAGAGTGTAATTTTTTTAATGACAGCAGTGCTGGCAGTGATGCTGGCAGGATGTGCTGCAACGTCGATTGACACATCAGGCGGACGCGACGGATCGTCGTTCGATAAAGCAGTGATAGTAGGATCGGTGAGAGCCGAGTACCTTTACATTGACCGTACATGGAAAGATGCTAACATTGGAAGTCAGGTTGTGACAGAGAGTGGCGGGAAAACCTATGACGTAGTATCAATCACAACAAAAGAGGGTGCTGCAAAGGATATCTATTTTGATATCTCGAAGTTCTACAGGAAGAAGACGTACGCTGACGATCTTGAATAAAGGTTAAAGAAGAAAGGTTAAAGGTTAAAGTGGCCTTTTGCTATGGAGGCGAATGATCTGCAGACGAGATTATTTAAGTTTGCTGTTGATGTATTAAAGGTTGTAAGGAAACTTCCGAAAGGGGTAGATTATTTGATTATTTCAAGGCAGCTTGTTAAATCATCAACTTCATCAGGAGCTAATTATGATGAGGCTCAGGGTGCAGTATCAAAAGCAGATTTTACAAATAAAGTAGGTATATCTCTTAAAGAGATGAGGGAATCAAATTATTGGATCAGAATCGTGATAGCAGTTCTGGATAATCATGATGACTGGATACCATTAAATACAGAATCCCAGGAGCTTATGAACATCCTGGGATCCATATATTCGAAAACTTCTATCCCTCGCTAACTTTAACCTTTATCCTTTAACCATTAACCTTACTTCGTGCTTTGAACTAGCCTGACAAACTCCGCCCGGTAACCGTCAGGGTCTGTGCCTTTTGAATTTGAGGCCAGGGAAATGACGTCGGCGACAGTAGCGGTGCCTTTGTAGCTGCTATTGCGGAGGATCATTCCGAAGGCGGCTACGGAAGCTGAGAAGCGAAAACGGTCGGTGGTTTCACCGACGTTTTTTATATCGGTACCCACTGTTTTGCTGAACATCTTACTGGTCAGTCCGTCGGGCAGCTTGTAGCGCAGCTTGATGTTGCACAGCTCGCGCGGGACATCATTCAGCGGGGAGCGTACTTCCTTTTCTGCCCTGCCATTCTGATAACGCAGAGGATCAACTATTGGTAATCCGGTCTCATCTGATCCGGCGGGAATAATTTCATAAAGGGCGGTTACAGTATGTCCTGCTCCCATCTCACCGGCATCCTTTGTATCATCATTAAAATCCTCGTCCGCAAGCAACCTGTTCTCATATCCTACCAGGCGATATGATTTGACAAAAGCAGGATTGAACTCGATCTGGAACTTGACGTCCTTTGCAATTGTAAAGAGTGTTCCACCGAATTCCTGCACCAGAACACGTCTTGCCTCCTGGATATTATCTATATATGCATAGTTACCGTTGCCCTTGTCGGCAATGATCTCCATCTTGTCATCCTTGATGTTTCCCATGCCGAAGCCCAGGACGGTCATATAGACGCCCAGTCCGCGCTTCTCCTCCACCAGCCGCTCCATAGAGGCGTTATCTGATACGCCCACGTTAAAATCGCCGTCCGTTGCAAGTATGATGCGGTTGTTCCCCTCCCTGATAAAGTTCTTTTCGGCTATCTTATAGGCCAGCATGATGCCCTGCCCGCCGGCTGTCGAACCGCCGGCCTGCAGGTTATCGAGCGCCTGCATTATAGTTTCTTTGTGATTACCCGGGGTTGATTCAAGCACCACTCCTGCTGCGCCGGCATAGACGACGATTGCTACGCGGTCCTGAGCCCGAAGTTCATTAACCAGAAGTTTCAACGCTGATTTCAGCAGAGGCAGTTTATTTGGCTGGTCCATTGATCCTGACACATCAAGCAGGAAGACCAGGTTTGAAGGAGGAAGTTCGCTCTTATCAATATCCTTTCCCCTCAGACCTATATGGAGAAGGTAATGATTCTTATTCCACGGGCAGGTACCTGTCTCAGTGTATACAGAGAAAGGATGTTCGCCGGTGGCTTTCGGGTAATCGTATTTGAAATAGTTTATCATCTCCTCGATACGAACTGCGTCGACCGGCACATCCTGACCGAGGTTGATGAATTGGCGTATATTTGAGTATGATGCGTTGTCGACATCGATGGAGAAGGTCGAATACGGAGCTTTAAGCGGGTCTTTGTAGCTGTTCTCATCAATGCCGGCGTAGGATTCGGTATTGTAATCCTGGTATGATGGCTGATTATAGAAGTACGATGATTTGCCTGAGGCACGGGAAGACGGGGCTGCCATGTCGTAAGCTACGGCCTCCACTCCACGGACCTCCATGGCTT
>CAWGDE010000034.1:0-59492 GCA_963821195.1 uncultured delta proteobacterium
CATGCTGGCACTGGTCGCCTCGCCGCTCCGCGACCGCTTCCCGATCCAGGAGCGGCTCGGCTACTACGAGCCGCCCGAGCTAGGGAGATCGCGATCCGGGCGGCGCGGAGTTCGCGCTGCCGGTCAGACCCGCCGGCGCGGAGGAGCTCGCGCGGCGCGCCCGCGGCACCCCTCGCGCATCGCGATCCGGCTCCTCCAGCGCGCGAGAGACTTCGCCCAGGTGGAGGGCGAGGGCAAGCTCACGAAGGCGATCGTGGACACCACGCTCGAGCGGCTCGAGGTCGACGCGCGCCGGCCTCGACGCGATGGACCGGCGGATCCTCACGGTGATCCTGGACACCTTCGGCGGCGGGCCGGTGGGGATCGACGCCGTGGCCGCCGCGGTGGGCGAGGAGCGGGACACGATCGAGGACGTGTACGAGCCGTTCCTCGTCCGCGAGGCCTTCCTCGCGCGGACCCCGCGCGGAAGGGTGGCGCTGCCGCCCGCATACGCGCACCTCGGGCGCGAGAAGCCGCGGGGGAACCAGGGGTCGTTGCTGTAGGGGGCGGGAGCGCGCGGGGCGGCGCTGTCGCAGATGCGTGCTACCAGCTCACCCTCCGCGCCCTCCAGGTCGGCCGGCGCCCCATCACCTTCAAGAGGAGCCACCCGGCGACGAACCCGCCGATGTGCGCGAACACCGCGACGCTCCCCGCCGAGCCGAACAGCGCGTTCAGCACCTGCCCCACGAACCAGAACCCGATGAAGAGGCCCGCCGGCAGGTGGAACAGCCAGAACGGCACGATGAGCGTGAGCACCCGCTGCCGCGGGAACATGATGAGGTACGCCGCGAGCACGCCGGCGATCGCGCCGGACGCGCCGACCATCGGTGCCTGGATGGCGGCGGGATCGCCCGACGCGGCCGAGGCGATCGTCTGCGACAGCGCCGCCGCGATCCCGCAGAGCAGGTAGAAGGCGAGGAACCGAACGCGCCCCAGCGCGTCCTCCACGTTGTTCCCGAAGATCCAGAGCATCAGCATGTTGCCCGCGATGTGGCCGATCCCGCCGTGCAGGAACATGCTCGTCAGGATCGTGAGCGGCGGCGCCACGACGTCGCGCTCGTTGATGTCCTGGAAGGTGAGGATCTCGTAAGGGATCGCGCCGCCGCGGAGCACCGACGCCTCGAGCCCGACGCCCGCCACCTGCCACCAGAACGCGGCGACGTTCACGGCGACGAGGGCGATCGTCACGAGCGGGAATCGCTCGGCGGGGTTGTCGTCCTTGAGTGGGATCACGCTTCGGGGACTCCGCGGGCGAAGTCGCACATGGTATAAGCCCCGCCCTCGGCACGGGGGAACCGTGCCGGCCTGACACGGATGTCGCGATCTCGACGGGTTCGAGTGCGCGATCTCGGGGGTCGACAGGTGGCACCGGGCGGGGCGATGCGAACCCAGGCAAAAACACTCGTTGGTTCGCGATGTTGAGCCGCTGATCGGCGGCTGATTCTGGCGTCGAATTCGAGGTCGGCTGGCACATCGATTGCTCGGAAGGGTCGCGCACGGGCAGGTCGCCCCGGATGGGACTCTCAAGAATGGCTCACTGGAATCAGCGGACGGTTGCGAAGCGCGTGTCCTGCACGGGCGTCGGCCTGCATTCGGGCGAGCCCGCGACGCTGACGCTCGCCCCGGCCCCGGCGGACGCCGGCGTCTCCTTCGTCCGGATGGACCTCGGCGTCGAGATCCCCGCCCGCAACGAGTTCGTCGCGGACACCACGCTCTCGACCAACCTCGCCCTCGGCAAGGCGCGCGTCCACACCGTCGAGCACGTGATGGCGGCGCTCCACGGGATGGGCATCGACAACTGCCGCGTCGAGGTGGACGGGCCGGAGATCCCGATCCTCGACGGCTCCGCCGCGCCGTTCGTCTGCCTCGTGCAGGAGGCGGGCGTCAAGGTGCAGCGCGCCGGGAAGCGCTGGCTCGTCGTCGAGAAACCGATCGAGATCCGCGACGGCGACAAGCTCGCGCGGCTCGAGCCGGCCGAGGCGTTCTCGGTCGCGTTCACCGCCGATTTCGGCCACCCGCTCATCACGAACCAGGCGTTCCGGGTGACGCTCGGCGATCGCACCTTCGAGCGCGAGGTCGCGCGCGCCCGCACGTTCTGCTTCCGCCGCGACATCGAGCGGATGCAGGCCGCCGGGCTCGCGAAGGGCGGCAGCCTCGAGAACGCCATCGTCGTCGACGACTTCTCCATCCTGAACCCCGAGGGGCTCCGGTTCCCGGACGAGTTCGCGCGCCACAAGGTGCTCGACGCGATCGGCGACCTCGCGCTCTTCGGCATGCCGGTCCTCGGTGCCCTCAGCGCCGTGAAGAGCGGCCACGCGCTGAACCAGGCCCTCGTGCGCAAGGTGCTCGCGGACGGGTCGTCGCACCGCGTGGTCCGCGCGTCCGCCGAGGCCAAGGTCCCGCGCGCCAGCGGCGTGCCGGCGCTGGCGGTGCCCGAGGGGCACGCCGCCTAGCTCGTCGCTGGGTAGCGGCACGGGGGCGCGCCGGGTAGCCTCCCGGCGTGCCCGCGCTCGAGCTCTTCCACGCGCTCTCCGACCCCGAGTCCGCGGCCGCGCGGCGGCTCGTCGCCGACCTCGGGCTCGTCGGCGTCGTCACGTTCCGGAACGTCGCGTTCGACTCGCACCGCGCCGCGCTCGCGGCCGCGGGCGGCGCCCGCACGCCCGCGCTCCTCGAGGGCGATCGGCTCGACGAAGGGCTCGAGGCCATCCGGGCCGCCCTCGCGCCCCGCGCGCGGCGGTAGAGTCCGGGCATGGCCGCCGCCCCGCCGCTCGCCGCCGCCCCGCCCGCGCTCCTCGACGCGTCGGGCGCGGCGCGGCTCGGTGCGTTCTCGGGCGACCTCCCCGAGGTGGACCTCGCCGCCCTCGCGCCGGCGGGTCTCGCCGGCTGGCTCGTCCGCACCCTCCGGGCGAAGCGCTGGACGTACGCGATGGCCGCGTCGGACGACGTCCTCGCCGCGCTCGCGATTGTCGAGGCGGGCTGGTTCGCCGGCGGGTTCGCGTGGGCGCTCGATTGCCGGAGCGGCGCGGTCATCTGGGAAGCATCCGCCGCCGGGCTCCCGGGGAGGAACGCAACGGTCCCCGCGAGCGCCCGCGACGGCGCACGGGCGCGCCTCCGCGCGAGCGGCCTCGCGCTCGACATGGCGCGCGACGCCGGGACCTGGCGGCTCTCCGCGGCGTCGTCCGACCGCGCGTTCGCGCTCGACGCCTCGCTCGGCGGACCCGGCGCACCGGCGCCGTTCGCGCTCGTCGTCGCGGTGCCTGGCGGCGGCGTCCGCGCGACCCAGAAGTCGGCGGCGCTCCCCGCATCGGGGACGGTCCGCGTCCGCGGCAGGACCCTCGCGCTCGACGGCGGGTCGGGCGGCGTGGACTTCACCGCGGGGCTGCTCGCGCGCGAGACGTCGTGGCGCTGGGCGTTCGGGACCGGGCGCGCGGAGGGCGCGCCGCTCGGCTTCAACCTGTGCGCGGGGTTCGGCGTGCCCGCGGCGGATGCGGGCGAGAACGCCGGGTTCCGCGGGTCGTGGCCCTCCCTCGCATCCGCTCCGGAGAACGGGCCGTGGCGCCTGCCGCCGGTCGCGTTCGAGATCGGCGGCGAGAAGGAAGCCTGGCGGATCGCAGGGGCGGGCGGCGCGCTCGAGCTCGTGTTCCGCCCGCAGGGCGCGCACCGGGAGGCGCGCAACCTCGGGATCCTCAGGACGCGGTTCGCCCAGATCGCGGGGACGTTCGAGGGGAGGATCCCGGGGCCCGGGGGAGAGGCGATCGCGATCGCGGCGATGCCGGGCGTGGTCGAGGACCACTGGGCGGTGTGGTGAGCGAGGACCGGGGGAGGCCCGCCCGCCCTCACTGCCGGAAGACGCGCTGCAGCGGCCAGGGGTACGGACCGCGCACCGCTGGCGCAGGCGCGTCTGGCGGCGGCGCGTTCGCGACGGCGAGCTCGTCGAGGAGCCGCTGCGCGCGCGGGTAGCCCTTCCGCTGCGCGAGCCGGAGCGCCGCGACCGCGCCCTCGCGATCTCCGGCCCGCAGGCGGGCGAGCGCGAGGTTGTAGAGGACGTGCGGTCCGCTCTGCGGGATCGCCACGGCGGCCTCGAGCACCTCGAGCGCGCCGGCGACGTCGCCGCGGCGGAGGAGCAGGACGCCGAGGTTGTTCCGCGGCGCCACGAGCCGCGGGTCGCGCCGGATCGCCTCCCGGTAGAGGCGGACCGCCTCGTCCTCGCGCCCCAGGTTCGCCTCGGCCATCCCGAGGTTGCTCCACGCGAGGGCGAACTCGGGCTTCACCTCGGTCGCCCGCCGGAAGTCGACCGCCGCGGCGCCCCAGTCCAGCGGCGCGCCGAGCGCGCGGGCGTCGTCGATCCGCTCGTACGCGCGGTTGTTGTAGAAGTGCGCGACCGCCTCGACGTCGTCGAGGACGCGGTACCAGACGACCGGCCCCATGCGCGCGAAGTCGAGCCCGACGTTGCCCGTCGGCGTGACGGCCATCGCGGTGACGTGGCCCGCGCTCACCGTCATGCCGTCGCCCGCGTAGGTGGTCTCGTGCACGCGCGTCGACGCGTCGATGTAGTAGGCCTCGAGCCCGACCGCCCGCGCGAGCCCCACGAACACCGACGCGAGCGCGAGGCAGTTCCCCTCGTGCGTCCGGAGCGTCTCGACCGCGTCCCCCGTCACGCGATCCGCGTAGCGCAGCCCGAGCACCTCCGGATCGAACATCGCCTCGACGAGCGCCCGCACCTTGCCGTTCGTGGACTCGATCCGGCCGACGATCTCGACCGCGCGCGCCCGCTCCTGCTCGCCGAGCTCGTACGGCACCACGACGTCCCCGGGCGGGAGGCCCGGGGCGCGCTGGGCGATCTCGGCGCGGAGCTCGCGCGGCGAGTAGGCGAGCCGCCTGATGGCGCACCCGGAGGTGCCGCCCAGGAGGGCCACGAGGGCCACGAGCGCCGGCCGGCGGGACATCGCGCCTCGCCGGGGATCGTAGCGCGCGCGGGGGGCCGGAGCACAAGGCCCCTCCCGCCCGGAGCGTCAGCGCGCGCGGGGCGCGGGGAGGGGTCGCGCAGGCCGCGCCGGGCCCGCTACCAGCTGCCGAACCGCCGGCGCGCGTCGGCCGCGAGCGCGTCGCGGTGCGACGGGTGCGCGATCGCGATGAGCGCGGCGGCGCGCTGGCGGAGGTTCTTCCCGAAGAGGTCGGCGATGCCGTGCTCGGTCACGACGAAGTGGACGTGCGCGCGCGTCGTCACGACGCCCGCGGCGGGCTTCAGCATCGAGACGATGCGCGACTCGCCGGAGCTCGTCACCGACGGCAGCGCGATGATGGGCTTGCCGCCCTCGGACAGCGCGGCGCCCCGGATGAAGTCCATCTGACCGCCGACCCCGGAGTACTGCCGGTCGCCGATCGAGTCCGCGCAGACCTGGCCCGTGATGTCCACCTCGATGGCGGAGTTGATCGCGGTGACCTTCGGGTTGCGCCGGATGACCTCGACGTCGTTCACGTACGCCATGTCGAGCATCGCGACGAGCGGGTTGTCGTCGAGGAAGTCGTAGAGGCGCTTCGAGCCGAGCGCGAAGCCGGCGACGATCTTCCCCGGGTGGACGCGCTTCGCCTCCCCGGTGATGACGCCCCTCTCGACGAGGTCCACGACGCCGTCCGAGATCATCTCGGTGTGGATGCCGAGCCGGTGGTGGTCTCCGAGCGCGGCGAGGGTCGCCTGCGGGATGGCCCCGATGCCGAGCTGGAGGGTCGCGCCGTCGTCCACGAGCTCGGCGCAGTGGCGCCCGATGGCGCGCTCCTCGGCCGAGACGTCGTGGTTCGGCAGCTCGTGGATCGGCTCGTCCACCTCGACCATGGAGTCGATCTGGTCCACGTGGATGAGGCCGTCGCCGTGCGAGCGGGGCATCCGCGGGTTCACCTGGGCGACGACCGTCCGTGCGGTCTGCACCGCCGCGCGCGAGACGTCGACGGAGACGCCGAGCGAGCAGAATCCGTGCCGGTCCGGCGGCGACACGTGGACGAGCGCGACGTCGAGCGGGAGGATGCCGGAGCGGAAGAGCGAGGGCACCTCGGACAGGAACACGGGGAGGTAGTCCGCCCGCCCCTCCTCGACCGCCCGCCGCACGTTCGGCCCGACGAACAGCGCGTTCACCCGGAAGCTCTTCGCCAGCTCCGGCGCGGCGTAAGGGGCCGGGCCCTCGGTGTGCAGCGAGACGATCTCGACGACGCGCAGCTCCGCGGCGCGCGCGGTCATCGCCTCGATGAGCCGGCGCGGCGCGGCGGCCACGCTGTGCAGGAACACGCGTGCGCCGGACTTGATGACGCTGACGGCTTCTTCGGCGGAGACGATACGGCTCATCGGCGCGCGGCTCCTCTCGGACCCCGGTCGGCGGGCTCGACAGTCTAGCAGCGACCGCCGCCCATCCCAACCGCCTCCCCGGACGAATGCCCTACCTCAGATCCCAGGCCAGCTTCGCCGCCGCCGCGAGCGCCACCGCCACGACGACGCGCCGGACGATGGCGTCGCCGCGGCGGATCGCGAGGTGCGCGCCGATCCAGCCGCCCGCGAGCTGGCAGGCCGCCATCGGGAGCGCGATGCGCCAGACGACGGTGCCCCGCGCAGCGAAGAGCCCGACGGCAGAGAGGTTCGACGCGAAGTTCACGACCTTCGCGCCGGCCGAGGCCTGCGCGAGCCCGTCGCCGAGGAGGGCGACGAACGCGAGGATGAGGAAGGTGCCGGTGCCGGGGCCGAAGAAGCCGTCGTACGCGCCGATCGCCACGGCGACGGCGCCCGCGATCGCGAGCGATCCGCGGCGCGACGGCGCGCCCGCGAGCGGGGCCGGCGGACCGCGGCGCAGCCCGACGAAGAGCGCGGCGAAGGCGAGCAGCACGATGACGGCCGGCCGGAGCGCGGAGGCGGGCAGCGCGAGCGCGAGCGCCGCGCCGGCGAGCGACCCGGCGAGCCCGAGCGGGAAGGTGACCTTCGCCCGGCGCGGGTCCACGAGCCCGCCGCGCGCGAACCGGACGAGCGCCGCGAACGAGCCGAACACGGCCTGGCCCTTGTTCGTGCCGAGCACGAGGTGCGGCGGGAGCCCCGCCGCGAGGAGGGCGGGGACCGTGAGCAGCCCGCCGCCGCCGCCGATCGCGTCGATGGTGCCGGCCACGAGCGCGACCGAGGAGAGGAGGAGGATCTCGGCGAGGCCGGGGGCGGGCACGCGCCTGCATAACCGGACAAGGACTGGCGAGGCAAATCGGTTGGGTGCGGCCTACTTGCGCGCGTTCCGCTCGACCGCGTCCATCAGCTCGCCGAGGCCGATGGGCTTGTAGAGGATCTCCTGCGCGGCGATGCCGTGCCCGTCGAAGCCGCGGCTCGCCGTCATCACGACGACCGGGATGTCCTTCAGGGCGGCGTCCTTCATCTGCTCCTCGCGGAACTGCCAGCCGTTCATCTCCGGCATCATGAGGTCGAGCAGGATGAGCTTCGGACGCCCGCCGCTCTGCAGGAAGTCGAGCGCCTTCCGGCCGTTCTCGAACAGCCGGGCCTCGTACCCCTCCTCGAAGAGGAGCTCGCCGAGCGTCTCGCGAAGATCGGTGTCGTCGTCGACGACTGCGATGGGGCTGGCTTGTGGCATCCCGCCTGGAGGGAGAAGCGCTTGCGGGATACTACGCGAAGGAGGCACCTCACGCGCGTTCCCGCTCGGGGTGCGGTGTCTCGGGATCGAGCGACACGGGTCGGGGCGACCCGCCGGACGCGCAGTACGATCGGCTCACGCGACGTGGACTGGCCCCGTCCACGATCGCCAGCGGGCGCGGCACGAAGGTCGTGTCCCCCCCCGATCTAGAGTGGGGGCGTCATGACCGAGCTCGTCCTCGCCGCGCTGGGCGCCGGCGCCGTCCTGGGCGCCGCGCTCGTCCTCCTCCTCCCCGGGCGCGTCGCCGCCGCGGTCCGCGCGGTGCTCGGCGATCGGCTGGCGACCATCGACAGCGGCCAGGAGCGGATCGACCGGGCCGTCCGCGAGGAGCTCGGGAAGAACCGCGAGGAGTCCGCGGCCGCCGCGGCGCGGCTCCGGGACGAGTTGCGCGGCGCGCACAAGGATGCATCCGACGCGACCGTGAAGGGGCTCGGCCTGTTCGGCGACCGGCTCGAGGCGATGGAGAAGAAGCTCGACGCGCGGCTCTCCGGGCTGACGGACTCGAACGAGAAGCGGCTCGACGGCCTCCGCGCGACCGTCGACGACCGGCTGAAGGCGCTCCAGGAGGACAACGGGAAGCGCCTCGAGGAGATGCGCAAGACCGTCGACGAGAAGCTGCAGGGGACGCTCGAGAAGCGGCTCAACGACTCGTTCAAGCTCGTCTCGGAGCGGCTGGAGGCGGTCCAGCGCGGGCTCGGCGAGATGCAGACGCTCGCGGCGGGCGTCGGCGACCTCAAGAAGGTGCTGACGAACGTGAAGACGCGCGGCACCTGGGGCGAGGTCCAGCTCGGCGCGCTCCTCGAGCAGATGCTCGCGCCCGACCAGTACGTCGCGAACGCGGCGCCGAGGAGGGACGGCGGCGAGCGGGTCGAGTACGCGGTCCGGCTCCCCGGCCCGGCGGACGGCGAGGAGGTGCTCCTCCCCATCGACGCGAAGTTCCCGGTGGAGGACTACCAGCGGCTGGTCGAGGCGTCCGAGCGCGGCGACGCCGCCGCGGTCGAGGCCGCGTCGAAGGCGCTCGAGGTGCGGATCCGCGGCTGCGCGAAGGACATCCACGACAAGTACCTGTGCCCGCCGCGGACGACCGACTTCGGGATCCTGTTCCTGCCGACGGAGGGGCTCTACGCCGAGATCGTCCGGCGGCCGGGGCTCGTCGAGATGCTCCAGCGCGACCTCAAGGTCTCGGTCGCCGGGCCGACGACGCTGACCGCGCTCCTCAACAGCCTGCAGATGGGCTTCCGGACGCTCGCGATCCAGAAGCGGTCCTCCGAGGTGTGGAAGGTGCTCGAGGACGTGAAGAGGGAGTTCGGGAAGTTCGGCGAGATCATCGAGAAGGTCGAGAGGAAGCTCACCGAGGCCTCGAACCAGCTCCAGAGCGTCCACGTCCGCAGCCGCGCGCTCGAGCGGAAGCTGAAGGACGTGCAGGCCCCGGCGTTGCCCGCCGCGGTGCAGCCGTCGCTGCCGGCCCTGGCGGCGGCGGCCGCGGAGGCGGACGAGGTCGAGGCGGTCTAGCGCCGCCGGGTCGTTTCCGCTCCGGGTGAACGCAGCATCACCCCCGCGTCCGTCTGCCGCGGTCGCGGGCGTCCGGGCGCAAATCCTTCCGCGGATCCGGGTGAGCGCCGCCCCAGCCGGACGCCGGGCCGGGGGCCGCGCGCGGGGGGCCGGCTGCACCCGGAGTCCTTGCACCCTCAGTGCACGCTCCGGCGGCGGAGGTGGGATCCGCGCGCCCGTTTCTCACATTCCGTGATGTCCCGCGTCCATGGCATAACACCATGAGTGGGGGGCGAGGACGCCATGGAGATGAGGTCGGTGCGCGTGGTGGGGGCTGGCGGGTTCGTGCCGCGGCGCGTGGTGAGCAACGAGCGGCTGGCGCGCGCGATCCCGGGCTGGACGCCCGAGCGGATCGTGGAGCGCACGGGGATCGAGGAGCGCAGGTACCTGTGGGACTTCGACGAGGTGGCCGGGAAGGCCATCCCCCCGCCGCCGGAGGACGCCGCCTGGCCGCGCGGGAACGTCGACATGGCCGAGGCCGCGCTCGTCCAGGCGCTGGAGCGCGCCGGGCTCGCGGCGTGCGAGCTCGACGCCATCTTCCTCGTGACGAGCACGCCCGACGAGGTGAACTTCTCGCGCGACGCGGTGGAGCTGCATCGCCGCCTCGGCGCGCCCTCGCACGCGCTCGCCATCGTCGTGGACTCCGGGTGCGGCGGCGCCGTCTACGTGGCGGACCTGGCGCGGAAGATGATCCTGTCCGGGGCGGCGCGCACGGTGGCGATCTGCGCCTCCACGCTCGCGTCGCCCTACCTCGACCGCGAGATCTTCACGAGCGAGATGCCGGGTCGGAAGGGGATCAACGCCTTCCTCTCCTTCTACCTGTTCGGCGACGGGGCGGGCGCCGTGCTCCTCCGCGGCGACGACGCGCCGGACGTCGGGATCCTCGCCTCGACCTCCGGGACCGACCACGCCGAGCTCGTCGTCCACCGTGGCGGCGGCGCGAAGCTCCCGCCCCATACCCGCGCTCGCATCGAGGACCACGCCTGGTACGTGGACGGGCGGCAGGTCGCGGTGGCCTACCCGAACTTCATGCAGAAGGCGGTCTCGGAGTGCGTCGCGCAGCGCCCCGACCTCGCCGACGAGATCGACCGCTATTACCTGCACCAGGCCTCGAAGCGGACGCTCATGTCGTTCGTCGAGCGCGCCGGGCTGCCGAAGGAGCGCGTCCCGGTGAACGTGAACCGCTACGGCAACACCTCCGCCGCGAGCACGCTCCTCCTCTTCTCCGAGGACCTCGCCGAGGGGCGCGTGAAGCTCGGCTCCGGCGAGCTCGTGCTCTTCGCCGCGGTCGGCGCGGGCGTCCACTACGGCGCCCACCTCGTCCGGCTGTAGTCCCACCCCAGCCCGCTGCACCGAAGGGAACCCCATGTTCCGCTCCGCAGCCGCCCTCCTGGCCCTCGTCCCCGCCCTCGCCCTCGCCGGCGAGCGCACGCTCCTCCTCAAGACCTTCGAGGACCCGCGCTTCCCGGCCGACATGGCCGTGTGCGAGGCCGCGAACTATCCGCTCGTCAACGTGGTCCTCGGCGCGAGCGTCTGGTCGCTCCAGACGAGACCCTCGCGCGGCGAGGTGAAGAACGACTCGGTGCGCTTCCTCGGGACCGCCACCGGCTGCGGGATGATGACGAGCGCGGTGCCGTTCACGCCGCGCCAGCTCTTCCTCATCCAGTTCAACCTGGAGGAGGGGACGTACCTCGCGAGTGGCGAGTGCGACATCGTGAGCGTCACCGTGCCCGTGACCGGCCTCCTGCTCGCCGGCTGCGCGCTCCGGCTCGTGCAGATGCCCGAGGGCGTCGTCGGCGGGTTCGCGACGAGCTCGAGCGTGTTCAACCCGAGTGGCGTCCCGGGCTTCGGCACCGGCTCCATCTGGACGCTGCACCTCTACACCGCGGACGATCGCGAGGAGCGGGGCCACCGAGACCACGACCGAGACGACTAGGAGCGGTCAGGCCGCGTCGGGGAGCTCGAACGTCTCCGCCGGCTCGTCGTAGGCGAGCAGGTCCGCGAAGCGGCTCCACGCCACGAACGTCCCGAACACCGCCTCCAGGTCCTCGTTCGGCATGTGCAGCGCGACGAGCTCCAGCACGAAGTCGCGCGGCAGCCGGTGGTCGTCGTGGAGGAGGAGCGCGTCCCGGACGTGCTGGAAGAGCCGCAGGCGCAGGATGTGCTCGCGGAAGATCGCCTTGCGCTCGTGGGGCGGCGCGCGCACGAGGCGCGCGCCCTCCATCGAGAGGACCACCATCCGCTTCGGCGTGTCGACGAGGTCGAGGAGCTCGGCCGCGTTCACGACGGCGATGAGCCGGCCGAACTCGCGATCGGTGTCTGCCGCGATCCGGAAGACGTCCTCCTGGCCGCCGCGCGCGTCGAGGTACTCGAGGAGGCCCAGGATCTCGCCCGGGGACGCCGCCGGGAGCGCCTCGAACGGCGCCGCGGGCGCGGGGACGTCCGGCATCTCCATCCCGGTGATGACGTCGTGCAGCCGGTCGACGAGGCGGAGGAGGTCCGGCGAGCGGTAGTCGCGCGGGCGCGGGAGCGCGTTCTCGACGACGGTCCGGACGCGGCCCGGGTTCGCGCTCGAGCACGACGATCCGGTCCGCCATGTAGACGACCTCCTTGATGTCGTGGCTCACCATGACGATCGAGCGAGGGGCTCCGGTCCTTCGCCGCCCAGATGTCGAGCGACCTCGGCGCGCAGGCTCTCCGCGGTGAGCGCGTCCACCTGGCTGAACGGCTCGTCCATGAAGAGCATCTCGGGGTCGAGGCGAGAACGCGCGCGCCATGCCGACGCGCTGCTTCATCCCGCCGGAGAGCTCGCCGCGGGTAGGACGTCCTCGAAGCCGGCGAGCCCGACCGACCGGATCGCCTGGCTCGCGCGCGCGGCCACCTCGTCGGACGGCAGGCGCTTCGCCCGCAGCACCGCCTCGACGTTCTGCAGCGACCGTCATCCAGGGGAAGAGCGCGAAGCTCTGGAAGACGATAGCCGACGCCGGGGTTCAGCCCGCTCGAGCGGCGCGCCGTGATAGAGCACCGTCGCCCGACGAGGGCGGCGTGAGCCCGGCGAGGATCCGCAGGATCGTGGACTTCCCGCAGCCCGACGGGCCGAGCAGCGCGACGACCTCGTCCGGCCGGATCGCGATCGATGACGTCCTCGAGCACGCGGAGCGGCGGGCCCGTCTCCTGCGGGAACGACTTGCGAGACGTGCCGGAGCTCGCAGAGCGGCTCGGGCGCGGTCGTCGGGTCGGGCATCGGGTCGGGCATCGGGACCTCCTACCGCGCGAGGGAGAAGCGGCGCTCGGCGAGCGCGTTGAGCGCGCCGCCACACGAGCCGGTTGAACGCCACGACGAGGGCCGCCATCACCAGCGATCGCGGCCGCGAGCACCGGGAGGTCGCCGCTCGCGGCCGCCGCGCTGATCTGCGGCGCCGAGCCCGGTGGTGACGAGCGTCTCGCCGCGGAAGCGTCACGTACTCGGAGACGATGCTCGCGTTCCAGGCGCCGCCCGCAGCGGTGACCCAGCCGGTGACGAGGTACGGGAAGACCGCCGGCAGGTAGAGCGCGCGGAACCGCTGCAGCGTCCCCATCCGGTAGATGCGCGCGGCCTCGCGCAGGTCGGCCGGGATCGCCGTCGCGCCGGCGATGACGTTGAAGAGGATGTACCACTGCGTCCCGAGGAGCATGAGGACCACGCTCCCCCATCCGAGCGCCGACGCCCGCGAGGCGGAGCGCCGCCACGACCGCCGGGAAGAGCATCGGCGCCGGGAACGACGCCACGACCTGCACGACCGGCTGGAGCACACGCGAGAGGCGGGGCGAGAGCCCGATCGCGAGCCCCGCGGGCAGCGCCCAGAGCGTGCCGAGCGCGGTCGCGAGCAGGACGCGCCCGAGGGTGAGCGCCGCGGCGACGACGACGCCCGCCCAGGTGCCCGGGGGGACGCGCCGGAGGAGGCCGACGAGATCGCAGCGCGCCCCAGGCGATCAGCGCGACGAGCGCCGCGAACGGCACGATCGAGAGCGCCGCGCCGAGCAGCTTCCGCCTCCCGGGCGCCGCCCGGGGCGCCGGGGGCGGCGCGCGGGCCCCGCGTCCGACGGTGCGGCACGAGGCGTCGCGCGGCGCGCCCGGCCGACGCGAGGATCTCGGAGCGGCGCAGGACGTCGAGGAACCAGGACTCGCATCGCCGCAACCTGCCCGCTCTCCTCGACCCGGAACTTCTGCACCCACACGACGACCGGGCGCCAGAGCAGCTGGTCGAGCGCGACGATCATCGCCGTCATGGCCAGGACCGCCCCGAGCATGGCTCGACCGTTCGCCGGCCGACGACGGCGACGCTCATGTACGACCCGAGCCCCGGCAGGCGGAAGTCCCTGTCGCCGAGCACGAACGCCTCGCTGATCATCAGGAAGAACCAGCCGCCCGCCATGCTCATCATGCTGTTCCAGACGAGGCCGATGGTCGGCGAAGGGCAGCTCGACGCCGCGGAGGCGCTGCCACCACCCGAACCGCGCGAGCGTCGCGACCTCCGCGAGGTCCGGCGGGACGGATCTCAGCGAGTGGTAGAAGCTGAACGTCATGTTCCACGCCTGGCCGGTGAAGATCATGAGGACCGCGGCGAGCTCGAGCCCCACGTTGCTGTGCGGGAAGACCGCGACCAGCGCGAGCACGAGGCCGGGCATGAACCCGAGGACGGGGATGCTCTGGAGGATGTCGAGCAGCGGGACGAGGACGCGCTCGGCGACGCGGTCGTTGGCGGCCCAGTAGCCGTAGCCGAGCGTGAACAGCGAGCGAGAGGACGTACGCCGCGAGCCCCCGCGACAGCGACAGGAGCGCGTACCCGGGGAGCGCCCGGAGCGAGAGGTCGATCTCGACGGCGGGCCGGAGGGCGCCGGTCCACTCGCGCGCGAGGCCGACGAGGCCGTAGATCCCGCCGCCGAGCGCGGCCGCGAGCGCCAGGTCGACCCAGCCGATCCGGCGGGAGCGGTCGAGGAACGCGACCGCCTGCCCGAACGCCCGGACGGCACGCCGAGCCGCCGGAGCCGCTCCGCGCGCCCGCCGCGGCGCGCTGCCGCCGGGCAGCCGGGGCCGCTCCTCGTTCGCGGCCGGGTGAGCGCCGGGATCCACCCGCGCGACGCTAGCAGGGGCCGCGCCTTTGCGCCGCCCGAAACGTCCCTCACGAGCTTCGCGCGGTCGCGGGCGGAGCCGGGTCAGGTCCGCGCCGGGAGATCCCCGGGCAGCGAGAGCTCGGCGACCGTCCCGCCGCCCTCGCGCGGCCGCAGCACGAGGTCCCCTCCGTGCTGGCGCGCGATCGCGCGCGCGATGGTGAGGCCGAGGCCGCTCCCGGTCGCCTTCGTCGTGACCCCCGGCTGCCAGACGAGCTCGCCGAGGGCCGCGTCGACGCCCGACCCCCGATCGAGCACGCGCACGCGCGCGCCGCCCCGCGGGTCGACGTCCGGCTCGAGCGCCACCTCCGCGCCGCGGGGGCTCGCCTCGATCGCGTTCTGGACGAGGTTGATGAGCACCTGCTTCACCTTGCGCGGGTCGCAGCGGACCGGCACCGCGCCGGCGGCCGCGACGACCTCGACGCCGCGCTCCCGCGCCCATGCCCTCGTGGAGCGCGGCCGTCTCGCGGCAGAGCGCGCCGAGGTCGCAGGTGCCGAGCGCCAGGGGGACGAGCGGGCGCGACAGGTCGAGGAAGCCGTCCAGCACCGACTGCATCCGGTCCACCTCGCCGCGCAGCACCGCGAGCCGCTCCGCCGCCTTCCCGCCCGGCAGGTCGCGCGCGAGGAGCGACGCGAGCCCCTTCACGCTCGCGAGCGGGTTCTTGAGCTCGTGGGCGATCTCGCCGGAGAGGGCGGTCAGCTCCTCGGCCCGTTCGGCGTGGGCGCGGAGGGACTCCTGCTGGGCGTGCAGCGTGCGCCGCAGCGTGCGGAGCAGCGTCGCGTGCGTGAGGCGGCCGATGCCGGTGGCGGCGAGCACGACGACCGACCCCACGAGCGCGATCGCCGTGAGGAGCGCGGGCGTGCCGCCGCCGCCGAGGGCCGCGGGATGGAAGTCGGCCGGAGGAGCGAGGAGCGCGACGGCCCACATCGTCCAGAGCGCGGCGAGCTGCAGGGCCGGGACCGCGAGGTGGAGCGGGGAGGGCGAGAAGAGCCCGTTCAGCACCGCGAACATGACGAGGACGAGCAGGAACGGGCTCGTGAGCCCGCCGCTCGCGAACGCCACCGTCGACACGGCGAGCGTCGCGAAGACGAGGTTCAGCGGAGCCGCGGCCGGCGTGTAGCCGCTCCGCCGGAACCGGAGCCACTCCAGGACGACGAAGAGCGCGACCGCGACGCCGACCGTCGCGAGCACGGCGCGGCGCCACGGCGTCACGTCGACGGCCGCGAGCCATGCGAGCAGCCCGAGCACCACAGGCACGAGCACGAGCCGCACCGACACCATGCGGCCGAAGAGGCGCGACATCTCCTCGCGCTCGGCCTCGTGGTGCCCCGGCGGGAGCGGCAGCGCGTACGCCTCGGTCGGGCGCGCGGCGGTCGTCGCGATGCGCCGGGACGGACGCACGGCTACCGTCCCGCCGCCCGGTCGAGCGCGACCGCGGCCTGCGCGAGCTGCGCCCGGGCGTCCGCGAGCCGGACGTCGGCGAAGTAGAGCCGGTCGTTGGCGTCGATGACGTCGAGCGAGGAGGCGACGCCGGCGTCGAAGCTGCGCCGCGCGGACGCGGCCGCGTCCGCGGCGAGCCTGCGCTGGGACTCGGCGAGCCGCAGCCGCTCGGCGGCGACGCCGACGTCCCGCGACGCGTCCGCCACCTCCTGCACGACCGTGAGCCGCTGCGCCTCCTCGCCCGCGCGCGCCGCCGAGAGCTGGGCCTCGGCCTGGCGCCGCTTCCCGTACCGGAGCCCGCCGTCGTAGATCGGCCAGGCGACGTCGAGCGTGACCCTCCACCCGTCCTTCTCGCCGGTGGGGTAGGCGACGTCGGACGCGAAGTAGGACGCGCTCGCGGAGAGCTCCGGGGCGAGGCGCGCCCAGGCCGACTTCACCTGCGCCTCGGCGGCCGAGACCTGCGCGCGCCGCGCGGTCATCTCCGGGCGGGCGCCGAGCGCCTCCTGCCCGAGCGCGGCCGGAGGCGCCGGGTCGGCGGGCGGGGCGGCGTCGGGGACGAGCACGCGCACCGGCCGCTCGCGCCCGAGCAGGACGGCGAGCGCGAGGCGGCTCCGCTCGAGGTTCGCGCGCGCCTGGGCGAGGTCGCTCTCCCGCGCGGTGCGGTCCGTCTCGGCGCGGAGCCGGTCGAGCGGCGGCGAGGTCCCGGCCGCCACTCGGCGGGCGGCGCTGCGCGCGAGCTCGGCCGCGCTCCTCAGCGCGGCCTCGGACGCGGCGACGAGCTCCTCGGCCGCGCGCGACCCGTGGGCCGCCTGGGTGAACGCCGTCCTGAGATCCCGCCGCGCCGCCTCGAGCGAGGCGCTCGAGGCGCGCTCCGAGTCCCTCGCGGCCGCGACGCTCCACCATCCGGACGGCACGAGGAGCGGGACGCGCGCGGTGCCCTGGCCCGTGAACGCCTCGAGCGGCTGGATCGAGACCTGGCGGAAGGGCGGGCCGCCGCTCGGGCTCGGCGCGACGATCACGAACTCGTCCCGGTTCCGGTAGTACTGGCCCTGCGCGGTCAGCGTCGGCAGCAGCGCGGCCCACGTCTGCCGCGTGATCGCGCTCGTCTCGTCGGTGCGCGCCCGCACCTGCGCGAGCGTCGGGTTCGCGCGGTCGAGCTCCTCGAGCGCCGCCGCGAGCGGCAGCTCGTCCGCGGTCGCTGCGGCGCCCGCGGGGGGCGGCGCCGGCGCAATGGGCTCGGGGTCGGCGACGGCGAGGAGGAGCAGCGCCGCGGCGCTCGGGAGGATCACCATGCCGGCGCGAGGAGCAAGCGCGGTGCCGCGGGAAAACACCCGCGGATCCGCCTCCCTCCGCGCCCGGGCTGTAAGGGCTCTCGAACGGCGCGTCGGATCTCCTTACACCTTCCCGCGCGCCGGCGCCCAAAACCGCTCCGATTCCGCGGTCCGGCGCGCCGGCGGGGGCGGCACGCCGCTTGCCCCTGGGGACGGTCGACCCGCCGGCCGGGGCGGGGGAGGAGTCGCATGCGCCGCGTCCTGATCGTCCTCGCCGTCATCGTCGTCGTGCTCAGCGCCCTCATCTCGCTCCGCCTCTGGACGCAGGCGCGGGCGCTCTCCGCGCCGTCCGGCGGCTCCGGGGAGGTGGAGGGCACGATCGTGGACCTCTCGTCCCGCGTGGGGGCGCGCATCGTCGAGCTGCGCGTCCGCGAGGGACAGGCGGTGAAGAAGGGCGACCTGCTCCTCCGGCTCGACTGCTCGGACCCGGAGGCGCAGCTCGCGGAGGCCGAGGCGCGCCTCTCCGTGGCGCAGGCGCAGGCGGTCGCCGCGGGCGCCCAGGCGAAGGCGTCGGAGCGGGGCCGCCTCGCCGCGTCCGCGTCGAAGGAGGCCGCGGCGGCGCAGGCGGAGGCGCTCGACGCGCAGCGCGACGCCGCGGTGCGACAGGCGAAGCGGCTCGCCTCGATCCCGGAGGACGTCGCCGCGTCGAGCGTCGATCAGACGGAGGCGCTTGCCTCCGGGCTGACGCGCCAGGCCCAGGCCGCGCGCGCGCAGGCCGCCGCGAGCGGCGAGCAGGTGCACGCGGCGGAGTCGGGGATCCGGGCCGCGTCGGCGCAGGCCGTGGCCGCGCTCGCCCAGGTGCGTGCCGGCGAGGCGCTGGTCGCGCGCGCGAAGCTGCTCGTCGACGAGTGCGAGATCCGGGCACCGCGCGACGCCGAGGTCGCGAAGCTCCCGCACGAGACGGGCGAGCTCGTGTCCCCGTCGAGCACGCTCGTGCGGCTCGTGGACCTCTCCGAGGTGACCGCCACCTTCTACCTGCCGAACGCCGAGATCGGGGCGGTGAAGCCCGGCGGGCGCGCGACCGTGGTCGCCGACGCCTGGCCGGGTGAGAGGTTCGAGGGGACCGTGAAGACGGTCTACCTCGAGGCGGAGTTCACGCCGCGCAACATCCAGACCCGCACGGACCGCGACCGGCTCGTCTACCCGATCGAGGTCGCCGTGGTGAACCGCGACGGGAAGCTCCGCGACGGCATGCCGGTGCAGGTCACGCTCGAGCGGGGGAGCGGAAGGTGACCGAGGCCGCCGGGTCCGACGCGCCGGCGCTCGAGGCGCGCGGCCTCGAGAAGCGCTTCGGCGCGGTGCGTGCGCTCGCGGGGCTCTCGTTCCGCGTGGAGCGGGGTGAGCTCTACGGGCTCGTCGGCGCCGACGGGGCGGGCAAGACCACCGCGATGCGCGCGCTCACCGGCCTCGTCGCGCTCGACGCGGGCGAGGCGCGCGTGCTCGGGATGGATCCCTCGAGCCCGCGCGTGCGCGAGCGGATCGGGCTCATGCCGCAGCAGTACAGCCTGTACGGCGACCTCACCGTGGAGGAGAACCTCAGGTTCTTCTCCCGGCTCGCCGCGCTCCCGCGCGCCACCTACCGCGAGCGGAGGGATCGCCTGCTCGGGATCACCCGCCTCGGGCGCTTCGGCGACCGCCGCGCCGATCAGCTCTCCGGCGGCATGTACAAGAAGCTCGCCCTCGCGTGTGCGCTCCTGCACGAGCCCGAGGTGCTCCTGCTCGACGAGCCGACGAACGGCGTCGACCCGGTGTCCCGGCGCGAGCTGTGGGAGCTCCTGTACGAGTTCGTCCAGGCCGGCATGGCGGTCGTGATCTCGACGCCGTACATGGACGAGGCGGAGCGCTGCTCGCGCGTCGGGCTCGCCCACCAGGGGCGCCTCCTGCTCGAGGGAAAGCCGCAGGAGCTGCTCGCCGCGAGCGGGCGCTCGTCCTTCGAGGACCTCTTCGTCCACGCCGTCCAGGAGGGCCGCGCGTGACCGCCGCGATCGAGGCGCGCGACCTGACGCGGCGCTTCGGCGGGTTCACCGCCGTGGACCGCGTGTCGTTCGAGGTCGAGCGCGGCGAGATCTTCGGCTACCTCGGCGCGAACGGGGCCGGGAAGTCCACCACCATCCGGATGCTCATCGGCCTCGTCGCCCCGTCGGGCGGCAGCGCGAGCGTCGCGGGCCACGACGTGGCGGCGGCGCGCGAGGCGGTGAAGGCGTCCATCGGCTACATGAGCCAGAAGTTCTCGCTCTACCTCGACCTCCCGGTCATGGAGAACCTCGCCTTCTTCGGCGCGGCGTACGGGCTCGAGGGGAGGGCGCTCCGGCTGCGCGCGGGCGAGCTGCTCGAGCGCGTCGGTCTCGCCGGGAGCGAGGACCAGACCACGGGCGACCTGCCGGGTGGCCTGCGCCAGCGGCTCGCCCTCGCGAGCGCGCTCATGCACGCGCCGCCGGTGCTGTTCCTCGACGAGCCGACCGCGGGGGTGGACCCGGTGGCCCGGCGAACGTTCTGGGACCTCATCCGGGAGCTCGCCGCGGCGGGGACCACCGTGTTCGTCACGACGCACTACCTCGACGAGGCGGAGCACTGCCGACGCATCGGCCTCATGGTGGACGGCCGGCTCGTGGCGCTCGACACGCCCGCCGGGCTCAAGCGGACCTGGGTCCCGGAGCGCGTCGTCGTCGCGCGCGGCCGCGGGCTCGGCCCGGGCGAGCGGGCGCTGCGGGCGATCTCCGGCGTCCGCGCCGTCGCGCCGTTCGGCGCGGCGCTCCACGTGCGGGTCGAGCCCGCCGCGCTCGACGCGGCGGGCGTCGCCGCCGTGCTCGCGCGCGCCGGCGCGACCGACGTGCACGCGGAGGACGCGGCGCCCTCGCTCGAGGACGTGTTCCTCGCCATCGTCGGCGCGGACGGAAAGGAGCGCGCGTGAGCGGGCCCGCGGATCGCGGCGTGGCCGGGCGCCTGCGGAGGTCCCTCGTCCGGATCGGCGCCATGGCGTCGAAGGAGGCGATCCACGTGCGCCGCGACCCGCGCACGCTCGGCCTCGCGCTGGTGATGCCGGTGGTGATGCTCTTCCTGTTCGGCTACGGCGTCTCGACCGACCTGGATCACCTGCCGCTCTCCGTCGCGGACCTCGACCGGAGCGAGGCGTCGCGGGCGCTGGTCCGGGTCATCGGCGCGTCGGGGGAGCTCGACGTGGTGTCCTCGGTGGCGGCGGACGACGCGCAGGCGCTCTTCCGGAAGGGGCTCGCGGTCGCGGTGCTGGTCGTGCCCGAGGGGTACGAGAAGGACCTCGCCACGGGCCGGCGCACGCCGGTGCAGCTCCTCGTCGACGGCGCGGACGCGCTCGTCGCGAACCAGCTCGTCGCGAAGGCCGAGGCGATCGTTCGCGCCGAGACGCGCCGGCTCGCGGGACCCGACGCCGGGCGCGTCGAGCCGCCCCTCCAGGTGACGGTGTGGACCCTCTACAACCCGGAGGCCCGCTCCGCGCTCTACATGGTGCCGGGCCTCTCCGCGTGGCTCCTCGCCATCACCGCCGTCATGCTCACCGCGCTCGCGATCGCCGGCGAGTGGGAGCGCGGCTCGATGGAGCAGCTCTTCGCGACGCCGGTCGGGCGCTTCGAGATCATCGCGGGGAAGCTCCTGCCGTACCTCGTGCTCGGCCTGCTCACGTTCCAGCTCGTGCTGGCGTTCGGGATGGTCGCGTTCGACCTCCCCGTGCGCGGGAGCCTCGTGCTCGTCGCGGTGCTCGGCCTCGTGTTCCTCGCGGGGATGCTGGGGCAGGGGCTCCTCGTGTCGGTGCTCGCGAAGAACCAGCTCGTGGCGACGCAGGCGGGGGCGCTCTCCGCGATGCTCCCCTCGATCATCCTCTCCGGGATGATCTTCCCGGTGGAGAACATGCCGAGGCCGCTCCAGGCGGTCGCCGCGATCGTGCCCGCGAAGTACCTCGTGCACGGCCTCCGCGGCGTGCTCCTCAAGGGGAACGGCCTCGACGTCGTGTGGGGTGACCTGCTCGGCATGGCACTCTTCGCCGCCGCCGTCCTCGCCATCGCCACGCTGAAGTTCAAGCGGAGGATCGCATGACCGGACCGTCCGCCCGCCTCCAGATCGCCGCCGTCTTCCGCAAGGAGGTGCGGCAGACGATCCGCGACCGGCGGGTCATGTTCTTGCTCATCGTCGCGCCGCTCATCCAGACGGTGGTGCTCGGCGCGGCCGTCGACTTCGACGTCGACCGGGTGCCGACGCTCGTGGTGGACCGGGACGGGAGCGCGGAGAGCCGCGAGCACGCGCGCCGGCTGCTCGCGGACGGCACGCTGCTCCGGACCGGCGACGCGGGGTCCGCCGAGGAGGCGGTGCGCCGGATCGACGACGGCGGCGCCGCCGCCGCGCTCGTGCTGCCGCCGCGGCTCGGGTCGGACCTCTTGGCGCGGCGGCCGGCGGAGGTCCAGGTGGTGCTCGACGGCACCGACCCGAACCGCGCCTCCGCGGTGAGCGCGGCCGCGTCGCGGTACTTCGGCGATCTCGGGGAGCGGCTCGCCCGCGACCGGCTGCGCGCCGCGGGCCGCCCGGAGCCCGCGCAGATCGCGGTCGTCCCGCGCGTCGCGTACAACCCGCGGCTGAAGACCGCCCCGTACGTCGTGCCTGGCATCTCGGCGATGCTGCTCGTCATCGTCACGACCCTCGTCACGTCGATGGGGCTGGCGCGCGAGCGGGAGGTAGGAACCCTCGAGCAGGTGCTCGTCACGCCGATCCGCCCGGTGTGGCTCCTCCTCGGCAAGCTCCTCCCGTTCCTCGTGATCGGCTTCGTCGACGTGGGCCTCCTCCTCGCCGTCGGCACGTGGCTGTTCGACGTGCCGCTCCGGGGCAGCCTGATGGTGGGCGGCCTCGGCGTCGCCCTGTACCTGTTCTCGACGCTCGGCATGGGCCTCTTCATCTCGACGGTCTCGCAGACCCAGCAGCAGGCGTTCCTCGGCGGGTTCCTCTTCCTCATGCCGGCGATCCTCCTCTCGGGCATCATGACCCCGATCCGAGCCATGCCGGGCTGGCTCCAGGCGATCACGCTCGTGAACCCGCTCCGCCACTTCGCCGAGGTGATCAGGGGCGTGCTCCTGCGCGGGGCCGGGCTCGGCGACCTCTGGTTCCAGCTCGCGATGCTCGCGGTGATCGGGGCGAGCGTCATGGGGCTCGCCGCGGTGAGGTTCCGGACCCAGGTCGCGTGAGGCGCCCACCGGGCGCGGGACGACCGGAGCGCGCTAGGATCTCCCCGTGGCGACCGGAGATCGCGAGCGCTGGAACGAGCGGTACGAGGCGGAGGCGGAGACGCCCGCGCCTTCTCCCTTCCTCCTGTCGCTCGACGCGATCCTGCCCCGCCGCGGCCGGGCGCTCGACGTGGCGGGCGGCTCCGGGCGGAACGCGCTCTGGCTCGCGCGCCGCGGGCTCGACGTGACGCTCGCGGACGTGTCCGACGTCGCGCTCGAGCGGGCCGCCGGCGCGGCGGCCGCGGCGGGGGTTCCGCTCTCGACCGTCCGGGTGGATCTCGAGGCCGAGCCGCCGCCGGCGGGACCGTGGGACCTCGTCGTCTGCACCTACTTCCTCCACCGGCCGCTCCTCGCGGCGCTCCCGGACGTGCTCGCGCCGGGAGGGCTCCTCGTCGTCGCGCACGCGACGCGGACCAACCTGACCCGCCACGCGCGCCCTGGGCCGGATCACGTGCTCGAGGACGGCGAGCTGCCGGGGCTCGTCCGCGGCGTCGAGGTGGTGCGGAGCGAGGAGGGGTGGCTCGAGGGGGGCCGCCACGAGGCCCGGCTCGTCGCGCGGAGGGCGCCGGGACGGACCGGGGCGACGCCCGTCAGGTGACCCCCGCGGCGTCCGGAGCGACCAGCGCGCGGCGCAGCTCGCGATCCCCGATCGACCCCACGACGGCGCCGTGCGCGAGCACCGGGACCTGCGACAGCCCGCAGCGCTCGAGCAGCGCGACCACCTCTCCCCAGGTCGCGGCGGCCGAGACGGACGCGAACGGGACGACGGCGTCGCGCGCCCGCATCCAGCCGCGATCGGCGGCGGGCACGTCCAGCACGGTGGCGAGCTCGACCAGCCCCCGCGGTCCGCCCGGGCCGGTGACGACGACGACGCGCTGGTGGTGCGCCCGCGCGGCTGCGGCGGCGAGCTCCTCGATCGGGCGGCGCTCGTCGAACGCGTCGAGCTCCGGGTCGACGACGAGGTCGCGCACCGGGCGCCGCGACAGCGACGCGAGCAGGTCCGAGCCGTCGGGGGTCGGTCCGGCCTCGACGCGCGAGGGGAGCTGCGCGGGGTAGAGCGAGTGCCGGCGGAGGGCGACGTAGGCGATCCCGGTCGCGAGCATCATCGGGACGAGCAGATCGTAGCTCCCGGCGAGCTCCGCCACGAGCACGAGCGCGGAGAGCGGCGCGTGCGCGAGCCCACCGTAGAACGTCCCCATCCCGACGAGCGCGAACGCCGCCGGGTCGATCGACGGATCGGAGAGGGCGGCGCGCGCGGCCTGGCCGAAGGCGGCGCCGAGCAGCCCGCCGATGACGAGCGCGGGGGCGAAGTCGCCGGCCGCGGCCCCCGAGCCGATGGTGAGCGCCGAGGCCGCCATCTTCACGGCCGCCACCGCCGCGAGGAGCCCCACCGCGGCGAGACCCGCCGGCATCCACGCCTCCCCGATCATCGCGGCCTCGACCGTGCCGTACCCGCCGCCGAAGACGCCGAAGCCGCGGGCGGGCGCGCCGTACGCGGCGGACATCCAGAGCGCGAGCGCCGTCCCGCACGCGCCCATGAGCGCGCCGCCGATCGCGGGGCGCACCCAGACGGGGACGGGGAGCCGGACGGCGCCGCGCTGCACGGCGCGGAGGAGCTGCAGGAACGCGACCGCCGCGCCCGAGACGCCGAGCGCCGCGACGGCATAGAGGGGCAGGTGGCGCAGCGTGAACGGAAAGCGTGGGAGCGCGCCGAACACCGTCGTCTCGCCGAAGAGGGCGATGACGACGGAGTAGGACACGACGCTCGCGAGGATCGCCGGGACGAGCGCGTCCGCGGCGAAGTCGTCGCGGTAGAGCATCTCCGTCGCGAGGAGGGCAGCCCCGAGCGGCGTCCGGAACACGGCCGAGATCCCGGCCGCGACCCCGGCGACGAGCAGCACGCGCCGCTCCTCGCGCGTCGTCGGAAGGAACCGCGCGACGGCGCTCCCGATCGCGGCGCCGATCTGCATCGTCGGTCCCTCGCGCCCGCCGGCTCCGCCGGTCGAGAGCGTGAGGAACGCGGCGGCGAACTTCACCGGGAGCACGCGCCACCGGACCACGCGTCCGTGGTGATAGGCCTCGATGGCGGCGTCGCCTCCGCCCCCGGCGGTCTCGGGGGCGAAGCGCCAGGACAGCAGGCCGCTCCCGAGCGCCCCGAGCGCGGGCAGCAGCGCGAGCGCCCATGGCCGGAACGCGTGCGGCGACGCCGCGGGCACGAAGCGCTCACCGTGCGCCCTGAGGGGCTCGAACCCGGCGAGGAGCTCGAGGAACAGCCGCTGGCCGACCTCCAGGCTCGCGAAGAACGCGGCGCCGATCGCGCCGGCGGCGATCCCGACGAGGCCCGCGTGCAGGAGGGCGCGCCCGACGATCCGGAGATCCAGCGGGGCCTCGGCGCCGAACGGGTTCAGGAGCCTGAACGCGGCCGCCGGCGCCGCGCCGAAGGCCCGGATGCGGGCGAGGAGGGTGGGTGTGCCGTTTCCGGGGTCGCCGCGGAGGGTCATCGGAGCGCTCCACCTGAAGGACGGTGCGCCGCGCGGCTCGCGCTAGAGGAGCGCGCGCAGCGCCGGCTCCCAGCGCTCCCCGAGCGCAGGGATGGCCAGCTCGACGGCGGCGCGCTTCGCCTCCGCCGCGCCCCCCGCCGGCCCGATGACGAGCGGCCGCGACGTGCCGCCCTCGAGGTGGCAGACGCCCGTCCACCCGTGCGAACCGGAGTGGAGCTCGATGCGCGGCAGCGCGAACGAGCTCGCCGCGTCGCTGCCGTCGAGGTTCACGGCCCACCCGTCCGCCGTCCGCGCCCAGGTCGCCATGGAACAGGAATACCGCGGATGCGCGCGTCCCGCGAGACGCCGCCGGAGCTTTCCTGGCGCGCGCGGCCGCACCGGACGGCGCCCGCGGGTCGAGGCCGCCCCGCCCCCCGCCGGGGCCTGAAGCGCAGCCGCGCGCTCGCACGGCCACAGGACGAGCGGGCGCGCGGCCCTCGCGTTACCGCCTCCCGATGGCCGAGATCTTCTCGAGGGGCGTCCGCCGCCGTGCGTCCGGGATCGCGCGCGCCGTGGCGCCGCTCGCGCTGGCGCTCGCGACGGCGTGCACCCCGTCGAACGGACCGCTCATGAAGCCGGGCTCCGACTGCCTGGGGTGCCACGACGGAAACAAGGCGAAGCGCTGGTCCGTCGCGGGGACGATCTACGACGGCACCGCCGCCGCCCCGGGCGGCGCCGTGCAGGGCGCGAAGGTGAAGATCGTCGACGCGACCGGGCGGAGCTTCGAGCGCCGGACGAACGAGGCGGGGAACTTCTACACGGCGGAGCACGTGACCTTCCCGCTCACGATCTGCGTGGACCGCCACGGCACGACGTCGTGCATGGAGGAGCCCGTCCCGTTCGGCTCGTGCAACGCGTGCCACGGACCGGGCGGCGTCGTCTCGCCCGGGAACCACGCGCTGCTCTTCCCGATCGACGCGGCCTCGAAGCACGCGACCATCGGCTGCAGCGAGTGCCACTCGACCTTCGCGAGCCCGCCGCCGGCGAGCTTCCACTGCGCGGACTGTCACCTCGCCCGCGACGCGGCGCTCCCCACGAAGCACACGGTGAGCACGAGCAACCCGGTGGTGATGGTCGCGGACTTCTACCCGACGAGCGACGGCTGCCTGCGGTGTCACGCCGACGCGGCGGTCGCGCGGACCGTGAACCATCCGTCGGGGTTCGAGGGCACCCCTCCGCACAACCGCGCGACGTGCCTCGTCTGCCACGACACGTTCCGGCAGGACGAGCCGTGGGGCGGGGACTTCAGGAAGGATCCGAGGACCTGGCCCGTCGGCAGCGGCCACGGCTGCCTGCACTGCCACCCGAGCGGGCCGCCGACGGGCGACTGAGCTCCGGTCAGGCGGGCGGCTCGCCGGGCCCGCCCGGCTCGGCGAGCGCGATCCCGAAGCAGAAGAAGCTCGCGATCGCCCACTCGAGCGCGTCGCTCGCTTTGCTCCGCGTCAAGCACACGTCCGCTCCCGCCGGTCAACGGCCGAGCGCGGCCCGCAGGCCGGCCGGATCCTCGACGCTCACGAGGAGGTTCCGCAGGCGCACGTTGAAGCCGGCCACGACCGCGCCCTGGTCCGGAGAGAGCGCGAGGTCGAGGATGCCGTCGGCGGACCCGTTCACGAGCCAGCGGCCCGCCCAGCCGTGCACGCCGCGGGTGAGCCGCACGCGCCGGTGTTCCGTCACGGACGCGATCGCCGATGCCGGGAAGCTCGCCCGGAACGCCCACGCCATCCTGACCCGCACCTCGCCGCCCACGATCTCGATGAAGGAGTCGGAGGGAGGGAGGCGCACGATCCGGGAGAGCGCGCGGTACGCCGGATCGAACCGGATGGGGAACCGGGCGGTGCTCGCGCGCGTCATCCCGTGGAGCCTACACCGCCGGCGCGGCTCCGGAGCGCGCCGCCCGCGCCTTCGGACAAGGTGCCCACGCACGGCGGCCCGCGCCGCCGCGCCGCCGAGCGTCAGGGCGAGAAGACGAGCCCCACGCCGAAGTCGCCCGAGATGGCCGGGACGCCGGCGTTCACGGCGATCCCCGACCCGCCGGTGCCCACGTAGGCGCTGCCGCCGTTGAAGTACATGGGCATGAGCATCCGGGCGTGCGCGCGGAGCGCCAGCTTCTCCGAGAGGAACACGTTCAGCCCGCCGCCGAGGGTGATCGCGAAGCGCCAGGTGTCGCTCGTGTTGTACGTGACGGACGGAGTCGTCGCGGACTGGACGTTCCCGGGGGAGTACCAGACGGCCCCGAGCGTCCCGCCGGCGAACGGCTCGATCCTGCCCCTGCGCATCGAGTGCACGCCGCCGATCTGGAAGTAGTTCGTCATGACGCTGAACTTCTTGGAGCTCTGGTACGCGAGCGTGTACGAATCGAATTGAGCGTCGAAGTCCGAGTAGATCCAGAGCAGCTCGAGCTTCGTGCCGCTGGCCACGGACTTCCACAGCGAGACGCCGAAGCTCTGCGCGTCGTCGACGGCGAGCTTGCCGTAGATGCCGTCGACGTCGCCGTTCACCTGCCACCCGGTGAAGACTTCCAGCTGGACGCCCGGGCCCTTGTTCGCCTTGAGCTGCGGAGCCGGCTGCGCCGCGGGCGGGTAAGGCTGCGCAGTGGGCGGCGGGGATGCCGGCGGGGGCGGCGCGTATGCCGGCGGCGGCGGCGGCGTGTACACGGGGACCTGGGCGAACGCATCCGGGACGGCGCAGAGGAGCGCCGCGGACGCGGCGAGGAAGAATCGGAACGAGCGGGTCATGGTTCGTCTCCGGACGGAGTGCTCTTCGGTTCGGTGGGCGGTGCTCCGCCCGTTCCCACTACAAGGTTCCGGTCCCGGATCACAGGGGACCTTCGTCTCATCCTGGCCTCAGAGCACCGCCGCGCACGCAGGCGACACTTCGACGGCGCCGAGGCCGAGGCACATCCACAGCTCCCCGCGGCCGGGCGCCACGCCGGGGCAGCTTCGGGCCAGCTCGTCGCCGCACGCTCGCTGGACGGACGCGTCGCGGGCGCGGAGGGTGTCGAGGTACTGCTGGCACTGCGGCGTGAGCTTCCCGTCGCGCTCCCGGAGGCAGTCCACCATCGGAAGGCCGGGGGCGGTCTTGGGGCAGAACTCGTACGCGTCGACCTTGCAGACGATCGCCGCGTCCTGGAAGAAGACGAGCACGCGCTCGACGCGCGCGACGCACCCGGACGCCAGGTCGGCCCGGTGCGACTGCAGGCAGGAGAGGAGCTCCCGCGGCGGCTTGCCCGCGCAGAAGCGCTTCGCGTCGTCCGCGCAGGGCGGCTCCGCCCGGGCGGCGGCTGCGAGCGCGGCGAGCAGCGCCGCGAGCGCGATGCGGTGGGTGGGGATGCTCATCATGGCCTCCTCGCCGCCCGCGAAGAGAGCGCGGCGGCGGGCTCCGCAAGCATCGCGCGCGACGCGAGCCCCGTCGCTGGGACCATGGCACTACGCCGGAAATGCGCGCCCACGCGCACCCCGGACGTGTCCCCTCGGGGGGTGGACCAAGGACCCGAAGGCGCGCCGAGCGCGCCCCGCCCGCGCGGCGTCGCATACAATCCGCGCATGCCCGGCATGCCGCCCGCGTCGCAGCGCGACCTCACCAGCATCGTCCTCTCGATCCTCGGGATCGGGCTGCTCATCGCGGGCAGCCTCTGGGTGCTCAGCCCGTTCATCGGAGCGATCCTCTGGGCGACGACGATCGTCGTCTCCACCTGGCCGATCATGCGCGGCGTCCAGGCGCGCCTCGGCGGCCACCGCAGCGCCGCCGTCGCGGTCATGACGGTCATCCTGCTGCTCGTCCTGTTCGTCCCGCTCTACCTCGCGCTCGCGACGCTCCTCGAGCAGGTGGACCGGATCGTGGAGATGGTCCGGTCGCTCCCCGACCTGCACGTGCCGCCTCCGCCGCCCTGGGTCGAGGCCCTCCCCGTCGTCGGCGCCCGGGCGGCGAAGCGGTGGCAGGCGATCGCGGCCCTCCCGCAGGATGAGGTCGCCGCGCGCCTCGTGCCGTACCTCAAGACGGGGCTCGGCTGGCTCGCGTCGAAGGCGGGGGGCTTCGGGGGCATGGTGATCCACTTCCTGCTCACCGTCGTGATCTGCGCGATCCTCTTTGCGAAGGGCGAGGCCGCCGCGGAGCAGGTCCGGCGCTTCTTCCGGCGGCTCGCGGCCGAGCGGGGCGAGGCCATCGTCGAGCTGTCCGGCAAGGCGATCCGCGCCGTCGCCCTCGGGATCGTGGTGACGGCGGCGGTGCAGACCCTGCTCGCCGGAGTCGGCTTCACGGCGGCCGGCCTCCCGCTCCCCGGCCTGCTCACCGCGATCGCGCTCGTCCTCTGCATCGCCCAGATCGGGCCGCTCCTCGTCATGGCGCCCTGCGTGATCTGGCTGTACGCGACCGGCTCGCCGGGGCGCGGGACCGTGCTCCTCGTCTTCACCCTCGTGGCCGGGACGATCGACAACGTGCTGCGCCCCGTCCTCATCAAGAAGGGCGTCGACCTCTCGCTCCTGCTCATCCTGCCGGGCGTGATCGGCGGGCTCATCGCGATGGGGATCATCGGCCTCTTCATCGGGCCGGTGACGCTGGCGGTCACGTCGAACCTGCTCCAGAGCTGGATCTCGAGCGGCCTCGGGGAGTCGGAGGGGGCCCCGGCGGTCGAGGCGGTCGCGTCGGGTGCGGGGAAGGTGACGCCGTCGGCCTGACCGCGCCGCCCCGTCAGCGACGCGGCGCCGCGCTCGGGTGCCGGGCCGCGCGGATCCCGACGAGCACGGACGCGGTGTAGAAGCCGGGGTACCCCGCGCCGGCGCCCAGCTCCACCCAGCCGTCGAGCCGCTCGCCCCGGTAGACGTCCACGCTCGCCTCCACGTGCGCGAAGAAGGGGAGGCTCCAGTCGTCGTGCCCGGTCGCGTGGTCCGGGCCGACCGCGAAGCCGAGCGCGGCGCCGCCGCCGTAGCGCAGCCGGCCGGCGATCCGCCGCACGGCGAGCCCGGGCGCCGCGAACCAGACCGTGTCCGGCCCGCTCCGCCCCGCGAACAGGGTCAGCTCCTGGGCGAAGACGAACCGCTTCCCGCCCGGCGAGAGCTTCTTCTCCTGCTCCCACCCGAGCCGCAGCGCGAGCCCGGCGGCGTCCCCGTCCTCGACGTGGGCGTAGCCCGGCCCGAGCGCGAGGGAGAGCCACGTCTGCGGCTCCGGGGCCGGTGCGGCCTTCGCGGGCGGCTTCGCCCGCGCGCACGGGGCGAGCGCGATGGCCGCGGCGACGATGACGGCCCGGCTCCGGATCACGGCAGCGACGATCCGGCTGCGGCTCACTGCACCTCGACGTCGGGCCCCGGGGGCGGCGTCTCGGGCGGCGGCCCCGAGCGGAACCGGTGGGTGATGCTGATCACGGGGCCCAGCAGGAGGGTGTACGCGGTCGCCGGAGCGTTGAGCGAGACCTGGCCGACGAGGCCCAGCGTGACGAAGGTGCCCCGTCTCGTCGTCCACGTGTAGCCGGCGACCGCCCGGAAGAACTCGAAGGCGCGCGCGGCGTAGCCCGCCTCCGAGAACCGGAACCCCACCTCCTGGTAGAGCATGAGGGACTGGATGCGCGCCGCGTCGAGGTTGAAGCCCTGCCCGATCCGGAACCGGGGCCGGAACTCGATACGGTGGGTGCCGCCGGGATCGTCGAAGCTCATCACGTCGAGCTGGACCATCTCGTACAGCGCGGCCGCGCCGCGCGGCTGCTGCACGCGCGCGCGCAGCACGCCCCGCTCCTCGTGGGAGTTGGGCAGCCGCCCGGGGGCCATGTCGAAATAGAAGATCTCCTGGTAGCCCGCGGACAGGCGCAGGTTGGGCACGCCGTCGAAGTGGAGCCACGCCAGGGGCGCGACGCCCGCCAGGTTCGCGAACGGGTTCTTGTTGTCGTAGTCCCCCAGCGTGAACTCGAGCACGCCGAGCTCCGTCGCGAAGCCGCGGCCCAGGGGGAGCTCGACCGAGGCGAAGCCGGGCGCGGCGGGGATCGTTCCGACCGAGTACGTCGACGGGTTCGCCGCGAGCGCCGGCGCTGCCGCGGAGAGGAGCGCCGATGCGAGGAGGGGGGCCCCGAGCGCGCGTGCGTTCATGGCGGGAGCGTAGCAGAGCCTCGTGGGGGGCGACGACGAAAGCCAGCCCCCGCGTCCGGGGGCCGCTATGTCCGGGGCAGCGCGAAAGGAGCCCGCCGTGAAGCCCAACCGCCGATCCGCCCACATCACCGAAGGCGTCGCGCGCGCCCCGAACCGCTCGATGTTCTACGCGCTCGGGTACGAGCGGGCCGACTTCGAGAAGCCGCTCGTCGGCGTCGCGAACGCCCACTCCACGATCACGCCCTGCAACGCGGGCCTGCAGCGGCTCGCCGACGCGGCGGTCGAGGGGATCGAGGCCGCCGGGGCGAAGGCGCAGGTGTTCGGCACGCCCACGATCAGCGACGGCATGGCGATGGGCACGGAGGGGATGAAGTACAGCCTGGTCTCGCGCGAGGTGATCGCCGACTGCGTCGAGACCTGCGTCGGCGGGCAGTGGATGGACGGCGTGCTCGTCCTCGGCGGCTGCGACAAGAACATGCCGGGCGGGATGATGGGGATCCTCCGCGCGAACGTCCCGGCGATCTACGTCTACGGCGGCACGATCCTGCCGGGCCGGTACGCGGGCCGCGACCTCAACATCGTGAGCGTCTTCGAGGCGGTCGGGGAGTTCACCGCGGGCAGGCTGTCCGAGCGGGACTTCGGCGAGATCGAGCGGCGCGCCATCCCGGGGATGGGCTCGTGCGGCGGCATGTACACCGCCAACACGATGGCCTCCGCGTTCGAGGCGCTCGGGATGAGCCTGCCCTACTCGTCGACGATGGCGAACCCGCACGAGGAGAAGGTCGCCTCCGCGCGCGAGTCGGCGCGCGTGCTCGTCGAGGCGGTGAGGGCGGACCGGAAGGCGCGGGACATCGTGACCCGGGAGGCGATCGAGAACGCGATCGCGGTCGTGATGGCCATCGGCGGCTCCTCCAACGCGGTGCTCCACTTCCTCGCCATCGCCCACGCGGCCGGCGTGACGTGGACGCTCGACGACTTCGAGCGCGTGCGGCGCAGGGTCCCGGTGCTCTGCGACCTGAAGCCGTCGGGGCGGTACCTCGCGGTCGACCTGCACCGGGCCGGCGGCGTCCCCCAGGTGATGAAGCTCCTGCTCGACGCCGGGCTGCTCCACGGCGAGTGCATGACCGTCACCGGGCGGACCGTCGCCGAGACGCTCGCGGGGGTCCCCGCCGAGCCGCGGGCGGACCAGGACGTGATCCGGCCGATCTCGCGCCCGCTCTACCCGCAGGGGCACCTCGCGATCCTGCGCGGGAACCTCGCGCCCGACGGCGCCGTGGCCAAGATCACCGGGCTGAAGACGCCGGCGATGACGGGCCCCGCCCGCGTGTTCGAGGACGAGCAGTCGGCGCTGGCGGCGATCCTCGCGGGCCGGATCCGCTCCGGCGACGTGATGGTGCTGCGGTACCTCGGGCCCCGCGGCGCGCCCGGGATGCCGGAGATGCTCGCGCCGACGAGCGCGCTCGTCGGCCAGGGGCTCGGCGAGAGCGTCGGTCTCGTGACCGACGGCCGGTTCTCGGGCGGCACCTGGGGCATGGTGGTCGGGCACGTGGCGCCCGAGGCGCACGAGGGCGGCGCGATCGCGCTCGTCCGGGAGGGCGACACGATCGCCATAGACGCCCGGGCGCAGACGCTCGAGCTCCGCGTCGCGGACGACGAGCTCGCGCGCCGCCGCGCCGCGTGGCGGCGGCCCGCGCCCCGCTACACGCGCGGCGTCCTCGCGAAGTTCGCGCGGAGCGCCTCGAGCGCGAGCACCGGGGCGGTCCTGGACGCGTTCGACTGAGCGCCGCGGCCGGGTCGCCGGCGAGCCCGGGCGGGGTGACGAGCCCGTGCCGGCGAGGGGCTCGAACGGGTCCCTCGCCGGCGGGCGGCGCCGTGGCGCGCCGGACGATGCGTGTCGCGCTCGCCGAGGCCCCGGCCGGGGTGAGGGGCTCACCTCGCCTCATCGGAGGCGAGGGGTCCGCCTCAGGCGGGCTCCCGCGAGCTGACCTAGGTTCGCCGCACAGTTTCCGAGGAGGACCTCGCAATGAACCGCGAATCTCACGCTGGCCTGTTCCATCGTTCACTCACCGTCATCGCGGTCGCGCTCGCGTCCGCGACCGTCGCGGCGGCGGGGCTCGTTCCGTCGGAAGCGGCGGCCGTCCCCGGCGCGCACCGGCAGCACAGCTCGATCGTGCAACGGCCCAAGGTGACCCTCCGGCACCACGCGCGTCCCGCCGCCGCGCAGGCCTCCGCGCGGCATCCCTCGCGGTAACCGACACCGAACGTGAGAAGGGGCATCGTCATGCGGTTCGTGAATGCTCGTACGCTGGTCGCGATCTCCCTCGCCGTCTCCGCGCTGTCCGCGCGCGCGCAGTCGTTCCGGGTGCAATGCCCGATGACGACGACGCTGCACCCGCTGGGGAGCACCGTCGAATCCCCTGAACCCCGGGCTCGTCAAGTGCCAGCACATCGGCGGCGGCGACGGGTTCGCGACGATGGCCGACGGGACCCAGATCTACCTGTTCGCGTTCAGCCCGCTGTCGGGCCTCGCGGACATCCAGGCCGGGCTCCCGGGCACGCAGACGGCCGACGTGTTCAACGACTTCTTCAACGGCGTGTTCAACGGCGGGTACAAGGGCCCCAGCTACGCGACGGTGGGGATCGGCGCGTGCACGGGTGGGACGAACCCGCTCCCTCCCACCCAGGCCTCCTGCAACACCGTCGCGGACTGCCCCGACTCGAGCTCGGCGGCGACGTGCGACGCCACCGGGTCGACGCCGAACTGGGCGGCGACTCCCAACAACGCCGCGATCACCGAGCCGGCCGGCATCATGGACATGGGCGTGCTCGCCGGGAACGCGCCGGCGCCGCTCATCGCGATCGACGAGGACGACGAGCTGTTCCTCACGCTCTCGAACCCCGGGATGATCATGCGCCCGGACCTGTTCGAGCAGCACACGGTCCACTTCCACGGCTACCCGAACGCCTCGTCCTTCTTCGACGGCGTGCCGGACGCGTCCATCGCCATCAACATCGCCGGCAGCTTCACCTACTACTACACGGCCCCCGACGCGGGGACGTACTTCTGGCACTGCCACATCACGCCCCCCGAGCACCTGGAGATGGGCATGGTCGGGCAGCTCTACGTGCGGCCGCGCCAGAACCGGCTCACCTCGAGCGACTCGCTCTACTCGGCGCTGATCGCCGGCAACAAGAGAGCCGCGCGCCCCAACCCCGCGGACCAGACCGGCTGGGCGGGGACGGCCTGCTCGGACATCCTCTGCACCGGCCAGACGCCCGCGCCGCCGTCCAACCCCGCGACCGGGGGCGGCAAGTACGCCTACAACGACGGCGACGGCTCGACCCGCTACGACGTCGAGTACCCGATCCAGATGATGGGGTTCGATCCGAACTTCCACTACGTCGGCATGACGTTCAACCCGGAAGCCTTCGCCGACATGAAGGACAAGTACTTCCTCCTGAGCGGTCGCGGGTATCCGGACACCGTCAACCCCCAGCCGATCACGACGATGGCGGCCGACGGCGTCCGGCGCCCGTCGCAACCGCTGCCGAGCCTCATCAAGATCGACAAGTCGGCCGGCCAGACGCGCGCGCTGCTGCGCATCTCCGACCTCAGCGTCACGGAGTTCACGACGCTCGGCACCGTCGGGATCCCGATGACCGTGATCGCGGTGAACGCGCGGCTGCTCCGGGACATGGCGGGGAACAACCTCTACTACAAGACCAACTCCATCACGCTGGGTGGAGGCGAGTCGCTCGACGTGATCCTCGACGCCACGGACGTCCCGGCGGGCACCTACTACCTGTACTCGACCAATCTCGACCACCTGTCCAACGACGCCGAGAACTTCGGCGGCATGATGACCGCGATCCAGGTCCTCTAAGGAGCGAGCCATGACGCCCTTCACCAAGACGCTCCCCGGCACCCTGGCCGTCGTCGTCGCCTGCGCGGTCGCGGGGTCGCTGCCGGGTCCGGCCCGGGCGGCGGTTCCAGGCATCACCGGCCCCAACTTCGCGCTCGTCGCGACGGACTCCTTCATCAGCCAGCCGGACGGCGCCTCCATCTACTCCTGGGGCTACGGCTGCGATCCCTCCACCGCGCCGACGTTCGCGCCGTTCACCCCGAGCGCCGTGGGCTGCCCGCAGATGCAGTTCCCCGGGCCCACTCTGATCGTCACCGAGGGGCAGTCCGTGACGGTGACGCTGAAGAACAACCTCCCTCCCGCGGCCGGCAACACGTCGATCGTGTTCCCCGGGTTCGCGGTGGGCACCTCCGGCGGCGTCGGGGGCCTCGTCACGCAGGAGGCCCCGCCCGGTGGCACGGTCCAGTACACGTTCACCGCGACCACCCCGGGAACGCACGCGTACTACAGCGGCACCCAGCCCGACCTCCAGGTCGAGATGGGGCTCTTCGGCGCCATCGTGGTGTTGCCGAGCACGCCGCAGGCGGGCTGCACCCCGCTGGCCACGAACGACTTCAGGCTGGCGTCGTCGGCGTACGACAATGCCTCGACGTGCTACGACCGCGAGTACCTGTTCCAGATCAGCGAGCTGGACTCGCGGATCCACGATCAGGCGCTGGCGCAGGTGCAGGCCTGCCCGACCGGCCCGTGCCCGCAGATCGTCGTCCGGACCGAGCCGTATCGCCCGAACTACTTCCTCCTCAACGGCCGGTCGATGCCCGACGACATGGACACCTCCTACGCGCCGGGCTACCTGCACCAGCCGTACAACGCGAATCCGCACATGCACCCGGGCGAGAAGGTGCTCATGCGGGTCGTCGGGCAGGGGCGGTGGCAGCACCCGTTCCACTTCCACGGGAATCACGCCCGCGTGCTCGCGCGGGACGGCAACCTCATCGTGAGCGCGACGGACCCCACGTCGCTCGCCGGGCCGCTGCTGTTCACGACGCCCACCGTCTCGGGCCTCACGCAGGACCAGATCTTCACCTGGACCGGCAAGGGGCTGAACTGGGACGTGTACAACCACCACTCCGGGGACACGAGCGTCTGCATCCCGGACGCGGAGGGCTACTACACGTCCGCGCCGGGCGCGCCGAACTACGGCGAGTGGTGCGCCGACCACCTGAAGCCGATCCCCGTCACGCCGCCCGATCCGACGATCGTGGCGATCGGTCAGTGGTACGGCGGCACGCCGTACCTCGGGATCCAGAGCACCGGCGCGTTCACCAACACGAACGAGCCGCCGGGCACGCTCAACCAGAACCCCCAGGCCGGCTACGCGTACATGTGGCACTCGCACAACGAGCGCGAGATCACGACCAACGACGTTTTCCCGGGCGGGATGCTGACGATGCTGCTCATCGATCCCCCGACCTGGTTCATCGACGAGACGCTCTAGGGCGCTCCGCGCAGGATTGAGGAGGACGCAATGCGTTCCTGTGGCTCGAGGACTATCCGCTTTTCGACCTGGGTGGGGATCTCGCTGCTCGTCCTGGGGGTCGCCTGCCGCCAGAAGACCGGCGCCCATTCGACGGCGCGCGCGCGCGCCGTCCGCCGCGCGGCGGTCACGAACGTGAGCGGCACGCCGATCCAGCTCACCGCCCAGCGCATGACGGTGACGCTCCGCGACGGCACGACCGCGCCGATGTGGGGCTTCTGCGATCCGGCCTCGTGCGCGACGCAGACCGAGTGGGCGCCCGGGCCGACCATCGTCGCCGCCGCCGGCGACTCGCTCCAGATCTCGCTCTCGAACATGCTGCCGGCGCCCACCTCCCTCGTCATCCTCGGCCAGCTCGGCGGCGGCGTCGGCACGCCGCAGACGATGAACGGGCCCCCGCACACGGGGCAGAGCTTCACGACGTTCCCGGGCAACTCGAACACCGCGAGCGCGCCGTTCGTCCCCCCCGCGCAGGGGCCGCGCGTGCGGTCGTTCGGGGCCGAGGCGGCCGCGGCGACCACCACCACGGACGCCACCGGCGCGACCATCACGACGCCCGGTGCGGTCGACCTGACCTGGAACACGCTGCGGCCCGGCACCTACCTCTACGAGACCGGCACGATGCCGTCGCTCGAGGTGCCCATGGGCCTCTACGGCGTGCTGGTGGTGACGACCGCGCCGGCGCGGACGTGCTCGGTGACGGTCGCGACGACCTGCACGGCGGACGCGCAGTGCCCGACCGGTGAGACGTGCAGCGCGAGCACGACCGCGCCGGGGACGGCGTATCCGGGGGTGAGCTACGACGCGGACGCGACGCTGCTCTTCAGCGAGATCGATCCCGTCCAGAACAAGGCCGTCGACGCGGCCGCGGTCGCCGGAACGGATCCGACCCTCCGCTTCGACAGCCCCAGCTGCAACGTGCCCGCCGGCGGCACGACGCCGGCCTGCTACCCGGCCGCGGTGAACTACACCCCGACCTACTTCCTCATCAACGGCGCCTGGTTCGACAAGACCCTGCCCCAGAACTCGCAGTTCCTGGTCGGGGACGGAGCGACGTACGTGACCGGGAACGTCCTCGTCCGGCTCCTCAACGCCGGCTCGCGGACCCACGTCCCGTCCATCGTCGGGCTGCCGATGGCGCTCGTCGCCGAGGACGGCAACGCCGCGCCCGGGAACCCGAAGGTGCAGAACGAGGTCCTCCTCACCGCCGGCAAGACCTACGACGCGATCGTGAAGCCCGCCGCGAACGGGGCCGCGTACGCCTCGGGGACGTACCCCGTGCTCGACCGCGCCCTCTTCCTCAGCACCGACAACCACCCCGACGGCGGCATGCAGGGCTTCCTGCTCGTGAGCCACGCCGCGGCCGTCGCCGCGAACGCCCAGCCGGGCGCCGCCGGCATGCTCCCCGCCGCGATCGTCCCGGTGGCGGTGAACGACACGTTCAGCGTGCCGTACAACGGCTCGGTCAACGGCGACGTGACGGCGAACGACACCGCGGTCTCGACCGTCGCGCTCGGGACGGGGCCCAGTCACGGCACCGTCCTCCTGAACGGCGACGGGACCTTCACCTACACGCCGGCCACGGGCTTCAGTGGCACGGACTCGTTCACCTACAGCGGCAACGGCGGCGCGGCCGGCACCGCGACGGTGACGTTGACCGTCGCCGCGCTGCTCACCGGCGCCGCGAACATGCCGGTCGCCGTGAACGACGCCTACACGAGCGCCGTCGCGGGCAAGTTCAGCACCGGACGGCCGGGCGTGCTGGCGAACGACTCGGATCCGAACGGCTATCCCCTGACGGCCGGCTTCGCGATCGCGGGGAGCGGCTGCACCGTCGCGCTGAACGCGGACGGCTCCTTCGCCGTGACCGGCAGCGGCGCCTCCTGCCAGTTCACCTACCAGGCGGTCAACTCGCAGGGGAACGCGAGCGCCTCCGCGACGGCGACGGTGACCTTCGGGACGGCGTCCGGCCTCGCGGTCACCGTGTCCGACGCCGCGACCGGCGCCGCCGTCGGCGACTACCGCTGGACCCTCCAGGAGGACCTGACCTTCAAGCACGGCGTGACCGGAACGCCCTCCCTCTCGACGCGCACGATCGGGACGAGCTTCCACCGGAGCCACATGCCGGTCGTGGCGACCGGCTGCGTCGGGCCCGTGAGCTGCGGCAGCGGCCAGTCCGTCCGCGGCGTCGCGGTGACCGACGCGCAGGCGACCGCCAACCAGACGACGCCGGACCAGGTCGCGCTGGACCCGACGAAGAACTACTACCTCTCGATCCTGCCCGGCGACGACGTGGGCCCCCCCGCGCACGCGATGGGCGGCGCCGAGGTGCGCGCGGTGGGCGGCAAGTGGCCGGCCGTGAACGTCCGCGTCCAGCCGGAGCCGCTCGTCACCTCGCAGATGAGCATCTACATCTACGAGGACAACCAGCCCACCAACGGCCAGAACGAGCTCTCCGAGAGCCCGCTCGGCGGGTTCAACATCATCCTGATGGATCCCGCGGGTCGCACCGGCGACGTCGCCGGGCAGCAGACCTACGACGCGTTCAACATGCCGCTCTCGAACGCGCTGCTCGGGGCGCCGGGCTGCCCGGACGAGCTGAACCACAACACGAACGGCAGCGGCACGTCCCCGAGTGGCAACCTGGTCGGCGCCGTCTACACCTGCCCGAACGATCCGAACGACGGCACGCCCGCCGCCGATCCGGTGAAGTACGCGCTCGCGGGGCACGCGCTGATCAAGAACCTCACCCCGGCCCGGTACGACGTGATCGCGCACCCCGGCGCGGCGCGCGAGGGCGCCGGCGAGGTCTGGTGGCAGACCGAGACGCTCGAGGGCACGCCCGCGCAGGACGCGTTCGTCGGCATCAACGAGCCCATCTACTTCCAGGAGTTCGGCCCGCCCGGACCGCACGTCACCATCGGGTTCGTGAACCCCGCGCACGTCGCCGCGTACGCGTCGGCGAACGGGCTCACGGGCACGGCGACGATCAAGGGCAGGGTCACGAACCAGCGCATGTCGCGCCCCTCCGCCGTGACGCTCTACGACTCGGGCTCGTACGACGCGCTCTCCTCGACGACCTGCGAGGTGGCGCTCAACACGACGACGGGGGACGGCGCGGCGATCGCGGCCGCCGAGTGCGCTCCGGATGGCAGCTTCGTGCTGCCGAACCTGCCGCCCGGCACCTACGACCTCGAGATCTTCGACCAGTGGCTCGACCAGATCATCCAGAGCGCCTCGGTGACGGTCGCGGCGGGGGCGACGAAGGACCTCGGCGACATCCCCGTCCTGAGCTGGTTCACGCAGCAGGACCTCAACATCTACCAGGACCTCAACAAGAACGGCGTGTACGACGACGGGGAGCCGGGCATCTCGAACGTCCCGCTGTCGGTCCGGTTCCGGAACGGCGCCCCCTCCAACGTCACGCTCAGCGACAGCAACGGGAACGGCATCCTCGTCGAGCTGTTCCCGCTGTTCAACTGGTACGTGACCGAGGCGGACACGACGCGCTTCAAGCAGACCGGCGTCCACGTGGTCGTCGACGGCGGCGGCCCGGCCGACGGGTCCGGGCCCGGCCAGGGCCTGTGGTCCTCCACCTACGCCTACGCGCCCGACGGCCCGTCCGCCCGGACCGAGATCCCCGGCGCGGCCATGTACGGCATCCAGGGCTTCATCAGCCAGCGGAACCGCGTCGACTGGGGCCGCACGCCCTACGTCCCCGGCGAGAACGGCGGCATCCTCGGCACCGTCGTCTACTCGTCGACGCGCCCGTTCGACGACATGCGGTTCAACCTCCAGACGATCTGGGAGCCGCTCGTCCCGCGCGTCACGGTGAACCTCTACCAGAAGAAGACGCTCGCCGACGGCACGGACACCCTCGTGCTGGTGGACACGACGAAGTCGTCGAGCTGGGACGACTTCGTGAACCTCGTCTCGGGGGCCGACGGAAACCCGTATCTCCTCGGCAGCGACAACCTCCTGCGCGATCCGAGCACCGGAACCCTCGCCCCCGCAGGCGCCTATCCGCCCGGCGCGCAGGTCAATCTCCAGTGCCCCGGCCAGAGCCCGACGGATCCGTTCACGAATTACACGCTCGGTGCGAGTGACCGGAAGCGCTGCTACGACGGGTGGCACAACTGGAACCAGGTGCAGGCGGCGCCGTACGACGGCCGCTACGCCTTCCCGAGCCCGGCGTACATCGCGGCCCACCCGCTCACGGACGCGCAGAAGGCGGCCGGGCAGACGCTCGTGAGCCTCCCCGTCGGCACCTACGTGGTCGAGGCGGTCACGCCGCCCGGCTACGAGATCGTGAAGGAGGAGGACAAGAACATCCTCATCGGCGACTTCTACGTGGCACCGGTGACGCAGCAGTTCGGCGCGCTGGCGAGCATCTTCATCATCCCGGACCAGGCGACGCTGAACAACGCGAACCCGTACAACCCGAGCACCGGTGACCCCGGCTTCCAGAGCGACCCGACGACGAACCTCGGCGTCTACACCGTCTCGACGCAGACGGAGTTCCCCGAGTGCGTCGGCAACCTGCACCGGGTGCCGGACTTCCTGAGCCTCTACCCGCAGGCGCAGCAGGTCGCGCCGTTCGCCGGCATGGACCGGCCGCTCTGCGATCGGAAGAAGGTCGTGCTGAACGACCAGATGCAGAGCTCGGCGTTCTTCTTCGTCTTCACCGAGGTGCCCGTCGCCGCGAACAACACGGGCATCATCCTCGACGACGCCACCTCCGAGTTCAACGCGGCGGCGCCGGACTTCGGCGAGAAGGCCTCCGTGCCGTTCGTCCCGGTGTCGATCAAGGACTTCAGCGGGCTCGAGATCGGCCGCACCTACAGCGACCAGTGGGGCGCCTACAACATGATGACGCCCTCGAGCTGGCTCGTGAACCCGCCGACGCCCTCCGGGTACGGGCCGAACATGCTCGTCACCTGCATGAACGATCCGGGGCCGATCCCCGATCCGACCGGCGCCATCGACCCGGTGACCGGGCAGATCCGGATGATCACGGATCCTTCGTACAACCCGGCGTACAGCAACTTCTGCTACACGAACCCGTTCATGCCGGGGCAGACGACGTACCTCGACACCCCGGTCCTCCCCATCGCGGCCTTCGCGTCCGGCTACAACCCGGCCGACTGCGCCTACGTCGACAACACGCCGGCGATCGCGCGCGTCGACAGCAGCCAGGGGTTCGGGCCGTACCTGACCTCCGCGGGTGGCACCCTCACCATCACCGCGCTCGGCGACCAGCAGGTGCAGAACCCCGCCTACGCCGGGCCGTTCGCGACGGGAGGTCTCGCGAGCCAGAAGACCATCACGCGCCACTACGGGTTCGGCGGGGCGCCGGGCACCGTCAAGATCGGCGCGGTCGACGTCACGGCGGGCGCGAGCTGGTCGGATGCCTCGATCACGGTCAACGTCCCGCCCAACACGCCGACCGGCGAGCTCTCCATCACCACCTCGACGGGGCAGGCGTCCGTCGACACGGTGACGGTGAACATCGAGAACCGGACCCCGATCCGCGTCCCGAGCGGCGGCAGCATCCAGGCCGCCATCGACACGCTCGCGAACCCAGGTGACCTCGTCCTCATCGACGGGGGCACCTACAACGAGCTCGTGATCATGTACAAGCCGGTGCGCCTCCAGGGCGTCGGCGCCGCGGCCGTGATCATCAATGCGGCGAAGTACCCGACCTCGAAGCTCGAGGCCTGGCGCCCGCGGATCAACCAGCTGTTCAACGTCGACCCGATCACCGGGAACCAGCTCGGGCCGGCGCAGGTCGACCCGCTGCCGACCCAGGAGATCACGGGCGGCGTCGTCCTGCTCGAGCCGACCGTGCTCGGCGCCGAGGAGGGCGCCGGCATCACCGTCCTCGCGAAGAACCTCCCCGTCTCGGCGTGCGTCGACCGGACCCAGATCGGCTGGGACAGCAACTTCAGCTGCGCCCCGTCCCGGATCGACGGCGTCAGCGTCACCGGCGGCGACGCGGGCGGCGGCATCTACGTGAACGGCTGGGCTCACGGCCTCGAGATCTCGAACAACCGCGTCTACGGGAACGCCGGCGCGTACCACGGCGGCGTCCGCGTCGGCTTGCCGAACCTCGAGCTCGAGAACTTCCCGACCGACGCGAACGGGAACGTCCTGCTCGGACAGGGGCAGCGGATCGCCGGCTTCGGCTACGACGTCGGCGTCAGGATCCACCACAACGCGATCACGAAGAACGGCACCGTCGAGGCGCCGGTCGGTAACGGAGGCGCCGGCGGCGGCCTGTCCATCTGCGCGGGCACGGACGGCTACAGCGTCGACCACAACTTCATCTGCGGGAACTACAGCGCCTCGGACGGCGGCGGGATCGGCCACATCGGCTTCAGCCAGGGCGGCACCATCGCGTACAACCAGATCCTCTTCAACCAGAGCTTCCAGCAGACGAACTCGACGAGCGGCGGCGGCATCTTCGTCGGAGGCGAGGCGCCGATCGCGGGGACGGTGTCGCTCGGCGCGGGCGATCTCACCATCGACGCGAACCTCATCCGCGGCAACTTCGCCGAGGGCGGGCACGGCGGCGGGATCCGGTTCAGCGTGGTGAACGGCGCCGACGTGGCGGCGTTCAACCAGCCGGGCAGGTGGCACCGCGTCACGGTCACGAACAACATGATCGTGGACAACGTCGCCGGCTGGGCGGGCGGGGGCATCTCCCTCGCCGACACGATCCGCGCCACCATCGACAACGACACGATCGCGTTCAACGACAGCACCGGCATCGCCGGAGTCGTGCTCGCGGGCGGCGTGCCGCTCCCCGCGACGACCCCCGGCCAGGTGGGCGTGGGGTACCCGAGCCCCTCCGGGATCGTCTCCGAGCCGACGAGCACGGCCTTGCTCGCGCTGATGCCGAACAACGGCCAGCGGATCTCGAACGCCATCTCGCAGCCCGAGCTCCTGAACGACATCGTCTGGAGGAACCGGTCGTTCTACTACTCCGGCGACGGCCGGCTCTGCGCCGGGAACAACCGCTCCAACGCGAGCACGGCGTCGTGCGTCGTCCTGGCCGATCAGGCGACGACCGGGGCCTGCCCGTCCGGTGCCGCGTACTGGGACCTCGGCGTGCTCGGGGACAACAGCCCTGCGCCGGCCGCCCTCCGCCTCAGTCCCTCGTTCGCCGTCCTCACGAGCACGGCGGGGTACGGGGCGGCGAGCAACGTCCAGACCGACCCGAACCTCGCGAACGCCTACTGCAACGGGTCGCGCGTCGTGCCCGAGCTCGGGACCGTCACCAACCCGCCGAGCGTCCTCAACCTCCAGGTCGCCGCGACGCTCGACGAGGGCAACAACTACGTCAACCTGAGGTACGGCCCGCTGTACGTCGAGAACCCGGTCACGAACACCACCTTCGGCGACTACCACCTCGCCTCCGCGGCGGGGTCCGCCTACAACACCGGGACGGCGACCGGCTCCGTCCCGAACCACGACTTCGACGCCCAGCCGCGGCCGATGGCGACCCTGTACGACCGCGGCGCGGACGAGTTCTCCGTGTCGGCGCCGAGTCCGACGGTCAGCCCGACCGCGCTCGCCTTCGGCAACGTGCAGATCGGCACGTTCAAGACGCTGCAGGTCACCGTCTCGAACGGGGCGACCGCGACGGCGAACCTCGTCCTGTCGACCCCGACCATCACGGGCCTCTTCGGCGGCAGGTACGCCGTGGCCGCGGGCACCTGCCCGATCGGCGGCGGCCTCGTGCCCGGCACCTCGTGCGCGCTGAACGTGACGTTCACGCCGAACTCCATCCTGCCCTTGCAGCCCGCGACCCTGAACGTGAGCTTCGCGAACGCGGCGACGGTGCAAGTCGCCCTGTCCGGCAGGGGCGTCAACGCTGCCACGCTGACGCCGGCGAGCCTCACGTTCGCCGCTCGCCCGCGTGGCTCGGTGAGCCCCGCGCAGTTCGTCACGCTCACGAACCCGCTAGGCAACCCGGTGCTGACCGGGATCACGCTCACGTTCACGGGCCAGTTCAGGCGCGGGACCGGAGCGGGCGCCGGGACCTGTGGCGCGAACGTCCTCCCGCTCATCCCCTGCACAGTCGGCGTGGTGTTCGCGCCGACCGGCGCGTCGCCGGGCCCGAGGTCCGGGACGCTCAACGTCAGCGACGGAGTCGGCGTGCCGATCCCCCAGACCGTCACGCTGACGGGTACGGCGCAGTAGTGCGCGGTCCCTGCCCTCCGCGGCGCCGCCGCGGGGGCAGGGGCTTCGGATTCATCGCCTGGATACGCACGCGTCGGGAAGGCAGGTCAGCGCATGGCACGCACCCTCACGAACGTCGTCGCCGCGCTGCTCGCGGGCGGGATGGCCCTCCAGCCGGTGGACGCCCGGGCGACGGACGAGAAGCCGGCGCCGAGCGAGTCGCGTCTCCGGGTGGCGAAGGTGACGAGGGCTCCCGCCACCCCGCGGGAACGGACCGCGTCGCGAGACGCGGCCGAGTGGCACGCGCGCCGCGGAAAGTACTTCCAGCGGAACTGGGGCGTCGACATCGTCGGGATCCGGCCGGTCTCGTCCGGCCTCATGCTCCGCTTCGACTACCGCGTCCTGGATCCGGAGCTGGCCTCCGTGCTCACGGATCGCACCGCGCGGCCGTACGTCATCGACGAGGCGACCCGCACCGCCCTCGCGATCCCGGCGATGGAGAACATCGGGGAGCTGCGCCAGGTCGCGCCGCTCGAGCCGCGCCGCACCTACTACATGATCTTCGGAAACCCCGGGAGGCTCGTGAAGCGAGGGAGCCGCGTGACGCTCGTCGTCGGCAACCTGCGCGCCGAAGGCCTCGTCGTGAACTAGGAGGAGCTTCCACATGGTGAACCGCAGCTCGAGAGTCCGTTCGTCGTCGGGGTTCGCGGTCGTCGCGGCGCTCGCGCTCGCGTCGGGTGGCTGCTGGAGGTCCGCGTCGGAGCGCGCCGCCGACGAGGTCGCGGAGAAGAACGCCGCGGCGCGCGGTGGGCTGAAGGCCTGGCGCCGGATCGAGTCGATGTCGATGTCCGGCACGCTCGAGGCCGGCAAGCCCAGGGATCCCGTGAAGCTCGCGAGGGCCTACTCCCGGCCGGAGCGCGAGGTCCGGGCGGAGGCGCGGAGGGCGCTCGCGCACGGGCCCGACGCGCGGGGCGAGAAGCAGGTCGTGCTGCCCTTCGTGCTCGAGATGAAGCGGCCGCGCATGACGCGGCTCGAGCTCAAGTTCCAGGGGCAGGCCGCGGTCCAGGTCTACGACGGGAAGAAGGGCTCGAAGCTGCGGCCGTTCCTCGGCCGGCGCGAGGTCGAGCCGTTCAACGCGGAGGAGCTGAGGACCGCCGCGCAGCAGGCGGATCTCGACGGGCCGCTGCTCGACTGGGCCGACAAGGGGTCCAGGCTGAGGCTCCTCGGCACGGAGCCGGTGGACGGCCGCGACGCGTACAAGATCGAGGTGACGTCCTGCAGGGGCGACGTGCGCCACGTGTGGGTGGACGCGCAGACGTTCCTCGACGTCAAGGTCGACGGCACGCGGCGGATGGACGGCAAGCTCCGGCCCGTCTTCACGTACCTGAAGGAGTACCGCTCCGTCGGCGGCGTGATGATCCCCCACGTCATGGAGACCGCCATCGAGGGCGCTCCCGGCGCCGAGCGGATCACCGTGGAGCACGTGGCCCTGAACCCCGAGCTCGCCGACGCCCGGTTCGAGAGGCCGGATTGAGGCAGCGCGCCGCCGGGCGTCGAGAGCCGTGCCGTCAACCGCTGTCCCCGAGGTGAACCCATGAGAAGGACGCAGATCCCGTCCGCCGCCGCGCTGTCGCTCGTCGTCACGGCGGCGGCGGTCGCGATCCCGGCCGACGCGGCGGCTGAGAGCTCGGCCGATCCCCACGCGCACTGCCACGAGGCGATGCAGGGCATGAAGCGCGCGACGCGCTCGACGGCGGACTACGCGCTGCCGCGGGTCGAGCTCGTGCGGGACGACGGGAAGACCGTGTCATTCCCGGGCGAGATCGACGACGGACGGCCGGTGGTGCTCGACTTCGTCTACACCACGTGCACCACCATCTGTCCCGTCCTGAGCGGGACCTTCGCCCGGCTTCAGGACAGGCTCGGCAGCGATCGCGACCGCGTGCACATGATCTCGATCTCGATCGATCCGGAGCAGGACACGCCGGCGCGCCTCGCGGAGTATGCGAAGCGGTTCCACGCCGGCCCGCAGTGGCGCCACTACACCGGGACGACCCAGGCGAGCGTCGCGATCCAGCGCGCCTTCGACGCGTACCGGGGTGACAAGATGGACCACACGCCCGTCACGTTCCTGCGCGCGGCGCACGGAAGCCGCTGGGTGCGCATCGACGGCTTCGCGACGGCCGACGAGCTCGCGCGGGAGCTGCACGAGCTGGTCGCGGTCCGCCCATGAACGCGGCGCTCGCCCTCCTCCTGCTCGCGGCGACGCCCGCGCGGGGCGAGCTCGCGCGGGCCACCGCCGGCGAGCAGGTGTACCGCGACGGCGTGCTCCCCTCGGGCCGCGCGCTGCGGGGGGAGCGAGAGGGCGGCATCTCGGTCGAGGGGGCCGCGGCTGCGTGCGCGACCTGCCATCGGCGCAGCGGACTCGGGAGCTGGGAAGGACAGAGCGTCATTCCGCCGATCATCGGGCGCTACCTCTTCCGCCCCGGGGTCACGAACGTGGAGGACGTCAACCTGCCCCACGTGCAGGGCTACATCCCGCGCCGCGACGCGTACACCGACGCGACCCTCGCGCGTGCGATCCGCGAGGGCAGGGATCCGCGGGGCCGCCGGCTGAGCTACCTGATGCCGCGGTACAGGCTCGACGACGCGACGATGGCGTCGCTCATCGCTTACCTCAAGAAGCTGACGAGCGCCCCCGTCCCAGGCGTCACCCCGGACACGCTGCACTTCGCGACCATCGTCACCCCGGACGCCGATCCGACGGCGCGCCAGGGCATGCTCGACGTGCTGCGGCAGTTCTTCGCGGACAAGAACGCCGGCTACCGCGGCGACAGCCCGCCCATCCAGCCGGAAAGAACCCGCGGCGTCATGTACCGGGTGAACCGGAAGTGGCAGCTGCACGTCTGGGAGCTCTCGGGGCCGCCCGAGGGCTGGGAGCGGCAGCTCCAGGAGCGGCTCGCCGCGGAGCCCGTCCTCGCCGTGATCTCCGGGATCGGAGGCAGCACGTGGGCCCCCGTGCACCGCTTCTGCGAGCGCTCCGCCGTCCCCTGTCTGCTCCCGAACGTGGACCTGCCCGTCACGGCGGAGCAGGACTTCTACCCCATCTACTTCTCGAAGGGCGTGCTCCTGGAGGCGCAGCTCGTCGCCCGGCAGCTCGCGCGCGATCGCGAGCGCCTCGGCCTGCGACGCCTCGTGCAGGTGGTCCGGGCGGGCGACATCGGCGTGGACGCGGCGAAGGCGCTTCAGGCGGAGGCCGCCGCGGCGGGGCTCGAGACGGCGACGCGCTCCCTCGAGCCCGGCCCGGGAGGGTCGGGGCTCGCGACGGCGCTGGAGGGTGCCGGGGAGCACGACGCGGTGGTCCTCTGGCTGCGGCCCCGGGACCTCTCGGCGCTGCCCGCTCCCCCCGCTGGCGCCGCGGTGTGGGTCTCCGGGCTCATGGGGGGCCTCGAGCGCGCTCCCGTCCCCGCCGCCTGGCGCGGCGCGGCGCGGATGACCTATCCGTTCGACCTGCCCGACCTGCGGAAGGTCCGGATGAGCTTCCCGTTCGGCTGGTTCACGGTGCGGCACATCCCGATCGTCGCCGAGCGCGTCCAGACGGACACGTACCTCGCCTGCGTCATCCTCTCGGAGACGCTCGGCCACATGCTCGACAGCTTCGTCCGCGACTACCTCGTCGAGCGGATCGAGGTCATGCTGAGCCACCGGCTCGTCAACGGGTACTACCCGAGGCTCGGGCTGGCGCCGGGCCAGCGCTTCGCGTCGAAGGGCGGCTACGTCGTCCGGTTCGCGGCGGCCGAGGGCACGCGGGTCGTCGCGGACGGCGGCTGGCTCGTCCCGTGACGCGAGGCCCGCGGCGGCGGGCGGACGTCACTGGACGGCCAGGGACCGATCGTCTCCGGAGGCGAGCGCCGCCGAAGGGGCCACGGCGAGCGTCGCCCCAGGGGCCTCGGCGAGCGTCGGCAGCGTGAAGCAGAAGACCGTCCGCCGATCGCGGCTGTCGACCCAGATCCGGCCGCCCTGCGCCTCGACGAGCGCGCGGGCCACGTAGAGGCCGAGCCCGAGCCCCCGCGCCGTCCCGCGGGTGGCGGCGTGCGCGCGGTAGTGCCGGGAGAAGATCCGCGACGCCTCGCCGGGATCGATGCACGGTCCCTCGTTCGCGACCTGGAGCGTGACCCTGCCGTCGCCGGGCTCGACCGCCACGGCCACCGGCGACCCCGGGGCCGAGTACTTCGTGGCGTTGGTGAGCAGGTTGCCGAGGATCTGGTCGACGCGCGCGGGATCCGCGACGACCGGCGGCAGGTCGTCAGGACAGCTGAGGGTGACCTGCGGCCGTCCGGGGTCGTGGGCCGACGCGACCTGGGCGGCCCGCTCCAGGACCGGACGGAGCTCGATCACGGTGGGTGTGGTCTCGAGCTCGCAAGCGTGGATGCGGGACGTGTCGAGCAGGTCCGTGATCATCCGGCGCAGCGTGAGCGCACACGCCTTCACGTCGCCGGCGAGGCGCGTGTCGATGGCCCGGCCGCCCCGCCTGCTGATGTCCAGCCGCTCCGCCGCGAGCTCGAGCGCCGCGACGGGGTTCCCGAGCTCGTGCGCGATGAGCGCGATGAAGTCGTCGCGCAGGTGCGACTCCTCGCGCCGGAGCCGCTGCGAGGTCTGGAAGACGAACGCCTCGGAGAGGAGGACCGCCATCGCGGCGGCGCTCCCGGTCTCGACGATCCCGATCACGAGCCCGAACCCGCCGCCGAGCACGCCCGCGGCGAGCGGCCAGGCGGCGTGGACGATGCCCGGGAGCCCGCCGACCGCGTCCGCCGTCCCGTGCACCAGGAAGGCGAGCCCGGCGCCGCGGACGAGGCGCGACCCGACCCAGCTCTCGAGCTCGAGGGAACGGGCGAGCGCGAGGAGCGTCATGGCGGCGCAGACGCTGGCGGGCAGGCCGAGGAGCCAGCGGGTGAAGACCTCGACCATGGGGGGCGCCACCGTGTGGGCGGACTGGAGCAGCGCCGTCAGCGAGATCCCCCATGCGGCGAGCGCGGAGATCCCGATCGCCGGCACGACGGACGACCGCCTGCGGTCCGGGCCGAGCAGAACCAGCGCGAACCCGAGCAGCAGCGCGAACGACGTCGCGAGCAGCACGACGTGGAGCGTCGCGACCGTCTCGGCGCCGCCGCCGCGCGCCTCGACGACGGCCCCCAGCTCGGCCCAGTCGCTCGCGCCTCGCGCGACGGCGAAGGCGGCGAGGAGGCCGAGCGCGGCCCGCGGGATCGGGAGGCCCGCCTCGATGATGCGCGCCTGCGCGGCGAGGACGGCGCCGGCGGCGAAGAGCGCCGCGCCGGAGACGAGGAGGAGGTAGAACATCGAGGCCTCTCCCACGCGAGGTCGGACTACATCGCCACGAGCCGGTTCCGGACGGCCCAGCGCACGAGCTCGACGACCGAGCTCACCTGCAGCTTCTGCATCACGTTGAAGCGGTGGTTCTCGACGGTCTTCATGCTGAGCCCGAGCGCCTGCGCGATGCACGCGTTCGACCGCCCCTCGGCGAGCAGCTGGACGATCTCGCGCTCGCGCGGCGTGAGCCTGGAGCACTGCGGGAGGAGGCCGGGGGAGGGGGCTCGCCGGAGCGCCGGCGGCCGCTCGCGCGTGAGGTGCGGGCTGAGGAAGCGGGCGTGGCGCTCCGCGGAGCGCACCGCCTCGAGGAGCTCGGCGACGCCGTCCGTCTTGAGGACGTACCCGAGCGCGCCCGCGCCGAAGGCCTCGCGCGCCAGCTCCTCGGAGTGGTGCATCGTGAAGAGGACGACCTCGGTGCACGGCGACGACCTGCGGACCTCGCGCGTCGTGTCGATGCCGTTGAGGTCCGGCATGCTCATGTCGAGGACCGCGACGCCGGGATGGAGGGACGCCGCCATGCCGACCGCCTCGCGGCCGCTGTGCGTCTCGCCGCAGACGCTCCAGCCAGGCTGGGCCTCGAGGACGTCGCGCACGCCACGGCGCACGAGCTCGTGGTCGTCGGCGATCATGATTGCGAGCATGAGATCCCCTCACCTCGTGATGCGCGGATGGTTGAAGCAGCGAGAGTCCACGTTGCGCATTCCGCCGCGCAGCTGCTCGTTCCAGAAGGGCCGCGGGGCGCGCGAACCTGTCCCGAGCTCGCGGGACAGCGCGCGAACGCCCGCTCGCGGACGGACGAGTGCGAGCCGGCGACGAGGGCGAACGTGATCGGACTTCGCGGTCAGTGAAGTCCGTGTCACCGGTTCATGGGACGAGGGGATGCAAGCGCGTACCTGCCGGGATTCCCGCGGGCGCCGGCGCGGCGCGAGCGTGCGCCGAAGAATCCCATTCGCTCGGTCCGTCCTCCCGCCTACGAGGTCGGCACCCTTCCGGGAGGTGGAGAACAGCGGTGCCGCGCGCGCGCTCGTCTCGGAGCGGCGAGCGTACGAGCCCGCAGCGCGTCGGGACGCGCTGACGTAGCGGCAGCCCGCGGCCTCGCCGATCTTCTCGGCGGAGCCGCGGGCCACGCGCGAGCCGGGTCAGTCCTTCCGGGGAACGAAGTCGATGCGGCCGAACAGCCCGCCGGACTCGTCGTTCGGCCCGGCGGCGAAGAAGAGCGCGTTCGTCGGCCCGGCGGCGGCGCCGTTGCCGAAGTCGAGCCCCCAGAGCCCGCCGATCGTGATGCGCCCTCCCTTGCCGGTGAGGTAGGCGCCGCCGCCGCTGCCGCCGTCGTCGTCCCCGTCGCCGTCGTCCCCGCGGTCGCTCACACGTGCGGCGGCCCTGAAGGCGACGATGTGTCCGTCGCCGAAGTTGCCGACGAGGAGCTTTCCCCCGAAGCGGCCGAACCCGCTGGCGGGAGCGATCGCGAGACCCCAGGGCGAATCGAGCTTCCCTCGCGATGCGACGCGGCGCAGGAGGATTCCATCCGCCGTGAACGCGTTCACGAAGCCGTGGTGCGCGCCGGCGACGTCGTCGTGCTTCGTCGCGTCCTGGAGGGCGTACGTGACGTAGACCGTGTCGCCGATCGCCCGGATCCCGAAGGGAGCGTACCCGGCCGGCAGGGTCGGATCCCGGAAGCCGCCCGAGGTCGGAACGGGAGCGAAGGAACCGTCGAAGACGTCGACCGCGCCGCCGCGGAAGTCGGTCGCGTAGAGCCGGTCTCCGGCGGCCGTCGACGCGATCGCGAGCCCCTTGTACACGGCGCCGCCGAGGGGATCCGGCGAGGAGTGGTCCACCATCACGACCGTCTGCGTGGACCGCGTGGCGGGGGCGACCGGCGGAGGGACGTTCGGGTTCCAGCCGCTGATCGTTCCGTCCTCGCTCGCGAAGATGAAGGCCGCGGGCCCCTGGGCGCCGCCGCTCGCGACGACGAAGCCCGTCCCGGTGTTGCCGACGACGCCGGTCGGAGCGGCTGGCGCGCCGCCCGCACCGGTGACCCGGACGACGAGCGGAGGCGTCCCGAACTGCGCCACCCCGTCGCCGTCGTACAGCGTCGAGACGCCCGCCCCGTTGTCCGACACCCACCACGGGCTCGCACCGCGGTGCGTGATCCCCCAGGCGTTGACCAGGTTCGGGTCCAGGTGCTCGGCCGGCACGGCGCCGTCCGAGACGAGGTTGCGCTGCACGTACGCCCCGCCGGACGACTCCAGCGCCGCGGATTGCCTCCCCGCCGCGCTGGCGGGGTTGTCGGGTCCACACGCCGTCAGCGAGAGAACACACGTCCCGAGGGCCGCCGACACGAGATACCGCTTCATACGATGCTCCCGTCGTTGGGAGCCGCCCGACCCGCGCAGGATCAACGGCTGTGGGCGCGGCAGGACGGCTCCAGTCCGTCGGGCTGATGCGCGAGCGCGGTTCGGTGGGTCATCTCTCTCGGGTGCCACCCCGGAGGCCGTACGCGGTCACCGGCGGCCGAGCTTCAGCCGGCCTGGGCCGCCGCTATTCCGCGTCCTTCCCTCCGCGGGGCGACGCCGCCCTCGGGGCGCGCGGCTGCGGCTTCGGGCGCGCCTGCTTCGCCGTGGCCGCGTGCATGAACGCCTCGACGTCGACGTGGTCGCGAGCGCCGAGCGGCCGGAGCTTCTCGAGCAGCTGCTCGCAGCCCTTCAGCAGGGACACGTACGTGTGCCAGTTGGGCTCGGCATCGTAGGCGAGCTCCAGGCCGAGCCGCTCCGAGACGTCGCATGCGAAGTGCGGACGCAGCAGCATGTGCACGTCGGGCCGCGCGACGAACGGCAGAAGCGTGATCGCGGGCCAGCGGGACTCGGGCGCGGCGGCGGGCGCCAGCGCGGCGGTTGCGGTGGCGAGGGCCTCGAACTTCGCCCGGTCGGGTCCTTCGGCCGCGACGAGATCGAACAGCGCGGCGAAGAACCCGCGCGCGGCGACGGGATTGGCGAAACCGGCGTCGAACGAGGTCTTCTCCGCGTCCCGATGGAGGGTCCGGACGATCCGTTCCACCTTGAGCATCCGCTCGACGAGGCCCGCGACGTCGCCTGCGTCGAGGAGGCGCTCGCCCCGTCCCTCGCCGAAGGCCTCGACGTACGCCAGGTGCGCGCGGCGCCAGCGGAACGCGCGGTCGCCTCGGCCCTTCTCGCCCGCGACGTAGGCCGGATCCGCGAAGGCGAGCGGGAACGAATGGGTGAACCGCGCGACCGCGTCGGCGTGCGAGAGCCACACGGCGGCGCGCTCGTAGCGGCCCGTCCTCTCGTCGAGGGCGAAGCCCGACAGGCCGGCGAGCCGGGCGTTCGGGGCCGTGGAGGGGCTGAGGTACGACAGCGCCATGGGCAGCCGCAGCTTCGTGGCGGACCGGGCGTCGTGCGTCGCGAAGACGACGTGGACGGCCTTGGGCTCGACCGCCACGATCTTCCCGAGGCCCAGGGACGCGTGCTGCACCAGCATTCCGTTCTCGAGGCTCGTCATTTCGCTCCTTTTCGTCGGCGTCCTCGCGTTCGCGCACGCACGTCGCTCGCGCGCCGGGGGCGCACGTTCGACTCGGCGTGGGACGAGGGGAGTGCCGCGGGAGAGGTCCCGCCGTGTCGCTCACGGCGGCGTGGAGGCCGGCGACGTTCGCCGACCCCTCAAGTATAGCGCCGCGCGCGGCGGCGCGCCGCTCGGCGTTCACGGCGTCATCGCGACCCCGGTTCCTCGTGGTACATGACGGGCAAGATGAACCGAGCCCTCGCGGCCGCGCTCGGCGCGCTCCTCGGCGCCGCGCCCGCGACCGGACACGCCGCCGCGCCCACGGCCGCGACGGGTCCGCTCCGGCTCGAGCTGCCGCTCCTCGACGTGCCCTACAACACGGCGCACGGATACCGCGCGCCGAGCTTCGCCCAGGCGAGCGCGATCACGCGCGACCTCCACACCGCGACGAACTGGGCCATCGACGTCGCCTTCGAGCGTGCCTGCGAGGGGAGCGGCTGCGGGAGCTCTGCCACGAAGCGGTGGACGCTCGAGCTCGCCACGATCGTCCTCGCCAACGCGCTCGAGTGGCGGCTGCCGTTCTTCACGATCTGGAGTCACGAGGAGTACCACCGGGTGATCCTGGGGCAGTACGGCATCGACAGCCGCAACGACATCTACGACCTCCGGGCCGACCTGTCGTCGATCTACGTGAGCCACGTGACGGACGCGGAGCTCGTCGCGCTGAAGCGCGATCACCCGGCCGACATGGTGCGGCTGTCCGCGTCCGGGATGGAGGGCGACATCGAGATGGCGCGGGCGATCGACGCGGACGTCTTCTTCGACCGCACCGACTGGCGCCGCGATCTCGTCACGCTCGCGGCGGTGCGCGGGAGCGTGATCCGGTACATGTGGATCTGCGACTCGAGCATCGCGACGGACACGACGAACCGGGACAACGCCCGCGAGCCCGATCCGGCGAAGCGCGACGTCGTCGGGTACGACTGCGACGCGTGGGCCTACGACCTGCAGCGGCCGGACGAGCCGTACGAGGCGAGGGGGCCGCACCCCACCGGCGTCGGGATCGATCGGTACCGCAGGCCGACGGACCTGACGCCGGCCGAGCGCGAGCTCCTCGTCGAGGCGAAGTGGCTCTCGCTCCTGAACCTCGCGGACCCGGCGATGTTCGGGATCCGGTGGGGCGTGCCGTTCGCCTCGGCGGACTGGCGGATGACCGCCGGCCTCGCGCACCAGATGACGAGCTTCGGTCAGGCCGTCACCCTCGACCTGTACGCACGCGACGCCGGCGCGAGCTGGCGCGCCGCGGCGCGCCTGTACCTGTCGGACCACCTCTGGCTGCCGGGCATCGAGCTCGAGCGGGTCCGCCTCGCGCGCACGATTGGCGGGGCGCGACTCGAGGTGACGCCGGCGGTCGGGCTCTGGCTCCAGCCCGCCCACGATCGCTGGGACGACACCGCCGCGAAGCCCGGCGCCCTCGCGCGCCTCAAGCTCGCGTGGCTGCGCGGGAGCCGGATCTCGGCTTTCGCCGAGGTGCTCGTGAAGACGGCGGGGTGGGTGGCGGGCACGCCCGAGCTCGGTCCGGGAGCCGAGGCGTGCGTCGGGCTGGGCGGGGTGCTGTAGGCGATCCAGGCTCATCCGCTCGGATCGCCGCCGTCGGAGGCCGGGTGGCAGGAGCGACGCGCACGGCCGTGGGCTGGCGCCCGCCGGAGGCGAGCGCCAGCCCGAGCGCCGCTATCGCCTGCGCCGCGCCGGCGCGAGCAGCAGCGCGCCGAGCGCGAAGAGCAGGGCGAGACCGTCCGGGGCGCCGAACGCGCTGCAGCCGGCGCTCGGCGTGGAAGCGGCGGGCTGGCTCAGCGCCGAGACGGTCGTGGACGGACCGACGAGGGCGTCGTCGTGCTCATCGCCCCCGCTCCGCACCCTCAGCCGGGTCCTGGCAGTGGCGGTGTCCACGTCGGGATCCTGATCCTCGACCTCGAGCTTCCAGAGGAGGGTCCTGCCCCCCGACGGCACCGTGAGCGGCGGGAACGCGAACGTCTCGTCCTCGCGCGCGCGGATGGTGACGGCGATCGACTGGTCGTAGATCGCGGTCCCGTCGAGCGCCGCCGTGAGCCGCGCGGTGGCGGTCGCCTCGGCGCTGCTGCGGTTGCGGAGCTCGGCCCGCGGCACGATTGGCCGGGTGAGCCTGGTCCACGTCTCGGGCACCTCGAGCTCGTCGATGTCGACGTCGCCGGTGGCGACCGGGGGCTCCGCGCCGGTGCCGGCGAGGTTCAGGTTGGCCGACGGGGTCGTCGGATTGTCGCTGGCGACCGCGAGGCACCCGGTGTCCATGCCGACGTCGGCGGGAGTGTAGGTCGCCGACAGGGCGGTCGCGCCGCCCGGCGCGACGTCGAACGGTCCGGCCGGCGTCCAGCCGAACTCCGGGCTGGTGCCGCTGCACGCGGTCACCGCCGACACGTGCAGGGTCGCGGTTCCGGTGTTGCGCACCTGGCTCGTGCGCGTGGCGGAGCCGCCGATCGTGACGACGCCGAAGTCGAGCGCGTCCGGGACGAGCGCGATGGCCGGGACCGCCTGGGCCACGCCGCTGCCGGCGAGGGTCAGGTTGATCATCGGCGTCGCGGGGTCGTTGCTGGCGAAGGCGAGGCAGCCTCCGTCGGCGCCGAGGTCGGCGGGCATGTAGGTGACGGTCAGGCTGCCGCTGCTCCCCGCGGCCACCTGGAACGGCGCCGAGGGAGACCAGTCGAACTCGGTGCTCGTCCCGCTGCAGCGGGTGATGGCGGAGACGTCGAGCGCAGCGCTGCCCGTGTTCCGCACCGCCACCGTCGCCGAGGCGGTGCTTCCGGTGACCACCGGCCCGAAGTCGACGGCCGGCGGATCGAGGGCGATCGACGGGGTGGGGGCGGACACGCCGGTGCCGGAGAGGGCGACCGCGACGGTGGGCGTCGCCGGATTGTTGCTCGCCACCGCGAGCGACCCGGAGTCGGACCCGGGGGCGCTGGGCGCGTACGTGACGGTCACCAGCGCGCTCGCGGCGGGGGCGAGGCTCAAGCTCGCCGGGGCGGCCGTGAACTCTGCGGAGGTGCCGGCGGCGCGGGTCACCGTGGCGGTGAGCGTCGCGTTGCCGGAGTTCGAGACGGTGAAGGTCTGGTCGGCGGAGAGACCCACGGTGACGCTCCCGAAGGAGAGCGACTGGGGAGCGACCACGATCCGTGGGGCCGAGGGCGCGATGCCGCTGGCCGCCACCGTCAGGCTGGTGGCCGGGCTGTCGGGATCGTTGCTGGCCAGCGAGAGGCAGCCGCCGTCGGCGCCGGCGGCGGTGGGCGTGTAGGTGACGCTGAGGGTCGTCGTGCCGCCCGCTGCCACGGTGAAGGGCGCCGCCGGCGACCAGGTGAACTCGGCGCTCGTCCCGGCGCAGCGGGTGATGGCGGAGACGGTGAGCGGCGCCGTCCCCGTGTTCTCGACGGAGGCGGGCAGCGACGCCGAACCGCCCACGGTCACGCCGCCCAGATCGAGGCTCGGCGGCGAGAGCGTCAGGTGTGGCGTCGGGGCCGTCGCGCCGGTGCCGGTGAGGATGACCGGTACGGAGGGCTGGAGGGGATCGTTGGTCTGGACCAGGAAGCTGCCGCCGTCGGCGCCCACGTCGAGGGGCGCGTAGGTGGCGGTGACGGTGGTGCTGCCGCCGGGTGGCACGGTGAAGGACGCCGGGGTGGCGCTGAACTCGGCGCTGGTCCCGGCGCCGCTGGCGATGGTGACGGTGAGCGGGGCGGTGCCCACGTTTCCGACGGCGAAGGTGCGGGTGGCGCTCGAGCCGTCGGTGACCACGCCGAAGTCGAGCGAGAGCGGGTTGACGTCGGCCACCGGCGTGGGCGGCGCCACCCCGGTGCCGTTGACCGCCAGGTTGGCGGTGGGGGCGTTGGCGGCATTGCTGGTGAAGGCGATGCAGCCGGTGTCGGTGTCGGGATCGGCCGGGGTGAACGTCACGGTGACGGTGGTGGCCGCTCCGGGCGCGACCGTGAAGGGCAGGGCCGGCGCGGACCAGGAGTACTCCGGCTCGGTGAGGGGGCTGGTGCAGAGGGCGATGCCGGTGACCGTGAGGTTGGCGGTGCCGGTGTTCCGGAGCTGGGTCGGCAGCGAGGCCGCCGAGCCCATGGTCACGGTGCCGAAGTCGAGGCTCGCCGGCGAGAGGGCGATCGCCGGTGCGGTCGGCGCCGATACGGCGAAGGCGTTGGTGGCCACGATCTCGAAGCCGTGGTCGGGGTTGTTGGGATCGTCCATCCACCTGGCGCCGAAGGCCGCGCCGCCGGCGTCGTAGCGGTTCCCGTACCAGGCGACGTTCCAGGTGTAGCTGCCGGCCAGCGTCGGGGCCGGCGCGGAGAGCGTGATCGGGAAGGAGGGGCCCCCCCCCATGCCGTTGGGGCCGGTGCTGATGGCCAGCTGGTTCATGTTCTGGTCGTAGAGGATCGCGCGGACCCAGCCGCTGCGGTAGCCACCGTTGATCGTGACGCTGACCGTCTGGCCAGGGGAATAGGTGGTGGCGCTCGTCGTCCCGGTGAGGTTGATGCTGCTCTTGGCGGAGCTGGGGTGCGTGCCGTGGGCGTGGCAGCCGGCGCAGGTGTTGGCGGTCGAGCCCACGTCCGCCGGCGTGTGGCACCCGGCGCACTGGTTGGTGAAGTAGCTGGAGATGGCCCCGGCGTTCGGCGCGATGCAGAGCGCGGCGACGGCGGCGAGAGTGAGGAACGTGCGATTCGATTTCGCGCCCATGATTTCCTCCGAGTGAATCGGCGTGATGGCTCACCGCGAGCGTCTGGCGCCGGTCCTCCGGCCGGCGGGGGCTGCGGTGGGCCAGCCTGTCCCTCGTTCGTGCGTCGCACGAACGAGGGACAGGCGCGCGACTACTACTCGGAGTGAGAACGAGAGCGGAAGCCGTAAAAAACCGTGTTTGCTCAGGTAGTTGGATGTAAGCCGAGCGATATCGACAACCAGCGTCCATTTTCGACCCAACGTGGCTCGAGCGCTCTCCTCCCCGCACGGGACTCGCGCCCGTACGCGGAGTACCACCTGGCGGTGCTCGTGCTGCACGTGCGCGCGGCGACGGTTGTGGCGTCCCGCTGCTCAGAACACGGCCGACACTCGTGCCTGGGTAGCTGTTGACCGCGGAGAGCTGGGCTTCGGCGCCGATGGCGACGTGCCAGTAGCGAGCCTCGAAGCCGGCCGTCGCATGCGGGACGAGAACGGCTTCGCTCTTCAGAGCCACGGCGTCGCTGGTCTCGCGCACGAGCACGGCATCGCTGCCGAGCCCCAGATAGGGCGTGAGGATCTTCCAGAAGGTACGCCCGATCGAGACGTCGACGCCGACCGCGTGCATGTTCATGTCAGCGACGTACAGCGTCTTCGTGTACGCGCCCCGCACCGCGAGCGAGACCGGCATGTCTTCGCGCTGGTCGAGGATGCCATACTTCAGGTCGACCACTCGGACCTCGATGAGGTACCTGGAGCGCTCATGTGGCCCCGCGACGGCACGGTGCTGACGGTCTCGAGCCGCGCGCTGATCGCGGCGTGCGAGCGCCTCGGCATCGACACCGAGGCCATGCTGCGGACCGCCGGAATCCAGCGGCAGACGCTCGAGAACCCGGATGCGCGCCTGCAGAACCGCGAGGTCGGCGCCCTCTGGGCCAAGGCCTACGAGCTGTCGGGCGATCCGGTGCTGTCGCTGCACGTCGCGGAGGCTTGCCCGCTCGGGGCATACAAGGTCATCGACTACATGGGGTCGAGCGCGCGCACGGTGGGCGAGGCCTTTCGCTACTCGGCGCGCTATTTCCCGCTGATCAACACCGCCGTGCGCGTGTCGATCGACGAGTCCGGCGATCCGGTGACGTTCGACGTGGCGGGCGAGAGCGGCCCGACCGGTGTCTCGCGCCCGTACGCGGAGTACTGCCTGGCGGCGTTCGTGCTGCACGTGCGGGCGGGACCGGG
>CAWGDE010000035.1:0-6664 GCA_963821195.1 uncultured delta proteobacterium
TCCTAAACCGCAGGTCCCGTGTTCGAGTCACGGCGGGGTCACCAGTTCCGAGGGGGCGATGGAGAGGCACAAGGACAAGCTCGTCACCCTCGCTCCCGGCCGGCTCTCGGGGCTGCTCGCCCAGGGGCTGCGCGGGCACCACCCGCTGTTCGACCGCGCGGTGATCCTCGAGGCGTTCGCAGCCCCGGACGTGCCGATGGCGCGCGAGGACGCGAACGCGGTCGGACACGCCCTCCTCACGATCTGCAAGGAGCCGCTCGAGGTCGCGCGCGCAGAGGTGGCCGCGCTCCCCGGGTCCGCGCGGCTCTCGCTCGTGCGGCTCTACTTCCGGCTCCTCGATCGCGCGCAGGAGGAGCAGCCGCTCCGCCACTGAGCGATGCGGGTCCCCGCCGCCCTCGCCCGCGCTCGCGCGGAACTGCCGCAGCCGATCGAGAAGGCCCTCCGCACGCTCGACGCGGCGGGGCACCGCTCGTGGATCGTCGGCGGCGCCGTCCGGGACCTCCTCCTCGGGCGCCCGCGCGGGGACGCGGACTTCGACGTCGCGACCCCCGCGACGCCCGAGCAGGTCACCGCGCTGTTCCGCAAGGTCATCCCGACCGGCATCGACCACGGCACCGTCACGGTCGTGCTCGGCGGCGAGGCCATCGAGGTCACCACCTTTCGCGGCGAGGGCGCGTACGTCGACGGCCGCCGCCCCGAGTCGGTCACGTTCCACACCGATCTCGAGGCGGACCTCGCGCGGCGCGACTTCACCATGAACGCGCTCGCCTGGGATCCGCTCGCGCCGGAGTTCCGCGATCCGTTCGGGGGCCGGGCTGACATGGCGCGCAGGCTCGTCCGCGCGGTCGGCGATCCCGCCGCCCGGTTCGGCGAGGACGGCCTGCGCGCGATGCGCGCCGTCCGGTTCGCGGCCCAGCTCGGGTACGGGCTGCACCCGGGCACGCGCGCCGCCATCCCCGGCGCCCTCGACGTCGTCCGCAAGGTCTCCGTCGAGCGCGTCTCGGACGAGCTCGGTCTGCTCGTCGTGGCGCCGGACGCGGCCCGCGCCCTCGGGCTCATGCGGAAGACCGGGCTCCTCGACGTCGTGCTCCCGGCGCTCGCGGCGCGGACGGCGGCCGCGCTCGACCACGCGGTCGCGGTCCTCCGCCGCGTCCCCGGTGATCCCGCGCTCCGGTTCGCGGCGCTGCTCCACGAGCTCGGGGCGGACGAGACCGAGCGGATCCTCGTCGCGCTCCGGCAGCCCAGGCGCGTGTCGGACGAGGCTGCGGCGCTCGTCCGGGCGCACGCCTGCCGTGCCGCCGGCGCCGAGCCCTTGCCGGCGTCTCCGGCGGAGGTTCGGCGCTGGCTCTCGCGGGTCGGCCCCGCGCGGAGCGACGCCCAGCTCGCGCTCGCGGAGGCCGAGGCCGCCGCCGCGGGCGATCGCGCCGCGCGGGCCGAGGTGCAGAAGCTCGCGAAGGCCGTCGCCGCGGCGAAGGGCGCGTCGCCGCCGCTGTCCGCGCAGGACCTCGCCTTCGACGGGCGCGCGGTCATGGCGATCCTCGGCGCCGGGCCGGGACCCCACGTCGGCGAGGCTCTGCGGCACCTGCTCGACCGGGTGCTGGAGGATCCGTCGCTGAACGCGCCCGCGGCGCTCGAGGCGGAGCTGCGCGCGTGGTGGCTCGCGCGGAACCGGCGCTTATGATCCAGGCGGGTCGCCGCCATGCCGCACCGCGTGCTCTGCATCGAGGGGGACGAGACGACCCGGGCTCGGGTGAGGTCCCTCCTCGAGGCCCGGGGCTTCGCCGTCGACACATCCGACTCGGGTCTCGACGGCATCGCGCGCGCGCTCGCGCGCCCACCCGACCTCGTCATCGCAGACGTGCACCTGCCCGACATCGAGGGGTACGAGCTCGCCGCGCGGCTCAAGCGCGAGGGCGCCCTGGCGCGCGTCCCGTTCGTGGCGCTCGGCGACTCGCGAGAGGACCACGACCTCGCGCTCGCGGCCGGTGCGGACGGCTTCGTCGAGCGCGCGGCCGACGACGGGCGGCTCGGGGAGGAGTTGCGCGCCTACCTCGGGGGGAAGCGGGACGTGCTCCCGGAGGACGGCGAGCGCGAGCGGCTCCTCGCGTTGAATGGGGCGATGGCGGCGCGCCTCGAGAGCGCGGTCGCGGCGGAGCGGCGTTCCTCCGCGCGGGTCGCCGAGCTGGACCGGCTCCGCAGCGCGTTCGTCCACAACCTCGCCCACGAGCTCTCGACGCCGCTCACGCCGCTCGCCGGCTATCTCAAGCTGATCCAGGCGGGGCGGCTCGGCCCGCTGTCGCCGCAGCAGCAGCGGGTGCTCGACGCGATGGCCCAGTCCGTGGGGCGGCTCATCCGCGTCGTCGACAACCTGGCCGACTTCGCGAGCCTGCGCTCGGGCGAGGCGGCGATCCTGGACGGGGAGGTGGACCCGGATCGGCTCGCGGAGGAGGTCGTCGCGGAGCTGAAGGACGCGATCCGCGAGGCGCGCCTCCACGTCGTGGTGACGCCCGGCGGCGGCGGGACCGTGATCGCCGACCCCCGGAAGCTCCGCCAGGCGCTCGCGAACCTCGTGCAGAACGCGGTGAAGTTCTCGCCTCACGGCGGCGAGGTGCTCGTCGAGGTGACGCGCGACCCCTCCCGGCTCCGCTTCACCGTGTACGACCAGGGGCCCGGCATCCGCGCGGGCGAGGGGGAGCTCATCTTCGAGCCGCTCCACCACGCGGCGTCCAAGGGGCGCGAGGACGCGCGCGCGCCGGGCACCGGGCTCGGCCTCCCGGTCGCGCGCGGCATCGCCGAGGCGCACGGCGGCCGGATCTGGGTGGAGAGCCCGCCGCGGACCCAGCCGGCGCGGCTCGCGCGGCACTTCACCGGCTCCAAGTTCGTCCTCGAGATCCCGGTGCGCCCGGCCGATCGCCCCGGCGCGCTCGGCGCGGGGCCCGCCCCGGCCAGCGCGGGTTGATCCGACCGGAGCGTCCGCGCGATAACGCCACCGGATGCGCGTGCTCGTCGCCATGTCCGGAGGGGTGGACTCGTCCGCCGCCGCGGCGCTCCTCGCCGCCGCGGGCCACGAGGTGATCGGCGTGTCGATGCGGGTGACCGATCACTCCGACCCCGCCCGCGGGCGGTCCTGCTGCGCCCCCGACGACCTCGAGGACGCACGCGCGGCGGCGCGCCGACTCGGGATCCCGTTCTTCGTCGCGAACGTCGAGGCCCGCTTCCGCGAGCGCGTGATCGATCCGTTCGTCGAGGACTACGTGTCGGGCCGGACCCCGAACCCGTGCGTCGCGTGCAACACCGAGGTGAAGTTCGACTGGCTCCTCTCCCGCGCGCGCGCGCTCGGGGCGAGGCTCGCGACGGGGCACTACGCCCGCGTGGAGCGCCGGTGCGATCGCTTCGCGCTCCTCGCCGCGGCCGATGCGGCGAAGGACCAGAGCTACTTCCTCTACGGCCTGGGCCAGGAGGCGCTCCGCGAGGTGCTCTTCCCGGTCGGCGGCATGGCGAAGCCCGAGGTGCGGGCCGCGGCCGCCCGCGCGGGGCTCGCGAACGCGGACAAGCCGGAGTCGCAGGAGATTCGCTTCGTGACCCGCGGCGACGCGGCCGACTTCGTCGCCCTCCGCGCCCCCGGGCGCGTGCGGCCGGGCGAGGTGGTCTCGACGGGCGGCGAGGTCCTCGGCCGGCACGGGGGGATCGACCGCTTCACGGTGGGGCAGCGGCGCGGGCTCGGCGTCGCCGGGCTCGACCCTCGGTACGTCGTCCGGATCGAGCCGGACGCGGCCCGGGTCGTGGTGGGGACGCCTGCGGAGGCGTCGCGCGACCGGTTCGAGGTGGAGGCGGCGAGCTGGGTCGCGGGGGCGCCTCCGGAGGGGCCGCTGGAGGTGCGCGTCCGGGTGCGCCACCGCCACGAGGGCGAGGACGGGACGGTGACGGTGCGCGGGACCGGCGCGGAGGTCCGGCTCGCGCGGCCCGTCCGCGGCGTCGCGCCCGGGCAGGCGGCCGTGTTCTACGCGGGCGACGAGGTGGTGGGTGGCGGCCGCATCGCCTGAGCGCGCCGTCGCGCGGGTCCGCGTCGTCGCCCTCGGCTGCCGCGTGAGCCGCGCGGACTCCGACGCGCTCGCGGCCGGGCTCGGCGGCACGCTCGCGCTCGCGCGCGACGGCGAGGCTGCGGACCTCGTCGTCGTGAACACCTGCGCCGTGACGGCCGACGCCGACGCCGCCGCGCGGCAGGCGATCCGCCGCGCCGCGCGCGAGCACCCGCACGCGCGGATCGTCGCGGCCGGGTGCGGGGCGGCCACCTGCCCCCGCACCCTCGCCGCGCTCCCCGGCGTCGCGGCCGTGGTCCCCCCGCGCGCGCAGGGCGCGATCCCCGCGTTGCTCGAGCGCCTCCGCGCCGGGGAGGGCGGCGCCGCGCGGGTCGCGGACGCGCCGGCGTGGCCCGCCGTCGCGGCCGCCCCCGCCCGTCACACGCGGCCGTTCCTCAAGGTGCAGGACGGGTGCGATTGCCGCTGCGCCTACTGCCTCGTCCCGGCGGCCCGCGGCCCGTCGCGATCGCTCCCGCCCGACGCCGCGCTCGCGCGGATCGCGGCGCTCGGCGAGCGCCACGCGGAGGTCGTGCTCACGGGCGTGCACCTGGGCGCATGGGGGCGCGACCTCTCGCCGCCGCGCGCGCTCGCGGACCTCCTGCGCGCCGCCGCCCGCCTCCGGGCGGTGCGGCGGCTCCGGCTCTCGTCCGTCGAGCCGGACGAGCTCCCGGCGGCCGCCCTCCGCGAACCGGAGGTCGCCGCGACGCTCTGCGACCACCTCCACCTCCCGGTCCAGAGCGGGTCGGACCGGGTCCTCCGCGCGATGGGGCGCCCGGGCAGCGCGGACGCCTTCCGCCGCGCCGTGGCGGACGCCGCCGCCGCGCTGCCGGGCGCCTGCATCGGGACGGATCTCATCGCGGGCTTCCCCGGCGAGACCGACCGCGACCACCGCGAGACCGTCGCGCTCGCGACGTCGCTGCCGATCGCGTACCTGCACGTCTTCCCGTTCTCGCCGCGCGCGGGCACGCCCGCGGCGGACATGGCGGGCGCGGTCCCGCCGGGCGTCGTCCGGGAGCGCGTCGCCGAGCTCCGCTCCCTGTCCGACCGCCTCTGGCGGAGCTTCCTCGCCGCGCAGGTCGGGCGGACGCTCGAGGTCGTCGTGGAGCGCGTCCGGGACGGCGCTGCGCGGGGCACCGCGCGCGGGTACGCGGATGTGCGCTGGCCGGCGGCCGCCGACGTCCGCGGGGAGATCGCTCGCGTGCGCGTCGAGGGGAGCGACGGGACGGAGTGCACGGGCGTGCGCCTCGACGGGTGACGGGGCGCCCGAGGCCGAGTTCGAGGTCGAGTTCGAGGTCGAGGTCGAGGTCGAGGTCGAGGTCGAGGTCGGGCGAGGTCGGGGTCGGGGTCGAGGTCGAGGTCGGGGTCGAGGTCGGGGTCGGCGCGGTCGCTCAGGCCCGGGCGGAACCTTGCCCTCGCGCCCCCGCCGGAATACCCATGCTGCATGAAGATCCGGACGGCCGGGTGGTGCCCGACCTCGTCATCGACCGGGCCCAGGCGGACCGTTGCCGCGCGCTCGCCGACGAGATCTCCGGGAAGGTGCTCGAGTTCGTCCGGCGCCACACGACGGTCTCCATCGAGCGGACCGCGCTCCGGCTCCACGGGTTCCACGACGCCGGGCCGCGGGGCATCCCGCTCGTGAACCTGGCCATCGACGCCCTGCACGAGCGGAAGCTCCTCGCGCGCGGCGCGAGCTACTGGCTCGGGGTGGGCGCTGCGGCACGGGGCGACCGACCCCTCGGCGTGGTCCAGAAGCTCCAGGCGCTCCCCGCGAGCCCGGAGCCGCTCCCGCCCGCCGAGGAGCGGGCGATGCTGGAGGACATGCGGCGCGACGCGCGCGCCGCGACGGACGAGCTCCTCCGGCGGGTCCGCGCCCGCGACGCGTTCAAGGCGGAGCTCGGCGTCGGACCCCGCCCGCACAAGTACCTCATCGTCGCGACCGGAAACATCCACGACGACGTGGAGCAGGCGCGGGCCGCGGCGGAGGCCGGCGCCGACATCATCGCGGTGATCCGCTCGACGGCGCAGTCGCTCCTCGACTACGTCCCGCACGGCGCCACCACCGAGGGGTACGGCGGCACGTACGCGACCCAGGAGAACTTCCGGATCATCGCGGGCGCGCGCTCGACGACGAGTCGCGCCACCTCGGCCGGTACCTCCACCTGACCAATTACTCGTCCGGCCTCTGCATGCCCGAGATTGCGTTCACCGCGGCGTGGGAGCGGCTCGACATGCTGCCTCAACGACGCGATGTACGGCATCCTCTTCCGCGACATCAACATGAAGCGGACGCTCTGCGATCAGCACTTCTCTCGCCAGATCTGCGCGCTGCGCCGGGATCGTCATCAACACGGGCGAGGACGACTGACATCGCGACCGCCGACGCCGACAGGCCGCCCACACGGTGATCGCCTCGCAGTTCGTGAACCAGAGCCTCGCGCCACCACACCGACTCGCCCGACCAGCTCATCGGGCTCGGCCGCAGCTTCGAGATCGACCCCTACCGCGAGGACACCATCGCGCGCGAGCTGGCGCAGGCGCTGCTCGTCCGGACGCTACTTCCCCGACTCGCCGATCAAGTACATGCC